>NZ_CP114584.1:325000-2390000 GCF_027286365.1 Salinivibrio proteolyticus | reverse complement strand
TGTAGCTCAGGTGGTTAGAGCGCACCCCTGATAAGGGTGAGGTCGGTGGTTCAAGTCCACTCAGACCCACCAACACATCCCCAAATGTGTTGGTCAAAGCAATATCAATGTGGGGCTATAGCTCAGCTGGGAGAGCGCCTGCTTTGCACGCAGGAGGTCAGCAGTTCGATCCTGCTTAGCTCCACCACTCTTTAAAGGTTTTTGCTTAAGAATCTTTAAAAAGTGGCTTGCCTGATGGCAAACCCATGCTCTTTAACAATCTGGAAAGCTGACAAGTCATTCTTTAAAGAGTGACAGTAAAGTTCTCAATCAGTGACAGAAATGTCACTCACACAATCAAGTGTGCTTGGGCTTTGTCTTAGTGATAAGCAAAGTCTCTATTTTGAGTCCGGCAAAAACAAAACCTTAATTAGTTGATGATTCAACACTCAGTGGTTTTGCGACGTAGATTTCTTTTTTAGGCAATCTCGAGCAAAAAAGACCTCTTGGGGTTGTATGGTTAAGTGACTAAGCGTAGACGGTGGATGCCTTGGCAGTCAGAGGCGATGAAGGACGTATTAACTTGCGATAAGCCCAGATAAGGCAGTAAAAGCCATTTGAGTCTGGGATTTCCGAATGGGGAAACCCACCTGCATAAGCAGGTATCTTAGCGTGAATACATAGCGCTAAGAGGCGAACTCGGGGAACTGAAACATCTAAGTACCCGAAGGAAAAGAAATCAATTGAGATTCCGGCAGTAGCGGCGAGCGAACCCGGAGCAGCCCTTAAGCGGCTTAGGCGTTAGGTGAACAGGTTGGAAAACCTGGCAATAAAGGGTGATAGCCCCGTAACCGACAGCGCCTTAGTCGTGAAAACGAGTAGGACGGGACACGTGATATCTTGTCTGAACATGGGGGGACCATCCTCCAAGGCTAAATACTCCTGACTGACCGATAGTGAACCAGTACCGTGAGGGAAAGGCGAAAAGAACCCCTGTGAGGGGAGTGAAATAGAACCTGAAACCGTCTACGTACAAGCAGTGGGAGCCTCCTTTGTGGGGTGACCGCGTACCTTTTGTATAATGGGTCAGCGACTTAATGTTAGTAGCAAGGTTAACCGCATAGGGGAGCCGTAGGGAAACCGAGTCTTAACTGGGCGTGTAGTTGCTAGCATTAGACCCGAAACCGAGTGATCTAGCCATGGGCAGGTTGAAGGTTGAGTAACATCAACTGGAGGACCGAACTCACTAACGTTGAAAAGTTAGGAGATGACCTGTGGCTAGGGGTGAAAGGCCAATCAAACTCGGAGATAGCTGGTTCTCCCCGAAAGCTATTTAGGTAGCGCCTCGGACGAATACTACTGGGGGTAGAGCACTGTTAAGGCTAGGGGGTCATCCCGACTTACCAACCCTTTGCAAACTCCGAATACCAGTAAGTACTATCCGGGAGACACACGGCGGGTGCTAACGTCCGTCGTGGAGAGGGAAACAACCCAGACCGCCAGCTAAGGTCCCAAAGTTATCGCTAAGTGGGAAACGATGTGGGAAGGCTCAGACAGCCAGGATGTTGGCTTAGAAGCAGCCATCATTTAAAGAAAGCGTAATAGCTCACTGGTCGAGTCGGCCTGCGCGGAAGATGTAACGGGGCTAAGCGATACACCGAAGCTGCGGCAATGTCCTTATGGATATTGGGTAGGGGAGCGTTGTGTAAGCTGTTGAAGGTGTGCTGAGAGGCATGCTGGAGGTATCACAAGTGCGAATGCTGACATGAGTAACGATAAAGGGGGTGAAAAACCTCCTCGCCGGAAGACCAAGGGTTCCTGTCCAACGTTAATCGGGGCAGGGTAAGTCGGCCCCTAAGGCGAGGCCGAAAGGCGTAGTCGATGGGAAACGGGTTAATATTCCCGTACTGCTGCTTACTGCGATGGGGGGACGGAGAAGGCTAGGTGGGCCTGGCGATGGTAGTCCAGGTTCAAGTGCGTAGGCTGATTTCTTAGGCAAATCCGGGAAATCAAGGCCGAGACACGATGTCGAGCCACCAAGGTGGTGAAGTCATTGATGCCATGCTTCCGGGAAAAGCCTCTAAGCTTCAGGTAAGTAGCAACCGTACTCCAAACCGACACAGGTGGTCGGGTAGAGAATACCAAGGCGCTTGAGAGAACTCGGGTGAAGGAACTAGGCAAAATGGTACCGTAACTTCGGGAGAAGGTACGCTGCCCGGGGTGAAGTCCCTTGCGGATGGAGCTATGGGCAGTCGCAGATACCAGGTGGCTGCAACTGTTTATTAAAAACACAGCACTGTGCAAAATCGAAAGATGACGTATACGGTGTGACGCCTGCCCGGTGCCGGAAGGTTAATTGATGTGGTTATCGCAAGAGAAGCCATTGATCGAAGCCCCGGTAAACGGCGGCCGTAACTATAACGGTCCTAAGGTAGCGAAATTCCTTGTCGGGTAAGTTCCGACCTGCACGAATGGCGTAATGATGGCCACGCTGTCTCCACCCGAGACTCAGTGAAATTGAAATCGCAGTGAAGATGCTGTGTACCCGCGGCTAGACGGAAAGACCCCGTGAACCTTTACTACAGCTTGGCACTGAACATTGAGCCTACATGTGTAGGATAGGTGGGAGGCTTTGAAGCGGCGACGCCAGTTGCTGTGGAGCCATCCTTGAAATACCACCCTTGTATGTTTGATGTTCTAACTTAGCCCCGTTATCCGGGGTGAGGACAGTGCCTGGTGGGTAGTTTGACTGGGGCGGTCTCCTCCCAAAGAGTAACGGAGGAGCACGAAGGTGGGCTAATCACGGTCGGACATCGTGAGGTTAGTGCAATGGCATAAGCCCGCTTAACTGCGAGAGTGACGGCTCGAGCAGGTACGAAAGTAGGTCATAGTGATCCGGTGGTTCTGAATGGAAGGGCCATCGCTCAACGGATAAAAGGTACTCCGGGGATAACAGGCTGATACCGCCCAAGAGTTCATATCGACGGCGGTGTTTGGCACCTCGATGTCGGCTCATCACATCCTGGGGCTGAAGTCGGTCCCAAGGGTATGGCTGTTCGCCATTTAAAGTGGTACGCGAGCTGGGTTTAGAACGTCGTGAGACAGTTCGGTCCCTATCTGCCGTGGGCGTTGGATGATTGAGGGGAGCTGCTCCTAGTACGAGAGGACCGGAGTGGACGAACCGCTGGTGTTCGGGTTGTGTCGCCAGACGCATTGCCCGGTAGCTAAGTTCGGCACAGATAAGCGCTGAAAGCATCTAAGCGCGAAGCTGGCCCCGAGATGAGTCATCCCTAGAGCTTCGAGCTCTCTAAAGGGTTGTCGTAGACTACGACGTTGATAGGCAGGGTGTGTAAGCGCTGTGAGGCGTTGAGCTAACCTGTACTAATTGCCCGTGAGGCTTAACCATACAACACCCAAGAGGTTTTGGGTTGGACTTGAAATAAGCCAGTTGATTGTGGCGAGAACGAACAGCTTTCTAGATTAAGTGTTTTGACTGAAAAGTGAAGACACACAAAATTTTGCTTGGCGACCATAGCGCTTTGGACCCACCTGACTCCATGCCGAACTCAGTAGTGAAACGAAGCAGCGCCGATGGTAGTGTGGGGTCTCCCCATGTGAGAGTAGGACATCGCCAGGCTTTGAATACAATTGATTAAAGCAAAGAGATATAAGCCTTTAATCATACAGAATTGGTGCGGAGTGGTAGTTCAGTTGGTTAGAATACCGGCCTGTCACGCCGGGGGTCGCGGGTTCGAGTCCCGTCCACTCCGCCACTACTTAGAAACCCTAGCTGAAAAGCTGGGGTTTTTTGCGTTTAAGGCGTCCCTAATTCAAGAGCTTATTCATGTTAGAGAATTGCACGGCGTGGAGTGTTTCGCTCGCCTTTCACTATACGTTTTTACTAACGCATGCTTAGTCGCGGCTTGATGAATGCATAAACTGCGATATGTGCGAGCCTGAGTGTCTCAATGCAACGTCGTTACTCTAGACTGTCATGCATTATTGCTACGCGCTTATCAATAGTTCACCGTTGTAGGTTGATATAGACATAAAAAAAGCGCCTTGCGGCGCTTTTAATGGTTTAGGCCATCCCTTGAATGACCACAAACTTTTCTAGGAGTTGCTCCTCGGTCTCGACATTATCAGGGTCGGTGATAATGCATTTGGAGATCGGGCAGACTGACTGGCACGTCGGCTTTTCGTAGTGACCTTTACACTCGGTGCATAAATCTGGCTCGATCTCAAAGATCTCGGAACCCATAGAGATAGCCCCGTTGGGACACTCGGGTTCACACATATCGCAGTTTATGCATTTATCCGTGATGAGTAATGCCATACTACTTTCCTGATGGATTACGCGTATCTTGACCTGATTGTAGGTTACGCATCAGTAGTGCGTATTCCAAGTCCATATCTTCTGGCACAGGAATAAACACAAAGTGACCATTACCTTTGGCATCGTCGATAGACTCTGATTTGCGGTTTTCCATGACTTCAAGAGTGAAGTGGACGTTGCCTTTCGGCGTCATGAGCTCAAGGCTATCACCTAAAACAAACTTGTTCTTCACGGCAACTTCCGCTAAATCGCCACGGCGCTTACCGGTAAACTCACCCACAAATTGCTGTTGGTCAGAGACCGAATAGCCGTAATCATAGTTTTGGTAGCTGTCGTGTGTATGGCGACGTAAGAAACCTTCGGTATAACCGCGGTGCGCGAGGTTTTCCAGTGTGCTCATGAGGCTTTCATCGAAAGGCTTACCGGCCACGGCATCATCAATCGCCTGACGATAAACTTGGGCTGTTCGAGCGCAGTAGTAGAAGGACTTCGTCCGACCTTCGATTTTCAGCGAGTGAACGCCCATTTGGGTCAGGCGTTCAACGTGCTGAATGGCACGGAGGTCTTTTGAGTTCATAATGTAAGTGCCGTGCTCATCTTCATAGGCGGCCATTAATTCACCGGGGCGACGGCCTTCTTCAAGCAAAACCACATCGTCGACAGGCTGACCTTCACCCAATGTTGGCGTGACTTCCTGTACTTGTACCACTTGGCCGGCATCGTCTTCTTTGGCTTCGTGAACCTTATAGTCCCAGCGGCACGCATTGGTACAGGTACCTTGGTTAGGATCGCGCTTGTTGATGTAGCCGGAGAGCAGACAACGACCCGAGTAAGCCATGCACAGTGCGCCGTGCACAAATACTTCAAGCTCCATCTCTGGGCATTGTTTGCGGATCTCTTCGATCTCTTCAAGCGACAGCTCACGTGAGAGGATTACGCGTTCAACGCCTTGCGAATACCAGAACTTCACTGTCGCCCAGTTCACCGCGTTGGCTTGTACTGACAAGTGAATTGCCATATCGGGGAAATGCTCACGCACCATCATGATAAGGCCTGGATCTGACATGATCAGCGCATCAGGACCCATATCGATGATAGGTTGTAAA
This sequence comes from Salinivibrio proteolyticus, assembly GCF_027286365.1. NCBI lineage: Bacteria > Pseudomonadati > Pseudomonadota > Gammaproteobacteria > Vibrionales > Vibrionaceae > Salinivibrio > Salinivibrio proteolyticus. The sequence continues at coordinate 2,384,579 of NZ_CP114584.1, read as the reverse complement.
TCGCGGATAAAAGTTTTCAGCTTGGCATTGTGCGGCTGAATGTTACAGACCACATAGAACTTTTTGCCCTGAGCGTGGGCTTCATCGATCCCGATTTTCAAGTTCTCGTGGTTAAATTCGTTATTACGCACACGTAAGCTGTAACGCGGTTGTCCGGCGTAAACGGCATCAGCCCCATAGGCGAATGCGTAGCGCATGTTTTTAAGGCTACCGGCGGGTGAGAGTAGTTCTGGAGTAAACATAATTCCTAGCTAAAGTCTGAGTGTAAGTCAGGCACCTTCATAGTGAAGGTGAGTGTGGGCGCTATTTTACTGTGACAGTGCCCACACTACCAGCAGGAATTACCTAGTCTTTGTGTGGATTAAGCCTGTTGCATCAGTATGCAAAGGCTCACTCGGGCGACTAGTCGGTTTGTAAACCGCCGAGGGTCGTGAATAATCCATCAAGTAATACATCGAGCTCACCGCACATCAACGACAAGTCAGCATCCAGTCGGGCCGCGATATCTTCGCGGTCGATATCCGCGTTTTGATCGCGTAACTCTTCTGAAAACTTCAGGCGTTTAAGGCTGAGATCATCGCCCAACACAAAATGGATTTGTTCTTGCCAGTCCATGGCGAGTTTGGTGACTTGTTTGTCGGCATCGAGGTGAGCGTGAATTTCTTCACTGGTGAGATCTTGCTGTTTGCATTTAATCACCCCACCTTCTTCAAGCAGTGCTTTGAGTTCAGCCTCATCACCAAGGTGGAAGCCCTGAGGCGCGCTGCTTTGTTTAACCCATTCTGTCATGGCGTGTTCCACCGGTGTTTGGGTTTCGACGGGCACAACCGGTAAGCTACCGATGGATTTACGGAGTAAGGCAAGTAGCTCTTCGGCTTTTTTAATACTGGCCGCATCGACCAGAACCAGCCCTTTTGCCGGCATGAGAAGGGCGCACATCTGGCTTTGGCGGGTAAAAGCGCGCGGGAGCAACTCCATGACAACATCATCTTTTAGGCTGTCTTTTTCGCGTTTTTTCAAACGTTGGCCTTGGGCTTGCTCCATGGCATCAACTTTTTCTTCTAACGCATCTTTGATCACTGAGGCAGGGAGCAGCTTTTCTTCTTTGCGTGCCCGGATCAAAATATTGCCGCCGCTGACATGGGTCAGCATGTCGCCGTGCTTACCCAATGCTTTATCCCAGCCGAACTTCTGCATGTCCTGGCTGCCGCAAGGGGTAAAGTCGAACTCTTTGAGTTGGCTTTCGAGCTGTTCGGGATCGAGAGGAATGTCACGGGTGAGGCGGTAGACGAGTAAGTTCTTAAACCAAATCATGGCGAGGCTTTATCCATCCAGTTGTGAGAAAGCCAACATGGTATTGCATTCATCCTCGAATGTCGCTGCAATTAGCGTAGAATTTTACCCGGCTCGCGACATTGGCGAGTGTCCATGACCTCGTCTTTTTTCAACCAACGGATAACCCCAGCAGTGTTAAAAATCATTCATACCTCAGATTGGCACCTTGGCCACCAATTGCATGGCTATGATCGTCAGCAAGAGCACCAAGCGTTTCTTGATTGGCTACAGCAGCAATTGATAGATGAAGAAGCGGATGCCTTGTTGGTTGCCGGAGACATCTTCGATAGTGCCAATCCGCCTGCCAGCGCTTGGCGTATGCTATACCGCTTCTTAGCGGATATGGCTAAGGCATTGCCCCAACTGAATGTGATTATTACCGGTGGGAACCATGACTCACCTAGCAAACTCGATGCGCCACACGAGCTACTCAAAGCCTTTGATTTACACTTAATTGGTGCTATCTCACGGCACAGCGATGGTAGTTTAGATACTGAGCGTATGATGGTGCCGGTGACGGACAAACAGGGGCAAACCGCCGCTTGGGTGATGGCTGTGCCTTTTTTACGTAGCAGTGATTTACGCACGGAAGGATTGGGGGAAGACGATGATCGTCTCATCGAAGGGGTGCGACAGATTTATCAGCAAACTGAACAAGCGGCGCGCGCCAAATGCACGGGGAGCCAAGCGCTGATTGCGATGGGGCATGTTTATATGGCGAGTGGGCAGCTATCAGAAATGTCTGAGCGACGCATTCTCGGGGGCAACCAGCATGCGCTGCCGGCTGATATTTTTGCCAAGGATGTTGCCTATGTGGCACTTGGACATTTGCACCTTGCCCAGCGGGTCGCGAAGCAAGAGCGAATTCGCTATTGTGGTTCGCCGATCCCACTGTCTCTGTCAGAGCGACACTATCGCCATCAAGTGCTCGCTGTCACGTTAGAGGGGGCGCAGCTTGCCGATATTCGCTCTCTTGAAGTACCGCGACAGGTCGACTTACTGCGTGTGCCAGACAAGCCTGCTCCGCTTAATGAAGTGATAGAAGCGCTGCAGGCGCTGACCCTTTCCTCACTATCGCTGGATATGCAGCCGTTATTGGAAGTGCCTGTTCTATTGGATGCCCCGCAACCGATGTTGCGTGAGAAGATCCTCGCGGCGCTAGAGGGGCAGCCTATCCGTTTGGCGAAGATAACGCCGCACTATCGTGACCGCACCCACGAGCGCCAATTTCGTGAGCAGCGCTTGTCTGATGTCGAGCCGTTTCAAGTTTTCCGTCACGGCTGGCAGCAAAAATATCAAGGTGAGCCGGATCCGGCTATCGCAGCGACTTTTTCACATTTGCTTGAACAACTGGAACAGGATGAGGACCAATAAACGATGAAAATTCTGGCATTACGTGGCGAGAACCTGGCCAGTATTCAACACCCGTTTGAGTTGGACTTTTCAAAGGGCCCTTTGGGTGATAGCGGTTTGTTTGCGATCACCGGCAAAACGGGGGCCGGTAAATCCACGTTGTTAGATGCTATCTGTCTTGCGTTATATGACAAGATCCCGCGCTTTCAAGCCAACAAAAAGAACGATGCGGATATTGGTCTCGGCGATCCTGCAACCCGAGTTAAAGCCAACGATGTGCGCAGTATTTTGTCGCGAGGAAAAGGTGAAGGTTACGCAGAAGTCGACTTCTTTGCCCATGACGGCAGTCGCTGGCGTGCCCATTGGTCGGTACGTCGCGCGCGAGGAAAAGCCGATGGCCGGATCCAAGCCAGTGAGCATTGGCTCGAAAACCTCACCACCGGCCAACGTTTTGCAGGAAAGAAACAGGAAGTGCTCAGTGAAATTGAGCGTCTGGTCGGGCTCAGCTACGAGCAGTTTCGTCGTGCGGTGATGCTCCCCCAAGGGGATTTCGCGGCTTTTTTGAAAGCGTCAGCAGATGATCGCGCAGCACTGCTGGAGCGGATGACTGGCACCGAAATTTACAGCCGTTTATCCCAAATGGCCCATGAGCGTGCCCGTGATGAAAAACAAGCACTGGATCAGCTCATGCAACAGCTCGGTGACATTCAGCTCCTGAGCGAAGATGAAGAGCAGCAATTGGTAGATGAACAAGCCCAATGCCAACAGGCGGTCAAACATCATCAACACCAACTCAAAATGCTGAACGACTACCGCCAGCAACATACCCACTTAGCGCAGGCGCAACAAGCACTTGATGACGCGCAAGTGGCACTGGATGAGGCGGAACAAGAAAAAGCGGGTGTGGAAGCGCGCCGAGAGACATTGGCACAGATTGAACGTGCCCAAGCGGCGCGAGAGGATCTCAATGCGCTGCAGCGTTACCAGTGGCAGTCCCTATCCTTGGGGAAAGATCTAGCTGCACTAGCCCGAGATGAACAGGCTGTTGCCGCCGACTATGAGCGACAAGCGGATCGTTGGCGAGAAGCCAATCGCGCATTGACCGATGCCGAGCAAGCGTGGGCTGATATAGAGCCGAAGGTGCGTGAGGCTCAGCAAATCGAGACCCAATTAGCCAGTCTTGATGAGCAAATGCGTGAGCAAAACATTACCCTCAATGAAGAACAGCAAAAATGGCGTCAAGCGCAACAGACCCTTGAACAAACCCGTGCCCATGCACAGCATTTGGTGCATCGTGAAACGATCATTGCTGAGCAACTGGCAGCGTTTGGCGATTTCGGTCACGTGGCTGAGCACTATCAGCCGGTGTTTGACAACCTCAAGCAGTTTCTTGATTGCCAAGATGCGCTAGCCGCACTGAGTGATGAGCACAGACAGCGACAGCAGCAAGCCCAGCAATGGCGCCCTCAGCGCGATAAGCTTGAGCAGGATATTGCGCAAGTGGATGCCAGCAGCGACCAGTTAAAAACAAAACGAGCGGCTGCAGAACCCGATCGCCTGATCGCGGAGCAAGAAGCCGAACAAGCGCGCTATAGCCAATTGCAGTCTACCCGTCGCCTACAAGAGGCGGTTTTAAATGAAGCACATAACTGGCAATACTGGGACGAGCGCTGTCAACATAATCAGTTGGAGTTCGAAAAATTTGATGCCATTTTCCGCAATAGCCAAACCCACCTAACGCGTTTGAAAGACACGGTAACGCGCCAACAAGCTCAGGTTGACGAAGCACGTCACAGTTTGCAGCAAGCGATGGCCGTGATGGAGTTGGAAGACTTGCGTCAGGCGCTTAACGAGGGAGACCCTTGTCCGCTTTGTGGGGCGACTGAGCATCCTTACTTACACCATGCGCCCGTGGTGGAAAGCTTGATTGATCAGCAGCAAACGCGTCTTGCTGAGCTGCAAGCGACACTCAATCAAAGCCAAGCAGAATATTACTACTGGCAAAAGCAACACCAGCAAAGTGAGCATGCATGTGCTGAGTTGCGAGAGCAGGGACAAGTATGGCAGGCGGAGCGTGATCAATACGAAAAAGGGCTGCGTGTTGCCATCGCTGAATTGGATAGTGACATCGACAGTCAGACGCCACTGCGTGATGTGCTCATCGATATTGAAGCTCGTGCCCAACAGACGCAAGCGGACTATGTGGCCTGTTATCAAGGCATGACCGAACGTCAGCAACAGCTTGCCCATATTCAGCAGATTGATGCGGCACTCAGTGAGTTGCAACAAGCTCGAGAGCAGCTTGTTGCCCGTCGTCATCACTTAGACCAAGCGCTAACCGAATGTGAAACACGCCTTAGCGCCATTGACGAACAATGGCACCAGCAACAAGCTCAGCGTGATAGTCGCTGCGAAGCACTCGATAAACAGCTAGGCAAAGGCCAATGGCAGGCCAGCTTACAACAAGTTGGCTCCGCACGTTACATTCGGCAAATGGAGCAAAAAATCCAGCAATACCGCGCTTTGCAAGCGGAGCGTGAGGGGATGGCGGAAGAAAAGCAGCGTACCGACACCGAGCTTGCCACGCTCACACAGCAGTGTCAGAGCTTGTCAGATGCCATTCAGTCACGTCAGACGCAATTGGTGAACTTGGCCCAACAACATCAGCAGCGTATGGCGGCGCGACAAGCGCTGGTGGGGGATCAGGATCTTGCGAGCTTAGAAAATGAGTACAAATCACGCATAGACGCGCAGCGCCAGCGTCGAGCTGAGGCGGAAAAGGCGTATACGCAAGCCAGTGAACAACGCGCCGGCTTGCAAGCCCGTCAGCAAACTTTGCAGCAGCAACGGCAAGATGCTAATCAGCACTATCGTACCGCCGTTAGGCGTTGGATCCATTGGCAACCTGCGCTGGGAATGAGTCAGTATACTTTGATGGCGCATTTGTCATTGAGCGAGGCTTGGCGGGCGGATGAACGCCAAGCTTTAAACCAGATTGAGGCGCGCTATCAGGAAGCAAAAACACGCTTTGAAGAACGTGAACAGCAGCTAAATCATTGTCATCAGGCCATTGCGACCGCCAAAGCGTGGTTTGATGAACAAGCGCTGACAGATGACGAGACAGTCTTGGAGACGCAGCAAGCCGAGTGGCAACACGCGCAAGAGCAGGCTGAACAGCGTGTGTTCGATATTCGTCATCGGCTGACGCAAGCCGAGCAGGCACGTCAGCAAGCGGGGAGTTTAACGGACAAAATTGATACCCAGCGCAGCAAAACGGAACAATGGCTAAAACTGGCCGACTTAATTGGCTCGGCCAGCGGTGCCAAATTTCGTAACCTTGCCCAATCACTCACACTCGCCCAGCTGGTGGAGATTGCCAACGAGCACCTTGCTTCGCTCTCCCCTCGCTACGCGCTGCAAACCGTACCCGACAGTTTGTTAGCATTGCAGGTGGTGGATCATGATATGGGAGATGAAGTGCGCAGCGTGGAATCCCTCTCTGGAGGAGAGAGTTTCTTGGTTTCTTTGTCGCTGGCACTGGCGCTCGCCTCATTAGCGGCAGATACTCGTCAGTTAGGATCGCTGTTTATCGATGAAGGCTTTGGCACCTTGGACCCCGACAGCTTAGAGATGGCGCTGTCGTGTCTCGATACCCTGCAAGCGGATGGACGCCAAATTGGTGTGATCTCTCATGTGAGTACGTTGGTCGAGCGGATTGGCGCCCAAGTTCGCGTAGACAGTCAGGGCGGAGGTGCAAGTCGCGTGCTGGTCACACAGCAAGGTGTTGGCTAGGTCACAGCATGCACAAAGGGCGGGGAATTTGCTCGCGCTGGGTCACAAAAATGTCATAATAAATCCACATAATGGCGCCAGTTAAATGATAACACTAGGTAATTATCATGGTTAGAAGGATTCTAGTTGTTGAGGACGAAGCGCCGATCCGAGAGATGCTGTGCTTTGTGCTGGAGCAAAAAGGCTACCAAACGGTAGAGGCCGAAGACTACGACTCAGCGCTGGCGCAAATTTGCGAGCCTTATCCGGAAATGATCCTCATGGATTGGATGTTACCGGGCGGATCGGGGATTAACTTGATTAAGCACCTCAAGCGCGATGAACTGACCCGACAAATTCCTGTAGTAATGCTGACCGCGCGTGGGGAAGAGGAAGATAAAGTCCGAGGCCTAGAAGTTGGCGCGGATGATTACATTACCAAACCTTTTTCACCGAAAGAGCTCATGGCACGCTTAAAAGCGGTGATGCGTCGCGTATCACCGACCACACTGGACGATGTGATTGATGTACAAGGCCTCAAGTTAGACCCTGTCTCGCACCGTGTGACGGCTAATGATGAACCGCTCGATATGGGGCCAACCGAATTTAAAATGCTGCACTTTTTTATGACGCACCAAGAGCGTGTCTACAGCCGTGAGCAGCTTTTGAATAACGTTTGGGGTACCAATGTGTATGTTGAAGATCGTACCGTTGATGTGCATATCCGGCGTTTGCGCAAAGCGCTTGAAGCGGGTGGCCATGATAAGTTAGTGCAAACCGTACGTGGCGCAGGATATCGCTTCTCGACACGCAACTAAAAAGATAGAAAGCGCTCCACATACGTTGGGGTGGATGGAGAGTAAATGGTCGAACGACTGTCTTGGAAGAAGCTAGCTTGGGAGCTGGCTTTTTTTTATTTGCCTTGGTTTATTATTGGCTGGCTGTTCGGTGGCCTGCCTTGGTTGCTATTGGGTGCAACGGTTGCCATGTTGCTTTGGCATCTGCATCAACAAATCAAACTGTCCGACTGGCTATGGAAAGATAAAAGCCTGACCCCGCCTTCAGGCACAGGCTCTTGGGAGCCATTGTTTAATGGCATTTATCGGCTTCAAAAACGTAATCGCCGCCGTCGCAAAGAGTTAGCAAACCTGATCCGTCGTTTCCGCAACGGGGCCGAATCCTTGCCCGATGCGGTGGTAGTCTTTGAAAGTGATGGCTCGATTGTGTGGTGTAACAAGCTGGCACAAGAACTCCTTGGCTTGCGAATGCCAGATGATAATGGCCAACATATCAGTAATCTTATTCGAGCGCCCGAGTTTGTCAGCTACATCGCCGAGGCAAATTACGATATACCGTTAGAAATGCGCTCCCACATCAACAGTGCGCGTACCTTAGAATTTCGTACCATGCCCTATGCCGAGGGAGAGTTCTTGATGGTGGTGCGTGATATCACCCAACTCAAACAGCTGGAAGGAATGCGACGCAACTTCTTCGCCAATGTCTCACATGAACTGCGTACACCAATGACGGTGTTGCGCGGATATCTCGAGATGACAGAAGATCCTGACATGGTGATAGGACCGATGTGGCCGAAAGCGCATGGTGTTATGACTGAACAGCTATCGCGCATGGAATCACTGGTTGAGCAACTCCTGACGTTATCCAAAATTGAGGCGGCCGCAAAACCAGAATTAGATCACGATGTTGATGTGCCAGCCATGCTGGATGTTTTGCAAAAAGAGGCGCAAACCTTGAGTGGTGATCGTGAGCATGTGCTGACGTTTGATGTTGATAAGAGCCTAAAAGTAAAAGGCAATGACGACCAACTCCGCAGCGCGATTTCCAATTTAGTCTATAACGCGGTGAAGCATACCCCAGCGCAGGCGGCGATTTCCGTCAAATGGTATCGCACCGACAAAGGTCCGCGTTTAGAAGTCACGGATAGTGGCGAAGGCATTCCTCCGCAACACCTCGATCGCTTAACCGAACGCTTTTATCGTGTCGATAAGGCGCGCTCTCGTGAAACCGGTGGCAGCGGCCTGGGTTTAGCAATCGTCAAGCACGCCCTGAGCCATCATGATGCGGAGCTCGAGATCCAAAGTGAGGTAGGGATGGGCAGTACCTTTGCATTTACGCTGCCGGAGCGATTGGCATGTTAAGGTGGGGCATACTCTGTGTCAGCCTGCTTTGGACTGCACTGGCCCAGAGCCATACGACCCAGTCAATGCTGCCGGAATATCAGCGTATCAGCGGGGTTTCGGGGAACCTAAACTCCGTAGGTTCGGATACCCTAGGCAACATGATGGCGGCGTGGTCCGACGGGTTTAAGCGTTTGTACCCGGGCGTAAATGTCCAGCTGCAAACCCCCGGCTCTGCCTCGGCGGCCCCCGCGCTGGTGGAAGGTACAGCACAACTTGGCCCAATGAGCCGTCCGATGCGGGTCAGTGAAGAAAATGCGTTCCAAGCTCGATTCGGTTATCCACCCACCGCTGTGCCGGTAGCGATTGATGCCATGGCGGTTTATGTCCACCAAGATAACCCACTACAGAGAATTAACTTCAATCAGCTGGATGCTATCTTTTCGCGAACGCTCTGGTGTGGGGCGAGTGAGCCTATTACCCGCTGGGGGCAGTTAGGGCTTACGGGGCGTTGGCAACATCGCGATCTACAATTATTTGGGCGTAACTCGGTATCCGGCACCTATGGCTACTTTAAACAGGCGGCATTGTGTCGTGGTGACTTTCGCGCCAATGTCAACGAGCAACCGGGATCGGCATCTGTGGTGCAGTCCGTGGCCTCTTCATTAAATGCGATCGGATACGCGGGGATGGGTCACCAAGCGTCGGGGGCGAAAATGCTCGCCGTCGGTCATCCCGGCAAGCCCGCTGTTCTGCCGACTCAGCAGTCAATTCGCGACGGTGATTACCCACTAACACGGTATTTATACCTCTATATCAATAAAGCACCCAACGCGCCCCTAGCTCCGCTTGAGGCCGCGTTTATGGGGTATATCCTCTCTGCTCAAGGGCAAAAGGAAGTAAGCCGAGAAGGGTATATTCCCCTCCCGGCGCAAGTGGTGCATGCGCAGCGCCACGCACTTGGATTGAATTAGTCGCTAAAACGAAGCGACCAGCCGGCCGCTTGCCAGTAGTCTTGCTCTGCGGTCAGGTCGGCCGCAAGTAAGCGATTATCACCCAGCCAGCCTTTGGGAAACTGCAGCTGCCAACCGCCGTTTTTATCGATAGTCACCGTAATCTCGGGGAGAGCTTCGTCATTGCGCTGTGAGTGCAACACACAGGCGAGCCGCAGTGCGCAGATAAGCGTTTCGATCAGTTTGGGTTTAAACAAGGTGAATTTGGGCATTTCTCCCAGCTTTAACGCTTTACGATGAAAGCGCGCGAGGGTTGCCAAGACGGTTTGTTGCTCTTGGTTAAAACCAGGTAGGTTAGTATTGCTGAGAATATACGCCGAATGTTTGTGATAGCCCGGATATCCAATGCTTAACCCCACTTCGTGCAATAAAGCAGCCCAATTGAGTAAGCCAGCCAATTCCGTTTTTTTACTGCCTTGTTCGGGCTCGGCTTGTGCATAGAAGTGGGCGGCTGTCTGTTGCACCCGCCGAGCATGATCAAGGTCGACATTGTAGCGTGCAGCCATATCATCTGTGGTTCGGCCACGGATGTCGGTGCGTTGGAAGCGCTCTTCCATCTCATACAGCAAGCCTTCACGCAGAGCACCATCTGAGAAGCGCAATTCATCAATTTTGAGCGCGTCGAGAACACCGGATAAAATCGCCACCCCAGCGGCAAAGACCGGCTGCCTGTCTTCGGTCAATCCCGGTAAATCGATGCTGTCACTGTGTTTGAACTTTAATAGCTTTTCAATCACATTATCCAAGCGCTTGCGCGTGATAATGCCATCCTCATCGCCCAACCCAATCACCACCTCGCGAATGGCTTTAATGGTGCCCGATGCGCCTAACGCGACTTGCCATCCTGCTTTGCGATATTGACTCGCCAGGCTTTCCAATTTTTGTTGGGTAGCCGTTTGGGCTGCGAGAAATTGCTTTTCACTCAGCGCGCCTTGTGGGAAAAAGCGTTCGTTATAGCTGACACATCCCATACGTTTGCTATTGACGAGCAGGGGCTGAAAGTCTTCACCAATCACAAGCTCGGTTGAGCCACCACCGATATCAATCACTAAACGGCGACCCAGATTTTGCTGAGTGTGAGAGACCCCCAGATAAATCAGGCGTGCTTCTTCTTCACCCGCAATAATTTCAATCGGGTAAGGGAAGACTTGATTCGCCCGTTCAATAAATTCATGTGCGTTTTTGGCTTGGCGTAACGTATGGGTTGCTGCGATCCGTACGTTGTCTATCTCAATGCCATTAAGGCGTTCGGCAAACATGGCTAAACAGTCGACACCACGTTGTATCGCTTCGTCGCTTAGGCGCTGCTTTTTATCCAGCCCTGCGGCTAATCGCACCCGCTGCTTGTGGCGACTGATAATTTGTAGGCCTTGCCCGACCACGCGGGCAACCACCATATGAAAGCTATTAGAGCCAAGATCGACGGCCGCAATCTCTCGCGGCTTATCATTACTTGCTTGGGGGAGTGTCATGCTGCAACTTTTCCGCGTGTTTGAGTTCCTGTCTCTCCAACTGCTTGAGGAAATCGTAAGTTTCGATTTGCGATCGAATTTTTTTCTTGTTCCCTCGTTTAACATAGGTATTCGACATCTCCTTGTCGATGATACGCGCCTTGGTCCGATCGGAAAATTGGATCTCAAGGATGTCCATGATGCGATCTTTTAAGCGCGGATCGCGGATGGGTGCCCCAACCTCGATACGGTTATCGATATTGCGGGTCATCCAGTCGGCGGAAGAGATATAGACATCACGCTCACCGCCATTTTCAAACGCAAATACACGTGGGTGTTCTAAAAACCGATCAACGATACTGATTGCCTTGATATTTTGACTCACGCCTTTTACGCCCGGCACTAAAGAGCACATACCGCGCACAATCATGCGGATTTTTACCCCTTCGCTACTGGCTCGGTAAAGTAGGTTTACCAAGCTTTTATCGACAAGGTTGTTCACTTTTAAGGTGATCCCGGCCTTACGCTTGGCTTTCGCGTGTTCGATTTCGCGCTCAATCAGCTTTTGAATGCGGCGTCGAGAGTTACGTGGTGACACGATCAAATGATTGAACTTGACCGGACGATAAGGGTTTTCGATAAACTCGAAGACCTTACGAATTTCAGACGTGATCTGCTGATCGGCGGTAAAGAGTGCAAAGTCGGTATAAATACGGGCCGTTTTTTCGTGGAAGTTACCGGTGCCAATGTGGCCATAATCACGTAATTCGCCATTTTCTCGGCGTGAGATCAGGCAAAGCTTGGAGTGAATTTTAAGCCCTGGGGTACCAAATACGACCTTGACGCCAGCATCGGTGAGCACGCGCGACCATTCGATATTGGCTTCTTCATCAAAACGGGCTTGTAGCTCGACTACCACGGTCACACGCTTGCCGTTATTGGCTGCATCAATCATGGAGTTAATGATCCGCGAGTTCTTTGCCACTCGGTACACGTTAATGCGAATGCTGCGCACGGACGGATCAAAAGAAGCCTGACGGACCAGCTCTGTCATATGACGGAAGGTGTGGTACGGATAGTAAAGCAGGATGTCGCGCTCACGAATGGCATCGAAAGCATTGTTATGTAATTGAAAATCGGCCGATTCGAATGGCGGCAGTGGCGGGTTTTCCAGATATTTTCGCCCGACGTTAGGAAAGCCGATAAAGTCGCGAAAATTATGATAACGCGCACCGGGTAGGACGCTGTCATAATCAGAAATCTTCAGCACTTGGATGAGTTTACTCACCATTTCCGGCGGCATATCCCGTTGGTAGACAAAACGCACTGGGAGGGCGGTGAGGCGTTGGTCCAAGCTTTCCGACATATTTTCGAGTAGGCTGTGCTCCACCTCATTGGTGAGATCGTACTCTGCATCTCGGGTCATTTTCATGGCATAAGCATCGATCGTGTCGTAGTCGAAGAAGCCGCTGAAAATTTGGTCGAGACATAGGCGAATGATGTTGTCGAGCAAGATGATGGTTTTGCGCTGTCGTTTCCCCTTGGGCTCAGGGACTTTAATAAAACGGTCAAGGTCATCTGTTGGGATCTCAATCAACGCATACTTGGGCTCTTCCCCTTCTTTTTTAAGCTGTACGGCGAGGTACGAGTAGGCATCTTTCAGAAAGCTCAATACATCGACGTCTTTGGTCAGCATAATAGGCGTAATGTAGGGCAGAATATTGCTGCGAAAATAGCGCTTTAGCCATTGAGATTGGTTATCGGTGAGCTGACGTTCGTTGACCAGAAAGATATTGCGGCGCGCCATCTCCAGCAAGATATCGTTGTAGAGGTGGTCGAAATCTTGGTTTAGCTTGACGACTTTCGCTTGAATTTTACTTAAAAGCTCTTTGGCATGACTGTCGACCCCACGCTCTTCGTCAATGATGATACGGCGTTTAACGTCCGCGAAACGCACTTGATAAAACTCATCAAGGTTGGAGGAGAAAATCCCCAAAAAACGAACACGTTCGATAATGGGGACGCTCTTATCGGCGGCTTCTTGGAGGACGCGTTCGTTAAAAGATAGCCAACTTAATTCTTTGTCGACGTGGTAAGTATCTAATGTCATAAAGCGTGAGAAAATCCTGTTCTACTGGGTGAAATTGCTGTCAAACTCGACGATCAAATCGTCGGACAGTGCTTCAAGGGCTTCGTGTAACATGGAGATATCCGCATCCGGCGGAATATCCAGATAAAAATCAGCAGTAAAAATTTGCCCACCGGTATTGGCTGCGCTTTGTGTTTGCGCATTGAGTTTATTAATAGTGATGCCGTGAGCCGCCAGTAATTGGCTGAGTGTTTGAACAATGCCGCGACGATCGTTGCCCGTAACCGACAAGGTATGTGTGGTCGGGTTAGGGGTGACTGGTTTGGCGTCGGTGATCAGCAGCTGTAAGCCATCCAATTCGCGAAGCGCATGGACGAGCGCATCCGCATGGGTATCAGATACAGATAGATGGATGATCCCTGCGAATTGTCCGGCGAGTTGGCTAAGGCGGCTGGCTTGCCAGCTCCCGTGATACGTAAAAATGGTCTGTGAGATTTGATCAACCAGCCCAGCGCGATCGGGACCCATCAGTGTGACAACAAAATGTTTCATGCGTGATCCTTACGGCGATTGTCGGGTCAATTATTGAGGCCGGTCAAGGTGTTGTCTATGCTGCTTTGCAGTAAAGTCGCTAAACTGTGCCCAATATCAACCTGCGCCAGCCTAAAGCCCGTTTGTTTCATTTTTATTGCGTACAGCCCTCGGTGGTATCCCTGTTCAGAGTAGGGATGTCATAAAAATGTCATTGTAATGACATACAATTAAGGGCTTGATCTAAAACAAGAGGCACGAATGACTCACACTTCACCATCACTCAAAGATGCCAATCGAGTAAGACGTTTAAAAGACACGTTTACACGGCATACAGTACGTCTTGGTGGCGTGATGGTATTGGTCACTTTACTGCTCTTGTTCTTTTATTTACTGACCGTCGTGTTACCGCTTTTTCATCAAGCGAGTATGACGCCGACCGGCCGTTTTAGTGTGCCAACACCAGCTACGCCGCACTTTATTGGCGCTGACAATCGTGAGCAGCTGGTTTATGCGCTTGATGACAGTGGCACCTTAACCGTAGCTCGTCGTCCTTTACAGGTCGACCAAGTTGCCACTGTGATGTTGGCGCGCAACTTATCAGATATTCCTCGTCCTGCGATGGCGACAGTGCCTGCCACGGCGCCCTTTATGGCTGTAGAAATCAAACCGGGGCAAGTAGGTGTTTGGCAGCTACGTTTTCGCGCTGAGTATGGCGATAGTACCTCGGTATTACCCAAGCTGCGCCGTATGGCGGCATTTCCTTTACCTGTGATACTGGACTCGTCGGCGCTACGCCAATTAGCGCTCGCTGTGCCAGACAGTTTACACGGCGAAAATATAGCCCCTGTTTTGGTGGCGGTGACACACACACAGGAGTTGGTGCTTTATCGCAGTGGACGAATTGAACGGCACTCGCTGAGTGAGCCGGTTGATAATATGGCGCTCTCGCCTGACGGACAGCGCCTCTTTGTTCGCCAAGGCAGCACACTGACGGTGTGGCGAATTCACGGGCAACAGATGGCCGTGCGTGAAACCATTAATCTTGCCAATGTGGTGGAGAGTCCGGTTCAGGCGATGACCTTGCTCGCAGGTGGGCGTTCGTTAATGTTACACCATCAAGATGGCGGCTTGAGTCAGTGGTTTGATGTGGTGAAAAGTGGCCAGCCATCGCTGACCGAAGTGCGGTTATTTCAGCCAGCCAAAGGGAAGTTTGTGGCCTCACCGGAGTTGCATCGTAAAAGTATTGCGGTTGCGGATGAGCAAGGGGGGCTGAGCTTGCTGCATGCGACCAGCGAAAAGCAACGTTATTTTGCGGCCATGCTCGATACCTTGCCGCAAGCAATGGCATTTTCTCCTCGTGCACAGGCACTGATTACCGCCACCGATGGTGTATGGCAATGGTTTGCTGTCGATAACCCACACCCAGAAGTTAGTGTTCACTCACTCTGGGAGAAAGTCTGGTACGAAGGGTACGCAGAGCCCCAATATGTGTGGCAATCCACTTCTGCGGATGACACGTTTGAAGCCAAATTAAGCGTGGTTCCGGTGATTTTTGGCACCCTGAAAGTGGCACTCTTTGCGCTTGCATTTGCCGTCCCGATGGCGATTGGTGCGGCGATTTATACTGCCTATTTTATGTCTTCGGGGTTACGTAAAGTCGTGAAGCCGACGGTTGAAACCATTGAGGCACTGCCAACCGTTATTATCGGCTTTTTAGCCGGGCTCTGGTTAGCCCCTTGGGTTGAGCAACACCTGCCCACGGTATTTTTACTGTTGCTGATGGTGCCACTTTGTTTGCTGGGCCTTAGCATGATTTGGCGAATGATCCCGCGCTATGTACGCCGCCGCTTACCGGACAACGCACAAATCTTGGTGATCATTCCGGCCCTGTTACTGATTGCCTTGGTGGCTTGGCAATTAGGGCCTTGGTTAGAGCACCTATGGTTTGGCGGCGATGCGCGTCGCTTTATCACCCATGAATTAGGGATAGGCTATGACCAGCGTAACGCACTGGTAGTCGGTATTGCGATGGGCTTTGCGGTAGTGCCAACCATTTTCTCGATTGCGGAAGATGCCATTTTCTCTGTACCACCGCATTTAAAAAGTGGCGCGTTGGCCCTAGGGGCCACTCACTGGCAGACATTGACACGTGTGGTATTACTCACCGCAAGCCCTGGTATTTTTTCGGCGGTGATGATGGGACTAGGACGAGCGGTGGGCGAAACCATGATTGTATTGATGGCGACCGGGAATACGCCCATCATGGATTGGAATCTGTTAGAGGGATTGCGCACTTTGTCCGCCAATATCGCGGTTGAAATGCCCGAGTCTGAGGTGGGGAGTTCCCATTATCGCGTGTTATTTTTAACCGCATTTATTCTGTTTGTATTTACCTTTGTATTTAACACCTTAGCTGAACTCGTACGCCAACGCTTGCGTGACAAGTACAGTAACTTATAGGTGGGGATGAGAGCTCTTATGCGCGCATGGATGAAATCAGGAACCCCTTGGGTGTGGATAACCGCAGGCATGGTCAGTGTCAGCTTGATTGCGATCCTTGGTGTGTTGCTTCTTATTGGTGCGCGCGGGTTGGGCTATTTTTGGCCTACGCCCATTACCCAGTTCACGCTCAATACACCCGAAGGCCAAGAAACGGTGATTGGGCAGATTTACCAAACGGACCGTGTCGACGCGACGCAACTGCAAGATGCAGGCATCACATTACCGGATGATGCTAACCCAGATTATGCCCGTTTAGTGGTCAAGATCGGTAATCGCGAGCGTGAGGGAGTGGACTTCCGGCAGTTGTTGGCGTTTAACATTCGCAGCCAATTTACACCGGCATCATTAGCCATGATAGAGCGGGTCGAGAATGGGGTTTTCTATGGGTGGCCTGTTGCGCTGGTAGATGAGAAAGGTACGCGCCATCGTTTAGATGAGGCAGATCTTGAAGCGCGCCTTGACGCCTTGTCCGCGCGACGTGATGTGATTGATGACATTGAACGCGTCCACCTAGCCAGTGTCAATTATCAACTGGAACAGCTGCGTTTAGAGGAAAAACGCTGGGCCTTGGCCCATGCCGCAAATCGTGAGCCCCCAGCCCATATCGCAGAGCAGCGCGCGCAGCTATTGGACCAATATTTCCAGCTCGAGAGGAAGCTGGAAAGTTTACGCCATCACCAAGATGATGCCATGTTGGTGGTCAAAGATAGCCATCATGAAGAAGTGCTATTGCCACTTCGTAACGTCTTGGCGGTATGGTACCCCAACGCAATGAGCGGGATTGAGAAGCTGCTCTTTTGGGGCCATCAAATTGGTGCGTTTGTCTCAGAGCCACCACGAGATGGTAATGCTTCTGGCGGTGTGTTCCCGGCCATTTTTGGCACCGTGTTTTTGGTGCTGTTGATGGCTGTGATTGTGACACCGCTTGGGGTTATTGCCGCGGTGTACCTTCATGAATATGCGCCAAAAACCGCGTTTACACGGATGATTAGGATTGCGGTCGTTAATTTGGCCGGGGTACCTTCGATCGTCTATGGCGTCTTTGGTTTGGGCTTTTTTGTCTATTTCATTGGTGGTTCGATTGATGAGCTCTTTTATCAAGCCGCTCAACCTGCCCCTGTCTTTGGAACGCCGGGCGTACTGTGGTCAGCGTTAACATTGGCGATTTTGACGCTGCCCGTGGTCATTGTGTCGACGGAGGAAGGGTTGGCACGTATCCCGACCAGTGTTCGTCATGGTGCGTTTGCATTAGGTGCCACCCAAGCCGAGACACTGTGGCGAGTTGTGCTGCCGATGGCAAGTCCGGCGATGATGACTGGGCTGATCCTCGCCGTTGCGCGTGCAGCCGGTGAGGTTGCGCCTTTGATGCTGGTGGGGGTAGTGAAAGTGGCACCAGCTTTGCCGGTGGATGGTAACTTCCCCTTTTTGCACCTCGAACGTAAGTTCATGCATCTGGGATATCATATTTATGATCTTGGCTTTCAGAGTACCCATATTGAATCGGCACGCCCTCTGGTATATGCCACCTCGTTTTTACTGGTGTCTGTGATTGTGGCGTTAAACCTTGCCGCTATCGGGATCCGCCATTACTTGCGTGAAAAGTATCGCGATTTGGAACAATAATGATGAGGCTCGACAACCTATGTTTTCGATAAACTCCCGAATTGGCCTGACGCCCGAGCTCGATTTGACAAATTTGCCTGAAGAGCAAACCGCGCTGTCGATCCGTCATCTCAATTTGTACTATCAGCAAACACAAGCCTTGTTTGATATTAATATGCGGATCCCTAAGGGAAAGGTCACGGCGTTTATCGGCCCGTCCGGCTGTGGTAAGTCGACCTTGCTACGCTGTATTAATCGGATGAATGATCTGGTTGATGGCTGTCGTGTTCGCGGGGAAGTGACCCTGCATGGGCAAAATATTTACGATCGCGACGTTGATGTGCCCGCATTACGCCGCCAAGTTGGTATGGTGTTTCAGCGGCCCAACCCTTTTCCTAAATCTGTTTATGAAAATGTGGTGTTCGGGTTACGCCTGCAGGGTATCAATGATCCGCGGGTGCTCGATGATGCGGTAGAGCGAGCGCTGCGAGGGGCGGCTTTGTGGAATGAGGTAAAAGACAGACTCAATGATAATGCATTTGGCTTGTCAGGCGGTCAGCAGCAGCGTTTGGTTATCGCCCGTGCGATCGCGATTGAACCAGAGGTATTGTTGCTCGATGAGCCCTCATCAGCGTTGGATCCGATTTCAACGTTGACGATTGAAGAGTTGATTAATGATTTGAAAAGCCAATACACCGTGGTGATCGTCACCCATAATATGCAACAAGCCGCGCGTGTCTCGGATCAAACCGCATTTATCAATATGGGGCGTTTGGTGGAATACGCGGACACGGACACCTTGTTTACGACGCCGAAAAATAAACAAACTGAAGACTATATAACTGGTCGCTACGGATAAGGAGCAGGCCTTGGACAACCATAACATCAGTCGCCACATTTCAGGGCAGTTTAATGCCGAGCTTGAAGCCATTCGAACCCATGTTTTAACCATGGGGGGGTTGGTCGAACGCCAACTGACCGATGCACTGCGTGCCATGCATAACCAAGATGTCGATCTGGCGCGTCATGTTATTCGTGAAGATCACAAAGTCAATGGCATGGAAGTAGCGATCGATGAGGCGTGCACGCGAATTATTGCCAAACGTCAGCCGACCGCCAGTGACTTGCGACTGGTGATGGCGATCATCAAAACCATTACCGATCTTGAACGTATTGGTGATGTGGCGGACAGCATCGCGAAAATGGCACTGGATAACTCCAGTCACTCTCAGCAGCCTTTTCTCGTCTCACTGGAAGCGCTAGGGCAACGTGCAGCGAAGATGCTGCACGAGGTACTGGATGCGTTTGCCCGTATGGATATTGAGGCGGCGATGCGGGTGTATCGCAAAGATGACTCCTTAGATCGTGAATACGAAGGGATCTTGCGTCAACTGATGACCTACATGATGGAAGACCCACGCTCAATTCCTAACGTGCTGAAAGTGATGTGGTCAGCACGCGCCATTGAGCGTGTTGGCGACCGCTGTCAGAATATTTGCGAATACATCATTTACTTTGTGAAAGGAAAAGATGTTCGCCATATTCAAAAAGAAGAGCTGGAAAAACTGCTTAAATAAGGGTTAATCGTCTGGCTCATTATTGAGCCACTCACTAACTTGATCGGGCACAAAACTTTGCTCTTCAAGTGGCATGCGTACATAGCCTTCTTTATTGATTTCAGGTAGCTCGACCTCGGGGTAGGTGATTTCTTGATACGGGATCTGCGATAACAAGTGCGCAATGCAATTGAGCCGTGCGTGCTTTTTATTGTCCGCTTCGACCACCCACCAAGGACTGTCTTTGGTGTCTGTGTAAGCAAACATACGATCTTTGGCCTCGCTATATTGCACCCAGCGGCTGCGAGACTCTAAGTCCATCGGGCTGAACTTCCAGCGCTTAATGGGGGTGCTAATACGTTCGGCAAAGCGTTTTTCTTGCTCGTCATCAGAAACTGAAAACCAATATTTAATCAAGATGATGCCAGCACGCATTAACATGCGTTCAAACTCGGGGCAGGTACGTAGAAACTCTTCGTATTCTTCGTCGGAGCAAAATCCCATCACCCGCTCAACCCCCGCCCGGTTGTACCAGCTGCGGTCAAACAGAACGATTTCACCACCGGCAGGCAGGTGCTCAACATAGCGTTGGAAATACCATTGGGTACGCTCGCGCTCGGTGGGCTTATCTAGCGCGACGACGCGACATACACGTGGGTTGAGTTTTTCGGTAATACGTTTGATCACGCCACCTTTGCCCGCGGCGTCTCGCCCTTCGAATAACACCACCACTTTGAGGCGCTCTTGCTTGACCCACTCTTGCAGTTTGACTAGCTCGGTTTGTAGCTCCGTCAGTTTCTTTTCGTAGTGCTTTTTGCTGATTTTGCTTGATGTTTTATCCGACAAGGGAAACTCCTTTTCACACCATTGTTCTTTTACGGTAGAAAACTCGCCTTTACGATGCAACGCTACCGCCTCGAGGACGGCGATCGCGCATCAAAATATCCGAGTCAGTCACAGTTCAATGTTGTGCTATAGCCTGTTGCACGCACTTACAAGTGTGCGGAAAGGGCTTTTATTTGCCGGATAATGGCAGGGTTGGTCATTGGGTAACAGGCATCATCACCTTCGCCCATGGTGGCCACGGCGCGGTGTTGCATGGCACTGGGTTGATCCATACGGGCAGATAAATGAATTTCACGCGCGCCGCAGTGGGAGAGGATCGCGGCAGCATTATCAGGCGTGACCCCCGCGCCAGGCATGATCTGTAAAGCAGCCTGTCGGGTCATTTCTACCCAGCGTTTCAGTGCCTCTTTACCTTGCTCTGCGCTGCTGGCTTGGCCCGAAGTAAGTACCCGCTCAATCGCGGGACGCGCTAAAAGCGCTTCCAGTGCTGATTCAGGATCGGCGCAGTGGTCAAACGCGCGATGAAACGTCACGCCCATGCCTTTGGCTTCTGCCAACATGTCATCGATAAGTGGCAAGTCGATCTGTCCTTGGGCTGTCAGTGCGCCGATCACCACGCCTGCACATCCAGCTTGGCGTGCCATCGCAATATCCTTGAGCATGACTTCTGCTTCGTCACTGCTGTATAAAAAGTCTCCCTCACGTGGCCGGATAATGGCATAAATGGGAATATTCGCTTGTTGGACGGCAAGTTGCATATAGCCGTAACTGGCCGTGAGTCCACCAAGGCGCAGTGCACTACACAGCTCGATGCGGTCAGCGCCAGCGCGCTCTGCCACCTTTAAAGAGCCAATACTATCAATACAAACTTCGACCAAGACAGACATACCACCCCTTAGTGAGCAACACAGTGTCAATAATAAAGGCTGTATTGTGACAGCAGGCAGGGGAATTACCTAGTAGAAGCGGTAGAAAGGAAAGGGAAGCGTGACAATCCAAGTCAGGTGTCATGGGGGAATAGATACAAAAAGGGCCCGGTTTAACCGGGCCTCATTATTATCTCACATTGTCCAGTGCGTAGGGCACGTCACCTTTTGACCGTTAATAATTACAGGTCAGCAGAGTGCTCAGACAGGTATGCAGCAACACCTTCTGGTGAGTCTTTCATACCTGCTTTACCTTCTTCCCACTGTGCTGGGCATACTTCACCGTTCTTCTGGTGGAAGCTCAGTGCATCAACCATGCGCAGCATCTCGTCGATGTTACGGCCAAGTGGCAGATCGTTCACGACTTGGTGACGTACAACGCCTTCCTCATCGATGAGGAAAGAACCACGGAAAGCAACACCTGCTTCTGGATGCTCTACGTCGTACGCTTTGCAGATTTCGTGTTTAACGTCTGCAACCAGTGGGTATTTAACCGCACCGATACCACCGTCTTCGATGGCAGTTTTACGCCATGCGTTGTGTGAGAACTGAGAGTCGATAGACACACCGATAACCTCAACGCCCTTCGCTTGGAAGTCTTGGAAACGCTTATCGAATGCAATCAGCTCTGATGGGCACACGAAAGTGAAGTCGAGTGGGTAGAAAAAGACAACAGCTTTTTTGCCTTTGGTGAACTCTTTCAGGTTGAAGTTTTCAACGATTTCGCCATTACCTAGAACGGCTGCGGCAGTAAAATCTGGTGCTTGACGACCTACGAGTACCATAACTCAGCTCCTAATTAAAAAGTTTGCCTGAAGATCAGGTTCCTATATAAGCGAGACAAACTATAGCTGACTTGCTACATTGAAAAAAGTGGAATTAATAGATTGTTATAATCGAAAAAAACGATTGTATAAAGTTTGACAGAATGAACAAATATCCATCACTTAAGCAGCTACACTATCTGGTTACCTTGTCAGAAACTCGCCATTTTGGCGAGGCGGCGAAACTGTGTTTTGTTAGCCAATCTACCCTCAGTGCCGGGATCCAAAACCTAGAAGAGTTGATTGGTGCCCAGCTCATTGAAAGAGACAATAAAACTTTGGTGCTGACTGGCATGGGAGAGGAAGTAGTACGCCGCAGCCGCGAAATTCTTGCCCGAAGCCAAGATTTAATGGAGCTCACCCACGTTCAGTCTGATCCTATGCATGGCAAAGTCCGTTTAGGCTGTATTCCGACTATCGCTCCGTTTTTACTCTCCGACGTCGTCCAGCAGGTTAACCAGCGCTATCCCAATTTGGATCTCTTGTTACGAGAAGATACCACCGCGAACTTGCTTACCGCGCTCAAACACGGCGAAATGGATGTGCTGATTTTGGCCTTACCGATGGATATCGGCGCCATGACCAGCCGCATTGTTGGCCGTGATCCTTTCAAGATGGTGATGAGCCGCAAGCAAGCCGCGCAATTAACGCTGCCGGTGGATTACGATGCCTTGCCCGATGAGTCGGTGTTTTTGCTCGAGCGCGAACACTGTCTCACGGACCATGCGGTATCTGCCTGCCAAATGACGGCCTCACAGAAGATTAACCCGTTTATGGCGACCAGCTTACATACCTTGATCCAGATGGTCGCCAACGGCAATGGCGTTACATTTATTCCGCAAATGGCGATTGATCATGGCTTAATCGATAATCTCGACGTGCACCTAGAAATTCCCCCCGGACGCGCCGCGTATCGTGAAATCGGTATGGTGTGGCGTCCATCATCGAGTCGTATTGATACCTTTAATAAATTGGCGGATCTGGTGGCGGCATTACTCAATCGGACTGACTAGCTAGCGCTCATCTTCTATTTGGAGTTTTATCTCGGTTAATAGCAAAATGATTAGCACATTCCTCTACAATAAAACCTCATCCAGTGAAATAGAATCGTTGGATTATTATCACGGCAGTGAGTCGGTTTATAATCTACGCATCTTGCTGTTTCGATTAACTGGCTGATAATCATAAATTTATTACATCTCCCACACATCTTTTGTCGCTTAATGTGTAATTAAATTACGTAATGAGTTACAAAGAGGTGACAAAAATATGATCTGCGTAGCAGGTTTATATCCTCCTAATAATTCGTACAAAAAAATCAATTCGAGCTAATGCTCTATTTTGTTTAAATGCCTGTTTTATTTATGTTTATGTGTTTTTTGTTGCGAGGTTGAAATGAATCTCTAGTTGATTTTTACGCCAAACTACGCCAACTTGATTAAACAGTGACCACATTGTCTAGAAAAGTTGCAGTGTGGCGGAATAATCATTTTTGTTGTGATTGGATTACAACTGAGGCCAGGGAGGCAACATGACTGAAGCGTGTTCAACGTTACGTGAATCGCTGGTGCTGACAGAAGCGTTATCACCGGAACAAGCTGAAATACTCACCGATGATGCGTTATGTTTCGTGGCGAGTCTCGCTGATAAGTTCGCATCACGCGTGCCTGAGCTGCTCGCGGCGCGAGAAGTCCGTCAGCAGCGCATTGACGTAGGCACCTTGCCAGACTTTTTACCCGAAACCGAATCAATTCGCCAAGGGGACTGGACCATTCGTGGGATCCCCAGCGATCTGCAAGATCGCCGGTTAGAAATCACCGGACCTGTCGATCGCAAAATGGTGATTAACGCACTGAATGCGAATGTGAAGGTGTTCATGGCAGACTTTGAAGACTCATTTGCACCGGCGTGGCCGCAAGTGGTTGAGGGGCAGCGGAATTTGCGTGATGCGGTCAACGGCACCATCAGTTATACCCACCCTGATACCGGTAAGCGTTATCAGCTCAATGATAATCCGGCTCGGCTGATCTGCCGCGTGCGTGGCCTTCACCTCACTGAAAAGCATGTAGAGTGGCAGGGCAAACCCATTCCAGGCGCTTTATTCGACTTCGCTTTGTATTTTTTCCACAACTATCGTCGCTTATTGGAGACCGGCTCGGGTCCTTACTTTTATGTGCCGAAGTTACAAGCCTATCAAGAAGCCGCATGGTGGAGTGACGTCTTCTCATTTGCTGAAGATGAATTTGGTCTAAGCCGTGGCACCATTAAAGCCACCGTATTGATTGAGACCCTACCTGCCGTGTTTGAGATGGATGAAATTCTTTACCATCTTCGCGACCACATTGTGGCTCTAAACTGCGGCCGCTGGGATTACATCTTTAGCTACATCAAAACCTTGCGTAATCATCCGGATCGCGTATTGCCGGATCGCCAAGTCGTGACCATGGATAAACCTTTCCTCAATGCTTACTCCCGTTTGTTGGTAAAAACTTGCCACAAGCGCGGTGCATTAGCGATGGGCGGTATGGCTGCGTTTATTCCCAGTAAAGATCCGGCTGAAAACCAGCAGGTGCTGGATAAGATTGAAAAAGATAAAACCCTCGAAGCCAATAACGGCCACGACGGTACATGGATTGCGCACCCGGGGCTGGCAGATACCGCTAAAGCGGTGTTCGACCGCGCACTGGGTGACAAGCCTAACCAGTTACATATCTCCCGCGAGCAAGACGCGCCGATTACCGCCGCCGATCTCCTTGCTCCTTGTGACGGAGAGCGCACCGAAGCGGGAATGCGACACAACATTCGGGTCGCGGTGCAATACATCGAAGCATGGATCTCAGGCAATGGGTGTGTGCCGATTTATGGATTAATGGAAGATGCGGCCACTGCCGAGATTTCACGTGCGTCGATTTGGCAATGGATCAAACACCAAAAGCCATTGAGCAATGGCCAAGTAGTTACCAAGGCATTGTTTGAGCAATACCTCAGTGAAGAGATGAAAGTACTGGAACACGAGTTAGGGGCCGATGTCTTTGCCCGCGGGCAATATCAGCAAGCAGCCGCCTTGATGGCACAGCTGACGACCAGTGATGAGTTGGTCAACTTCTTAACCCTACCTGGGTATCAGTATTTGCCATAGTGGCACGGAAGCAACACAACAAAATGGATTGACAGGACTGGGCTTGCGCCCGAGAAATAAGAGGAATGGAACATGACTTTAACTCGCCAACAACAAATCGCTCAACTGGAAAAAGAGTGGGCAGAAAATCCACGTTGGAAAAACGTAAAACGGACTTACAGCGCGGAAGAGGTGGTGAACCTACGCGGCTCTTTTGTCCCAGAAAACACCATTGCCAAGCGCGGTGCCGCTAAGCTTTGGGATCTTGTCAATGGTGAGGCCAAAAAGGGCTATGTGAATTGCCTTGGTGCACTCACTGGTGGGCAAGCTGTCCAGCAGGCCAAAGCGGGGATTGAAGCCATTTACCTCTCCGGCTGGCAAGTGGCGGCGGATAACAACACTGCCTCAAGCATGTATCCAGACCAATCACTGTATCCCGTCGACTCTGTGCCTGCGGTGGTGAAGCGCATTAATAATGCTTTCCGCCGTGCCGACCAGATCCAATGGTCGAAAGGGGGCAGCCCGGAAGATGGCATTGATTACTTTTTGCCGATTGTTGCCGATGCAGAAGCAGGCTTTGGCGGCGTACTCAACGCGTATGAGTTGATGCGCAGCATGATTGATGCAGGTGCCGCTGGGGTGCACTTCGAAGATCAGCTCGCGTCGGTGAAAAAATGTGGCCACATGGGGGGTAAGGTATTGGTGCCGACCCAAGAAGCGGTGCAAAAACTGGTGGCAGCGCGTTTAGCTGCGGACGTTGCAGGGACAGATACCTTAGTCATTGCGCGCACCGACGCCAATGCGGCAGACTTGCTGACGTCGGATTGCGATCCCTACGATAAGGACTTTATTGTCGGCGAGCGTACGGCCGAAGGCTTTTACCGTGTACGAGCGGGGATTGAGCAAGCCATTTCTCGTGGCTTGGCCTATGCGCCGTATGCCGATTTAGTTTGGTGTGAAACGGCCAAACCTGATTTAGAAGAAGCGCGTCAATTTGCCGAAGCCATTCACGCCAAATACCCCGATCAATTGCTGGCTTATAACTGCTCTCCGTCATTTAACTGGGAGAAAAACTTGGATGCAGACACGATTGCCCGTTTCCAACAAGCGCTTTCAGACATGGGCTATAAGTATCAGTTCATCACCTTAGCGGGTATTCATAACATGTGGTACAACATGTTTGATTTAGCCCACGCTTATGCGCAAGGTGAGGGGATGCGTCACTATGTCGAAAAAGTGCAGCGCCCAGAGTTTGAAGCGGCTGAACGAGGCTACACCTTTGTGGCGCACCAGCAAGAAGTGGGCACGGGTTACTTTGACCAAATGACCAACACCATTCAAGGTGGTCAATCGTCGGTGACAGCGTTGACTGGCTCAACCGAAGAAGATCAGTTCTAACCCATGCGGATGGGACGAAACGGGGAGTGGCGACACTCCCCTTTTTTATTCGTCGGCCTCCATGGGCTCAGTTTCTTCTTGGATTTCCAACAAGGTTGAGGCTATGGCGACAAAATCGCTGTCGGTAATAATGCCAACCAACTTCTGATTTTTAATCACAGGCAAACAACCGATTTTGCGCTCTAGCATGGTCAAGGCGGCTGCACGTAGAGAGGCTTCTGGATCCACCGTCACCAGTTGACGATGAGCAAAATGCGACAGGGGCGTATTCATTTCGTTGTCCCCGTTAGTCGCTTTACCTAGCGAAGAGGCTTGAGCGGATAGCACGTCGCGTTGCGTCACGAGTCCTACCAGTCGCTGCGCATCATCAACCACAGGTAAATGACGAAAGCGTTCGGCACTCATCAGCGTATGAGCGTCGGCCAAGGTGTGTTCCGGGGAGAGCGTATGTGGATGCCGGGTCATCATGTCATCAACGATAAACATGGCACCTCCTTACAGTCAGACAGGGAAGGGAAGCTATACTTACACTCTAGTCTACCTAGCACTAATTCGACGTGATACGCATCAAGGATAGTTGTTATAAAAGGCAGGCGAAGTGCAATAAGATGTGACAGTTTAAGCGGCGACTAATCCTCCACCTTGCTTGATATTCACCGTGGTGAACCTATACTAGCGGCCTGCTTTTTATCTAGGCAAATGTCATGCAATTATCCGATTTTCACTTTGAACTTCCCGATGAGTTAATTGCACGCTATCCGCAGCCGGATCGCAGTGCAAGTCGCTTATTGTCACTCGATGGCACAAGCGGTGAGGTGGTACATCGTCAGTTTAAAGATATCCTCGAGCTGGTTGAGCCTGGGGATTTGATGGTGTTCAACAACACACGAGTGATCCCCGCGCGTGTGTATGGCCGCAAAGCGTCGGGCGGTAAAATAGAGGTGCTAGTGGAGCGCGTGCTCGACGAACGTCGTTTCCTCGCCCACGTGCGCGCGTCTAAAGCCCCCAAACCCGGTGCCGAATTATTCCTTGGCGATGACGGACAGATCCCTGCAGAGATGGTGGCACGCCACGATGCTCTGTTCGAAATCCAGCTAAACGGCGATAAAGGCGTGGTAGATACGCTTAACGACATCGGCCATATGCCGTTGCCGCCATACATCGACCGCCCTGATGAAGAGAGCGATAAAGAACGCTATCAAACTGTGTATAACCAAAAGCCCGGGGCAGTTGCTGCGCCAACGGCGGGGTTACACTTTGACGATGCCATTATGGCTGCGCTTAAAGAAAAAGGCGTCAATATAGCGTTTGTTACCTTGCACGTCGGCGCCGGAACATTCCAGCCCGTGCGCGTTGATAATATCGAAGAGCACGTAATGCATGCAGAGTATGCGGAAGTGCCACAAGAGGTTGTTGATGCGGTGAACCACACACGTGCGCAAGGTAAACGCGTGATTGCGGTGGGAACCACCTCGGTGCGTTCACTGGAAAGTGCGGCACAAGCGGCGAAGCAAAACGGTGAGCCGTTGGCGCCATTTTTCAACGATACTCAGATTTTTATCTATCCTGGTTATCAATGGCAGCTGGTGGACGTGCTAGTGACCAATTTTCACTTGCCGGAATCAACCTTGATCATGCTGGTGAGCTCTTTTGCCGGTTACGAACATACGATGGCCGCTTATCGTACGGCAGTTGAAGAGCGTTATCGCTTTTTCAGCTACGGCGATGCCATGTTTATTACCCGTCAGCAAGACGCTGACTCATCTACAACGACACGAGATTAACTGCTCGTGCGATGCTTGCGGCAGGATAAACCTTGCACGCATAAGACACACGCCAGACTGTTTCTCTGGCACTGAGGAGGATTCGTGGAATACGAACTGAAGAAAACCGACGGACGCGCCCGCCGTGGCCGTTTGATCTTTGAGCGCGGGACTGTAGAAACCCCAGCATTTATGCCGGTAGGAACGTACGGGACCGTAAAAGGAATGACCCCAGAAGAAGTCAAAGGAACCGGTGCCGAAATCTTGCTTGGCAACACCTTCCACCTTTGGCTGCGTCCGGGTCAAGAGGTAATGCGACTGCACGGGGATTTGCATGACTTTATGCAGTGGCAAGGACCCATCTTGACCGACTCTGGCGGCTTCCAAGTCTTCAGCTTGGGCGATATCCGTAAAATCACCGAAGAAGGGGTCCATTTCCGTAACCCTGTGAACGGTGATCGCATCTTTATGGATGCGGAAAAATCGATGGAGATCCAATACGACCTTGGCTCAGACATCGTGATGATTTTTGATGAGTGTACCCCTTACCCAGCGACGCACGCCGAAGCGAAAAAGTCGATGGAGATGTCACTACGCTGGGCAAAGCGCAGCCGTAATCACTTTGACAAATTAGGTAACAAAAATGCGCTGTTCGGTATCGTGCAAGGTGGTGTATACGAAGACCTGCGCGATGTATCGGTCAAAGGGCTCACTGAGATTGGCTTTGACGGTTATGCTGTCGGTGGTTTGGCTGTGGGTGAGCCAAAAGAAGACATGCACCGCATCTTGGAGCATACCTGTCCGCAACTACCAGAAGATAAGCCCCGCTATCTGATGGGCGTGGGTAAGCCTGAAGATTTGGTGGAAGGCGTTCGTCGTGGCGTAGACATGTTTGATTGTGTGATGCCAACCCGAAATGCCCGCAACGGCCACCTCTTTATTACCGGCGGTGTGATCAAGATCCGTAATGCGAAACATAAAAGTGATACCTCGCCACTGGATCCAGAGTGTGACTGTTACACTTGCCGCCATTACAGCCGTGCTTACTTGCACCATTTAGACCGCTGTAACGAAATTCTTGGCGCGCGCCTCAATACCATCCATAACTTACGTTACTATCAACGAGTGATGGAAGGTTTGCGTCACGCGATTGACGAAGGTAGATTAGATGCCTTTGTAGAGGATTTCTACGCGCGTCGTGGCAAGGAAGTGCCGCCGCTCGACTGATTTCGAATTCAACAACTAGAACGAGGACGTGATTGAATGTTTATCTCACAAGCTCACGCAGCCGCTGAAGCCGGACCACAAGGTGGTGGTATGCAACTATTTATCATGCTTGGCCTTTTTGCGGTGATTTTCTACTTTATGATTTACCGCCCGCAAGCCAAACGTGTTAAAGAGCACAAGAACTTGATGGCTTCTATGAGCAAAGGGGACGAAGTACTGACCGGTGGTGGTTTGGTGGGTAAAATCACCCAAATCGCTGAAGACAATGATTTTATTGTCATCGCCCTGAACGACGACAACGAAGTGACGATTAAAAAAGACTTCGTGACCGCTGTTCTACCTAAGGGTACCATCCAGTCTCTTTAATTCTCGCAACCATAAAGGATGCATGCTGTGCTAAACCGTTATCCTTTGTGGAAGTACATCATGTTGCTGGTAATCTTGGTTACCGGCATCGTGTATGCGCTTCCCAATTTATACGGTGAAGATCCAGCAGTACAAATTTCCGGGGCGCGTGGCGCCTCGGTAGATATGACTGCGCTGGACTCCATCAAACAAACCCTCGAATCCAACGATCTCTCCTATCAATCTATCGCGCTCGAAGACGGCACCGTGTTGGCCCGCTTTAAAGACACTGAGACCCAAATCAGTGCTCGCGATCTTCTGATGTCCCGTTTTGATAGCAACGACTATGTGGTGGCTTTAAACCTGGCTCCGGCGACGCCGACTTGGCTAGACGCGTTGGGTGCTACGCCAATGAAGCTTGGTCTTGACTTGCGTGGCGGTGTGCACTTTCTCATGGAAGTGGACATGGACGCGGCACTCGAAAAGCTGATGACGCAGCAGGAAGACAGCTTCCGTACTGATCTGCGCGAAGCGCGTATTCGCTACCGCGGCATTCGAATTGAAGATAATACCCGCGTTGTGGTGCTGTTGCGTAATGCGCAAGACACAGACAAAGCACTTGAGCTGCTGTCGAATAACTATCTGGATATGAACTTCTCGGTAGATGACGATCAAGGCAAACTGACCGCCGTCTACAAAGAAGAGCGCCTGAAAGAAATTCGTAATTACGCAGTGGCCCAAAACATCACCATTTTGCGTAACCGTGTGAATGAGTTAGGTGTGGCCGAGCCATTGGTGCAACGTCAAGGCGCAAGCCGGATTGTGGTTGAGCTTCCGGGTGTACAAGATACGGCGCGTGCGAAAGAAATTCTTGGCGCGACGGCGACCTTGGAATTTCGCGAAGTGGATCAAGACGCCGACTTGTCTGCTGCCATGGCTGGCCGAGTGCCGCCGGGTAGCGAGCTGATGATGACCCGTGATGGTCGTCCAACCGTGTTGAAGAAGCGCGTGATCCTGACCGGGTCTCATATTACCGATGCGAGCTCGTCGCGTGACGAATACAGCCGTCCTCAAGTCAATATCTCGCTAGATAGTGAAGGTGGCGACAAGATGTCGGACTTCAGTAAACGCCATATTGGTGAACTGATGGCAACGGTTTTCGCTGAGTACAAAGACAGCGGAGAGCGCGACGAAAACGGCAAAGTGATCTTGGAAAAGCATGAAGAAGTGATCAACCAAGCGACGATTCAATCGGCGTTGGGGCGTAACTTCCGGATTACTGGCATCGACTCGCCTGCAGAAGCGCACAACCTCGCGTTGCTGTTACGTGCAGGTGCCTTGATTGCTCCCATCTCTATTGTTGAAGAGCGCACCATTGGTCCATCTATGGGGCAGCAAAACATCAATATGGGTGTGCAAGCCTGTATCTGGGGATTGGTCGCGGTGATGGTTTTCACCTTGATTTACTACCGTCGCTTTGGCCTTTTTGCTAACTGTGCGTTATTTGCGAATATCGTGCTGATCATCGGTATCATGTCTTTGATTCCTGGGGCGACCATGACGCTACCCGGCATTGCCGGTATTGTCCTCACCGTGGGGATGGCCGTGGATGCGAACGTACTTATCTTTGAGCGTATCCGCGAGGAGCTGATTGAAGGGCGTAATCCACAACATGCGATTGATCGGGGTTACTCCAATGCCTTCAGTACCATTGCCGATGCCAACATCACCACATTGATCACTGCCATCATCTTGTTTGCAGTGGGTACAGGTGCAATCAAAGGCTTTGCTGTGACGCTGTCGATCGGTATTTTGACCTCAATGTTTACGGCCATTATCGGTACACGTGCGCTGGTTAACCTGGTGTACGGCGGTAAACGCGTCAAGAAACTGTCGATTTAAGGGAGCCAAGCATGTTTCAAATTTTTAAACCAGACATGTCGATCAACTTTATGCGTTGGTCCAAGTTGGCCTTCGTTTTTTCGCTTGTCATGATTGCCGCGTCTGTGGTCACCCTGTCAACCAAATGGTTGAATTGGGGGCTGGACTTTACTGGCGGAACCCTGATTGAAGTCGGCTTCGAGCAGCCGGCAGATTTGCCTGCAATTCGTGAAGCCTTATCCGCTGATGGGTTTGACGATGCGGTGGTGCAAAACTTCGGCAGCGCTACGGATGTGATGGTCCGTTTGCGTCCGCGCGATGATATGCAGGGCGAAAATCTGGGTAACGAAGTGCTCCGTGCGATCAAAGAAGGCACGGGTGAAGCAGTTGAAATGCGCCGGATTGAGTTTGTGGGTCCAAACGTCGGGGACGAACTGACCGAAGCGGGTGGTCTGGCGATCATCATTGCCTTGGTTTGTATTTTGATCTACGTCTCATTCCGCTTTGAGTGGCGTCTGGCTGCCGGTGCGGTTATGGCGTTGGCGCATGATGTGATCATCACCTTAGGGATCTTCTCACTGTTCCAAGTTGAAGTAGACTTGACCATTGTTGCTGCGTTGCTAACGGTGGTGGGTTACTCGTTGAACGATACCATCGTGGTATTTGACCGGATTCGTGAAAACTTCCGTAAGCTGCGTAAAGGCGAGTCGGATGAGATCATCAACGCCTCTATCTCACAAACCTTAAGCCGGACCACGATTACATCCGGGACCACGTTGTTTGTGGTCATCGCCCTATTCACCTTGGGCGGTTCAATGATCCACGGGTTTGCCATGGCATTGCTGATTGGTATCACGGTAGGTACGTATTCTTCGATTTACGTTGCGTCAGCGTTGGCGCTGAAACTGGGGATTACTCGCGAGCATTTGCTGGTACCCGAGGTGGAAAAAGAAGGTCAAGAGTTCGACTCTATGCCTTAATGCTGTCGGCTACCGACTCGGTGGCCGTGGCTTTAGCATTCAGTTTGGTAATAAAAAAAGCGGCGCTCGATGAGCACCGCTTTTTTCTTGTTTCGTCTGTCGTGTCGATTATTTCTTCATCGACTCAGGCGCATTCTCACGCACTTTTGCCAGCATACCTTTCACGATACGTGGGTTACCACTGACAATGTTGCCTGAGTGCATGTAATCGGTGCCGCCACTAAAGTCGGTACAAATCGCACCCGCTTCACGAGCAATCAGCTCACCGGCCGCAAGGTCCCAAGGCTTAAGGCCAAGCTCAAAGAAACCGTCTACACGGCCAGCGGCCACGTAGCACAGATCCAAGGCTGCTGAACCGGTACGACGGAAGTCTGCACAATCAACAAACAAAGCACTGATCACGGCCATAAAGCCTTCAGCATGTTGCTTCGCTTTGAAGGGGAAACCCGTCGCGAGGATAGTGCCGTTCAGATCTTTTGCGCTGCCGGTACGGATACGTTTGTTGTTAAGTTGCGCGCCAGCACCGCGTTGTGCGGTGAATAGCTCGTTACGCATTGGGTCATACACGCAGCCGATTTCGGTGCGGCCTTTAATGCGCACAGCGATAGAAACGCTGAAGTGAGGTAAGCCATTAACGAAGTTAGTGGTGCCATCCAGTGGGTCGATGATCCATTGATAGTCGCTATCTTTACCTTCCGCAACGCCAGATTCTTCACCAACGATGGTGTGGTCAGGGTAGGACTTTTTGATGATGTCGATGATGATTTGCTCAGCACCTTTGTCCACATTGGTGACAAAGTCATTGGTGCCTTTTTGCGCGGTTTCGATGTTGTCTCTGTGTTCTGCAGATTTAGCGATAAAGTCGCCAGCCTTCCGTGCAGCACGGACGGCGATGTTTAGCATCGGATGCATACGATTTTCCCAACGGATGTTAAAGAACGAAAGCGGGCGCGAGTATAACAGAGCTGGATGAAAAGGAAAGTGGTTATTTTTTCATCGCCACGGATCAGGCAATTAGCGCGGTAACATGTTTTTCGTCAATAGTCGCTCTTGTCCTAGCTGAGAAGTATTATCGATTGCACTGTGATAAACTGCGCAGATCTTTCAGACCTCTGCTTGCGGGTAGTCAAAGCCAATGGTTACCCCGGTAGTGCAAGAGACGACGATAACACCATGCTAGATCAAATTCGCGTAGTGCTAGTGGGCACTTCCCACTCCGGCAATATCGGCTCGGCGGCACGAGCCATGAAAGTAATGGGCTTAAGCCGTATGACCCTAGTGGCACCTCAATGTGACGTTGATGGACAAGCCATTGCACTGGCTGCCGGTGCCAGTGATATCGCCAATAACGCGCGAGTGGTGGACACGCTTGAAGAAGCCGTGGCCGATTGTGGCTTGGTGATTGGGACCAGTGCACGCAGCCGAACGCTAGAATGGCCGATGCTAGATGCCCGCGAGTGTGGGAAAAAGGCCTTGTCTGAAGCACCGTCTCATCCGGTTGCGATTGTGTTCGGCCGTGAGCGCACAGGACTCACAAATGAGGAGTTGCAAACCTGTCATTATCATGTCGCCATTCCTGCCAACCCAGATTATAGCTCGTTGAATTTGGCCATGGCGGTGCAAACACTCTGCTATGAGCTGCGTATGGCATGGTTAGAAAGCCAAGCGTATCAAGGCGAGAGTCAGGTTCAAGACTATCCGCTTAATGAAGAGCTGAGCCGTTTTTACCAACACCTTGAAAAGGTGTTAACCCAAACCGGTTTTATTCGTAAACAGCATCCTGGCATGGTGATGACCAAATTGCGTCGTCTGTTTAATCGCGCAAGGCTGGAGAGCCAAGAGCTTAATATTCTGCGAGGCGTCTTGTCGTCGGTTGAAAAAGGGACCCAGCCAACAGGCGCATCACCATCCAATAAAGAGAATTCATAACGGCATTGATCGATTTCATTGGCACGACGTAATAGGGCAAATAAAACCTGACTAAATTACTCAGGTAAATACTTGACCAAAACACTCAAGTATGTAACCATTTGACCATCTATTCACCACAGGTAGCGTGTTATGAGACTGACTTCGAAAGGCCGTTATGCGGTAACCGCGATGCTCGATGTCGCCCTTCATTCTGAGCAGGGCCCGGTGCCACTGGCGGACATTTCTGAGCGTCAAGGCATTTCATTGTCTTACCTTGAGCAACTTTTTTCTCGCCTACGCAAGGCGGGGCTAGTGAGCAGTGTTCGTGGCCCAGGCGGTGGTTATCGTCTTGGTGTAGAAGCCACTGATATCGCGGTAGGTGCCGTGATCGCGGCGGTTGACGAATCCGTAGACGCCACTAAGTGCCAAGGTAAAGCTGATTGTCAAGGCGGTACTCGCTGTTTGACGCATACCTTGTGGCGCGATTTAAGTGCCCGTATAAGCGGTTTTCTAAATGACATCACGCTCGGTGAGCTGATGCAAGATAACGAAGTGAAGCAAGTAGCAGATCGTCAGGACGCTAAACTGGATGCCACCTTGGCGCCCAGACATTCTTTTAGCTCACAAGTAAAGCAAGACAGTGCCACCATTGGTGTCAATGTTCGCTCCTGATGACCATGTCGGTGTAATTGGAGAAAAACATGAAATTGCCCATTTATTTTGATTACTCAGCCACGTGTCCGGTTGACCCGCGTGTGGCTGAAAAAATGAGTCAGTACCTGACTATGGACGGGTTCTTTGGTAACCCGGCCTCTCGCTCGCACCGTTTTGGCTGGCAGGCAGAAGAAGCGGTGGATACCGCTCGTGAGCACATCGCGAACTACTGCAATGCTGATCCTCGTGAAATCGTCTTTACCTCTGGTGCGACCGAGTCTGACAACTTGGCAATTAAAGGCATCGCTCACTTCTACGCGAAGAAAGGCAAGCACGTCATTACTTGTAAAACCGAGCATAAAGCGGTGTTGGACCCATGCCGTCAACTCGAACGTGAAGGTTTTGAAGTTACCTACCTTGAGCCAGAAGAAAATGGCTTGGTAGACATGAAAAAGCTCGAAGCAGCGATGCGTGACGACACAATCTTAGTGTCTATCATGCACGTGAACAACGAGATCGGTGTGATTCAAGATATCGCGGCCATTGGCGAACTGTGCCGTGAGCGCAAGATCATGTTCCATGTCGATGCGGCGCAATCTATCGGTAAACTGCCTATCGATGTGCAAGAAATGAAAGTGGACCTGATTTCATTCAGCGCCCACAAAGCCTACGGACCTAAAGGTATCGGGGCGCTGTATGTTCGCCGTAAACCTCGCGTGCGTATCGAAGCGCAAATGCACGGTGGTGGCCACGAACGCGGTATGCGTTCAGGTACACTCCCTACCCACCAAATCGTGGGCATGGGTGAAGCGTTCCGTATTGCCAAAGAAGAGCGTGAAAAAGATTACCAACACGCACTGGCATTGCGTAACCGCTTCTACGAAGGCGTTAAAGATCTGGAAGAAGTCTACGTCAACGGTGATATGGAACAGCGTGTTCCACACAACCTAAACGTAAGCTTTGCGTTTGTTGAAGGCGAATCTTTGCTGATGGCATTGAAAGACCTTGCCGTTTCTTCAGGCTCAGCCTGTACGTCAGCAAGCCTTGAGCCTTCTTACGTATTGCGTGCACTGGGACGTGACGATGAGCTTGCACACAGCTCACTGCGTTTCTCATTTGGCCGCTTCACCACTGAGGAAGAAGTGGACTACGCGGTTGAAAAAGTCCGCGAAGCGGTTAACAAACTGCGTGAAATGTCTCCATTGTGGGATATGTACAAAGACGGTATCGACCTAAGTACCGTTGAATGGGCGCACCACTAATTCAAAAAACGCGCCAGCTGGCAACAGTGAGCAATCATATTTGAGGAAACGATTATGGCTTACAGCGATAAAGTAATTGACCACTACGAAAACCCACGTAACGTCGGTGCGTTTGAAAAAGATGATCCGTCTGTCGGTAGCGGCATGGTGGGTGCGCCGGCTTGTGGTGACGTTATGAAGCTACAAATCAAGGTGAACGACCAAGGCATCATCGAAGACGCCAAATTTAAAACCTACGGCTGTGGGTCAGCGATTGCATCAAGCTCGCTGGTGACTGAGTGGGTAAAAGGCCGCTCAATTGATGATGCCGCCGCGATCAAAAACTCAGAGATCGCTGAAGAGCTAGAACTTCCGCCGGTAAAAGTGCACTGCTCTATCTTGGCAGAAGACGCTATCAAAGCGGCAGTGAGTGATTACAAGAAAAAACACCAGCAGTAAAACCAAGGGGTTGTTGTAACTATGGCGATTACCATGACACAAGCGGCATCTGATCGCGTCAGAGCTTTTTTGGATAACCGAGGCAAAGGCATTGGCCTGCGACTGGGTGTCAGAACGTCAGGTTGCTCAGGCATGGCTTATGTCCTTGAGTTTGCTGATGAGCTGCAAGAAGGCGATCAGGTGTTCGAACGTGACGGTGTAAAGGTGATCGTCGACAGCAAAAGCCTGCTTTATCTCGAAGGGACAGAGCTGGACTTTGTGAAAGAAGGCCTAAATGAGGGCTTTCAGTTCAACAACCCTAACGTGAGCAGCGAGTGTGGTTGTGGCGAAAGCTTTAACGTGTAATTCGTGAGAGCACATGAATCATTTTGAACTCTTCGAGCTACCGTACCAGTTTGAGCTGGACGGTAGCTCGCTTTCTTCCACATTCCGGGAACTGCAACGTCAGTACCACCCCGACAATGTGGCTAGCCAAGACGATAAGACTCGTCTTCAGGCGGTACAGAAAGCATCCCAAATAAACGATGCGTTCCAGACCCTAAAAGATCCGGTGAGTCGCGCAGAATACATGCTGCTCCTGCAAGGCATTGACTTGAAAGACGAGCAACAGACCATGCAGGATCCGGAGTTTTTAATGCAGCAAATGATGCTGCGCGAAGAACTTGAGTCAATCACCGACAGTCATGACGACGCGGCATTGTTTGATTTTGGTGAGAAAGCCCAAGCGCTTTACGACAGCTTGATTGCGGATGTTAAAACCGCGCTAGCACAATCGCAGTGGCAAGATGCTGCGGTGATCGTTCGTAAGCTCAAGTTTGCGGTCAAACTTCGTCAAGAAGTGGAACGCGTTGAAGATCAGCTCATGGGCTG
Organism: Salinivibrio proteolyticus; assembly: GCF_027286365.1. Classification (NCBI taxonomy): domain Bacteria; kingdom Pseudomonadati; phylum Pseudomonadota; class Gammaproteobacteria; order Vibrionales; family Vibrionaceae; genus Salinivibrio; species Salinivibrio proteolyticus. The sequence goes on along the minus strand of NZ_CP114584.1, from coordinate 2,346,792 downwards.
ATGTTGCACTTATTCGCCTGTCAACGCAGTAAAGTTTAAGGATTCGACATGGCACTGTTACAGATTTCAGAACCCGGTCAAAGTGCTGCGCCGCACGAGCACAAACACGCGGTGGGCATTGATTTAGGGACCACCAACACCTTGGTAGCGTCGGTGCGAAGTGGCAAGGCGACCACCTTGAACGACCATCAAGACCGACCTTTGATCCCCTCCGTCGTCCACTACGGTGAAGAGACTGTTTCTGTCGGTTACGATGCGCTAGACAAAGTGCAGACAGACAGCGCGAACACCTTGGTGTCCGTGAAACGTATGATGGGACGCTCATTGGAAGATGTCCAAGCCCGCTACCCTAATTTGCCTTATCAGTTTTCTAAAACCGAAAACGGTCTTCCACAAGTCGAGACACGTCGAGGGGCGATTAACCCTGTTCAAGGTTCGGCCGATATTTTACGTGCCGTGCGTGAGCGCGCAGAGGACAGCCTAGGCGACGCCTTAGAAGGCGTGGTCATTACGGTGCCTGCTTACTTTGACGATGCGCAGCGCGCAGGGACCAAAGATGCGGCCAAACTTGCAGGCCTTAATGTCTTGCGCCTGCTTAATGAGCCAACTGCGGCGGCGATTGCCTACGGCCTCGACTCTGGTCAAGAAGGCGTGATTGCCGTGTACGACCTTGGCGGCGGTACCTTTGATATTTCTATTTTGCGCCTTTCGAAAGGGGTGTTTGAGGTCATGGCCACGGGCGGTGACTCGGCACTGGGTGGCGACGATTTTGACCACTTGGTTGAACAGTGGATCTGCGAGCAAGCCGGATTTGAAACCCTGAGTGGTGATGAGCGTCGTACGGTGCTTCACGCGGCGACACAAGCCAAAATTGCGCTATCGTCGGCGGACACCACTGCCATTGATGTGCTTGGTTGGCAGGGCGTGCTGACGCGAGAAACGTTCGATCAGCTGGTGGCGCCACTGATCAAGAAAACCTTGATGTCGTGCCGTCGTGCACTGAAAGATGCCAGTGTCAGTGCTGATGAAGTGCTGGAAGTGGTTATGGTGGGCGGTTCAACCCGTGTGCCTGCGGTTCGTGAGCAGGTTGGCCAATTCTTCGGGCGTGAGCCCCTCACCAGCATTGACCCGGATAAAGTGGTTGCCATGGGTGCGGCCACTCAAGCGGATATTTTAGTTGGCAACAAGCCAGACTCTGACATGTTGTTGTTGGATGTGATCCCCTTGTCACTCGGTATTGAGACCATGGGTGGCTTGGTGGAAAAAATCATTCCACGTAATACCACGATTCCTGTCGCCAAAGCGCAAGAGTTTACGACCTTCAAAGACGGCCAAACTGGCATGAAAGTGCATGTGGTACAAGGCGAGCGTGAGATGGTCGACGACTGTCGCTCACTGGCCCAGTTTAGCCTGAAAGGCATTCCACCCATGACGGCTGGCGCCGCACATGTGCGCGTTACCTATCAAGTGGATGCTGACGGCTTGCTGTCTGTCACCGCGATGGAAAAATCGACCGAGGTTGAAGCGTCCATCCAAGTGAAGCCGTCTTACGGGCTCAGCGATGACGAGATCGCTACGATGATCAAATCATCGTTTACCCATGCGGCAGAAGACAAAGACGCGCGCTACTTAGCGGAGCAGCGTGTTGAAGCTGACCGCGTGATTGAAGGGCTGCTTGTTGCGATGCAACAAGATGGCGATACCTTGCTTGATGCCGATGAGCAACAAGCACTGGTGAATGAAATAGAAAAACTGATCGCTCTGCGCAACGGTGATGATGGCGCTGCGATAGAAGCCGGAATCAAAGCGCTGGATAAAGCAAGCCAGACCTTTGCGGCACGTCGCATGGACCAATCGATTCGTCATGCGTTGGCCGGCCAATCCATTGATGAGGTGTAATCATGCCTAAGATTATTGTTCTGCCACACCAAGATTTGTGTCCAGAAGGCGCAGAATTAGAGGCCAAAGAAGGTGAAACGGTTCTCGACGTGGCGCTAAAAAACGGTATTGGGATCGAACATGCCTGTGAAAAGTCCTGTGCCTGTACCACATGTCACATCATTGTTCGTGAAGGCTTCGACTCACTCGACGAAAGTGACGAGCTAGAAGACGATATGCTGGATAAAGCGTGGGGGCTGGAGCCTGAATCACGTCTCGGCTGTCAGGCAAAAATCACGGATGAAGATCTCGTGGTCGAGATCCCACGTTATACCCTCAACCATGCGGCAGAAAACCATTAATCCAAGCCGCTAAGGACGGAGAAGCAAGATGAGCTTGAAATGGACAGACTCACGCGATATCGCGATTGAACTGAGTGATACCTACCCAGATGTAGACCCTAAAGCGGTACGGTTTACGGATTTACACCGTTGGATCACTGAGTTAGAGGATTTTGATGACGATCCGGAGCGTTCTAATGAGCGTATCCTAGAAGCGATCATCATGTGTTGGATGGATGAGCTAGACTGAGGGTTAACTCTCGTGAGTGGCTGATAATACTTGTATTTTAGCCACTGCCTCGGCACAGTATCTGTGGCCAAATACCTAACACATTATTAAAAGCGGGCCAATCGGCTCGCTTTTTTACATTCAACTGGCTGTCATCGACCTCGATTAAGATAGCCGGATGACGCTGCGCAGCAAAAAGCAGCGCGATAGTACAAGGAGTGCAACTATGTCTGAAACATTAATGGTTACTTTGTCGCATGAACCGGCAGCCGCGCATTGGGGCGAGAACGCCTTGGTCTCATTTGAGGCGGATAAAGCGGTTGTACACGCGCCAAAAGGCGAGACGCAACGCGATAAAGTACAGCAAGCCGCTCGCAAGCTTGAAGGGCAAGGCGTACCAGCATTAACGCTTGGTGGTGACCAGTGGGACTTGGAACTGGCGTGGGCGTTCTATCAAGGTTTGCGCGACCCGAAAAATACCGTCGCATTTGAACAGGCGGTGCTCAGTGGCGCCGATGCCGATGAGTTCGCCCTGCGCCAGCAAGTGGGCGATTGGGTGCGCGACATTATCAACCAAACTGCCGAAGAAGTGGGCCCTCATCAACTGGCTGCCCGCGCGGGGGAGTTTGTCAAATCCATGGCCCCAGAGGCGGTCAGTTATAAAATTATTTCTGGCACCGATTTGCTTGAGCAAGGCTGGAACGGCATTTACACCGTTGGACGTGGTTCGGCGCGTAAACCGACCATGCTGCAGCTTGACTTCAACCCAACTGGTGATGAATCTGCCCCTGTCTATGCGTGTTTAGTGGGGAAAGGGATCACCTTCGACTCGGGCGGTTACAGCATTAAGCCGTCTGACTTTATGGCGTCGATGAAAGCCGATATGGGGGGGGCTGCCACCGCGACCGGCGCATTAGCGATGGCGATTGCTAAAGGGCTGAATAAGCGCGTCAAACTGATCCTATGCTGCGCAGAAAACATGATCTCAAGCAGCGCTTATAAGCTTGGGGATATCATTACCTACAAAAACGGTGTGACGGTTGAAGTGCTCAACACTGATGCGGAAGGCCGATTGGTCTTAGCCGATGGTCTGATGTACGCCAGTGAACACAAGCCTGAACTCTTGATTGATTGTGCGACCCTAACCGGTGCAGCGAAAGCCGCGCTGGGTAATGACTATCACGCTTTATTCAGTTTTGACGACTCACTGGCGCATCGCACCCTTGAAGCGGCGCAGCAAGAAGGTGAAGGCATGTGGCCGCTGCCACTGGCAGAATTCCACCGTAAACTCTTGCCTTCATCGTTCGCGGACATTGCTAATGCGTCTTCTGGTGCATACATGCCAGGCGCGAGCACCGCGGCTGCGTTCTTGTCCTACTTCGTGGATGATTATCAAAAAGGTTGGATGCACGTTGATTGCTCCGGTACCTATCGTAAAGCCGCGAATGACAAATGGGCGGTGGGCGCGACCGGTATGGGTGTGAAAACCCTCGCTCGTGTGTTGTTGGATGAGGCGAAATAATCGCTCATTGACTGAAAACAGGCGAAGCATGTCACTGATTTTTTGTGCCAGTTAACGCTTCGCCTGATTAGGCTTAGGGCGCACGGATAAAGTCTGCTAGGGTAGGCCCGTATCGTCCCTTGAGGCCCATTATAGAGAGTGAAAGGAAAAGCGAATGACCATTGAACGCACTTTTTCTATCGTCAAGCCTGATGCCGTAGAGCGTAACCTCATTGGTGCTATCTATCAGCGTATCGAAAGTGCTGGTTTGCGTATTGTCGCAGCGAAAATGCTGCATCTGACCAAGGAGCAAGCAGAAGGGTTTTATGCCGAACACCAAGGCAAACCGTTCTTTGCGTCACTGGTCGAGTTTATGACCTCGGGTCCCATTATGGTCCAAGTGCTAGAAGGTGAGGGCGCGATTAGCCGTTATCGCGAGCTAATGGGGAAAACCAACCCAGAAGAAGCGGCCTGTGGCACCTTGCGCGCCGATTTTGCAGAAAGCATGCAATACAACTCAGTGCATGGCTCGGATAGCCCCGCGTCTGCTGAGCGTGAAATTGCTTACTTCTTCACAGCCGATGAGATCCATCCTCGTTGCTAATCCCGCTTTTAGCGCACGAGTGTTTTAAAAAGAGGCGTTGGCCTCTTTTTTTACGTCTTAAGTGCAAATAACCCTGCTCGCTGAGAGTGGAAACTGTGATCTAAAGCTTGTACAATTTCGCGCCTTGAGCGCGCACGCCAGCTCCTTGTTAGCACAACAGGGTGGACAAGCAGCGTGCCGCAATGGCGAATATACTTGTCTTTACCACACAGCTAGTTCTTACGAGGCAACCCCCAATGACAACAGAGAAAGTTAATCTGCTTGATTTTGACAGGCAGGCACTCCGTGCATATTTTGCTGACGAGCTCGGCGAAAAGGCATTCCGTGCCGACCAAGTCATGAAGTGGATCTATCACTTCGGTTGCGACGACTTCGATGAGATGAACAACATCAACAAGAAGTTGCGTGAGAAACTCAAGCGTGTGGCGGAGATCCGCGCACCAGAAGTGGCATCGGCCCAGTACTCAAAAGATGGCACCATTAAATGGGCCATGCGTGTGGCTGGTCAAGATGTTGAAACCGTCTATATCCCAGAAGATGACCGGGCTACCTTGTGTGTGTCTTCGCAGGTTGGTTGTGCGTTGGACTGTAAATTCTGCTCGACCGGTGCCCAAGGCTTTAACCGCAACTTGCGCGTGTCTGAGATCATCGGTCAGGTATGGCGTGCGGCGAAAGAAATCGGGATTGAAAAAGAAACTGGTCGCCGTCCGATCACCAACGTGGTGATGATGGGCATGGGCGAGCCGTTACTGAACATGAAAAATCTGATCCCAGCGTTGAACCTGATGCTAGATGATAACGCCTACGGCCTATCGAAGCGTCGCGTGACGGTCTCAACCTCAGGGGTTGTGTCAGGTCTTGAGCAAATGATCGGTAAAATCGACGTGGCGTTGGCGATTTCTCTGCATGCGCCGAATGATGAGCTTCGTAGCCAGATCATGCCAATCAATGACCGCTGGGACATTGAGGCATTCCTTGATGCCGTGCGCCGTTATATTGCGACATCGAATGCGAACCGTGGTCGTGTCACGGTTGAGTATATTTTGCTCGATCATGTCAATGATTATATGGAGCATGCGCGTCAGCTCGCAGAGCTACTGAAAGATACGCCAGCGAAGATTAACCTTATTCCATTTAACCCGTATCCTGAATCTCCGTACAAGAAACCGAGTAATTCTCGTATCGATAGGTTTATGAAAACCTTGATGGAATACGACTTTACCGTGACGGTACGCAAGACGCGTGGAGATGATATTGATGCCGCTTGTGGGCAATTAGCCGGCGATATCATTGATCGAACCAAACGCGCCGAGAAGCGACTGGGTGCACAGGAGGTTATCCCTGTTCGTCCAGTCTGACCGTTAGGCTCAGAAAAAAGGATAGGGACATGCACCGTACTGGCTGTGTACTCTTACTCATCATGACGTTGGCTGGATGTGCCACGCCAGTAGAAAAGCAAAAAAGTTCAGAATTTGATAGTATTCGGGCAGCGGATGCCCGAATATCACTGGGATTAGGCTACCTAAACAGTGATCGCTATCAACAAGCGCAGCAAAACTTACAACAAGCGCTACGATATGCGCCAGACTACTATCGTGCCTTGCTGTCAATGGCGTATTATCAACAACGTGTCGGTGAAAGTGAAAAAGCCGACCGTTTTTATCAACAAGCATTGCGCCAGGCGCCCGATAATGGCGACGTATATAACAATTACGGTGTATTTTTGTGTGAGCAGCGGCGTTTCGCTGCGGCGAAGCAAGCATTTTTGCAAGCCATTGCGCAACCGTATTATCATCGGGTGTCAGACAGTTATGAAAATGCCGCCTTTTGTCAGCTAACGGCTGGGGAAAGGCAAAGTGCAAAAGCCTTGTTTGAAAAAGCCGTCGATCATGACCCACTTCGAGTACGGTCAGGATTGCAACTTGCCAAACTTGAAATCGAAGATGGGCAAGAGACGCGTGCTATCGCACGTATTCAACGTCTGCAAAGACAGGTCGGCGAGCGCCCTGCGGGGTTGCTGCTTTTAGTGAAGGCACATCAACAACAAGGCAACGCGGAGCAAGCTGCCCATGATGCACAACGATTGGCGCAACAGTTTCCAGAATCCAAAGAATATCAATTGTACCTAGCGAATGAATACTGAACAGACGGAAGAACAAGCGCAAACGCATACTCAACCTGCGCCCGGGGAAGTATTAAAGCAAGCGCGTGAAAAAATGGGCTGGAGTGTTCGCGATGTTGCCGACAGGCTGAGATTGCGCGTGAGCGTGATTGAAGATCTCGAAAACAACAATCCAGATACCGATCAATTGGCCACGTTTACACGTGGCTATTTGCGATCCTACGCCAAACTGATGCAAATTGATGCCGATAGCCTGATTGGTACCAGCGATATGGAAGCCAGCAGTGCTGAAACGGTGCAAAAAATGCAGAGCTTTTCACGCAAAACACGTCGTCAGAAAAGCGAGAGCCGTTTGATGATGCTCTCAGGAGTGATTGCGCTGATCTTGGTTGGGATCACTGGTGCTTGGTACTGGCAAAATCAACAAACCGTTGAACCCATAGTGCCACAGCAAGCAGCGGACGAGTTGGTGACCACGCCGAATGACACCGATACCATGCCGGTGGCTGAGCCACTTCCAGAAGCCGCGCCGCAAGAAACACAAAGCGATGAGCCTGCACAAGCACCTATCTCGGACGCTGAACCAGAGCCATCGGTGCCGGCCTCTAGCGAAGGACAACAAGCGACACAAGCCGTGGCGCCAGAGTCAACGACCAGCGAACCGAGCATCAGCGAACAAATCGATGAAGCCCAGCGCGTTGCCAATGACAGTGTCGGCAATGATAACGAAGCGCCGGTCGCTGCGGACAACACATTGGTCATGCGCTTTAGCAGCGATTGCTGGATTGACGTCCGTGATGCCACCGGTGCGCGCTTGGCCACGGGCATTAAAACCAACGGCGATGCACTGACTTTAAACGGTGAGCCGCCTTATCAACTGGTATTGGGCGCCCCGAGTGCGGTGACCATTACTTTTAATGGCGATAATATTGATCTTGATGGCTATCCAACCGGCCAAGTGGCACGGTTGCGCCTTCCGCAGTAATCAGAGAACGTCGACATGCATACCGAATCCCCGATTAAACGCCGTCCGTCTAAACGTATTTACGTCGGTAATGTTCCCATTGGTGATGGTGCGCCGATAGCGGTGCAATCGATGACCAATACACGCACCACAGATGTAGATGCCACAGTAGCGCAAATTAAAGCGCTAGAAAAAGTGGGCGCCGACATTGTACGTGTCTCGGTACCGACGATGGATGCGGCTGAAGCCTTTAAATTGATCAAGGCGCAAACCTCGATCCCGTTGGTCGCGGATATCCACTTTGACTACCGTATTGCCTTAAAAGTCGCAGAATACGGTGTGGATTGCTTGCGCATCAATCCCGGTAATATAGGCCGTGAAGAACGCATTCGTGCCGTGGTGGATGCTGCGCGAGATAAGAATATCCCGATCCGTATTGGCGTGAATGGCGGCTCACTGGAGCGTGATTTACAAGAAAAATATGGTGAACCGACCCCAGACGCGCTAGTTGAGTCAGCGATGCGCCATGTCGATATCCTGGATCGGCTCAACTTTGATCAATTTAAAGTCAGCGTGAAAGCCTCAGACGTATTCTTGGCCGTCGAGTCATATCGAAAATTGGCGCAGCAAATCGATCAACCGCTGCACCTTGGCATTACCGAAGCGGGTGGCGCCCGTGCGGGTGCGGTTAAATCTGCGGTGGGCCTAGGGATGCTATTAGCGGAAGGCATTGGTGATACCTTGCGTGTATCCCTTGCCGCTGATCCGGTAGAAGAAATCAAAGTCGGTTTTGATATTTTAAAATCACTGCGGATCCGTTCACGCGGGGTGAACTTTATTGCCTGCCCAAGCTGTTCGCGTCAAGAATTTGATGTGATAGGAACCGTGAATGCGCTCGAACAGCGCCTTGAAGACATCACCACGCCGATGGACGTTTCTGTGATTGGCTGTGTGGTGAATGGGCCCGGTGAAGCCGAAGTCTCTCATCTAGGCTTGGCGGGTGGCAACAAACGCAGCGCCTATTACCTCGATGGCAAGCGTCAGAAAGAGCGTTTTGATAACGAGAACCTTGTCGACGCACTTGAGGCAAAAATTCGCGCGAAAGCGGCGATGATGGATGAAAAGAACCGCATCGACGTCTCACAAATTGAAAAGGAAGGCGAAGCCTAACGGCCGCCTTCTCCATTCTCACTCTTTAATCGGTAACGGAAGTTAACGTGGCTAAAACAATTCAAGCAATTCGAGGCATGAACGATTGCCTCCCGTCTCAGTCTCCCCTATGGCAAAAACTAGAGAACACGGTCAAGCAGGTGGTCAGTGCTTACGGGTATAGCGAAGTACGCATGCCAATCGTGGAAGCAACCCATCTTTTTAGCCGCGCCATCGGTGAAGTCACTGACGTTGTCGAAAAAGAAATGTACACCTTTGATGATCGCAATGGTGACAGCCTCACACTGCGTCCTGAAGGGACAGCGGGTTGTGTGCGTGCCGGTATAGAAAATGGCTTGCTTTATAACCAAGAACATCGCCTTTGGTACACCGGCCCAATGTTCCGTCACGAGCGTCCACAAAAAGGCCGCTATCGTCAATTCCACCAATTTGGTGTGGAAGTGTTTGGCATCGATGGCCCAGACGTCGACGCTGAACTGATCATGATGACGGCGCGTCTCTGGCGTGAGCTAGGCATTGCCGATCACGTCCGTTTAGAGCTTAATTCAATTGGCTCGCCACAAGCGCGTGCTGACTATCGCCAAGCCTTGGTGGATTTTTTGATGCAGCATGAATCTGTTTTGGATGAAGACAGCAAACGCCGCATGAAAACCAACCCATTACGTGTGTTGGATACCAAAAATACTGACATCCAAGCCATTCTGGTGGATGCTCCTAAGCTGAGCGATTACCTCGATGAGGAATCGAAGCAGCATTTTGCCGGCTTGTGTGAACTCTTGGACGCAGCAGGCATCCAATACGAGGTTAACCACCGTTTGGTCCGTGGCCTTGATTACTACAACCGCACCGTGTTCGAGTGGATCACAGACAGCCTTGGCGCCCAAGGTACAGTATGTGGCGGCGGTCGCTATGATGGTCTGGTTGAACAACTCGGCGGTAAAGCGACGCCTGCGGTTGGATTCGCGATGGGCCTCGAGCGTCTCGTTCTGATGCTCGAAACCCTGAACCAAGATGATGTGCGTCCTGCAGTGGATGTGTATGTTGTCACGGTTGGAGAAGGTAGCCTCGTTGCCGGTATGCAGCTGGCTGAGCGCTTACGTGAGCAAGTCCCGGGCCTACGTGTTATGTCGCACTTTGGCGGGGGTAACTTCAAAAAACAATTTAAACGTGCGGACAAAGTCGGTGCGTCTGTGGCACTGGTGCTTGGCGAAGATGAAGTCGCGAATGGCACCGTGGCAGTAAAAGATTTGAAAGGCGGCGAGCAGCAAACCTTGAAACAAGACGAGGTCGCCGCGACACTCGCAGATTTGATTTAGAGAGGACAGATCGTGGACGTCTACACCACAGAAGAACAGCAAGTTGAAGCGATTAAAAAGTGGTGGCGAGATAACGGCAAAGCCGTTGTTATTGGCGCTGTAGTCGGATTGGGTGTGCTATATGGATGGCGTTACTACCAAGCACACGTGACTGAGAGCAAGGAACAAGCCTCACAGCAATATGTTCAAGCGCTTAGTGGTCTGGACAAAGGCGAAACCGCCGCCCTTGAGAACGTGGTTAAAAGCGAAGACCACGAAGGCTATCGTGCGTTAGCTGCTATGCAATTGGCGAAAAAACTGGTTGAACAAGGGGAGCTTGCGCAAGCGAGCGAACAGCTGCGTCAAGCCAGTGCTTGGGTTAAAGACGATGCCATTCATGGTTTAATTGCCACTCGTCTTGCGCGGATTGAGGCGGAGTTAGGTAATTATGACACCGCAGTGACTGAGCTCGATAGCGTGAAGGCACCAAGCTGGCACGCGAAGGTGGAAGAGATCCGTGGTGATATCATGCTGCTTAAAGGCGACAAAGATGCGGCACGTAGCGCCTATGCGGCGTCACTTGCAGCGGCAGAGAACCCAACCGTCAATATGAAGCTTAACAACCTCAGTCAGTAAGGTCGCGGTATGACAAAAGGATTATGGCGTGGGGCGGCGATGGCAGCTGCCTTGGCGTTGCTCGCCGGTTGTGCCGGTGAAGAAGATGTGGTGCAAATGGCACCATTGCCGACGGTGAATAGCCAATTTACCCCAAGCTTGCAATGGAAAGCACAAGTCGGTGATGGCGTCGGTCATTATTACTCTGCACTGCGTCCGGTCGTGGCTTATGACAAAGTCTTTGCCGCAGATCGTAACGGCCTTATCGGTGCGTACGATTTACAGACCGGTCAGTCGGTATGGGAACAATCAGTGCAAACCGATGTACCTGCGTTGCTCTCGGGCGGTTTGAGTGCGTCTTACGGGAAAGTCTATGTCGGCGCGGAAACTGGGGTGCTTTATGCACTGGATGCCGAAAACGGTGAGCTCGTTTGGCAACAAAACGTCAACGGCGAAATCCTGTCAAAACCCTTGGTTGAAGCTGGACTGGTCGTGGTCAATACCAGCCGTGGTGAACTAGTTGCGTTGGACGCCGAATCGGGTGAAGTGCAATGGAACAACACCAACGATGTGCCCAATCTCAGCTTGCGTGGTGACAGTGCGCCCGTCACTATCTCCGGCGGTTTATTCTGGGGCATGGCCAATGGTCGATTGGGCGCGGCGATGATCCAAGATGGTCGCTCGCTCTGGCAAATTCCGATTGCCACGCCGAAAGGGGCGACCGAAATTGATCGTCTGGTCGATGTGGATGCCACTCCGGTGATTGAAGGCGACCGCCTGTACGCGGTGGGGTATAATGGTCAATTGGTGTCGATTGATTTGCGCTCTGGTCAAGCGGCGTGGAAGCGTGATTTTTCGACAGCGACAGACTTTATGGTTGCGGGCAACACCGTTTATCTGATTGATGATAAAGACGATGTCGTAGCATTGGATGCGCGCAACGGCCTAGAAAAATGGCGTAACACTGAGCTGGAATACCGGATTCTCACGCCGCCTTCGGCGAGCAGCGGTTATATCATGGTGGGTGATAGCCAAGGTTATTTGCACTGGCTTGATCCACAAACCGGCGAGTTTGTTGCTCAGCAGTCACTGGAAGGTAATGGCATCGCCGTTGCGCCAGTACAAACGGATAACGGCTATATTGTGATCACACGTGATGGTCAAATGAGAAAACTGACCATCGAGTAGAATTAGCCAACATAACTATTTTGGGCTCCTGACTGCTCTGACAGTGAGGAGCCTTGTTCATTGATAAGAGAATGAAAGAGAAGAGGTCTACATGATTCCTGTTATTGCCCTTGTAGGGCGCCCGAACGTAGGGAAATCGACGCTCTTTAATCGTCTAACCCGTACGCGTGATGCGCTAGTAGCGGACTTTCCGGGACTGACCAGGGATCGAAAATACGGTAAAGCGATGCTAGGTGAACACGAGTTCATCGTGATCGATACCGGCGGTATTGATGGCACCGAGGAAGGCGTAGAAACCAAAATGGCCGAGCAATCTTTGGCCGCCATTGAAGAAGCGGACGTTGTCCTGTTTATGGTTGATGGTCGTGTGGGTTTAACCCCGGCCGACCAAGAGATTGCGCAGCATATTCGCACCCGTGAAAAAACATCTTTCTTGGTGGTGAATAAGGTCGACGGGATGGATCCGGACACCGCCGCATCTGACTTTTGGCAACTAGGCATGGACAACATGTACCAAATTGCGGCCGCACATGGTCGCGGTGTAAGTACCTTGATCAACCGTGCGCTGATGCCGTTCGCGGAACAAGCCAAAGAAGACCAAGAAGCTGGTTTGGTTGATCTCACCGGTGAGGATGATATCGAGCCGGTAGACGAAACTACCATGACCGAAGAGGAAGCGGAAAACGAGTACGCGCGCCTCCAAGCTCAGCCGATTAAAATTGGCATTATTGGCCGTCCAAATGTGGGTAAATCGACCCTAACCAACCGCATGCTCGGCGAAGAGCGCGTAGTGGTTTACGATATGCCGGGCACCACACGTGACTCTATCTACATTCCTATGGAGCGTGATGGACGCGAATACGTGATGATTGACACCGCCGGTGTACGACGTCGTAAGCGCGTGACGGATAAAGTCGAGAAGTTCTCGGTTATCCAAACCCTTAAAGCGATTGAAGACGCCAATGTGGTGTTGCTGGTGATTGATGCGCGCGAAAACATCTCTGACCAAGACTTAAGCCTGCTGGGTTTTGCCTTGAATGCCGGACGCTCTATTGTGCTAGCGGTCAACAAGTGGGATGGATTGGATAGCGAAGTGAAAGAGCGTGTCAAATCAGAGCTCGACCGCCGTCTGGGTTTTGTCGACTTTGCGCGTGTTCACTTTATATCTGCCCTGCACGGTACGGGTGTGGGTCACTTGTTTGAGTCGATTCAAGAAGCCTATGAGTCAGCGACCAAGCGTGTAGGCACGTCGATGCTGACGCGCATCATGAAGATGGCGCAGGACGACCACCAACCGCCGATGATTCGAGGTCGCCGAGTGAAGCTGAAATACGCACACGCCGGGGGTTATAACCCGCCGATTGTGGTAATTCACGGTAACTTGGTTAATGAACTTCCGGACTCTTACAAGCGCTATTTAATGAACTACTATCGCCGGACGCTCGATATTATGGGCACCCCGATTAAGATCCAGTTCCAGAATAGTGAAAACCCGTATGAAGGGAAGAAAGAGAAGCTGACACTTTCTCAGTCCAGACAGCGCAAGCGCTTGATGGATATGGTGAAAAACCGAAACAAAAAGTAATCACTTGCCCAGCCATCGCGCTGGGCTTTTTTTGATCTTCTATGCCGGTCTACGATCTTTTTCATGATCTTTTACTGAATTTAAGTGATCTAAATCACATTAAAGTGCTGGTTAAAGTCAGTGACACGATCCGCTGTCATACCGCGCTAGGCGGGTTTTTGAGCGGTGAGAATTCAACCATCACCTGACGCTATTCTCTTTTCATTAATTCTGGATCACGTCCAAAACACACACCAAAATAGTTTTTTATATCGATTAAAATCCAAATGCAGAACATGTAACTTATGCTTTCGGGAAGTGTATTGATAAATATTCTTTTTAGGGTAGGAAGCTGATCAAGGGGCATTAACCCCTCGATCAGGCGATCACAATCAGATCAGAGAGAAGTCGGTTGTACAGAGGTTAATCCTGTGCGGGGGAGACAGAAGCCGGTGTCAGCGCGGTGACCGTACTTGTGATGTCGCCCTCACGCAGATGGGTATGTAATGTTTGACCCACGCTAAGCTGCTCGGTCTGGGTCACCACTTTGCCATCGTCCGTACGAGTGATGGAATAACCTCGGGTTAGGGTGGCCAGTGGGCTAACGGCATCTAAGGTTGCCATCAGGGTATGCAGCCGCTGTTGTGCGTGCTGTAAGTGAGCGTCCATGGCGTGATTAATACGCTGCTCAAGCTGGCTCACATGCCCTTGCTGGCGATGAATGGTGTGGATTGGCGTTGCACGCTGCAATCGGCCGTCCAACTGGCTACATTGCGCCTGAGCACGACGAATTTTGGTCATCATCGCCTGTTGCATGCGCCGTTGTAGCTCATCTAATCGCTGGCTTTGCTGTTGTAAGCGCGTGCGCGGATGCTGGTGGGACAAACGGTGCGACAATTGGGTGAGATGGCGTTGCTGACGATAAAGCACATCGGCCATCGCGCGACTGAGTGCCTGCTCGCGTTGCTGGTATTGCTGAAGCCGATAACTCAGATCGCGGCTAACCAGCTCCGCAGCAGCTGAAGGGGTTGGGGCGCGCATGTCAGCGACAAAATCAGCAATGGTCACATCCACCTCGTGGCCCACCGCACTGACGATAGGAATTGTACTGGCAGCGATGGTACGGGCGACGATTTCCTCATTAAAACACCAGAGATCTTCTAGCGACCCCCCGCCACGACCCACAATTAAGACATCACACTCTGCACGGCTATTGGCACGACCAATGGCTTGCGCGATGCTGACCGCGGCATCGCGCCCTTGCACCAGCGTAGGATAAATAACAACGGGTAGGCTAGGATCGCGGCGTTTGAGCACATGCAGAATATCATGCAAGGCAGCGCCGGTTTTGGAGGTAATAATGCCAATACGGCGTGGTTGAGCGGGTAACGGCTTTTTCTCGCTTTGAGCAAAAAGCCCTTCGGCCGCAAGCGCCTGCTTACGTTGCTCAAACTCTTGTTGTAACCGTCCATCCCCTTCAGGTTGCATACTTTCGAGGATCAACTGATAGTCACCGCGTGGCTCATACAAGGACACTCGGGCGCGGACTAACACCTGGTCGCCATTTTTCGGTTTGAAGGTAACACGACGGTTGTTACCGCGGAACATGGCACATTTCACTTGGCTTTGGTTATCTTTTAGCGATAAATACCAATGCCCCGAGACTGCGGCGGTAAAATTGGAAATCTCCCCGCTTAACCAGACAATGCCGATATCGCGCTCAAGACACAGCCGAACTTCGGCATTCAGCCGAGACACCGTCAAAATGTTGCGATTGTTTGTGCTCACGTCGCCAACCTTTTTCATTCACCTGCACGCATACTACCTGTCTGGTTTGAGGATGCCAATTGCTAAGCGTATGCCGTGCGTGAGTGGGCGTTTTCACCCGAAGTGATTGAATATTAAGCGCCTAAAATCAAAGACACCAATAAATGAAAATTCTCAGTAAAAACCTGTAGCCAAACGTTTGCGCTATACGTATAATGCTGCGGCAATATTTTGTTCCCCTTCACAAATTTTGGTGTGAGATATTGCAATGCTGAGAATCGCGAAAGAAGCGCTAACCTTTGACGATGTACTCCTCGTCCCTGCCCATTCCACTGTTCTTCCGAACACTGCGGATCTGCGAACCCAACTGACTCGTTCTATTAGCCTGAACATCCCTGTTTTATCAGCAGCGATGGATACGGTGACAGAAGCTCGTCTGGCGATTGCACTTGCGCAAGAAGGTGGCCTTGGTTTTATCCACAAAAACATGACCATTGAACAGCAAGCTGAGCAAGTTCGCTTGGTTAAAATTTACGAAGCGGGCATGGTCACAAACCCTGTGACAGTGACGCCAGAAATGACCATTGCGGATGTGAAAGCACTCACCGAACGCAACGGTTTCGCCGGCTATCCAGTGGTTAACGCACAAAAAGAGCTTGTCGGCATTATCACCGGCCGTGATGTACGTTTTGTGTCTGACTTGAGCAAGCGTGTTGATGAAGTGATGACTCCGAAGTCGCGCTTAGCCACGGTGCAAGAAGGTGCCGATCGAGAACAAGTTCAGCAAATGATGCAGCAACACCGCGTGGAAAAAATCTTGGTCGTCAATCAAGACCACCACCTAAGCGGCATGATCACCGCAAAAGACTTCCAGAAAGCAGAAAGTAAACCAAACGCCTGTAAAGACGAGCAAGGCCGTCTGCGCGTGGGTGCCGCCGTCGGTGCTGGCGCGGGCAATGAAGAGCGTGTGGCCGCCTTGGTGGAAGCCGGTGTTGACGTTCTTTTGATTGACTCATCACATGGCCACTCTGAAGGCGTGTTACAACGCATTCGTGATACACGCGCCGCGTATCCAAACCTGCAAATCGTGGGGGGGAACGTTGCCACGGCAGACGGTGCTCGTGCCCTGATTGAAGCTGGTGTTGATGCCGTTAAAGTAGGGATTGGTCCAGGGTCGATTTGCACCACCCGTATTGTGACCGGGGTTGGCGTACCACAAATTACTGCTATCAGTGATGCAGCAGCGGTTGCGCAGGAATATGGTATTCCGGTCATTGCTGACGGTGGCATTCGCTTCTCGGGCGATATGTGTAAAGCGATTGCCGCTGGCGCATCCTGTGTGATGGTTGGCTCCATGCTGGCAGGAACGGAAGAATCACCGGGTGAAGTTGAGCTTTACCAAGGCCGCGCGTACAAATCGTACCGTGGTATGGGATCGGTGGGCGCGATGTCAAAAGGCTCATCTGACCGTTACTTCCAAAGCGACAATGCTGCCGACAAATTGGTCCCAGAAGGCATTGAAGGCCGCGTAGACTACAAAGGCATGATGAAAGAAATCATCCACCAACAAATGGGTGGTTTGCGTTCATGCATGGGTCTGACTGGCTCTGCTACCATCAACGATTTACGCACCAAAGCGCAATTTGTTCGCGTGACCGGCGCGGGCATGAAAGAGTCACACGCTCACGATGTGACCATCACCAAAGAAGCGCCTAACTATCGCCTCGGATAATGTATGGCGGTGTGGCTTAAGGGTCACACCGCTTTCTATTCGTCCAAGAGGGCTAACAACGCCCCTTTGTTCCACTTAATTGAGAAAGCCAGATAATGACCAAAAACATTCATGCTCAACGTATTTTGATCCTCGACTTTGGCTCCCAGTACACGCAACTGATCGCACGTCGTGTCCGTGAAATCGGAGTGTATTGTGAGTTGTGGAGCTGGGATGTAGAAGAGCAAGATATTCGTGATTTTGCCCCTGATGGCATCATCCTTTCCGGTGGCCCTGAAAGTGTCGCTGAAGCTGGCTCACCGCGTGCGCCTGAGTATGTCTTTAATGCTGGCGTGCCGGTGCTTGGCGTATGCTACGGCATGCAAACCATGGCTGAGCAACTGGGCGGTAAAGTGGCCGGCTCTGAGCACCGCGAATTTGGTTATGCCCAAGTTAAGCGTGTTGCCAACAGTGCTTTGTTTGATGGTATTGAAGATGCGATCGCAGAAGATGGCACCGCGCTATTGGATGTGTGGATGAGCCACGGTGATAAAGTGGTCGCTATCCCAGAAGATTTCGTCAAAATCGCTGAAACCGACACCTGTCCGTTTGCTGCGATGGCTAATGAAGAGAAGCGTTTCTACGGCGTACAGTTCCACCCGGAAGTCACGCATACTCGCCAAGGCAAACGCATGCTAGAGCAGTTTGTGATGACCATCTGCGGTTGTGAGCGCCTATGGACCCCTGCATCTATCATCGAAGACGCGGTTGAGCGTATTCGCGAGCAAGTCGGTGATGATGAAGTGATCCTTGGCCTATCTGGTGGCGTTGATTCCTCAGTAGTGGCAATGCTGGTTCACCGCGCGATTGGCGACAAGCTCACGTGCGTATTTGTGGATAACGGCCTGCTACGCCTTAACGAAGGCGAGCAAGTACTGGAGATGTTTGGTGACCACTTCGGTCTCAACATTGTCCATGTCAACGCCGAAGACCGCTTCCTTGACGCGCTGAAAGGCGAAGCTGACCCTGAAGCTAAGCGTAAAATCATTGGCCGCGTGTTTGTTGAAGTATTCGACGAGCAAGCCACCAAAATGAAAAACGCCAAATGGTTGGCGCAGGGCACCATCTATCCGGATGTGATTGAATCAGCAGCCTCGAAAACCGGTAAAGCACACGTGATTAAATCGCACCACAATGTGGGCGGTCTTCCGGAAGAAATGAAAATGGGCTTGGTTGAACCGCTCAAAGAGCTGTTCAAAGACGAAGTCCGTAAGATTGGCCTTGAGCTAGGCCTGCCTTACAACATGCTTTACCGTCACCCATTCCCAGGGCCTGGCCTTGGTGTGCGTGTGCTGGGCGAGATCCAAAAAGAATACTGTGACCTTTTACGTCGCGCGGATGCAATCTTTATCGAAGAACTGCGCAACGCCGATCTGTACGATAAAGTCTCACAAGCCTTTGCCGTTTTCTTACCGGTACGTTCCGTTGGCGTGATGGGCGATGGCCGTAAATACGATTGGATCATTGCCTTGCGTGCCGTCGAAACCATCGACTTTATGACCGCGCACTGGGCACACCTGCCATACGATTTCCTTGGCAAAGTGTCGAACCGCATTATCAACGAAGTCGACGGCATCTCCCGCGTGGTTTACGACGTCTCCGGCAAACCGCCTGCGACGATTGAGTGGGAATAAGACTCGCTAGGTAGCGAAGTAAGCTTTGCCAACTAATAACAATGCCAGTCAGTTTTCTGACTGGCATTTTTTATGGGGATAATGACTGTTGGTTTTCAGAAATCAGTGTATCCAGAAAATCGACAACAGCTCTAACTCTGCGTGAGTGAGCTAAATCTGAGTGAATAGCCAACCAAATCGGCTGATCACACCCCACATTTCCTTGCACACAAACCAAGTTTTTTTTCTTGGAGGTAAAATGAGGGAGTATCGCCATCCCAACCCCTGCTTCTACAGCGCTCATTTGTGCCGATAGGCTGGTTGTGGTTAAGCGAAAAGGCTTTCCTTTTAACATTTTGGTTAACCATTGTGCTGCTGGCAAATTTTGCTGCAATTCAGACCACCCGATGAAATCATCATGTTCGAAAGATAGGCTAGTGGTGTCTGAGCTCTTTCTATTGTTTACGTAGTCTTGTGAGGCGTAAAGCCCAAACCCTAGTGTACCTAGTCGGCGGATGCTCACATTACCCCGTTCCGGTCTTACCATACGCAAGGCAATATCAGCATCGCGTCGGTGCAGGTTAACTGTGGACACGCCCGTGACTATCTCTACGGTTAAATTTGGATGAGCAGCAATAAGTTTTGGCATGGCTGGAATAATGAGGTGATCAGCTAATCCTTGCGCTGTTGCTAGGCGGACATTACCCATCACTTGATCATTATTACGATAAGTAGCATCTCCAAAAGCAAAGCCAGCTTGCTCTAGGGCTTCAGCCGGTGAAACCAGATCTCTGCCTTCATCGGTTAATGTATAGCCCTGCTGATCACGTGTAAATAAGCAAACCTGTAGCGCCGACTCCAGACGTTCTAAACGTCGAGAAGTGGTGGCAATCCCCAACTTTAATCGCTTTGCTGCGCGACTTAATGTGCCTTCTCTAGCGATGGCGAGAAATATCCTGGCATCATCCCAATTCAAAGACGGGGGGGGCTGATTTCCATTTTCGGAAAGCTGATTGCGGTTTGTGTGCATATAAACCTCCACTTTCGGAAAATATACTGAATATCTCAACGTAAACCAAGGGATATCAATCATGAAGAAACGTGTATTAGGTCAAAGTCTTGAAGTCTCCGAGATAGGGTTAGGCTGTATGGGCATGAGTGAATTCTATGGGCCCAGAAATGACGCCGAATCCAAGTCGGTACTCCATAAAGCTATTGATCTTGGCTGCACTTTTTTAGATACCGCAGACACTTATGGCCATTATCATAACGAGCAGCTACTTGGAGAGTTTTTGAAAGAAAGCCATGCTGCAATTAAAGTTGCGACTAAGTGTGGAATTGTACGTCGTCCTGAGGAGTACCAACGAGTAATTGATAATAGTCCAGATTATATTCGCCGTGCTTGTGAGAGTTCACTACGCCGCTTAGGTGTTGAATGCATCGACTTATACTATATCCATCGATTAGATCCTAATGTGCCTATAGAAACAACCGTTTTTACGTTGTCTCAATTGGTTAAGGAGGGGAAAATTGCAAATATTGGCTTATCTGAGGTCAGCGCAAGTACACTGAGAAAAGCGCATGCTGTTCATCCAATTAGTGCCGTGCAGACCGAGTATTCACTGTGGACCCGTGATGTGGAGCAAGATGTTTTGCCAACTTGTAGAGAATTAGGTATTGGTTTTGTTCCTTATTCCCCATTAGGGCGTGGTTTTTTGACAGGGAATATTACGCCTGACAGTGACTTTACTCCTCAAGATGCAAGACAATCATTACCGAGATTCACGCCTGATAACCTAAGAGCAAATCGGCCGCTAACAGAGGTGGTTGCTAGCATGGCCAGTAGTAAGTCATGCTCTTCGGCACAAATTGCATTGGCATGGTTATTAGCACAGGGGCCTGACATCGTACCTATTCCGGGCACAAAGAAAATGAAGCATTTGGTCGATAACTTGGGGGCTCCTGATGTCGTATTAACGGCAGAGGATTTGGCCCGCATTGAATCAGCAGTGCGAGAATTTCAGCCCGCAGGGGAGCGTTATACAACTGAAGGTATGAAAGGAGTGAACGCTTGAGCCCGTTAAACTACACAAATTGGCGCAGCTGGGTCGCTGTTTTTATGCTTGGTATTGCGTCATTTACGGTTGTTGCTACTGAGTTAGCACCAATAGGTATGTTGTCTTCGATTGCACAAGATATGCAGCAGAGTGCTAGCTCTACAGGGTTAGTTGTTACTTTGTATGCATGGCTTGGTGCCGCTGCCGCTTTAATTTCAGTCATGATGATTAGTCATTTACCCCGTCGACCATTGTTAGTCGGACTGATGCTATTGTTGGGGCTGTCCAATGGCGTGGCGGCTGTCAGTCATAGTTTTAGCGTATTGTTAGCTGCCAGGCTTGTCGGTGCTCTTGCTCATGGTGCTTTCTGGGCAATGATTGGCACTTTGGGCGCACAGCTGGTCTCAGAAAGTAGCGTGGGGAAAGCCACTGCCATTATTTTCGGGGGTGTTTCAACCGCGAGTGTTTTAGGTGTCCCACTTATTAATTGGATAAGCGCTGATGCTGGCTGGCGATTATCATTTTCACTTTTAGGAATATTATCTGTTGTTACGGCATTAACTCTGGCTCTAAGCCTTCCGCATGTATCAGGTACACCGCGTTTGGGAAGGGGGCAACTCTTCTCTGTGTTTCGAAATTCGAAGTTGAGAATCGTATACCTCATTGCGGCTTGTGGTATCGTTTCACACTTTGCTGCATTTACTTATGTTGAGGTGCTACTTTCTTCAGTGATTGCCCTGCCAAACAGTTGGATCTCTATCTGTCTGTTGACATTTGGTATTGCTGGCATAGTCGGCAACTTCATGTGCGGAATGTATATAGACAACCACTTAAAGAGAGTCCTTGGCACAGGGCTTCTACTTATTTCGTTGTGTTTGATGTTAATTAGCCTTCCGACTGTTAACAGCAAAATCATGACATTGCTGCTCGTATCCGGATGGGGCATTGGTGTTGCGATACTATTCGTTGGTCTTCAAACATGGATCATCCGATTAGCCAAAGACGATGCATTACCAGCTTCAGCTATTTATGCTGCTATTTTCAATGGTGCTGTTGGTACGGGAGCCGTATTAGGAGCAGGAATTTTAGACCATTGGAATATTAGTACGCTTTATTTATCTGCTTCATTAATTACGCTGCTAAGTCTTGCTTTGGTGGTTGGTAGTCGTAAAAGAACTACGGAACAAGCTACTATGGTATGAGTTTGTAATGTTATGAAATACTTCGACAATCAGCAAAAAGTTAAAAAAATTCTGCGCATGGTATAGATGATGGTATCGATAAAGGTAGCATCCCTAACCATCTGTTATTTAGATGTATTTTGTTCTCGTTGATATTCGAGTGGGAATAAGGCTCGCTAGGTAGCGAAGTAAGCTTTGCCAACTAATAACAATGCCAGTCAGTTTTCTGACTGGCATTTTTTATGATCGCTACCCATCAACTATTGACGTCATGGCTGTCCAACACCGGACACGGCCCAAAGATGAAAGCTATTGCCGACAAAATGGAGGTATTCCAAAACAAGCTGGCCGGGCGTGCCTATAAGGACATGACGAGATCGGTCGATCAAATCGACAAAATGAGACGCTAGCCGCTTACGTTTTATCTGAAGGCCTTTGCTGTTTGCGCCAAAATCAAAAAACCGCAATTGGGTATTTATTACAAATTGCAAATAGAACGTGACACATAAACCTGCCATAACCTCGAATAACTCGCATGTCTGCTAAATTGGCAAGGCTTGCACAATAAACGTGACATATCACAATGCTTGTGACGGTGCTTTTAAGGCATAGTTGATCGTTTTAACAACAAACTTCAGGATTTCGAATGGATACGGGTACATTAATAGCATTAGGCGTTATTTTCCTCCCTTGGATTTTACTCATCGTAGCGAGAGTCAAGCGGAAAAAACTTCAACGACAACTGGATAAAGCTAACGAACGCGTTGAAGAGTCGTTATCTCGACTTGCTAAGTTTGAGGAAAAATATGCGCCTATTACAAACATAGAGCGACATGCCAAAGAGCTTCTTGATGAAGCTGAAGAAGATGCTCAATCCACTAGGCATGAAGCTGAACGTATCCTTTCCGAAGCGACAGCTACTCTCAAAGAATCGAAAGAACAGGCACAATCATTAAAGACAGAAGCCTCCAACGAAGCGAAGCGAATTACCAACTTCGCGGAAGAGCAAGCGAAGGAGATAGCAGGTAGTGCCTTGGAAGCAAAAGCAAAAGCAGACTCTTACGAGAAAGCGATCATCGCCATGCGCAATACGATTGAAGGGTACCGGGATGAATACATCATACCGAACCACTCAATACTGGATGATTTAGCCGAGGAGTTTAGCCATAAAGAGGCGGGAGAAGAGCTTAAATCAGCTCGAAAACGCGTGAGGGAAATGGTCAAAGATGGACGTGCGGGTAGCTGTGATTACGCAGAGGTAAACCGTAGAACCTATGCTATTCACTTCGCCGTTGACGCTTTTAATGGAAAGGTTGATAGCGCACTATCAAAGGTCAAACACGATAATTTTGGAAAAATAAAGCAAGAGATCATTGATGCTTTTGCGCTTGTGAACCATAACGGTGCTCCGTTTAGGAATGCGCGCATCAACCAAGAGTACTTAGATGCACGCCTTACCGAGTTAAAGTGGACCGTGGCAACCTTTGAGTTGAGAAAAATTGAGAAAGAAGAACAGGCAGCGATAAAAGCTCAGATCCGCGAAGAAGAAAAAGCCATTCGTGAAATGGAAAAGGCTAAAAAAGAAGCAGAGAAAGAAGAGCGCATGCTACAAAAAGCGCTCGAAAAGGCGCGTTCAGAGCTAAATCAAGCCACTGAAGAACAAAAAGTCGAATATGAGGCGCAACTCGCAGAGCTAGAGGCAAAGCTGAAAGATGCAGAAGACCGAGGCCAGCGAGCTATTTCTATGGCACAGCAAACTCGTCGTGGTCATGTTTATGTGATCAGCAATATTGGCAGCTTCGGTGAAGAAGTGTTCAAGATTGGTATGACACGTCGGTTAGAGCCCATGGATCGCGTAAAAGAGCTTGGCGATGCTTCTGTTCCGTTCGCTTTCGATGTCCACGCCATCATTTATAGTGATGATGCCCCCTCTCTTGAGAAAGCACTCCATAAGCGGTTTGAGTTAGCATCAGTTAACAAAATCAACCCAAGAAAAGAGTTCTTTAGAACCACGATTTCAGCGATTAAGCAAACCGTTGAGGAGCATGGCATCAACGATGTGCACTGGACTTTAAAAGCAGAGGCTACGGAATATAAAGAGAGTTTGGCAATACAAAAAGATATTGATAAGGCTGCAGAACCTCATCCCGAAAGAGTTAAAGAAAACAGCATCTCTATGCCTTCAGCATAGCACGATAAAACGCACGGCAACGCAGTTGCGGTGCGACGTTCATAGCCTTGCGAAGCAGGGCGCCCCAAGATTGGGGTAGGGGTTGAGAAGAGAAAGTGTGCCCGCGATGTGCGGCGGTGGCCATGACGCTGCCCAGCGTGGTGCGCTTGCTGACCGTTGTTCGCTGGGCGATGTGCGTGATGGCCAACTTGCCGTGGAGCGCGGGCGCGGCTTTAGTCCTGTAGTGTGAGGCAGACCAAACACAGCGGCTCACAAGCTCTTTCAAATAACAGAGGTAAATCAGATAATAAGCGCCATGATTGCAGTATTGGCAGGAAGCCAGTTAACAGGGAAGTAAGGGTAGTATGGCAGGCAAGAACAAACTCGATACCTTCGAGAAAAGACTGGAATATGCTCGAAAGCGCCAATCACTCAGGGCGAGATTACGTATGCTCAAATTTCAGTCAACCCTTTGATTCCGGCCAGTACAATTTGCTCTAAATAAGCAACATTCATCGATGCCATCTTCTGCTTGCGTCTAATACTTGCCTTTTTGCTGCTCTCTAACCGAAGCATATTAAGAGCCATGTGACGCACGCCAGCGAGAATCTCCGCCGCATGCCCACGATAAATTTGGCACGCATCCTCATTCATGGTCACATCGAGAACCCAGTGGAGTCGGTTTTCTATCTCCCAATGACCACGAACTGCCTCGGCAAATCGTTCCGGTGTCAGTGTCGCTGAACTAATGTAATAGCGGTATTCCAGTGATTCTTCTCCCTTTGAGTCAATGCGATAGCTAATAGCAACACCGACCGTTTGAAGCGCTTGCCAGTCGGGGAAATCTATCGCCAGTTTCTGCGCTGGCATGACGTAATATTCGCGTGCTTCGATGCGTCCATGCCCGTGCTCAATGTCGCATTCTGGGCTTATTTTAACTAACGGTGCCAGGGCTTTTTGAACCGCTTTCTCCAAGCTTTTTTGATTGCCTTTGACTGCGAGTAAATAGTCACCACCTTGCTCAACAACTTGCTTGGCGATACCTGTTTGGCAACCCATAGCATCGATGGAAACCAAGCATCCCTTGATGTCCAACAGGTTGATGAGTTCGGGTATCGCTGTGATTTCATTCGACTTGTCTTGAGTCTTAACCTGGCCCATTACCACACCATTCGCTGTCGCAAAGGCACTGACCATGTGGAGAGTGGATTGCCTATCTTCTCGGTTATAGGAGCTACGGAGCACCTTCCCGTCGATAGCAATCAGAGCGCCGTTAGCGTGCACGTTGACGGCCTGCATCCATTTCAAAAAACAGTCCTGAAACTGGTCAGGTTCGATGGAAGAAACCACTCTGGCAATCGTGTCATGAACGGGAATGCCTTGAAGGAACAGGCCTTTATCTTGCAGCCAATCAAGGTGTGCTTCGCCAAAGTCTTCAATGTCTTCCCATCCCTCCATGCCAGCAATGGTGGCGCACACCGTTAGGAATAAGATATCGAACAAAGGGTACGAAATTTTGGCTGATTGTCGTGTGTCTTGGATAACAGAAAAGTACTGAGAAAAAGCATCGATGGACATCGTGAACTCCCGTCAAAAAGGGAGTATATGATCACAGCGATAAGTGATCGTCAAACTGATCTACTTTGCTCAAAATTCGTTCGTGATCTTGCCCTGGCCAATCACTCTCGCAAGTTGCTGCAGCGAAATCACTTCGCGTTGCGCGGATGACCTATATTGATTGGGAAAAAGGAAAGCGCTCCCCCACTCTCGAGACCGTGGTCAAAATCAGTCACTGCTTAGACATTGATAAACACTGGCTCGCATTTGGTGTATTCGGTGTCGAGAATAAACAACAACTTGAAAAGATCTACGAATAGTAGCACTGCAGGAAAGGAAGCGGGTTTCATGGAGTAAAGGATTGATAGTAATTATAAGAGAACAAGAATATCTTTAATTATTAAGAGCATTCTTGTTCTCTATAAAAGGTTTATGTTTATAGTAGAAATCACTCAGAAGAACATATATCAGGTGACAAAGCATAAGTCCGGCTAGAGTATTTTAGTCCTAAATCTCTTTTCGATTCACACTCAACATAACCACGCTCGTTAAGTTCTTTCTTTGTTTTTTCTGTTATATACCAGCCATATGTAAATGAAAGGACGACCAATGATAAAAAAATCATCAAAAATATTTTCGGCAGCCAATTTAAAGATCGACCTGAAATGAAGGTAACAACCATTATCAGAAATAAAATAACTGATAAACTAAACATAGCCAGCAAAGAAGCATTGTTAATAGGAGCGTAAACCTTAACAACACTTTCATAAGAAGAGAGTGAAGTTAACATCCTCAGAGAGAAATATCCACTTCCCCATAAAAACGGAATTAATAAAACCAAATACCCTGACGACTTGAAACGATTAATTTTCATTGATTAATTTCTCAATTTCTCTTTTCATCGGTTCGGTGAAATTATACTCGTCATCAATTTCTGAAACAATAAAGCCAATACCAAAAGCAGCGATAGTAAATACACCTAATACTGCTACAGTAGGCGGCGCAATGAAAGTCGCTATTACACCGCTAACGAGTAATGTAAAGCCTTGCGCGATGACTCCCGCCACAACGCCTTTAGCAACATCTGCAGAAAATTGACCAACCACTTCGCCTAATGTTTTTTCATTGTGAAGCATATAGTCAACGGCATTTACAGCGCCACTAAAAACAACTTCGACATAAACATTGCCTTTAAGGAAGGTGATATTACCTTTCACTGTATTGAGTGCATGTCCCAACTTTAGCATCTGGGGAGTGGCTGCTTGCCAGCGCGGGCCAATATCTAGGTAACGGGGTTTGTAGTTTTCAACCACTATGTTCATCACACCGTTGATGTTAACGGCTTTCGCTGTCGCTCCCAATCCTCCCAGCTCTTTCGCAACTTCATAGGCTCCTTTCAAGCCAGTTGCTACGCCGGTGTAGTCCTTACCCGCTGATAGCTGCCCATGCGTATCTTGCATAAAGGCGTCTAAATACTCATTTGCTTCTTCTAGCGTTAATACAGCAAGGCGAGTGTTCCTTTGTTGCGAATGATCCCATTGGTACTCTTTTGCCACTTCGCGTGCGTCTTCGAGCAACGCTTCATCTGTAAACGGATAAACCTGTTCTGACGGCTTTCTTTTGGCAAGCACCTCTGCTCTGTGCTTGGCATAGCGATCTTCGTTGGCTTGCACATACTCCCATGCTTGATCGCTTTGTTCGAAGCGAGCCTTGCGGTGGCGAGCGAGTTTTTCTTGTTGTGTTTCTTTGGCCGCTGGAGCTTCTGGCTGTGTGTCCCCTTCAATCCAGCGCGTGTTTATTCGACTGATGTCCACTTTCATCATCTCGTGTTTCTACATAACGGCATGATATAACAGAAATTCCTGAGGCAAAAACTTGCCCGAGTAAGCCAACATAAAAATAAGTGCTTATATAACAGATGTTTATGGTGGGGGATGGGGCAGCGAAAAAACGGCTATTAATTTTCTATAAATTCGAAGCTTCTCCAATTAACGCCCAAACAAGGAGAGTTATTCAGCGAATAAAAATTGGCAATAAGAAGATAGCCAGTCAACACAGCGCTCAAGGTGAGCATCAAAGAGTCACTGTGCGACGTTTATTCTCTATTACTACGTGCTTTTTTGTTTCTAAATGTTTCAGGGTTATCCCGTCATTGCGGTTTTTTGTGCTGAAAAGCAAATATATCTGATGGTTAACATTTTGCTAACAGGGTGATGTGTAGCTAACTATGCTGATTTTTGCTTTACTGGGGCCGATATTTCATTAATTTGTCATTAAAGGCAGCGTCAGGGCATGTGCTGTGGCGACATTGAAACTATATGGAGTGAGCTGTGAGCAGTCAACTTAGTCAGTCAGCCGATGCTGACGGCCCGCGAGGGTTAGACCGTTTTTTAAATATGATTGAACGGGCAGGAAACCGTATTCCTGATCCGGCACTGTTGTTTTTCTGGGGCTTGATTACCGTTTGGGTACTGTCGGCCATTTTATCGCAAGTTGAGTTCGATGCCGTTCACCCGCTGACGGGGAATGCGGTGCAAGTGAACAACCTACTGACCGGCGATGCGCTCGCACACTTTTTAGCCAACATGGTTAACACTTTTACTGGTTTTGCGCCGCTGGGCATTGTTTTGGTTGCGATGCTGGGGGTGGGAGTGGCTGATCAGTCAGGCTTTATCACCACCGGTCTGAAGAAAATGTTGAGTGTGACGCCGAAGCAAGCGCTTACACCAATACTGATTTTGGTAGCGATTGTATCCCACACTGCCGCAGATGCAGGCTATGTGCTGGTGATCCCACTAGGCGGGATTATCTTCCATGCGGCGGGACGCCACCCATTGGCGGGGATTGCCGCCGCGTTTGCCGGTGTCTCGGGGGGATTTTCAGCGAACTTTATTCCGTCTGGCATTGATCCTTTACTCGCTGGATTTACCGAATCAGCCGCTCACGTATTGGATGATACCTATCAGGTGAATCCACTCGCAAACCTCTACTTTACCGGCCTGTCATCGATTTTGATTGTGGCATTAGGCTGGTTTGTAACTGAGAAAATCATTGAACCGCGCCTTAGCCGCACGCCGATTGATGAGGATGCTGAAGACGCTCCTGACCTTGGTTCATTCACGGCGATTGAAGGCAAAGCCTTTAACCGCGCAGGCTTGGCCATGTTGGTGGGAATTACTGCGCTTGTTGCTGCTGCGTTGCCGGAAACATCGCCGCTTCGCTCTCCGTCAGGGGAACTGACCGCATTTGATGCGCCGATTATGCAATCAATCGTACCGCTGATTTTCGTGCTCTTTATTATTCCGGGCATTGTCTACGGCAAAACTGCAGGTACCTTTAAAACCAGCCAAGACGTAATCAAATCCATGTCGGATACCATGGCGACTATGGGGGCGTACATGGTGATGGCGTTCTTCTGTGCGCAATTTTTGGCTGCATTTACCCAATCCAACATTGGTACTTTGTTAGCACTCAACGGCGCTGAGTTGCTGCAATCGATGAAATTGCCGGGTGAAATGACGATTGTGGGTATGATCCTGCTCACCGCCATGGTCAACTTACTGATCGGGTCGGCATCGGCAAAATGGGGACTGATTGGTCCGATTCTGGTACCAATGCTGATGGTTGTCGGCATTTCGCCTGAGCTATCACAAGCGGCGTATCGTGTGGGTGACTCTGTCTCTAACATTATTTCGCCATTGATGGTGTTCTTCCCGCTAGTGGTGGTGTATTGCCAGCGCTATGTGAAATCGACCGGGATTGGCACTGTGGCTTCGTTAATGATCCCATACTCCATCACTATGCTGGTGGGCTGGACGCTTTTCCTTCTGGCTTATTGGGCGGTTGGGTTGCCGTTGGGCATTCAAGCAAGCTATCAATACTTGGTTCAATAACGCGTTCCTACGTGACGACAGACAAGCCGGCCTTCGAGCCGGCTTATTTGTGTCGTATACTTGGCGCCATCTCAATGGGTGAAGTTACAGGGTTTTGAATGAGCGAGTTGCAAACGCCATCAAACGAGCACGAAAAATACATGCGCCACGCCATGACGCTGGCGGAAAAAGCCGAGCAAGAGGGTGAGGTGCCGGTCGGGGCTGTGGTGGTGTACCAAGGGGAGATTATCGGGACCGGATGGAACCGTTCAATTACCCAACATGATGCTTCTGCGCATGCGGAAATCATGGCACTGCGCCAAGCAGGTCAAGTGCTGGGTAACTATCGCCTGATTGATGCTGACTTGTATGTCACTTTAGAGCCTTGTCCGATGTGTGCGGCGGCTATGGTACATAGCCGTATTCGCAACGTGTATTTTGGCGCCTCCGACCCTAAAACCGGTGCGGCAGGATCGGTGATGAACTTGCTCAGTTACGAGGGCGTGAATCATCACGTGGCATCGCAAGGGGGGGTGCTTGAGGATGCTTGCCGTGAGCAGCTTCAAGCGTTTTTTCGTCGTCGCCGAGCCGAAAAAAAAGCCGCTAAAAAAGCGGCTCGAGAGCAGGGCGAGGGTTAAAACGCATCGTCAAAGGCGGCGAACTCGCGGATGGCAAACGTACGTTGTCGCCAAAGCACTTTCTTGTGCATATTTTGACGCATGCGCTTACGCCGGTTAGCGGCGGAAATCGTGTTTTTACGGAAGTTACTTCTCACGAGCCGTTTTCTCGGAACCATACTGCCCTCATTGCTGTTGCTGGTTAGCGTCGCTTTGTGGTGACGTTTCGTCAGTGTCTGTGACGGTTTCAGACTCTTGCTCAGGCGCTGGCGCGACAATGGTTTGTAGGCCGCCTAAGTCTTCAACCTGCTCATTGTCGAGCGCTTCAATATGCGCTTTTTCATAGCCTAGAATACTTTGATAATAACGGCGGATATTTTCGACGTAGCTTAACGCCTCGTATCCACGCGCATAGCCGTAGCGTGTTTGGGTATAGTATTGGCGCTTGGCGAGCATGGGCAGACGCTTCTTCACATCACTCCACGAGTTAGGGTTGGCCCCTTGTGCCTCCGTGAGGCGGCGTGCATCCATCATGTGGCCAAAACCGATATTGTACGAGGCAAGCGCGAACCAAATACGTTCATGCGGGTTCACGCTATCCGGTACGCGTTCCAATACCCGTTGCAGATAAAGGGCGCCGCCTTTAATGCTCTGCTCGGGATCAAGTCGGTTGCGTACGCCGACAGATTTTGCGGTCGGTAAGGTCAGCATCATCATGCCGCGCACACCAGTCGGTGAAATAGCGCGCGGGTTCCAATGTGATTCTTGATAAGACAGGGCGGCGAGTAAACGCCAGTCAAATTCATTGGCGTATTTTTTAAATAGCGGCTCCCACTTGGGCAGTTTGCTCTCAATCGCGCGCAAAAAGGCGCGGGTATCGACGTAATCAAACTGATCCACGTGACCAAAGTATTTCTCTTCCAAAATCGCCAGTTCACCGCTTTGAGCAAGGTCACCAAAAAATTCCACCATCAGGGCGTAAACGCTGCTATCGCCTTGCTTTTTCATAAACCAAGCGACTGGCTCGTCTTCGCTCAGTTCCATCGCGACGGTGATATCAGGGTGGGTGCGTTGGATCAGCGCAATGTCGACGGAGTCGGCAATGGTAAAGTCGATGTCACCATTCGCGACTTGTTTGAGGAGTTCGTCGTCATCGGCATCTTGGACGACTTGCCAAGACAGTGCAGGATGGGCTTGTTTCAGTGATTGCAATGTTAAGTCATGACTGGAGCCTTCAACCACTGCCATTACAGCATCATCTCGGTTGAAATCATCGACATCACGCGGTCGCCAGTGGCCATTTTTATACACGACTTGTTGGCTAACAAAATAGTACGCAGGACCGGGGCGAAAGGCGTCAAGGCGTTGCGGTGTGATGGTCAGGCCTGCGGCAATAATGTCAACATCGCCGCGCTCAAGGGCGGGAAAGAGCCCGGAGAGCGTGTAGGTAGGCGTCATTTCCAATTTTACGCCCAGCTTATCGGCAAAGCGCTTGGCTAAATCATAATCTAGGCCGGTTGGGCCATTAGGACCGATGTAATAAGAAAGCTGATTATTGAGTGTGCCCACTCTTAGCACGCCGCGATCGCGGATTTTTTCGAGAGTCGTACGGTCATCAAAATGCCAATCACAGCCCGCCAAAGGCAGGGTTAGCAGCACAAGGGCCACGCAGGCAATCCAAGATGGCAGAGTAAATCGACGCTGTCTCAAAGGCTGTTGCTCTTGTTGCGGGCCGGCGTGAAGACACAGGCCGTGATCAATGGACCCTCCATTCTACGTGAATAGGCGTCCGACCGATAGAGGGGAAATTTTTTGCGCAAACGGTTGCGTCAGGTGTGTTGCCCGCGAGGATTTTCCCCTATAATGGCCGCCGCTTGCTTAAAAGGCCAGCAAAAAATGGGCGTAAACCTGCAGACAGCAAAGGCTGCCAGTGTGAGTTGTGATACCCAAGTTTACATGCCAACGCGTGTTAATTTGGGTATACCCCTTTCACTAACTGCTAACGAGAGACGTACGCACATGGATATTTTGCGTGGTTCCCCCGCACTGTCTGAGTTTCGTGTCAATAAACTGCTGGCTAGCTGTCAAGCGCATCAGTTGCCAGTCACGGCACTGTATGCTGAGTTTATTCACTTCGCTGATTTGCATCACCCCTTGGATAGCGCGAGTCGCGAAAAGCTCGAAAAGTTGCTGACTTACGGGCCCACTTTACCGCCGCATGCGCCTGAAGGGACGCTGTTTCTCGTTACGCCTCGTCCCGGCACCTTGTCGCCGTGGTCATCCAAAGCAACCGATATTGCCCATAACTGTGGCTTGGACGCGGTGAAACGCTTGGAGCGCGGTACGGCGTACTATATTCAGTTATCTGCTCCTTTGACCAGTGAGCAACACGCAACCTTAACCGGATTGTTGCACGATCGGATGATGGAAGCTGTGTTCAGTGAGCTTGAGGCTGCCGCGGTGCTATTCGAGCAAGCGGAACCTGCGCCGATGCATAGCGTAGACATTCTATCAGGTGGCCGCGCCGCCTTAGTCGAGGCCAACCAAGCCCTAGGGTTGGCACTGGCAGAAGATGAAATTGACTATCTGGTCGAGAACTTCACCCAGCTGGGGCGCAATCCTAACGACATCGAACTGATGATGTTTGCGCAAGCCAACTCAGAGCATTGCCGACACAAAATTTTCAACGCCGACTGGACTATTGATGGTCAAAAACAGCCTAAGTCGCTGTTTAAAATGATTAAAAACACCTATGAGCAAACCCCAGATAACGTGCTGTCGGCGTATAAAGACAACGCAGCCGTGATGACGGGCTCAAACGTTGGGCGCTTTTTCCCCAGCCCTGACAGCCACACTTATCAATATCACCATGAGCCGGCTCATATTTTGATGAAGGTGGAAACCCACAACCATCCTACCGCGATTTCACCGTGGCCAGGCGCGGCAACAGGCTCTGGCGGTGAGATTCGTGATGAGGGGGCAACCGGTGTCGGAGGCAAACCCAAAGCAGGATTGGTCGGTTTTTCCGTCTCTAACCTCAAAATTCCCGGCTTTATTCAGCCGTGGGAGCGCGATTATGGCAAGCCTGAGCGCATTGCTACTGCGCTCGATATTATGCTGGAAGGCCCGCTAGGCGGCGCGGCGTTTAACAACGAATTTGGCCGACCTAACTTGCTGGGTTATTTCCGCACCTATGAGCAATTGGTGACCTCGCATGCCGGTGAGGAAGTGCGTGGCTATCACAAACCCATCATGATCGCCGGTGGTATGGGTAACATCCGCGACGGTCATGTGCAAAAAGGCGAGATTGACGTGGGCGCTAAACTGATTGTGTTAGGTGGTCCGGCGATGAACATCGGCCTTGGCGGCGGTGCAGCATCGTCGATGGCATCAGGCCAGTCGGCGGAAGACTTAGACTTTGCCTCGGTACAGCGTGAGAATCCAGAAATGGAGCGTCGCTGCCAAGAGGTGATTGATCGTTGCTGGCAGCTTGGCGACGATAATCCGATTGCCTTTATCCACGATGTGGGCGCGGGGGGACTGTCCAATGCGATGCCAGAGCTGGTCGATGATGGCGGCCGCGGTGGACGCTTTAACTTGCGTGACATTCCTAATGATGAGCCGGGAATGAATCCGCTCGCCATCTGGTGTAACGAGTCACAAGAGCGTTATGTCTTGGCGGTTAAACCGGAAAATATGGCGCTTTTCGAAGCCTTATGCGAGCGTGAACGGGCGCCGTACGCGGTGATTGGTGAGGCCACCGATGCGCGTCATCTGTCGCTTGAAGACAGCCACTTCGACAATACTCCTATCGACATGCCGATGGATATCTTGCTGGGTAAAGCGCCCAAAATGCACCGGGATGTGACGCGTCAGCAAGTGACAGGTACCGCGCTTAACACCCAAGGCATTGAGCTAGCGGAAGCCTGTGAGCGTGTTTTACGCTTGCCGGCGGTGGCGGAGAAAACCTTCTTGATCACTATCGGTGACCGTTCGGTGACCGGACTGGTTGCGCGTGACCAAATGGTCGGCCCTTGGCAGGTACCCGTCGCTAACTGTGCGGTGACGGCGGCCAGCTATGACAGTTATCACGGCGAGGCGATGGCGATGGGTGAGCGTACCCCAGCTGCCTTGCTCGACTTTGCTGCTTCTGCCCGTATGGCTGTCGGCGAAGCACTTACCAATATTGCCTGTGCCGATATTGGCAGCCTGACTAACATTAAACTGTCTGCGAACTGGATGTCCGCGGCAGGTCATCCGGGCGAAGACGCCGGCTTGTACGAAGCGGTTAAAGCCGTTGGCGAGGAGCTGTGTCCTGAGCTGTCACTGACCATTCCGGTGGGTAAAGACTCGATGTCGATGAAAACCCAGTGGCAGCAAGACGGTGAAAACAAAACCGTCACCGCTCCGATGTCGCTGATTATCACCGCCTTTGGCCGCGTGGAAGATGTGCGTCGTACCGTGACCCCACAACTGCGTACCGATAAAGGTGATAGCCACTTGATTGCGATTGACCTCGGTGAGGGCGCGCAGCGTCTGGGCGCAACCGCGTTGGCTCAGGTTTACCACCAGTTGGGCGATAAGCCTGCCGATGTCACCAGCAGCGCCCGCCTAAAAGGCTTTTTCAATGCGATGCAAACCTTGGTAGCAGAGCAAAAGCTACTGGCGTATCACGATCGAGCTGATGGCGGATTGTTCGTCACCTTGGCAGAAATGGCGTTTGCCGGTCACACCGGTATTGACGTCGACATCGCCCGTTTAGGCGACGATGCCTTGTCGGTACTGTTTAACGAAGAACTGGGCGCGGTGATCCAAGTGGCAGCGTCAGCTCTCGAGCGTGTTAATGCGGTGTTGGATGAACATCAATTAACCGCATGCAGTCACCTGATTGGCGGCTTAAGCGATAGCGATGAGATTATCTTGCGTCACAGTGAGGAGCCTATCTATCAAGCCAGTCGCCAGCACTTACGTCAGATTTGGGCTGAAACCACTTATCAGATGCAAGCGCGTCGCGATAATCCGGACTGCGCTCGTCAAGAGTTTGACGCCAAGCAGGAGGCCGATCCTGGGTTGCACGCCAGCCTGAGCTTTGACGTGCACGAAGATATTGCTGCGCCATATATCGCGACCGGTCAACAACCGACCATGGCTATTTTGCGTGAGCAAGGCGTGAACTCGCATGTGGAAATGGCCGCCGCCTTCGATCGCGCTGGATTTAACGCTGTGGACGTTCATATGAGTGACATTCTCTCAGGACGCGTTAGTTTGGACGGTTTCCAAGGGCTGGTGGCCTGTGGCGGTTTCTCTTACGGTGACGTGTTAGGCGCTGGTGAAGGCTGGGCGAAATCCATTCTGTTTAACAGCCGTGCGCGCGACCAATTTAGTGCCTTCTTTGGCCGTGAAGACACGCTAGCACTTGGGGTGTGTAATGGCTGCCAAATGCTATCGAACCTGCATGAACTGATCCCAGGCGCCGCACACTGGCCACGATTTGTTCGTAATGAGTCGGAGCGCTTTGAAGCGCGCTTTAGCCTGGTGGAAGTGCAATCAAGCCCCTCCGCCTTCTTTGCTGGGATGGCGGGTTCACGGATGCCCATTGCGGTATCGCATGGTGAGGGACGCGTTGAGGTGCGTGATGCAGAGCATCTGGCGGCTATTGAGGCGTCAGGCACGGTGGCGTTGCGTTACACCGATAATCACGGCCAGCCAACACAAGCGTATCCTGCCAACCCGAATGGCTCACCAAATGGCATTACCGCGCTGACCACTGAGTCGGGCCGCGTCACCATTATGATGCCGCACCCTGAGCGGGTATTCCGTACGGTTGCTAACTCTTGGCACCCTGATGATTGGGGCGAAGACAGTGCGTGGATGCGCATGTTCCGCAACGCGCGGGTCACACTGGGATAAGCCTTATACCAATCAAAGCCGCCAATCTATGGCGGCTTTTTAGTGATAAGCGTGAATCGATGGATGATTTTTTATCCGGCTGCGATACAATTTCAGCTAAACAACTGATCCATCAGGACCGGCTGCGGCCAACGAGAAGGATAACGGAATGAAAAAAATTGAAGCCATCATCAAGCCATTCAAACTCGATGACGTACGCGAAGCACTTGCCGACGTGGGCATCACGGGGATGACTGTCTCAGAAGTAAAAGGTTTTGGTCGTCAGAAAGGTCATACTGAGCTTTACCGAGGCGCTGAATACATGGTGGACTTTCTGCCTAAGGTCAAGCTGGAAGTCGTGGTCGCGAATGATGTCGCAGAACAGTGTGTTGAAACCATCATTGATACCGCACAAACCGGTAAAATTGGTGATGGTAAAATCTTTGTCTTCGATGTTGAACGCGTGGTGCGTATCCGTACCGGTGAGGAAGACGAAGAAGCGATTTAATATCGCGAGTTGGACTAATTCGGTAAGAAACAAAAAGCCAAGCGCGATGCTTGGCTTTGTTGTTTGTGTGGTGATTGGCTACGCGCCAGGGTTGGCCGGATGCGCTTGATAACGACCCGGCTTATGATTCATCGCCAAGACTAAGTTGAGCACAATCGCGCCAACCACCGACCACATCAAGAGATTGAGGTCAATGAGGAAGAAAGATAACGCCAGGATGGTACAGTCGATACCCATTTGCAGTTTTCCTGCCGAGATCCCAAACTTGTCCTGACAATAAAGCACCAGTACGTTAAAACCGCCTAAGCTGGCATTGTGGCGGAAAATCATCAACATGCCGACGCCCATCAGCAAGCCACCAATGACCGCACAATAGGCGGGGGCCAACCAAGTGATTTGAAAAAAGTAGGCGATATGGTCGGCCATCACGGACACCGCGCCACCGGCGAGTAAACTGCGTAATGCAAATCGCGGACTCATACGAAACCAAGCCATTACATAAAACGGGCAATTGCAAAGAAAATACAAAGTACCGAACGATAGGTCGGTAAATTGGCTGACTAATAACGCCAGGCCTGTGGTCCCCCCGGTTAAGAGTCCGGCCTGTTGCAAGAAAAATACCCCCTGGGCGACTAAAAACGCGCCCGAGGCGATAGCAATAATGTCTTCTTTAAAGCTGTGTTGATACTGACTCACACGGCTTCTCCCTACTTAATTAGCGTGATAAAAACAAAAACGTGTTAGCAACAAAAGCCCCGCCAAAACCCAATAGGCTGGCGGTTAAAAAAGGTTAATGGGAATTGCGGGCGCGGATTTTATCGCCAAATGAAAGTAATAAAAAGTCAGCCAAGTAAATCACTGGCTGATAGGATGTCAGCAATTTGATACTCGCGTGTAAATTGTTTACAGCGCACAATCTGCGTTTCTGTATGGCGGACTAATCTGGCACAACCGACGTATAAAAAAAACGGCCGATTGACACTACCTGTTGCAGTGGTTTTTTTGTAGAATGACGAACGCAGTAATGGCGGTAGCGTAAACGTTTGCGTCAGGCTTTTAAAACGCCGACTTTTCCGCCTGTTTGCCTTGGTTTAGTCACTTTAAATGTGTAAGGCGACTAACCCAAGGTGTGGTGCACTATGCCATATCAAAACCATTCGAGCTATCGGGCCAACTTGGGTACGGATAGCATTCGCTTTAAGGGTAATAGCCCGCCACCATTGAGTCAGGAGAGACAAATGCTAAAGCGTGACATGAAAATTGCGGATTACGATCCGGCACTGTTCGCAGCCATTGAAGAAGAAACGGCTCGTCAGGAAGAACACATTGAGCTGATTGCGTCAGAAAACTATACCAGCCCACGCGTCATGGAAGCGCAAGGCTCTCAACTGACCAACAAATATGCCGAAGGCTACCCCGGCAAGCGTTATTACGGCGGCTGTGAGCATGTCGATAAAGTGGAAGCTCTTGCGATTGAGCGTGCGTGTGAATTGTTTGGTTGTGAATATGCTAACGTGCAACCTCACTCTGGCTCACAAGCTAACAGTGCTGTGTATATGGCGCTGCTAAACCCAGGCGATAAGGTTTTGGGCATGAGCTTGGCGCATGGTGGCCACTTAACGCACGGCTCTCCGGTCAACTTTTCAGGCAAACACTATGAAGTGGTTGCGTACGGCATTGATGAAGCGGGTAAGATTGATTACGAGCAAATGGAACAGCTCGCGCTGGAACATAAGCCGAAAATGATCATTGGTGGTTTCTCTGCCTATTCGCAAGTGGTGGATTGGAAGCGTATGCGTGAAATCGCCGACAAAGTGGGCGCTTGGTTCATGGTGGACATGGCACACGTTGCTGGTTTGATTGCAGCAGGCGTGTATCCAGATCCATTACCACATGCACACGTGGTTACCACCACCACCCATAAAACCCTTGCAGGGCCGCGCGGCGGTTTGATCCTGTCTAATGCGGGTGAAGATCTCTACAAAAAGCTCAACTCTGCGGTGTTCCCAGGTGGCCAAGGTGGCCCACTGATGCATGTGATTGCGGGTAAAGCTGTCGCGTTTAAAGAGGCGATGGAACCTGAGTTTAAAGCCTATCAAGCGCGCGTGATTGATAACGCCCGTGCAATGGTGAAGGGATTCCAAGCACGCGGTTATAACATCGTGTCAGGGTCAACTGACAACCACTTGTTCTTGGTTGATTTGATTGACAAAGACATCACTGGTAAAGAAGCGGATGCTGCGCTCGGTGCCGCGAATATCACAGTGAACAAAAACAGTGTGCCGAACGATCCACGTAGCCCGTTTGTCACCTCAGGCATTCGTGTGGGGACGCCAGCGATTACACGCCGTGGTTTTACCGAGCAAGACGCTGAACAGCTCGCGCATTGGATGTGTGATGTGTTAGATAACATCAACAATGAGCAAGTGATTGCTGAAACTAAAGAAAAAGTTCAGGCCATTTGCCGCCGCCTACCGGTTTATGCGTAACCGGTGAGCGTTGTAAGTGAAACAGCAAAGGCGCCTTCAGGCGCCTTTTTTGTGCGTGGTTAGCCACCGATTCTTAGCGAAATCAGCTTTGCGCACAGAATCGTTACAAACTCGCCGTTTGCAGGCTTTTTCATAATCGCAAATCGGTTACACTAACGGGATGATATTGAGGAGGCTAGCCCCATGCACTGTCCATTCTGTGGTGCAACCGACACCAAAGTGATCGATTCTCGACTCGTCGCCGATGGCCATCAAGTTCGTCGTCGTCGCCAGTGTTTGGCGTGCGCAGAACGCTATACCACGTTCGAAACGGCAGAGCTGGTGATGCCACGCATCATCAAAACCAATGGTAATCGTGAGCCTTTTGACGAAGAAAAGCTGCGCGGTGGCATTCAGCGCGCACTGGAAAAACGGCCTGTCAGTGCGGAC
The DNA here is from genome assembly GCF_027286365.1 of Salinivibrio proteolyticus. Lineage (NCBI taxonomy): Bacteria > Pseudomonadati > Pseudomonadota > Gammaproteobacteria > Vibrionales > Vibrionaceae > Salinivibrio > Salinivibrio proteolyticus. Next base: position 2,307,401 of record NZ_CP114584.1, on the reverse strand, counting down.
GATATTGAAAAAGCGATCAATAGCATTAAATCACGCCTTCGCGCGACCGGTGAGCGAGAGATTAGCTCAGCCTCGGTTGGTAACTTAGTGATGGAAGCACTCAAAGAGCTCGATAAAGTGGCGTATATCCGTTTTGCCTCTGTCTATCATAGCTTTGAAGATATTCGTGAGTTCGGTGAAGAAATTGCACGGCTGCAAAAATGAGTAACAACCAACGCGATAACACCATGATGGCGCGCGCACTCGCGCTTGCCGCTCAAGGGCGCTTTACCACGACCCCGAATCCCAATGTGGGCTGTGTGATTGCGCATGGTGACGACATTGTTGGTGAAGGGTTTCATCTTGCTCCCGGCGGGCCACATGCCGAGGTACACGCTTTAAAGGCGGCGGGGGAACGTGCACAAGGGGCGACAGCTTATGTCACCTTAGAGCCTTGCTCTCACTATGGTCGCACGCCACCGTGTTGCGATGCCTTAATTGCCGCTAACGTCAGTCGCGTAGTGTGTGCCATGCAAGATCCCAATCCTCAAGTGGCAGGGAGAGGCATTGCGCGCTTACAAGAAGCAGGTATTGAGGTGGTCGTCGGTGTGATGGCGGAGCAGGCCAAGGCGCTGAATCCCGGCTTTATTAAGCGAATGCTCACCCAAATGCCGTATGTACAGCTTAAGCTGGCAGGGAGCCTCGATGGCCGGACCGCCTTAGCCAATGGCCAAAGTAAATGGATCACCGGTGAGCCCGCACGCGCCGATGTGCAAGCGTTTCGTGCTCAAGCCAGTGCCATTTTATCGACCAGCGCCACGGTATTGGCCGATAACCCCAGCCTCAATGTACGCCAAAGCCAACTTCCTCGAGCCACACTTGATGCTTATCCGCAATCGACTGTGCGCCAACCGACACGTGTTGTGCTAGATAGAGACAATAAAACTTCACCGGATGCAACCGTCTATCAGCTTGACGGTGATGTGATCCGTATTGTTGATTCACCGAGTAATCATGCGTGGCCGGATAACGTGCAAGAATGGGTGATGCCCGATGCGTCACTCACCGCTATCCTTCGCGCATTGGCGGAACATGACATTGACAAAGTGTGGGTCGAAGCGGGCGCAAGGCTAGCGGGTCAGCTTCTCACTGAATCGTTAGTCGATGAACTGATTGTTTACCAAGCCCCCGTCTTGTTAGGAGGCGATAGTCGCCCCTTGGTTGCTTTAGATGGGATGCAACGGATGGACGATGCACCGCGCTTTCACTTTAATCACGTGACGAGGATCGGTGACGATGTTCGCTTAACCGCCATGCTCTCTGAGCATGCCGTGATCACGCAAGAGTACGAATAACGATGTTTACTGGAATTATCGAAGCGGTAGGCCGAGTAGAACGCTTGACTCGCCGCGGGCAAGACATGACTTTGACTATCGACAGTGGTGAGCTTGATCTCTGTGATGTCAAACTGGGTGACAGTATCGCCACCAATGGGGTGTGCTTGACCGTGGTAGCATTGAGCGCAACGGGCTACAGCGCAGATGTGTCATCTGAAACCCTTGCGCGTTCATCACTAGGGCACTTGTCGGTCGGAGACAAGGTCAATCTTGAAAAGGCGATGCTACCCACCACGCGATTTGGCGGCCACATGGTGGCAGGCCATGTTGATGGCCTCGGTGAAGTGACCTCAGTGAACCAAACCGGCCGCGCGTGGGAATACTGGATTAGATTACCGTCTGAGCTCGCCAAATATGTGGCGTTAAAAGGCTCGATCACAGTAGATGGGATTAGCCTGACGGTGAACGATGTCAATGGCAGTGCATTTAAGCTCACCATCGTGCCGCATACTGCTGAACAAACCACGATTCAAACGTTTGCCCCTGGGCGCAAAGTGAACATCGAAGTTGATGTGATCGCCCGTTACCTTGAGCGATTAATGCTCGGTGACAAGGCGGCTGAACCCACACAATCAACGGGAGTCAGCCTTGATACGCTGGCCCGTTCCGGCTTTTTGAAATAAGGAATCCAAGATGGCAATAAGTAGTGCCCAAGAAATCATTGACGATATCCGCCAAGGTAAAATGGTGGTATTGATGGATGACGAAGATCGCGAAAATGAAGGCGATTTGATCATTGCGGCCGAAGCGATCACGCCAGAAGCTATCAATTTCATGGCCACCCATGGTCGGGGCTTGATTTGCTTAACGCTGACCCAACAGCGCTGTCAGCAGCTTGGATTACCTTTGATGGTGTCTGACAATAACGCGCAATTTTCCACTGCTTTCACGGTGTCAATTGAAGCGGCGGAAGGGGTGACCACCGGCATTTCTGCGGCCGATCGTGCACGTACCGTACAAGCTGCGGTCGCGCCTAATGCGAAAGCTGCCGATTTAGTTCAGCCGGGCCATGTGTTCCCCTTAATGGCACAAGAGGGTGGTGTTCTGACCCGTGCCGGTCACACCGAGGCTGGCTGTGATCTGGCCCGCTTAGGAGGCTTTAGTCCTGCGTCCGTGATTGTGGAAATCCTCAACGAAGATGGCACCATGGCGCGTCGCCCTGATTTGGAAGTGTTTTGTGAAAAGCACGGTATCAAGTTGGGCACCATTGCAGATTTGATTGAATACCGAAACCTTAACGAAACCACCATTGAGCGTGTCGCGTCTTGTAAATTGCCCACCGAATTTGGTGAGTTTGATTTGGTCACTTACCGTGACACCATTGATAACCAAATCCACTATGCGATGTGTAAAGGCGAAGTGACCGCTGACCCGACCTTGGTTCGCGTACACTTGCAAGATACCTTTACCGATGTGCTTCAATCTGACCGAACGGCTGAGCGCAGCTGGAGCCTAACCCGTGCGATGCAACGGATCAGTCATGACGGTGGTGTGTTGGTGATTTTGGGGAAAGAAGAAACCAGCGATGCCATTATCAATAAGGTGAAAGCATTTGAAGCGCAAGATAAAGGCGAGCAGCCAGCTAGCGCCAAATGGCAAGGCACGTCACGCCGTGTTGGCATTGGCTCGCAAATCTTGGCAGACCTTGGCGTTAAGCAAATGCGTTTGCTTTCGTCATCAACGAAACGCTATCACGCACTATCAGGCTTTGGTTTGAACGTGGTGGAATACGTCACCGAATAAAGTAACAAGAAAGGCCGCGCGATGTGCGACAGGGTTGGCGGGCACGGAACATGGTGCCATTCGCTAAAAATGTGGTAGAATCGCGCGGTTTCTCATTCCGGAAAGCAAGTCACAGGAAGGCTCATGAACGTAATCGAAGGTGCATTTGCCGCGCCCAACGCGCAGGTTGCTATTGTTATCTCTCGCTTTAATAGCTTTATCAACGAGAGTTTACTATCAGGTGCGATCGACGCACTGAAGCGCCAAGGCCAAGTCAGCGAAGATAATATTACCGTGGTCCGCTGTCCCGGTGCCTACGAGTTGCCTTTGGTGACCCAGAAACTAGCTAAAAGCGGTCGCTACGATGCGATTGTGGCGCTAGGTTCGGTGATCCGCGGTGGCACGCCCCACTTTGACTATGTGGCCGGAGAATGTAATAAAGGGTTAGCACAGGTTGCACTGGAGTTTGAAACCCCAGTCGCCTTTGGCGTGCTGACTGTTGACACCATTGAGCAAGCCATCGAACGCGCAGGTACCAAGGCTGGTAATAAAGGGGCAGAGGCTGCACTGAGCGCGCTTGAAATGGTCAATGTCCTGTCCCAGATTGAATCCTAAACGGGGGTTAGAGTGAAACCAGCCGCACGACGTAATGCACGCCAATTTGCATTGCAAGCCATCTATTCATGGCAACTGGCGCAAGGCAATATCGCAGATATTGAGGCACAATTCCTTGCAGCCGAAAAGTACGAAGAAGACGACCACAAAGACGCAGAGCCACTTCTGCGTGAGCCTGAAACCGATGTGGAATATTTCCGCAATCTGTTTAGCGGCGTGGTACTGAGTCATCAAGAGCTAGACAGCAAAATGCGTCCTTACTTGTCACGTCCATTGCAAGACTTGGACGACATGGAGCACGCTCTGCTGCGTTTGGCGATGTACGAATTGGTGAAACGTGAAGATGTGCCGTATAAAGTCGTGATTAATGAAGCGGTGGAACTGGCGAAGCGTTTTGGCGCCGAAGACAGCCACAAGTTTGTGAATGGTGTGCTTGATAAAGCGGCCCCACGACTTCGTTAATTACCTCCCTTTCAAGGCCAGCCCCGCTGGCCTTTTTATTTTTAGATGCGATACCACGAAAGCCATTATGACGCGCAACGAATTTGATCTGATTCGCGATTATTTCGCTCGTCAGCCAGTGAGCCGCCGCGATGTGGCGCTAGGCATTGGTGACGACTGTGCCATTACCCAAGTCCCCGAGGGCTGTCAGCTCGCCATTACCACAGATACTATGGTAGAAGGTACCCACTTTCTTGCCACAGCCAGTGCTTCCGATGTTGCGCACAAAGCGTTGGCATCGAATTTAAGCGACTTAGCAGCAATGGGGGCGATGCCTGCATGGTGCTCGTTGGCGCTGACTTTACCTGAACCGGATGAAGCGTGGGTGGCAGGATTCTGCCAAGGTTTCTCTGCGCTTGCCGAATACTTTCAAGTCCAGCTGATTGGCGGTGACACCACACGTGGGCCCAAAAGCATTACCATGACCTTACATGGCCATGTCCCTCATGGAAAGGCATTAACTCGCGATGGTGCTAAGCCTGGGGATTGGTTATATGTCACCGGTACCTTGGGGGATAGCCAAGCAGGACTGAACTATGTCCTTGGTAAGCCGGTGACCGATGAGGCACGGGCGGCCACATTGATTAATCGGCATTATCGCGCGCAGCCTCGCGTAGCGGCAGGCCAAGCTTTACGCGGTATCGCCTCGGCAGCGATTGATATTTCCGATGGGCTGGTGGCTGATATTCAGCATATTCTCAAAGCCAGTGGTGTGGGCGCATCCATTGATGTGACCCAACTGCCGCTGTCGGAGGCGTTATTAGCGGATGTGGACAGCTATGAAACCGCGCAAAAGCTTGCCTTAACCAGTGGCGAAGAATATGAATTGTGCTTTACCGTACCGGAAATGTATCGCGGGACGTTAGAGACAACACTGAAACACACTGGGGTCACCGCCGCTTGTATTGGTCAAATTAATGGCAGTCAGTCTTTACAATTGATGGCCGATGGTAATCCCCTAGACTGGACGCTATCAGGATGGGATCACTTTAAGGAGTTGGACAGTGACAGATCCTAAGCAGCGTTTATCGCTTAAAAACCCGTTGCATTTGCTGGCCGTTGGGCTGGGGAGTGGGCTCTCTCCGGTGGTACCGGGGACGGTTGGTACCTTGTTTGCGGTGCCTTTTTATTGGCTACTGGCAACCTACACAGCGCCAGTTGGTTTATGGATAGCCATTCTTGTCGGTAGTCTTGCAGGCATTGTGATTTGCGGTCGTACCTCTGCGGATATGAAAGTGCATGATCACGGCGCGATTGTGTGGGACGAATTTGTTGGCTTTTGGATCACCATGGCATTGGTGCCAAGCACCGACTGGCAGATTATCTTAGCAGGCTTCGTGATGTTTCGACTCTTCGATATGATTAAGCCATGGCCTATCAGTTGGTTGGACAAGCATGTTCATGGTGGGCTGGGGATCATGCTCGATGATATCCTTGCCGGCGTGATGGCCATGTTGAGCCTTTGGGCGTGGGTGACTTACGTTTAATCAACCAACCTTTAGCCACGAAAAATGCCGCGTTGAACACGCGGCATTTTTGTATCTTGGGTCAGTCGCAGCGGTTAGCGCATTGTCTGGCTGAGCTTTTTATCGACAGAGAGATTGCCAGCCCCACTGAACAGCAATGAGACGGCGGCAGCCAGTAATGCCAATCCAAACTCATACCCGTTGTTGCTTAGAAATAGGCCGTTATCCCAGTGCACGGTAACAATCGCGACCAGCATGGTGATTGAAGTGACAGCCGCAGCAGGGCGCGTCAATAGACCAATCAACAGCAGCACACCGCCAAAAAACTCCGCACTACCTGCCATCAACGCCATTAGTACACCAGGCTCAAGACCAATCGATGCCATCCATTGGCCCGTTCCTTCAAGGCCATAGCCGCCAAACCAACCAAACAGTTTTTGCGCGCCATGAGCGATCAAAATCACTCCGACAGGAAGGCGCAAAGCTAAGGGGGCAAAGCTTGATTGAGTGGAAAGCAGAGTGTGTAAACGTTGACGCATAATGGGCCTCTTCGAAAAAGTTGATAGATATTGGCGTTACTCGCCGGATTGAGAGCCATAATAAAGGTGAGACGTCGGAATAATAAGTAGTAGAGCTTGATGGATATGTTCGGATATTTTGAACAAAAACCAAATGAAACGAGGTAAAGAACAGCAAATAGCGACTAAAGAAGGAGGGGATAATGGTTTACTGGCGCTCCCACAGGGACTCGAACCCCGATCGGTCGCTTAGGAGGCGACTGCTCTATCCTGTTGAGCTATGGGAGCGCGGGCAGCCATTATACGTAAAAACAGGCGCGATTTAAGCGCCTGTTTCAATTTAGTTTACTCCTTTGGTGACAATATCACCGATCTGAATGCTGCCTATCAAGCTGTCGGGTTGGATAACCGCTTCGGCACTGCTTTCATAAACACGCGCAACGGTTAATGTCATTCCGCTTTTACGGCGCTGCGTGCGCACAATCCCTAAATCATCAGTGAAAGAAGCGAGATGCCACAGTTGTAACTGATCACCCTGTTTCACCCCATTGATTCGTCCAACGTTGATTTGTGCGATATTGTCTTTTAGTGCCACAATTTTGGGTTTGCTGGCGCGGCAGGATAGGGCCGACTCTAAATCCAGCAAGATGTTACGACTCATGCGTCGTGCCATTTGCCCGTAAGGCGATTGCCAAAAACGCGCTGTTTGGGTATCCACTTGGCTATGGCGCTCAAAAGGCCATTTGGCAACATCACGATAGCGGCGCTGGAAAATGACTTCACCGCTTTCAGCGTCCATCGCTTGTACATTGACCGCCAATTGCCGATTGTCTTGCGAACGGCCGAAGCTGCCACTGTCTGTGGTCGCAGAGAGATCGGTAATGGCTCCAGTCACGACAAATTGTGCATCTTTATCTTCCGCCAGCATCGCGACAGCTTGCGGGGCGTTTGGCGAAACATCGACATTCGCAATACCACGGCCAACAAAGCTTTGTCCGTGTTGAGTGACTTCTCGACTAAGCAGCACAGAAAAATCATCACCAAATTGGTAAATTCCTCCTAAGGCCGCTTGCTGAGGCGACACAATCGGAAAGCGTGTCATCACCATTCCTTTCTTATACTGTGTCTTGTGGCAAGCATTTGCCGATGGATAGATATCCACCCGCACATTGACCACATAATTGCCACCTTGAGTGCCTTCTTCCAGAATTAAGATCTCGCGGACTTCACTACCATTGAACTGGTAACCGGGCTTAACGGAGGTAAGAAATCGTTTGATTTGCTGCAAACTGCCTACATCGGCGCCGGAGAACTGCATGGCATCGAACGTGGCGGCTTCTAACGCGCGGACGCGTGCCGCTTGCTCGCTTTCAAGGATGGGCGAGCTGGCAGACACTTCATACCAAGCTGCCTGTGTGAGCGGCGTGATAAATAGAGAAAAAAGCAGGCCGAATCGCGCCAAACGGGTTTTCATAGTCAAGTTCTCACTTAGTAGGTATGGAAATTGCTTCGTTAACATAACAGGTAGGGTGGCAACCCTAACAAGAGCATGACGCATGAGAGATTGATGCAAGTTGTGTTCCGGAACACAAGGGTGACAATTCAAGGTAAAGGTTTGTGGTCCTTGTCCGATACTCTAAGAAGACACTTGTCTCACATCGATGACTGATCGCGGAGCATGATACGATGAAAAAGTGGATAGTGGCGGTATTAGCGCTGTTGACAGCAGGCTGTGCATATACGCCTATTTACAACGGGAAAGAGCCCTACTCGGGGAGTGAGTTCTTCCTCAAGCAGCGTCCTCGCCACACGCTGGACTATTTTTTAAATAGCATGGCCGACGAATTACTGGCGACAAATGCTTATTTAACCGCACGTACCCCGTTGGCGATCACGTCGTTTGTAGACTTGCAAGACATGTCTGAAACGAACTGGTTAGGCAATACAGTGACCGAAGGGCTGATTTATCAGATGCAAAGCCGTGGCTTTACCGTCATAGACTTCAAATCGACCGGCGCTATTCGTGTCACCGAAGAAGGGGACTTTGCCATCAGCCGTGATTGGAAAGAGTTAAACCCCGAACAGCAGATTGATTATATCTTGACAGGCACCATGCTACGACAAGGTGGAGGTGTACTGGTCAATGCGCGTATTATTGGTATGGAGTCGCGTGTTGTGGTCGCTTCTGCGCAAGGGTTTTTACCCGCAGACCGTATTGGTCGAGATATTGACACGCTTTATAAAGTGCGCATGCGTGATGGCGTCATTATTCGTGATGATCAAAACCGCATCAAGCGTGAAACAGTCGTTCTTAAGCCTTAACCAAGACAGGATGATTCATGAGCATAAAACATGGACTTTGCCTTTTAGCCCTGATGGCTTTAACCGCGTGTCAGCCTCTGACCAAGATGAAAGAGGAGAATGTTATTTCTGCGGTTGGTATGGCTTCAATCAGTGCTCAACAAGGGGCCACGCAAGAAGAGCGTGAAACACGTGCAATGCGAGCGTCAAAAGTCGAGGCATATAAAGAGCTCAGTGAGCAGGTGTATGGGCTTCGAGTCAGTGGTCGTACGCGTGTGGAGGATCAAAGTCTTGGCCGTGATAGCACACAAGGCGCTGTCGACGGGATTATCCGCGGTGCTGAAGTGGTGGCAAGCTATAAAGTCGGTGACAGCTACGTGACCGAATTGGAGCTGGATTTAGACTTGATGCAAAAAATGAAGCGTTATGGCGAGTCACAAAACATCCCCCGTAACGAAAACATTATCTTTTAATCCAACTTTTCTCCGCGCAATCAGCGAGCCAGACGGCTCGCTTTTTTATTAACTGTTATTGGTCAGCTAAGCCGCGTTGTTTTACAGATCGAGTTGTATCATTGGGAGGTGTGCACGCGCAGTGGGCATACGCGCTACGACCAATTTAAAGCGGTTAAGTAAGGAGACGTCAGTGCGCAATGTCAGGTGGCTCGGCGTATACTAAAGCGCGAGCTACGCTTTTACATTTGTGCCAAGGGTTTTCCGGCCTGACGCATTGCCGTCATGGTCATAAGTCAGCTCTGACTTGCCGCCGCTTTCTTGGAACAAATTACGTAACCGATGGATGCTTAAACTTGCGCGTTGTAGCGCCATCCCATTGGTCTCGTTTTGTTGCTTACAGGCTTGAATGTGCTGTTGGATGGTGTTGACGTATTCAACGCATTGCGGGTCGCCTTGAAGCTTTTCTCGCTCAGGGTGCTGTGCGAGTTGGCTATCAGCACGCTGTATTTCATTCACCAAGATTTGCTTTTGTTTGGCGGTGGCTTCGATGTCTTCCGACACTCGGCTGGCAATGGTTTTGGCTTCTTGCTCGAGCAGCGTTTTTAGCGACTGAACTCGCTCTAGCTGCTGCTCGAGAAGGACGGACAGGGGCGCATTTTGACTCATAAACTATCCCGCCAGATTAACTGTCGTTCAAATCGTTCTCAAAGCGCATCATATTGGCAGCGAGTTTGTCAGCATCGACTTTATACGAACCATTGGCAATGGCTTGTTTAATTTCAGCGACTTTCGCACTGTCAAAATACGGCTCAGAGGCCATTTGCTGATTCATTTTTCCGATCTCTCGGCTTTGATGGCTCAGCGACACTGCATCATCTTGACTGGTCGTACGTTGCTGTTCACGCACGGCGCTCCCTTGCGCCTCTTGTGTCTTATTCTGGTTCCCGCTATTGCGGGTTGTGGTCAGCGGTTGCTGGTTACCACGTAGTTGATCAATACTCGCCATAAACGTCGCCTTACTGTCAGTCGCTTTTGAGTCCGTTGCTCAGCGTATCGGCATTCCTTTTGCTAACTTTAGCATTTGGGCGTAAAAAATTAGAAATTTACCGTCACTTCGCCCACCGCCGAGATTGTAGCATCGACAATCCGATTGGATTTATCGTTCTTGACTTTTATTTGCTCTCCTAGAGCACCGTCACTTAATGCCGTACCTTTTGCAACAATATTGAGTCCGTTTCCACGTGCAGTGATAACAACGTCATCATTTCGACACACGGCACACACATCGTTACTGCTGATGGGCTGACCAATCCCGACCGTTCTTTTTACTTTCGAGCCTATTAGGCGCGCTGGACTGGTGTAGGTTTGGCCACGTTGAAACCGACTGTCAACCATTTGAATGGTCATATCACTCGCTGCAAGAGGCATGCCACGATCTAACGGGCGCTTGGCAACGACCAGTGGGATCATTAAGCGAATTTGGACTGGGATATACACCTGCCAGTCATCTTGAGGACACGAGACCATGACCGTTACCGAGGTATTCATACGTTGTCGCCCTGGCACTTCGGTATCCAATGGCAGCGGGCAATCGGTCAGGCGTAATCTCGAGTCAAGGTTGCCGGCTGTGATGTCGAGCTCACCGTTTTTGGGCACCGAAATGATAGACTCGACATGTCGTTCTGCCGCTTCTCTGACCGCATCCATTTGACTTACCGTCGCAGCGGCTATACTTACGCTAAAGCTTGCTAATAAGCTGACGATAAATAAACGTAATAACTGATACATAGATCCAAACCATTGATGACGACTAAAGAAGAAATTTTCCCTTCTTTCTCGAGAGTAGTGCAATAACCCACTACTATTATCATGCTACTCTACATAAAAAACGGGGCAACATGGAGTTTATCTTATGACAGGTGGTGTTCTTGATTCGGTCAACCAGCGCACGCAGCTGGTAGGACAAAACCGGTTAGAGCTGTTGACTTTCCGCCTGATGAGAAACCAACGCTTTGGCATTAACGTCTTTAAAGTAAAGGAAGTTCTTCAGTGCCCTAAGTTAACCGCGATGGCAAATTTACATCCCTTAGTAAAAGGGGTCGCACACATTCGTGGTCAAACAGTCTCAGTCATTGATATGAGCCTAGCAACTGGCGGGCCTGCTATTCCGGATCCCGAAAATCGTTTCGTGATCATTTCTGAGTTTAATCGTTCGATGCAGGGCTTTTTAGTTGGGTCGGTCGAGCGTATCGTGAACATGAATTGGGAAAAAATCCTCCCACCGCCTCAAGGCACAGGCCGTTCTCACTACTTGACCGCTGTCACTGAGATTGACAATGAACTGGTGGAAGTGCTGGATGTTGAAAAAATCCTGAATGAAATTGCACCCGTGAATGAGGAAATCAGTGAAGAGGTGCTTTCTAAGCGTCAAGAACGTGAGGAAAGCGCTCCGAGCCAAGTACTGGTCGCGGATGATTCGAGCGTGGCGCGTCGCCAAGTGAAGCGCGCTGTAGAAAGTGTCGGTTATGATGTTATCTTGGTACAAGATGGCAAAGAGGCACTGGATAAACTGAAAGAAATGGCAGCAGAAGGCAATATATATAGCCAGCTGGCATTGGTGATTTCAGATATTGAGATGCCGGAAATGGACGGTTACACCCTCACCACTGAAATCCGAAAAGATGCGAGCTTAAAAGATCTTCATGTAGTATTGCATTCATCTTTAAGTGGGGTATTTAACGAGGCCATGGTGCAGCGCGTGGGCGCCAACTCGTTTATCGCGAAATTCGACCCTGATGAATTGGGCTCTGCCGTCATCGAAGCGGTTAAGTCGTAACCCAAACAGAGCGATTGAGTTGATTAATGACAAATGTAGCAATCAGTGACCAAGAATATCGAGACTTCTGCAAGCATCTCGAATCGAAATGCGGCATCGTGCTTGGGGATAGCAAACAATACCTAGTACGAAGCCGACTTAGCCCATTGGTCAATAAGTTTGGTTTGGCGTCACTCTCTGAGTTGGTGAAATCGGTTATTACGGGCCGAAACCGAGAGCTGGCAGTGGCAGCAATCGATGCGATGACCACCAATGAAACCCTGTGGTTTCGTGACACCTACCCGTTTGAAGTGTTGGCCCATCGTCTACTTCCTGAATTAGGCAAAGCCCGCAAACCGATCAAAATTTGGTCGGCGGCGAGCTCATCCGGGCAAGAGCCGTATTCTATTGCCATGACAGTGGCTGAAACGCAGCAACGTAAGCCGGGCATGCTAGGCAGTGTGAGCATTACTGCTACCGATATATCAACGTCGATGTTGGAGGCTTGCCGTCAGGGAATTTACGATAATCTTGCCCTAGGGCGCGGACTCTCACCTGAGCGTCGTCGTACCTTCTTTGAAGATGTCGGTGATGGCAAGATGCGGGTGAAAGAGAATATTAAGCGCATGGTGACATTCCGCCCGCAGAACCTGATGGAAAGCTATAGCTTATTGGGTAAGTTCGACATTATTTTTTGTCGTAACGTCTTAATTTACTTTTCGCCAGACATGAAGGCTCAGGTCTTAAATCAGATGGCGGGAGCGCTTAACCCGGGCGGACACTTAATTCTTGGGGCGTCTGAGTCGCTGACTGGGCTCACTGATAAATTTGAGATGATCCGGTGTAACCCCGGTATTATTTACAAACTCAAGTAATCCTTTTCAAAAGCGGCATCTTTCTTGCCGCTTTTTCTTTTCTGTTTGCCTCTTCTTTAGTGAGTATTGCCGCCGTCTCATCCAGATAATCCCGCGGCTTGGTTTCTATCTCATTGAAAATATAGCGTTTAGACTGGAAGTAAAAAATTGGCATCAAGATTGCTTTGATGTGATGAGAAGAGTTTTGGAGGTTGCCCATGGCGATTACATTTGACAATGCATTAGGCGTACACCAGCACACTGTCGGCGTACGCGCTACACGGGCAGAGACGCTGTCTAGCAACATTGCTAATGCCAATACGCCAGGCTACAAAGCACAAGATATCGACTTTAAACGTGCTTTGCAGGCGGCAACCTCAGGGGCAAGTATTGGCCTAAGCCGCACTAATGAGCGGCACATTGCTGCCACCACCCACGTGGCGGGCGAGAAGAAGTACCGCGTGCCTACGCAACCTGATACTGGGGATGGCAACACGGTTGATGCTCAGCTCGAAAAGAATTTGTTTATGCAGAATGCATTGGAATACCAAGCCTCACTGGATTTTCTTGGCTCAAAGTTCAAGAACATGAAAAAGGCATTGAAAGGGGAATAACCGATGAGCTTGTTTAATATCTTTAACGTGTCTGGTTCGGCGATGAGCGCAGAGTCAGTGCGGTTGAACACCACATCAAGCAACCTAGCCAATGCCAATTCGGTAAGCAGTTCTGCGCAGGAAACCTACCGTGCACGGCATCCGATTTTTGCTGCAGAGCTTAATCGCTTCAAGCAGCAAAGTGGTGAGAGTGTGCCGGTGCATATTAAAGGTATCGTTGAGAGCCAAAAGCCTTTACGTGCCGAATATAACCCTGACCACCCGATGGCGAATGAAGAGGGTTATATTTTTAAACCCAACGTCAACGTGATGGAAGAAATGGCGAATATGATCTCCGCGTCGCGCGCCTACCAAACTAACGTGCAGGTTGCCGATGCGAGTAAACAAATGCTGATGCGTACGCTTCAGATGGGTCAGTAATGTAGGAGGCGATAATGGCCGGAATCGACGGTACAGGTTCGACTAGCGGACTGTCCTACATTGACCAGCTCAAGGCGCAGCAGGAGAAAAAACTGCAAGAGAGCCAGGAGAAAGTCACCGGACAGACTGAGCTCAAGCAGGAAGACTTTCTCTCACTGCTCACCAAGCAGCTGTCACAACAGGATCCGTTCAAGCCTGTCGACAATGACAAAATGATCTCCCAGATGGCGTCATTCGCGACGGTAGAAGGGATCGGCAAGATGAACAATCAATTTGATGCGTTCAATGAGTCGATTACTTCAAACCAAGCACTACAAGCGTCATCTTTGGTTGGCCGAGACGTACTGGTTCCTGGCTCGATGGGCGTCAAGCCTGAAGCGGGCGGAATCGCGGGCATGGTAAAACTGCCTCGCGCGCTCGATAACGTGAGTGTTCGGGTGGAGAACGAACAAGGCCAGCTATTACGAACCTTCAGTATGGGGCCGAAGCCGCCCGGCGATCACCGGGTTGAGTGGGACGGCAACGATGACAACGGCAATCCGATGCCGGAAGGTCGCTATCGATTGAAAGTCAGCGGCATGGTTGATGGCAAAACTCAAGAGTTTGATTTATCAACCTATGCCAATGTGAACAGTGTCTTGCTGGGGAATGGCGACGGCAACGTGATGTTAAATCTTGCCGGCTTCTCCTCACCGTTCAAGCTCGCTGAAGTGCTAGAAGTCGGTAATGCCGACGTCGGTAATGTGACGAAAGGCTAACCGATTTATTAGGAGTGGAAAGCAATGGGTTTTAATATTGCGTTAAGTGGCCTTGGTGCGGCCCAGAAAGACATGAATACCACCAGTAACAACATTGCGAACGCCAATACCTATGGCTTTAAAGAGTCGCGTGCTGAGTTCGGGGATGTGTATTCAACGTCGATTTTTTCGAACTCGAAAACCACCAATGGTACAGGTGTGCAAACCTCGGTCGTTGCGCAGCAGTTCCATGAGGGCTCGAGTATCTACACCAACAACCCGTTGGATTTACGGATCAGTGGTAATGGGTTCTTTGGCGTCTCGAATGATAAGCTTCAAACCAGTGACTATCACCTGACGCGTAACGGTGCCTTCCACCTTGATAAAAACAACGACATTATCAACTCGGAAGGTCAATATCTGCTGGGTTATAAAGTAGACCCTGACACGCAGCAAGTGGGATCGTACGAACCCCAAGCCCTGAATGTGCCCGATCAGTTTGGTCAGCCTCGTGCCTCGCAAAACGTTGATATTGGCTTGAACTTACCAGCCGGTGGCGCAGAGAAAGATCCGGCGCAGTTTAATTTTGAAGACCCAGAAACCTACAACAAGCAAACCTCTGCCACTGTGTATGATTCATTGGGTCAGCCTTATAAGCTTTCCACCTACTATGTGAAAGGCAATGATCCCGCCAACCCGAATAGTTGGTCGGTGTACTACACCATGACGGATCCCGAAGGGGAAAAACCGGTTAATATTCAAGGTGGTAACGTCACCAACGCCACAGGACACACGGGGCATACGGTCGATTTTAACTCAGATGGCTCCGTTAACAGCATCAACGGTGGCAACCCAATAGTGACCGATCCACTCGGCCCTGCGGGGGCGGCGCTAGAGATGAACGGTGCAAATGGTGATCAGCAGTTGACGATTAACTTCGACAACCCAACCCAATATGCCGCACCGTTTGAAATGCGTAAGTTTAGCGACGATGGCGCGACGACCGGCTATTTGACCAAGGTCGATATTGATCCCAAAGGCACCATCATGGCCACCTATAGTAACGGTGAAAACATCGCACTAGGGCGTGTCGCCATGGTTCGTGTGGCCAACCAACAAGGCCTCGCGCAAGTGGGCAACACCCAATGGGATGTGACACAAGACTCTGGCGATCCTATTTTTGGTGAAGCGATGCAAGGTGCGTTTGGCCAAGTAAAAAGCGGAACGATCGAGCAATCGAATATCGATATGACTCAAGAGCTGGTGGACTTGATCACTGCACAGCGTAACTTCCAAGCCAACTCGCGAGCCTTGGAAGTGAGCAACCAGATGCAACAAAACATCTTGCAAATTCGATAGCCGTGCTTTCCTTGCCGTCCACCCCTTGGGCGGCAAGGCTTTTCCATTCTCTCCTTCTCTTTAGCGTCTTCTTGGCGCTAAATCTTCATAATCACCTGATAAACATCAAGTTTTAATAATGGCATGCTCTTTGCTTTGTTCTAGTTAGAACGATTGTGGAGGCAACCAATATGGATCGCGCGTTATACCTTGCCATGAGTGGTGCGAAGCAGGACATGCAAGCGATGCAGCTGCGCGCAAATAACTTGGCAAACGTGAGCACAACAGGCTTTCGAGCCGATCTTGAGCAGTCTCGCTCCATGCAAGCGTATGGCGAAGGACTTCCCAGCCGTGTGTTCAACATGACAGAGCGTCCTGGCTATCGTTTTGAGCAAGGCTCAACGATTACCACCGGCCGTAGCCTCGATGTTGCCGTACAGGGACAGGGTTGGTTAGCGGTACTCGATAGCCAAGGGCAAGAGGGATATACCCGCGCGGGCCACTTGAAAGTCGACCAGACAGGGCTGCTGCAAAACAGTAACGGCAACCTAATCTTAGGGGAAACCGGCGGTCCGATTTTTATTCCACTCCCGGCAGCAAAAATTGAAGTGGGCAAAGATGGCTCGGTGTCGGTGCTTCCGCAAGGGGCGCCTGCTGATGCGATGGAAGTGGTGGATAGGATTAAATTGGTTCGTCCCGACAATCAAGACTTATTCAAAGACAAAGACGGGGTTTTCAAAGCCAAGCAACCCGGCACTATCTTTCCTGCTGATGCGGGCGTGACGCTACTCACCGGTGCATTAGAAGGCAGCAACGTTAATGCTGTGGGCGAAATGACCGGCTTAATCGACTTGCAGCGTCACTTTGAAATGCAAGTGAAGCTGATGAAAACTGCGGAAAAAATGGACGAGTCGTCTGCATCACTGTTGCAGCTTGGCTAAGTCATCTTAAGAGGAACACACTATGCATCCAGCATTATGGGTCAGTAAAACCGGACTTGATGCGCAACAGACTAACATCTCGACCATCTCGAATAACTTAGCGAACGCATCCACCATTGGCTTTAAAAAGTCGCGTGCCGTGTTTGAAGATTTGTTTTATCAAAACATCAACCAACCGGGTGGCCAGTCTTCGCAGAACACAGAGTTGCCCAGTGGCTTGATGCTAGGCGCGGGTTCTAAAGTGGTTGCCACGCAGCGTGTTCATACCAATGGTAATGTGCAAACCACCAATAACGCGCTTGATATGATGATCCAAGGCGATGGTTTCTTCCAAGTATTGTTGCCGGACGGCAATATCGGTTACCAACGTAATGGTCAGTTCACCCTAAACGATGAAGGCACCATAGTGACATCGGGTTCTGGCTACGTGCTGCAACCTGAAATCACCGTACCGCAAGACGCGGTGCAGATTACGGTGGGTACTGACGGTGAAGTGTCAGCCCGTTTGCGTGGGCAGCAAGAAAACCAAGTGTTGGGTCAGATCACCACGGTCGATTTTATCAACCCAGGTGGGTTGGAGCCGATTGGGCAAAACATTTACTTACCGACAGGGGCCAGTGGCGATCCACAAGAAGGGGTGCCTGGTCTGGATGGCTTCGGTGAAGTGAAGCAGTCGATGCTAGAAACCTCGAACGTGAATGTCACCGAAGAGCTGGTCAACATGATTGAAGCGCAGCGTGTCTACGAGATGAACTCAAAAGTGATTTCGTCTGTTGACCAAATGCTGAGTTATGTGAATCAGCAGTTATAAACAAGGTTAAGGGTTACAAGGGGGCGCTGATGACTTTCCAACGTGTTTTAATGCCAAGCTTGTTGCTTATGGCCTTGTTCGGTCTGAGCGGCTGCTCTTTGCCGGGTCAGCAAGACACAGGTAGTGATCTTGACCAAGCAACCTCAACCACGGATGCGGTCGAGGGCGAGACAGCGCCAGACAGTGAGGGGCTGATTGGCTTACTCCGCCAACGCGAAGATCCCAAAGCAGGTGATCCGGCTTGGTCACCCATTCGTCCTCAGCAACCCCCAGAGCATTACGCGACGGCGACAGGCTCCTTGTTTGATAGTACTCGCCAGCGTGACCTTTATGACGGGTCTAAACCGCGCGGTTTGGGGGATATCGTCACCGTGATGCTCGAAGAGAACACGCAAGCACAAAAAAGTGCGAGCTCTGATTTGGCGAAATCCAATGACCTTAGCATGGATCCGCTCTCGTTGGGGGGGGAAGAGATCACTATCGGCGAGCGGACCCTTTCTTATGAAGTGAGTAACGATAACTCCTTCACAGGCTCTGCCTCAGCCGATCAGAGCAACAGCCTACAGGGATCAATCTCAGTCCAAGTAATTGATGTTCTCTCGAATGGCAACCTCATGGTTCGAGGTGAAAAGTGGCTGACATTAAACTCAGGGGATGAATACATACGCCTCAGCGGTACCATTCGTCCGGCCGACATTAGCCCAGATAACACGATTGCATCGACACGTATTTCTAACGCGCGTATTCAATATTCAGGAACGGGTGATCGCCAAGATACGCAAGAGCAAGGCTGGTTGGCACGATTCTTTAATGTCACTTTATAGCGCAATAACGTGCCGGAGAGTTGACGTGAAAAAGTGGTTGTTATCGATTGTATTGCTGGTGGTGGCGTTTCCGAGCCTCGCGGCACGCATAAAAGATGTGTCGGAAGTGGCAGGCGTGCGCAGCAACACCCTGACAGGCTATGGTCTGGTCGTGGGTTTGCCGGGCACCGGTGAGAGCACGCCGTTTACCGATCAAAGTTTTAAATCTATGCTGGAAAACTTTGGCATCCAGCTGCCACCCGACATCAACCCTCAGGCAGCCAATATTGCGGCGGTGGCTGTTACGGCAGATTTACCCGCTTTTGCGAAGCAGGGTCAAAAACTTGACGTTACGGTTTCCTCGATTGGTTCGGCTGAAAGCCTGCGCGGGGGAACGCTGTTGCAAACCTTCCTGAAAGGTTTGGATGGTAACGTCTATGCCATTGCACAAGGCAACTTGATTGTGGGTGGCTTTAGCGCCACGGGGGCGGATGGCTCACGATTAGTGGGGAATACACCAACGGTTGGCCGTATCACTAATGGCGCGTCTGTTGAGCGCGAAGTGCCCAATCCCTTTGGTCGCGGCGATTTCTTGACCTTCAACTTATTCCAAGCAGATTTCACCACTGCCCAACGTATGGCGGATGCCATTAATCGCTTCTTAGGCCCTTCAATGGCCTCAGCGATGGATGCGACGTCTATACGTGTTCGAGCGCCTCGTGATGTCAGCCAGCGCGTCGCGTTTTTATCGACGGTGGAAAACATTGAATTTGAGCCGGGCGATGCCGCCGCCAAGATCATTGTAAACTCCCGCACGGGGACGATCGTGGTGGGACAAAATGTTCGTTTGCGACCTGCGGCGATCACTCATGGTGGGATGACAGTATCCATTAATGAAGATTTCAATGTGAGTCAGCCTAATCCGCTCGGGGGCGGGGAAGCGATCGTTACGCCGGATACTGATATTGAAGTGCAAGAAGAAGAGGGGCGGATGTTCCACTTTAAGCCGGGCGTGACCTTGGACGACTTGGTACGTGCCGTTAATGGCGTGGGGGCAGCACCGTCAGATCTGATGGCAATACTGCAAGCGCTGAAACAAGCAGGTGCCATTGATGGCCAGTTGATCGTGATATAGGGCAGAACAATGAAATCACCGGTTGATAGCCAGTTTGTGCATGACATTAGCCAGCTCGATTCACTACGGCAAAAAGCCGTAAGTGGTAAAGATGGTGATGAAAAAGCGGCATTGCGGGCGGCGGCAGAACAGTTTGAGTCGTTGTTTACACAAATGCTGTTCAAATCGATGCGAGAAGCGAATGAAGCCTTTGAATCGGATTTGATTGATAACCGCACGTCGAAATTTTACGAGCAAATGGCCGATGAGCAACTTGCCAGTGAACTGAGCCGGGAGGGTTCCCTCGGCCTGGCAGATATGATTGTGCAACAGCTAGGCAGCGCGCAATCGGGTGAGCCCCAAACCAACTTAAAAGAGGCCGCTTTCGCATCCGCGAACGCGCTGCCCATGAATAAAGATCAAAGTCGGCAAGCGGCAGAGCAAGCGATGGCCGAACTGGATAGACAATCTATTGCGCCGCCAAGTATTCCAGAGCGTCCTATACGTAAAGAATCGTTTGATTCGCCAGAATCGTTTGTGCAAACCCTCACGCCTCACGCACGTCGAGCCGCTCGGGCGCTAGGTACCGATCCTGCGATTATTCTTGCGCAAGCGGCGCTAGAAACGGGATGGGGTAAAAAAGTGATCGCCAACGCGCGCGATAACAGCCATAACCTATTTAATATTAAGGCCGATAAGCGCTGGCAGGGCGATAAAGTCGCGACGCAGACCTTAGAAGTCTATGATGGCATACCGGTTCAAGAAACCGCGAGTTTCCGTGCCTACCCATCGTATCAAGATAGCTTTGACGACTTCGTCTCTTTCCTCAATAGCAACCCTCGCTATCAGCAGGCACTGTCCCAGTCTGCACAACCAGAGCAATTTATTCGCGAGTTGCATCAGGCCGGTTATGCGACCGATCCGGATTATTCGAACAAGGTGCTCCGCGTGCTCGATCAAGTCCGCGGCATGATGGATCAATAACGGCAGGCAAGGGCTTGCCGTTGTCCTTTCCTTTCTTTGTCTGATGTTGAAAAATTATATTAACTCACTGATTTTTATAAAATAAAAAGCCTATATTTCTATTGGCTCAATTCTTGCTTTGATTCCTGTATCTCGTTTCTATTGCCGGGTTTTCTGGAGGCACAATGGGCTTTGACCTGCTTTCCCTTGGGTCGCAAGGTGTACTCACCGCGCAGCGACAACTTAATACCACAGGTCACAATATTTCCAATGTGAACACTGAGGGTTATAGCCGTCAGTCTGTTGAGCAACAAGTTAACGATCCTCATTATTGGGGAGGGAATAACTACGGTGACGGCGTACACGCCGCTGCCGTGCGCCGTAATTACGATAAGTTTGCCGTTAATGAGCTCAATATTGCTACCTCCAATTTAGAACATGCCGCCGCGCGTAATGATCAGCTTGGGCGCCTTGACGATATGATGGCGCACTCAGCGCGGAAAATTCCTGACAATATGAATGAGTTCTTTGGTGCAGTAAAAGGCCTCACCGATAGCCCGAGTGATATGGGAGCGCGTAAGGTGGTGCTAGAGAAAGCGCGCATGGTGTCTGCTGGATTAAACGACGTATATGGCGTACTTCAGCAGCAGTCGATTGATACCTCCTCGCAAATCGATGCCACGGTCAAGCGTATGAACGATATTGGCCGCGAAATTGTTGATATTCATAAAGCTATTCTGAAAACACCGGGCGAGCCGAACGATCTACTTGACCGTCATGACAAGCTCATTCGTGAGTTAGCTGAATACACCCAAGTCAGTGTTAATGCGCGTGAAGATGGCTTATTTAACGTCATCATCGGCAGTGGTCATATGTTAGTGTCAGGGATGAACAGCAGTGAACTCACAACCTTACCGGGAAAGCCTGATCACCAAGAACGTCAGCTGGCCTTAGTTGAAGGGAAAAGCGTGAAAGCGATTTCTAATCGCGATATTCGCGGTAAGCTCGGCGCGTTATTTGAATATCGCGATCAGACACTGGGGCAGGCGCGTGACGAACTCGGCCGTATGGCGATTGGCTTTTCTCAAGCATTGAACGATTTGCAAGGACAAGGCTTCGATCTAAATGGTGAGGTTGGCAAGAATATCCTGACCGACTTTAATGACGACCGTATTGCGGCATCCCGGGTGATCAAAAGTGGTGATTCGACCGCCGATCTTAAAGTGTACATCGATGATCTTCAGAAGCTTAAAATTGGTGACTATCAATTAAAATTTGATGGGGCGCAGTACACACTCACGTCACCTGATGGCCAGCAATCAGCGGTGACGCCAAGCGGAACACCGCCAAGTTTTAATGTAGATGGCATGCGCGTTCAAATCGACGCTAACCTTGCGCCTAACGAACGGGTCTTTTTGCGCCCCGCGCGTGCAGCTGCGGGGCAAATCCGCATGGTGATGGATGATCCTGCTGGCATTGCCGCTCAAAGTTATGTCAGCGCCAGCTCAATTAGCCATGGTGAGGGGGATGTGCGCGTACTGCAGTCTGGGGCTCAGAAAGAATTCCAAGTTCGCATATCACCCGATGGGAGTCAGTTTGCGGTCACGGATACAGACGGACAAGTATTGCTTGCTCCGCAAGCATATCCGCCAACAGGGCCGATTAACGTCAATGGCACCTTGATTGAGATTAACGATAAAGCGGCGCCTGACGACATTCTTGCCATCAGTCTGATCCCAGCAGATGGCGACAACAGTAACCTGATCCGAATGCAAGAATTGCAAACGCAAAAGCTAATGGATAACGGACGTTCTACCTTGTTGGATGTGTATGAAGGGTTGAATACCGACCTTGGCGTACAAAAGGCGTCGTATGAACGACTGCAAGATGTCAGCTTGGTGGAGCATGATGCGGCCGAAGGACGCGTTGCTGAAATCGCTGGGGTCAATCTGGACGAAGAAGCCGCGAATATGATGAAGTTTCAACGTGCCTATATGGCGGCGTCGCGCATTATGACAGCGGCAAATGAGACGTTTGATTCACTGCTCAATGCGACACGATAAGGATAGCGATCATGATTAGCCGTATTGCCAGCTTTCACAACTACCAGTCAGTGTCTAACGATATCATGCGCCAGAATATTAAGGTGCAAGATAATCAAGAACAAATGGCGACCGGTAAGCGGGTGATCACTGCAGGTGATGATCCTGTGTCGTCAATTTATATTCAGAATTTCCGCCAGCAAGACGAACAAATTGATCAGTTCATTGACTCGATAACGTTAGCGAGAAACCGCCAAACGCGTGAAGAGATCGCGATTGATGAGTCTGAGCAATTGATGGACAGTGCGAAACGCAAAGTGATGGCGATGATCAACGGGTCGCTATCCGATGACGATCGCACCGCGCACCGTCAAGACTTGCAAGGTATGTTTGATAATTTTATGGACTTGGTGAATACCAAGGATGAATCAGGCAACTTCTTGTTCTCAGGGACCCAAACCAGCACGCAACCTTTTTATCGCGACAGTCAAGGCAATGTCCGTTATGCCGGTGATAGCTATTTTCGTACTGCGCAAGTTGCCCCCGCGGTAGAAGTGCCCACATCGGATCCGGGCGATAAAATGTTTATGGAAATTGATAACCCTTATGGGGATTATCAGCCCGAATACGATTTGCAAGATGGCTCCTTGTTGCTGCTTGCTCGCGCAGAAAACAGCAATAATGCAGACAACGCCGCGTACGCCGTGACCTTTGATGTAAATGCCAGTGGAGATACAACCTATTCATTAACCCAAAACGGGACCGAAGTGAGCACTGGGCTCTACGATCCTCAAAATGGGATTGAGTGGAACACGCTTAAAATGACCTTTGAAGGTGAGATGAAGCCCGGCGATACCATTGCACTCGAGCGTCAAGACACCTTCACTATCTTTGATGCGTTTAAACATGGTGCCGCGTTGTCGTATGCTGACATCGATGATGCGTCTGCAACCGCAGAGCTGCATCAAGTCACCGATCAGTTTGCAGCGGCCTTCAAACACTTAAACAAGGCCCGTTCTGAGGTCGGGACACGTTTGACTACGCTAGATCGGCAAGAGAGCATGCACAAAGATTTCAAATTGGTGCTAAATCGCTCATTGGGCACTATGGAGGACTTGGACTATACCCAAGCTGCGATCGATATGAATGAAGACATGTTAGCCCTACAGGCATCGCAACAAGCGTTTGCGAAAACGAAAGACTTATCGCTGTTCAACTATATCTAATCCGCATCGTCAACGTGCTTTAACGGTGAGACGTTTCTATGAAAAGGGCAGTATTGACTGCCCTTTTGCTATTAGTGGTATTGAGACAACGTCGGTTATCCGGTCAATAAATCGCGATACATGGCCTGTGCCATGGCGTCCAATAGCGGCTTTTTATCGTTCAGTAAGGGTGGATAGCAGAACGCATACTCTTGATGGCCAGACATTGCGACCGCTTGCATCGGATCACTGTCTTTGTGGCCGGCAAAAAAGACATAACAAGGTGCCCCTACCGCAACGGCGGTCCGGTGAACAGCGGTACCTGCGGTAAACACGCCGTCAATGGATGCCATAACATTCGCACTCCCGACAAAATCATCCTTAAGATCCAAGCCTGGCAATTGCACAACCTCGACCCCAGTTTGCTTTTTAACTTTGGCCAGCTCTTTTGAGCAGTCGCCATACTGTAGGTTCACAAACTGAACCTTAGGATGAAGGGAGCGCATTTTTGTTAACCATTGCCCCAGTTCATCGGCAATCAAATAGTGGATATTCCGTGTTGCCGCCGCCAAGCCACTTCGCCAGCAAACGCCAATAACTGGCCCTTGTGCTTTCAGTTCATCTAGCACCGATTGCCAAGGTGTCTCTTGAGTCGCCGACGCATGAATATAGGTTTGCTGGTAAAGGTGGCGTTCGAAGTGCTGATAACAAATTCCCGCCAGTGAGCCGCCCGCGACCCAGCTATTGATATCGGCCAACACGTGATCAGGAATATGGATATCTTTCCCATCAGTACGTGAAATAGGCACGATCTCTGTGGTGGGAAAGGCAGCTTTGAGCACGGGCTCAAGACGAGGATCACAGCCAACGTAGACCTTTCGGGCACGTTCCACCACCATAGGCACATTATGAAAATAGGCGAGCTCATCCCCGACACCTTGTTCA
The DNA here is from genome assembly GCF_027286365.1 of Salinivibrio proteolyticus. NCBI lineage: Bacteria > Pseudomonadati > Pseudomonadota > Gammaproteobacteria > Vibrionales > Vibrionaceae > Salinivibrio > Salinivibrio proteolyticus. Next base: position 2,282,845 of record NZ_CP114584.1, on the reverse strand, counting down.
GGCATAATGAGTACAGCATCGCTTTCGGGACGAGAAAGGTCCCAACGTGGTAACTCACCGTGATATTTCAGTCGACGCCCACATTCAATGCCAGCTTCGTTGGCCTCATAAAATGCGGGCCATGCCATCTGAGTACGATAGACAAACGCTAAGTTAAAGCGCAGCGCGTGATCATCCGGGCTGTCAGCCAATAGCGATTCGAGACGCTTTTGCGCGCTATCAATGTTGCCTAAATACCAATCTAATTCGCCTAATTGCGCTTGCAAGGTATTCGCATGCTTACCCACGACGTATTGGCAGGCTTTTTCGTGAATATGGTAGCAATGGGTCAGTTTTTCGTGGGTAAATTGGTGATGTTGTTTCAAATGCTCAAATGTGGCACGCGCCAGCGCATAATGTAACTCTCCGCGCTCAGGGTCTTCCCGCAAGCACTGCTTAGCAAGTTTACTGGCTTCTAACCAGTTTTGCTCATTGAGGTAAATCACCAATAATTGTCGGAGAAACGCTGGATCTTGGCTTTGTTTATACACGCTCAGGCAGCGTCGTCTCGCGTGGGCATAGTGGCCTAATCCCGATTCGGCTTTGATCAGAAGCAGTTGCCAAACTGGGTGAGCTTGCGCTTTATCACTGCCACGGAGTAACAACTGATGGGCTTTTCCGAAGGCTTCATCATCTAGCGCATACTGCGCCAGTGCCATCAGTGCCGGCGGGTAATCCGGCTCAAGCGTTAAGATCGTTTGATAGAGCTGTTCGCCTTGCTCCACATGCCCATCAGCCATGAAGTTCGCCGCTAATGTCATGGTTTTCTCAATTTCTTCGGCGAGCCCTTGATTTTTGAGTTGGTGTAACTCGTCACGTAATGCATGGGTACGACGGCTTTCGCCTTTATGGCCGAGTTTGTCAGTCAGTTGGGCACGTAGGTTCAGAATGTCAGGGTTGGTTGGCGCGGCAACAAATAGACGTTCGACGATCTCCATTGCTGCCGTGTTCTTTCCTTGTTGAACCAGCAGCTGCGCTTTATCAAACAGTAATGATAAATCGTCGGGAGTGAGTGCCAGTGCATGGTTGATATGCGCCATCGCCTGCTCGAGATTGCCTTCCTCCGCATCTAATACGGCGAGGACTTGCCGCACTTGTGCCGCATCGGGCGCATGAGACAAAATTTGCTCGAACACGTCGCGGGCGTCCGCTTTATTTCCTTCTTGATAAAGGTTTATGCCGAGTTTAAATGCCTCATCCAACGTCATATTGGTATGGCCATCGTTATCTTGGGTCATAGATTGCGTCGTCCTATTCTAGCTGTGGTGAGCACGGCCGTTGGCGCTGCCTGTCAAGGCAATGGCGCTGTATGGCAAGCCAAGGTTAATGCAAAAAATGTTCCTTTGATCTGTGGGTTAGCGTGTTTGGCAACTTACTTGCAGGGTAACAAAGCAAATAAAGTTGGATAGGCATTGCCGCTCGTTTGCCGCTTTCGCCGCATTTTATGGTTTAGGCGTTGCCTCTTAAGATGATTGGTTGAGCAATAAAGGTCAATAAATCATTGATTAAAATAAACTTTATAAAGTTGGCACACATATTGTATTAAATTCATCAAGCGGCCAGTTTTTGAACGGGCTGATCTTGAAACTGATTAACAAGCTGTTCCCGCAGCACCGCAAACAAACAGTGCAACACGTCGCGGGTAGGCTGTTTCGCAAAGCAAGCGAAAGTCAAAGGAGAGCAAAATGGGTGTAACAGTTAACACCAACGTGTCTGCGATGACTGCGCAGCGTTACCTGAATAAAGCGACTGATGAGTTGAATAATTCAATGGAACGTCTGTCGTCAGGTAGCCGAATCAACAGTGCTAAAGACGACGCGGCGGGTTTGCAGATTTCTAACCGTTTGGTTGCTCAGACGCGTGGTCTGGATGTGGCAATGCGAAACGCCAACGATGGTATTTCGATTGCGCAGACCGCTGAAGGCGCCATGCAAGAATCCACTAACATCTTGCAACGTATGCGAGATCTCTCACTGCAGTCAGCGAATGGCGCGAACGGTAAATCCGAGCGCATCGCGATTCAAGAAGAGGTTGCAGCCTTGCAGGATGAGCTAAACCGTATTGCAGAAACTACAGCATTCGGTGGGCGACGCCTACTCAACGGCTCTTTCGGGGATGCGTCTTTCCAAGTCGGTGCCGATGCCGGTGAGGCGATCATCATGGGCTTAACCAGTATCCGCGCGGATGATTTCCGCATGGGTGGGGTTGAATTCGTTGGCACACAGCCAAAATCGGCTGACTGGCAAGTTGACCCGACCGCATCAACACTGCAGCTACAGTTTACCACCAAAGACGGTGAAAATGTCAGCTTAACGATCGGTGCCAAGCCAGGTGATGATGTTGAAGAATTGGCCAGCTACATCAATGGTCAATCCGATGAAATGCTCACCGCGTCTGTCGATGAAGAAGGGCAATTGCAAATCTTTATCGAAGAGCCCAAAGTCGAAGGCACAGTTACCTTCGGAGGCGGACTTGCGACATCGTTAGGGTTAGTTTCCGGTAACGGTGACTTGATCACGACCAAAGACATCGACGTATCGGATGTGGGCGGTGCACAAATGGCCGTTGGTGTGATTGACTCTGCGATGCGTTATATCGACAGTCAGCGTGCTGACTTGGGTGCGAAGCAAAACCGCTTGAGCCACACCATCAGCAACTTGTCGAACATTCAGGAGAATGTGTCTGCGTCCAATAGCCGGATTCGCGATACTGACTTCGCGCGCGAAACCACGGCCATGACGAAAGGGCAGATCCTTCAGCAAGCGGGTACGTCGATGTTGGCTCAGGCCAAACAGATGCCTCAAGCTGCACTGAACTTGCTTCAGTAACACTGACAAATCAAGCAACTAAAAAGCGGCAACTGATTGCCGCTTTTTTTTATGTCATTTTTTTCGCGAATCACGCTAAAGATATTTCTCCTGTGGACGTTAACTTCCATAGCACCATGAAGCGACGGTGGTTTAGCCATCGTCAGCACGCAAAAAATATTAAAGCTTTTTGACTGTGCGCCGCTAAATGGGTTGTGAAAGATTTTCGAACTGGTTTTCCCTGGTCAGCTGGGCGAAGCCGGACCTAGAACCAAAGGAGAATAGTTATGGCTATTACAGTTAACACTAACGTCCCTGCAATGACTGCTCAGCGTTACTTGAATAACTCAACCGATGCGCTGAACAACTCAATGGAACGTTTGTCATCCGGTTATCGTATCAACAGCGCCAAGGATGACGCAGCGGGTCTGCAAATTTCTAACCGCTTGATGTCTCAAAGCAGTGGTCTGGATGTTGCCGTACGTAATGCCAACGACGGTATCTCTATGGCGCAAACCGCCGAAGGGGCGATGGAAGAGTCAAGCAACATCTTGCAACGTATGCGTGACCTATCCTTGCAGTCCGCTAACGGTGCAAACGGCGACTCTGAGCGTGCAGCTATCCAAGAAGAAGTGGTGGCCTTGCAAGACGAATTAAACCGTATTGCAGAAACCACATCATTCGGTGGTGCGAAACTACTGAACGGCACATTTGGTACGCGTTCATTCCAAGTGGGTGCGGATGCCGGTGAAGCCGTGATGATGGAATTCAAAAACATCCGTGCTGATCATGCTGAAATGGGTGGTGCTAGCTTTACTGCAGCAAACGCAAAATCTGCAGGTTGGACAGCAACAGACGGTGCAACCTTAGCCATTACTATTACGGATGCGGACGGTGCAACGACCTCTATCAACGTGACAGCAAAAGGCGGCGATGACATTGAAGAAATTGCTACCTATATTAATGGTCAGTCGCAAGACAAACTGAGCGCATCGGTTACTGAAGATGGTGAGCTTCAGATTGTCACTGCAGCAGGTTCAGATGCTACCTTTACCGGTGCATTGGCAACGTCATTGGCAATGGGTACCAAGGTGGATGAAACCATCAAAGATGTGGATGTTTCGACTATCGGTGGTGCACAGAAAGCTGTGGGTCTTATCGATAACGCGATGCAGTTTATCGACTCACACCGTGCTGAGCTGGGTGCGAAACAGAACCGTCTAAGCCACACGATTGCGAACTTGGACAACGTGAACGAGAACGTGACCGCCTCTAACAGCCGAATCCGCGATGTGGACTTCGCTAAAGAGACCACTGAGTTCACTAAGTCTCAGATTCTGCAGCAATCTGGTACGTCGATTCTGGCACAGGCCAAGCAGGCGCCGTCAGCGGCACTGAGCCTGTTGGGTTAATCACGCTTTATAACCCAGTAGCGGCGGACACTCCGCCGCTACGCTAACAGGAGGTGAATCGTAATGGACATTTCATCCGTTTCAACTTCATCCCTGCCTCATACCGGCTCTTCCGACGGCACAAAGATTGCAAGAGAAGAGAGAGTAGGAAAAACTCGGTCTGACCAGGTTAGCGTGAGTCAAAACCAGCAGGCCGTTCGTCGAGAAACGCGTGAGTCTATGCAGCAGCGACGCGTTGAACAAGCGGAGCGTCTTAACGAAACCCGCGAAATGCAACGTGAGCAGCTGGAGAAGTTGGTCGAACGTCTCGATGAGTTTATGTCCTCTTTTAACAAAGGCCTAGCATTCCGGCTTGATGAGGATACGGGCAGAAGTATCATCACTGTTTATGAAATGAGCAGTGGGGATATCATCCGCCAAATCCCAGAAAAAGAAATGCTAGAGCTGGCCAAGCAATTGTCGCAACATGCGCGAGGGCTGGTGGCAGAAAAGGTATAACGAGGTGAGAGAATCGTCATGGGTGTAAACGCAGCAGGCATGGGTAGCGGTATCGATATCAATGCCATGGTCACTAAGATCGTGGATGCTGAGCGTGCACCCAAACAAGAGCGAATCGTCAAACGCATGAATGATGTCGAAACTGACATCAGTGCGTTTGGCCGCTTAAAAGAATCTCTCGATAAACTCAAAAGTCAAATGTATGACTTTCGTCGCAACGAGTCTTATGCGGCAAGGACTGCCTCAGTCAGTAATTCTGACGCTTTAAGTGCATCAGCGAGTCCTGATGCGATCCCCGGAAAATACCAAATTAATGTTCAGCAGCTAGCGAGCACGCATAAGCTCGTTTCTGCTGGCATGGATTCTGATGCACCACTCGGTACTGGTAAGCTCACCATTACCATGGGCAACCGGACAAGCATCATTGATATCCCGCAAGGTAAAAATAGTTTAACCGACGTTGTCCGTGCGATTAATAGCGACCCAACCAACCCCGGTGTGCAAGCGTCACTGATCCAAGATGACAGTGGTGCAAGATTGGTTCTAAACGGCACTAAGACGGGGGCGGGCAATCAGATTGCAGTGAACGTTGATGCTCAAATGGGGAGCGCCCTGCATCAACTGGGATTTAAAGTCGGTCAAGCTGGCAATGGCTTGACGCAAATGCAAGCTGCGCAAGATGCGCAGATTATGATTGATGGTATTGCATCTGTCTCCAGTGAAACCAACACCTTTACCAATGCGATTGAAGGGGTGTCACTTGACGTCAGTCAAGCTGGGGCGTCACCCATTACCTTGTCTGTTGAGCATGATCGTGAGTCGGTACGCTCCACGCTGGAAAGCTTTGTTGATAACTACAACGCCTTTTTCCGTGTGGCACAAGCCGTGGGTAAATACGATCCCGAGACACAGCAAGGTGGGCCATTAGTCGGAGAAAGTGTAATCCGTACGGCCACAAGTCGCTTACGGAACTTGTTTTCATCGCCCATTGAACAAGCACCAGAAGGGATGAAGACACTCAGCGAGCTGGGTGTAACGACCACGATGGATGGGCGGTTAGAAATTGATAGCAAGGTGTTAGATAGACAGCTGCGTCAAAATTTTAACGCTTTAGAAGGTTTCTTTGGTGGAAACAAGGGGTTTGCTCGCCAGCTGGAAGAAGTTGTGAATGGCTTTACCGGGGCAGGTGGCGCCATCAGTAACCGCGAGAATACCTTGTCTGATCAGAAGCTGCGCTTACGCGATGAGCAGCAGGAGCTGGATAGACGGATGGAAAACCTTGAGGCGCGGACCATGAAACGCTTCTCTGCCATGGAAGAAGCGACAGCGCAAATGCGCTCACAGCTTCAAGCAATGCAAAACATCATGCCAGCATGATGACGAGTGAAATGACACACTGGCTTCAGCAATTAGAAGCGATTGATGAGGCGATTGCGCATTCACTAGCCGAACGTGATGCTGATCCCGAAAAACTGGCTCAGCAATTGCATGATAGAAAGGCATTACTCGACCAGATTGCAGCGTCTTCGGAGCAGCCTGATGGTCAAGCATGGGCAAAGGCATTATCAAGAACCGAACAGCTGGTTCAAGCACTCGATAATGAAAGAGCTGATGCTGCCAAGACGTTGTTGCAGCAGCGCAAGGGTAAGCAATCTGTGCAGCTGTATAAGAAATTTCAATAGGTGAGGAAGACTATGAGAGGCTCACTACAGGCCTATAAAAAGGTCTCTGTTGACAGTCAATTAAGCGCCGCGTCGCCTCATAAGGTCATACAGATGTTGATGGCCGGTGCGATTGAACGCTTGATTCAGGGCAAGGCCGCCATGGCACAAGGCGACTTATCCGTCAAAGGTGAGCGGTTAGGTAAAGCGTTGGATATCATTATTAATCTCCGCGCTTGTCTATCAATGGATGATGGAGGCGAAATTGCCAACAACCTGGATGCGCTTTATGACTTTATGATTCGCCAAGTCAGTGAGGCGAATTTGGAAAATAAACCGGAACCCATCGACGATGTGATTGAGATTTTACGTGAGATAAAATCGGCGTGGGACCAGATTCCGTCCGAATACCATAATCTGACCCAAGCGACCAGCTAAACAGCCTACCAAAAGACTGACATGGCACTGGAGTCACAGGTTTACTGTGTCTCCGGTTGCCTTATGTGCGTTCTCTATTACAATGTCTTGATTAAAATTGAGTTTGTTGCGGCTTTTTAGCACGTGACAACAATAATATATCTATCAGGGCAGACGTATCTCACACATGCAAGATTTAGCAAAAATCCTTGTTATCGATGACGATGACCAGTTTCGTCACGATCTCGGCGTGATACTCGACTTTATTGGCGAGCGTTACGCGCTTCACTCGACAGCAGATGTCAGTGACGCACTTTGGGAGCAAAACTGGGGCGCATGTTTTCTTGGCCACGTCCGCTCTTCTGCCTTGCTTGAAAAGGTACTTGAGCAGCTTGCTACCTATCATCATGTTCCTGTTATCGCGATACGTCGCCACGACCGTGAGCTTTCAGGACTGCCAAACTATGTCGGTGAACTGGGTCTCCCCCTTAACTACCCGCAATTATTTGACGCGCTTCACCACTGTCGAGAGTTTGCAGGAAAACAGGCATTTAGCATTCCGCAGCTTAGCGGTGACAATACCGCCTTTCACAACATGGTCGGTAAGAGTGAGGCGATGGGGCAAGTCCGTCGTTTGGTAGACCAAGTGGCTGCCACCGAAGCGAATGTATTGATTCTGGGTGAGTCGGGTACTGGTAAAGAAGTGGTCGCTCGACACATTCATCATGCTTCCTCACGAGCATCCGGTCCTTTTGTGCCGGTCAACTGTGGTGCCATCCCAGCAGAGCTTTTAGAAAGCGAGCTATTTGGTCACGAAAAAGGCGCGTTTACGGGGGCGATTTCCGCGCGTAAAGGACGCTTTGAGTTGGCCGAGGGCGGAACCTTATTCCTTGACGAAATTGGCGATATGCCCATGCCGATGCAAGTTAAGCTGCTAAGAGTGTTGCAAGAGCGCACCTTTGAGCGAGTCGGGGGAAATAAGAGTATTCGCGCGGATGTCAGAGTGGTTGCGGCCACACACCGCCAGCTTGAGCAAATGATTGAAGAGGGCGATTTTCGCGAAGATCTTTACTATCGCTTAAACGTGTTTCCGATCGAAATGCCGCCGCTTAGAGAGCGTCTTGACGACATCCCAATGCTGATACACGAACTGATGTCGCGTCTCGATAGTGAAGGAAGCAGCCGTGTGCACCTCTCACCACGCGCGATCAACTCGCTCATGGAGCATGAGTGGCCCGGTAACGTGCGTGAGCTCGCCAACCTCATTGAACGTCTTGCGATTTTGTATCCGGGACAGCTTGTTGACGTCAACCACCTTCCTGCTAAATATCGTTATAGTGATATTCCAGAATTTCAGCCGGAAGCGTATTCGGTGGAAGAAACCGCTGTGGCTGAACGTGATGCCTTAACGGCGATGTTTAGTGAACCCGACGATGATCCTATGATGGATGAGATGCCAGGCTTTCACGATAGTCCAGGCGCGGTCGTGCTACCGCCGGAAGGCGTTAACCTAAAAGAAATGCTGGCGGATTACGAAGTTGATTTGATTCGACAAGCTTTGGAGGCGCAATCAGGCGTGGTTGCTCGCGCGGCAGACATGCTGAGTATGCGAAGGACGACGCTAGTCGAAAAGATGCGGAAATACGGGTTAAATAAAGAAGAATTGATTTAAACCGACCGTGTGTCAAAAAAGCGGAGTCAAAAAAATGACTTCGCTTTTTTGTTTCTAATTGCATGATATAAATAGCTATTTTTATGGCATAATCCCTGCTTAATTGGATAAAACCTTTATCAAATCGTGTATTGCCGAGATGGAAAGCCAATCGTCGCCACTGGGATCAGTGGACCAACAAGTTACGCGTTATAAACAAGTATTGGATGTCATGCCTGCTGGTGTGATTTTGCTTGATTCAAACGGCCGAGTGGCAGAAGCCAATCCAGAGGCTCGTCGCTTGTTGGGTGAACCACTCACGCAAGAACGTTGGTTTGACGTGATCCAACGCGCCTTCTCTCCGCGTGATGATGATGGGCATGAAGTATCGCTAAAAGATGGCCGCCGAGTAAAGCTTGCCATATCGGCATCAGATTCTGGTCAACTGATCTTGATTACCGATATGACAGAGACCCGCTTGCTGCAATCACGGGTCAGTGATCTGCAGCGGCTTTCATCCTTAGGGAAAATGGTGGCTTCCTTGGCACATCAGGTGCGAACACCGTTATCCAGCGCCATGTTGTATGCGGCGAATTTAGGTGCACCCAATCTGAATGAAGCCACCCGACAGCGTTTCCAGTTGAAATTGCTCGATAGGCTGCACGATCTCGAAAAGCAAGTGAATGACATGCTGTTATTCGCTAAAGGGGGCGATAACAAAGTGGTTGACCGGTTTACGGTTGAGCAGCTCTTTAATGAGTTTGAGCCTATGGTGGACGCGGTCGTTCAAGGAAAGAATGTTGATTTTGCCATCAATAGTGATGACGAAAGCGTGACCTTGCTGGGAAATGTGAATGCCTTAGCGAGCGCACTAAGTAACTTAGTGGTAAATGCTATTCAGGTTGCGGGAAAGGCGTGCCAAGTCGTGGTCGATGCGCGCACGCATGAAAGCAATCTCTTGTTGTCGGTTGCCGATAATGGCCCAGGTATCGCACCTGAGCTTCAGGCGAAAGTGTTAGAGCCCTTTTTTACCACCCGTCAGCAAGGGACGGGCTTAGGGCTTGCCGTTGTTCAAATGGTTTGCCATGCCCACAAAGGCACCTTGACGCTGCAGTCAGAGCCGGGTCAAGGCGCTTGTTTTACACTGTGCTTGCCGTTGGCAGACACCCCTGCTGCAAAAAGCAGTGATAGCGTAGGAGAAACACAATGAGCCAAACAACTGTCCTGATCGTCGAAGATGACGAAGGTTTGCGTGAGGCCCTCGTCGATACGCTTGCCCTTGCCGGATATCACTGGATCGAGGCTGATAGTGCCGAGCAAGCCTTGCTGACCTTAAAATCAGAGGCGGTCGATATTGTCGTTTCCGATGTCCAAATGGCCGGAATGGACGGGCTCGCTTTGCTGCGAACCATCAAAAATAACACCCCGAATTTACCGGTGTTATTGATGACAGCCTACGCCAACATTGAAGATGCAGTGGCCGCGATGAAAGAAGGGGCGATTGACTATATGGCCAAGCCGTTCGCGCCTGAAGTGCTACTCAACATGGTCAGCCGTTATGCTCCGGTTAAAGCGGACAGCTCGGACGCCATTGTCGCGGATCCTAAAAGTGTCGCATTGATGGCGTTGGCTGACAAAGTGGCCGCGACCGATGCCAATGTGATGATCTTAGGGCCGTCAGGCTCGGGTAAAGAAGTGATGGCGCGATATATCCACGATCATTCTGTGCGCGTGGCGGCGCCTTTTGTCGCGATTAACTGCGCGGCCATTCCAGAAAACATGCTGGAAGCGACACTGTTTGGTTACGAGAAAGGTGCATTTACTGGCGCCGTACAAGCTTGCCCAGGGAAATTTGAGCAAGCTCAAGGTGGCACCATTTTGCTGGATGAAATTAGCGAAATGGACTTGGGTCTCCAAGCTAAGTTATTGCGGGTACTTCAAGAGCGTGAAGTTGAACGCTTAGGGGGCCGTAAAAGTATTCAACTGGATGTTCGCGTATTGGCCACCAGTAACCGCGATCTCAAAGAGTATGTGGCCGAAGGGCATTTCCGAGAAGATCTGTATTATCGGTTAAACGTCTTTCCTATTACCTGGCCTGCGCTCACAGACAGGCCCGGTGATATTATCCCACTGGCGAGTCATTTGTTGTCACGCCACTGTCAAAAACAAGGCATGCCGTGCCCTACATTAAGTCAAGATGCAGAGCAGAAACTCCTCCACTATCCATGGCCCGGCAACGTCCGTGAGCTCGACAACGTGATGCAGCGCGCTCTGATTCTGGCGAGCAATGCCTGCATTCAAGCGAGTGATATTTTGCTAGAGGGCCATGATTGGCATGATGCCTCTGGCTTACAGCATCGAGTGATGGATAGCCAGCCGGTGGCACCATCGGTTGCGACATCAGCGGCATCCTTTTCCGATCCAACGATAAACGGTAATGCTGGATTGGGGAATGAGCTTCGGGATCAAGAGTTTGCTATCATTCTAGATACTATTCGTGCTTGTGAAGGACGCCGCAAAGAAGTGGCTGAGCGGTTAGGGATCAGCCCGCGAACATTGCGTTATAAATTAGCCAAAATGCGTGATGCTGGGATTGAAATTCCAAGCTAACGCCCTAGGATGTGAGGCCTTTGCCAACGTGGCCTCAAAGTTGCAAGTTAGCTGTCATGGCGGAGAAAATCTGACCAAGTTGACAAAAAATTGACACAGTAAGGATCGACGATGAAAGTCAATGCCCTGTCCCAAGAGATGCAAGCCATGGCGGTGGCCGCGAAAAACGTGTCGCAACCAGCGACGGGCCAACAAGTGAGCCAAGAATTTGGCGATATGCTGGCCAGCGCGATCAACCATGTTAACGGATTACAAAAAACATCGGGTGAACTTGCCACGCGCTTTGATGAAGGCGACCGTAGTGTCAGTTTGTCGGATGTGATGATCGCACGTAATAAGTCGAGTGTGGCATTCGATGCAACGGTTCAAACCCGCAACAAGCTGGTTGAAGCGTACAAAGAACTGATGAATATGCCAGTGTAATGTAGGAATTAACCAGTGGCTGAAGAGAATCAAAACACCGATCTGGCAGTCTCCGAAGGGGCGGCAGCATTGCCATCCACGGAGCTTGGGCCAGAGATGGATCAAGACGTACAAGACCCGGATGCGTTAGAGCAGTCTGCCAAGTCTGACTCGCTATTCGGCGACTTGGACATGGTACGTCAGATGATCCTCGTGTTAGCGGTCGCTATCTGCGTCGCGTTGATTATGATGCTGTTTTTCTGGGTTCAAGAACCCGAAATGCGTCCACTGGGCTCGTATGAAACCGAGGAGCTAATTCCGGTGCTTGATCACCTCGATCAAGAAAAGATTAATTATCAGTTAGATGGTAATACGATTCGTGTCCCTGCGGATGAATACTCATCGATTCGTTTGGGACTGACTCGGGCAGGATTAAACACCGCAACCGCTGAAGGCGATGATATCCTTCTTAATGACATGGGATTTGGCGTCTCACAACAGCTTGAGCGCGAGCGCTTGAAACTGAGCCGCGAACGTCAACTTGCTGCCGCGATTGAAGAAGTCCGTCATGTCCGCAAAGCGCGCGTGCTGCTGGCGATGCCAAAGCAAAGCGTGTTTGTGCGTCACAATCAAGAAGCCTCAGCAACTGTATTTCTCACGCTTGGCGGCGCGAATACACTCGGACAAGAAGAGGTGGACTCGATTGTCGATATGGTTGCCTCTGCCGTTCCATCCCTGAAACCGACCCGTGTAACGGTAACCGATCAGCATGGACGTTTGTTGAACTCGGGGAGTGAAGATCCTGCCACGGCAGCACGCCGCAAAGAATATGAGCTTGAGCGTAAGCAAGAGCGCCAGTTACGCGACAAAATCGATTCTATTCTCATCCCAGTATTGGGTTTGGGTAACTATACCTCGCAAGTCGATGTGTCGATGGACTTTAGTTCGCTAGAAGAAACCCAAAAGCAATTTAATCCCAATACGCCCGCCACGCGCAGTGAGTACACCCGTGAAGACTACAATAGTAGTGATATGGTCGCAGGGATCCCGGGGGCGTTAAGTAATCAGCCACCGGCGGATGCATCGATTCCTGAAGACGTTCAAGATTTGAAAAATGGTGGCGCAGGAGACACGGGCTCGGTCAGTCGTGAAGCCACGCGAAACTTTGAATTGGACACCACCATCCGTCACCGTCGTGCACAGTCTGGCATTATTGACCGCCAAACCGTCTCGGTCGCGGTCAACTTTAAGCAAAGTGTGGATCCGGAAACCGGTGATGTGGTGAAAACGCCACTGACCGATGATGAAATCGCAAAAATTCGTCGTTTGTTGATGGGCGGTGTCGGTTTCAGTGAAGCGCGTGGGGACGTGATTGAAGTCATCGCGGTGCCCTTTGTTGAGCCTGAACAAGATATGGCGATGGATGTGCCAATTTGGGAGCATCCAAACTTCAACGACTGGGTGCGCTGGATGGCGGCGGCATTGGTAATTATCGTGGTTATCTTGGTGCTTATCCGCCCAGCCATGAAAAAGCTGTTGTACCCAGCGCTCGACGAAGATGGCAATACCGTGGGGCCCAATGGCGAGATCTTGGGACCCGATGGCTTACCCATCTCTCCTGACGGTGATGACATTGGCCTGATTGGCTCGGAGCTTGATGGCTCAAGTAACTTTGCGATGTCTTCATCGGATGTGTCCTTGCCAAACTTACACAAAGATGAAGACTTGTTGAAAGCGGTGCGGGCATTGGTGGCGAACGAGCCAGACCTAGCCGCACAAGCTGTGAAGAACTGGGTAATGCAAGATGGCAAATGAAGTCGCGACAACCGACGGTGAAGAGCAACCGGGCACCAGCTTTGATGTCAACTCGTTGAGTGGCATTGAAAAGGCAGCAATTTTGTTGTTGAGCCTGAGTGAGCAAGATGCGGCGAGTATTATTCGCCACCTTGAGCCAAAGCAGGTGCAACGCGTCGGTGCGGCCATGACCTCAATGACTGACCTTAACTCTGATAAAGTGGCCGCTGTTCACCGCGCCTTTCTCGAGGAAATCCAAAAATACACCTCAATCGGGATGGGTAGTGAAGACTTTGTCCGTAATGCACTGGTGGCTGCGTTGGGTGAAGACAAAGCCAACAACTTGGTCGATCAGATTTTGCTTGGCAGTGGCTCGAAAGGCTTGGATTCACTCAAGTGGATGGATCCTCGTCAAGTGGCGAGCATCATTATCAACGAGCACCCGCAGATACAGACCATTGTACTTTCGTATCTCGACCCCGAGCATTCCGCGGAGATCCTCTCACAGTTTGTTGAACGTGACCGGTTAGATCTGATGATGCGGATTGCCAACCTCGAAGAAGTTCAGCCTGCTGCATTGCACGAGTTGAATGAAATCATGGAGAAACAGTTCGCTGGCCAAGCGGGGGCGCAAGCTGCCAAAATTGGTGGCTTGAAGGCAGCAGCTGAGATCATGAACTATATGGACAACAGTATTGAAGGCGTGTTGATGGACTCGATTCGCGATCAAGACGAAGAGATGGCCTCGCAAATCCAAGATCTGATGTTCGTATTCGACAACCTTATCGATGTCGACGATCGCGGTATTCAAACCATGCTGCGTGACGTGCCGCAAGAAGTCTTGCAAAAAGCGCTTAAAGGTGCGGAAGATAATCTACGTGAGAAAATCTACCGCAACATGTCTAAGCGTGCGGCAGAAATGCTGCAAGACGATATCGAAGCCATGGGACCGATCCGTGTCTCAGATGTAGAAGGGGCTCAGAAAGAGATCCTGTCTATCGCGCGCCGTCTCGCGGATGCGGGTGAAATCATGCTTACGGGTGGTGGCGGCGACGAGTTCGTTTAGGCCATTCACGTATCAGAGGTAAATCATGAGCCTAGATAAGCGTCGTGGCTACATTCGTGCTGACGAAGCACAGACAGAAACCATTGATCGATGGGAACTGCCTCCTTACGGCGATAAGCAGTCTTTACCCAAAGAAACCGCACTCAACTATGACCCGAGTTGGGAGCCGGAGCCCGAACCGGAACCCGAAGAGTCGGAGCTAGCGCCTGAACCTTTAACCGCGGATGCGCTCGAAGCGATTCGTCAGCAAGGCTACGACGAGGGCCATGAGGAGGGCAAGCAGCTTGGTCATCGTGAGGGGTTAGAAGCGGGCCTTGAAGAGGGACGCGAGAAAGGCCACGAAGAAGGTAAAAAAGCAGGCTTTGACGAAGGCGTTGCCGCTGGGCAAGCGCTAATAGAGGAGCGCTGCCAGCATCTAGATAGAATTTTAAATCAGCTTACGCACCCGCTCGAAAAGGTTAATGAAGATGTCGAGCAGCAGTTGCTATTGATGGTGCAAGCGTTGACCAAATCTCTGATTGGCGTCGAAGTGCAGACCAATCCGCACGTGATCTTACAAACCTTACGCGCCGCCATCGAGGCACTGCCGATTGCTGATCACCCCGTTACTGTATCCCTACACCCAGATGATCACGCGGTAGTCAGTGATGCATACGGGCCAGATACCCTTGCCGCGCGCGATTGGACGTTACAATCCGAGCCAGCACTGTCTCGTGGCGATGTGCACGTAAAAGCGAAAGACTCGGTGGTGGATTACCGTCTTGCCGAGCGTGTGGACACCTTGTTACGAGAGTTTCATGGTAAAAACCAAGCGCGCCCGTCGGACGCAGTGTCCCAACAAACGGATCCTGTGACAGAATCTGAGCAAACCATGCCTGATCACGCGCAACAGGAGGCGGACGCACCGCAAGAGCATGCGTCGTCAGAGCTAGACTCTCAAGCTAGCTCACAGGATAAGCAAGCACCGTCGGCTGAGCAAAACGAATCCGTGGATCAGGGCAAAGGTGAGTCATGAGTGCATTGGCAGAGCGACTCAAGCACTGGCAAGTTGATAACCTCGCCCCCAAACCCGTCGCATCGGGGAAATTGGTCCGTATGGTGGGATTGACACTCGAGGCCATTGGCTGTCGCGCGCCGATTGGCTCTGTCTGCTCGGTCGATACCCTTAATGGCACCATTGAGGCCGAAGTGGTTGGTTTTGCCGGTGAGCTACTTTATCTGATGCCCAATGAGCAAGTGTCTGGTGTGCTTCCTGGTGCACGTGTGACGCCGCTGGCAGAGCGGGGCCATTTGGCGGTGGGGATGGAATTACTCGGCCGAGTGATCGACGGTATGGGCAACCCTTTGGATGGAAAGGGCGATATCTATACTGATAAGCGTGCTAGCTTAGAAGGGACGCCAATCAACCCCTTGGCGCGCCAGCCGATTCGTGAACCTTTGGATGTGGGTATTAAGGCGATTAATGGCCTTTTAACCGTCGGCAAAGGGCAACGTATCGGCTTGTTTGCAGGCTCGGGGGTAGGTAAGTCTGTCACGCTTGGCATGATGACACGAGGTACGACCGCACAAGTGGTTGTGGTGGGGCTCATTGGCGAGCGTGGTCGCGAAGTCAAAGAGTTTATTGACGATATCCTCGGAGAGGAAGGACGCGCGCGTGCCGTGGTGGTTGCAGCCCCTGCCGATGCGTCACCACTGATGCGCCTCAAAGGGTGCCAGACTGCGTTGACCATTGCCGAATACTTTCGCGATCTAGGGCTCGATGTGCTCTTGTTAATGGACTCTTTGACTCGTTTTGCGCAAGCGCAGCGTGAAATCGCTTTATCGGTTGGTGAGCCACCGGCCACCAAAGGGTATCCGCCGTCGGTTTTTGCGCGTTTGCCTTCGTTGGTTGAACGTGCCGGTAATGGCGCGGTTGGGCAAGGTTCGATTACGGCGTTTTTCACTGTACTCACTGAAGGTGATGACTTACAAGATCCGATTGCAGATGCAGCCCGCGCCATTCTTGACGGGCATATCGTGTTATCGCGCGAGTTGGCTGACAGTGGGCATTATCCTGCGATTGATGTTGAGCGTTCGGTCAGCCGTGTGATGCCAAACATCACCAGTGAAGAGCAAATTCTGATGTCTAAAGCGGTGCGGCAAGTGTTGTCCGTTTGCCGAAAAAATCAAGACTTGGTCTCGATTGGCGCGTACAAGCCAGGCTCAGATGCAGCGGTTGACCAAGCATTTAGTATTAAGCCGCGATTGGATGGGTATTTGCAGCAAGGTATGAAAGAAGTGGTTCCCTATGATATGTGCGTCAACATGTTACGCTCAACCTTGCAGGGGTAATCGATGGCTGATCATGCACTGACACTGCTGTTGGATAAAGCCCAAGAAGATGAAAAGCAGGCGCAGCTTGCCGTTGTCGCGGCGCAGCAATCTTTGGATAATTACTATCGTCAGCTGGAGCAAATCGAGCAGTACCGCTTGGAGTATTGTCGGCAAATGAGTGATCGCGGCCAGCAAGGTTTATCGGCCAGTGCATTTGGCCACCTAAACAAATTCATAGTCCAGCTGGATGAAACCCTAGCAAAACAGCGAGATGCAGAACATCAGTTTAAAGAGCATCTCGATAACTGCCAACAAACCTGGCATCAAGCGCGGCAGTATCGGCAATCGATAGAGTGGCTAATTGAAAAGCGTGAACGTGAGCAAGCGGAGCGAGAACGCTATCAAGAGCAGCGCCAAATGGATGAAATGGCAGCGATTATTGCTCGCCGTCGTCCTTCCCCCTTCTCTTAATCTCATAATGGCGCGATAATTGCTTTGTCATTACCACGACGAGCGAGTATTCGCCTCGCGAACAGGTGGTTTACACGGTAATGATGAGAGACCTATGACGCAGTCTAACCTGACGCTTTCTAATCTATCTGCCAACATCGCGCCAACGCCAAGCGAGGGCCAGCCTTTAGCTGGACAAGCTAAGGCGTCGCCAGAAGCGGGCTTTTTAGCGACATTACGCCAAACGCTTCAGCAAGATGGCGCGGATGGCGAGTTGCCCATTGAGTTGATGGCGGATGGCAAAACCTTACTGGTTGATGGCCAAATGATCGATGCCGAGGCAATGCTGGCCGATGGTATGTTCAGTGAAGCAGAAATGGCCCAAATTGCCGATATGACCGCGATGGAGGAAGGGGAAGCACTGCTTGCACGCTTGAATCAAGCTGCCGCAACGCTGAATGGCAAAGATTTGCCTGTCAAAGCGGGTAGTGAATCACTGCTCAATGCTGACAACATGACAGGCGCCGACAAAGAGGCGTCAAATGACAAAGCGTTAGCATCATTGCAGAAACAGATGCACGAGCATGCCCAAGCGCAAAAGGTCTCGCGAGAAGCACTGTTAGAGACGTTGTCACGGCAGCTGCCTGATGATGTCGATCCAGAACAGGCGCTGGCGCAATTGTCGCCCAACCAGCTAGCGGCACTGGTAGCGCAAGTGAGAGCGAATCAACAGGCGCGCAGCGGGACCAGTCTCAGCAGTGACGAACAAGGGATGGCATCTGCACAGCCAGACAAAGCGATGAAGCTCGCGTCGGCGTCGATCCCTTGGGCCGAGGCCAAAGCCGGCGCGGATGAAACTGAAAAAAAGGGTAAAGAGTCGGTTGTGGCTAAAGATATCGCCGCAGCGTTGGCTGCGCGTTCGGCAGACAATCTGGACAAGCAGCGTCAAGCTAATCAAACGACTTATCAATTGCATGCCGGTGACGGGGAGAGCAGCAGTAAGGCCTCTTCATCGTTGACCGCTCAATTAGGACAGGCGGGCGCGAATGCGCTAGCCAGTCAGCAGGCGCAAGCGGCAGGGTTGAGCAAAGCTGCGGTAAAAGCCATGACTGAGAAGGCGGCAAACGCGGATAAAGCAGCGGGAGTGGATGGTAGTGGGTCGACACGCTCCGATACGCTGATGCAGCAGTTAGCGACTAGCTTAGGAACGTCATCGGCGCAAGCACATACTGCGCGTCAAGATATGCAAGCGGCACAAAATGCTCAAGCCCCCTTACCCATGGGACAATCGCCTGCAGAAGCGGGCGCGGCACTCAGTGAGCGCGTTAATGTAATGCTGTCGAAAAATTTGAAACAGGTTGATATTCGCCTTGATCCACCTGAATTAGGCCGGATGCAAATTAAGCTGGGTATCAACAATGACCAAGCGACTGTGCACATTACCGTCGCGAACCATCAAGCACGCGATCTCGTCGAACAAGCGATGCCGCGTTTGCGTGAAATGTTACAGCAGCAAGGGCTACAATTAGCCCAAGGCTCGGTCCAACAGCAAGACAGTGGTGCCCAACAAATGGCATCGGGTCAGCAGCAACAAAGCGGCGCAGGCCAATCGAGTGGGGCTGCATCCGGGATGTCGGGGCTCGATGACGGTGTTGACGAGGTATTAACCAGCCAAACCATACAGGTTTCACATAGCGATAGAGCCGTTGACTATTACGCTTGATGTGGGTGTAAAGATGAGGAGCACGAATAACGATGGCCGATGATAACAATCCAGAAGCGCCTGAAGGTGGAAAGAAAAAGCTGATCATCATTATTGCTGCAGCTGTGTTGCTGCTGTTAGTGGCCGGTGGTGCAGCGTTTTTCTTCTTATCTGGAGGAGATGACAGCCAAGACGATATTGTGCTTGAAGAGCAAGCAATGTCACTGCCAGCGATTTATGTCACCTTACCGCGCCCGTTTGTGTTCAATGTGACGGGCGACGAGCAGCAACGTCTCGTTCAAGTTAAGGCTCAGCTGCTGGTGCGAGGCAATGAAATGGAAGCGCTTGCCAAAGAAAATTTGCCCTTGGTGGAGCACGCGCTGTTGAATACCTTTGGGGCGGCAACCGCTGAGCAATTGCGTACACCGCAAGGCCAACTCGAAGTGAGGCGGCAAGCGGCCGAGAATGTGCGTGCGGCCTTGATTAAAGTCACCGGTGAACCTGTGGTAGAACGGGTCCTGTTTACCGGTTTTGTGATGCAATAGGTGATGACGTGACCGACCTACTCAGCCAAGACGAAATTGATGCGCTCCTTCACGGTGTTGATGACGTCGAAGAGGATGATAACGAGCCCGAAGCCGGCGAAGGTGGTGCGGTAGGGTTTGATTTCTCTTCGCAAGACCGTATTGTGCGCGGTCGCATGCCGACGCTTGAACTTATCAATGAGCGCTTTGCGCGTCACATGCGCATTAGTTTGTTTAACATGCTGCGTAAAACCGCCGAAGTATCGATTAACGGCGTGCAGATGATGAAATTTGGCGAGTACCAAAACACGCTCTATGTCCCGACGAGCTTAAACATGGTGCGTTTCCGGCCATTAAAAGGGACCGGGCTTATCACCATGGAAGCACGATTAGTCTTCATCTTGGTGGAAAACTTCTTTGGTGGTGACGGACGTTTTCATGCTCGGATTGAAGGGCGTGAATTTACTCCGACCGAGCGACGAGTGATTCAAATGCTGCTCAAGCTCGTGTTTGAAGATTACAAAGACGCGTGGGCACCGGTGATGGAAGTGGCCTTTGAATACCTCGACTCAGAGGTAAACCCGGCGATGGCCAACATTGTTAGCCCAACAGAAGTAATTGTGGTGAGCTCGTTCCATATCGAGCTTGACGGCGGCGGTGGTGATTGCCACATGGTTATGCCGTACTCCATGCTAGAGCCGATTCGGGAGTTGCTAGATGCGGGTGTCCAAAGTGACAAAATGGACACGGATGTACGCTGGAGTAAAGCGTTACGCGATGAAATCTTGGACGTTAATGTCGAGCTCAGTGCCAAGCTGTTAGATACTACGCTGTCATTACGCGATTTGATGGAGTTGCAAAAAGGGGACGTGATCCCTGTCGATATGCCAGACGCGTGTACAGTCTTTATTGAAGATTTGCCGACCTATCGTGCCAAAATGGGTCAGTCTAACGATAAGCTAGCACTCAAAATCGTTGAAAAATTGAAACGGCCAGATATGGCTAAATCAGATATTTCACTGCTTCAGGACAAGCCAGAATTGCTTGACGACTTAGAAGAAGATTTACCGATTGATGGTAAAGGTGGCAGTGATACCAGTAATCAAAACCAGTAAACAGGGGTGAGACGTCATGGATCAAAATGATGTAGATGATGATTGGGCTGCCGCCCTGGCCGAACAGTCAGAAGTGGAAGGCTCTGATGAAGTGCAAGCGGCACCATTAGAAGAGCTGACGGACGACAGTGAACAGAGAATTGGCCCAGAAGAGCAACGCAAGCTGGATGCCATTCTCGATATCCCTGTGACCATATCGATGGAAGTCGGGCGCACACAAATAAATATTCGTAATTTGCTGCAATTAAACCAAGGCTCTGTGGTCGAGCTAGATCGATTGGCAGGGGAATCGCTTGATGTGCTGGTGAATGGCACCTTAATTGCGCATGGCGAAGTGGTTGTGGTGAACGATAAATTTGGTATTCGGTTGACGGATGTGATCAGCCAGACTGAGCGAATTAAGAAGTTACGATAAGGAAAATCATGCATCGGCTTTTGGGAGGCTTGTTGTTTGCGCCGCTGCCTGTATGGGCCGCGGCGCCTGATATTAGTATCGCGACCATGTTGGTATCACTGACATTGGTGCTTGCGCTTATTTTTGCGCTGGCGTGGTTGTTGAGACGATTAAAGCTGCCTGGATTGGCTGGGCAAGCTAATGGCATTCGTATCATCAGCCAACTGGCCGTTGGGCAAAAAGAGCGTATTTTAGTGGTCGATATCAATGGCGAGCAGCTTGTGATCGGCGTGACAGCCACCAATATTCGGTTGCTAAAAGCGCTGGATTCGCCCATGCCGACGTCGTCAAATGCGCCAGCACCGAATACGAGATTTGCTGAGCAACTCGGCCAACTGTTGAATCGAAAATGACTATCAAAACGTTACTTGCGGCTTGGCTTTTTGTGTGGGTGTCACTGTTTTCACCTGTCACATTTGCCCAACAAGAAGCAACGCCAGCACAAGAAACCATTACCACCGAATCGATTGATGAGGCCGGTGAGGCAGTGCGACTGCAGACAAGTCGCAACACCGGAGGCGGGATCCCTGCCGTGACGATGCGCGTCAATCCTGATGGCAGTGAAGACTACTCGGTGACATTGCAGATCCTCGCTCTGATGACCGCGCTGGGCTTTTTGCCCGCCATCGTGATTTTGATGACCTCATTCACCCGAATTGTGGTGGTGATGGCGATTTTGCGGCAGGCAATGGGACTTCAGCAAACACCGTCAAACCAAGTCATCATCGGGATCGCTTTGTTCTTGACACTGTTTATTATGTCACCGGTGATCGATCGCATGAACACGGACGCCATTCAACCCTACATCAATGAGCAAATAACGGCGCGAGACGCATTTGACCGTGTGCAAGTACCGTTACGCGAGTTTATGTTGCGACAGACACGCGTCAAAGATCTTGAGACCTTTGTCAACATGTCGGGTGCGCAAGTCAGTGAGCCAGAGCAAGTCCCGATGACGGTACTCATCCCTGCGTTTGTCACCTCAGAGCTGAAAACGGCTTTCCAAATTGGTTTTATGCTATTTTTGCCGTTTTTGGTGATTGATTTGGTGGTGGCATCTGTCCTGATGGCAATGGGTATGATGATGCTCTCGCCGATGATCGTCTCCTTGCCATTTAAGCTGATGCTGTTTGTCTTGGTTGATGGGTGGAACCTCATTCTTTCTACCTTAGCGGGTAGTTTTGGCTAAAGGAGGCAATGATGGCCCCGGAAGCGTTTGTTGAATTATTTCAAGATGCCTTGTATCTGGTGTTACTGCTGGTGTCGGCGATTGTCGTACCCGGTTTGTTGGTTGGCTTGATTGTGGCGATTTTCCAAGCTGCAACCTCAATCAACGAGCAAACACTCAGCTTCTTACCGCGTTTGATCGCCACGTTTGTGGCCCTTATGTTTTTCGGCCATTGGATGACGCGCATGCTGATGGAGTACTTCTACCGCCTGGTAGAAGAGATCCCAACCCTGCTTTACTAGGGCGACGGCATGGAATACCCCGCCTCTGTTATCTTGTCATGGATGGCCAATTACTTTTGGCCGTTCACTCGCATCTCCTCGATGATGATGGCGATGACGTTCTTTGGCGCGCGGTTTGTGCCGGTACGCATTCGCTTATATCTGTCACTGGCGATTACCTTTGCGGTGATGCCTGCGCTTCCTGCCGTGCCAGAAGAGATCGAATTGGTGTCGTTTGCAGGATTTATGGTGTTGGCACAGCAAATCGTGATTGGCGTGGCCATGGGCATGGTCACTCAATTTATTACTCAAACGTTTGTGGTGTTGGGGCAAATCCTCGGCATGCAATCCAGTTTGGGTTTCGCCTCCATGGTTGACCCCGCCAATGGTCAAAACACCCCATTGCTAGGGCAATTCTATCTGTTCTTGGCGGTGATGCTCTTTCTTGCCACTGATGGGCACCTGCAAATGCTTAATTTAGTGGTTATGAGCTTTAAAACGCTCCCTATCGGCGAGATGATTGGTGCAGCGGATTATCGCAGCCTCGCGGATTGGTTTGGTATCATGTTTCAGGTCGCTTTGAGCATGTCATTGGCGGGCATTATCGCGCTATTGATTGTTAACCTGTCGTTCGGGGTGATGACGCGTGCCGCTCCCCAACTAAATATTTTCTCTCTTGGCTTCGCATTTGCATTGCTGATGGGCTTGCTGATCAGTTGGTATTTACTGTTCGGTATTTTGACGCATTACGATAACCACTGGCAGACCGGGCTCAACCAAGTCTGCTCTTTGATTCGCATTAACTGTGAGCCGAACTGATGGCAGAGAGTGACGGCCAAGAAAGAACAGAAGACGCTACACCCCGAAGGCAGGAGCAGGCGCGGGAGAAAGGCCAAGTACCGCGCTCAAGAGAACTGGCATCGGTCGCTGTCCTTATATTGGGGGCGGTGAGTTTGATGTGGTTTGGGCAATCGCTCGGGGAAGCGTTAATGGCGTTGATGACGAGGCTTTTTACGTTGTCGCGCGCCGAGGTGTTTGATACCTCCGAGTTGATGCTCGTGGTAGTTGGCGAGCTATTGCACCTTATTCTACCACTCGGGCTCGTGCTGTTATTGCTGTTTTTCTCTGGTTTAGCTGGATCGGCAGGCCTTGGTGGGATCAGCTTCTCGTGGGAAGCGGCGCGCCCTAAGTTATCTAAAATGAGCCCCATTGCGGGGGTGAAACGGATGTTTGGCACCCAAGGCTTGGTCGAGCTTTTGAAATCGATTCTTAAAGTCTTGTTGGTTGGGGGCGTAGCAACCTATTTGGTGTATATCAATCTCCAAGACTTCTTCGAACTGACGATTGAAACCTTCCCGCAAAACCTCTATCACGCGATGGATATTCTGCTTAACTTCGTGTTGTTGGTATGTTGCTCACTGTTGATTGTGGTTGCGATTGATGTGCCGTTTCAGATATGGCAGCACAATGAGCAACTAAAAATGACCAAACAAGAAGTGAAGGACGAGTACAAAGAAACCGAGGGTCGCCCTGAAGTCAAAGGTCGAATTCGCATGTTGCAGCGTGAAATGGCGCAACGACGAATGATGGCAGAAGTGCCACAAGCCGATGTCGTGGTGACTAACCCCGAGCACTACTCGGTTGCACTTCGGTATAACAGTGACATGGATAGCGCACCTGTGGTGGTGGCAAAAGGCTCTGACTTTACGGCATTGAAAATTCGTGAGATTGCCGCTGAGCATGATGTAGCGATTGTCCCTGCACCGCCGTTAGCGCGAGCACTGTACTTTAGCACAGAGCTTGAGCAACAAATTCCAGATGGTTTATTTACGGCAGTTGCACAGGTACTGGCGTACGTTTTCCAGCTCAAGCAATACAAAAAAGGGCGAGGCCGTCGGCCGACGCGTCCAGAAGACGCTTATTTGCCGATTCCGCCAGATTTGCGCCACGACTAGCACTCCCTTGTCCTTTGGGCTGCGTGTTTTTGTCTGAGAAGTGACAAAATGCTGACACTTTCGGGGTTGTTTGTTGGCGCAAATATTGCTTTCTCCCCTTCCTCTTATGTTTGACGAGCGCGTCGCTTTTTCCGCCGTTCACCTATCATGGATTTGAGCTTGTAACATGCTAAAAGCCAAGTGGCAGCTGCCATTCTCAGACAAAGTTCCTTACCACCGCTTGCGTGCGATGCCCGCGGTTGGGGCACCCATTCTAGTACTAGCCACCCTCGCGATGGTGGTATTGCCCGTTCCGCCCATGCTGTTGGACTTGATGTTCTCGTTCAACATTGCCTTGTCGCTGGTGGTTTTGCTCGTCACGATTTATACCCGTCGTCCACTTGATTTTGCCGCGTTTCCCACGGTGTTGTTGATAGCGACCTTACTACGCTTGGCGTTGAACGTTGCGTCGACTCGGGTGGTGTTGCTCTATGGCCATGAAGGGCCGGATGCCGCGGGTCAGGTGATCGGCGCGTTTGGTTCGGTGGTGATCGGGGGCAACTATGCCGTTGGTCTGGTGGTGTTCCTTATCCTGATGATCATCAACTTTATGGTAGTAACCAAGGGTGCCGGACGGATTTCGGAAGTGAGTGCTCGCTTTACCTTGGATGCCTTGCCCGGTAAGCAAATGGCCATTGATGCAGACTTAAATGCTGGGCTTATCGATCAAGAACAAGCGAGAACGCGCCGCCAAGAAGTGACCAAAGAAGCGGACTTCTACGGTTCCATGGACGGTGCGTCTAAATTCGTTAAAGGGGATGCGATCGCAGGTATCCTTATCCTGCTAATTAACATAGTCGGTGGTCTGTCTATCGGGATGGGTCAGCACGACCTCCCTTTCTCTGATGCAATTGAAGTCTATACCTTGCTGACCATTGGTGACGGCTTGGTGGCACAGATTCCGTCGCTCTTGCTGTCGATTGGTGCCGCCATTATGGTGACGCGTCAAAATACTGATGAAGACATGGGGCAGCAACTTGTCTTCCAACTGTTTGATAACCCGCGCGCGCTGATGATTGCTACCGGCATTCTTACCGTGATGGGTATCGTGCCGGGCATGCCACACATCCCGTTCCTGCTGTTAGCGATTATTTGTGGTGGTTTGTCCTATTGGAAATACCAGCAGTATCAAAAAGCGCAACAAAAAGCGGATGAGCCCGAGCAGCTAGAGACGGCACCTATCACACCGAAAGAATTGTCGTGGGATGATGTGCAGCCAGTGGATGTGATTGGTCTAGAGGTGGGTTATCGTCTAATTCCAATGGTAGACAGAGACCAAGGCGGTGAGTTGCTTGACCGAGTAAAAGGCGTACGTAAAAAACTCTCACAAGACTTTGGATTCCTCATTCCTCCTGTTCATATTCGCGATAATCTGGAGTTACCGCCGCATAACTATCGAATTACCTTAATGGGTGTTGCGGTCGGTGAAGCGGAAGTCCGTCCAGAGCATGAACTTGCCATTAATCCGGGACAAGTGTTTGGACCGATTGAAGGAGAGCCGACGCAAGACCCCGCGTTTGGACTCGAAGCTGTTTGGATTGAACCAAGCCAACGCGAGCACGCACAAGCGTTGGGGTATACGGTGGTCGATTCTGCGACCGTATTGGCGACACACCTTAGCCAAATGCTGACGAATAATGCCGAGCGCTTATTGGGCCACGAAGAGGCACAAAACCTTGTCGATATGCTGGGTAAACAAGTCCCTCGTTTGGTGGAAGGGCTCATCCCTGACCAGATCCCACTAAGTGTTTTGGTGAAGGTATTGCAAAACTTGCTCAGTGAGGCGATTCCCATTCGAGATATTCGTACCATCGTGCAGACCATGGCGGAGTATGCAGGAAAGAGTCAAGATCCCGACATTCTCACCGCAGCGGTTCGGATTGCGCTGCGTCGATTGATCGTGCAGGAAATCAATGGTATTGCGCCAGAACTGCCAGTCATTACGTTAGTGCCTGAGCTGGAACAGATGTTGCATAAAACCATGCAGGCCTCCGGTGGTGAGTCGACAGGCATTGAGCCTGGGTTAGCAGAACGCCTGCAATCATCATTAGCCGAGGCAACGCAGCAGCAAGAGCTGCAAGGCGAGCCCGCCGTGTTGCTAACGTCTGGCGTGCTTCGAGCGACCTTAGCGAAATTTGTGAAGAATACCATTCCGACGCTACGTGTCTTGTCATATCAAGAAGTGCCGGATGAGAAACAAATTCGTATCGTCAATGCGGTCGGTAATAATTAATACCGTTTTTTGAGTAGGGCAGAGCTTTGAAAATCAAACGTTTTTTTGCTAAAGACATGCGTACTGCACTTGGCCAAGTCAAAGAAGAGCTCGGTGCGGATGCGGTGATCATGTCTAACAAAAAAGTGACTGGTGGTGTGGAAATTGTTGCTGCCGTCGATGCCGATACAGATCCTGTTCCTGCCAAGCCGCAGCCACAGGCTCATGCACAAGAGCAGGCGGCGCAGGCATACTCAAATGCACACCGCCAGCTCGCTGACGACAAGGTCCAATTGCGCCAACGCCAACAAGCGGCGCCGCGCAATCAGCGACCGCCCCGTTTTTCGGCCATGCTCGATGAATATCGAGATAAATCAGGCCCAGCAGACCGTGCGCCTCAAAACGAAGCCGACTCCCTGTCTGCGTTGTTGCAACGACAACAAAAACAGTCATCTCGCCCCGACCCTCAACGTCATTCGAATTCGAGAGAACCTGAGCGGCCTGCCGCATTAGGGCGAGGTTATGAACCTCGTCGCGAGTTGAAGAGCAATGGTCGTGGCAGTTGGCAAGATGCAGGGCGCCAGCATCAACAGCCGGGTAGCAAGCCTAAACTGGATCCTTCCCGGTTCGAAGCGCGCCAGTCGCAATCGTCCAATGAAGAGATTGAAGCGATGCGCCAAGAAATGGCCTCCATTCGTAGCTTACTTGAACATCAGCTGTCAGGCTTGATGTGGCAAGAGGTTGAACGTAGAGAGCCGCTGCGTGCCATGCTGATTAAACGCTTGGAGCGCATGGGATTATCGTCTGACCTATCGGATCAGCTCGCGTGTTATATCCCAGAAGACACGCCTCCCACTGAAGCTTGGCAAGCGTTGCTTGATTTGGTCGCTGACCAAATCATCACCGTGGATGAAAACATGCTTGAAACAGGCGGCGTGATTGCGCTTTTGGGCCCCACCGGAGTAGGAAAAACTACCACGATCGCCAAGCTTGCGGCCCGTGCCGCCATGGACTTTGGCCCTGAAGAAATCGCGTTAGTCACCACAGATACGTTTCGTATCGGGGCGCATGAACAACTTGCGACCTATGGACGTATTCTTGGCTGTCCGGTCAAGGTGGCTAAAGATGCCGATGAACTGGCCGACATCCTTTATCAACTGCGTCATAGACGTTTGATATTGCTTGATACTGCCGGTATGGGTCAGCGCGATCTGCGCCTTTCAGAGCAGCTCGATACATTAATGCAAAACAGCGGTTCGCATATCCGCAGCTTGCTGGTTTTGCCTGCGACGTCCCAACGTCGCGTATTACAAGAAACCATTGAACATTTTCGTCGTATTCCTTTGTCCGGCTGTGTGCTGACAAAGCTGGACGAATCTCTAAGCCTCGGTGAGCTGTTGTGTGTCACCATCGAAAATGCCCTGCCTGTTGCTTACTTAGCTGACGGGCAACGTGTGCCGGAAGATATCCGCCAAGCGACAGGACACTTCCTCGTGTCAAAAGCCAGCGAAATGCTGGAATCAGGCGCGGATCAGCACAATCACTTCTGGAGCAGTGATGTCCCAGAGTCGAATGGGGCGGACTTTTATGATTGAGACAACCATGCAAGATCAAGCAAGCGGCCTTCGCCGTCTAACCAACCCCTCACGGACTAAAGTCATCACAGTGACTGGCGGTAAAGGTGGTGTGGGGAAAACAAATGTCACCCTAGGAATGGCAGCCTCTATGGCGCGCCAAGGCAAAAAAGTCATGGTGCTTGACGCAGACCTTGGCTTGGCGAATGTCGATGTGTTGCTCGGATTACGAGCCGGCAAGAACTTGTCTCACGTCCTTCAAGGTGTTTGTGATTTGAAAGACATCATCATTGAAGGGCCGCACGGTATGAAAATTGTGCCAGCATCGTCTGGAATGCAAGGCATGACCGAGCTAACTCCCGCGCAACATGCTGGTTTGATTCGCGCTTTTGGTACACTCGAAGAAGAGGTTGATGTACTCTTAGTAGATACCGCTGCGGGGATCTCTGATATGGTACTGAGCTTTTCGCGTGCAGCGCAGGATGTGGTGGTCGTGGTGTGCGATGAGCCCACGTCAATCACTGATGCCTATGCTCTGATCAAGATTTTAAGCCGTGAACATGGCGTGAATCGATTTAAAATCGTGGCAAATATGGTCAGAAGCTACCGTGAAGGGCGAGATTTGTTCACAAAATTAACGCGAGTCACTGAAAGGTTTCTAAATGCTAATCTAGAATTAGTGGCATGTGTTCCTGTGGATGAAAGAGTGAGGCAAGCAGTGAGAAAACAGAAAGTTGTTATCGACGCATTTCCTCGCTCGCCAGCGTCGTTGGCTTTAAACGCTCTGGCGAATAAAGCACTGACGTGGCCAGTACCGCGTAACCCTGGTGGTCATCTGGAGTTTTTTGTTGAGCGTTTGCTGATCAAAAATGATGACGCAGGAGAGTTAATTCGTGAATAAAGCGCTCACCTATAGTCGCACGGGTGATAATGGCCAAGGGGTACTCGAACGATACTCAACCTTGGTCAAACGGATAGCGCACCACTTAATGGGGCGCTTGCCGCCGAGTGTACAAGTCGAAGATTTAATTCAAGCAGGCATGATAGGTTTGCTTGAAGCGCAGCAAAATTATGATCCGAGTAAGGGCGCAAGTTTTGAAACCTATGCCGGTATTCGGATTCGCGGTGCTATGCTGGATGATATGCGCCGTGGTGACTGGGTGCCACGCTCGGTCCACAAAGCAAGCAGGACAATCAGTGATGCGATAGCCTCACTGGAAAAGGAATTAGGCCGTGATCCCACGGATGTAGAAGTGGCACAACGGCTTGATATGAGCCTAGATCAGTATCATCAGGCACTGAATGACGTTAACTGTGGCCGATTAATCGGCATGGACGACTTAGGTGTCTCCGAAGATGCATTTACAACCGACAGTCATCGCAACGACAATCTTCCCTTTCAGGATGTTGCGGAGGATAATTTCAAAGCGGCATTGGCCGCGGCGATAAAAAGTCTTCCCGAAAGAGAAGCACTGGTGCTATCTCTTTATTATGATGAGGAATTAAACCTCAAAGAGATAGGGGCAGTGATTGGGGTGAGTGAATCCCGGGTCTGTCAGATTCAGAGTCAGGCCACGCAACGATTGAGAGCCAAGCTTTCCGCTTGGCATAGTGAGTAAGTAACAGTTTCGACAATAAAACGAGACCTCACCGGAGGCAACCTTGGATAAAAACATGAAAATTCTCGTTGTTGATGATTTTTCAACAATGCGCCGTATCGTAAAGAATCTTCTTCGTGACTTAGGTTTCAACAATACCGTTGAAGCGGATGACGGCTTAACAGCGCTGCCAATCCTCAAAAAGGGCGGTATTGATTTTGTCGTGACCGATTGGAATATGCCTGGGATGCAGGGAATCGATTTGCTCAAAGAGATCCGAAAGGATGACTCCCTGAAGCATCTCCCTGTACTGATGATCACTGCCGAAGCGAAGCGTGAGCAGATTGTTGAAGCTGCGCAAGCAGGCGTGAACGGTTATATCGTAAAACCTTTTACTGCTGCCACACTGAAAGAGAAGCTCGATAAAATTTTCGAGCGCATGTAATTAGCAAGCGCACAGTAAAAGGTAATCGTCATGATCAATCTGGACCAAGCGAAACAATTGGTCGCGTATCTTGAGAGTGGAGAGCAAGATAACGCTAATGCGCTTCTCGCTGATATCGCGAAAGAGGCGCGAGACCCACTGTTTAATGAAGTGGGCAAACTCACCCGCCAATTACACGACTCTATCTCCAACTTTCGCTTGGATCCCAGAATTGGTGATTTGGCGACTGTCGATATTCCTGACGCTCGCGATCGCCTCACTTATGTGATGGAGAAAACCGAGCTTGCGGCCAACCGCACCATGGATGCGGTTGAACGTACCATGCCTATTGCCAGTGAGTTGCAAGATAATTTGCAAGCGGTTAGGCCGAATTGGAACAGCTTGATGCGGGGTGAAATCGCCCTGGATGAGTTTAAAGGCCTTTGCCACAACATCGACGAGTTGTTGACCCAGGTGGAAGGCGGAGCGACAGAGCTTCACGGCCATTTAACCGATATTTTGATGGCTCAAGATTTTCAAGATCTCACCGGCCAAGTGATTCGACGTGTTATCGAACTTGTGCAAGAAGTCGAACAACAACTCGTCGAAATTCTGACTGCATTCGGCATGGAAAATGACGAGACGGCGGGAGAAGCGCCGTCTCAACAAGAAGATACCGTTGACAAGTCAGCGCCGGAAGGACCGATTATTCATCCTGAAGAGCGTGATGACGTGGTCCACAGCCAGGATGATGTCGATGACTTATTATCGAGTTTGGGTTTTTAGAGGTGCGCTATGAGCTTTGAAATGGATGAAGAAATCCTTCAGGACTTTTTGATTGAAGCGGGAGAAATCCTTGAGCAGCTGTCTGAACAGCTGGTCGACTTGGAGCGTGCCCCTGACGATTCAGACTTGCTGAATGCCATCTTCCGTGGCTTCCACACCGTAAAAGGCGGGGCGGGCTTTTTGGGCCTTAATGCGCTGGTTGACACATGTCACGGTGCGGAAAATGTCTTTGATACGCTGCGCAACCATGGTCGAGAGTTGACCTCAGATGTGATGGATACCATTTTGCAAGCGTTGGATACCATCAATGATCAATTCTCAGCGGTTCAAAGTAGTGAGGAGCCGACAGCGGCCTCGCCTGAGTTGCTAGAGGCGCTGCACCGCTATGCGAAACCTGCCAGTGCAGACGAGCAAGCGCCTGAGCCAGAAGCAGAGCCCGAACCAACGCCTGAGCCAGAACCAACGCCTGAGCCAGAACCAGAGCCGACCCCAGAACCGGAAGCTTCAGCATCGAGTGATGATGCAATCAGTGGTGATTCGGTCGATGAGATCACCCAAGATGAATTTGATCGCTTACTCGATCAACTGCATGGCGAAGGGAAAGCGCCGACAGCAGGCGGCGATAGCCAAGACAAGCCCGATGTGGTTGCAGACACAGAGGCCGACAGTGGTGATATCACCGATGACGAATTCGAGAAACTGCTAGACGATTTACACGGTGCGGGTAAAGGCCCCGCGGCAAATAGCAATGACACACCGGAGCAGTCCGCTCCTGAAAAAGCGCCTGCGAGTG
This sequence comes from Salinivibrio proteolyticus, assembly GCF_027286365.1. Lineage (NCBI taxonomy): Bacteria > Pseudomonadati > Pseudomonadota > Gammaproteobacteria > Vibrionales > Vibrionaceae > Salinivibrio > Salinivibrio proteolyticus. The sequence goes on along the minus strand of NZ_CP114584.1, from coordinate 2,251,100 downwards.
GCGGTGGTGATGAATTCATCGATGATGATGAGTTCGAAAAGCTGCTCGATGATTTACACGGGAAAGGCAAAGGGCCTGCAGTGGGCGATACGCCTCCAGCAGCGGCAAAAGCAGAAGCGCCTAAAGCCGAACCTAAACCTGAGCCAAAGCCTGAACCCAAAAAAGCGGAACCTGCTAAACCCAGTGCGCCTGCTAAGGCGGGGGCCGGCAATAAAGCGCCCGCTGCGACAGAAAAAGCACCGGATAAAAAACCACCTGCTGCCCCACAACAGGAGCAAACCGTTCGCGTTAATACCTCAACCCTCGATGCCATCATGAACATGGTGGGTGAATTGGTTCTGGTACGCAACCGCTTGGTGAGTTTGGGGCAAAGTAGTAACAACGAGAGCATGTCCAAAGCGGTCACTAACCTCGATGTGGTCACCGCCGATCTTCAAGGCGCGGTCATGAAAACGCGAATGCAGCCAATCAAAAAAGTTTTTGGCCGCTTCCCACGCGTGGTACGTGATTTAGCACGTAGCTTGAAGAAAGAAATCGTCCTTGAGATGAAAGGCGAAGAGACCGACTTGGATAAAAACTTGGTCGAGGCATTGGCCGACCCCATGGTCCACTTGGTGCGTAACTCGGTTGACCACGGCATTGAAATGCCAGACGCGCGTGAAAAGGTGGGTAAGCCACGGGTGGGTACCATCACCTTGAAAGCGTCGCAAGAAGGTGACCATATTCTGCTGACTATCGAAGACGATGGTGGCGGTATGGATGCGGAGAAACTGAAAGGCATCGCGGTCGATCGTGGCGTCTTAGATGCGGATGCTGCGGCACGACTGACTAACAGTGAAGCGTATAACCTGATTTTCGCGCCCGGTTTCTCGACCAAAACCGAGATCTCAGATATCTCCGGACGTGGTGTTGGCATGGACGTGGTGAAAACGGGGATCACCAAACTCAACGGTTCGATTAACATCGACTCTGAATTGGGACGCGGTACCATTATTGAAATCAAGGTTCCGCTAACGTTGGCTATTCTCCCGACATTAATGGTGGGCGTCGGTGATAATCCGTTTGCGTTCCCACTGTCGAACGTCAGTGAAATTATCAGTTTAGATATGTCACGTACCAATACGGTCGATGGGCAGCTTACCTTGATTGTTCGAGATAAAGCCATCCCTATCTTCTTCTTACAAGATTGGTTGTGTAAAGGTCAGTCTGGTATCGATAAAACCAAGGGCCATGTGGTGATTGTGCAAATTGCTCATCAACGCATTGCGTTTGTGGTGGACACCTTGTTTGGCCAAGAAGAAGTGGTCATCAAGCCGCTAGATGAACTTCTACAAGGGACTCCCGGTATGGCAGGGGCAACCATCACAAGTGATGGACACATTGCTCTTATCCTCGATGTGCCCAACCTGCTAAAACATTACGCGGGTTAATTTGAGAAAAGGAAGCGCATGGCAGTGAAAGTTCTGGTGGTGGATGATTCAAGTTTCTTCCGCCGCCGCGTCAGCGAGATTATTAACGGCGACCCTAGGCTGGAAGTGATTGATACCGCGGTGAATGGTAAAGAAGCGGTAGAGAAGGTTGCTCAGCTCAAACCTGACGTCGTGACCATGGATATTGAGATGCCTGTTCTAGATGGCATCTCAGCGGTACGTCAAATCATGGACCAAACGCCGACGCCAATCTTGATGTTTTCATCTCTGACTCATGAAGGCGCAAAAGCAACCCTTGATGCGCTCGAAGCGGGAGCTTTGGATTTCTTACCCAAGAAATTTGAGGATATTGCGCGCAATCGTGATGAAGCGACCAGTTTACTTCAACAGCGTGTCCTCGAAATTGCGCGCAAGCGCTCTTTCTTGCGTCGTCCTAGTAAACCAGCACCGAGTGCGACAACAGGACAAACGGCCTCACCTGCGGGCGGCGCACGTGCGCCCGTCCGTCCTGCGGCGCCAAGCCCAGCCCCTGCGGCAAAGTCAAAGGCGCCTGCGCGATTTACCTCAAGCGGTAAGCGTTATCAACTCGTGGCGATCGGCACATCGACTGGTGGACCAGTCGCACTGCAAAAAGTGCTGACCAAGCTTCCCGCCAACTTTCCATTACCGATTGTGCTTATCCAACACATGCCAGCAACATTTACGGCAGCGTTTGCACAGCGTTTGAATGGGTTGAGTCAGATTACAGTTACCGAAGCCAAAGACGGTGATGCATTAAAGCCGGGCCATGCTTATTTGGCGCCGGGTGGCATGCAGATGATGATAGATGGCCGACCGGGCGCAGCGCGCTTGAAAATTTTAGATGGCGGTGAGCGCATGAACTATAAGCCTTGTGTCGATGTGACCTTTGGCTCGGCGGCCAAAGTCTATGGTGACAAGGTCCTTTCGATGGTGTTGACAGGCATGGGGGCAGATGGCCGAGAAGGCGCACGAATGCTGAAGAGCGCAGGCTCTACCATTTGGGCACAAGACGAAGAAAGCTGTGTCGTTTACGGTATGCCTCAAGCGGTGGCTAAAGCGGGTATTTCATCGGAGGATTTACCGCTCGATCGTATCGCAGAGCGTATTCTGGTTGAGCTGAATTTAAAATAAGGAGTGGGGCTTGATAGTCTGGAGTATCGCCAACCAAAAAGGCGGTGTCGGTAAGACAACCACCACAGTGACACTGGCCGGTTTAATTAGCGAACGAAAAAAGCGCGTTCTGCTGGTGGACACGGACCCGCACGCCTCCTTGTCGACCTATCTAAATTTTGACTCTGAGCAGTTGCCTGCGAGCTTATTCGATCTTTTTCAGCTGCAAACCGTGAATAAAGAAACGGTGAAGCCACTGATTGTGCGCACCCAGTTCGACAACATGGACTTGATTCCCGCGCATATGTCCCTTGCGACACTAGACCGAGTGATGGGCAATCGCGGTGGGATGGGGTTAGTGCTTAAAAAGGCGCTCGATTCACTGGCTGATGAGTACGATTATGTCCTCATTGATTGCCCGCCTATACTGGGGGTAATGATGGTGAATGCATTGGCAGCGAGTCACCGTGTGTTGATCCCAGTACAAACAGAATTTTTGGCAATGAAAGGGTTAGAGCGTATGATGCGCACCCTGCAGATCATGCAGAAGTCGCGAACCTCTAATTTTAACTTAACGATCATACCGACCATGTATGACAAGCGAACTCGCGCATCGTTAGAAACATTGCAAGAGCTTAAAGTGCGTTATAGCGATCAGGTTTGGGCATCGGCGGTGCCCATCGATACCAAATTCCGCGATGCGAGCCTAAAACATATGCCCGCGTCGTTTTATGCAAAAAATTGCCGTGGCGTTTTTGCCTACAAGACACTGTTAACGTATTTGGAGCGACTGGAGCAGGATGAACAAGCATAATGCCCTATCCAGTGGTCAGGCGCTCGATGACTATTTTGAAGCCTTACTGGATGACTTAGACGAGACCCGTGCACCTCAGCAAGATGCCGTTGCTGAAGATAGCGTGCGTCAGTCAGACAGTGAACCAAGTTGGCAGAAAACGGCGACGCCACTTGACCCAGATTATCAGCTCGAGCCTCAGCCTAAGCTTGCCCCTGATGAGACCGACGTTGAGCCGGTGGCATTTGCTGAACCAGAACGCGATCTCGCTGAGGTTGAGCGCTTGCTTGCGCAACTGAAAGTGGATGAAGAAGCCGAACTGGCGCAAGCCGAAGCGGAGGTTGAGCCTCAAGTAGAAACGGCGACTGAAACAGACACCCCTGATGTGGATACGGTGGTTGAGCCCGACCTTGAGGTTACCACTGAGACAGACATTGAGAGCGACACAGAGGTGGCAACCGAGACGTTGCTGGATGAGCCTATCGTGGACACCGAGGTGACCGAAGAGGTTACGGTTGAAACCGAGCAGGCACAGGCAATCGATCTTGATACTGAAATGATGGTTGAGCCCCAGACCGATCTGGAGGCGGATATTGCCACTGATGCTGAGCTTGACACTGAAGTGGATCTTGAAACCGAGGTAGATCTTGAAACCGAGGTGGAAGTCGAGCAAACAGTCGATGTCGAGTCAGCAGTGGAGCCAGAGACCCAAGCCGGAGAGGACCTGCCGCCAACCCAATGGGAAAATGTGGAAACCGCCTCTGAGTTTCAGGTGTTATTTTTTGAGAGTATGGGCGTGACCTATGCGGTGCCGCTCGCGGAGTTAGGCGGGATCCACCAATTGGGAGATTGCAATCACTTGATTGGTCGTCCTGACTGGTATCTGGGTTTGCAGACAGAAAAACACCAACAGCTTGATGTGGTCGATACCGCCCGTTGGGTGATGCCAGAAAAACTGGCAGATAATAGCCACAGAGATGACTATAATTACATAGTATTACTGGGTGATAGTAAGTGGGGACTGGCCTGTAATCGCTTATTGGGTACTCAGGCATTAAGTGGTAAAGCAATTCGCTGGCGCAAGCAAGCCGGAAAGCGGCCTTGGTTGGCGGGTATGGTCAAAGAAAAAATGTGTGCCCTGATCCATGTTCAAGCATTTATTGCTATGTTAAATCAGGGGATTGACGCCAAAGCGATGGCGTAATGATAAATTGCACAGCGCGTAAAGAGGAAAATCAATGTCTCAGGTAGCTGAAGTTCAAAAAGAAGGCGTCAATGACGAGGTATTGCAGTGGGTCACTTTTCAGCTCGAAGAAGAGACCTACGGCATCAACGTCATGCAGGTGCGAGAAGTGTTGCGCTACACCGAAATTGCTCCTGTTCCTGGCGCACCTGACTATGTGTTAGGGATTATCAATCTGCGTGGTAACGTGGTAACCGTCATCGACACTCGCTCTCGATTTGGTTTGATGCCAGGCGAAGTCACCGACAATACCCGTGTAATCGTGATTGAAGCGGAAACACAAGTGATCGGTATCATGGTCGACAGTGTGGCTGAGGTGGTGTACCTGAAAACCTCAGAAATTGACACCACACCAAGTGTCGGTACAGAAGAAAGCGCCAAATTTATCCAAGGCGTAAGCAACCGCAATGGCGACTTGCTAATCCTCGTTGATCTCAACAAACTGTTGACCGACGAAGAATGGAATGAAATGGCAATGCTGTAATGGTTGCGCTGTTATTGACTTGGTTACCTGTCGCAGTGACGGTGGTTTTTGCCATCGTCGCTTTGTGGCGTTTGCGGATTGAGCGACGCGCCAGAGAGCGACTTGAAAACAAGTTGCAGGCCATGGAAACGGTGTTGAAAAGTGCGCGTCAGCGCCATGACAGCCTTGCCAAACAGTTCAATGAGCTGCGTGCGGGCAGTATGGGCATGGGACAAAAACTGGCAGACATTGCTACAAATGTTGACGAGTTACTGGAAAAGCAGGTGGAACTTGAAATGCAAGATCCAGGCAGTCGCCTTTACAGTCGTGCTAGCAAAATGGTTGATCTCGGCGCCGATCTCGATGAGCTGATGCATGAGTGTGATTTGCCCAAAGCCGAGGCTGAGTTGCTACTTAGTCTACGCAAACGCCAAGCGGCCAATCAACAACGGTAGTTAGACTTTAGTGTTGATGGGCTTAGGTTCCTGCCACCCGGGTGGGGTTTTTCCTTCTAATACCCAAGCATAAGCGATCAATTCTGCAACCACACGGTACAAACTGGGTGGAATCGCTTCGCCAACCTCTAGGCGTTCTAGCCATTTAAGCAAATTCTCATCTTTGTGGATCAAACAGCCTTGGTCGGACAGTGCCTCAATGAGGGCATCTGCCAATTCATTGACTGCCTTTGCTTTGACGCTGGGCGCTTGATAGCCGTCATACCCTAGCGCAATGGCTCGTTTTGTTTTTTTCATGATCACACCTTTATCGATAAGCCTGCACGACGTGTATCTTGCTCGGGCGGCTGGCTGTCATGGTGAGGGTTGATGGCGATGTTGAGCGGGATGTGTTGCGAAGCCAAGCGCTCTTCTAGCCAAGGCAATGTTGCTTGTATTCGTCGTTTTAGCGCGTCCGTCGGCGCCGTTAGCAGTAAGCTTCCTCCTTTTCCCTCAAGGTTTACGTCTGCGCGGACATACTGCTTGCCCACAGGTAGATATAAACGTATCTGCCACTGTTGCTTCTCTGGCTTCGCCTTTTTTTCTGACTGACGCCGTTTAACATGTACCCGTACCGGAGGTTTCTCTGGTTCGGCAAATGGGAACACCCATTGCCACTCGCCACTCCGTGCAGACTCTGAGACGCGCTGTTCGGCCATCAGACGTAATACGCCGATTAAGGGACCCGCGTCTTCGTTACGATTTAGCCATTGACGCAATAGGGTTGTTAATGGTTTGTCAGCAGGGCGATGCGTCAGCCATTGCATCAGTGTCTCAGGATCGAGAGGCGGATGGCTTTTGCTACCGGGTAGTGTCCACAGCGCCAGTAACGACTGCATCATGGCTTGAGTGGCAGGGGGCTGATTCTTTATCGCATTCAATACCGCAGGGAAGAGATGAAGTTGTGCCAATGTATCAGATAGCGGTGTCGAGCTGCCCGGCGTTAACAGGGTAAATTGGGCATTGGCAAGCAAAGACGGGTCAAGTTTTTGGGCAAGTGCTGGTATCGACATTGGCGGTTTTAACACCAATTGTTGAGGGTTCGTTGTTCCGATCTTCATGGTTTCTCACAATTATTTACGCGAGTCACACTTTGCAACCCTGTGGTAACTAACAGTCATTTTGACCAATGTGGTACTATGCGTCCAATTTTGTAACACAAAGCAGGATGCAACATTTGTCATGTTGGAAGTGAAACAGCTTTGCTGTGTTCGTGATGACCGAGTGTTGTTTGATGCGCTGACATTCTCTCTTTCTCCCGGCGACCTTGTACAAATTGAAGGCCCAAATGGGGCGGGTAAAACCACCTTGTTGCGGATTATCGCGGGGCTGGGACTCGCAGATAGTGGAGAAGTCTGTTGGCAGCAACAGGCGATTACCCAGCAAAGAGATGAATTTTATCGTCACTTACTGTTCTTGGGGCACACCACAGGGGTTAAGCGCGAACTCACCGCGTTCGAAAACCTCTCGTACTACATGAAAATGCATGGCCGAGACGATCAAGCGGCTATTTGGCAAGCGCTGGCCAAAGTCGGTTTAGCGGGACGAGAAGATATTCCTGCCGCACAGTTGTCTGCGGGACAAAATCGCCGTATTGCGCTTGCACGTCTTTGGCTGAGCAGCCACCGTAAACTGTGGGTACTCGATGAGCCGCTAACCGCGATCGATAAGCAAGGGGTACAGGTGCTCGAGTCGGTATTTGAACGTCATGTCGAGCAAGGCGGGATGGTGCTTTTCACCACTCACCAAGATATGTTTGTCGGCCACCCGTTACTGCAACGTATCCGTCTGGGGGCCCTATGATCAATGCGATGTGGCTGATTATCCGCCGAGAATTGAAAGTGGCCTTCCGACAACCATCGGATAGCTTAAATCCGCTGTGGTTTTTTATCATAGTGATCACCCTTTTCCCACTTGGCGTGGGGCCAGATGCAAATTTGTTACAGGAGATTGCGCCGGGAGTGATTTGGGTTGCGGCGCTGCTGTCAGCCTTGCTATCTCTAGAGCGTCTTTTTCGTGATGACTATCTGGATGGCTCGCTTGAGCAAATGATGCTGATGCCGGTGCCGTTGCCTCTGGTGGTGATGGCAAAGGTAATCGCACACTGGTTACTGACGGGGCTACCGCTGTTGGTAGTCAGTCCGCTATTGGCGTTATTGCTATCTTTGGACTGGAACAGTTACCAGGCCGTATTGATGACGTTGTTGTTAGGGACCCCAACCCTGAGTTTTGTTGGGGCGATAGGTGTAGCGTTAACGGTTGGATTACGTAAAGGCGGCGTACTGCTGAGCTTATTGATCTTACCGTTGTACATTCCAGTACTGATTTTCGCGACATCTGCCATCGATATGGCAAGTTTTGGCGCCAACATTAGTGGGCAGTTGGCTATTCTCGGTGCTTTGCTCGCGGGATCCGTGACCCTAGCACCCTTTGCTATCGCCGCAGCATTGCGTGTGAGCGTGAATTAATAATTAATCAGGAAGTAGAGCAATTGTCATGTGGAAGTGGCTTCACCCTTACGCAAAACCGGAAAATAGTTATCGTTTATGTGGGAAACTCATCCCATGGTTTGCGGTGCTCGCCGGGCTGAGCTTAGTCATTGGTTGTATTTGGGGCTTGGCGTTCGCGCCTGCTGATTACCAACAAGGCGATAGTTTTCGCATCATTTATATTCACGTGCCCGCGGCCATTTGGTCAATGGGCGCCTATCTGTCGATGGCCATTGCCGCCTTTATTGGGCGAGTCTGGCAACTCAAAATGGCAGACTGGGCGGTGGGCGCGATTGCCCCTGTTGGTGCTGTCTTTACCTTTATTGCTTTGATCACTGGGGCGATTTGGGGCAAGCCCATGTGGGGAGCTTGGTGGGTATGGGATGCGAGGCTCACCTCAGAATTGATCCTGCTTTTCCTCTACATCGGTGTCATGGCGCTGTATAACGCGTTCGATGATGCGCGAATGGCGGCCCAAGCGGCGGGAATATTGGCAATGGTGGGGGTGATTAACCTGCCGATCATTCATTTCTCTGTCGAGTGGTGGAACACCTTGCATCAGGGCGCCACGATTACCAAATTTGCCCGCCCGTCAATTGATCCAGATATGCTCTGGCCATTGTTAGTTTGCTTGGTTGGGTTTGCTAGCTTTTTTGCCACGTTGACCTTAATGGGGCTGCGGAATCAGATTGTGTTGCGTGAGTCGCACCGCCCTTGGGTGCGAGCCTTGGTGGAGGACAAATAATGCATTTTGATAGCATGAGTGCTTTTTTGGCGATGGGAGGTTATGCCGGTTACGTGTGGAGTGCGTTTGGCATCACAGCATTGGCATTAATTGCACTGGTTATTGGTTACCATCGTACCCATAAGAAACGGCTTGAAGCCGTCAAAAAACAAATGGCGCGAGAAAAACGCATTAAAGATGCCCAAGCACTGGAGAACACCTTATGACCCCTCGTCGTAAAAAAAGGCTTTGGATCACGCTTGCCTTATTGGTGGGTGTATCAACCACAATGGGGTTAGTGCTTTATGCGCTGAACCAAAATATGGACTTGTTCTATACGCCAACCGAAATTGTTCAAGGTAAGCCGGATGGCAGTAAACCTCAGGTTGGGCAACGACTTCGCATTGGCGGCATGGTCGTAGAAGGGTCGGTCAAACGCGATCAAGAGTCGCTGCAAATTCAATTTGATGTCGCTGATGTTGGCCCTGCTGTTACCGTTACGTACGAGGGTATCTTGCCGGATTTGTTCCGCGAAGGGCAGGGGATTGTCGCGCAAGGTGTGCTGGTGGATTCGCGTACGGTGAAAGCCAGTGAAGTGCTGGCAAAGCATGATGAAGAATACATGCCACCAGAGATTGCTGAAGCGATGCAAAAAAGCCATCAACCGCTCGAATACACTGACCAACAAAAGCAAGGTAGTCAATTATGATTGTTGAGCTGGGGCATTTTGCGCTGATCCTCGCCTTGGGATTAGCGCTGTTATTGAGTTTTTATCCCCTTTATGGGGCCAGCCAAGGCCATGAAGGTATGATGAAAATGGCACGGCCTTTATCGGTCGCCATGTTCGCCATGTTGCTCTTTTCATTCATCGCATTAAGTTGGGCGTTTTATACCAATGATTTCACCGTTGCCTATGTGGCAAGCAACTCCAACAGTGCATTACCTTGGTACTATCGGCTGACCGCTGTTTGGGGCGCCCATGAAGGCTCTTTGTTACTTTGGGTGTTAATTCAAGCCTTGTGGACCGTCGCGGTAGCGGTGTTTAGTCGCGGGATGCCACTGTCTTCCATTGCGCGTGTACTCGCAGTGATGGGGATGATCTCGGTCGGCTTTTTGCTGTTTATTATTTTGACCTCAAACCCTTTCGATCGCACCTTGCCTTACTTTCCTGTTGATGGGCGCGATTTGAATCCGCTTCTGCAAGATCCCGGCTTAATTGTTCATCCTCCGATCCTCTACATGGGCTATGTAGGTTTTTCGGTGGCATTTGCCTTTGCGATTGGGTCTTTAATTGCTGGCCGGTTAGATACGGCCTGGGCGCGCTGGTCGCGCCCTTGGACAACGGCGGCCTGGTTGTTCTTAACCCTGGGTATTGCGCTGGGCTCTTGGTGGGCTTACTACGAACTTGGCTGGGGCGGCTGGTGGTTCTGGGATCCGGTAGAGAACGCGTCGTTTATGCCTTGGCTTGCGGGAACGGCATTAATGCATTCCCTAGCGGTGACGGAAAAGCGCGGCACCTTTAAAGCGTGGACCGTTTTACTCGCCATCGCAGCGTTCTCATTGAGCTTACTGGGCACCTTCTTGGTGCGCTCTGGCGTGCTTGTATCTGTTCACTCGTTCGCGTCAGACCCTGCGCGCGGGCTATTCATTTTAGGCTTTTTGGTTGTCGTTATTGGCGGGTCTCTGCTGCTTTATGCCTTACGGGCATCGGAAGTGCGGGTACGAACGAAAGTGTCACTCATCTCACGTGAAAATGCGCTACTCGTCAATAACACCCTGTTGATGACTGGGTTAGTGGTTGTCTTGATTGGTACCTTACTACCCCTGGTACACAAGCAACTCGGATTAGGGTCGGTCTCGATTGGTGAGCCCTTCTTCAATTTTCTATTCGCATGGTTGATGTTGCCTTTTGCCTTCTTCCTTGGCATCGGGCCTCTGATCCGCTGGAAGCGAGACAAGCTGAGTACCATCGCTAAACCGATGTGGATAAGCGGTCTGGTCTCGGTTGTGTTTGGAGTGGCGACCATTGCCCTCCTCGCAGACAGCTTCAAAGCGATGGCGGCAATGGGCATCACTATGGCCGCGTGGATCACCCTTCTTCACGGCTATGAGCTTTATATTCGTGCGACCCACCGACATGCCTTTATGGTTGGGATCCGTAAGCTCGGCCGTAGTCACTGGGCGATGGTCCTCGGCCATATTGGTCTTGCCATCACCATCATTGGGGTCGCAATGGTCGAAAATTACGATATCGAACGTGATGTGAAGATGGCGCCGGGGAGCAGTGTCACGTTAGAAGGTTATACCTTTAACTTCACCGATTTGTCTCACAAAGACGGCCCTAACTACGATGGCTTTGTGGCGTCGTTCGATGTCTATCGCGGCGAGCGTTTTATTAATCACCTTGAAGCGGAGAAGCGTTTTTATCGTGTTCAGCGTTCAATGATGACCGAAGCCACCATCGATCGCGGCTTAACGCGCGATCTCTATATTGCCATGGGGGAAGAACTTCCTGATGGGGCGTGGGCGATGCGTCTTTACTACAAACCTTTTGTGCGTTGGATTTGGTTTGGCGCCATTGTCATGGCGGTGGGTGGCGTTTTGGCGATCAGTGATAAACGCTATCGCTTCCGTCGCCAGACCAAATCAACTCACGTGAAGGAGGCGCGGGCATGAGATTTTTACCGCTGGTGATCTTTGCCGCCTTGGCGTTCTTTTTTGTTTCGCAATTGGAGAAGAATGCCCAAGGGGACGATCCCACCAAACTGGAGTCGGTGTTGGTCGGACAGCCTGTGCCTGAGTTTCGTCTTGAAGATCTGAAAACGCCAGACAAAGCCTACGATCAGGCCATTTTTAACGGCGAGCCTTTATTGCTGAATGTTTGGGCAACCTGGTGCCCGACTTGTTACGCTGAGCACCAATTCTTGAACAAATTGGCGTCGCAAGGCGTGAAGATCATCGGCCTTAATTACAAAGATGATCGTGCGAAGGCAGTAAAATGGCTAGATAACCTAGGCAATCCCTATCAGATCAGCTTGTATGACGGCGATGGGATGTTAGGGCTTGATCTGGGAGTGTACGGTGCGCCTGAAACCTTCCTCATTGATGCCAATGGCATCATCCAATATCGTCATGTGGGTGACGTGAATGCCTCCAATTGGGCGCAGACCTTAGGTCCGATGTATCAGTCACTCAAGGAGGAGGTGCAATGAAACGATTCGCCTTACTGTGCGTGCTATGGATGAGTGCGGCATTTGCATTGGCCAATGCTATTGATGTCTATGAATTTGATTCGCCAGAGCAAGAAGCGCGTTTCAGAGCCCTGACCCATGAGTTGCGTTGTCCTAAGTGTCAAAACAACAGCATCGCTGACTCTAATGCAGAGTTAGCGCAAGATCTGCGTCAAAAGGTACATCAAATGCTTCAGCAAGGACGTAGCGATGAAGAGATCTTAAGCTTTATGGTGGCACGCTACGGTAACTTCGTGAGGTACAACCCACCGCTGACGGCATCCACCTTGATCTTATGGTTAGCACCCGCACTGGTATTGGTGTCGGGTATCGGTGTGGTGATTGTGCGCAGCCGTCGCCATAAACAGGCTGAACAGGCCACGCTGAGTGAGGATGAACAGCAACGCTTGCAGGATTTGTTAGCGTCGTCAGACGATTCAGAACAGGCAGATAATAATCATAACAAGGAGCCCAAATGATGGAGTTTTGGAGTGCCACCTTGGTGCTGTTTATTCTTGGTGCAGTGATGTTTCTGTGGCCGTTATGGCAAAAAAAAGACCATGATCATCAAGCAAGCCGAGATGCTCTGAACAAAGCCTTTTATTTTGATCGCGTGAACGAAATTAAGGCGGAGAGTGCGGAAGGCTTGATTGAGAACGAGCAAGATCTCACCCAGGATTTACAGCAATCGTTACTGGACGATATTCCGGAAAAGGAAAAAGCACGACAAGCGCGCCATTTGCGTTTATCACCCATGCAGTGGATTCCTGGATTGATTGTGTTGGCGGTGGTGAGTTTTGGCTTATATGGCGTCAAAGGCAGTGCTAACCAAGTAGCTGATTGGCAGGCCACTGCGGAAAACTTACCAGCGCTGTCTAAGAAGCTTTTAAATAATGATCAGCCCATGTCACAGCAGGAGATGCAAGATCTGACCTTAGCGCTTCGTACCCGTTTGCAGTATGAGCCAGATGACAGCACCGGTTGGTTGCTATTAGGCCGTATTGGCCTTGCTAATCGCGACAGGGAGACGGCCAAAGGAGCGATGGAAAAAGCCTACGCGTTATCACCCTCTCGTCCCGAAATTCAGATAGGGTTGGCGCAAGCCTTATTGTTTGCCGGATCGGAGGTCGACAGTGGCCGTGCAGAAACCTTACTAAGATCGGTAGTGAGTGAAGACCCGTTTAACTTGCAAGCCATGTCGTTACTGGCCTATCAAGCGTTTGAGCAAAGCCGATTTAATGATGCGATTGCGACGTGGAAAGCAATGAAAACCTTGATTGGCCCTGATGACCCACGAAACGAAACACTGGATCAATCGATCGCGCGCGCTCAGTTGGCTCTTAACGCCGCGCAAGGAGCGGCGGTAGAGGTGAAGGTGAGCCTTGGCGAGGATGTCACCCTCCCTGACAATGGGGTACTTATCGTGTCTGCCCATGAGTCGGCGCAAGCGCCTATGCCGTTGGCGGCAAAGCGCTTACCGCTTTCTAAGTTTCCGGTAACCGTTCGTTTGTCTGATACCGACAGCTTAAATCCCAATCGTGCGCTATCTTCTCCAGAGACGTTAGTGATCAAGGCGCGCATTGACGCGGATGGCAATGTTGCTACAAAAAACGGTGATTGGGTAGGAAGCAGTCAGCCTGTTAAAATCGGTCAAGCAGCAAGCGTGACAATCGACAAACAGCAATAATCACGACAAAATAGACTTCTTTGCGTAAAAGGCTGGGCTTGCCCAGCCTTACTATTAGGGAAATGAATTTGATGTGGAAACGTCTTTGTTTGATAGCGGTCGTGCTCGGTTTGCTATCTGGGTGTGCCTCGCGACCTGAAGGTGCCGAGCCCCATCCTGAAGACCCGTTAGAAGGGTTTAATCGTGCGATGTGGACTGTCAACTATGACTATTTAGACCCTTACGTTGCACGGCCTGTTTCTATCGCCTACGTCGATTATGTTCCCAGTCCAATGCGGACCGGTATTTCGAACTTTTTAGGCAACCTTGAAGAGCCTGCGAGCTTTTTAAACAGCTTATTGATGTTGGAAGGGGAGAAAGCTGTCACTCACTTCAACCGTTTCTGGATCAATACCTTGTTTGGGCTCGGTGGCATTATTGATATTGCCTCGGATGCGGATATTCAGAAATACGATCAGCGCGAATTTGGTGACGCGATGGGGCATTATGATGTTGGCCACGGCGCCTATTTGATGCTACCAGGGTATGGGCCAACGTCTGTGCGAGAAGGCGCAGGGGAGTTTGTCGACGGTTTGTATCCGCCACTTGCCTTGCTGACTTTGCCGCAATCGGTACTCAAGTGGATGTTCGAGGGGATGGAGTCACGTGCTGCACTCGTCTCACAGGAATCGCAGTTGGATAACTCGCCAGACCCTTACGCTTTCGCGCGAGAAGCCTATTTGCAAAACCGTTTGTATCGCGCGAAAGGCGATGAGGCGCTGAAAGAACAACCTGCGCTCAACGATGAGTTCTTGGATGATTTTATCGATGACATTGACGCCGCGCCGTAAATCTTCATAAGCCGCTTGCGCGAAAAGGGATAAAAAACACCACGGCCAAAACCGTGGTGTTTGTATTTCGTCAAATCAAAATATTAGAAACGGTAGCTAGCTTGCACACCCAGCAGCCACACATTACCTGTGGTTTCACCTTCAAAATTGCCGCCAAACACAGATCCTGATTGATCGGACGCAATTCCATCACGAGGCTCCTTCACGGGAGCATCTTTGGCAAAAACATAAGTAAAGGCTGCATCTAAAGTCAGTTGTGACGTCACGTCATAGCCAGCACCCACACTCACCCAAGTCCGGTCGGTTTCAGGGATGGTCAGGGTACGGTTTTTATCGCTCACTGCTGAGGTATCGTAAGCAACGCCTGAGCGCAACGTCAGTTTTTGATCCCACTGGTAGGTAGTTCCCACGGCAAAGCGATAGTTGTCTTCCCAGTTTTCTACTTTCACCATTTTTGGATCGCTAGACAGCGAGGGGATATTGGCTTCAAGCTTGTCAAAGCTGCTCCAATCGGTCCAATTAAGGCTGGTATGCACTGCCCATTTTTCCGATAATTGATGCAGGGAAGATAATTCTGCAGTCGCTGGCAGAGTCAGATCCATGCTGCCAGAAAAATGACGGTTTGGATTGGCTGAGTCATAGCTCAACCCTTCAGCATGGCCTTCAAGTGTTAGCTCGACTTCAGAACGATAGTTAAAACCGATGCGGTTATTGTCGTTGATGTCATAAGCAACACCGAGTTGCCATCCCCATGCGCGGTCATCCCCTTCCATATATTTGAGGGTCGTCCCTTTCGGGTAAGGGCCGTATTGCGCGCTGCTTTTCGCTCCAATACTGCCTTCACCCAACACATAGCGAAGGCCGGCGCCGACGCGCAATTGCTCGGTGGCTTTCCACGCAAGGTTTGGATTGATTTCAAACGTAGTGACGGCCGCTTCATTACCAAACTGAGTACCGGTAAAGTCATTGCCCAAATCGGTTTCCATACCAAAGTTGGTGGCGAGAGCTAGGCCGGCGGTAAAGCGGTCATTGATCGGATGCGAAAAGTAAAAGTTAGGAATAACCGCATCATGAGCGACGTCACTGGCAGATGTCTTACCGTAAGTCGCATTATCACCTTCAATATCGACATTTGGGTTGACGTAAATGCCGCCGGCAGAAACTTGGGTGTCTGCTAGATAGCTCAACAAGGCTGGGTTACGAAACTGGGCGCTGGCGTTATCGGCCATTGCGGCTTCACCGGCAAATGCGCGGCCTAGGCCCGTTGCGGAGGTTTCGGCTAATTGAAAACCTGCACTGTACGCGGAGGTTGAAAGAGAGCCCAATGCCGCAGCGACGGCGAGATAAACGATCTTATTATTTTTCATCGGCTTACTTGTTCGCTATAAAAAGGGACGCTCAGCCTAAACTCTCTTGAGGTTAAATCAATTTTCCTGTCGTATATGGTGAGTAAAACAGAATAAAAATCTATTTTTAATTTTTAAGCTAGTTTTTGTTACTAATTTTAGTGGTTGGTTAGTTAGCGATGATCAGTATTTCAGCGTACATCTGTGTACACGCGTGTTCGCTAAAAAGGGACGGGCCAACCGCTATCAACGAGTGGAGCATGAAAGAAAAGCGGCGAGTATGATCGCCGCGTATTTTGTTATATCGCTTGTGGGTGCAAATGGCTTTGCAGTTGCTGGGCAAGCGGTGACAATGTCTCGTTCGCTTCACCGACGACAATGACGCTCGCATTATGAGCCGGCAGGCTTACCGACATCATATTACCATCACGCTGCTGAGCAGGAGATTGACTGGACATGGGAACCACAAAAACCGTATAGGCCTGCCCATCAGCTTCCATCACCATATGCAGCGCATGTTGGTCACCAAAACTGCAATGGTTGATATAGGTGACTTGGCCGGGGAGCTGGGTGAAGGCTTTGCCGAAAGGACGTAACTTAGCGTTAACCTGTTGAATGCTGGCATTTTCATTAACACCCTCGATAAAGGCATGTTCATGATAGTAGTGTGCCAAGGCCACACGGTTGATATCCACGCTACCCAATCCCCAGTTAAATTGCCCCAAAGCTATCCCAAATACAAACGCAATCGATGCGGCGATCGCCAGATGCCAGCGAGGTCGCTTCGTCTGAGCAGCGACATGGGATGTTTGTGCAAATACGATTTTATCCGCCAAATCCTCAGGCACATCGACCCGCAAGGCTTGGTCGATTTTACTGTCGAGATCGGCAATATCGTCGGCATACTGTTGATGGCTTGCTGACGCTGACTTATGTGCTTGGACATCTGGATCTGTGGTATGCGGATCAGCCAGAAGACGGCGACGGAATTCAAGATCGTCCATAGTGTTTGCCTCCCGGGTTGGCGTTGGTATCGAGTGCTTCTTTGAGTTGCGCTCTTGCTCGGAATAAACGTGTCATCACTGTGTTTTTATTTAAATCAAGGATCTGAGCGATTTCATCGCCACTAAACCCCGCGATCACTTGCAGCACTAGCGGCTCTCGGTACTCAGGGGCGAGGGCTGCGATTTGACGGTGTAACCAGCGCTGCTCCATCGAGGCTTCTTCACTTGGGCGAGTATTATCGACCCACTCTCCCTCTTCGACCTCGACGGTATCGAACTGTTTACGTTCGAAACGTCGCGCATTTTCTCGGCGTAAAATAGTAATAAGCCAGGCTTTTGCGGCTTTATCATCGTGCAAACTGTCCAGTGCTCGCCATGCGCGCAAACAGGTTTCTTGCACTAAGTCTTCCGCGATATGCGGGTCTTTCGCTAGCCAGAAAGCATAGCGATAGAGGTCACGGTGCCAAGCGCGCACCAGTGCCTCATAACGGGCTTGTCGGTTCATACCTGACTCGACCTTATAAGGTGACGATTAATTTCATACTGACCGTGAAAAGTGTCATTAAATTTCATCTTTTCACGAAAAGCGGCGTAACTTTGATCTGTTTCAATATAGCGTACTCACAAGTCGGTAAAGTGAACCCTGTCGTTATCGGCCATGTGTCGACACTCGTGAGGTTGAGTGAACGGCGTTTCCTTTTTGAATGATATGACTTTCTGTTCGGATCTGGGTGCGGGGAAAAGCACTGCACACTTCCCAGATTATCGTTTTGCTTTCCAATCTTTTTTGGGGCTCACGCTAGCGTGTAGCCCCTTTTTTTATTGCGTATTTTCTTTTCAATCCTCTGAAAATAAATCACTGTGATCAGCCTAGGCGCTGAATTGTGCGCCTGTTGGCAATCTTACCAATCAATTAAAACGGATGTTTTAAGCTGGTAACATTTTAGTTACACTCGTGGTCAGACCTGTAGAACATCCTAAGGAGCAGTGATGACGTCTCAGCAACACCTTAAAACCAGCAAGGGCGATCGTATCGCCATTGTGTCTGGGCTGCGCACGCCATTTGCCCGCCAGTCAACCGCCTACACAGATGTCCCCGCGGTTGACCTCGGAAAAATGGTGGTTCAAGAAATGCTCAATCGCAGTGCGATTTCGCCGAAAGACATCGATCAAGTCGTGTTTGGTCAAGTGGTACAAATGCCGGAAGCCCCAAACATTGCCCGTGAAATTGTATTGGGGACAGGTATGGACATCCATACTGACGCCTACAGTGTCACACGTGCTTGTGCGACCAGTTTTCAAGCGGTGGTAAATGTTGCTGAGAGCATGATCGCGGGCAATATCGAAGTGGGTATTGCTGGGGGCGCGGACTCGTCGTCCGTACTGCCCATTGGTGTGAGCAAGAAGTTAGCACGCACTCTGTTGGACTTGAGTAAAGCCAAAACAATGAGCAAGCGTTTGAAGCTGCTCAGTAAGCTTTCGGTGAAAGATCTGGCACCTGTCCCACCTGCGGTAGCGGAATATTCAACCGGCCTGAGCATGGGGCAAACCGCAGAGCAAATGGCAAAGTCACATCAAATTAGCCGCCAAGAACAAGATGCCTTAGCGCTACGCTCGCACCAACTGGCGAGCAAAGCGTGGGACGAAGGCTTGCTCAGTGATGAGGTGATGACGGCGTATCCTGAGCCTTACAAAGCGTGGATTGCACAAGATAACAACTTACGCCCGCAATCCACTCTTGAGGATTACGCGAAACTGCGTCCGGCTTTTGACCGCAAGCATGGCTCGGTCACCGCGGCAAACAGTACGCCGCTCACTGATGGTGCCGCTGCGGTATTGATGATGCCAGAAAGTCGTGCCAAAGCACTAGGACTCGAGGTATTGGGCTATATCCGCTCGTATGCATTCTCAGCCATTGGGGTGCAAAAAGACATGCTGATGGGACCGTCTTACGCGACGCCGCTTGCGCTCGATCGTGCCGGTATTTCACTGTCCGATTTAACCTTGATCGATATGCACGAGGCCTTTGCGGCACAAACCCTCTCGAATGTAAAAATGTTTGCATCCGAGACGTTTGCACGTGAGCACCTTAATCGTGACCGCGCGATTGGCGAAATTGATATGGATAAATTTAACGTCTTGGGGGGCTCGATTGCATACGGCCACCCATTTGCGGCAACCGGTGCCCGTATGATCACCCAAACACTGCGTGAACTGAAACGTCGTGGCGGCGGACTGGCCCTTAACACCGCATGTGCCGCAGGTGGCCTTGGCGCAGCAATGATTTTGGAGGCGGAATAATGACAGTCGAAAACCATCAAGCCTTTACGTTACATATCGCTGACAACCAAGTCGCTTGGCTAAAAGTGGATGTTCCCGGAGAAAGCATGAATACCCTACAGGCAAGCTTTGTCGAAGGGGTCTCCGAGGTACTGGATCAACTGGAAAACAACACTAATATCAAGGGGCTTGTGATCCATTCTGGCAAGCCTGATAACTTTATTGCCGGTGCGGATGTGCGCATGCTCGATGCGTGTGAAACAGCTGAACAAGCCGCAGAGATTGCCGCACAAGGACAAACGCTGTTTGCACGTATTGAGAAGCTGCCCTTCCATGTTGTAGCTGCAATCCATGGCCCATGTTTGGGGGGCGGATTGGAGCTCGCGTTGGCGTGTCATAGCCGTGTCGCGACCGATTGGGACAAAACCCGACTCGGGCTGCCAGAAGTGCAACTGGGGTTATTACCCGGCTCGGGCGGTACGCAGCGACTGCCACGTCTGATTGGTGTGCCAAATGCGCTAGATATGATCCTAACCGGCAAACAACTGCGAGCGAAAAAAGCGAAAAAGCTCGGCGTGATTGATGACTGTGTTCCGCATACCGTATTGCTGGATGTGGCAGAAGCCTTGGCGCAAAAATCAAAGCCCAAGCGCCCGCGTAGCTGGCAAAGCTGGATGCTCAGCGGTAATGCGGTGGGTCGTAACTTTGTCTTTGACCAAGCAGGAAAGAAAACTCGCGCGAAAACACGGGGGAACTATCCTGCTGCGGATGCGATTCTCGCGGTGGTGAAAAAGGGGTTAGATAAAGGCATCCAAGCAGGTCTTGAAGAGGAAGCGCGCCGTTTTGGTGAATTGGTGATGACCAGCGAGTCCAAAGCGTTGCGTAGCATTTTCTTTGCGACCACGGCAATGAAAAAAGAAAACGGTGCAGATGCTGAGCCGGGCGAGATTAAACGGATTGGCGTCTTAGGTGGCGGCTTGATGGGCGCCGGGATTGCCCATGTATCAGTCGCAAAAGCCGGCTATCCTGTCCGAGTGAAGGATGTCAGTGAAGACGGCATCTTAAACGCGCTTCGCTACAGCTACAATTTGCTCAACAAAAAGCGCAAGCGTAAGCAGATCAGTAAAGCGGAACTGCAAGCGACCATGATGCAACTGTCTGGCGATACGCAAGCGACCACCTTGTCGAATGCAGATGTGGTGATTGAAGCGGTGTTTGAAGATTTATCACTCAAGCATCGTATGGTCGAGGAAATGGAGTCAATCACAGGAAACGAGGCAATTTTTGCCACCAATACCTCGTCATTGCCTATTCACCAAATAGCTCAAGGCAGCCAGCGCCCGGAGAACATCGTGGGCTTGCATTACTTTAGCCCGGTGGAAAAAATGCCGCTGGTGGAAGTCATCCCGCATACAGGTACCAGTGAGAAGACCATTTCGACGGTGGTAAAACTGGCTCGTCAACAAGGTAAAACGCCTATCGTGGTTGGTGACAGTGCGGGCTTTTATGTCAATCGTATTCTAGCGCCCTATATGAACGAAGCGGCGCGAGTGTTATTGGCTGGCGAAAGCATTGAGCATATCGACAATGCTTTACTCGACTTCGGTTTCCCAGTTGGTCCGATCACCCTATTGGATGAAGTCGGAATCGATATTGGGGCTAAGATTGCGCCCATTTTGACTCAAGAGCTGGGTGAGCGTTTTGAAGCGCCAGATGTGTTTGATGTGTTGCTGAACGACGACCGAAAAGGGCGTAAAACAGGCAAAGGATTTTACTTATACGATACGGGCAAAAAAGGCAGCAAGGGCAAACAGGCCGATAAAAAAGTGTACAGCCTGCTCAATATCAAGCTGAATCCAACGCTCTCTGGCCATGACATCGCACAGCGATGTGCGCTGATGATGCTCAATGAAGCGGCGCGTTGTTTGGATGAAGGGGTGATCCGCTCTGCCCGTGATGGTGATATCGGTGCGATTTTCGGCATTGGGTTCCCTCCTTTCCTAGGTGGCCCTTTCCGCTATATGGACCAAGTGGGAATAGAGCGCATTGTGAGCTTGCTGCAATCTCATCAAGACCGTTATGGGGACCGTTTTGCACCGTGCGAGCGTTTGGTGATGATGGCAAAAGAAGGGCAACAGTTTTATCCCTAAGCTCGGCGTGTCACCTGAATCGAAAGGGCAGCGTTACGCTGCCCTTTTTTATAGTGGCCTGACAAAGGACCACTGTGGTTTCGCAGTGACGCGCTTATTCTTCGCTACGGCCACAAATGGCGCGAAATGCGTCAATATCGCGAATAGGATGCGCACCGTCTAATTCGGCATGTTCACGGTGCTCGCTGCCGCAGCTATGCATGACAAGCCTATCCGCGGTTCGCGGTTTGAGACGATTAACCACAAAACGCACCATGTCGGCTCGGGTTAGCGACTCCATGGCCTCGGCCACCTGTTCACGGCGTTCGTAGTGATAGTCTTTATTGCCGATACTGATCCAATAGCGCTGCGCGCGAGCGCGCAGGTTATTATCTGGCTCGCGAATTTGCGCTAACAGGCTTTGCTTACTGCTTTGCCAGCGCGCTTCGCTCATTTCCAGCAAGATCATAAATAGCGCATTGAGGAAATCATCCACGGCGGCCATCAGTTGGTTAGGGCCTGCCATTGGCGATTGGACGTAAAAGATCAGCCCTGGGTGGCGATTTAACGGTAAATTGCCAGCGCCTACCATGTATCCCAATTGTTGGCGCGTGCGCAACTCGTTAAAAAAGGTGGCTGACATCAGATGATTGGCAAGCGTGTAGGTGGCGACCGCTTCAGAGGAGGTGTCTGGACTTTGGTAGTACACCAACAACGCCGACTCCGCATGATCGAGTGCTAGCTCGTAGCTCACGGTGCCGCAGTCGTCTAATAGGGTCAGCGGCCGGACCGATTCTTGATAGGTTTGGTCGTCTACCCGCAGCGCATCTTTAACGGTTTCGGCCAAGGCCTTCGCTTGGTGACGGTGCCAGTTGCCGTAGACAAACATATCCACATGCAGCGTGGCGAACATGGCCTCAACGAACTCGGGTAAATCGGCGAGCGTGACGGTGTCGAGCGCGTCGAGTAAGGCTTGATAGGGTGGGTTATTGGGCTGCAATATCCCCGTCATGCTGTTATATAGCTGACTTAATGGCTTATTTTTGGCCCCGTTCTCCCAATTACGCTTAAGTTGGCTTTTGATCACTTCAAAGCGTTCGGGCTTAAAGTTGCGCCGTGAAAAGGTGTCGAGGATCAAGGCCAACAGCAGCGGCTGTTTATCATTAAAGCCACTGATGTTTAGTGTAACGCCACCTTGATGGGCATATAAGTTGTAATTAATGCCTGCAATTTCTGCTTGGTAGGCATGTTCGTTTAGCGCTTCAAGTAGCATTTCGACGCTCAAGCGCGTCATGACAATGTTTTTGACGCTGGCGACGGCATGTGGACTATCAATGGCAATGTAGACATGCCCTTTGGGCACCCGAAAGTGAGGCTCTTGACCATGCCAGAGCCGGAACCCTGGCAGCTCTTCTATCAATATTGGCGTATCGCTCGCATCATCTTCAAGCGGCAAGGGACGCAGCGCATCGGCAATGTAGGGATTTGGATCAGGTAACGTCAGCGCAGGAGAAATATAGGTGGTGCGCCATTTCTCACACTGCTTTTCGCTAAAGTGCTTCACCGCGTAGGGGGTGTCATACCATTTGGCTAGTTTGTCGTATTTAAAGCCTTTGGCAATCAAGGTTACCCTGAGGTTATCGACCGTCATTTGCTGCAGCATGGCTTGGATTTGGGCGTGGTCAAATCCGGCCATCATGTAATCCCCGTATACCACCTCAATCGGGTCATAATGCTGCATATTCATCACCAGCTGACTCACTGTATCAATCGGGCGCAGCGGCTCTTGATAGTAAAACGCAAGCTCTTGGACTTGGCGTTTTTCTTGGTAACGCCACGCTTCCACACCGTATTGGCGGATAAGTTGAATGGCTTGAAACACATAGGTGATAATGTCGTCGAGCTTGCTCAAGCCCAGCTCGGTGAGTGCAAGGCTTAAGGTAAACTCACGGAAATCTTTGCCACTGATGCCGCCGCCTGCAGAGAGGGTATTGATGTAGCCTTTGCTTTTGAGCAGAGACATCAAGCTACCGGGGCCTTCGTAGCCGAGAAGGTGGGCGATGTAAGATAGAGGTTTCGTGCGGTATTGATATTCGCTTTCGGGCAGTGAGAACGCGAGGGTTAACTTGCGTACCTCTTTAAGTGGCTCCACCGTGACCCACTGGCGTCGCTGTGCGGCACTAATCAGTGGTTCATGGATGCGCAGTGGCGAATAGTCGTGATTGATAATGGCACTAAAATGCTGCTGTGCCATCGCTTCTAGCTCATCAAGCGACTGTGGGCCCGTGACGGCTAACGTCATCAGGTTAGCGCTGTAATTGGCGTGATAAAACGCAATCAGATCGTCTCGCACCGACTGACCCGCTCTGTCTGCTAAGGTCTCCAAGCTTCCGACTGAGAATTTTGCGAAAGGGTGAGCAGGATTAATGGTTTCTTTATGGACTTGATAGATGCGTCGCACATCGTCGTTGAGCTTCATGCGATATTCAGCATCCACGGACTGACGCTCTTTATCGACAGCATCGGCATCAAAGCGAGGCGAAATAAAAAACGCGCTGAAACGGTCGAGAGCCGCGCGGAATTGGCTGGGGCGAATATCGAAAAAGAAGGTGGTGTTTTCAGTCCCTGTCCACGCGTTATTATGGCCACCATGCTGGCTAATAAAGCGCTGAAAGTCACCTGCTAGCGGATACGCATCCGTGCCCAAAAACAGCATATGCTCGAGAAAGTGTGCCAAGCCTTCTCGGTCGGCTGGGTCATGAAAATGGCCCACATTAACAGATAAGGCTGCCGCGCTGCGGTGTGCCGCAGGATCGGAGACTGCCAAAACGCGGAGTGCGTTGGGCAGGGTGAAATAACGGTAGCGCTTATTGTCATTTGGGCTAACATGCACAGGCAACTCGATATCGTTTAAACAAGTTATGCCTCAATTATGACTACCAGTGACCTGAGTCGCAAACCACTTCTTTGGTCTTTTGCGATATACATTGGTAGCATGCGGCTAAATCACAGATAACTGTTGTGAGTATTTCTGGCTATGAAACTGATCATAATGCGTCATGGGGAAGCACAAGCGTTTGCTGCAAGCGATAGCGAACGCGGTTTAACCGCGAATGGCGAGCGACAAAGTGAGCAAATGGCAGCTTGGCTCAGTCAACATTTGGCTGGCGAGACGATCGATAAAGTGTTGGTAAGTCCTTACTTACGTGCCCAGCAAACATGGCAAGTCTGTGCGCCGCACCTTCCTGCCCGTGAGGTTGCCACTGAGCCAGACATCACGCCTTATGGTCAGAGCGACCAAGTTTATACCTATCTGCAAGCCATGTTTGACGTAGAAGCACCGAATGTCGTCCTCGTGGTATCTCATTTGCCGCTGGTGGGCTATTTGACCAACGAGTGGTTGCAAAATGGTCAGCCGCCAATGTTCTCGACGTCAGCCATGGCGATACTTGGTATCGATGATCAAAACGATACGGCCGAGCTT
Source organism: Salinivibrio proteolyticus (assembly GCF_027286365.1). Lineage (NCBI taxonomy): Bacteria > Pseudomonadati > Pseudomonadota > Gammaproteobacteria > Vibrionales > Vibrionaceae > Salinivibrio > Salinivibrio proteolyticus. The sequence continues at coordinate 2,226,343 of NZ_CP114584.1, read as the reverse complement.
ATTGCAATGATGTCACCGCGCGAGCTACAAGGCTAAACCGGCTCGGGAGCTAGCGGTCGGAAACGTCGATTAACACCAAGAGTGCACCATTACCGCCGAACTCCAGTGGGGCCTGATGAAATGCCAATACATCCGGATGCTGTGCGAGCCACAGCGGGATTTTTTCTTTGAGGATCCCTTTGCCGATGCCGTGCATGACACTGGCACACTGGACGCCGTCTTTGACACAGGCAGCCAGCATCGCGCCGAGTTCACGTTTTGCTTCCATCTGTGTCATGCCATGTAAATCTAAATAGATATCGGGCACATAGACGCCACGACGCAAGCGCTTCACCTCATATTTTGAGACGCCTTGGCGAGCGTATTGCATAGGGCCAGATTCACTGAGTAAAGGCTCAAACTCATCAGAAAAGTAAAAGGCATGATCGCGGCTTTGTTGCTCGAATCGCTGCTGTTTGCGCGGTTTGCTCGTCTGGCGTTGTGGCGGGTTTATGGTATCCTGCTCCAACTTTTTTGCGCCTTTGACGGCATCACGGAATAATGCAAAATCCTCTTCCGTTATTGATGGTTTTTTGCTCATAAAAACTGTCCCCGAGGTGATAATCTGAATTGTACATTCAACCAGCTCAAAATGCTGCTTATTGTACTGACCTCGCGTCAAAGGGCGACCCTAAATTGCATGAAGCCGATGGAGGCCAATGTGGATACGATTTTTACTGAAGAAGTGGTCAGCGAATTACATACGCTGCAAGACATGCTGCGCTGGACAGTCAGTCGTTTCAATGCGGCAGGGCTGTTTTACGGTCATGGCACAGACAATGCTTGGGACGAGGCGGTACAGCTTGTGCTTCCTACCTTATATCTTCCTGTCGATGTCCCGTCTGAGACGCGTTTTTCGCGCCTGACCACCAGTGAAAAACATCGTATTGTTGAGCGTGTCATTGCACGGATTAACGATAAAACCCCTGTTGCGTACTTGACCAACAAAGCCTATTTCTGTGGCCTCGAGTTTTTTGTTGACGAACGCGTCTTGGTGCCACGTTCACCAATTGGTGAGCTGATCCAACAAGAGTTTGCCGGCATTTTACCGCATGCTCCAAGCCGCATTATGGACCTATGCACCGGCAGTGGCTGTATTGCCATTGCATGCGCCTATGCGTTTCCTGAGGCGGAAGTCGATGCGGTTGATATTTCTACCGATGCGTTGGAAGTGACCGAAATCAACATTCAAGATCACGGCTTGGAAGAGCAAGTGATCCCGCTTCGATCTGATTTACTAAAAGACGTCCCGCAAGATAAGTACGATTTGATTGTTAGCAATCCTCCGTACGTGGATGCAGAAGACATGGCTGATCTGCCTGACGAGTTCCGCCATGAGCCTGAATTAGGGCTGGCTGCCGGGACGGATGGATTAAAACTGGTTCGTCGTATCCTAGCCAATGCTCCGGATTACCTCACCGACGATGGTGTACTGATCTGTGAAGTGGGTAACTCGATGGTGCACATGCAAGAGCAATATGGCCACCTACCGTTGCATTGGATCGAATTCGAAAACGGCGGTCATGGCGTGTTCATGATCTCGCGTCAGGATTTGGTTGCCTGTGCTGAGGAATTTGCGCTTTATCGCGACTAGTCACACGTGCTTCGCATACTTTTCTAGCCAGCCTTTGTGCTGGCTTTTTTTATTTTGGCACTGACGACCAGAGGTGGATTTTTTTTGCGTCTTTGACTGCTTTGTGGTTAATTGCTAACAAAGTACGCAAAAACACAACAATGCCCATCAGGCAAACAGAGGAAGGCATGGCAGGCAACACGATTGGACAAATTTTTCGCGTGACGACGTTTGGAGAAAGCCACGGTATCGCACTGGGCGCGATTATTGACGGCTGCCCTCCGGGGTTGGCGCTGACGGAAGCGGACATGCAGCATGATCTTGACCGTCGTCGCCCCGGCACATCGAAATACACCACACAGCGTCGCGAGCCTGACGCTGTTAAGATTCTCTCCGGTGTGTTTGAGGGCAAAACCACGGGGACATCGATCGGCTTGATGATCGAAAATACCGACCAACGCTCAAAAGATTACTCCAAAATCAAAGATGTGTTTCGTCCCGGCCATGCAGATTTTACTTACCATCATAAATACGGCATCCGCGACTACCGCGGCGGTGGTCGTTCGTCAGCGCGTGAAACCGCGATGCGTGTTGCCGCCGGGGCGGTGGCTAAAAAATACCTAGCCCAAGTCCACGGTATTCAAGTCCGTGCCTACTTGGCGCAGATGGGCGATGTGACCATAGACACAGTTGATTGGGCGCAAGTTGAACAAAATCCTTTCTTCTGTCCTGACCCAAATAAACTCGATGAGTTAGACGCACTTATCCGTCAGCTCAAAAAAGACGGCGACTCGATTGGTGCGAAACTGACCGTAGTGGCGGAAAACCTGCCGGTAGGCTTAGGAGAGCCGGTGTTTGACCGTTTAGATGCTGATATCGCCCACGCACTGATGGGGATCAATGCGGTGAAAGGTGTCGAGATTGGCGATGGTTTTGATGTGGTAACCCAGCGCGGCAGCGAGCATCGTGATGAAATTCACCCTGACGGCTTTGCCTCAAACCATGCCGGTGGCATTCTGGGGGGAATTTCTTCAGGCCAGCCGCTGGTTGCCCATTTAGCCCTAAAGCCGACGTCTAGCATTACGGTGCCGGGAAAAAGCATTGATATTCACGGGGAGTCCGCGGATGTGGTTACCCGAGGCCGTCATGATCCTTGTGTAGGGATCCGCGCGGTACCGATTGCTGAAGCCATGGTGGCGATTGTGCTTATGGACCATTTGCTGCGTCATCGTGGCCAAATGGGGGCGAACCCCAGCATATAGTTTTGGAATCAGTCGATTACCCAAAAAAGCCGCACCCAGTTGTGCGGTTTTTTATGATCAGTGCAGCGATGAAGGCGCTTCAAAGCGGAAAACCGGTAACGACCAACCAAAGCGAAGGGCGGCCATTCTAAATCCAAAGCCGATCACTAAACTGACAACCGTCGCAATCAGTTCACCGACATCGAGACGAATCAAGCTAAAGTAAAGCGCACCGGTGACAAAGGCGACCAAGGCATATAGCTCTTTATGCAAGACCATCGGCGATTGACGACAGATTAAGTCACGCAATAGTCCGCCAAAAATACCGGTTATCAGAGATGAAACCATGCAAATCAGAGGATGTAGCCCCATATCCATCGCAACGCGGCAGCCAATAATACTGAAGGCGGCAAGGCCCAGTGCATCTAGGGTGACAAACAGTTTATAATTGCGTGCAACCCAGCTGGCAATCCACGGGGTAATCAAGCCTGCGACGCAAGTAATTACGAGAAAATGCGGGTTAGCAACCCAAGTGAGAGGGTAGTGGCCAAAAAGAATATCGCGGACTGTTCCGCCACCGATAGCGGTGGCGCTGGCGACAAACATCACCCCAAACCAGTCCATGTGTTTTCTGCCTGCGCAGAGCGCACCTGTCATGGCTTCCGCGGTAATGCCGATGACATAAAGCGTCAATAACAACATACAACCCGACACCTTATACTGAGATTAGAAATTGACGCGCATTGTAGTGGCCTTAACGGCCTCACACAATCAAATTTGTGATGAGGAATAAATAAAAAAGAGTGTTTAGATTGAAAGGCTTAGCTAATAGAGATGCTACTTTTTATCGCTAAAAATGTCTTTTTTGTTACTGATTGATATTTAATCCTATTAAAGTGCTGTATGACCCACGATTATCACGACTTAATTCGGCTTTTTAACCAAACATTTCTTAGCACGTTCAATACTGAACTCTTACTGGGCGGCGATGAACCCATTTATCGGCCCGCGGATGCAACGTACCCACATCATCGGGTGATTTTTGCGCGCGGTTTTTTTGCTTCTGCGTTACATGAAATTGCACATTGGACCATTGCCGGCGAGAAACGCCGTCAATTGGAAGACTATGGCTATTGGTATCACCCCGATGGCCGTGATGCTGACACGCAAGCCGCCTTTGAGGCGGTGGAAGTGAAGCCACAAGCGATTGAGTGGGTACTGTCTGCAAGCTGTGGGTTTCGTTTTCAAGTCAGTTGCGACAATTTAAGTGGTGTCGAGCCAGATCGCCATGCGTTTACTGCCAAAGTGCGTCAGCAAGTGGTGGACTACCTGAGCGAAGACAGCACAAGCCCCGCATTACCCGTGCGTGCTAAGCAGTTTTCTGATACCTTGCGAGGCTTTTACGGCATTGCCCCGTTAACGCCCAACGATTTTGCATTGCCCGAGTCAGGCTAAGAGAGACATGATGATCCAAGACTACGAAGAACGTATTTTGACCTTGATTGATGAGATGGTAGAAACCGCCTCTGATGATGAGTTATTTGCCAGTGGTTATTTACGTGGCCATGTGTCTCTTGCCGCTGCAGACTGCGAACTGGAAGGTCTTGATGACGTTGCTTCGCTCAAAGCGCGTGTGGATGCCAGCCTTAATGACAATGCCAGTGAATTGTCTCCCGGCGATCAACGTTTGGTGGGCGCATTGTGGGACTTGCTGCAGCAACAAGTAGAAAAAGACCAATAGTCTTCGCCGCTGAGCGCATGAAATAAGCGGCGCCGACAGTAAACAGCCATCGTCGAGACGATGGCTGTTTTGTCTCGTACCCGTGGTTACAAGGCTTTACCTTTTAACAGTTTACGTACCCACATTCGGCCTGGGTGCAGGCTGTCGAGCACCGTTTGTGGTAATGGCAAAGGTTCATCACACAACTGTGCGGCGAGTATTTCCGCGGCAAGCGGCGCGGACGTAAGACCACGTGACCCCAAGCCGAGTAAGCAAAATAGCCCCGGATAGACAGGCACGGAGCCTGCTTTTTCTTTGTCCTTTTGCAAATTCTGGTACGCAGTAATCAGTGCGTGATAGTCGCAAACATTGCCCACAAACGGAAGGTGATCGCGACTGGCGCAGCGTACGCCCACACGTCCTTCTTTTGCAACTGGCACGGCACGCGCCCAGTCGGTATCAATACAACCGGTGAGACGCTGTTGGTTCTCGGTTTGCTCGTCAGCTTGGAAAGTGAGGTCTGCATTATTCCGGCTGTAACTGGCCCCCAAGCAATGCTCTCCTGCTTGATTGACCGGCGTTAAATAGCCTTCGAAACACAGCACTGTATTGAGTTGACGCAGCTCAGCATTGGTGGGGACATGGCTCACTTGACCTCGCACCGGATAAACAGGAATCGGCTGTGTTTGGCCAAATTGGGCGGATTGGTGGCCATTTGCGATTACGACATTATGATGCCAAACCTCACCAAGTGCTGTACTAAGCGTCCAGCCATTGTCGGCTTGCGTCAGTGCATCCACGTGGCAATCAAAATGTGCGCGCAGTTGTCCACTCGCGATAGCCGCATCAATCACAGCGGCCGTAAATTGTTGTGGGCTCATCCACCCACCCAATGGATAAAATACGCCTGCATGACCGGTTTCTAGGCCGACCGTCTCAGCCACATCAGCCTTATCGATTGGCTTGACGAGTGTGTCTGGAAAGTCACCCTTGGTCATTTTAGCCAGCTTGGTCGCACTTTTCTCATCGTAACCCAGTTGCGTCACGCCACACCATTGGTGTTCAAACGCGATCCCTTGCTCGTGTTGTTGCTCAACAAACTGGCGAGCAAACAAAAACGCAGGAGCAAAAAATTGGCTTAAATTGTCGTTATTGCCATTTAAAAGTGGATAAATGGCACCTTGGCGGTTACCTGATGCTCCCGCCGCAGGATGTGAGTCTTGGCTATAGAGGGTGACGCGTTTTCCGCGTTGAAGTAATGCCGTGATCAATGCGGCACTGGCAACCCCTCCGCCAATCACTGCAATATCATCTGCCGATATAGCGGGAGTCCGTGCGTACCATGGTTGAAAGCTGGTCGCCGTTTTCCGCGTGGGTAATCGGCCTGCCAGCATTTCGCGTTTGTGGCCAAACCCTTTCACCTTTTTCATGTCAAAACCGGCAGCTAATAGACCACGACGGACAAAACCAGCGGCGGTAAAGGTGGCGCAAGTACACTGCTCACGGGCAAGCCTAGCCATGCCATCAAATAAATCTTGATTCCACATCTCCGGGTTTTTGCTCGGGGCAAAACCGTCGAGATACCAAGCATCGACAATCCCTGCAGCGCCAGTCGGCACCTGTGGTAACCAATCTTTAATATCACCAAACCACAAATCGAGTGTAATCTGACCTTGTGCCAGCACGATCCGTTGACAGCCCGCCAAAGGGACAGGGTAGTGAGAGCGAAGCTGCTCTGCATACGGGACAAGCTCAGGCCAAGCTTGATGCGCACGGTCAAGATCTTCTACGGTCAGAGGGTATTTTTCGAAACTGATAAAGTGCAGTTGCGTGACCGCCGCATCGGGTTGGGCTTGGCGGAACTGCGCAAAGGCGTGCCAGGTCGCGAGAAAGTTTAATCCGGTGCCGAAACCGGTTTCCGCGATCACAAAGCGGGGCGATGAGTGGGTCTCCCAGCGGGTGGGGAGTTGGTTTTGAGCCAAAAACACATAGCGGGTTTCGGCGAGGCCGTCAGCGTTAGAAAAATACACATCGTCAAACTGGTCGGCGACCGGTGTGCCAGTGTCGTTCCAACTGATTTGCGCATGTTTAATTGAGGGAGAGCTCACAAATGCCTCATACAAAAATGTCGTAAAAGCGAAATTGTACTGACTGAAAGGAAAGCTGACCACTTATCAGCTTTAAAAACGCTATCATCCACTGCGAAATTAACGTCTAGGAAAGAATCATGAAACGAGCTGTCATTACAGGCATGGGGATTGTTTCCAGTATTGGTAACAACGTCAAAGAAGTGCTGGAGTCGCTCAAAGCGGGAAAATCTGGCATTAACTTCTCTCAGCAGTTTGCCGATATGAAACTGCGCAGTAACGTTTGGGGTGACCTCAAACTGAACCCCGCCGACCATATCGACCGCAAAAAAATGCGCTTTATGGGTGACGCGGCTGGCTTTGCTTATCTTGCCATGGAGCAAGCGATTGAACACGCAGGTCTTGCACCTGAACACGTCTCTAATGAACGGACCGGCCTTGTCGCAGGCTCAGGCGGTGCGTCTTCTGTTAACCAAGTAGCCGCGGTCGATATTCTTCGAGAAAAAGGGGTTAAACGCGTTGGCCCTTACATGGTGCCACGCACTATGTCCTCGACGGTCTCTGCGTGCTTGGCCACCCCATTTCAAATTAAAGGGGTGAACTACACCATGAGCTCTGCCTGTGCGACGTCGGCACACTGTATCGGTCATGCACTCGAGCTCATCCAATTGGGTAAGCAAGATATCGTATTTGCGGGTGGCGGCGAAGAGCTTGATTGGTCATTGACCATGATGTTTGATGCCATGGGTGCGTTATCAACGAAATACAATGACGATCCACAAAAAGCTTCACGGACCTATGACGCAGACCGCGATGGGTTTGTTATCTCTGGCGGTGGCGGCATGTTGGTGGTCGAAGAGCTTGAGCATGCATTGGCGCGTGGCGCGACCATCTACGGTGAAATCGTCGGTTATGGTGCGACTTCTGACGGCTACGACATGGTTGCCCCGTCAGGCGAAGGCGCTATCCGTTGTATGAAGATGGCGATGCAAGATGTGGACGGCGACGTGGATTATATCAACACCCACGGTACATCCACGCCAGTCGGTGATGTCAAAGAGCTTGGCGCGATCCAAGAAGTTTTCGCAGGTAAGAGCCCAGCGATTTCAGCGACCAAAGCCATGACGGGCCACGCATTAGGCGCGGCAGGTGTGCATGAAGCCATTTATTCGACGTTGATGCTGGAGCATGGCTTTGTGGCGCCAAGTATTAACATCGAACAACTCGATCCTGCTGCAGAAGGGTTGGATATTGTCACTACACCGCGTGAGCAAGCACTGACGCGAGTGATGTCGAACAGCTTTGGCTTCGGTGGCACCAATGCGACCTTGGTGATCGAAAAATATCGCGGTTAATCCGCCCCTCGTTTTCCAGGTTTGCAGAGCAATTCTGCCATCAGACGCGGGCTATTATCGTTGAGAGCCGGTAATAGTCTTTTCAGGTCCTGGATTTACCCGGCTTCGGCCGGGTTTTTTTATGCCGGTTCCTGCCATCGATAATTCCACCGTCCCCCGTTGAGCAAGGGTGTTTTCTTGTAACGAGCCAGATACAATATTGCTTTCGCATTTTGCATCGGATACGCGGTGCACCGACTCACACAGGACGTTGAACGTGAAAATTGTTGTAGACGAAAACATGCCTTATGCCCAAGCCTTGTTTAGCCAATTGGGTGAGGTCGTGGCATTACCCGGGCGCGCAATTAGCGCGGCGGATTTGATTGATGCTGATGCATTAATGGTAAGAAGTGTGACACAAGTGAATCAGGCCCTAGTCAAAGGCGCGTCTCGGTTACGTTTTGTCGGCTCTGCCACCGCGGGTGAAGATCACCTTGATTTTAACGCCCTGCATGCACAAGGTATTCACGCGACGGCTGCGCCCGGCTGCAACAAAGTTGGGGTTGCTGAGTATGTGATCAGCGCGCTGCTTGTCTTGGCCCAACAACAAGGATTCTCGATTACAGACCGGACGGTCGGTATTGTGGGAGTCGGGCACGTGGGCAGTTATCTAGCCGAGCGCCTTGATGCGCTAGGGATAAAAACGGTGTTGTGCGATCCGCCTCGCCAAGATGCCGGTGATCCACGCCCAATGGTTGATATTGATACACTTATTGCATCGTGTGATGTAGTGACTTTTCACACACCATTAACGCGCGATGGCCAATACCCCACCTACCATTTGATGAACGCGACACGTTTAGCGGCATTGGGCGCGGGCAGTATATTGATTAATGCGGCGCGCGGCCCTGTGGTTGACAATCAGGCCTTGAGTGCACGACTCGATCAAGGCGACATGGATGCAGTGCTTGATGTGTATGAGCATGAACCCGAGGTTGATCTGGACCTCATGGACAAGCTGACCTTTGCCACGCCGCATATTGCAGGCTATGGCTTAGAAGGAAAAGCGCGCGGCACTACCATGGTATTTAACGCACTGTGTGAACACCTTGGCCTGCCTCATCGTGCCCACGCCAGTGACTTGCTACCGACGGCCCCCATCCCTCATGTGACGCTTGCCCAGCCATGGCAACAAAGCGATCTAATGGCATTGACACAATTGGTCTACGATATTCGTCGGGACGACAGTGATTTTCGTCGCGCAATGCATGGCGCTGGGGACAATAAACCCGCGCAACGTACAGCCTTTGACCAATTACGAAAAAATTACTGGGATCGACGTGAGTACAGTGCGATCACAGTAGCCGGACAGACGGATTTCGGGTTACAGTCGCTGGCTAAGCTCGGCTTTAGTATTGAGGAGCAAGCATGACACAAGCATTTGACGTTGCGGTTTTAGGCGCAACAGGCGCGGTAGGACGCGCGATTATTGATAGCCTAGAAGAGCGCGACTTTCCGATTGGGACACTGCACCTGCTCGCTAGTGAGCGCAGCGAAGGAGAAACCATCAAATTTAAAGGCGAAAGCCTACGTGTTCAAAACGTAGAGAAGTTTGATTGGACCCAAGTGCAAATCGGCCTGTTTTCAGCCGGCGCACAAGCGTCTGCGCAGTGGGCGCCGATAGCGGCAGACGCAGGTGTCGTCGTGATTGATAACACCTCCCAGTTCCGTTATGACTTTGATGTCCCTCTTGTGGTCCCCGAAGTAAACCCGGCCGCGATTGGCGATTTTCGTAACCGCAATATCATCGCTAACCCCAATTGTTCCACCATCCAAATGCTGGTAGCGTTGAAACCGATTTATGACGCAGTGGGAATCGAGCGTATTAACGTGTCGACCTATCAATCTGTCTCGGGTTCCGGTAAGTCGGGCATCGACGAACTTGCCGGACAGACGGTAAAACTGCTCAATAGTCAAGACGCTGAACCAGCGCTATATAGCAAACAGATCGCGTTTAATTGTTTGCCGCAGATCGATCAGTTTATGGATAATGGCTACACCAAAGAAGAAATGAAAATGGTGTGGGAAACGCAGAAGATCTTTGCCGATGAAATGATTGGCGTGAACCCTACCTGCGTGCGTGTTCCTGTTTTCTATGGCCATGCCGAAGCGGTGCATATTGAATGCCGTCAACCAATTGACGCTACAGAAGCGGTGGCAATCTTGAGCCAACATGAACATATCGAAGTGTTCGAGGGTGAGGACTACCCGACGCAAGTGAAAGAGGGCACTGGCACTGACAAGGTGTTAGTGGGTCGGATCCGCAATGATATTAGCCACCCGAATGGCTTAAACCTTTGGGTTGTGGCGGATAATGTCCGAAAAGGGGCTGCAACGAACTCAGTGCAGATTGCGGAACTGCTGGTACGCGATTACTTGTAAAATTGCCACAGCGTTTATCGCAACGATCGCAAGACGCCATGATACCCTGTCATCATTGACAGGGTATTTTTTTTAGGCACTATTTTTGCTTTGAACTCGGTGTGTCGCGGCAAATTGCCGGTAATCGTAAAGTAAAACTGAGGCCAAGCGCCCACAGTTTGATCGCACAACACACTTTTATATCATCAAACTACAGTTTTTAGCATGGCTTCCGATATAGTTAGATATTTAGTGAGGCCATTTCTGCCATAAGGGGTGCGGGTGTGTCCGACGCACAGCAAAGTGAACAGTCTTCTCATCGTAAAACGTGTATGACTACTGGAAAGTTCAGTCAGCGTCTTGCTGTCTTGCTAGCCATGGTCGCGTTTATTGTCTTCAGTTTTTCTACTGTTTCTGTGGAAGCGGCGATTCGTATTCTTGGACCGCAGGATGAAATGACCACTGAGGCGCAATCAGCGCCGCAACCAGTGAATACGCCGACACCGCAGCGTTATGGACCAACAGGGGCGAATGAAACCTTGTGGTCTATTGCCACTCAAATGCGGCCGAATAACCAAGTCAGTGTTTATCAAACCTTGGGAGCGATTTTTCGCTTAAATCCGAATGCGTTTGCGGATAACAATATCCATAGTTTGCAGCCTGGCAGTAACTTATTAATGCCCACCTTGGCGCAAATTCAGCGTGAAAGCACTAACGATGTTGTTGCGCGCCTCGAAATCGACCAAGCGAGAAAGCAAGCACAGGCAACTCCGCAAACGCCACTTAGCACCCAAGTGAGCGCACCTCGAGAACCTCAGCAACCGGCTGCCTCTCGTCCTGAAGCAACGCCTCCTTCACCAGACACTGAAGACGCCGATGCATCTTCGATGGCGGAGCCGTCAAGCGATGACATGTCACCACAGCCACAAGTGGTTGAGAATTTGCAGTCACAATTGCAAGCATCTGATCAAGAAATGACGCGCTTGGTAGAAAGTAACCATGTGCTCAAAGTCCGCTTATCGGAAGTTCAACACGAGCTTTCTGCGCTGAAAGAGCAAGTGGGCAATGATGCTGAATTGAACCAAGAAATCCGCGCGTTCTTAGAGCAACAACGCCAAGCAAAAGTCGCAAAAGAAACCCAGCCGCCATCAGCGGTGGAGTCATTGATGGATAGCCCGTTATTGCTGGCTATGCTAGCGATTCTGCCTGGCGCTGCGATTGCGGGGGCGATTTTCTTCTTCCTCTCGCGTCGTAAAAAGCAAGAGGATGACGTCGAAGAGCCAGCAGCGCTCGATCATGATGAAATTGACGATGATATGCCGGTTATCATGGTGCCTGATCCTGAAGAGGAAGAAGCCAATGAGGAGCCGCAGGATGATGAGTTAGAAATTGCCGACGACTTTGGTAGCGATGAAGACCAAATGTTCGGTGATGACACGGACCTCGACGATCTTGACTTGGATGATGACCTCGATGATATGTCGGGTAACGAGTCGAGCGTGGCACCCAATGGGGATGATGCTATTGGCCTGGAGGACATGGAGCGAGCGCTGGATGAGCTAGCGGAGGCTCCCCCAGAAGAGACGCCTGAACCATCGGTCGAAGAAGAGTCGACCCCAGAAGAGTCAGACGCTGCTCCTGAAGAAGAAATGAGTGCGGATGAAGCACTGGCTGCAGAATGGGCAAAATCACTCGAGGAAGATAATGGCGGCGATGTTGATGATATCGACGCCCTGTTAGCCGGTGAACAAGGTGAGGGTGCTGACCAGCCGGAAGAAGCAACATCAGACACAGACAAGGCTGCTGAGGAGCCAGAAGACGCACCAAATGATGCCTTGTTTGACAAGGTTCTCGAAGACGAGCCTGAGCTTGACCTTAGCCAAGACATTGATCTATCGGATGACGATAGCGACGATGACGACCTATCCCTCGATAACACCACCGAGTTGCTCGATGAGCTGGTTGGTGATGAAGAAGAGGCTGATGACGAGGCTTGGATCAACGATGACGATGATGATATCGACGAGTTTGATGAGAGCAGTGACGCACTGTTAGACGAAGTGCTGGATAAAGATGATCCTCACCTTGAAGACTCGGATGCGCTGCTTGAAGAAGTGGTAGGGGATGATGATATCGACCCACTGGCTGAGGATGATGATCCGGCTCTTTGGGGGGAAGACGACACCGATCCGAATGAAGCTGAACTAGAGCACCTGCTTTATGACAGCGACGATGGCGATGAGACTGATATCGAAAATGATATACCAGAGCCAGACAGTGACGATAGTGACGAAGCTGAGGAAACCGCCGAAGCGGATGCGTCAGCAGAAGATATCAGCGAAGAAGAGGTGCCAGCAGAAGACGGTGACGATGATCTAGATACTGAGCCAGCGGACAATGACACTGCGGATGCAGATGAAGCCGCAGAAGATGCTAGCGAAGATGATGCGCCAACAGAAGACGGCGACGACGATCTAGACGCCGAGCCAGCAGATGATGACACTTCGGATGCGGATGAAGCCGCAGAGGATGCTAGCGAAGACGAGGCGCCAACAGAAGATGGCGACGATGATCTAGACGCTGAGTCAGCAGATGATAAAACTGCGGATGCAGATGAAGCCGCAGAGGATGCTAGCGAAGACGAGGCGCCAGCAGAAGGCGGCGACGATGTTCTAGATACCGAGCTAGCGGATAATGACACTGCGGATGCAGATGAAGCCGCAGAAGATGCCAGCGAAGAAGAGGCGCCAGCAGAAGATGGCGACCATGATCTAGACGTTGAGCCAGCAGATGATGACACTGCGGATGCAAATAAAGCCGCAGAGGATGCCAGCGAAGATGAGGCGCCAACAGAAGATGGCGACGATGTTCTAGATACCGAGCTAGCGGATAATGAAACTGCGGATGCAGATGCGGATGCGGATGAAGCCGCAGAAGATGCCAGCGAAGAAGAGGCGCCAGCAGAAGATGGCGATCATGATCTAGACGCCGAGCCAGCAGATGATGACACTTCGGATGCGGATGAAGCCGCAGAGGATGCTAGCGAAGACGAGGCGCCAGCAGAAGGCGGCGACGATGTTCTAGATACCGAGCTAGCGGATAATGAAACTGCGGATGCAGATGCGGATGCGGATGAAGCCGCAGAAGATGCCAGCGAAGAAGAGGCGCCAGCAGAAGATGGCGATCATGATCTAGACGCCGAGCCAGCGGGTGATGAAACTGCGGATGCAGATGAAGCCGTAGAAGATGCCAGCGAAGATGACGCGTCGGCAGAAGATGGCGATCATGATCTAGATGCCGAGCCAGCAGATGATGACACTGCGGATGTAGATAAAGCCGCAGAGGATCCCAGCGAAGAAGAGGCGCCAGCAGAAGATGGCGACGATGATCTAGACGCTGAGCCAGCGGATGATGAAACTGCGGATGCAGATAAAGCCGTAGAAGATGCCAGCGAATACGATGCGCCAACAGAAGACGGCGACGAGGATCTAGATGCCGAGCCAGACGATGATGAAGGCGAAACTCTTGACGATCTCAGTGAGGAGGACCTTCTCGACCTAACCAGTTTGCCAGAGTATGACGAAGAAGCTGCATTAGCAGATGCTGAACCGCTTGATCCTGAAGAGCAGGCCGCGTTCGATAGCATGCCAGAGCCAGAGCCAGAGCCAGAGCCAGAGCCAGAGCCAGAGCCAGAGCCAGAGCCAGAGCCAGAGCCAGAGCCAGAGCCAGAGCCAGAGCCAGAGCCAGAGCCAGAGCCAGAGCCAGAGCCAGAGCCAGAGCCAGAGCCAGAGCCAGAGCCAGAGCCAGAGCCAGAGCCAGAGCCAGAGTCAGAGTCAGAGTCAGAGCCAGAGCCAGAGCCAGAGCCAGAGCCAGAGCCAGAAACCAGCAACCGAGACTATGAGTTTGACTCACTCTCTCTAGATGAACTTGGCGAGTTTGACGAAGACGATGCATTGAGTGCCGCTCTGGATGAGCAACGTGAGCTCGAGTCTTACTTCGATGAACAAGGCCGTGATGCGGGTCAAGGCGATAGTCGCGATATTAGTGAGCTGGATGATGACGACCATCAAGTGGGTGGTCTCAATATGGATGCTCTGTTGTCTGAACCGGATGGCGATGAGCCTCTTGATCTGTCCGGGCTCTCTGATGAAGAAGCGGCGGTGTGGCAAGCGGATAATGAACCAGAGCCCGAAGCTGAAAGCGAGGACTGGAGTCAGCAGCCTGCTATGGACCCAGAATCGCTTGAGAAATTCGAATTAGAGCAAGCGCTTGATGACGATTTGCTGAATGAAGGGGAAGCAGAGAGCGAACTCATTGATGAAGGGGAAGAGGAGCGTGATTACATCAGCATCGAGGAATTGATGCGCGATGATGGTAGCGCACCGGATATTGACCCGGATAAAGCGGAAATGAACTTAGACGTGGGGCTGGATGAATTTCCTGATGTGCTGGAAGATATCAGCGCCATCGATGTTGATGGTGATACGGCCAGTACAGAAGCGGCCACGAATCTCGATCTGGCCAAAGCCTATCTAGAGATGAACGATGTCGATGGTGCGATTTCATTGCTAGAAAAAGTCATGCAATCAGGGAATAAAGCGCTTCAACAAGAGGCACGACAGCTGCTTGAGCAGCTACGATAAAAAACAGGCAGCTTCGGCTGCCGTTTTTTATCTTTGCGTTGGCGACATCGATGATTAAAGAGGCCCGGTATCGGACCTGCACATCGCATGTATTACGTATATAATGCGGCGCCTTGATAGTGAGTAAACGAAAAGGCACAAGCATGAGAGTCGCGTTAGGCATTGAATATGATGGAGCGCAGTTTTACGGTTGGCAGCGCCAACGAGAAGTTACCAGCGTCCAAGCGCACTTGGAGCGTGCTTTATCCATCGTGGCTAACCAAACTATCGATGTTCAATGTGCTGGACGAACCGATGCTGGTGTGCATGGGACTGGTCAAGTGGTGCACTTTGATGTGGATAGCCAGCGGCCGTTAAAAGCATGGACACTAGGTGTGAACGCTAATTTACCGGATGCGATTGCTGTTCGCTGGGCAAAAGAGGTGCCTGACAGCTTTCACGCTCGGTTTAGCGCGACCGCTCGTCGTTACCGTTATATCATCTACAATCATCCTCTGCGTCCGGGCATTTTAGCCAAGGGGGTCAGCCATTATTATGGTGAGTTGGATGAAACCTTAATGCATCAGGCCGGTCAGTACTTATTGGGGGAAAACGATTTTTCCTCGTTCCGTGCTGCGCAATGTCAGTCAAAATCACCGTGGCGAAATGTGATGCATTTGTCGGTGAGTCGTCGCGAGCGTTACATTATCATCGATATTAAAGCGAATGCATTTGTTCATCATATGGTGCGAAATATTGCAGGTAGCTTGATGGCTGTGGGCCGAAAAGAACATCCTCCCGAATGGATTGAATGGCTGCTGGCCCAAAAAGATCGCACCTTAGCGGCCGCCACCGCCAAAGCGGAAGGCTTGTATTTGGTTGAGGTTGATTATCCGCAAGAGTTTGCGCTGCCCGATGCGCCGATTGGCCCCCTGTTTTTACCCGATGAGGTCATTGAACGGGCCTAAATAGTAGCGCGTCAAAGGGTAGAGCGAAGAATAGGTAGTACCAGTTTTTTATCCCAAGTCTGACTGACTTGTGATTTAATTCGGTCTAATTTGTTACGAATCCAAGATGGACGTCCTATGCGGACGCCCATGATTAAGTAAAGGTTGTCCATGAGCTGGCTTGAAAAAATCCTAACGAAAAGCAACATTGGTTCATCGCGCAAAGCATCCATTCCTGAAGGGGTGTGGACCAAGTGTACGTCCTGTGACCAAGTGCTTTATCACGCAGATGTAGAGCGTAACCTAGAGGTATGCCCTAAGTGTGATCATCACATGCGCATTCCTGCTCGTCGCCGCCTTGATGTGTTTCTCGACAAAGACGGTCGCGAAGAGATTGCCGCTGAGCTTGAGCCGAAAGATGTGCTGAAGTTTCGTGACTCGAAAAAATATAAAGACCGCCTTTCTGCGGCACAAAAGTCGAGTGGTGAGAAGGACGCACTGATCGTCATGAAAGGAACCGTGTTAGAGGTTCCCGTGGTTGCCTGTGCCTTTGAATTTAAGTTCATGGGTGGCTCAATGGGTGCCGTTGTAGGTGCACGTTTCGTGAAAGCAGTAGACACTGCGATTGAGAATAACTGTGGTCTGGTATGTTTTTCTGCCAGCGGTGGCGCGCGTATGCAAGAAGCCTTGATGTCGCTGATGCAGATGGCGAAAACTAGCGCTGCGCTGGAGCGTCTTTCTCGCCATAAGCTGCCGTTTATCTCGGTGATGACCGATCCAACTTATGGTGGCGTCACCGCCAGTTTCGCAATGCTTGGCGACGTCAATGTCGCGGAACCTAAAGCCATCATTGGTTTTGCGGGCCGTCGCGTGATTGAGCAAACGGTACGTGAAAAGTTACCTGAAGGCTTTCAGACCAGTGAATTCTTGCTCGAGCATGGTGCCATCGACATGATTGTTGATCGTCGCGAAATGCGTCAGCGCTTGGCAGGGCTGCTTGCGAAACTGAGCAATGTGAAATCACCATTGGTGGTTGACGTTGAACAAGACAAACCACAAGAAGACGAGCAATCTGCCTCTCAAGAGTAAGATTTGACCGTGTTCCTCAGCGTTATCCTTGGTATTATCTACCCATCATGTAGCAACTGACCAAGTTAATGTCTGAACAATGCATTCCTACAGCCACGTCCCCGCTATCGACGTGGCTGTCTTATCTTGAATCCATCCATACCAGCGCGATTGACTTAGGTTTAGAACGCGTTGCCCACGTTGCCGAGCATGCGCAATTGACCAAACCTGCCCCAAAGATCATAACAGTGGCGGGTACCAACGGTAAGGGAACGACTTGTGCGCTGCTCGAGGCGATCTTGCAGAATGCGGGCTATCGCACTGGCGTATATAGCTCTCCTCACCTTGTTCATTACAACGAACGCGTGCGTATTAATGGCAAACCATTAGACGATGCGGCGCATTGCCAAGCATTCGCCGCCATTGAGCAAGCGCGCGGAGAAACCAGCCTGAGCTTTTTTGAGTTTGGTACCTTGGCGGCGTTGCAGCTATTTAAGCAGCACGAGCTTGATGTCGTGATCCTTGAGGTCGGCCTTGGGGGACGCTTAGATGCAACGAATGTGGTCGAGCATGACGTATCAGTGATCACCAGTCTAGCGCTGGATCATTGTGATTGGCTCGGCGATGACATCGACCAAATCGGTTATGAAAAAGCGGGGATTTTCCGTGCGGGTAAACCGGCGATTTGTGGTCAACCTGCGCCTCCTCCGAGTGTTGCTGCGCATGCGGACGCGATTGGTGCAGACTTGTATCAAATTGGTTATCAGTATCACTATGTACAGCAAGGTGATACCTGGTGTTGGCATGCCGGTGCCTTTGATATGGATGCGCTGCCAGTTCCTCATATTCCTATGCAAAATGCGGCAACGGCATTAATGGCGCTTGGGGTCGCAGAGCTGAATATCGCTGACACGCATATCTCCGAGGCATTGCGAACCCTCACTGTGCCTGGCCGGATGCAAGTTATTTCAAGCCAGCCTTACACCGTGTTTGACGTCGCCCATAATCCGCACGCCGCGCAATATTTGGCGGATAGGTTAGCGACCATTAAGCAGGATAAAGGCGGAAACATCCATGCTGTGGTTGCTATGCTGGCAGATAAAGATATTGCCGGCACGTTAGCGTGCTTTGAGGGAATTGTTGACCATTGGTATCCCGCTTCCTTGAGTGTCGCACGGGGGGCTCCGGCGAGTGCTTTGTCCGTAAACGCAGAGGAGCGATTTGACACCCCTTATCACGCTTATCAAGCGGCCTACCAAGCGGCGGAACCCGAGCGTGATTGTGTGGTCGTATTCGGGTCGTTCCATACCGTGGGGCAAGTGAGTGAACAGATTAATTAAAACGGAGTCGATGTGGCCAGTAAGTTGCAAAAACGATTAGTCGGTACGCTGGTATTGGTGTCAATGGGGGTGGTTTTTTTGCCAGATGTTCTGGATGGCAAAAAAGAGCACTATCAAGAGAGCTATCAAAGTATTCCTCTGCGCGATGACTTTGATGCGTCTGTGACAGAAACTCCCATTGCTGAACCACAGGTGGCTGATGTTGCTGTGCCTGACACCTCGGTAAAAACAACCGACGAAGAAGGGGGCGCATCAAACCAGCGTGAAACGCCCCCTGATTCAAAGGCATCTGAGTCGATCGCCACGGTAGATGGCGCGTGGATGATTCGTCTTGGTACCTTCCGCAATCAGGACAATGCGCGCCGTTTGGTCAGCCAATTGCGTGACAAAGGTTACCAAGCCCATATTTTGCCACGGGATCTGAAACCTAATGACCTTGCCAAAGTGGTTGTGGGTCCAGATGTGTCTAAAAACACGCTGGAATCTCAATTGGCAGACTTAGAATCTCTCACCGGGCTGAAAGGGCAATTGCGCAAATTTGACCCACTTACCCAATAAGAAAACGTTTGCGTGAGCATTTTTTCTGTTAGAATGCGCGCGTCTCGAGCAAGTGAATAACATGATTTGGATTGATTACCTGATTCTTGGCGTCATTGGTTTTTCGGCGCTGGTTAGCGTTATCCGAGGCTTTGTCAAAGAGGCATTGTCTTTGGTGATTTGGTTTGGTGCTTTTTTTGTCGCCAGCCAATTTTATCCGCAACTTGCGGTGTATCTCACCAACATACAGGATGCGGTGATCCGTAACGGAACCGCTATTGCCTTACTGTTTATTGCTACCCTCGTTGTGGGTGCAGTGGTCAATTATGTGATTGCCCAGTTAGTGCAAAAAACAGGACTATCAGGGACAGATAGAGTGTTGGGGATTGTGTTCGGAAGTGTTCGTGGGGTGTTGATTGTCGCCGCCGTCTTGTTTTTCTTGGATGCGTTTACGTCAGTCTCTAAAACCCAAGCATGGGGACAATCTGAACTGATTCCTAATTTTGCTGTAGTTATTGAATGGTTCTTTAACTACCTCGAGAACAGTTCCAGTTTCTTACCTAAGATCGCGGGGTCTTAGGCTGGTTTACGCGTAACAAGGAATAGCTGACATGTGTGGTATTGTTGGAATCGTAGGGGCCAATCCGGTCAACCAGTCCATCTATGATGCGTTAACGGTGCTACAGCACCGCGGCCAAGATGCAGCCGGGATTGTCACCATCGACGACAATCGTTTCCGTCTTCGCAAAGCAAACGGCTTGGTGAAGGATGTTTTTCAACTTAAACATATGCAACGTTTACAAGGTCATGTCGGTATTGGCCATGTGCGTTATCCGACCGCCGGCAGCTCTAGTGCCTCAGAAGCGCAGCCGTTTTATGTCAACTCTCCCTATGGAATAACTTTGGCGCACAACGGGAACTTGACCAATGCAGAAGCACTCCGTCATTCCTTGTTTGAAAAAGACCGCCGCCACCTAAATACCACCTCAGACTCTGAAATCCTCCTCAACGTTCTTGCGCACCAGCTTTCTAACGCCGTGTCACATCCGCTTACCGCCGATGATATGTTTGCTGCCGTCCGCTCGGTGCATGAGCAGGTATCGGGTGCCTACGCGGTGGTATCCATGATTATCGGTCATGGCATGATTGCCTTCCGTGACCCGCATGGTATTCGTCCCCTGTGTTTGGGCAAGCGTGAAGAGCAAGGCCAAGTTGAATACATGGTTGCTTCAGAGTCGGTTGCCCTTGATGCAGTTGGTTTTGACTTTGTCCGTGATGTGGCCCCAGGTGAAGCCGTCTACATTACTTTCGATGGTCAACTTCATACATGCCAATGTGCGGCCTCACCAAGTTTGCACCCGTGTATTTTTGAATTCGTTTATTTCTCTCGCCCTGATTCGTTTATCGATAAAATTTCGGTGTATGGCGCGCGCGTTCGTATGGGACAAAAATTGGGTGCGAAAATACAGCGAGACTGGGAAGAGATGGACATTGATGTGGTCATCCCGATTCCTGAAACGTCCTGTGATATTGCGCTCGAAATTGCGCAGGTGCTCGGCAAGCCCTATCGACAAGGGTTTGTAAAAAACCGCTATGTAGGCCGCACGTTTATCATGCCCGGTCAACAAATGCGCCGTAAATCAGTGCGCCGCAAGCTCAATGCAATTCGCTCAGAATTTAAAGATAAGCGCGTTTTGTTGGTGGATGACTCGATTGTGCGTGGCACGACGTCGGAGCAGATCATTGAAATGGCGCGTGAAGCCGGTGCGAAAGAAGTGTATATCGCTTCCGCAGCACCAGAAGTGCGCTTCCCCAACGTGTATGGTATTGATATGCCCAGTGCCAATGAGCTGATTGCTCATGGACGAGAAGTGGATGAAATTACCAAATTGATTGGTGCCGACGGTTTGATATATCAAGACTTAAGCGATCTTGTTGCCGCTGTCGGTGAGGCTAACCCCGCCATCGAACGTTTTGAAACCTCTGTGTTTAGTGGTGAGTACGTGACCAACGATGTCGACCAAGCGTATTTGGAATACATACAAAGCTTGCGTAGTGACAGTGCGAAAACAGTTCGTGAACAACAACAAGAGCTCGCCAATTTAGAGATCCATAATGAAAGCTAAAAGCCCGTGGATAGCGTGATGATAACGAAAAAAGCCGCATCGATGCGGCTTTCTTATCTTTGTTGGCCCGCGCCAACGCTTTGGGCGCGGGTGGTCCAGAACACAGTGGTACGCTAGTGCGTAAATACAGGCCCAATTCCAACGTTCCACAGAATCACCGACGATGCCAATATGGCGACCAGTAACACTAAACCACAAGTGACGACTGAACTTGCGTAGATAAAGCCGCGCTCTTCGGGGATCTCCATAAGAATGGGTACACCGGTGTAGAGTAAATATACCGAGTAGGCGATACCAATCAGCCCGACGATCATCACAAACCATACAACCGGATATAGGGTTGCCAGTCCAACCATAAAGATTGGCGTGGCGGTGTACGCTGCCAGCTCCAAGCATTGGGTGTAAGTGGGAGCGGAGCCAAAGGTTCGACTCATCCACAACGTGAGGTAGGCAAGCGCACACACACCACCAATAAGTGCTAGATACATCGCACTGGCGATAAACAGTGCGCTTTGTGCAGTGAGAAAGATCGGTTCTCCTACCCCGATTTTCCAGCCGATATTTACACTGGAGTAATAAGCGCAAACTGGCGGGATCAGCGCCAATAACAGCGCATGACCGATGCTGTGTGACGCGCCTTCATGGCGCTCACCAATGGTCTTCCATTCTTTTTTCGGGTGCGTATACAACCCGATAAGATGACTCAAAATCATAGCTACCCCCACATATCCTTCCTGAATCCGTGCAAGCGCCACCACAAAAAAGGTTGCCCTGTTTGAGACTGTCCATGCACTGTGATTAACCGACGCCAATTTACTTTACATACAGTTAACATCTAGTCGGAAAGGTTTGAATATGCAAGTATTCGCACTGTAGAGCAGATAAAGTGCGCTACACCTGTATGCACGAGACAGGCAGAAAGTGTGGTGCTGCCTCTAAACGCAGACAATCAATGTACGTTGTGTGATGGCTCTCATGTTTCAGATAGACTTTTTGCCGTGTTAATACCGAGTAGCGTACTGTGATAGAGTAATTGATTTGCAAGCCTTTTTTATGCTGCCAACCATTGGCTTGAGTAAGGTGTCTAGCAAAGTGGTAATAAAAACTCCATTTTAAACAGCTGTTTATATTCCTTTATTGATTTAATTATCATTATTATCTTCCCGGGAGTTTGAGTTCAACTATTCTTATCGGGTATTGTCGAATGGGAGACAGCCGCTGCTTTGCAGTCCTGGAGGAGAGAGCATCGTGTTGCATAATAAAGAAATTTTGATTGTCGAAGACGATCCCGTGTTTAGTCGTATGATCGCATCCTTTCTCGAGCGTGAAGGGGCAACAGTGCGTGAGGTTGAAAACGGACTAGAGGGGTTGCAAGCGCTTCGCCAATCCATCCCAGACTTA
The DNA here is from genome assembly GCF_027286365.1 of Salinivibrio proteolyticus. Taxonomy (NCBI): domain Bacteria; kingdom Pseudomonadati; phylum Pseudomonadota; class Gammaproteobacteria; order Vibrionales; family Vibrionaceae; genus Salinivibrio; species Salinivibrio proteolyticus. Next base: position 2,203,887 of record NZ_CP114584.1, on the reverse strand, counting down.
CTGATTAGCGATTTATCCATGCCGGTGATGACTGGTCTTGAGTTTGTTGAAGAAGTAAGTGTGGAATACCCGATGTTGCCGATGATCGTCATTTCAGGCACGGGAGGTATGGCGGATGTTGCCCAGGCATTACGGTTTGGCGTGAAAGACTTTCTGATCAAACCGATTGAAGATATCAATGTGGTCAAAAAGGCGATCGAGACAGTGATCGATGATGCTAACGATGATGTGCACGCCAATGACGACTTCAGTCAGCAGTGGTTCAAAGTGTGTGAAGATGCCGATCGCGGTGCCTCTGAAAATGAACTCAAGTGGCATTTGGATGCACTGAAGCATAATCCGGGCAGCGCGCGAGAGCTTTTAATGGGGCTGATGCCTGAGCCAGACTCCCAACAAGGCGCGTGGCGCTTGTCCTATCATTCGCTCCAATCGGCCGACGCGAATCCGATCGTGCTCGATTACACTTGGCTGATGGGAGGAAAAATGGCTTTTTATGTTGTCGATTCTGCCTCGGCTGGAGAGGATGGAACGGCAACAACATTAATGATCCGGGCATTCTTTAATGAGTTTGTACGGACCCAAGATGTCAATGAGCGTGGTTTTCTCACCCTGGTAAAACGAATCGAAGATGCAATTCGGGCTTCTTCGTATGCATCCCCCATCCGTGCCATGTTTGGGGTATTGAACACCGCCGACAATCAGCTGGAGATCTTTCCGGCGGGACTGACCGCGACGGTTGATAGTTGTGGCACAACCAGTTTATTGCATAGTGCGCACTGGTTAGGGAAAGATGCCATTCACAGTCAGTTCCAATATGTTGATATGGGGGCGGGCGATGCACGTGTGTCACTAAGCGAAGTAGGGCTTAACAGCTTTAGTGTTGATATCCAAAGAATTGCATAAAAAATAGAGCGGGAGACTCCGTATAATGGGGCTTGCGCCTTGCTGCGTTGTGTGAACATCCGTATACTCATGTCGCTGTGTTGCTATGATTAAATGGCGTAATGCGAAAGCCGATCTCAAGGACAGAACGACATGAAGCATTGGTATCTGCTCTACTGTAAACGCGCGGAACAACAACGCGCTGAGCAAAACTTAAAGCGCCAAGGCGTAGATTGTTATTATCCCATCGTCACGGTTGAGAAGCTTCGCCGTGGTAAGTGCCAGCAAGTTGAAGAGCCCCTTTTCCCTAATTATGTGTTTGCTCACTTCGATCCTGAAGAGGTGCAATACACGTCCGTCCGCTCAACGCGAGGCGTGGTCGACTTTGTTCGCCAAGGCGCGCATCCTATTCGAGTTGACCAATCGCTTATCCAGCAGCTTATGATCATGGAAGATAGCGACGAGCAGCGTGACAAGCTTAATGATGGCTTTAAACCCGGCCAAGCGGTCACGATCCAAGCGGGGCAATTTGAAGGGGCGGAAGCGATTTTTAAGGAAAAAGACGGTGAGATGCGTTCCATTCTGCTGATCAAAATTCTCAATAAGCAAACGGAGTTGCGCGTCGACAATCGTCACGTCAGAGCTGTCTAATCCACGCCGCACATGACTGCTACACTTTCTATCTAAGGACACGAGATAGTGGGGGAGTGTGTGGAAAAGGTGCTGATCGTTGAAGACAGCCGCGCTTTTCGGATGTTGGTCGAGTATGAAGCTCGTCAGCATGGCTTAGCGACCGTGGCGGTGGCCTGTATGGCCGATGCAGAAGCGGTTCTGAATCAAGACGTCGATTTTTTGTGCGCGGTTTTAGACTATAACCTGCCTGATGCGCAACACGGTGAGGTAATTGATCTTTGTCTTGCCAACCATTTAAAAGTCATTGTCTTGACGGCTTCTCAAACGGAGACCATTCGCAAGCAAGTGCTTGCTAAGCCGGTGATTGACTATATACCGAAAGACAGCAGCCATTGTGTGCAGGCAGTCTGTCAACTGCTGTTACGATTATCGCGCAATAAAGATCACCAAGTGCTCATTGTCGACGACTCTCCCTCAGTACGAAAACATGTTGCGGCCACGCTTGAACGCCAATATCTCAAAGTCCATGAGGCCAATGACGGTGAGCAAGCGCTATCTATGTTATCGATGGCGCCTGGAATTACCTTGGTCATTACTGATTATGCGATGCCGAATATGGATGGGATTGCCTTGGTCCATCAGATCAGAAAGCACCATGAAGGCGCCATGCTCGCAATCATCGGGCTATCTGGCCACCATGATGATACTCTGACGACCCGTTTCCTTAAGGCGGGCGCGAATGACTATTTACAAAAGCCATTTAGAACCTATCCCAAAAGGGATTTATTCCAAACAATGAGGCCACAAGCAAAATGCAACATGGCCTCGTAGTTTTCGATTTTCTTTTCCCAACGAACAAGCAATCTACGATAACGGTTTAGCCAGCTATGAGTTCGCTCCACAACCCAACGATGAGCCTTAAAATCATCCGATTGCTTCAAGCTCGCGGCCTCTTCAGCACGTGATTGAACATGGGGAATGTAGTTCAAAGCAACCAGTTCATCATGTAACCACTGGCCTGTATAACCTTTGTCTAGGTACAAAGGTACTTTCAGCGGCGGCCGATAACACTCTAGTGCATCTAATGTTTGAAGTACCAGCTTAATGTCGTGGACGTTTGCGCCATCGCTAACAACAGCCAGTGGCAATCCATTCGCATCCGTCAACAAACTGCGTTTTACGCCTTGTTTCGCACGGTCTGTTGGGTTCTTACCTGTTTTTTTGAGCCAGCTAAAGGTGCTTTAGTTTGGCACCCGTCCATTGATATGGAACTCCAATCAACCCCTTCGTAAATCAGGCCATTTTGCCAAAATCGCTCAAAGACTCCTGCATCTCGCCACTCTTGAAAACGACGATGTGCAGAGCTAGAGGAACAAATACCTGTCGCGTTAAGCGCATTCCACTGACAACCAGTTCTGAGAACAAAGAGGATGCCGTTCATGGCATCACGATTATCGACTCTCTTTCGATGTGTTCCTAGAGGATGGTTCGTCTTGTGGATTGGTAAAAGCGGCTCAATTTTTGCCCAAAGGGCGTCAGAGATTAGGTATTGTGTCGAATTCATTTACAGTATTTTCAATAGGTGTTGATTTACTCAGACAACACCTATTGAGATAGGTTCTTAATCAAGAAGAGTTCTATTGCCGCGTGCACTCTTGCCTAAACGCGATCGATAGCGAGCGGAGTTTATTCACATTAGCCAATACCGACTTTTTAACAGCACTTTGGAATCGACGTTACTTTTTTTCCCAGAGCGAGAAGCTGCCGGATGAGGAGATTAAACATCTAGCCATTATCGATATTGATCACTTCAAGCGCATCAATGACCAGTATGGACATCATGTTGGCGATGAGGTGTTGTCTCACGTAGCTGCAACGCTAAGTGCACACTTCGAGAATGATCTAGTCGCGCGGCTAGGTGGGGAAGAATTTTGTGTCTTATCGACCCGAGAGCAGTCTACCTTTCAACAGGCGTTAGAGCGCTATCGACAACAGCAAGCGGACATCATCATTCCTGTTTCTGGATTTGAAATAACGGTCACTGTCAGTATTGGTGTTGTCTCTGCGCAAGGTGGGATTGAAGCCATGTTGCATGATGCGGACCGAGGTTTGTATCAAGCCAAAGAAATGGGGCGTAATTGCCTGATCGCACTATCGTAATAAAGCTGACAGCCTGACTTTTAAAGCAGACAATCTGGGCGTTTTTTCGGCACAAACAATCGTCTCTGTCCCCTCACTCGGTACAAAAATGTCTCAATGTTGAGATTTTCCATCATATTTAACATTCAACCTCTTGATTAAGCGTAAGCTTGGCCGCTTCTTGCCCAAATTGCGCATTTCTCGCGCACAACTTATGCCAGATATGGTGCTTTGCTTATGGAATACAAAGTGTTGGTTGTGGAAGATAGCCGACCTTTCAGACGGTTACTTGAAACTGAAATCCGTACAGCCGGTTATATTCCCTGTATTGCAAGTTCGATCGCACAAGCAGAAACGATTTTAAATCAAGAAACAGATTTTCTTTGCGCGATACTGGATTATTGTTTGCCCGACGGTCAGGACGGTGAAATCATTGATGTGTGCTTGTCACTTGATATCAAAGTCATTGTATTAACGGCCATGATGGATGCACGTACGCGGGAGCGTGTGCTGGCGAAGACTGTGATTGATTACATCCCCAAAGACAGCCCAGCTTGTGTCTCATCAATTGCACCGTTGCTGCATCGCCTCGAGAAAAACCAGCAGCATCATGTATTGGTGGTGGATGACTCACTGACCTCGCGTCGTTATGTGCGCAGTTTACTGGAGCGCCAGTATCTAAATGTGATGGATGCGCAAGATGGGCAGGAAGCACTCGCGATGGTGCGTGCCGACCCGCGTATTTCATTAGTGATCACCGACTACACCATGCCAGAAATGGATGGGGTACAACTGGTCAAGGCACTCCGTCAGCATAAAGTCGATGGCCAGCTTGCCATTATTGGTTTATCCGGCGATGACGATCCGAGTTTGACGGCCCGTTTTCTAAAAGCAGGTGCGAACGACTTTCTGGCAAAGCCATTTAACCAAGAGGAATTTTACTGCCGTTTGCACAGCACATTAAATGCGCTGGATACAGAAAGGCGTTTGTTTCATTTGGCAAATACCGACTATTTGACCCAAACCTGGAACCGTCGTTACTTTTTCGAGCATCCTCAAACGCGGAAAAACAATGGCCCACGAGGGCTAGCCTTGATTGACATTGACCACTTTAAAAAAGTGAATGATAGCTTGGGTCATCACATTGGCGATATTGCGCTGATTGAGTTGGCCAAAGTGTTGAATCGTTATTTCCCAGACGCGTTGGTTGCACGATTTGGTGGTGAAGAGTTCTGTGTACTGTACGGTAACAATGACCAAGGCTTTGAGGCCCGCCTAAACGCGATGCGAGAAGAGCTAGCAGCGACAACGTGGACACCTTACGATCAGGCATTTCAATTTACGGTGAGCATTGGCATGGTGCACGGGGATGCGTCTATCCATCAGTTGATCCAGCGTGCTGACCATTGTTTATATCAAGCCAAAGCGAAAGGGCGTAATCAACTCGTTAAAGCGTCAGAGCCGCAACCTGCGCTGTTGGTGTAAAAAAGCCGGCGGTCAGCCGGCTTATTATCATCACACGATTAGGCGTCGTGGTATTGCTCGCAGGCCATCAAGGTATTCTCAATCAATGTTGCCACCGTCATTGGGCCAACACCGCCGGGAACAGGCGTGATATGACTTGCCTTTTCATATGCCACGTTATAGTCAATATCACCGATTAGCTGGCCGCTATCCATGCGATTAATTCCTACATCAATCACAATCGCACCAGGCTTAATCCACTCGCCAGGAATAAATTTAGGTTTACCGACAGCGACCACTAACACATCGGCTTGACGAACATGCGCTTCGAGATCTTGGGTAAAACGATGGCAAGTGGTCGTGGTACATCCGGCAAGGAGCAACTCTAGTGTCATCGGACGGCCGACAATGTTTGAGGCACCGACGACAACGGCATGTTTGCCACGCAAAGGTACGTTGTAGCGGTCAAGTAAGGTGATGATCCCTTTTGGGGTACAGGAACGCAGCGTTGGCATACGTTGGCACAAACGGCCCACATTGTAAGGATGGAAGCCGTCGACGTCTTTGTCGGGACGGATACGTTCAAGGACAGAGGTAGCATCAATGCCCGCAGGTAAAGGCAGTTGCACCAAGATACCATCGATGGTGTCGTCATCATTGAGTGTATCGATCAGCGTCAGTAATTCATGCTGAGAGCAGGTTGACGGCAAATCGTAAGAGCGAGAGACAAAGCCCACTTCATCACAGACGCGACGCTTACTGCCCACATAAACCTGTGACGCTGGATCGTCACCCACTAAAATCACGGCAAGCCCGGGCGCACGGCGTCCCGCTTCTCTACGGGCAGCAACACGTGCTGCGACTTCTCGACGCACCGTTTGCGCGATCAGTTTTCCATCAATGATTTGTGCGGCCATAAGTATCCTTTGGCTAAGAGAGCAAAAAACGGGTCGATATTGTGACAAACTTCGGGCGTAAAAGCTATTGCGCAAACGTTTGCTTTGAGTGGTTTGGTGGCAGAGAAACCGTCAAAGTCATTGTGAATCAAAGGTGTTGTGCTAGATATCGCCTTATATTGATTGGAGGAGCTCCACACAACAGGGCTTTTATGCCGCGCGAACTGGCGTGCTTTTGAGCAACTGATTAGACATTTCGGTGAAAACCGTTGACGACGCCTGACCTCGCTTTATAATCCCCGCTGCATATCTATTTTGCGCCCTTAGCTCAGTTGGATAGAGCAACGGCCTTCTAAGCCGTGGGTCACAGGTTCGAATCCTGTAGGGCGTGCCATTTCTTTCGTTTTCGCTAGCGAAGATAATCTCCCGTTTCTGCTCAAAAGCTAACCAAACAGTGCAAAAACACAAAAAGATGTGATCTTGCCCGGTTGAATTGTGAGATATCACCCCAATTTCGATATTGAAACGCCATCGGTCGCCCCTTGTCTCGACTCAGTTGACGGGTGCCGCTATAATAGCGCGTCTTAATTTTCAGTCTCGGATGAGATAGCTCGATACGCCAATTGCGTGTATCCGGATTCGCAGGGGCTATGACGGATTCATAGCTCGGATGATGACACCAGTAAAAACTGGTCAACATCACTCAGTACCCCTGAGTAAATTTGAGGTTAATTTTATAATGCAAGTTACCGTTGAAACCACCGAAGGCCTAAAGCGCCAAATGACCATCACTGTGCCTGCTGCAAACATTGAAGACGCAGTCACGAAAGAGCTACGCAACATTGCTAAAAATCGTCGTTTTGATGGTTTCCGTAAAGGTAAAGTACCTTTGAAAATGGTTTCTCGCATGTATGGCGATGCAGTACGCCAAGACGTGCTGGGCGAGGTAATGCAGCGTCATTTCATCGAAGCCATCATCCAAGAGAAAACTAATCCAGCAGGTGCGCCAACCTTTACACCGGTAGAGAATGAAGCGGGTAAAGATCTGGTATTCAAAGCTGAATTTGAAGTGTACCCAGAAGTTGAACTGCAAGGTTTGGAAGCGATCGAAGTTGAAAAACCGCACGCAGAAGTACAAGACAGCGACGTTGAAGAAATGCTGACTACCCTGCGTAAGCAGCAAGCGAACTGGGTTGAAGCTGACGGTGAAGTAAAAGAAGATAGCCGTGTAACGCTAGACTTCACAGGTACCATTGACGGCGAAGAATTCGAAGGCGGTAAAGCGGAAGGCTTCCAGCTAGTCATGGGCCAAGGCCGCATGATCCCTGGTTTCGAAGACGGCTTGGTTGGCAAAAAAGCGGGTGAAGAATTCACTATCGACGTCAACTTCCCAGAAGACTACCACGCTGAGAACCTAAAAGGTAAAGCGGCGCAGTTCGCGATCAAACTTCACACTGTTGAAGCGCAAGAATTGCCAGAGCTAACTGAAGAGTTCGTTCAGCGCTTCGGTATTGCGGATGGCAGCGTTGAAGGCCTAAAAGCCGAAGTCCGTAAGAACATGGAACGCGAGCTGAAGCAAGCGATCAAAAACAAGATCAAAGAGCAAGTCCTTGACGGCTTGGTTGAGCAAAACCAAATCGACGTACCGTCTGCCTTGATCGATCAAGAAATCAATGTTCTGCGTCAGCAAGCGGCTCAACGCTTTGGTGGCAACATGGACAGCGCATCACAACTGCCACGTGAGCTGTTTGAAGAACAAGCCAAACGTCGTGTTAGCGTTGGCCTGCTGCTGGGTGAAGTGATCAAAGCAGAAGAGCTAGAAGCAGACGACGAGCGAGTTAAAGCTCTGATCGAAGAAATGGCTTCTGCATACGAAGATCCAGCAGAAGTGGTTGCTTACTACGAAAAAGATCAGAAGCTGATGGAAAACATGCGTAATGTCGCGCTTGAAGAGCAAGCGATCGACGCGCTGTTGGGTAAAGCGAAGGTTTCTGAAGCCAACGTTGGCTTTAGCGATCTGATGAACGCAGCACCACAAGCGTAAAACGCAATAAAAAACGTGGGTGTTGTCATTGACACCCCGTTCATGTATCTGCATAAAATGGCCCTAATGACTTGTCATTTGGGCCATTTTTTCCGTCTAAGGTTCTATTCGACTGTCCGCCAATCATGCGATAGCGAAGGTAACTTTTGCTTAGAAAATTGTCGATTAATCATCCAGCTGCGATCAACGACATAACATTTTAGTGACCTGTTACAGCGTTTTATGCTAAACCTTGGTTAAGGCGAGAGTTAACGAATTCGATTAGGGATATTACGCTATGAGCAATCAAGATAAACACGCAATGCCCCCCATCATGGATGCTTTGGTTCCCATGGTGGTTGAACAAACATCGCGAGGAGAGCGTTCCTACGATATCTACTCCCGCCTGTTGAAAGAACGCATCATTTTTCTCACTGGTCAGGTAGAAGATCAAATGGCCAACCTGATTGTGGCCCAGATGCTGTTCTTGGAGTCGGAGAATCCAGAAAAAGATATTTATCTATATATCAACTCCCCAGGTGGTGTGGTGACCGCCGGTATGGCAATTTATGACACCATGCAGTTCATCAAACCGGATGTGAGCACACTGTGTACAGGCCAAGCCTGTTCAATGGGTTCTTTCCTGCTTGCGGGTGGTGCAAAGGGTAAGCGTTATTGCCTACCAAACTCACGCGTGATGATTCACCAACCACTTGGCGGTTTCCAAGGGCAGGCGTCAGATATTGAAATCCATGCCAAAGAAATGATCAAAACCAAGCATCGCCTGAATACCTTGCTGGCAGAGCATACGGGTCAGCCGATGGAGATTATCGAACGTGATACGGACCGCGATAATTTCATGTCTGCTCAAGAAGCGGTGGACTATGGCTTGGTTGACGCCGTACTCAATCAAAGAGATTAAACCAGACGAATACCCTACATGCTTGGCGTGACAGCGGAAAAGACCATGGCTCGCCGGATTACATCCAAACATGGATGTAATGCTAGAGCGCACGGAATCCGGGATTGTTGCGCCAAGTAGAAAAGGTATACCGCTATGCATTGAAATGAGAGGATAACTTCTCATTCCCACACATGTGAGCGGGTGTCGGGTCGGAAAAAGTGGCCGATTTGTTGTAAACTCAACAAAAGGCAACGATGGGCAAACGCCCCAAAGAGGTTAGCGAATGACAGACAAGCGAAAAGACGGTGGAAGCGGCAAGCTGCTTTACTGCTCGTTCTGTGGTAAGAGCCAACATGAAGTTCGCAAGTTAATTGCTGGGCCATCGGTCTACATTTGCGACGAGTGTGTCGACCTATGTAACGACATCATCCGTGAAGAAATCAAAGAAGTGATGCCAAAGCGTGAGGGGGATGCTCTTCCTACGCCGCGTGAAATCCGTGAGCATCTGGATGATTATGTTATCGGCCAAGAGCAAGCCAAAAAGGTACTGTCGGTTGCCGTGTACAACCACTACAAACGCTTGCGAAATGGCGATAAAAGCGCCGACGGCGTTGAACTTGGCAAAAGTAATATCTTGCTGATAGGCCCGACGGGTAGTGGTAAAACCCTACTGGCTGAGACGCTTGCGCGTTTCCTGGATGTACCATTTACCATGGCGGATGCCACCACACTGACCGAAGCGGGTTATGTCGGTGAAGACGTCGAAAACATTATCCAAAAGTTGCTGCAAAAGTGTGACTATGATGTCGCCAAAGCAGAGCGCGGTATTGTATATATTGATGAGATTGACAAAATCTCACGCAAATCCGATAACCCATCGATCACGCGAGACGTATCGGGTGAGGGTGTGCAGCAAGCCCTACTGAAATTGGTAGAAGGGACAGTCGCATCGGTTCCACCTCAAGGTGGCCGCAAGCATCCACAACAAGAGTTCTTGCAAGTTGATACCTCGAAAATTCTCTTTATCTGTGGCGGTGCATTCGCTGGGTTGGATAAAGTGGTTGAGCAGCGTGTCGATAAGGGATCTGGCATCGGTTTTGGTGCAGAAGTCCGAGGTGCAAGCGACAAGTCAGCAGACGAGTTTTTCGGTAAAGTTGAACCAGAAGATCTGGTCAAATACGGCTTGATCCCTGAGTTTATCGGCCGTTTACCGGTCACAGCGGTTCTTAAAGAACTGGACGAGCATGCGCTTGTACAGATTTTGCGAGAGCCGAAAAACGCGCTAACCAAGCAATACAGTGCATTGCTAGAGTTAGACGGGGTTGAACTTGAGTTCCGTGATGACGCGCTTCGTGCCATCGCTAAGAAAGCCATGGAACGCAAGACAGGTGCTCGCGGTCTACGCTCAATCGTAGAAGCTGTGTTGTTGGATACCATGTACGACTTGCCATCGAGTAAAGAGGTAAGCAAGGTGGTGATTGACGAATCAGTGATCCGAGGTGAGTCAGCGCCGCTATTGATATATGAACACGCTGATAGCCAAGCAGCTGGTGGTGAATAACCGCGAGTATTGCGTGTAACCTTATCAGTGGTAAAAGAAAAGGGAGTGATTGCTCCCTTTTTTATTTTCTGGCGGTGGAGCCGTTGAAACCTGTCCAACAGTCCCCATATACTCTTAATCAGATTGAACGGAAGAGAGAAGCATATGAACTTGGAGCGTTCCGAGCGCATTGAAATTCCGGTGCTGCCACTTCGGGATGTGGTGGTTTATCCTCACATGGTGATACCACTCTTTGTGGGAAGGGAGAAATCGATCCGCTGTTTAGAAGCGGCGATGGACAATGACAAACAAATTCTGTTGGTGGCGCAAAAAGATGCCGCCACCGATGACCCGAGCATCTCTGACTTGTACACCGTTGGTACGGTGGCGACGATCCTTCAGCTTCTTAAACTTCCGGATGGTACGGTTAAGGTGCTGGTTGAGGGGATGCAACGTGCACGTATCGACCAGTTTAGCGAAGACGACTTCTTTACGGCGGAAGCCGAGTATCTCACCACGCCAGCCATGGACGAACGTGAGCAAGAGGTATTGGTTCGCACTGCGATCAGCCAATTTGAAGGCTTTATCAAGCTGAATAAGAAAATCCCACCGGAAGTGTTAACGTCACTGAATGGGATTGAAGAAGCTGCTCGCTTAGCTGATACCATCGCGGCTCACATGCCGTTAAAACTGCAAGATAAGCAAAAAGTTCTCGAAATTATCGACATCGCTGAGCGCCTTGAATACTTGATGACCATGATGGAGTCAGAAATTGACTTGCTGCAGGTCGAAAAGCGTATTCGTGGCCGCGTGAAAAAGCAGATGGAGAAAAGCCAGCGCGAGTACTATCTCAATGAGCAGATGAAAGCCATCCAAAAAGAGTTGGGTGAGCTGGATGATGCTCCCGATGAGTTTGAAGCGCTGAAGCAGAAAATCGAAGAATCTAAAATGCCGCAAGAAGCTCGAGAAAAAACCGAGCAAGAATTGCAGAAGCTGAAGATGATGTCGCCAATGTCGGCAGAAGCGACCGTTGTGCGCAGCTATATCGATTGGATGATCAGTGTGCCTTGGACCAAGCGTTCTAAGGTGAAAAAGGATCTCGCCAAAGCTGAAGAAGTACTCAATGCCGATCATTATGGCTTGGAGCGCGTTAAAGACCGTATCCTTGAGTACCTCGCAGTGCAAAACCGAATGAACAAGCTCAAGGGCCCCATCTTGTGCTTGGTTGGTCCTCCGGGGGTAGGTAAAACCTCTCTGGGACAGTCGATTGCACGCGCCACTGGGCGTAAATATACCCGTATGGCGTTGGGTGGAGTGCGTGATGAAGCGGAAATCCGTGGTCACCGTCGTACCTACATAGGGTCGCTACCGGGTAAATTGATCCAGAAAATGGCGAAAGTGGGGGTTCGCAACCCGCTGTTCTTGCTCGATGAAATCGACAAGATGTCATCGGATATGCGTGGTGATCCGTCTTCGGCATTGCTTGAAGTTCTCGATCCTGAGCAAAACAACGCCTTTAACGACCACTATCTGGAAGTGGATTACGACCTGTCAGACACCATGTTTGTGGCAACGTCGAACTCCATGAATATTCCTGGCCCGTTATTGGATCGGATGGAAGTTATTCGTTTGTCTGGCTACACAGAAGACGAAAAACTGAATATCGCTAAACGTCACTTGATTGACAAGCAAGTGAAGCGCAATGGCTTGAAGCCTCACGAGATCACCATCGAAGACTCTGCCATTATCGGCATTATTCGTTACTACACGCGCGAAGCGGGCGTGCGTAACCTCGAGCGTGAAATCTCGAAGCTGTGTCGTAAAACCGTGAAAGAGATCTTGTTGGATAAAGATCTTAAAGCGGTCACGGTCACCGCGGATAACCTGAAAGATTACTTGGGTGTGCGCCGCTTTGACTACGGTAAAGCCGATGAGCAAAACCGAATTGGTCAGGTGACAGGACTTGCGTGGACCGAAGTGGGCGGCGACCTACTGACCATCGAGACTGAATCGATGCCGGGCAAAGGCAAACTCACCCACACAGGGTCGTTGGGTGATGTGATGCAAGAATCTGTGCAGGCAGCCATGACAGTGGTGCGTAGCCGTGCAGATAAGCTGGGCATTAATAGCGACTTTTACGAAAAACGTGACATTCACGTGCACGTTCCTGAAGGGGCAACGCCTAAAGACGGCCCGAGCGCAGGTATCGCTATGTGTACGGCGCTGGTGTCGAGCTTGACCGGCAACCCAGTCCGTTCTGACGTAGCAATGACGGGTGAAATTACTCTACGCGGCGAAGTGCTACCCATCGGCGGCTTAAAAGAGAAACTGCTGGCGGCACGTCGTGGTGGCATCAAAACTGTGGTGATCCCAAAAGAGAATGAACGGGATCTTGAGGACATTCCTGACAATGTGAAAGAAGAAATCGACATTCATCCCGTGCGTTGGATTGATGAGGTTTTGACCATTGCGTTGGAAAATAATCCACTCGGTATTGAGCTAGTTAAGCCCGAAAAGAGTGACATGCAGCAAAATTAAGCAACGTAAAACGCTGACAGACCGCAAAAGGCTTGTCAGCGTTTTTTTTGCTAGCTAACGTTAATTCGAAGCCTTGGCCTGCATGGGGTGGGCAAGGAAGCTTTCAACGTCTTTCGTCGATAAAGCGTCTTTTATTAATACCGCAAAAGAATGGGATTTGCGGAGAAGTATTGTAAGGGGATGAAAAAGTGAATAAGTCGCAACTGATTGATCAAATCGCAGAGGGTGCCGATATTTCTAAAGCGTCGGCGGGCCGTGCACTGGATGCCTTCGTAGAAGCGGTTTCTGATACGCTGAAGTCGGGTGACCAAGTTGCTCTGGTTGGCTTTGGTACCTTCTCTGTACGTGAACGTGCAGCGCGTACTGGCCGTAACCCGCAAACCGGTGCAGAGATTCAAATTGCTGCTGCCAAAGTACCTGGCTTCAAAGCAGGTAAAGCACTGAAAGACGCCGTGAACTAATCACAGCGTGAGCCATTGCCGAATTATTCAAGTTTGACTGGGTGTTAGAGCTGCAAAGCCAATAACAACCGCGTATAATCCGGCAAGAAGAGCGTAAAGGCGCATCATTCGATGCGCCTTTTTAGTTGATAAACCACCAGCCCAAATCAGTTGGAGTACCGGCCAGTTATGATGGAACGTATACGCGAAGGCACCAACAGCCTTGCGGTGAAGATCATTTTAAGCCTTATTATCTTTTCCTTTGCTTTTGCCGGGGTCGGCAGCTATCTGGCAGGGGGTTCCAACCCGCCCGCGGCAACGGTAGGCGATAAAGAAATTAGTCGTGCACAGCTTGAGCGTGCATACCAAAACGAACGCGCGCGCATGCAGCAGCAAGCCGGTGAGCTGTTCAATCAACTTCTGGGTGATCCTGAGTATGTGAAGCGTTTTCGTCAAAACATTCTCGACCGGATGGTTGACGATCTCTTGCTTGAACATGAAGCCAGTGAACTCGGGTTACGCGTCAGTGACGCGCAAGTCAAAGATGCCATTCGTGCAATGCCGCAATTCCGTCAAGGCGGACAATTCAACAATGAGCGTTATCAAGCCGCATTGCGCCAGACTGGGTTAAGCGCGGATGAGTTTGCCAACTATGTACGGACTGACTTAGTCCGTCAGCAGCTGCTTACGGCGTTGCAAGCCTCTGAATTTGTGCTGCCAAGTGAACTGGAAAGTCTTTACCGTCTAGAAGCGCAAAGCCGTGAAGTGCGTACTATCACGCTGCCGGTGGATGCATTTGCTGCCAAGGTTTCTTTGTCAGACGAGGAGCTTGAAGCTTACTATCAAGCTAATCAAGACGACTATGTGCAACCTCGCATGGTAAAAGTGGCGTATGTGGAGTTAACCGGTGAAGGGCTGGCTGACGATATTCAAGTCACTGACGAAGACATTGCCGCTTACTATCAAGAAAACCAATCGCAGTATGGTTCTCAAGAGCGTCGCAAAGTCAGTCATATTCTGATTGAAGGGACTGGTGACGACGCCAAAGCTCGTGCTGAGGCAGCACTTGAGCGCTTGAACCAAGGTGAAGACTTTAGTGAACTGGCACAGCAAGTCTCTGATGATACTTACAGTGCCGAACAAGGTGGATCACTGGATTGGATTGAGCCCGGTGTGATGGATCCTGCATTTGAAAAAGCGGCGTATGCGCTAGCCAACAAGGGTGACTATAGCCAAGTAGTAAAATCAGACTTTGGCTATCACATCATTCGTCTGGATGACATTGATGCTGCGGATATCACGCCACTGAGCGAGGTGAAAGACGATATTCGCGTTACGCTGCAACAAGAGCGCGCGGCGGATCGTTTCTATGCTCAATCAACAAAGCTTGCCGAAGTCGCGTTTGAAGATGCCAATGGTCTTGAGCCAGCTGCTGCTGCAATCAATGGTAAGGTACAAATCACTGACTTCTTTGCCCCAGAGCAAGCGCAAGGGGTAATGGCACGTCCAGAGGTGCAACAAGCGCTGGACAGCTATGACGTACGTGAAAATGGCCTGAACTCGGAATTGATAGAGCTTTCGGGTGAACATGCCATTGTGGTCCGCTTGGATGACGTCAAACCAGAGAAACAGCTGAGCTTTGCCGAAGTGAAAGATCAGGTGGCACAGACCTTGGCCGCACAAAAAGGCCAGCAGCAAGCCCAAGAGCAAGCAGATGCTTTGCTGACACAGCTTGAAGCCAATGGTGCTCTGACTGACAGTGAATACACATTCAGTGAACCACAAACCTTAAACCGCGTTGCTCAACAACGTGCGATTTCAGAGCTGGCCTTTACCTTACCTAAGCCGGAAGCGGATACCTCGAGCTACGGGGTGACCACTGATGAGCAAGGTAATGTGGTGGTTGTGGCACTGGATAAAGTGATTGAGCCAGAGGTGCCTGAAATTAGCCCGCAAAGCCAAATGGCAGCCCGTGTTGCCCGTGCGATGAGCAATATGTCTTTATCAGCAACCTTGGAAGAGCTACGTAACCAAGTGGATGTCAGTTACGCGGACTCAGACAGCCAATAAGCAGATAATGGCTCACCGCGAGAGTTAGATGTCTCTCGCAGTAAAGTGTGCGAAACAACAAAAACGGCGTAGGACTTTTGTCCTGCGTCGTTTTTCTTTTTTTGAGCACATGCAAGGCTTGTAGGAGTGGCGTAGGTTGAGAGCGAAAATTAATCAACAGAGGATATCTGATGAAACAGCTACTCACTTGCCTAATGTTTGCTCTCTCTTTGGTCTTGGCACCCACGGCGTGGAGCGCGGATGACAGCGCGACCCCTGAGGCGGCTCAAGCGCAGACCATACAGGTCAACATCAATACCGCAGATGCTAAAACCCTCGCCGAAAAGTTAGAGGGCGTGGGGCCATCAAAAGCCGCCGCGATCATCGAATATCGCGATGATCACGGCGCTTTTCGCGCACCGGATGATTTGATTAAGGTTAAAGGGATTGGGAGCGCGACGCTAAAGAAAAACCGGGATCGTATCAAAGTCTAAGTGACCCCCACGCGCAAAGGTTTTGCACAACCTTTGCGCGAATAAGGCTTGAGTCTTTGCCTGCCAAGACACACAATGACTCCATAACCGTCAATGTAGCAGGATGCGATGACTCAAAAACAAAGCCACTTTTTTGCCCACCTCGCGCGGATGAAGCTGATTTATCGTTGGCCGCTAATGCGCAATGTTTCCGCAGAAAACATCTCAGAGCACAGTTTACAAGTTGCCTTTGTGGCACATGCACTCGCGCTTATCAATAACAAGCGGTTTGGCGGCCATTATCAGCCTGATCGGATCGCGGTGTTAGCCATGTTTCATGACTGCAGTGAAGTGATTACCGGAGATTTGCCGACGCCGGTGAAGTATTTCAACCCTTCTATCGCGACCGAATATAAAAAGATCGAGAAAATGGCGGAGCAAAAACTGATTGCGATGTTACCGCCGGAGCTGCAAGACGATTACCGAAGCCTGATTGATTCAGACACGATCGATGCAGATGATTATTTGCTAGTCAAGCAAGCCGACACGCTATGTGCTTACCTCAAGTGTTTGGAAGAGATTGCGGCTGGCAATCATGAGTTTGAGCAGGCTAAAAAGCGCTTAGAGACGGCGATGGAAAAGCGCCGTTCGCCAGCGACCGATTACTTTATGGCGACGTTTGTTCATAGTTTTACCTTATCGCTCGATGAGATCAGTGACGATGGACTTTAATCTTCCTGACGCGTGGCAAGCGCGTCGCATGCGCAATGAAAATAAAAAGCGACGCAATGATAAACGCTCAGTCTATCAGCGCGATAGAGCGCGCATTTTACACTCGGCGGCCTTTCGCCGCCTGCAAGCGAAAACGCAGGTGTTGGGGGCTGAACACAGTGATTTTTATCGCACTCGACTCACGCATTCATTGGAAGTGTCCCAAATTGGTACTGGGATTGTCGCGCAACTGAAAGAAAAGCAGCCGACCTTTCGAGCGCTGTTGCCTTCAACCGGACTGATGGAAAGTTTGTGTCTAGCGCATGATATTGGTCATCCGCCCTATGGCCACGGTGGCGAGATCGCACTGAATTACATGATGCGTGAAGAGGGTGGGTTTGAAGGCAATGCCCAAACGTTCCGTATTGTCACCTTGCTAGAGCCTTATACTCAGCATCATGGTATGAACTTAGCGCGACGAACCTTATTGGGAGTGATGAAGTATCCTGCCTTAATCAGTGCTGCCCATAACGGACAATCACCCACGCCGGTGACGGACTTTCGGCACTTGAAGGCGCGCGATTGGCAACCTGCTAAGGGCATTTATGATCATGATAGTGCGCGGCGCGATTGGGTCCTCGAACCATTATGTGACGCGGATAAAGCCCTCTTTTTAACCTTTCGTGATAACCAGCCTGATGGCGAACACCGCAAAACCCGCTTTAAATCTTTAGATTGCTCCATCATGGAGCTGGCGGACGACATCGCTTATGGCGTTCATGATCTTGAAGATGCGATAGTGATGGGCTTAGTGAACCGAGAACAGTGGCAAGAAGCGGTTGCCAGTGTGCTCGCCGAGTGTGGCGATCCATGGTTAGAAAGCCATATTGGGGAGCTGAGTGAGCAGATGTTTGGCCCTCCTTATGAGCGCAAAGATGCGATTGGCGCGTTAGTGAATACCTTGCTCACGTCGGTTGAGATTGCGCCCACCGTGCAAGATGGGGCACAGTGCTTTCAATCACCGTTACTGGCGTGGAATGCGTTCTTGCCGGATGTGATGGCAGGTGTACTGGAGACACTGAAACGCTTTGTCAGTGAGTTTGTGGTTAAACAGCCAGAGCTTCAAGTAGTGGAGTACAAAGGGCAACAATTGGTGATGGAGCTTTTTGATGCGTTTGCCTCCGACCCGGAACGTCTCCTGCCCAAAGATTACCGGCAAGATTGGCTGATAGCGCAACAGGCGGATGAGTCAGGAATGCGTGTCATTGCGGATTATTTGTCGTCGATGACCGACAGTTTTGCCCAGAAGCTGCATAGCACCATGTTTACCGCCGCCAGCAATGGTCCGCTTTATGCGATTCGCTAGTCGTCCTGCCCGCCGGATGGCGTGCGTGATGCCGGCATAAATGCCAGTTGGCGCGCGATCATGGACTCAAAGCTTGCGAGCAATGGCTGATAATACTCACTGTCACCACTGAGTTCGCTAAGTGCGGCAAATCCGGCTTCTAGGGTAGACAAGGCGCCCGGCTTACGGCTTTTACGTATCCTGTATTGGCTCGATGGCATGGTGTTGATGGTGGCGGTGGGTAAATCATGCAAGTTGGTTGAAAGCTGATACATCTTGTAGGCTTTTTTCCACGTCCCGTCGAGTAAAATGATCCCCCACGGCGGCTGCTTGTCGTTCTCATCCAATGACTCGGTCAGTGATGAAAGAGAGCAAGCGTGCTCGCCCGGATACAAGACGGCATAGCGTCGCTCCGATTGCGCGAGTGCATCGTTAAGCGCGGCATGTTGGCTGAAATCCTCGCCCACCCAACACTGGCAATTATCCAGCGCAAGCGCGAGCAAACAAGCACTGTTCTTAGGGTGTGAGACCTCATCGGGATGCTGCAGAATAATCACGGGAATGGTATTGGTCAGCGGTGTGACGGCATCGCACACACAAATCGCTTTCGCTTTATGACAAGACGAGCAGTATCGAGACATGATGATCGCTGGTTGAGAACGGAATCAAGCAGCGTTTTACCGCTGCTTGATGAAAAACGCAAGTATCACGTAGCCACGGTCGTGACCTGGCTGTAGCCCGAGAGGAAGCGTTCAAAGCGGCTAATAGCCATTTCTAAGTCATCCACGCGAGGCAAGGTGACAATCCGAAAATGATCCGGTTTGGGCCAGTTAAAGCCGGTGCCTTGTACCATCAAGACTTTTTCTTGCAATAAAAAGTCGAGCATCATCTTTTCGTCATTGTGAATGTTGTAGCGCTTAGTATCGATCTTCGGGAACAGATAGAGCGCTCCTTTAGGCTTTTTGCAGCTCACACCAGGGATTTGATTAATCAGCTCGTACGCTTTATCGCGCTGTTCTAATAAACGGCCACCGGGCAGAATTAACTCGTTAATACTTTGATAACCGCCCAATGCCGTTTGGATGGCATGCTGCATCGGCACATTGGCGCAAAGGCGCATCGAAGCCAGCATTTCCAAGCCTTCAATGTAGCCCCGAGCGTGCTGTTTGGGGCCAGTGACCAGCATCCAGCCAGAGCGAAAGCCGCAAACTCGATAGGCTTTTGACAAGCCGTTAAAAGTTAAACACAACACATCAGGGGCCAAGGTGGCGATAGAATGATGCTGCGCGCCGTCATAAAGGATCTTGTCGTAGATTTCGTCGGCAAAAATAATCAGATTGTGCTGGCGGGCTATCTCAACCACCTGCAGCAAAAAGTCGCGACTGTATACCGCACCCGTTGGATTGTTTGGGTTAATGAGCACGATGCCGCGTGTTTTAGCCGAGATCTTCGCCTTGATATCATCAAGATCTGGATACCAGTCCGATTCTTCATCACACAAGTAATGCACCGGCTTGCCACCCGACAGTGACACCGCCGCGGTCCACAGCGGATAGTCCGGTGACGGCACCAATAACTCATCGCCATTATTGAGCAAGGCTTGCATCGCCATCACGATAAGCTCTGAAGCACCATTACCCAGATAGACGTCTTCAACATCTAAGTCCATCAAACCGCGTTTTTGATAGTGCTGAACCACCGCCTTACGCGCGGAATAAAGGCCTTTTGAATCGCAGTAACCTTGTGAGGTGGGAAGGTTACGGATCACATCGACCAAAATCTCATCTGGCGCATCAAAGCCAAAAGGCGCAGGGTTGCCGATATTGAGTTTTAAAATGCGGTGGCCTTCTTCTTCAAGCCGTTTGGCTTCTTTCATCACTGGGCCACGGATGTCGTAACAGACGTCATCCAGCTTGGCGGACATCCCGATGTGTTGCATTGACTTTCCTGTTTAGTAAAAGGTGAATATTGTTATTAGGCTTTTTTGGTAACTTACACTATTCGCGGTCTGATTCGAAAGAGATAAACGAATAAAGTTTTACCGGTGGCTGTCGGGCAAAAAAATCGACCAAGTTCGACAGAAGACTGATCTAGCGCATGTTTATCCCCGCAGGGGACAGGTAGACTGACAAGCATTAATTACGTGCTACATAAAGCCGTACACGATTTGCGAATAGGACTGCCGCCCGATGCGGTTGGAGGATGTCGTGACTACCCTGATTCAAGCGGCCAATCAGTTACAGAGCCAGTTGGCAATATGCCAAGCCCCCGCTCTGTTACAAGCAGACTTTGACTGGCCGAGTAACCTTTCCCCGATTGCTTGGCTGGATGCCCAACCTGTCTTTCCTAAAATGTATTGGCAGTCGCGCGATGGCCGCGAAGAGGCATTGGTGTTAGGGGCGTGCCACCGTTTTTCTCAGCTACATGAAGCGCAAGCTTCACTCACGCCACAGCAGCGAATTTGGGGATGTGTGGCGTTTGATGATGGCGCTGGGGATGGTGATTTTTTCCTGCCGGTCGTCGAGTTGATCCGCCGCGATGCCCATTGGCAGCTCTCTGTTAATGTGCAGGCGGGTGTGGATAGCCAAGCGATATTAAGCCAAGTGATCTGGTTGGGGCGGCCATTGGCCCCCATGCAGAGTCAAGTCAAATACGAAAACCATACCCCGACGTATCAGGGGTGGTGTCAATCGGTGACCACGGCGTTGGAGAAGATGGCATCGACATCGCTTAAAAAAGTGGTTTTAGCGCGACAAACACGGCTGACGTTGGATGCTCCCATTAGCGCCGGCCAGTTACTCAGTCACAGCCAGCAGCATAATGCAGAAAGCTTCCACTTTTTATTTGCGACTAGCGAGCAAGATGCATTTCTTGGCTCGACGCCCGAACGCTTGTATCGGCGCCGCGATTGTCGTGTCAGTACCGAAGCGGTCGCGGGGACCGTCAAGCGTGGCGCGACCTTCAGCGATGATCACCAATTAGGTGAGTGGTTGCTACACGACGATAAAAATATTCACGAAAACCAATTAGTGGTTGACGATATCTTGGCGGGAATACGCCGTCATGCACTCACGGTAACTGCCGATCCTGCTCCGCACTTAATGGTATTGCGTCATTTACAACATTTGCGCCGCCGCATCAGTGCGATTGTCGGCCCCGGTGTGGACGATACGGTATTGTTAAGCGCCCTTCAGCCTACCGCCGCTGTCGCGGGGTTGCCGCGTGATTTGGCGCGCGCATTTCTTGCTCAACATGGCATTGTTCGCGGACGCTACAGTGGAGCGGTGGGGTATATCTCACAGCGTGAAAGCCAGTTTTGCGTTGCTATTCGCAGTGCGCAGCTTTCAGGCCATACCATTGATCTCTATGCAGGGGCAGGCATTGTGCCAGGCTCAGATCCGGATACCGAATGGCAGGAGCTAGATAATAAACTCACGACACTGCGCCAATGTTTACCGGATGCTCCAGTGCCCCTCTCAGCCGAAAGAATGACAGGAGTGTGCGGATGACGCTGGCGCTCACCCACACATGGGCCGAAGTGATTATTGATGAGCTTACGCGACAGGGCGTGCAGCACATATGTATTGCGCCGGGTTCTCGCTCTACACCGCTCACGCTCGCTGCTGTAAAGCAAAGCCAGCATCCGCGACGCGGTGTCACTTTGCACAGTCACTTTGACGAGCGCGGGTTAGGCTACTTAGCGCTAGGGCTGGCAAAAGCGCATGCGTGTCCGGTTGCGGTAGTTGTCACCTCTGGCACCGCGGTGGCGAATCTTCTCCCTGCGGTGGCGGAAAGCCGCTTAACCGGCGAACCTTTGGTGATCTTATCGGCCGACCGACCGTTTGAATTGGTTGACTGTGGTGCCAATCAAGCCATTGAGCAATCCCGCTTGTTTTCTTCCCATGTCACGCAAACGCTCTCTCTTCCAGCCCCTGAGACTGCGATGCCCTTGTCAGCACTCCTGAGCAAGATTGATCATCTGATGGCTCAGCAGGCCCAGCATGGTGGCAGTGTGCATATCAACTGCCCGTTTCGAGAACCTTTCTATGGCGAGCGTGACCGAACGAGTGAGCAATCATTGCGGGCAGGATTGGGACAATGGCTTACTGATGACAAGCCGTATGTAAGCATGATGCCAACCAGAACGCAGTGGCAGATGCCTGCCTCTTGGCAACATATCGCGTCGCAAAGCAGCAAGGTGGTATTGATTGCTGGTGCGCTGCCGGCCAACGTAGGCGCTCAGGTGGCGCGGTTGGCAAGCGTCCTCGATGCGGTGGTGCTGGCCGACCCTCAATCCGGCGTCAAAAGCACGGCGCCGGGGCATGATTTGTGGCTCAACGCGCCCAGCGCTCGCGCGCTATTGGATGAGGCTGAGTGGGTCATTCAACTCGGTGGCCGTTTGGTATCCAAACGGTTAGGGCAGTGGCTGGCCAACATAGAAGTGCCGTACTGGCTGATCACCGATCGGGAACAAGCGCTCGATCCTGCTCATCGGCCCAGTGAATACATACGGTTTATGCCCCAGCAATGGGAGGAAGGTCTAGACGCGTTATCGGATGCGCTCACTCAGCTGCAACGACCAGTAAGCGGCTGGGCGCAGGCGGTGACCACAGCGGCACAGATACAACGGCAACACGTGTACGCAAAGGTGGAAGACAGCCTATCCGAACATCGCCTTTTTCAGTCTCTGACTAAGTGGCTGCCCTCAGAGAGTGATGTGTTTTTAGGCAATAGTTTGACGATTCGCTTAGCCGATATTTGGAGTGAGCTGAGTGATTATCGCGTATACGCCAATCGGGGGGCGTCGGGTATTGATGGCTTACTCGCAAGTGCCGCGGGCGTGCAGCGAGTGAACCAGCACCCGATGCTGGTGGTGTTGGGAGACACCAGCGCCTTGTATGATTTAAACAGCTTTGCGCTGTGGCGTCATGCACCTGCCCCAGCGGTTATTTTGATCCTTAATAACGACGGCGGTGGGATTTTCGATATGTTACCGGTTGAGCCATCTTTGCGAGATGCTTACTACCGCATGCCGCATGGCTTGGGCTTTGAACCGGCAGCAACCATGTTTGGCTTGCCTTACCACCAGCCCAAAGATTTAGTGAGTTTGAGCGAAACCTTGCAAGGGGCGTTACAGTCACCCGGCGCAGAGGTCATCGAAGTCAATACACCTGCAGGCGAGGCGGGAAGTGTGCTGAACCGTTTATTGGCGGAGGTTGCGCATGGCTAGTCGACTCACCTATCGCCAAGGCGGAGATCCCAATGGGCCGCGGGTGGTGTTCTTACATGGGTTACTGGGTTGCGGCGACGATTGGCAAGCCGTAACTGCTGCGCTCTCCCATTGTCACTGGTTATGCCTTGATTTACCCGGACACGGCGCGAGCTGGACACAGCAGTGTCAGCATTTTGACGATGCGTGTGACGCCATTTTGACAACTTGTGAGCAGGTATGGGAGCGGCAGCCAGCGCTATTGGTCGGTTACTCCCTCGGTGCGCGTTTAGCGATGCATTGCGCTACCTACGCACCCACTCGCTGGTCTGGCGTGTTGTTAGAAGGCGGTCATCCGGGACTTGCTGATAACGAGGCCCGTCAGCAGCGACTCGCACATGATAAGCAATGGGCCACACGCTTTCGTCATCAGCCGTTAGACGCGGTGCTAGACGATTGGTATCGCCAGCCTGTCTTTCAATCTCTTGATGAATCGGCCCGTTGCGCGATGGTCCAACGGCGCTTATCGAATCACGGATCGGCCGTAGCGGATACCTTATTGGCTACGTCGCTAGGTCATCAAGCCGACTTACGCAGTGCGCTTAAACACTGTTTTCAACACGGGCTCGTCATTGACTACCTTTGTGGTGAGCACGATAAAAAATTCCATGCACTTGCCAAACACTTGCATCAAACCACTGGGATTGGTGTCACGGTGATCCCTGAAGCGGGTCACAACTGTCACCAATCAAATCCACATGGCTTTGTACACGCATTACTCGCAAGTGCAGCTTTTCAGGGCGTTGCCCCAACCAACCTATAAAGGGGAGATCCTATGGCTATTACGCCGGGTATAACCGAACAAGAACTGTATGCACCCATTGAGTGGGTAGAGGCTGATCAGACATTCAGCGACATTCTTTACCATAAATCGGCAGACGGTATTGCGCGTATTACGATTAATCGCCCCCAAGTTCGCAATGCCTTTCGTCCCCAAACTGTCAAAGAAATGATGCAAGCGCTTGCTGATGCTCGTTACGACAGTGATGTAGGAGTGATCATCTTGACCGGTTTAGGCGAAAAAGCCTTTTGTTCAGGAGGCGATCAATCCATCCGTGGTGACTACGGCGGCTATCAAGACGACGAAGGCACCCATCATCTTAATGTGCTGGACTTTCAGCGTCAGATCCGTACCTGTCCAAAGCCTGTGATTGCTGCCGTGGCCGGTTATGCTGTAGGTGGAGGTCACGTGCTACATATGATGTGCGATCTGACCATCGCGGCCGATAACGCCCAATTCGGCCAAACCGGGCCCAAAGTGGGCAGCTTTGATGGTGGCTGGGGCGCCTCGTACATGGCTCGCATTGTGGGTCAAAAGAAAGCGCGTGAAATTTGGTTCCTATGTCGGTTCTATAACGCGCAAGAAGCGTTGGATATGGGACTAGTAAACACTGTGGTGCCACTTGCCGACTTGGAGCGCGAAACCGTGCGCTGGTGTCGTGAAGTGCTGCAGCACAGCCCGGTGGCACTGCGTTGTTTAAAAGCCGCGTTGAATGCTGACTGTGACGGACAAGCTGGGTTGCAGGAGTTGGCAGGGAACGCAACCATGATGTTCTATATGACCGAAGAAGGGCAAGAAGGGCGCAATGCGTTCAACGAGAAGCGCCGTCCGGCGTTCAATCGTTTCCCACGCAATCCATGAGGTGAGTATGAGGCAGGCACGGATCTACCACTATAGGTTACCGATCCAGTCGGGCGTATTTGTGCGCGACCAGCGACTGGCTGAGCGGGAAGGGTTAGTGGTTGAGCTGAGCGAAGGCGCACGTCGCGGCTGGGGCGAAGTGGCCCCTCTGCCGGGGTTTAGCCAAGAGAGCTTTGCACAAGCACGCCATGCGTTGATTGCCGCTACCGCGGCATGGTGTGATCACCGCCATGTAGCGATGACGCAATTACCGCCCTCAGTCGCATGGGGAGTGAGTGTGGCGCAAGCGGAGTTGGACCAAAAGCTACCGACGGAGGCGACGTTTGCGACTGTGCCTGTCTGTACGGGCGATCCTGATGCGCTCTTACAAGCCTTGAGTGGACCAAGTCAAACGCCATCACCGCAAGCCAAGGTAAAAGTAGGCGAATATGAGGTGGCGCGCGATCGGTTGATGGTCACGACCTTACTGGAGGCGATTCCGACATTAACCTTGCGACTGGATGCCAATCGGCGTTGGCGGCCAGAGCAGCTAAGCCAGTTTTGGCAAGGTTTGAGTGAGGCACATCAACAGCGGATTAGCTGGATTGAAGAGCCCTGTGCCGACCCCTTGCAATCACTGCGCTGTGCGCAACAGCTGGGCTTTCCTCTCGCTTGGGATGAGACATTGCGCGATCACGATGACAGTGAATTGATTGAAAGTGAATACGCTTCAGTGTGGGTGCTCAAGCCCACCTTGATGGGCGATCTTGCGTCACTAACAAGCTGGATTGATAGCGCGAAAACGCTTGGCAAGCAGGCTGTGATCAGTGCTGCGCTAGAATCAAGCCTTGGACTCACACAGCTATCACGCTTTGCCACCTGGTTAACGCCTGATGTGGTTCCTGGGCTTGATACCCTGAGTATCTTTGCTCATCAACTTGACCGTACGTGGCCGGGTGCACCGCAGCCATTAGCGCCTCTACATGACCAGCCCCTTATCTGGGTGAATACATTGTGACGGCCTCGGCGTTCGGATTTAAGGTGTGGCCGTGGCGGCACTGGGCTGGCTGTGCGCCAGACTCGCTTGCCATCGAGAGTGACACCTCACTGACGTGGCAGGCGCTGGTGGCGGATGTGGACCGTCAGCAAACGCAGTTTAATGCCGCGCCAGTGGTGGTGTTCGACAGTCGTCTTGCTCCCCAGCGCTTAGTGGTGGGCCTGCTTGCTGCATGGCAAGCGGGCAAGATCACCTTAGTGCTCAATCATGCTTTAAGTGACGACGTGAAAGCCGCCGTGTTGGCTGAACTTGGCGAATTTCAATGGCTGGACTGCGATCAAAATGAGGCAAGGGGAGCCGACGCGATATCGATAGCGCCTTGGCAACCACAGCAACCGCTCACCATGACGCTAACATCGGGATCAACAGGAAAGCCCAAAGCCGTGGTACATGCCGCGCATCAACACCTTGCCAGTGCGGCAGGTTTAACCCAGATGCTGCCGTATCAAGGGTTGTCTGAGCACGAGGAGAGGCCGAGCAGTCGCACCGATAGTTGGTTGTTATCGTTGCCGCTTTTTCATGTGTCGGGGCTGGCTATTGTGTGGCGCTGGTTATTCAAAGGTGCCACCCTCGCCATTTTCCCTTGTCAGGGAGAAGCTTTACCCGAATCACTGACTCGGGTGACACACGCCTCCTTGGTGCCCACACAGCTCTATCGCGCCTTACCTTGGTTGGCGGCGCGGCAAGTGCCTTCTCGACTTAAGCATGTATTACTGGGCGGTGCAGTGATTCCCGCACGATTGACGCAACTAGCTGAGCAACAGGGCATTGCTTGTTGGTGTGGCTATGGCATGACAGAAACCGCATCGACCGTCACGTTAAAGCGTGCCGATGGCCATGACGATGTCGGTGAGCCTTTGCCGTATCGCGCCGTTGCGCTGGCGAGCGATGGTGAAGTGATTCATCGTGGCGACACGCTCGCGTTAGGATATTGGCAAGCGGGACGGTTAAAGGCGCTTTCGGCAGAACAAGGCTTAGGCTCCCGGGATCTGGCGAGATGGGAGACGCGCCGCCAGCGGCCTGTGTTGCGCCTTATCGGGCGTAAGGATAATCAGTTTATCTGCGGTGGAGAAAATGTTCAGCCTGAGCGTATTGAAAATCACTTGCTCCAGCGAGACGAGATCAGCCAAGTCGTGGTTGTCCCGGTTATTGACCATGAATTTGGCGCGCGTCCAGTGGCGATAGTGCAAAGCACAGCGCAACTGGATCAGGCGCAATTAACGGCGCATTGTCATTCGCTAGCGCCTTATCAACGTCCCATTGCTTTTTTGCCGTGGCCGATATTAGAGCAGGGTGTCAGTATCAAGCCGTCACGTGTGCAGCTTGCCCAATGGGCAAGCCAGCAAATCGAACACTAAGGCCGGTCGGCACGTAAGCGAATCACCTCGTCGCGCATATACGCGGAGGTGGCTTTTTCCGGCTCAACGGCGGGGCCGGCCACCACAGTCACCTTTGACCAAAAGCGTTTTGGCAGTTTTAACATGGCTTTTCCTCCATGTCGGCTAAAATAACTGCCCCACAAGCCTTGCAGTGCCATGGGTACGACAGGGACCGGTGAACGCTGCAGAATCATATCCATGCCACGACGGAACTGGTCTATTTCACCATCAAAGGTCAGGTGCCCTTCTGGGAAAATCAACACCACTTCGCCATTATCTAACGCGCGTTGGATCTCATTCATCGCGGCGCGAATGGTGCGTCCTCGGTGACTGATGGGGATCACTTTTGAGGTGCGGAAGAACCAATGCAGCACGGGTAATTTGTACAAGTCTTCAAACATCACAAAGCGAATCGGACGATGACAAGCACCCGCCAGCAAAAGCGCGTCCATGTAGCTGACATGATTACAAATCAGTAAGGCTCCCCCTTGTTCGGGAATATGGTGTAAATCTCTATGCTTCACCCGATACAAGGTGTGCGTGATCATCCACGTAAAAAAGCGCAGTGCAAAAATCGGCACCAACTGACTGACATAGATAGCCACCAATAAATTGAGCACTGTCAGCAACAGGAAAAACTCGGCAATGGAGATTTTGATCACCACCAAGAGGGTGATGCCAAGAATGGCACTTGCCACCATAAACAACGCATTGAAGATATTGTTGGCGGCAATAACGCGTGCACGCGCGGCTTTATCGGCGCGCTGTTGCATCAAGCTATACAAGGGAACAATAAAGATCCCACCGAACACGCCAATCATCAATAAATCGATGAACACCCACGTCAGTGCCGGATCGGTCACAAAGGCGATTAAATCGCTGTGCACAGTTGGGCTGGCGGGCGTGGCAAAAAATAAATGCAACCCAAAGCCGGTAAGCCCAAGGCTTCCCAAGGGCACGATACCGGGCTCGATACGGTGGCCGGACAGCTTGTCACACAGCAGCGCGCCCACCGCGATACCGATTGAAAATAGGGTCAGTAAGAAGGAAACGCCGGTTTCATTCCCGCCCAGCAAGGCGGTGTATTTAGGAAACTGGGTCAGGTAGCTTGCACCAAGAAACCAAAACCAGCTGATACCTAAAATGGCCTGTAAGGTCACTTTGTCTTGGCGTGCAAAACGCAAGGTTTGTTTCATCAGTGCGATGGGTTTATAGCGCAGATTGAGGGTTGGATTACCGGCAGGCGCGGGAGGGATCGCATGTGCCGATAGCACGCCCAGCAGTGCAAAGGCTAATACCGCGGCGCCGGCAACCACATTGGCATGTGGGTGATGAGCGATAAATCCAGCGAGTAAGGTCCCGAGTAGAATAGATAAAAACGTGCCGGTTTCGACGAGCGCATTGCCCGAGACCAGTTCTTTATCGCTCAAGGTTTGTGGTAGCAGTGCGTATTTTACCGGGCCAAAAAAAGCGGACTGGGTGCCCATCATAAACAATAACCCTAGCAGCACTGTCCATGATTCGTAATACAAGGCAATCGCGGCGCTCGACATAATCACGACTTCCAGCCATTTCACGCGCCGCATGATAAGGGCTTTATCGTATTTGTCGGCGAGTTCACCGGCAAAGGCAGAAAACAGGAAAAAAGGCAGAATAAATAACCCTGCCGCGGCATTAATAAACAGAGTTGCATCCATTGGCAATTGCTCGGCGGAAGCAAATGCGACCATGATCACCAACACGTTTTTATAAACGTTATCGTTAAAGGCCCCTAACGCCTGTGTGATGAAATAGGGCAGAAAGCGTCGCTCACGCAGAAGTTGAAACTGTTGGCTCATGAGTACATCGGTCCGTTTAGCGGTGCAATAAGCGACTTATACTAGCAAGGCGAGGCGAGTGCGCAACCTTTAAACGGGTTGCGCATCATTAGGTTATGCGATTGGCAATAAGTATGCACACCCGATATTGGCTGTGTCAGCGACAAATAACGGTTATTGATTACTGCCAGTCGATAGTGGCGTTAGGCAAATTTTTGGCTGTTTTTTATCGAGACTTGATCATTCAACGTCCAAAAGTCATATAGCACGCCGAGTAAGAAGAAACCGCCCGTAAACAGGTAAATGACCCCAGTGATCCATTTCCCCATGTACATACGGTGGACCCCAAAGATACCTAAAAATGTCAGCAGCAGCCAAGCGACGGTGAAATTGGTTTGTCCGCTACGAAAACGTAGATCCGCTTCCTTATCCATTAGCGGGATCAAGAAGAGATCGATAATCCAGCCAATCCCGAGCAGGCCGAGGGTAAAAAACCAAAGCGTCCCAGTGACAGGTTTACCATAGTAAAAACGGTGTGCGCCAAGAAAGCCAAAGATCCAAAGCAGATAACCGATAAACTTGCTGTGGGTATCATTCATGGTCCAGTCCTATCAATGTAAATAAATGCGTTGTGAGCTTGGAGTCGTGACAGCGTAAATGGTTCCTTGAGTGCGCCAAACTTCGAGATGGTTCCCGAATCCGGTGGTGACGTTTGGTAACAATTAATGTCAGTCATAGGATTGACTTCACTTCCAGACACTCTAGCATGACATCAGTCATAAACCACAGATGAAGCAATCATGAAAAAATTACTCTCTGTCGCAGCGTTGATGTTTGTCTTCGTTGTTTCAGCGCCTTACGCAGAAGCCAAGCGCTTTGGTGGCGGTAAGTCATTTGGCAAAAGCTTTAAAACCGCCCCCGCCCCTAAGCAAAAAACAACCGATACCAACACCATCAAACAAAGCCCGACCAAAAGCAGCAGTAAAAAAGGCTTGATGGGTGGTTTACTCGGCGGCTTACTCGCCGGTGGTTTGTTGGCGGCCTTTTTTGGTGGTGCCTTTGAGGGTATCCAATTTATGGATATCTTAATCCTTGGTTTAATTGCCTACCTGATTATGAAGTTCTTGCGAGGCATGACACAGGCCAAAGCCAGTGCTCAGGCGCAAGGGCCCGCTTACGCGGGACAAAACAAAGGCTATTATCACGAACAGCCCTCAGCGTTTCGTAACAATGCTACAGAAACCAGCGCGACGTCGGGTGGTTTCGGGGAAACACAAACCGATGTCCCCTTTAACTTCCCGCCACAATTCGACATGCAAAGCTTTTTGAGTGGCGCGCGCGAACACTACCGTATTTTGCAAGGCGCTTGGAACCATAACGAATTGGAGAAAATCCAAGAGTACGTGACGCCAGCGCTGTATAACGACTTAGCCGCCGAACGTGCGCGATTAGGTGGGGAGCAACACACCGAAGTGATGTATGTGGATGCTGAGATTGTGCGTGCCGATTACGACAGTCGCACTGCCCAACTGAGTTTGAAATTCACCGGTCGTTACTGTGATCGTGTCGAGGGTGTAGAAGAAGATATCTCGGATATTTGGCATCTAGAGCGTGATTTGACCCAGTCCAATGCACCTTGGTTGATCGTAGGTATTCAAAGCTAAAGCGAGAACACGCGTTTCGCTACAATAACGCTAGCTCATCACTGGGCTGGCGTTTTTTATGTTGCCGCCTCGAGGTAAATTAAATTATCTAACGCTTGCTGGGTACTCTCACCGCACACGTCTTTGTCAGCGCTAAAGGCACTACACACCGCAGGTCGCTCAGGACGACCAAACAGTTTACATAAATTATGCTCGTCGAGTTGGACACATCGTGTTCCAGCGGGTTTACCGTCAGGCATACCGGGTATTGGAGAGGAAATACTCGGGGCAATACAACACGCGCCGCAGCCTAAACGGCACGAGAATGTCGGCGTAGTGGGCATAAAACCTCGGTATCGGAGAAAAACGGGCAGGCACTCTACCATTGACGTTGGTTGTCGCCAAGTCGGGAAGGGAAGGTCGCTTGCACTTTAGCGCTATGATGGTTATAACAGCGGCGCAATGTCGTTACCGCCACAAAGCGGAAAAATATAAGAGAGTACACATCATGAGCACGCCTTTTTGGCAACAAAAAACCTTGGCGCAAATGAGCGACGAGGAGTGGGAAGCTTTATGTGACGGTTGTGGCCGTTGCTGTTTACATAAGCTGATCGACGAAGAGACCGACGAGCTCTACTACACCAACGTGGCATGTAGTCTGCTCGATGATAAAACGTGCTCATGCAAAGACTATCCCAATCGCTTTTCTTATGAAGAGTCATGCCTCAAGCTTACCCGCGATAAAATAGATGAGTTCTACTGGTTGCCAGAGACTTGCGCATACCGCTTGTTGGCGGAGAATAAACCGCTGCCTGAGTGGCATCCTCTGATCACTGGCTCAAAAGCGGCAATGCACCAAGCAGGGATTTCGGTCAAAGACAGCGTGGTATACGAAATCGATGTGATTGATTGGGAAGATCATATTCAAAACTTACCTGATAGACTAAAACCTCATAATTAACTTTAAAAGTTGAGAGTGCTGTATATTCTGATTTTATGTACAGCATGAGGTTTAGTATGGTTGATAGTGATAAAAATAAGACAAAGGTCATACGAAAAGAGATAGAAATTTCGACTATCCCTAACTTTGTTTACGAGAAACCACTGGTGTCCATTGATGAAAATGGTGAACCTCAGGTTACATACCGTGCCAATGGCAATAAGAGCTCAATCAAGAAACTCCCCTTACTCTATATCGCTGGATATGACGACAAAGACAACCTGATCAGCTACCAACCATTAGATATGGTCAATGAGTTCTTATTGTTGAAAGCAATCGATGATGGAGTACTTGAACTCGGTACAGATGCACAGGGGCTTGCCCATTACTTCAGCTTTGTATTAGACAAACAGGCCGAGTGGGATGCTGAATACGATGAAGAGGACTTTGACCCTCTTTATGATGACCCCCGCCCAGAATGGAGTGCCTTTCCTCGCAACAAGCAGGAGCGGTTAACCTACCAATATCGCGATGGAATAAAGCAGCTCGCTATTGATGGTGTATTGGCTAAAACTACGGCTAGGCAATATATGAGCAGTGTCACCGGTTTCTATAAACACTGCCTTCGCCAAGGCATTCGTTTTAATAACCCTCCCTTCCAGTTTGAGACAGTTAATATCCATTTCGAGGCGTCTGCATCAAGTATGAAAGCTTACCAACGTAAGCAGGTGCATACGACGGATATGCGGATCAAGTTTTCTAAGTCATCTCGCAGTGGTGGCACAAGCCTCAGCAACATTCGCCGTGACTTAAAACCGTTTACAAATAGTGAATGGAACATTCTGCAAAACATATTAATGAAGTCTCGCAGGGTGGTTCGTCATGGTGACAATAATACATTGCACTCGTTACCGATTGAGTTTTGCCTGCACCCAATGATTTGCCGTTATACAGGGTTGCGGCGAGAGGAAGCCGCGAGTCTTCATTTGGGGCAGATAGTTAACCCAGAAACAATGATTCAGGACGGCAAAGAGGTCTTCAAAAGACCTGTGATGGATTTAGGCGTCGGTGATAAATACCAATCACTAACTAAGACTGCTGAGGGCTGTGCAGAGAAGAATAAAAGCCGTGTTACCATTATCCCAGCCTCGTTAATGAAAATGCTTTATGACTACTCGCAGACTGACAGGTATAAAAAGCGCCTTGATAAGTTCAAAGCATGGTGCAAGGAGCAGGTTGAGGCAGGTAATACGCATCTCTTTGAGGGTGATGATGCCATTAACCCTGAACTGGAATACCTGTTTATTACCCAGTCCGGGAAACCCATGTTTATCCGGCTACAAGACTTTACTGGGCGTTGGGTGGAAATTCGTAACACTGCAAACCTAACCCAAGGTCTCGACCAACCAATTGTTGGTTCCTTGCATAATTTACGGTCAACGTTTGCTGTGAATATCTTCCGCCACCTTTTAAATAAAAAGGATGAGTATGGTAATCCATCAATCACACCCGATGAGGCATTGGATAGGGTATCGGCTTTGCTAGGCCATGAAGATAGGGCGACGACCATAGAATACATGAAAATAGCACAGGACACCCCCTCTGCTGACGAAATCTACGAGGATGTACTGGACTATATTGGCGCTTTTGAGGACTTGGAAGGGGCACTATGACGCAAGGACGTAAACGTACCAAAATAGCACTTAATAAACCAAGTGCGCCTGTTATCCCACTTCGCTTTAAAGATATGGTTTTAGATTGTGGCAATGGAAATAAATCCTACACTCACCGCCTGCGTTATCTGAATGTCCCGACAGTAAATCAAATAAAATCAGGAAATGGTGTGTTGGCGAATCGGGATGATATCGTCAGGGATATTCACCAATGGCTAAATCCCTTACCTGAAAACAGATCCAAGCAGAGTTATTTTACTGGGCTTGTGAGTTACTTCCAATATCTTGACGCCATTGATTATCACGGTGACCTTTTCGCAAATGCCGTCATGATTGATTGCATTAAGCACTTCAATAAATTACGCGAAAAAGGTGAGAAGGTATCATTAGCTGTGCAAATTAAAAACAGCTTATCTATTCTGTTAAGGCTGTGGAATCGAGAGTCTGACCTTAAGGTACTGCCAGCAGTTGCAGGACGCCCTTTGGCTGCAAATAAAGCGTTTCATGTGGAAACAGAGCTGAAGCCGTTATCCAAGGTATTGGTTAAAGGCGCACTGGCCTTTCAGGAAGCGATTGAGAAAAATGAGTTGCTAGAGATTCACCCGTTCTTTGATGAAGAGCGGTTTAATGAGCAAGCAAGACGCAATGGCTGGACACCACGTCACATTGGCCTTAAAAGGCATGGCTTTAAGACGTGTATGAAACCTCAAGCTGGAACAATAAAGATTAGCCCGCTTCCACTTGAGCAACTTAATCGGCAGGTATTTTATAATCAGGGATCGCGTAATTGGTTTTTCGTGTTCTCAATGCTGACAGGCATGAATACATCGGTGCTCGCTAATGTACAGCATAAGGACGTTTCATTTAAAAGCATTGGCAGTGGGCGGTTTGTTTTTGACGGTGAGAAGTTTAGGGCAGGCTATAAGGATTTAGATAATAGCTGTGGTTTTAGCCAGCGAACTAAAGAGTTGATTACCCGCTGGCTAAAAACATCTAAAGAGATGTACCAATCTCTGGGTATCCCGCTGTCAAATGAGCTGCCACTTTGCCCTTTCTTTAATGCCAATGGTGAGGTTTGGACATTTAATGTCAATGGCTCAAATATTGGTTACATCAATGTTCAGCTAGAGAAAATTTCTGGCTTAACGGTTACTACAAGCCGATTCAGGGCAACAAAATCTGATGTACTGATGCGAGTCACTGAAGATATCTTCCTTGTGTCACAGGGGCTGAATAATTCCATGAATGTTGTCGCCATACGGTACTCTAGCGGTGTTCAGGCAGACCATGATAATAACCTCAATGCCACGTTTGGCGCGTTAAGCGCGGTTGCCAAGGGCGAGGACATTGGTGAAGCTATCGAGAATGCAAAGGCGATGCGCAGCGATATTTTGTCAGATTATGATTATAAGAATTTGCGCAGCCGTGAAAGCAAAGAGCAGCCATTAATGGCAACGCCCAGTGGTATCAAATGCGCAGGGGCAACACCAGAGAAGCTTATTGCGGAAGCGAGGCGGATGAAGCAGCTGGGCATTGATTTTTCCAAAGATACGGGGCGTTGCACGGATTTTCTTGCTTGCTTTGATTGCGACAGTCATAAATTGGTGGCGTCAGAAAATGATATCTGGTTGATGCTGTCATTTTTAGATCAAATTGAAGACCTCAAAGAGATGGTGGCGAGTAATTCCGCACCTAAAGATGAGTATTTCGTGGTGGAAGGCCTATTGAAAAAAGTCCTTCTCAGGCTGAAACAGAAAGCACCTAAAAACTACGCTCAAGCAAAACAGAAAGTGGATGACGGCGATTTCCACCCGCTTTACCAAGACCGAGCCAGCGCAAGTCAATTCTTTAAGGGGTAACTTATGTCTGAAAAGCTTATACAGCTTCGCCAAGAAGTTGCTGAAAATCCGTATGTGACGTTTGACTCTGACGGGAAAGGTGTGTCACGTGTCTTTGATATGGACTGGGATTTTCACGCCCTGAACCAGAATAAAAAAACAATCTCTTTTGGGTACATTGATGAGAAATACCGCCGCGATATTCAGTCTTACCTCTATGCGCTGATGCAATGGCAAAAGAAACAATCAAACTCTGACTCCCATGTGGCTGTTAGCACGCTCGTAGGCACAAGGAATAAATTAAACACCATCGCAACACGCTGGGGAAAAAGTGACTTCAGCTTGCTTTCGAGTGAACGAGAGTGGAAAAGGTGCAGTAAAACATTACATGGGGTCGGCAGTGAAGGTACTTGCCGAAATGTTGCCTCGTATATTAATTCACTGCATAAGGCTGGCCTTGTAACGCGTTATGTCCATAAAAGAGAGTATATCAAGTGGGCTAACCCTGATGCGGAGCGCGGTCAGGCCATCGCATTTCCTGAAGTGATTCATGTCAGTATTTTAAAAACAGTTATTGAGTTTGTAGAAACCTACCACCCCTATCGCCATCAGATTTCAGAGGCGATGGAAAAGCTATACACCTATCAGGATGATATGTTGAGTGCTGAGCTAAAAGCACTTGATGTAAGTACCTTAACCGATAAGCAAATGTTGACATTCATCACAAGGATATCTCGCAAAACAAGTATGTGGTCTGAACGAAAAGCCATTCCTAATTTTTCGTTTCACAGACGTGGAGGTTGGTTAGGCACGCTGCTCAGGATGTGCTTTATTTGTGTCGGTTTGTTCTCGGCTGCCCGAAGGGAAGAGCTGCTTTCCATGAATAAAGAGAGCTATGATGATTCACTGGCTGCTGTACCCAAGGTCTCAGGGTTTACTACAAAAGGAAATAAGGGCGAAAAGATTTATACGACGTGGAATACTGCCCCTATCGCAAAGCTGGCGCTGGAGCTGGCTTTTGATGCCACGCAAGCCGCGAGAAAATACAGTTTAAAACGACTGGATGACGGTTATCAAAATGGTCTGTTAACCCAAGACCAATATAATGCAAAGAAACAAGACCTTGAGAGTGCCTTTATTTCTTCTGAAATCCCTTATGACTGTGAAACTCTCATAAATAAAACGTCGCTAAAATACAGTATTGACGGTGCTGATGATGCATTGAATTTGAAAGAATTCAACATTATTGCGACCGCCGAAGACGTTGAGGAATTCGACCTGCTAAATCCAGACCGCGCAGGAAGCTTAAAGGTCGGAGGCGGTTTACCAAGGCTTAGTCCACATGACTTACGGCGGAGTTTTGTGGTCTTTATGGTGAAGAACCGACTTGGCAACGCGCTTACAGTCAAATACCAGCTTAAGCACCGCAATATAAACATGTCCAATTGGTACGCGAATTATTCCGAACTGGCGCGTACCAACCAACTGTTGATGGATACTCAGTTAATGAGTGAATTTGATGAAGCCATTGAAAGTTCAGCGGTCGACGCATGGGATGAGATTTACAACGTATCCGATACCTTAAGCGGTGCAGAAGGTGAGCGCATAGCCCAGAATAAAGCAGAGAGGCTAGCACAGGGGGAGGAAATTGTTATGTCCCGAAGTGAATTGGTAGCCTTGGTAAGGTCTGGTGATAAATCCATTGTGTTACTTCCTACAGGGGGCTACTGCACCAACCGTAACTGTGAGCGCCTTTGCTCACTGATGGATATTGTTGAAGCGCCCTGCGAGCATAAGGTCGTCACGGATAAGGCGGCCAAAAGGCTGTCGAGGGAGCGGAAAAAACTCATTGCGTCATTCAGGGCAATCAATGATATGGGTGATTATGCCAATGAATTGATTCTGGATGCCAGAAAAAAGAAGATTCAGTCCATTGAACCAACATTGGTCAAACACAGCATCCCATTTGATAGCTTCAATGATGATATTAAGGCGGTATGGTCATGAAAGTTGAGTATAAGGCAACCTGCAAGGCAGAAGGGTTACTGGTCAATGCATTCCAGCGCTTATTAGATGGCAAGCCGCTTCATATTAAGGCGACTGGCAAGCTGACGTTGAATCGAATCAATAATGAAGCCCAATTTGGCAATAGCTATGTCCATAAGTTTAAAGAGTTCGTGGCCTACGCCAAACCTGTTATCGATGAATACAACCACAACCGCGATAAGGCGATGACAACAGGCTTAGATATTGAGCTAGATGTCCCTTTGTCTGAGCTGGATAGGCTAAAACATGATTTGAAAAAAGCTAATGAGCTTAAAGATAAATACAGAGTGCAACGAAACAATGCAATTGAGGCCCGGAAGCAGTTAGAGGCTGAAAATGCCAGGCTCCGTTTCAGGGTGTTTGACTTGCAACAAGAGTTACTGGATGAAAATTCAGTTGTGACCCCCATAAAGTAACACTTTCCCACGCTCAAAGTGTAATGGGGCTAAGGATCGTAACGCGTTTCTGCCCCTTTCCGTGCTAGCACGCTTAACCTCACAAACCACAGTGAGGCGGTTTGACCTACTTTTTCTAATGCCATCGATCACGCCAAGACAATTGCATTGAGCGGTCAATAAACTACGGTGTTTTGGAAGGGATGTGAAACCAATTAATCTAAGGTGGTTCTAGGAATGTCTCGATTTAGTCGTCATATACAGTAAGTGTTTACTTATATTGCGGTTTATTTGTGTTTTCTATCAATAGGTAAGTGTGGTTGACTTAACTTGTAAAGATAATTTGAATACGATATGTTGTGTTTTATCCAATGGCGGGTTACTACATATAGTGCTATCACATTCGAAAGATCGAGGGGTCCTATGAGCATTCAAGCAAAATTTATCAAGTTTCACGATAAGATTAAGATAAGCCGTGAAGATAGCGAGTACAAAGATGCTCGTGAAAAGGATGACAGCATCTTAAAGACTATTAAAAGTACTTTGAAGGACGAAGGCTACCCAGTGATAGAAGACTTTCTTCAAGGATCTATGTCAATAGGTACAGGGGTCAAGAATCCGTGTGAAGATTTCGACATTGATAGAGCTATAGTGATTGCTTTTGATGGTTCACCAGATGACCCTATCAAAGTTAAAAAAATCGTTCTGAAGGTCCTGGAGGACCGAGGCTTCAAAAACGCAAAGATTAAAAAGCCATGTGTAACCGCCGACTACGCTAGTAAAAATCTACATATCGACATCCCGGTTTATCGGGAGCAATACGGTGAGTATGAGTTAGCTGTAGGCAAAAAGAACTCTAGCGAAGGCAATAGGGAATGGTCTGACTCGGATCCTAAAGGGCTAAAGGACTGGATAAATGACTCTTCAGCCTACCTTGGTTCAGCGAGTAAAAAGCTTGGGCAATATAAGCGTATTGTTAGGTACCTAAAGCGCTGGAGAGATAACAAATTTAGTACAGATGTTGCTAAGAAAGTGTTTTCCATCGGCTTAACAGTGATGGCAAAAGAGCAATTCTCGCCAAGCTTGGATGATAGTGATAAAGCTAACGATTTAGTTGCACTTAGAAACACAGTAGATGCCATGTTGAGTGGTGGTTATTTTAGTTATCAAGGTGACGATCTTTATAAGGTACGGGTTCATTTACCGAAATCACCATGGAGAGATATCTTTGATGGTAGCAGTCTAAATACCGGCACTCAGTTCTATAACAAGCTGAAGTCGTTAAGAGATAAGTTAGATAAAGCTATTGATGAAACAGATTTGGTTAAGCAGTGCAAGATACTGAACCAAGTGTTTGGCAATGATTTTGAAGTACCTAGTAGTTCATCCAATGTTAAAAAGGCTGCATACGCCACAGCCGGAGCCTCGGGCACATCACAGGGGGCTTAATGGTAGCATCTGAGCAAATTGTCGAGCATTTAAGCCGTAAAGGCTTTGATTGCAAAGCACTGGACTTTAATGGGATTGGCGCTATTGCAGTCAGCCTTGAAATTGAAGAAAAAAAAATAGATCTGATACACTTCCTAACATCAGAGATCACTGGTTTACCTGTTTTTCTTCTTATAAATCCGCGCGATGTAGGGCATTTGGCGCATGTTCTAATTTTCAAAATTGCTGATGTTGAGTATGGCAGTATCTGTGTCAATGATAAGGATTCTGTTTCAGTAAATTTCAATATGCCATTGCTGGCGATTGAGGAATCTCTTAATCGCCACATAGGTATTTTGGATAGAGCGGTTACTGATCCCGACTGGAACCGGAAAGAGCTGTTACGAGAGTTCAAGTCTTGCTGGTTAAATGTTTGTGATTTTGATGAAAGACCCGTACTTCTTACCAATGATAGCGGGGCACTGGAAGAGATAGATGTTTATAAGCCTGTAAAAAATGTTAAGTTTGGCGTTAGGTCTTACTATTTGGCGCAATCTGAAAATACTGATCTAGCAGCTGCGGCGAAAGTTTACTGGCAGGATAGTTCGGGAAGAAATCTTGCTGGTAAAGCTGTAGTTTTGCCTCTAACTGAAATGGAGCCAGCACCGTTAGAAAAAGAGCAGCTTACAACTTGGTACTTAGCAGTCTTGTTGAAGCAAGAACCTGACCTTCTGAAAAAGTTACGTGAGAATTATGGGAGGTGGAAGACTCATGAGTACTGGATTGTTTTCAATGCTCAAGTACCATCAGGAACGGTCTGGTTTTGCTTATATTTCAAAAGCAAAAAAGGTAAAAAGCAATCTCTGCCGTTAACTGAAGCTCAGTTAAGACACTGGAAGGTTAAGGCTGTTCCTATAAGGCTTTTCAATAAAGAAGCTGTGCTGCCAAGAGGTGGTGCAAATTTAGATCTAGCGACAAGCAAGGTTGCCTTGATTGGAGCTGGATCTGTTGGGAGCGAGATAGCACACAAGCTTTCTGCGGCCGGGATTCAAAACCTAGATATATATGACAATGATATTTATCAGATAGATAACTTATACCGGCATATCTTGCCCGAGGAGTATTTGAATCTAGAGAAATCTTATGGCCTCAGTTACCACCTAGCACGCCAGTTCTTATGGTCCAAAGCTGTTCCTTCGAAAAAGAAACTGCTGGAACTCAGAAACTCTCAGTTAATTAGCTCTTATGATTTGATTGTTATAGCCATTGGTAGCCCGACTCATGAGCGACTTTTTAAAGAGTATCTTTTGGAAAATGGCATAAAAGTTCCGGTCATTAACACTTGGCTTGAAGGTTTTGGCGTAGGTGGGCATGCTGTACTAGATATACCAGATAGCACTGGTTGCTTACTTTGCGCCTATGTTTGTCCTGATACGTTGACCAGAGGGCTTAACTCTAACCTTAACTTCATCGAGCCAAACCAAGATGTCACTATTAACATGGCAGGCTGTGGTGAGCAGTTTATTTCCTATAGCGCTATTTGCTCTGCGCAAACGGCTTTAATTGCGAGCGATTTGGCTATCAAATACCTGGAAGGGAAGATTACTGCCAGTTCAAAAGTTAGCTGGAAAGGCAGTGAACATGATGCAGTAGCTCATGAAGTATCGCTGACTAATAGGTTCTATCAATTTAGCGACTCTTTGCAGGTTAAGCCTTTGATTCATGAGGATTGTGATGTCTGTAACTGATGAAGATGTCTTGTTTGTCGGTTCAAGCGTCGAACTGCGAGTCAACAAGCAGGTCTATGAATGTTGGCTGGAACACCGCCAAATCAAACGGAAGGATAAGGAACAGTTTGGGGCGTTGATTGGTTCACGAGCTGAAGGTGAATGCAAGATTTGGATCGACAGGTGTACAACACCAAAGAAAAAAGATATTAGCCAGCGATCAAGGTTTGTGATGAGAGACCCATTTCATCAACAGGCAATAGACAAAGCATTTGAACAATCAAATGGTGAGCTGGGTTATATTGGAACTTGGCATACGCACCCACAATGTGTACCAGAACCCTCAATTATTGATTTGAATGACTGGGCTCAATGTACGTTGCGGAACCCTGACAGGCAACTTGTGTTTGCAATAGTGGGTAATGAGCAAGTAAATGTTTACATTAACATTAACGGTAATTTAGAAATAGCAAAGAGGAACATTGATGGATAACAAGGCGGATCAATTCTGTAATCAGGCGGCAAGCTCACCAATAGATTCGATGGATACTTTTGATCAGTACTTCGACAATCTGCAAAACTTGGTCAGTTGGAACCGTGTAGGGATTTTAACTGACGAAGGTGATAGGAATACCATCATTTTGCTAATGTTAAACGAAGAATTAAGCGCCACAATGCGCCTTTGCCTTGAGCCGAATCTGATTAAGTCTTGTGTAAATACCTTATCTGCTGAATCTGAAACAGTTACTTACAGATGTCTTCAAGGTTATGCAATAACGCGCGATGATTTAACTCATTTACATAGTATAGCGAGTATCTGGGGGAAAGCGGAGGCACAGAGCGATGAGCTAACGCTAGATGAGTTAGAATCGTTGTTCACTCGTTTTGAAGGAAAAAGGAAAAAAACGGGCCGTGGTCCAGACTTCACAAAAGGCACAAAGGAGACAGTTTGGCGGGATAGTTTTGGCCGTTGCATGTTTACGGGGTGCGGTGAAAAGCTTGATTACGATGAGGTTTCAGGTACGTCAGGTAACTATGCATACTTGGCTCACAATGTTGCTTCGTCTGAACAAGGCGCAAGAGGGATTACCGAGTTATCAGAAAAACTGTCAAATGATCCGAACAATGTGTTGCTTTTATGTGATAAACACCATCGGTTAATTGATAAGGTTGCCGCTAGTGACTATCCTGCATCGACACTGTCTGCGATGAGGAAGGAATTCGGTCTTATTGCAAATAGTTTATTGGATGGCTTGAAATACCAACCAATCCCTGTTTACGCTGTATTGTGGCCTGTAAATTCTCAAACAGTTTCTCCCCCTTCATACCTGCAAGTTGCCAACAGTCTTTCTAGAATTAAAAGAAGGATGCACCAGCAGATCAACATATTAAGTCATAATGAAGAGCTTTTAGTTGAATCACCAGACGTATTTTGGGCTCTAATGCCGAATATTATTCAGGCTTCCGCCGATAAGATTATCCAACAAACCAAAGAGTTTGGATTTAATGCTGCGTTGTTTGGTTTTGGACCAACTTCAGCGCTTATTGGCTTCGGCGCAAAAATAGGGAACAAGAATGCGGTTACTCCGATGCTTAGATTTAGAGAATCTGGTAGTTGGTCATGGCCTGCAATAGATCCTGTCGGTGAGTTTTATGAAGTGGTTGGGTTTGATGATTTAGAAAAAGGAACTGATTTTGTAATAAATATTTCCTTGACGGCTGAACCAGAAAGCTTAGTTCAAGCTTCTAATTCAGTTTGTGAGAAAACAGGTGCCCAAATGATTACAATTCGCGCGAAGGAACAGTTTATGGGCAATGGTGCCGTATCGCATCCAGATGACGGAAAGGCTTTTACTTCTGTTCTTCAGTCAATGTTTCATGTCCTCAAATCAGAGTATGGCGCACAAACTATCCATTTGTTTCCTTGTGCATCAAACGCTGCATCAGTGTTTATTGGACAAGCATATGATGTACATCACCCTAAGGTGATTGTTTATGATTTTGACAGTGGAACGATGGTGCCAAGAATATGTTTAGAAAGTGAGAACCACAAGTGTACCATATCATCAATTTGATACTGTTGTTGAACCTGTCCTATTAAATAGTAAGATCGTGGCCCCCACTGTCTGGATAGTTGTTCAGATATTAAAGTGTTCTGTTCCAATTAGACTGGGCACTTTACGACGCGATTTTATGATACAAAAAGTTATCCATATTTCTCTAATTTAAGTGGTTACTCTAAGAAGGTTCTGTCCAAAAGTTTCTTACGCGGGGTTATGGTTGTATGATGCAAAGGAGTTGCTATTAGGCAGAGTACTTTCTCGTATAGCAGAGCGCTGACTAGCAATAAAATGTCGAGACTTTCTTAGATCGAATTGGCGGGATAGTTGAGAATTTTGGGGTGATTTTCTCAGGTTTTGGTTAGAGAAAGGGCTTCTTGTAGAGAAAGTTGTGAATCCATTGGTATTACTGGCCTCTCTCATGATTCATAAAAACAAAAATTAATTCTTGTGGAGATTGAATCATCCTGCCGGGCGTTAGTGGCGGCAGACATATGATGACGTTGTTTAGCTAGGCACCGACACTTGCGGTGCCTTTTTTGTTAAGACGGCACTGTATCGACACGCAAGCCACGGTGTAAGGCGATGTTTCTTCGCGGATAACCCATTGTTTATTTTCTGTTGTTGGGCATAATGATCGCCAACTCGACAGGAGGTGGAATGCAAGAGTATGCACGTCGTTCTAAAGCTGGCTGGGCCCTCGCGGTAGCGATATGGGTTCTGGCAGTGTGCGCCTTGCAAAACCAACTGAGTTGGCAATCAGGTGTGCAAGCCGCTTGCCAAGCATTGAGTATGCAAGACCAAAGTGATGATGCGAGTGCGGTCGGGAAAAAATGTGCCCTGTCTGA
The DNA here is from genome assembly GCF_027286365.1 of Salinivibrio proteolyticus. NCBI lineage: Bacteria > Pseudomonadati > Pseudomonadota > Gammaproteobacteria > Vibrionales > Vibrionaceae > Salinivibrio > Salinivibrio proteolyticus. The sequence goes on along the minus strand of NZ_CP114584.1, from coordinate 2,160,109 downwards.
GCAGCTGGTTCAGCCTACCGCGTTGACGCTCGATTGGCTTCCCGCGCCACTTTGGTGGCTGATTGTATTACTTGCGGTCATGGCGACGGTGAGCGTATCGATTACCTTACCCACTCACGACCCACCCACCTATCGGCGACGGCACCTTTGTTTTTGTGTGTTCCGAGAATAAAGCGCCTGCTTTTCAAATGGCGTATTTATTCTTAACAAGGAACAGACTTATGAATCGAATCAATGACTATTGGCACACTGTTAAACAAGGTCGCGCTTGGCCAACTTGGGTCTTGCTGCCGCTATTGTCTTTGTGCTTACTGCTACTCACTCCAACGGCACGAGCCAATGCTCCGGATACCGGCTGGCTCAGCAATCCTGATCATCCGCCGGTGACGGCACGTTTAGCGTTAACTGGGCAAGGGAGTCCAGACACACTGCGCCTCGATGGTTTACTTTCTATCCGCTTGCAAGGTGATTGGAAAACATACTGGCGCTCGCCCGGCGAAGGGGGCGTGGCTCCCGAATTGATTATCAATGACAGCCAAAACCTGAACCAGATTACTTGGCACTGGCCGGCGCCGAAGCGCTATGAGCAGCTCGGGTTGACCATGCTCGGCTATAAAGGGCAGGTTGCTTTCCCTCTGACATTGGATGTTGAACACTGGCAACAGCCGGTTTCACTGGATGCAACGCTGCGCTTGTCATCGTGTACCAGTGTGTGTGTGATCACTGACTATCCTATCTCGCTCGACTTTACGCCTAGTGCACTAGAGGCCGATGGCGAGCGGATGTATCAGTTTAACCAAGCGATGAGTCAGGTGCCCAAGCCACTCCCAAATGTGACGCTTGATTCTGCGGTTTGGGATGCCAGTAAACAGCAGCTCGCCGTCACCGTGACGGGCAACCAAGCTTGGCAGCAACCTGACCTCCTAGTGGATGGTGAGGCGGTGATTGATGACACCTTTGGGGTGCCGAGTATCCACCGTGATGGCAATACGCTGACCGCGACCTTTGATGTAACCAATTGGATTGAAACTCCCAATCTTACCGACAAGCCGATTCAGGTTACCGTCATGGATAAACAGCTACTCGCCGAGCATAGCATCACGGTACGAGCAGGCCATGTGGTTGCACACGCGGGACTTTCTATTTGGGTGATTGGCGGGATTGCACTCTTGGGCGGTTTGATCCTGAATGTGATGCCTTGTGTACTCCCTGTTCTGGGACTCAAACTCAACAGCATTGTTGCGAACCCTAACGCCACTCGTGGTGTCATTCGTGGCCAGTTTTTGGCCTCAGCAGCTGGGATACTCGTCTCCTTCTGGGCGATTGCTGGATTACTGATGGCGCTCAAGCTAACAGGACAAGCGGTGGGTTGGGGCATCCAGTTCCAAAGTCCGATCTTTATCGGGGTCATGACGCTGGTGATTTGGCTCTTTGCCCTGAGCTTATTCGACGTGCTGCGTATTGATTTACCCTCAAGCTGGCAGACGTGGCTAGCAACACGCGGGGGTCACACCCACAGTGGTCATTTTGTGCAAGGCGTGTTTGCGACCTTACTGGCCACACCGTGTTCGGCCCCTTTCCTTGGCACGGCTGTGGCGTACGCACTGGGCGGCTCTTTGACGGCACTATGGCTGATTTTTACCGCGCTGGCGATTGGTATGGCGCTGCCGTGGCTGTTGGTCGCCGCTTTCCCGGGGCTGACTCGCGCATTGCCAAAACCCGGCCCGTGGATGAACCATGTCAAACGGGTCTTTGCGCTGTTGCTGGCTGGCACCACAGTGTGGCTATTCTGGTTATGGATGCCTTATCTTGGCGTCTTAGGTGCAATAGCAGTGGGAACACTGTTGCTAGTTGCTACTGTGTGGCTGACATATCGGACCCTTGGCAAGCTGGCAGCAATTAAAGGCTCGGCTGGGTTGCTGGTTATTATTGTGCTTGGGCTGATAGGAGCGTCCTTGACCGCGCAGCAGTGGGCAACGCCCCTCAATCCTGAACCAGATTGGGTAAGCCTTGATGAAGCGGCAATCACGCGCGCCGTCGAACAGGGACAAGTGGTGTTTGTCGATGTGACCGCCGATTGGTGTATTACCTGCCACGCCAACAAAGTAGGGGTGATGCTACAGTCGCCCGTCTATGATGCGATTACCGCGCCGAATGTAGTGACGATGCAAGGTGATTGGACCCGTCCGAGTGATACCGTGACGCAGTATTTGCAAAAGCACCAGCGCTATGGCGTGCCGTTCAATATTGTCTATGGTCCGGGTGCACCTGATGGGATCGCGTTGCCGGTGATTTTGACCGATAACGCGGTGATGGCCGCGATTGAGCGGGCGAAAACACCATGACGGCCACTCAAACGAAACTGTCATGGCGTCAGCGGGTCAAACGTGGTGCGCGTGATCTGTGCTGGCTCATCGTGTTTGTATTGATATCGAGCACTGCCGTCGATTGGTGGCGAAGCCGTGATATCGATACCAGTCAGGTGCCGGTGACATCGATGCGTTTACTAGATGGTCGCCAACAAGATTTGGTTGCCATGTCGCAACAAGAGCCGGTGCTGGTCTATGTGTGGGCAAGTTGGTGTGGGGTATGCCGTTTTGTGACCCCCTCGGTAGATTGGCTAAGTGGTCATGCGCAAGTGGTCTCGATCGCGTTACGCTCGGGCTCGGATAAACATGTGGCCGGATACCTTGCTCATCATGGTTATGATTTTCCTGTGGTGAACGATCAAAGCGGGGCGCTTTCTAATGCCTTTTCAGTGAAAGTAACGCCTACCGTGATGGTGATCGAACAAGGAAAAATTACTTCAATTACAACCGGATTCACCACGCCCCTTGGCCTATGGTTGAGACTGTTGTAATGCATTTATATCAATAAAAAGGAAACCCAATGTCCTTCACTCGTTATATCGCGCCATGTGTTGCGCTCATGATGCTAGCCATGCCTGCTAGCGCCAAGAATTTAAGCGATACACAGCAAGCGCAACTGGATGAAATTGTTAGCTTGTTGGAAGATAACCCCAAGCTAATTGCCAACCTTAATCAGAGTTTGCAGAAGTTTGTTGAGCAGCAGCAAACGTTTAAGCAGAACCTTGCCAAACGTCGCGACTGGTTTGAGTCTAAGACCCATAGTTGGATTGGTGCCGAAAACCCAGCCGTCACTGTGGTGAACTTTATGGACTACAACTGCCCGTACTGTAAAAAGTTGGAAGATGAACTGCAAAAACTGGTGGCCGCGCATGATGATGTCAAAGTCATCAATATTGCCGTGCCACTTAAACAACAAACCATTGATGAGCTGGGCACCAACTCTGCGGTATATGCCATGAATGTATGGCTAGAACAGCCAGAGGCTTTTGCACAAGTTCATGAGTTGCTGATGAAAAAGCGCGGTATGCATGATGCGCGCTCGCTAGAGAAAATCGCCAAGAAAACCAAGACCGAGCAATGGCTAAAAACGCCAGAAGAAACAGGAAAAGCGGTGGCGGATAACTACCGAGCCTTTGTTGAGCTGGGGCTGCGCGGCACGCCAGCGATGATCATTGGCGATCAAGTCGCGCCGGGCTATTTACCTTATCCGCAGCTAGAGGCCATGGTTGAGGCAGCGAAGGCAGAGGGCTAGGTCTGTACCACTAATGCTAACAGTATGAAAGCCAGTCATATTTTGACTGGCTTTTTTTGTTAGCTGCGCTTTGCGGCAAAAGCTGGCAAAATAGCGCGCCTTACTGGTAAAGGTCATGGCATGAGTCAAACATATCCATCTGCCCCTCGCGTGGTTTTAGGCCCAATGGAAGGGGTACTCGATCCCTTAATGAGAAACCTGCTTACGGAGATTAATCATTACAGTCTCTGTGTGACGGAATTTGTGCGTGTGGTCGATCAGCGTTTACCCGAGAAGGTCTTTTATCGCTTGTGCCCTGAATTGCATCAAGGAGGCGTCACCGCCGCCGGCACGCCGGTGCGTGTGCAGCTGTTGGGACAAGATCCGGTGGCGATGGCGCGCAATGCCGTCCGAGCCATTGAGCTTGGCTCTCACGGGATAGATATTAATTTTGGCTGTCCGTCAAAAACGGTGAATGGCAACCGAGGTGGTGCGGCCTTGCTCAAGACCCCAGAGCATATGTTTGATGTGGTGAAAGCGGTGCGCGATGCGGTGGACTCAGCCCATGTGGTGAGTGCCAAAATTCGTCTTGGCTACAACGATTTGGATGACTACCCGGAGATTGCTGATGCGGTATACCAAGCTGGTGCCTCTGAGCTTGTTGTCCACGGTCGAACTAAGCGTGATGGCTACAAAGCGGGTACCATTCGTTGGGATTTGATCGCAGAGATAAATCAACAACTGCCTATTCCTGTCACCGCGAATGGCGATATTTGGCACCGAGAGGATGCGCTACGCTGCCAAGCCATCACGGGGTGCGACACCTTAATGGTTTGTCGTGGTGCCCTGAACATGCCCAACCTTGGCGCTCACATTCGAGACAATGTTGCACCAATGGCGTGGACAGACGTGCTTACGTTATTGGTACGCTATACCGAACTCGAGCTACAAGGTGATAAGGGCCAGTATTTCCCGAACCGAATAAAACAGTGGTTCAAATATTTACGTCAGTACTATCCGCAAGCAGACGCTTGTTTTAAAGCGATTCGCGTGCTCAATCGCGCCGATGAGATAGTGCGTGAGCTGGATAACGCTCGCCTCGCTGACGCGACTCAACAGATACGGGAGACAGAATGTCAACACTAATCACGCTTTCTTCTGAATGGGAAGGCATGCCAGCCAGCTTTGTAGAAGGCGCCCTGCTGGCCGCCAATATCTGTCCCGCACCGCTATCACCGGACACATGGTTATCGGTATTGATGACGGCAGGCCTTGATGAAGACGATGTCCATTTACCTGACGCCGATAAAAAGACGATCCTCGCGCATCTTGACGCGCAGTATAACGCTCTCATGCGCAACGACTATGAGTTGCCAGACGCGTTGATGCTGTCGTTACGTAGCGAACCGGCTCAAGCGTTTGCCGAAGGTTTTCTTGCGGTATGGCCTTATGTTGAGCCGCATTGGCAAGAAGCGACCGTCGGCGATGGAAGTCGCCGCATGTTATCCGCACTGGTGACCTCGATGCTGTTGCTGCATGACGAGGCGGGGACGCTGGCGCAAATGAAAGAAGTTGGCTTAGATATTGAGCCCGGTCGCTACATCGACCAATTGGACTTAATGATCCAAGAAGTCGCCAAAGCAGCAGATGAAGTGCAGCAAGGCAGCCATGGCGCCCATCAAATTAACCCGTTTAAGTCGATAGGGCGTAACGACCCTTGTCCGTGTGGCAGTGGCACCAAGTTTAAAAAGTGTTGTGGGCGATAAGCGATTGCAGGAGAGAACGATGACGCAAGTAAACACGCAAGCGGCGATTCGTGTGGTCGCCGGTGTGATTGGGCAAGCAAACCAAGTGCTTGTTGCTCAGCGCCACCCAGACAAGGCCTACATTAGCTGGTGGGAATTTCCGGGGGGTAAAGTAGAAGCGGATGAAAGCGATCAACAAGCTCTCGCGCGTGAGCTAAAAGAAGAGCTGGGAGTGACGGTAGCCGTCGGCGCGCCGATTGTCGAAACAGAATATGACTACGGTGATAAGCGCATTTTGTTGTGTAGCTATTGGTGCACCCTCGCCAAGGGAGAGCCTGAAGCCTTGAGTCATCAGGCCATTCACTGGAGCGAACCAAACCGACTCGATCCCGCGGTATTTAGTGCAGCGGATAGACCTTTGCTAGCCAAGCTACAAGCCGATACGCAAATCGTCTGCGAAGCCTAAGTGGCTGCAGATGCGCCGCCCTCGATTTGGAGGCGGCGCGTCAAGGTTACTAAGAAAAGATACGGCGCGGTGGTCGGCCAATAAATTGGGCGACGACGACCAACCCCCACACCACCAGCATGGCCGAGAAGATGCCTACCAACCATTGTGGCATCGAAAAGCCAAGCCATTGCCATACCACCTTGCTGCAATCACCATAAGCTTCAAATACCTGTGGAAGCCATTGATTGAGTGGGGCCCAAGCCGGGAAGTTCACCGCGACATCACACGTCGGGCCGAACAGTTGATTCGGATCCGGAAATTGGTAACTGACATGCTCAAGTGCCAGTTTTAGCCCCCAGGCAGCGGTCACCCCATAGCCGAGTAACCCCAAGGTGCGTAATGCAGCATTTTGCGGCGCAATCACGCCAACCAGTGCGGCTGCTCCCACGCCAAACAGTGCAACCCGTTCATAAATACACATCACACAAGGCGCGAGTGACTGGTGGTATTGGAAATACAGCGCTGTAGCCTCAAGACCGACAACACTCACGAGCAACAGCAGCCAAGAAAAACGACTGCGAGAAAACTGGTTTAAGGCGCGCCACATAACTCAAATTACTCCTGATACAAAAGAAGGCCCTAAACAGGGCCTTGCTATTCAATCGTTTGTTGAGCCTAAGGTCAATGGTAGAAGTGCGTTAGTGCGCACTCGGTAAGGCTTGTTGGGTCATATGAATGGTTTCAGAAATCCATCCTTGATGTAGCATCCATTCAGTGGCCGGCACCAAGAAAAACTCGATCCCCACCACGCCGAGTAGGCCCATTACGATGGTGTAAGGCAATGCCATATAGACCATGCGTCCGTAGGAGAGGCGAAGTAACGGTGCCAATGTGGAGGTGAGCAAAAACAAGAAGGCGGCTTGACCATTCGGAGTGGCGACCGAAGGCAGGTTTGTCCCAGTATTAATGGCGACGGCCAGCATGTCGAATTGTTCACGGTCGATAACGCCGTTGATAAGCGCGGATTTCACTTCATTAATATACACAGTGCCGACGAAGACATTATCAGACACCATGGACAGCAACCCGTTCGCGATATAGAACATGGTGAGCTGCATATGGCCCTCCAACGACAGGACGAGATCGATCACAGGCGCAAATAAGTGTTGGTCGATAATCACGGCGACTACCGAGAAGAACACCGCCAACAGCGCGGTAAAGGGCAGCGCCTCTTCAAATGCTTTGCCGATGTGGTGTTCATCGATTACCCCGGTAAATGCGGTTGCCAAGATGATAATACTGAGACCAATCAAGCCGACTGCGGCTAAGTGAAGGGCAAGAGCGGCAATCAACCAAACGGCGATCAACGCTTGAACCACCAGTTTAGCCACATCTTGTGGCGTGCGTTTGGCGCGTTGTGCTTTATCGTATTCCACCAGAATTTTAAGAACGTTATCTGGAAGCTGTGCGCCGTATCCGAATAGACGTAACTTTTCCACCAACACACAGGTGAGGAGGCCTGCGACAAAGACCGGCAGAGTCACTGGTGCCATCCGCAGAATAAACTCACCAAAATGCCAGCCAGCTTGATCGGCAATAATCAGGTTCTGAGGTTCACCTACCATGGTCATGACGCCACCGAGCGCGGTACCCACGCCCGCATGCATCAGTAGGCTGCGCAAGAAGGCGCGATAGTTTTCCAAATCGTTGCGACTGAGATCATCACTCAGGCTTTCATCTGAGGTGTGGTCATGCGCGGCGCCAAACTCTTTCCCTGAGGCAACGCGGTGATAAATCGAGTAAAAGCCCACGGCGACACTAATCACCACGGCAATCACGGTTAGTGCATCTAGGAAGGCGGATAGCGTCGCCGCCGCGACACAAAACGCGAGAGAGAGTGCAATTTTGGAACGGATCCCCAATAAGATTTTTGTGAAAATATACAGCAACAGCTGCTTCATAAAGTAAATCCCTGCCACCATAAAGACCAGTAGCAGCAAGACTTCAACGTTGGCGACCAATTCATGCTTTACTTGCGCGGGGCTTGTCATACCGATAGCGACGGCCTCAATCGCAAGCAGACCGCCCGGTTGCAGAGGATAGCATTTTAGCGCCATGGCTAAGGTGAAAATGAATTCGACCACCAGTAGCCAGCCGGCAATGAAGGGGTCAATCGAGAATACAATCGGGTTGATAATTAAAAAGGCGACAATGGCCAGTTTGTACCAATCTGGCGCTTTACCGAGAAAGTTCTTCAAAAACGCGGTTCTGAGTGTCATGGTCTTAGCCATAGTGAAAGTCTCATGGTTATGTATGCATCGTACAGGCGGCGCATGGCGAGAAAACACACGTACACAGAAACCATAGCAGCCCGTTTGAGAGAGCGATGGATCCAGTACGAGGAGCGGGTCACTGTACAAATTCGGTGTTCGGCAATGGCGAGCAGCGTAGGCGGTTGGTCGCAACTGCATGACGGATGTGCGCTATTTTGCCTTAGACATACTTTGTTACATCTTGTATGACATAATTTTGCGAATTATGCCCAGATTTTCATTGATCTGGTACAAAAATCTGCAGGATGTCACTTCATTGGCCCTGAAAACACGTAGCGGTTTCTGCCTGAAAAGACTAGTGGTATGATGAGTTATTAATCAGAGCAAGAAGCAAATTGGAATTAAGATTCAATGGTTATAAAGGCGGATAGCCCAGCAACGTTTGCTGAAAAATATATAATTGAAAGTATTTGGAATAATCACTTCCCGAAAGGGTCGATTCTACCGGCTGAGCGTGAATTATCAGAGCTTATCGGTGTGACCCGAACCACATTACGTGAAGTCTTGCAGCGCTTAGCGCGCGATGGTTGGTTAACTATCCAACATGGCAAACCGACCCGCGTAAACGATTATATGCGCACCTCTGGGCTGAGCATTCTCGATACGTTAGTGACGCTGGAAGGCCAAGACGTCCACGGAGTGCTGGAAGACCTGCTGGCTGCACGCACCGATATTAGCGGTGTTTACATGCGCTATGCTGCAAAAAATCGCCCGCAAGAGTGTATTAATCTTATCGATCATGTGATTAAACGCTGTGAGCAAGTGCTTGAAAGTGAGAGCTTTGAGCAGTTTATTGCCTTGATTGATGAGCAAGCCGAGGTGCTTAAAGACGTCAAGAAGATTCAAGATAAGTACGGCAAACAAGATCCCGCACTGTGTGAGCGGATTTCAATGGGACGTGCCTTTAACCACTTCGACTACATGCTGTTCCAAGGCATGGCACATTATTCTGGCAATAAAGTGTATGTATTGACCATTAATGGTATGCGTCAGATTTATTCGCGAGTGGGTGGCTACTACTTTATGGATCGCCGTGCGTGTGAGATTGCATTACGCTTTTACAGCGACTTGCGCGGTTTGATTGAAAACAATCAACATAATGCCATCAGCGATCGAGTGAAGCAGTACGGTCGTGAAAGTGGTGCATTGTGGTTTGGCAATCGTGAAACCATTGCGGCCAATATGGCCGAAGAAGAGGCCTAACCGACGCATTGCTTCAACCGAGGTGTAATGCTGTTTTGCGCCTCATCGGTTTAAACAGCAAAAAGCCAGAGGCCTTGTGCCTCTGGCTTTTTTGTCTATCTATCTTAGGGCGGACAGGTGGCAAGACTAGCTCCCGACTAACATGTCTGGGTCAAACTGCGGCCGTTTCGGACAGCTACTCAGTATTTTCCCTCGCCCTTCACTGGTTTCCTCTTCGAGGATCACTTCAAATCCCCAGAGTCGATGGACATGTTTCAGCACTTCCTCATAGGAATTGGCTAATGGGATGCGGTTATGAGGCACATAGCGCAGGGTGAGTGACCGATTACCGCGTAAGTCTACATCATAGACTTGGATGTTGGGTTCACGATTACTGAGGTTATATTGAGCAGAGAGTTTTTCTCTCAGCTGGCGGTAACCTTGTTCATTGTGAATACTGGTGACTTCGATGTAACTTTGCTTATCGTCATCATTGACGGCGAAAAGCTTCATATCGCGCATGACCTTGGGCGATAAAAACTGGCTGATAAAGCTCTCGTCTTTAAAGTTCGCCATCGCAAAATGCACCGTATCGAGCCAATCTTTGCCTGCAATCTCTGGGAACCAGTACTTATCTTCTTCGGTTGGGTTTTCACACATTCGCCGAATGTCTTGGAACATGGCAAACCCGAGTGCATAGGGATTGATCCCTGAATAATACTGGCTGTTGTAAGGCGGCTGTGCGACCACGTTGGTATGGCTGTGTAAAAACTCCATGATAAAGCTATCCGTCACCAAGCCCTCATCGTAGAGATGATTCAAAATGGTGTAGTGCCAGAAGGTTGCCCAGCCTTCATTCATCACCTGAGTTTGCTTTTGTGGATAAAAATACTGGCTAACCTTGCGCACGATCCGCACGATTTCACGCTGCCACGGCTCTAGCAATGGCGAGTGTTTCTCAAAGAAATACAACAGGTTTTCCTGCGGCTCGGCGGGGAAGCGCCGTGTCTCTTGCTCCTGTTCTTTCTTACCGCCCGGAATGGTACGCCACAGTTCATTCACTTGGGTTTGTAGGTAGTCTTCGCGGGCTTTTTGTCGCGCTTTTTCTTCAGCGAGAGAAATTTTCTGCGGACGTTTGTATCTGTCTACCCCGTAATTCATCAGCGCATGGCAAGAGTCGAGCAAGTTTTCGACTTCGGCGAGGCCATACTTCTCTTCGCATTCACTGATGTAATTTTTCGCAAACAGCAGGTAGTCGATGATCGAGCCGGCATCGGTCCATGTTTGGAATAGATAGTTGCCCTTAAAAAAAGAGTTGTGGCCATAACAGGCATGTGCCATCACCAAGGCTTGCATGGTGATGGTGTTTTCTTCCATTAAATAGGCAATACAGGGGTCTGAGTTGATCACTATCTCATAGGCAAGCCCCATATAGCCGTGCTTATAGTGACGTTCGGTCTCGATAAATTTTTTGCCAAATGACCAGTGATTATAATTAATCGGCATGCCGACGCTTGAGTAAGCATCCATCATTTGCTCGGCAGCGATAATTTCAATCTGGTTGGCGTAGGTATCGAGCCTGTAGTGCTCGGCAACGCGTTTAATTTCCTTGTGATACTGCTCAAGCAAGTCAAAGGTCCAATCCGGCCCATCATGGAGCGGCGTCTTACGTTTGCCTTTAGTGACAGCCATACCTAATCTCCCTGAAAAAACATACCGATGCAGAGATGGCGTCAGGCTTCGACCTGACGCTTAAACAATTCGCGGAACACGGGGAAGATATCTTCCGCCGAGCGAATATTCTGCATCGCAAAGTTGTCATGGCTTTCCGCGAGTGCCTCATATTCACGCCATAACGTTTGATGCGCGCGGCGCGTAATCTCGATATAGGCGTAATAGCGGCTGACCGGCAGTAAGCTTTTCTGCAGTAGCTCACGACAACCCGGTGAATCGTCTGCCCAGTTGTCGCCGTCAGACGCTTGGGCGGCATACACGTTCCACTCTGTGGGGTTGTACCTGTCTTTGATGATCTCATCCATCAAGCGCAATGCACTGGAGACAATGGTGCCGCCGGTTTCTTGCGAGTAAAAGAATTCGTGCTCATCGACTTCTTTTGCTTGAGTATGATGGCGAATAAAGACCACCTCTACATTTTTGTAGGTACGGGTTAGGAACAGATACAACAAGATATAAAAGCGTTTTGCGATATCTTTAGTCGCCTGATCCATTGACCCTGACACGTCCATCAGACAAAACATCACCGCTTGGCTACTGGGCTGTGGCCGTTTTTCGTAGTTTTTATAGCGAAGATCGAAGGTATCAATAAAAGGTACCGCGGCGATCTTGCTTTTCAGTGCTGCAATTTCCTCTTCAAGTCGCTTCATTTCCAAAGGCTGTGCTGGCTCAGAGTGACGCAAGCTTTCCAGCGCTTCCTCTAGCTCTGCCAGCTCTCGGCGCTTGCTCGCAGACATCGCGGTGCGACGCGCCAACGAGTTTTGCAATGAGCGCACAATGGCGATATTCGAGGGCACACCATTGGAGGTATACCCCGCACGGTGGGTCTTATACTCCACCATTTTTTGCATTTGATTTTTCTTCAGATTGGGTAGCTCGAGATCTTCAAACAACAAATCGAGATACTCATCTTTCGAAATTTGGAAGACAAAATCGTCTTGGCCTTCACCGTCTGGACTCGCTTGTCCGTCACCTGCGCCACCACCGCCTTCGCCACCGGGGGGACGTGCAATACGATCGCCGGGGCTAAATTGGTCGTTGCCAGGATGGACAGCATCACGCTGTCCTCCTTTGCCTTGGTGAAAGGTCGGTTCACGGATGTCGCGTGATGGAATCGAAATATCCTCGCCACTTTCGACATCAGTGATTGACCGGTTGTTGACGGCGTCGGCGATTGACTCTTTTATCTGCCTTTTGTGGCGGCGTAAAAAGCGCTGTCGATTGACGGTGCTTTTATTTTTGCCATTGAGCCGACGATCAATAAAATGCGCCATAACTCTCTCCCGTCACGTGTGTCCGCCCTGAAAGGGATGTGCTACGACGATTTACGTACGCGCAAATACCATTCAGATAGCAAGCGAACCTGCTTGCGGGTATATCCTTTTTCCATCATACGAGCGACAAAGTCGTCGTGTTTTTTCTGCTCGTCGCTAGACGTTTTGGTGTTGAATGAAATCACCGGTAGCAAGTCTTCGGTATTGGAGAACATTTTCTTCTCGATGACCGTTTTCAGCTTCTCGTAGCTGGTCCAAGCAGGGTTTTTTCCCTCATTATTGGCACGGGCACGTAGGACGAAATTGACGATCTCGTTACGGAAGTCTTTCGGGTTGCTGATCCCGGCAGGCTTCTCAATTTTCTCCAGCTCGCTATTGAGTGCCGAGCGATCGAACAGTTGGCCGGTGTCTGGGTCGCGGAACTCTTGGTCTTGAATCCAAAAGTCTGCATAAGTTACGTAGCGGTCAAAGATATTCTGACCATACTCCGAGTAAGACTCGAGATACGCCGTTTGAATTTCTTTGCCGATAAACTCGATATATTTCGGGATTAGATAGCCTTTTAGGTGCTCGAGGTAACGCTCTGCAATTTCTTGTGGGAATTGCTCACGTTCAATTTGTTGCTCAAGGACGTAAAAGAGGTGGACCGGGTTTGCGGCGACTTCTGCGTGGTCAAAGTTAAACACACGAGACAGGATCTTGAACGCAAAGCGGGTTGAGAGCCCATCCATGCCTTCATCGACCCCTGCGTAATCGCGGTACTCTTGGTACGACTTCGCTTTGGGATCGGTGTCTTTGAGGGTTTCACCGTCGTAGACGCGCATTTTCGAATAAATGGACGAGTTCTCAGGATCTTTCAAGCGAGAAAGCACCGTAAAGCGAGCGAGAATATCTAGCGTACTTGGTGAACAAGGCGCTTGTTTTAGCTCACTGTGCGACAAGAGTTTGTCGTAAATACGGATCTCTTCGGAGACGCGTAAGCAATAAGGCACCTTGACGATGTAAACACGGTCGAGGAATGCTTCATTGTTTTTGTTGTTGCGGAATGACTGCCATTCCGATTCGTTGGAGTGAGCGAGAATAATACCATCAAACGGCAGGGCAGACAGACCTTCGGTCCCGTTGTAGTTGCCCTCTTGCGTCGCAGTCAATAAGGGGTGTAGCACCTTGATAGGCGCTTTAAACATTTCGACAAACTCCATTAACCCCTGGTTGGCCTTACATAGTGCGCCAGAGTATGAGTAAGCGTCGGGATCATCTTGCGAAAAGTGCTCAAGCTGACGGATATCGACCTTACCCACCAAGGAGGAAATATCTTGGTTGTTTTCATCGCCGGGCTCGGTTTTCGCCACGGCCACTTGGTTGAGCACTGAGGGGCGAACTTTTACGACTTTGAATTGGCTGATATCGCCACCAAATTCTTTGAGTCGTTTGGCTGCCCAAGGCGACATAATGCTGCGAATATAACGTTGTGGAATCCCGTACTCTTTTTCTAATAGGTGGCCATCTTCTACGACATCAAAGAGACAGAAAGGATGATCATTCACCGGACTGCGTTCACCGTTTGCTGTCAGCACATAAATAGGTACTTGCTGCATCAAGCTTTTCAGTTTTTCTGCAAGCGAGGATTTACCGCCGCCGACAGGGCCGAGTAAATAAAGGATCTGTTTTCGTTCTTCCAGCCCTTGCGCGGCGTGTTTGAGGTAGGAGACGATTTGCTCAATCGACTCTTCCATGCCATAAAAGTCTTCAAAGGTCTTATAGCGTGAAATAACACGGTTGGAGAAAATACGACTGAGCCGTGGGTCGAGGGAGGTGTCAATCTTCTCTGGTTCACCGATGGCCATCAACAGGCGCTCGGCGGCATTGGCATAAGCGCTGCGATCGTCTCGGCACAGATCCAAGAACTCCTGAAGGCTCAATTCTTCGTCTTTTGCATCTTCGTAACGCTGACGATAATGATCGAAAATAGTCATGGTCCTGCCCCCTAAATCGTCTGATAACTCATAAAGAAAAGGTGGTCCTTTGGCTGAATTTCCCTTTTCCTCATAATAATGTTAGACCCCAATCCACGTTTTTGCGTGAAAGAATTGATTGTTTTTTCGATATTTTTTCCCCTACCATTGATAGGTAAATCAAATAGCCACTTGCAAGACAGCTTAGATTCAAGTTGTTGTAGTAGGCTGTCACGTTGAGAGGGTAATATCAGTGATGGTGTCCACGATAAGTGTGGTGTATGGACAGCTACTGGCCTAATTCTAAATTGTGCGTTGACCAGCAAATTAAGGAAGAAGAATGACTGAAAAGCTTGTTAAAGCGGCGGTAGCATCATGCCTACTACTCGCCGCGGGAAGTGTTTCGGCAGAAACACGTGTGTCAGCCGGTGTCCTCGCCGCCTTTTCTCCCCAACCTTATAAGGACACTGATACCGACCCGCTGATTGTACCGACCATTAATGTCGATACTGACCATTTCTATTTCCGAGGACTTACCGCAGGCGCGCGTTTGGCTCCCAAGGATGCTACGCATAACCTCGTCCTATCGACGACCTATGATCCACGTCGTTTTGATCCTGCAGATACCGATGACCCACAGCTAAGTTTACTTGATAAGCGCGATACGTCGGTTGTTTTGGCTCTAGCGTATCAATACCACTCGCCAATCGGCCGATTCCAAGCATTAGTCGGTGAGGGTGTGACCCATGATAGAGATGGTTTGTACGGGGAAGTCAGCTGGAAATATGGAATGAACCGCCAGCGATGGGGGATTTCACCCGAGGTGGGGTATTCCTACAACAGTAGTGACCTTAATCAACACCTTTATGGGATCAGCGCCGCGGAGGCCTCACGCTCTGGACTATCCGCCTACGAGCCCGGCTCTGCGGGACACTATTTTATCGGTGCTAGTGGTTATGTGATGCTGACAGAGCGCATCCAGCTGCTTGGTGGTGTTCGTTACACCAATTTAGATGACAACATTGCAGATAGCCCGATGGTAGACCAATCAACGGCCGCATCAGGCTACCTTGGAATGAATTATATTTTTTATTGATTCAGGCCCCAGCGAGCGGTCAGCCTATTCGCTTGGCCGCGACCAATATGCAAAAAGGCAGCGCAGGCTGCCTTTTTCGTGTTTGCAGATTATCTAGAACAGCAACTCACCATGTTTTTCGTCATGAATACAGGTAGTCAGTGTGTGGCTTTCTCCCGGTGCCAGCTGAATACTGGGTTGCTCAATGGCGGCTTCAATACAGACGAAATGTAGATAGCCGTCATCGTCCATATCAGACATTTGTACCGAAGCCGCTTGGCCTGGATTCCAGACGACTGCGCTCGTCTCGCCTTGATTATTGACGACAATACGTCGATATCCTGCCGTATCAGTCAGGGTTAATGACGAGGCTGAGTCGGTATAAATGCGGTCGACGGGCTCTTCAAAAGTCACGGTGCCAGAAGCGGGCTTTCTCTGTCCGTGGCTGAAATTGTCGAGATAATGGCTTCCCACACCCGCTACGGTTGCTTGTTCACTATCCGCAACGGAAAGGTAACTGTGCAGGGCGCCTCCGATCTTAAATGGCAGTGAGTCGGTGTTTTTTACTGTTAAAGCGACATCGAGTGTGTGGGTGAGCCTAAATGTCATAATGGCTTCAAAATCGTGTGGCCACAGTGCACGGGTTTTCGCAGAGGGGAGCAGCGATAATTGAATCGTCACACCTTGTGCATCTTCTTCAATGTGTTGAATGTCCCACATCACGCGGCGTGCAAAGCCATGAGAGGGAGAGCCCGTTTGGCCGAACCAAGGAAAGCAAACAGGAATGCCACCTCGTAGAGGCGTTTTTGCATCGTAGACTGCATTGCCACTCATCCAAATTAGTGGCGCCGCATCGCGTGGAGAAAATGACAGTAAGTGTGCCCCAAATTGACTGATAGTCGCATCACAGGCTGGATGTTGAATCCGAAGAACGGGGACGGCTTGGCGATAACATAAATCAACTGACGCCGAGAGCCGGCGCTCGAAGTGCAGAGTATGAGAAGTCATAATCGCGTCCTTTATTGCGCAGAAACGGCATAGAGCCCATAAACAAAAGGCGGCCAACGGCCGCCTTTAATCAATACTAGGCTAATTGCAACTTACTTAGAGATGTGTGCAACTAGGTCAAGTACTTTGTTTGAGTAGCCGATTTCGTTGTCGTACCAAGATACAACTTTAACGAATTTGTCGGTCAGTGCGATACCTGCTTTGGCATCGAATACTGATGTTTGTACTTCACCGATGAAGTCTTGAGAAACAACCGCATCTTCAGTGTAACCAAGAACACCTTTCAGCTCACCTTCAGACGCTTCTTTCATCGCGGCACAGATTTGCTCGTAAGATGCTGCTTTCTCTAGGTTGACAGTCAGGTCAACAACAGAAACGTTGGCAGTTGGTACGCGGAACGCCATACCAGTCAGTTTACCGTTCAGCTCAGGAAGTACTTTACCTACTGCTTTTGCTGCACCAGTTGAAGATGGGATGATGTTCTGAGACGCACCACGGCCACCGCGCCAGTCTTTCGCAGAAGGACCGTCAACAGTTTTCTGAGTTGCAGTGGTTGCGTGAACAGTGGTCATCAGGCCAGACTCGATACCGAACTTGTCGTTCAGTACTTTCGCGATTGGCGCTAGGCAGTTAGTGGTACAAGACGCGTTAGACACGATATCTTGACCCGCATACTCGCTGTGGTTAACACCCATAACGAACATTGGTGTTGCGTCTTTAGATGGACCAGTCAGAACAACTTTCTTCGCACCCGCTTGGATGTGCTGACGCGCTGTTTCGTCAGTCAGGAAGATACCAGTTGCTTCAGCAACAACGTCAACACCAGCCTCATCCCACTTAAGATCTGCTGGGTTGCGCTCTGCCGTTACACGTACTTTCTTACCGTTAACGATCAGGTTGCCGTCTTTCACTTCAACAGTGCCGTTGAAGCGGCCGTGAGTTGAGTCGTACTTCAGCATGTAAGCCATATACTCAACGTCAATCAGGTCGTTGATTGCTACTACTTCAATGTCGTCGCGCTCTACAGAAGCACGGAATACGAAGCGGCCGATACGACCAAAACCGTTAATACCTACTTTGATAGTCATTATGTTGCTCCACAACTTAATTTCTAGTGAGATGAAACTGGTAGTAAAATTACAGAATAGGACCCGTCCATGCAAGGGTAATCGCGCCCAAAATTGTTTAAAGTCAAAAAAAAGTACGGATTTTTTTTACATCACCTAAACATTTTGCGCCCCTGCGACTCTACCTGCCCCTTCTTTGACCAATAGGTACAAAACGAAAGGGTGAGGTATTGGATGACTGCTGGTGTACTGAAAAGCGTAGAAGCAGATGCGCAATCGTGAAAGGCAAGCACATCAATTCCGTTATTTATTGGCGAGCAATGGGTTGGTAAATTACTGACAGATAGAGGGAAGCGCCCGCATTCGCAGGCGCTTTGAGGTTAGGTCGGTTCTTTGGGGTCTAGCGCGTTGACTAGCGTGGCTTCGAAATCACCGTCTCGGATCGCTGAAGAGATGTCTTTTGCTAAGCTTTCCAACTGGTTGCGGCGTTCCTCTGACAGAGGATACAGCCGTGCTAACTGATCGCTATCGGCAATGGGTAAGTTATAGTCTTTACCCACTTTGGCCCATAGATACGCATGATCGAAGCGCTCTAATGCATGGTTAGTGGTCGCTAAGGATTTAATCGCTTCAGGGATCACTTCGTCACGTACCTCTTCATCGTTGCCGTCATACAGCTCAAGCACATGCAATAAGATACGAACGGTTTTGTGTCTGTCTCGGGTGACGTAATAGGTGGCGAGTCCAAGTTGAAGCTGGGGCGTTTCAAGATGCTGTGTTCCCTCAAGTTTTAGAAATTGAGGTAAAGCGCTGTTATCGCCTTGTGACCAGCGATAATAAATCACCGGTGGCTGATACGAGTCTTTCAATTCACGTTCTAAGCGTTCGATAGAATCATAGGCGTGATAGACCGCTTCGGTGCGCTTCGTTTTTCGCTCTTTTAGAGTGGTTGGTTCGATTCCCGCAACCAGCTCCATGCAGCGTAAATAGACTTGCGTCTGTTTGAGTTCGGCCAGTTTATTGAGATCACTGGGCTTTTCATCCACAGCTAACCGTTTGAAAATCAAGTCTGAACGCTCAAAACGGCATTGGCCATCACCAATGTTTAACCCTTCGCACAATTCAGGATGCGTATCACACACTTGGTTGGTGGTCGGTTCCCCCTCACAGCCAGCCAGTAGCAAAAGCATTACGCCAGCAAAGGGAGCAGCAGTGAGTGATTTAGGTAATCTCAAATGCATGGTTGTTCGTATCCTCAGTCAGTTGCGGTGAGTATACTTCAAATCTAAGTGTAGTTTATGTCCTAAAGCGTGATTTTGCGCACTGAACTCGAGATGCCGAAAGGCAGGTCGGTTAAGGCATAATAGGGACATGTCAAAAAGCGGAGCCATCCATGGATATTGAACAACTGTTAAAAGCGATGACACCAGAGGTTTACGATCGCTTGTGTTATGCCGTCGAAACGGGAAAGTGGCCCGATGGAACAGCGCTTAACCAAACCCAACGTGATCAAGCACTTCAAGCGGTGATGCTTTACCAATCGCGACATAACGAACAGCCTCAGCATATGACGGTTGCTAAAGGTGGACAGGTAACGTTCAAATCGAAAGCAGAGTTAAAACGTGAGTTTGCGAAGCCGGACGAAGTGCGTATTGATGTAAAGACGAAGCACTGATGAGTCGCTGCGACCGTGGTACGCGCCGCCTGTTAAAGCGGCGCGTTTTTGTATCATTTAGCCGGCAATGAGCAAGGCGAGGGGGATGGAAAGCATCAAACTTAATGCCGTGCGTAATGCCCAAATTACGACCAACCGGAACACGCTGATCGGAATGCTGGTAGCGAGAATGCAGGGAATCGATGCGGAGAAAAACAGTACACTCGACACGCAAGTAATCGCCGCACTAAAACGTAATACAAAGTCTGCCTCACTCAGTAACAGCGCAGGCAGAAACATTTCTGCCAAGCCAGCAGATGCAGCTTGGGCAAGCTGGTGGCCGTTATCTAATCCCCATAGCGCAGTGATGGGGTAAAAAATCCAGCCTAACCACTCAAAGACGGGGGTGTATTTGGCAGCTAACAGCCCTAACAACCCTACCGACATGATCGCAGGCAAGATTGTCATCGTCATCAACAAGCCATCTTTCACGGTGGCAAGCAGGTTGTGACTGACTCGGCCTGCTTGAGCGGCTTGAGATAAGCCAGTTTGATAAGCCAGCCCCCAGCGCTGTCCCTTGATAGCTTGTGGTTCCGGCGCTAGCACATTGTCACTTAAGCCTTTAATAGGCGGTAGCCGCACTGTAATGGCGGTGACAATAAAAGTGATGATTAACGCACTCCAAAAATACAGGTTCCAGTGAGACATTAAATCGAGGGTACGGGCCACAATAATCATAAATGTGGCTGAGACGGTCGAGAAACCGGTTGCGATAATGGTGGCCTCTTTGACCGAATATTGCCCATTTTTGTAGACCTTATCCGTAATGAGCAAGCCGAGTGAATAACTGCCAACAAACGAGGCGACCGCATCAATGGCAGAGCGGCCTGGGGTTCGCCAGATGGGACGCATAATCGGCTGGAGCAAAATACCGATAAGCTCAAGTAGACCGTAACTGACCAAAAAGGACAGAAAAATCGCACCGACGGGGACAATCACGCCGACTGAGACCACTAGTTTGTTGAACAGAAAGGGCAGGATATCAGGCTCATGGAGAAAGGCTGGGCCAATTTTGGTGAGCGCCATGAATGCGCTAACGGCACCAATGCATTTCAATAACGTGAATAGCTTTTGACCGCCGCTTTGCCGCCACTGCCCCGTCCATAGTGGCATAATGGCACCGGCTAAAATAATCATGAGCACATACAGGTTGATCAGGTTGCCAAAGGTGTTTTTTATCCAACTAACAAGGTGATCGAGCGGAATGGTGGTGTTGCCATCAATAGAAATAGGGACGAAGAAAAACACAATGCCAATGGCACTCAGTCCGAACAGGCGCCATAACACCTGCGAATGGGAAGTAACTTGTCTGACGTGCTCCATGTCAGTCTCCAGCTATACAATATCCTAAATTTGTATATACCAGAATACAGACTGTAAGGAATGCTAGTCGGTGAAAACCGTAAAGCGACTCACAGTTTCCACCAAGGGTGAGCATTGGTGCCAACTAATCATTTGGCGCAGAGAGACTGATTGGACTGGCGAAAAAAGGTGTCAGTTGGTGGTTCTCTTCCTGTGCATAATCGCCAAACAGCGGGTGCTGGCTGAGTGCTTCGAGATACTGATTTAGCTGGGTGTAGCTGCTGTCGAGCACCAGTCCTGCCATTTGAGCACAACGAAATAGACTCCACACACTGATGGTGGCCATATTGACCTTATCCGCAGGAATATGGGTAAGGAGTTGTGAAAGGTATTGGCAAGCTTCTGGTAGCGTTTTTAACGCATCATTGACGGCTTGGTGGTCTATGTCTTTTTCGAGCATATGACCCCGTACTACACGCTGATAAAACAAGGTATCCACGATTAAAGGGCTGAGATGGTGACGACAATACCACTCAATCCAGCGTATATCGGCACGGTGACGAGCATTGCCGGGATACAGCAAAGGATCAGGGTACGCATCATCAAGGTACTCGGCCACGATGGTATCGTGATAAATCGTGTGCCCGCCATCGAGCAGTGCAACGATTGTTTGCATGGGCGGGTGGCGCAGCACGACTTCATGCGCTTCAAACGGAGAAGCTGGGACCAGTTCGTAATTCAGTTGTTTAAATCGTAAAGCCAGCGCAATTTTTCGCGTTTGTGGTGATAAAGAATCACCGTGCAACACCATCATTGTGGAACACCCTGATCGGCGAAATGTATGAATAAATTAGCAGATAAAAAAGCCGACATCATTGTCGGCTTCACAAACTCATGATTTTTTGACCAAACTTGAGACGAGCTAGTAATAGCTTAGCTCACCACGTAGATCCTTTTGTACCATGGTGCGAAGGGTCTCAAAAGGCAAGTCTTGACTGAGCAAGAAATGGAGTTTGGCGAGGGCTGCTTCAGGCGTCATATCATAGCCGCTGAGTACGCCGGCATCAGCAAGGGCACAGCCAGTGGCATATCCCCCCATATTGACACGTCCAGCCAAACATTGGGTTAAGTTCAGTACCAACACCCCGCGTTCTGTTGCTTGTTTGAGTAGCGACAGTAGCTCAGGGTTCTGCGGTGCATTACCCACCCCAAACGTAAGTAAAATCATGGCATTAACAGGTTGCTTTAATGCATTGCGTACCACGTCGGGTGAGATCCCCGGATACATCATAATCACAGCCACTGGTTGGTCGTTGATGGTATGTACTTTAAACGGACCTTGTGCCGGCTGATTAAGATCGGTGGCTTTCACTTCGATATGAATGCCCGCTTCCAACAGTGCGGGTAAATTCGGTGAAGTGAACGCATTAAATCCATCTGCATGCGATTTGGTACTACGATTACCGCGCAGCAATTGATTATTGAAGAATAAAGTCACTTCATTTACCGGATAGTTCGCTGCAATATGCAGGGCGTTCAATAAGTTCGCCTGTCCGTCAGAGCGAAGCTCGGCAATGGGGATCTGAGATCCGGTGACAATCACAGGTTTTTCCAAGTTCTCTAGCATGAACGACAACGCCGAGGCGGTGTACGCCATGGTGTCGGTACCATGTAAGATCACAAAACCATCGTAGTCGTCGTAATTCGCTCCAATATCGTCAGCAATGCGTTGCCAATCCTCTGGCGTCATATCCGATGAATCAATGAGTGGTTCGTACTCATGAATGGTAAAACGAGGCATTTCTGGACGATGGAATTCTGGCATGTTTTCGAGCTGTTGCTGTAGAAACCCAGAAACAGGCACATAGCCATGATCGGATTTCTGCATGCCGATGGTGCCGCCCGTGTAGGCGATATAAATATGTTTACGTTCCATCATGACAAATCTGCATTAAATGAGCGTGAGCACAGTATACATGTAACCGTTACATGGTTGGTACTGCGTAACCACACAGAATCGAGGAAAACTTTGGGATAAAGCTCCGACCAGGACGGCCGGAGCAAAGCGTGCTACTGATACTGGCAATTTAAGCAGAACAAGTAACGCCCTTGAGGATCGTTAAATTGTTCGAGCATTGTCACCGACTGTAACTGCGGTGACGCCAGTAACTGGCTTGCAAACGTCGGGAGGTTCGCCTGCATCGCTTGGCCAAAAACCGACGCGGTTTGGCCGAGCATCTCAGTCATAAACTGCTCGAACGGCGTCAGCGGTTTTTGCATCCAATCTAGCTGATAGTTTTCCAAGCCCGCCAATTCTGCTGCTTGTATCACCGCATCATCAAAGTCGCCCAATTGATCGACTAATCCGAATTTCAGCGCATCGCTACCGGTCCATACGCGACCTTGAGCCACCTTATCTGTTTCTTCCAAAGACAGGTTACGGTGCGTGCTAACCAAGGAAATAAAGCGGTGATAGCCGTGCTCAATGCCCAGTTGCATGATTTGGCTGACATCTTCAGGCAAGGCCCGAGTTA
Organism: Salinivibrio proteolyticus; assembly: GCF_027286365.1. Taxonomy (NCBI): domain Bacteria; kingdom Pseudomonadati; phylum Pseudomonadota; class Gammaproteobacteria; order Vibrionales; family Vibrionaceae; genus Salinivibrio; species Salinivibrio proteolyticus. The sequence continues at coordinate 2,137,138 of NZ_CP114584.1, read as the reverse complement.
CACCAACTCCCGAGAAAGGGGTTGTGCCTACGCCATCTGTGTGGACACCAATATCTTCCAGCGTGTTCTCAAAGGTGGTGAACAGGCTAAAGATACCAATAGAGCCGGTAATGGTGGTTGGTTGTGCGACGATGCGATCCGCGCTAGCAGAGATCCAATAGCCGCCAGAAGCCGCGACGCTAGACATAGAAACCACCACAGGCTTACCAGCTTCGCGCAGTGCATCGACCTCATTGCGGATAATTTCAGAAGCAAACGCACTACCGCCTGGGCTATCTACACGCAACACAACTGCTTTAACACTGTCGTCAAGGCGAGCATCGCGTAGCATCGCCGCCGTGGTATCACCACCGACGGTTCCTGGGCGCTGAACGCCATCCATAATCGGGCCACTGGCGACAACGACGGCAATATTATTGTCACCGGGGATGGCAAAGCGAGATTGAATTTTGGGTAGATAGTCGTAGTAGCTGGTGTACTCAAAACTGTCTTCCCCGTCGCTGCCAAATTTATCGGCAAGATAACGACGGATCTCTTGACGGGTCATCAACTCATCAACAATGCCAATATGTTTGGAAAGCGACGCAAAATCTCCCCCAAACGCCTCCAATGACGTAATGAGTGTATCGGCAGAGGGAGAGAACATCGCCGCTTTAATGCCACGGTTTTTCGCCACATCGCTTACATACGCGTTCCAAAGCTGGTCGAGCCATGCTTGATTCGCTTCACGCGCCTGTGGAGACATGTCGGTGCGTGTATAAGGTTCGACAAAGGACTTATAGGTGCCGACTCGGAAAACGTGAGTCGAGACATCTAATTTATCGAGTAGATCCTTCCAATACAGGTTGTAACTGCCATACCCTTGGAGCATCACCATGCCATCTGGTGACATCAGAATTTCGTCAGCATAGCTCGCTAAATAGTACTGGCTTTGGCTATACATCCCACCAATCGCCACGACCGCTTTACCACTTTGCTTGAACTCATCGATAGCTTTGGCGATATAGCGAAGCTTGGTCAGGCTCGTGGATGGCATGTCGCCTAGGCTAAGCACTAACCCGTTAATCTTATCATCCGTCGCGGCATGGCGGATGGTATCGACGATATCAAAGAGTACGTTTTCGGTTTCAATCGGTTGTCCGAGCGCGTTGCGTGAGAGGGTATCGATCGGATCGATACGACGGCGCTGTTCAACAATGGGGCCGTTTATATTCAGTAACAACGCGTGTGGGGCGGGTTCAGCTTGAACGGCTTTTTTCGCGGTTGTGTCACCGGTTGGCAGCGGCGAGTCGGCGGTTATCGCCCAATAAATGCCCACAATAACAGCAATGAAAAGCACATTTAACAAAAGCTGACGCACGAACCCGATGGCAACCCAAAGCCATCGGAACAAAGATGCAATGAAGCGAAACAGTTTTTTCATACTCTAATCCATCGATATATGTCGCTGATATCCTAGCTGATCACTGCAAGGATCGATAGCCCAAGCTTATCCCGTATCCGACAGAGTGGGGAGGAAATTCCTACTGAGATCAACTATTCGACAATCGATGTTGCTGGTTTGTAAACGAACGTTTGAAAAACAGTAGCCGACAGCGCTATAGTCTGGTCAGACCACAACAATAAGTGAGCAAGCAATGGAACAGCACTCTTACCCCCATATGCTAGCCCCGCTAGATCTCGGGTTTACAACATTGAAAAACCGCGTTCTGATGGGCTCGATGCATACCGGATTGGAAGAAGCCAATGACGGTTTTAAAAAGCTCGCAGCCTTTTACGCAGAGCGCGCGAAAGGCGACGTTGGCTTAATTGTCACTGGTGGCTTTTCGCCGAATTTTCGCGGTCGATTGACTCCATTTAGCGCACAGTTTAGTTCTGGACGCGCCGCTCGTGCTCATCGAGCCATCACAGATGCGGTACACGCTAATGGCGGAAAGATAGCACTTCAATTGCTTCATGCCGGGCGTTATGCCTTCCATCCGTTTGCCCAAAGTGCCTCCGCAATCCGCGCTCCAATCAGTAAGTTCACGCCTTTTGCCATGAGCGAGAGGTCGATTTGGCGTACGATCAAAGCCTTCGGCCGCAGCGCCGCGCTCGCGCGAGAAGCGGGTTATGATGGGGTTGAAATCATGGGATCTGAAGGTTATCTCATCAACCAATTTTTCTGCCATCGTGCCAACCGCCGTTATGATCAATGGGGCGGCTCGGTGGAAAATCGCATGCGTTTTGCCGTGGAAGTCATGCGTGCGGTGAGAAAAGCGGCCGGTGACGATTTTATTGTGATCTTCCGATTATCGATGTTGGATTTGGTCGAGCAAGGCAACACCTTTGACGATGTGGTCGCGCTAGCGAAAGGCCTAGAGCAGGCCGGTGTCACCATTATTAATACCGGTATTGGCTGGCATGAAGCGCGCGTTCCAACCATCGCAACGCAAGTTCCTCGCGGCGCCTTTAGTTGGGTGACAGAAAAACTCAAAGGTGAGGTGTCGGTGCCTCTGGTTACCTGCAACCGAATTAATACCCCAGAGGTGGCCGAACAGATTCTCGCCAGCGGTCAGGCTGATATGGTTTCGATGGCACGTCCTTTCTTGGCCGATGCTGCCTTTGTTGCCAAAGCTAAGGCTGGGCAATCGGAGGACATCAATACCTGTATTGCCTGTAACCAAGCGTGCTTGGATCATGTGTTTAAAGGCAAGCGAGCCAGTTGCTTGGTGAACCCGAAAGCTTGCTACGAAACAGAGTTGGTGGCGACGCCAGTTCGGCAAGTGAAAACGGTGGCTGTCGTGGGAGGCGGAATGGCTGGGATCAGCTGTGCCACCGAAGCGGCTGAGCGAGGCCATACAGTGACCTTGTTTGAAAAATCTGATCGCTTAGGTGGGCAGTTTAATTTAGCGATGACCATTCCCGGCAAAGAAGAGTTCCAAGAGACCATTCGCTATTACTTGCGTCGTTTGGAGAAAGCCGGTGTCACCGTCCATCTTAATCACAGTGTTGAGGTCGACACCCTCAGGGAATTCGATGAGGTAGTGGTTGCAACCGGGGTTAAGCCTCGCCGTCCCGCGATTGAGGGCATTGATCATCCTAAGGTGATTGACTATCAAACCTTTATTCGTGAGCAACCTGAGTTGGGGAGTCACATTGCGATTATCGGCGCGGGCGGGATCGGCGTGGATGTGGCCACTATGATCACTGAACCTGCGAATCAACAACTGGATGACTGGTTGAAAGAGTGGGGGATCGATAAAACTATTTCCCACGAAGGAGGATTGTACCCTGCCCATGACACTAAGAGTGACAAGCAAGTATGGGTCCTGCAGCGTCGGGAAGGCCGCGTTGGCAAAGGCCCAGGGAAAACCACAGGTTGGATCCATCGTAAAACTTTGCAAAAACGAGGTGTAAACTTAGTGGGCGGTGTGACCTACCATAAAATTGATGATGGGGGATTACACATCAGCATCAAAGATGAGCCTCATGTCATTCCTGCCGACCAGATTATTCTCTGTGCCGGTCAAGAGTCTGTGAATGCGTTGGCCAAGACACTTGAGTCGGCAGGTTTGCCATTCCATTTGATTGGCGGGGCGGAGCATGCGGGAGAGCTAGACGCTAAACGGGCCATTCGTCAGGGCATTGAAACCGCACTCGCGCTGTAAACCCGTATAAACTGCGCGACTTTGTCGCGCAGTGGCTGTGTTAGCATAAAGCAATCAGTACGATACGCTGCGGTGATACCGTGGTTGCATATACGGGTTACAAGGAAAAGACCATGAACGCACTTGATTTGCTATTACAGCGCCGCTCTATTCCACGTTTAGCCGAGCCAGCGCCAAGCGGCCAAACGCTAGAGAACATTCTTCAAGCTGGGTTGCGCGCCCCTGATCATGGCGCATTAACGCCTTGGCAGTTTGTGGTGTGTGAAGGTGAAGGATTAACGCGGCTATCTCAGATTTTAGTGGAGGCCGCGAAAGCCGATGGCGCGGACGATACTGCGATAGAAAAAGCCAAACAAGCACCGTTTCGCGCACCGATGGTCATTGCGGTCATTGCGCGTACACGCTTTCATGAAAAAGTCCCGACGATTGAACAGCATATCTCCGCCGGTTGTGCCACCCAAGCAATGCAAATGGCAGCAGTTGCGCAAGGTTTTCAAGGGTTTTGGCGTACCGGCACCTTTGCCTATCACCCTGTTGTGCGCCAAGCGCTAGATGTAGATGGTGATGATGCGATTGTCGGCTTTTTATATCTCGGTACCCCAGATTGCGCACCGGCCAATGCGCCAACGCGTGATACCAGCAAATACGTGAAGTATCTCTAATTCACTTTTAAAGACCTGTGCATATGTACAGGTTTTTTATTGCGCCCGCCATACGCTTTGCATAACATGTGGTTCATTGCACAGAGTTAGAGAGTGATATGGCGCGCCTATTTATCGCCGAGAAGCCCAGCCTCGGCAGAGCCATTGCCGCCGGTTTGTCCAAACCGCAAAAAAACCACAAAGGCTATATCGAAACCGCCAACGGTGATGTGGTGACATGGTGTATCGGCCACTTGCTTGAGCAAGTCGAGCCGGACGCGTATGACAGCCAGTACAAGCAATGGAAGTTAGCACATCTGCCTATCGTGCCTCAGCAATGGAAACTGCGTCCGCGTAAATCAGCGGCTGGTCAATTAGCGATCGTGAAAAAACTGATCAAGCAGTTTGATCACCTCGTACACGCAGGTGATCCTGATCGTGAAGGGCAACTACTGGTTGATGAAGTCATTGATTATGCGGGAGTGAGTTCAGCGAAAAAGGCACGTATTCAGCGCTTGTTAGTCAGCGATCTAAACGTGTCGGCCGTGAAAAAAGCGCTCAACAAAATGGGTGACAATCACGCCTTTGTTCCTCTGTCCGTGTCAGCGTTGGCGCGCTCTCGCGCTGATTGGCTCTATGGGATGAATTTGTCACGTGCCTACACGTTACTCGGTCAACAAGCGGGTTACCAAGGCGTGCTGTCTGTAGGACGTGTTCAAACCCCAGTACTGGGTTTGGTGGTCCGTCGTGACCAAGAAATCGAAGACTTTGTCCCTCATCCTTTCTATCAACTCGATGCTCTGTTGCCGTATCAAGGTGAAATGATCCGAGCTAGATGGCAGCCTAGTGACGCGTGCGCGCAATGGCAAGATGCACAAGGGCGCGTAATTTCTCGCGCTCTGGCCGAGAATGTTGCTAATCGTATTACTGGCCAACCGGCAAAGGTGACAGAGGCTGAGCGTCAAACCCGCAAGCAGGCTGCGCCGCTGCCCTATAATTTGTCGGCCTTGCAGATTGATGCATCTAAACGGTTTGGCTTTAGTGCGCAAAAAGCGCTAGATATCTGCCAGCAGCTTTATGAGCGACGTAAATTGATTACCTATCCGCGTTCGGACTGTCGATACCTGCCTAAGGGCCACTTTGCGGAGGCAGGTAAAGTCGTGCAAGCGATTCGACAAGGGTGCGAACCGCTTATCGATGCGTGCGATCAGGCAGATACCTCTAGAAAGAACAAAGCATGGAACGATGCAAAGGTCGGCGCGCACCATGCCATTATTCCCACCGCAAAAGCGGCGCCTGCTGGGCTTTCTAGTGATGAAGCCAAACTTTACCAGCTCATCGCGCGCCAGTATCTCATGCAATTTTATCCACCGGCGGAATATGCAGAAGGTAAACTGGTGTTTGATATCGCGGGCGGTTGCTTTATTGCCAAAGGAAAAGTCTTGACCGTTGCAGGTTGGCGTTCGCTACTGCCGAATACGCAAGTGGCTGAGGCGTCAGCGAGCCCCTTGCCTCACTTACAGCCGGGCGAGCAACTAGTGTGTGAGCGCGGTGAGATAAAAGGTTGTATGACAGAACCGCCGGCCGCCTTTACCGAATCGAGCCTGTTGCAGGCGATGACGGGGATCGGTCGCTATGTGCAAGATAAAAAACTGAAGGATATTTTACGAGAAACCGATGGCTTAGGGACTGAAGCAACCCGAGCCGGGATCATCGAGTTGTTGTTAAAGCGTGGCTTGTTACAGCGCCAAGGCAAAACCTTACATGCGACACCGAGTGGAAAAGGACTGATTGCCGCGTTGCCGGATAGCGCGACCTATCCAGATATGACCGCGCAATGGGAGCGCCAACTGCAAGACATGGCAGAAAAAAAATGCGCCTATCAACCTTTTATGCATGCATTGACCGAACAATTACAAGGTTTGATTGAGATGGTAAAAACCGCACCGCCCCCCACATCGTTGAAGAATTTATCGCCGCCACCTAAGCGTCAATTTACCCGTAAACGTCGCACGGGGGATAAAACACCCCGGCGCAAGCGGGCACCCAAACGACAAGCGTCTACAGGCTGATACTTTGGGATTAAAACGCATAAGCGGCAATACAGCCCACTAACGTCATGACAAACAAAAAGAGTTTGAGCGTCTTTGGATTGGCAGAAATCGCAAATTTGACGGCTACGCGTGCGCCAGTCATGGTGCCGACGGCAAGGAGTAGCCCCGGCAGCCAATGCACCAGATCATCAGCAATAAAAACCAGTAACGATAAGGTGGTGAATGCAAGTGTACAAGCCAGCTTAAGCGCGTTGCCGCGCACCAGATCATAATTCAAGGTGCCGCATAAGGCCGCCAGTAACACAAAACCAACCCCAGCTTGGACAAAACCACCGTAGAATCCTGCTAAACATAAACCCAGCCATGCACTCGGTGTGTCTTTCACTTTTTTAATTGGTGTTCTCGGTGGCGGGGTGAGGGTGGCCGGTTTGACTAACATCACCACTGTCATGGTAAGTAGCGTCCCCAGTAAAAGAGGTTTCACCCAGCTGGTGGGCAGCCAAGCGGCGGCAAGTGCGCCAAGTAAGCCACCAATCAAGCTGGGTACCAGCACTGGCCAGATATCTTGCGTATCAAGTTTGTCGTGGCGTTTAAAGCCAGCCATCCCCGAGGCGCATTGTAACCACACGCCAACGCGATTGGTCGCATTGGCGACGTCGGCAGGCATCCCCATGACCATTAACGCTGGAAGTGTCAGGTTGGATCCACCGCCGGCTAAGGTATTTATAATACCGGCAATAAACCCAAGCGCGACCAATATCGCGCCATACTCCATGGTCAGTGTCATCCTTGTCTCCTGATGTCTAAAAAGCCAGCATCTCTTACTATGTCAATACGCATTATGTGTCGTGCAACGTCTTTGATGTGTTACTTGATCTAAACCATGTTGTCGGACACCATTCATCACAAACCGGCCCTAAGTGCTGGCGATTCTACGCGGCGGTTATATAATCCCGTGCTACGCCTGAAGTTGTTCATCATGTTCGCCTAAAAAAGTGGGCGAAATAAGGTTGTATTGCGTCATGCAGCAAGCAGTTCCCTCGGCGCTAGACTCTGTCGCCCGTCGTTCGGCCCGAGTAGGGTTTATATACAATATACTGATTTCTATCATGGTCTTCGTGCTTGTTGTCGCGTCAGTGGAATTCTGGCTATACCAACAAGAGCATGATAAACAGATAGATAAAGTGCGCGCGGCATTATTGGCCTATCGGTCTCGTATAGAACTTAACGTGACACAAAACATGGATTTAAGCTACGGCCTAGCAACCTATATCAGTTTAAATCCTGAGCTTACCCAAGAGGCATTTGCCGAGTTCGCGGCGCAATTGATGTCTCAATCTACCCATATTCTTAATTTTGGTGCCGCGCGAAATTGGGTGATTAGTCATGTCTATCCGGAGTCGGTGGGTGAAACCCTGCTCGGTACGGATTATCACGATGTTCCGTCACAACTAGAAAGTGTGCGTAACGCCCATGCCTCTGATAAACCCGTAATCTCAGGGCCTGTTGAGTTGCTGCAAGGTGGAACGGCGTTAATTGCGCGACAAAGCATTACCAATGCCCGTAAGCACCTGCCGTGGGGCGTGCTTTCCACGGTGCTAGACATTGAGGCGTTGTTTACCGACAGCTTTACCCAAGGGGAGCGGTTACCCGTTCAAGTTGCCTTAGAAGGGCGCCGACGGCTGACTGAGTCGTTTAAGCCTATCTATGGGACGCCGCAGATACACACGCAGGATCCGGTCATCGTGACGATGAGTTTACCATCAGGTCAATGGCGTTTACTCGGGATCCCTGAAGATGGCTGGCACGGTGTGCGTTGGCACCCGAGAGTCTGGCTAATGGGTGTCATTGTACTCGGCTTTTGGCTAGGAGGACTCTACGGTCGCTATAATGCTGGCCGCAGCTTTGCACAATCAATTGGTCGGGTTGTGGATGATAGCCATCGTTTCCGCAGTATTTTTAAGCGTCACGACGCTGTGATGTTACTGTTGGATGCCAAAAGTGGCGACATTGTCGATGCCAACGACAGTGCTCAGCAGTTTTACGGCTATGATCATGCGACACTGACATCCATGCGGATCAGCGATATTAATACTCATACCGAGAGTGCATTGCGTCAAAGCCTTTCCCAAGCGCGTCAGCGTGATAAAAACTACTTTATCTTCACTCACCGTTTAAAAAGCGGTGAGGTGCGTCAGGTTGAGGTGCACTCTTCACCCATCACCATAGGTCATGTCAAATTACTCTTTTCCGTGATCCATGATGTTTCAGAGCGACTTGAGGTTGAGCGTAAGCTGATGCTCAACGCAAAAATCTTCGAACAATCGAGCGAAGGGGTACTGGTGACGGATGCAGACGCCAAGATTGTGGCAGTCAATGGCGGCTTTAGCGCCATTACCGGCTATCAAGAAGAGGATGTTCTAGGGAACGATCCGTCCATTCTTAACTCGGGGCGTCATGATAAAGCCTTTTTCCGCGCAATGTGGGAAGAGGTTGCCCAACAAGGCCGATGGAAAGGAGAAATATGGAATCGGCGCAAAGATGGGGTGGTATATCCACAACTGCTTTCTATCAGTGTGGTAAAGAACGACGCCGGTGAGGTGGTGAACTATGTTGGCGTCTTTTCAGATATCTCCAAGCTAAAAGACTCAGAGAAAAAGCTGATTGATTTGGCGCACTATGATGCACTGACCGGCTTGCCGAATCGCTTACTATTGGCATCTCGCACTAGACAAGCACTCAAGATGCCCATGGGGGCTCATGGCAAACTGGCTCTGATGTTCCTCGACCTTGACCAGTTTAAATTTGTTAATGATAGCCACGGACACGCCGTGGGCGATGAGCTGCTAAAGCTGGTGAGTCAACGCTTGTATGGTTTGTTAAGAGAAGGGGACACCTTAGCGCGACTGGGCGGGGATGAGTTCGTGGTGCTGCGTTTAATTCACAGTGACAAAGCCGCATGTGTCAGTTTGTCCGAAGACATTATTCAGGCGATGAACCGCTTGTTTGTGCTCAGCGGGGGGGTTGATGCTCAGATCGGTGTCAGTATCGGCATTGCCCAATACCCAGACAATGCCGCCAATACCGAAGAACTACTAACCTTTGCCGATTCTGCGATGTACTTCGCCAAAAAATCGGGTCGCAACACGTATGCGTTTTATAATGATGCGCTAACCGTCGAAGCCAACAATAAATTGCGCTTAGCGGTCGAGCTACGGCAATGCGTGCAAAACGAAGAGCTTGAGCTTTTCTATCAGCCACAAGTGGATCTTGTGACCGGCAACATTATTGGTGTTGAGGCGCTGCTGCGTTGGCACCATCCTGAACGAGGCGTGCTCTCGCCGTTTCATTTTATTGACGTGGCTGAAGAGCGCTCGATTATTCACGATATCACCCAGTGGGTGGTGGAAACTGGGTGTCGTCAGTTAAAACAGTGGCAAGATGCGGGTCTGATGGTCTCGTTGGCGGTAAATATTTCACCACGCAATCTAGCGGATATTACCTTTACGCAGGTCGTGGCCGAAGCACTGGAAAAAACGGGCGCCGATCCGCGCTTTCTCGAGTTGGAGATCACCGAAAACACCCTAATTGAAAATCAAGCCAGTGCACTGAAAGTGTTGGAGCAGTTGCGAGAAAAAGGGGTGGGTATTGCGATTGATGACTTTGGGACTGGGTATTCGTCGATGGCCTACTTAAAACGATACCCGATCTCTAAGTTAAAAATCGATCGACACTTTATCAAAGATATCCAAAGTGAAGCACCGGATGAAGAGGAAGTGGCGATCGTGTCTGCGATGATCGCAATGGCCGATAGTCTCGGCATGGGCGTGGTGGCAGAAGGGATTGAAACCACTCACCAACAAGCGATATTGCGTGAGCTGGGCTGTACCTTCGGACAAGGCTTTCTGTATAGCCGACCTGTGCCCGCAGACGAGATCGCCGAGCTATTCGGCATTGATGAGAGTCTATGAAAACCGATTAACTCCGCCCTCTCTGGTTAGCCCTCACACTTTTAGGGCTGAGAGCCAAGAATGATGTTATCACCTTGCTGTTTTTTTACCCTAGTAGAAAATGGCAAGGAGCACGATCATGATCCCCTTATTTTCTTGGCGGCGCATTGCATTGGCTGTGGCGGTTGCTTGTTCAGCCTCGGTGTCTGCAGCGCCACATATCACGGTTTCAACGTCAACCACGCAAACGGATGGGCCGCTTACTGACCAGCATCCCACTGTGTTCTCATTGGGTAAAAACACTTACAAGGTCTCGGTCAGTGGGCTTGACGGTGAATGTGACGCGACCTCACCGAGCCAAGTCAAATTCAACACGCCAATTCCTTTATCGTGCCACGCGGAGAGCCACTTTGAGGTCAATATTCGCTTTGCCGGTGATTATGGCTTTTATTTCGATCCTAGCACCCACACACTGAGTATTAAGCGGGAACCTAAAAAAACCGCGACTGTATTTAAACGGCCTTTGCCCAATGTGCAATGCCCTGTTTATCGCGGTGGCCCTGTCACCCTTACTGTTGGTGAGGCATTCGCCGATGGCACACTATTGAAAGAGGCGCTCAGCGGTCAGGTTGTACGTGTTCGCGACCATCAGGTGACGCTGACCCCAGCATCAAATAGCGGTGGATTGATATTATTAGCGCCGACCGAGCGCGAACCTCAGGCATTTACCTACCGCAATGCCAATATCTACTTTGTAATGGTTGATCGCTTTCACAATGGCGATCCAAGCAATGATCACAGCTACGGTCGCCACGCCGATAATCAACAGAACATTGGTACCTTCCATGGTGGCGATTTGCAGGGGGTGCTCGAAAAGCTCGCTTATATTCAATCACTGGGTACGGATGTGATTTGGCTGTCACCCATTGTCGAGCAGGTACACGGCTTTGTTGGAGGCGGCAGTAAAGGCGCGTTTCCTTTTTATGCTTATCACGGCTATTGGGCGCGAGACTTTACGCAAGTAGACCAAAACTTTGGCGATGATGCGGTGCTGAAAAAACTGGTAGAGGCCGCACATCAACGTGGCATGAAGGTCTTTCTTGATGCAGTGGTTAACCATCCTGGTTACGCCACCTTAGCGGACTTACAACAAGATGGCATTGAGGTGGTGAATGCGGACGCGTTACCACCGCAATGGCAAGATTGGCACCCCAAAAAAGGGCAAAGTTGGCATGATTTTCACCAAGCGGTGGATTATCAAAGCGCAAACTGGCAGCACTGGTGGGGTAAAGATTGGGTACGAGCGGGACTACCGGGCTACGATGCACCTGGATCGAGCGATCAAACCCTGACTTTGGCAGGGCTTCCTGATTTTAAAACCGAATCGACCAAGTCAGTGACGCCGCCTCAGTGGTTGCTCGACAATCCCGGCACACGTGTAAAAGCTCAAGATGGCTATACGGTTAGCGATTATTTACTTGAGTGGCAAACTCAGTGGGTTGAACGCTTTGGGATAGATGGGTTTCGCGTCGATACGGTTAAACATGTCGATGGTGAGATCTGGCGAGCACTTAAGCAGAAAGCCAGTGCCGCTTTGGCATCGTGGCGACAGAAGCATCAGCAGTCCGGCGCGCCTTTTTGGATGATGGGAGAAGTGTGGGGCCACAGCGCCTATCGCAGCCCGTATTTCGATCAAGGTTTTGATGCGCTCATCAACTTTGACCTGCAAAAACAGATGGACAAAGGTGCGTACTGTCTTAGCCAAATGGAAGACACTTATCATGCTTACGCCCAAACCATGCAAAACGAAGCGGATTTTATTCCAGTGAGCTATATGTCGTCACACGATACCGAGCTGTTCTTTAGCCGCTTCAAAGATATGGCGATGCAACGCGGCGCGGCTAATGCACTCTTGCTCACACCGGGGGCTATTCAAGTGTATTATGGCGATGAGGTTGGGCGAGACTTGGGTCCCTATGGAGATGATTTCCACCAGGGCACGCGATCTGACATGGTGTGGTCACGTACTCCAAAGCAACAGCGTTTGTTAGCCCATTGGCGTAAGGTGGCTCAGTTTAGACAGCAGCATCCCGCCGTAGGCGCAGGGGTACATCGGGCCATTGCCCAAGACAATGCTTATGTCTTTTCTCGACAGCTAGGCGATGACACCATTGTTGTCGCCTTTGTCGGTCGAACCGCAAGCCAACCGTAGAAATGAAAAAGCCCGCCACTCAGAGAGTGGCGGGCGAGAAGATTGGTCGGTCTGACTGGATTTGAACCAGCGACCCCTGACACCCCATGACAGTGCGCTACCAGGCTGCGCTACAGACCGACTAAGCGCTATATTACGAATCACCCTCACAGCTGTCAATTACTCAACGACATTGTTTTCCTGTTTTTCAATCGTTTGGCTATTAATGCGCCACTTCGTGATTGAAATTAACGGTCATGCTCTTCTGGGTGATAGAAACGCTTCAATTCATGCATGACTTGCATCAATACAGACAGCTGCGGCTTGCCTTCCGGCAAAGGGGTATAGTGCTTATCATACACTTTATAGTTACCAAATTTGTCTACCACCGTGGTCTTTTGTGGCTGCACAACCACGATATCACGGCTATCTCCAGCAATAACCCATTTACGCGGGCGATTTTTCAGCTCGAACAAATTGGTCCCACTACTGTAGTTTTCAGCGGGTGAGCTCACTGACAGCATGGACTCCATCAAGGTGGGGGCCACATCTAGGTGACTGCTGTAATGGGTAATTTGTTCTGGGGCTTGGTTTGGCCAATGCATGACCAAGGGCACTTGCAACTGATAACGGCTGTAATTGGTGTTAGAACCCCATGTATTTAAACCGGTTTCGTTAAACTCCATACCATGGTTGGACGTAATCATAACCACCGTGTTTTCGAGCTGTCCCGATTGTTTCAAGTCTTCCAATAAAGCGCCAAGCTGATCATCGATATAGTGCGCGGCATTGTTGTAGCTGTTTTTCAATACCAGCGCCGTTTGGGTATCGACGCCGGCCATCGCGCTATCTAATGACGGCTGGAATGGTTGTGGATAGTCACCGCTTTGCTCGTAGTCACTCACGGTAGCGAGCTCCAGATAACCAAACCAAGGCGATGTATCACGCGCCGCAAGCCATGCTTGCATCTGAGAGACCGCTTCGGCATCGGCTTGCCAAGCGGGGAGATCGGGCAGATCATCGCTTTGTAAGTCGGCGCTAAAGATACTTTGGTAATAAATTGGATTGGTAAAGCCATCGCCACTGAATAGTCCAATCTGGTAGCGACGATTATTCAATGTATTCATGAGTACCGGACGCAGGCCTTCCGTGCGTGCACTTTGTGCATAGCTGCCGGGAAGACCATAGAAGAGCCCAAACAGCCCAGCCATATCGTCATTGCTGCTGCTGAAGTGATTTTTAAACCACAGGTTCTCATTGGCAAACTGGTAAAGGTGCGGCATGGTCACTGGGTTGAGCATGTCGGCGCGCAGCCCCTCGATCATTACCATCAATAGGTTTTTCTGATATTTACTCGCATCCGGTGCAAACGCGAGAGGCTCTAGGGGATAGCGAATGACCTCGCTATTTTCCTGACCCCGCTGTTCGCGGAGACGTTGGTATTCTTGCCTATCCAGCAAGCCATATTTTTCCATAAAGGTCTTCGCCGTCATTGGATAGGAGACAGGGAAGGTCGAGCGTTGCGCAGTCACGGGACTATAGATAAATGCGTCGGCCCAAATATGGATCAGATGGCTAGAAATAAAGCAGATTGCAAACACGGTCGCGACCGGGATCCCGATGCGCTTGCGCGTCAGTTTACGAAGTTTACGCCACACCCATTCTGACATGATTAATTGGAGAATAAAGATAGCTGGCACGGCAACAAAGAGGTATTGCCAGTGTGCATTCATGTCAGTTTTTTCGCCGCTTAACAACAGCTCCCACACCAAGGGGTTAAGATGGAGGTGGAGGGTTTCGTAGGCATAAATATCGAGCAGCAACACCATCATGCCCGTGGTTGCCACCAGTACGGCAAACAAGCGCATTAAGCGCTGTGAGGGAATGATAAAACTCGCCGGGAAGATGATCAGTATGTACAACGCAAACACAAGAAAGCCAAAATGGCCGACCCAGTTAAAAATCAGGTACGTTTGTCCTAACAGCGTTTCGGGCCATCCTGACTGGCTGATATAGCGTGTGCCAAGCAACATAGCGGCAATGATGTTAAAAAAGCTAAACCAATGCCCCCAGCTAATCAGCTGAGATACTTTGTCACGATACGATGTTCCGCTATCAACCATACGTCTTTATTCTTCTCTTTTAAGATGCTGCTGCACGGTGCGTTATTGTTTGTCGATAGAAGACAACAACGCTTGGGCGAATTTCTCGGCAAAAGCCTGACGTTGCGCGGCAGGAATATTCTGATTCAGGATATTGGTGGCGACGTTACCGACCACCATGAGCGACAAATCTGTTGACGCATCGTGTTGTTCTAACACATTGACAACATCACTGATGATGCGTTCCACTTGTTTGTCGTCATACTTTGAAGTTACAGGCATAAATTCGTCTTGTCGTAATAAAACCAAAGCTGCGTATAATAACCCACACTTTAGTCTTACTGAAAATCTTTTCAATCATGAGCCTCACGCTTTCTAACGTAATATTGCATCAAATCGTTAAGCAAGATGATGATTCGCTTAACGTTCATCTTCGTGACGGACCGTTACCGCTCAACGATCAAACTGACAATCTGATGGCCGATGTACATCGGGTATATCACGCAAAAGCAGGCAAAGGGTTTGCTTTATTTGACACTGACAGTGAATTTCAGCAGTGGTTAAAGGAATATCGTGACCAAGCCCTCGACTTTCGCACTTTTTCTGAAAAAGCTGTCGAACGTCTGCGTAATGAACTTGCTAAGTATCCCTTTGCCGACAGCGGTACTTTAATCATGGCGCATTATCGTGCGCTTGCGACCGATTATCTGTTTATTGGAGTGGTCGAATCTAAGCACAGTTTGCGGGTGACGGATGAGCTTGACGTCAATGCGACTGAGTACCTTGACGTGAGTAAGATGGATATTGCGGCGCGCATCGATCTCTCCACATGGGAGACCGACGCAGACTCCAACCGATATTTGTCCTTCATCAAAGGCCGAGTCGGACGCAAAATTGCTGACTTTTTCCTCGACTTCTTGCAAGCGCAAGTGGGCATGGACAGTAAACAGCAAAACCAAGTGTTGATGCAGGCCGTGGAAGATTACTGCGATGATGCGCGTTTGGAAAAAGAAGAAAAGAACGCGTATCGCAAGCAGGTCTTTGATTATTGTAATGATCAACTTAAATCAGGTGATGAAGTGGTAGTGAAAGAGCTTGCTCAAGAATTACCGCCAACGCCTGACGGTGTCGATTTCTACCAGTATGCCAATCAACAAGGTTATGAGCTTGAAGAGCAATTTCCTGCCGATCGGACGACCATGCGAAAACTTACCAAATTTGTAGGGGCTGGTGGCGGCTTATCGGTAAACTTCGATGCCATGCTGTTAGGTGAACGCGTCTTTTATGATCTAGAGACCGATACCCTGACTATCAAAGGCACCCCGCCTAATCTGCGTGATCAACTGCAGCGACGATTAACCAGTCGCGACGACTAATCATCAAGACCAAAGTGATCGATGAGGCTAATCAGTAATGGGTGAATTTTCGCCCATTTCTTTTTGGTCCGATCCCGTTTTCGTCGATCCACGCTGAATTGTTCCTTCTTCCTTGTTCACAGATTGACCTTGAGTGCCTAAAACGTAAACGAAACGTTATTTAAACGTCACTCAAATGTCATGAGTGACCTCACTGGCACAAGGAAAGAGGTTGAACAATGAAAAAGCTGACATTGTCTGCAATTGCACTATCGATCACGTTAGCGAGTGCAGCTCACGCTGCCCCTGAAGTGATTAAGTTCTCCCACGTGGTGGCAGAAAACACGCCCAAAGGACAAATGGCGCTGCATTTCCGAGATCTTGTCGCTGAGCGTATTGGTGACAAATACGAAGTGGAAGTGTATCCAAACTCACAATTATTTGGTGACGGCAAGGAGATGGAAGCGCTCCTACTTGGTGATGTCCAGTTTATTGCCCCTTCTTTATCAAAATTCTCCAAGTACACCAAAAAACTCCAAGTCTTCGATTTGCCATTTTTGTTTGAGGACATGGAAGCGGTTGACCGTTTTCAGCAATCAGATGCGGGGCAATCGCTGCTGCAGTCGGTCAAGGGCAAAGGCATGATCGGGCTGGGCTATTTGCATAACGGCCTCAAGCAATTGTCTGCCAGTGAACCACTACGGGTACCGAGTGATGCGTCTGGTAAGAAATTCCGCATCATGAGCTCAGACGTGTTGGCAGCACAATTTGATGCGGTAGACGCAGTGCCGCTTAAAAAGCCCTTCTCAGAAGTCTTTACCCTTCTACAAACCCGAGCCATTGATGGCCAAGAGAATACCTGGTCAAACATTTATTCGAAGAAGTTTTTTGAAGTTCAGCCTTATATTACAGCGTCAAACCATGGTGTGCTTGATTACATGGTTACCACCTCGGCGGAATTTTGGACGCAACTCCCAGATGCTGACCGTGAAGTGCTGAAAAAAGCGTTGGATGAGTCAGTGGCTTATGGCAATCAAATTGCGCAACAAAAAGCAGATGATGACCGCCAGAAGATCATTGACTCGGGACGCAGCCAAATTCTCACGTTGACCGATAAAGAGCGCGGTGAGTGGGTCGAAGCCATGCAGCCAGTGTGGCAGCAATTTGAGGATGAGATTGGCGCTGACTTGATTCAAGCGGCGGTACAAGCCAATCAATAATATCTAGCCGGGGATGCCCCGGCTTTTGTTTTGTCTCCGGTCTGACCGGGTTCATCCGTAGGGAGTGTAGGATGATCAAGTTCTTGCATCGATTCGAAGAAACCGTCATTGGGCTACTGCTGGTGGCGACGACCTTGTTGGTCTTTGTGGAGGTGGTGCTGCGTTTCTTCTTTAACGAAGGCTTACTTTGGGCACAAGAGGCCACCTTGTATTTATCGGCCTGGATGGTGCTGATTGGCGCGTCATGGGGGATCCGAGAAGGCGCGCATATTGGGGTAGATGCCTTGGTGAAAACATTTTCACCGTCACTGCAAAAGACAGTGACCTTAATTGCACTGGCGCTCGCCATGGTGTACTGCGTGCTGTTTTTCTATGGCAGTTGGGTCTACCTGAGCAAGATGAAGCTGATTGCGATTGAAATGGAAGATATTCCGATAGAAAAGTGGAAAGCCATGCTGTGCTTGCTGATCGGGTTCGCTTTGCTTGGACTGCGCATGATCACTGTGGCTATAGAAGTCATTCAAGGTAAGCGTCTTGGTTTTGGCTTTGCTGATGAAGCGAAGGAGAGCATGCATCTTGCTGAAGAGGGTGTTGAGGGTATGCCAACAAGCCGTCCAGCGGAAGGCAAGGAGGAATCAAAATGACCATTGCGGTTTTGTTTGGGTTATTGTTTTTGTGTATGTTCATGGGCATGCCCATTGCCATTGCGCTGGGGTTATCGAGTGTCAGTACCATTTTACTGTTCTCCAATGATTCCCTTGCCTCTATTGCTCTGAAACTTTTTGAAGCGACGACGCACCATTACACGCTGTTGGCGATTCCTTTTTTTATCCTATCTTCTGCCTTTCTCTCAACTGGAGGAGTGGCGCGTCGGTTAATTAATTTTGCGGTTGATTGCGTTGGCCATGTACGTGGTGGATTAGCGATGGCATCTGTCATGGCGTGCATGCTGTTTGCGGCAGTCTCTGGTTCATCGCCTGCAACGGTTGCAGCCATTGGCTCGATTGTGATTGTGGGGATGGTAAGAGCAGGCTATCCAAAAGCGTTTGCCGCTGGGGTGATCGCCAATGCGGGCACCTTGGGGATATTGATCCCTCCGTCAATTGTGATGCTGGTATATGCGGCGGCAACGGAAGTATCTGCCTCGAAGATGTTTATGGCGGGCTTTATTCCGGGTTTAATGATGGGCGGGATCCTGATGGTCGCGATTTATATTGTCGCACGCATTAAAGGCT
This sequence comes from Salinivibrio proteolyticus, assembly GCF_027286365.1. NCBI lineage: Bacteria > Pseudomonadati > Pseudomonadota > Gammaproteobacteria > Vibrionales > Vibrionaceae > Salinivibrio > Salinivibrio proteolyticus. The sequence goes on along the minus strand of NZ_CP114584.1, from coordinate 2,118,740 downwards.
TACCCTCGCAACCTTTCCCAGGCGTTAGCGCAGTGCTTGGCTCAGGGGCGCGAGCGATGGGCGGACTAATGCTTATCATTATTGTGTTGGGCTCTATCTATGGTGGCATAGCCAGCCCGACCGAAGCGGCTTCAGTTGCGGCTGTGTACGCATGGTTGGTGAGTGTGTGGGGATACCGTGATATCGGACCGCTGAAAGACACCCCGTGGCGTTTTGAGGGCGAGTCATCAATTCGTGCTTGGGGACGTAATATCGTCCAGCTGCCTTGGGTGATGATACGCTCGGTAACCGATAAAGAAGTGGCCCATGTGGTAAAAGATGCCGCCAAGGTTAGCATTATGCTGCTCTTTATTATCGCCAATGCGATGTTGTTTGCCCATGTGCTGACCACTGAGCGTATTCCACATACCATTGCCGAAAGCATTGTGGCATGGGGGCTGCCCGCATGGGGCTTTTTAATCGTGGTCAATATCCTCCTATTGATTGCGGGAAATTTTATGGAACCGTCGGCGATTTTGTTGATTATGGCGCCGATTTTGTTCCCTATCGCCATGCAGTTGGGCATCGACCCCATTCATTTGGGGATCATTATGGTGGTCAATATGGAAATCGGGATGCTGACCCCACCGGTTGGGCTAAACCTATTTGTGACGGCGGGGATTACTGGTGAGTCCATTGGTTGGGCAATCAAGGCGGCGCTGCCTTGGCTAAGCTTGCTACTGGTGTTCTTAATGCTGATTACCTACATTCCGCAAATTTCGCTCTTTTTACCTGAGTACCTCGATTCATTGCGCTAGCGAGAGTTGAGTACTTGGTATGCAAACAAAGAAGGCGCCGAATCGGCGCCTTCTTTATCTTCAGATTGCTCGCGGCGAGCGTCTTGCTTCGCCGCGTGGCAAAAAGATTATGCTTTCTCTGCAGCAGGCGTCATGGTTTCCGCCGCAGTTTGTTTGTCATCTACTTTGTCAACAAACCATCCCATGTAGCTGGTTACGATGGTGACAGCGATACACACAAAGCTTAACCACATAAACGGGGCGTAAGACAGGGTTGCAACACCCAGAATGCTGGCCATGTAGATACCATTGTCACTCCACGGCACCATGCCTGATGTCAGCGTGCCACCGAACTCAGCATTTCGTGATAGGTTTTTGCGTTGATAACCTAAGCGGTCGTAGTTTTTGGCACAGATTTTTGGTGTCAGGATCAGTGATACATACATCGCTGAACCAAAAATGTTCCCCATAAACGCCGTGCCAATGGTTGAGGTGGCGAGGCTTCCTGCGCTGTTAACGCGACGCTCAAACAGATTTGCGATGGTATGTAAGACGCCGACTTTTTCCAGCAATCCGCCGAAGCCAAGACCAAACACGATCACCGCAACCGAGCCCAGCATCGATTCCATGCCGCCACGGTTTAAGATGGCATCAATAAAGTCGACGCCCGAGGAGATATGAAAAGGCGCCCATGCGGTGTTAATTGCCTGCACGGGAGTCATGTCTTGCAGCATCACCGCCCATACAATACCGAGTAACGAACCAAAGCTAATTACAGGGAACGAGGGTAGACGCATCGCAAGCAATACCAACACCGCCAAAACAGGAATGAAAGAGAGCGGCGTGATCACAAATTGCTCTTCCATGGCCAACATCACGGTCTCAACTTGGCCCATGTCCACGTTGCCCGCGTAGTGCCACCCTACAGCGGTAAAGAGAATACCGGTGATGATGTAGCTGATAAGTGCAATAGGCAGCATGCCTTTAATGTGCTCAACGATCTCAACGCCTGACATTGATGAGGCCAAAATGACCGAATCTGAGAGCGGCGACATTTTGTCACCAAAGTAACAACCAGAAAGCACGGCGCCTGCGGTCATGGGGGCAGGAATACCCAACCCTTGTCCAATGCCCATCATGGCGATGCCGGCTGTACCTGCCGAGCCCCAAGAGGTTCCGGTAGCCAATGCGGTGAGGGAACAAATCAACATGGTCGCAAGAAGGAAAATAGAAGGGTGAATTGCTTTTAGACCATAGAAGATAATGGTTGGAACGATACCACCTGCAATCCATGTACCGACTAAGGCACCGACCGAAAGCAGAATAAGCACAGCGCCTAAACCATTTGAGATCCCTTTCGTGGCAGCAGCCTCAAGGTCTTTATATTGATGACCGAGTTTTAGGCCTAATACCATGATCACGAACCAGCCGATAAACAGGGCCAATTGGATCGGGAGATCGAGTTTTGCCGTAAATGAAAACGCTAGCGCGAGAAATATACCGAGCGAGAGAATCACTTGAAAGACTGATGGCAGTCTTGCTTGTTGTGTTGTCATAACCTTAACCTTCTTCACGTCGCACTCCTTGCAAAGCCGTGGGGCGAACGTATCGACATCATTATTGGAAGGTGGACCTAATGTGATAACGCGACTACTCCCTGCGCAATTTACCCCCTTTAACCAGGGCTAAACTCACATCACTCTCCGTGTGTCAGTATCCTATTCCGTTTGTGAGGCGACATACTCTAGCTAACACCACAAAGAGATGGGAAACATTTTTGCCAGTAATGTGAGTCTTCCGCGAATTAGGTTGCGATTACCGTATCCAGGTTAAACCTAGGGAAAGACTTGGTTTTAAATTGATTAAAATACAGTTTTCATTTTGTTGTTGATTGTGTGTTTTTTCGTCGTGCATACGTTAAATGTCTTCATACACGTCTGTCTGGATTCCTTTGGTTTGATGAGGAATTGAACAGTTAACGACCTTGACCTGACTATCGTAAATCGACGTGTTAGTATCAAAAGCGTTTTTTCACTGACCGAACCGTGCTTATCTGGTTAAGCGTTTGGTTCAGTCACACAACATGGAGTGTGAAATTATGATGCGAGTAGGTTTAATTGGCTGGCGTGGCATGGTGGGATCTGTGCTGATGCAGCGTATGGTAGAAGAAAAAGACTTTGACCATATTGAGCCTGTCTTCTTCAGCACCTCACAAGTTGGCATCGCGGCCCCGAATTTCGGCAAAGATGCGGGCATGCTTAAAGATGCTTACGACATTGATGCCCTCAAAACCCTAGATGCTATTATCACCTGCCAAGGCGGGGATTACACCAACGCGGTTTATCCTAAGTTGCGTCAAGCTGGCTGGAAAGGCTACTGGATTGATGCAGCCTCATCATTGCGAATGGCAGATGATAGTATCATCACCTTGGATCCGATTAACTTTAAACAGATTCAAGCGGGGATCCACGGCGGTACACGCACGTTTGTGGGCGGTAACTGCACCGTTAGCTTAATGCTAATGGGCCTAGGCGGTCTTTACCAATCAGGTTTAGTCGAGTGGATGACGGCACAAACCTATCAAGCCGCGTCTGGCTCTGGCGCGAAGCATATGCGCGAGCTGATCAGTCAAATGGGTGTGATTAATGATGCGGTTAACACCGATCTGGCCAGTCCCGCGACCTCGATTCTCGACATCGACCGTAAAGTCGCCCAGACCCTTCGCTCCGATGATTTCCCTGCCGATAACTTTGGCGTGCCACTAGCGGGCTCACTGATCCCTTGGATTGATGTGAAACGTGATAATGGTCAGAGCAAGGAAGAGTGGAAAGCGACTGTTGAAACCAACAAAATCTTAGGTCTACAAGACAATCCAATCCCTATCGATGGCACTTGCGTACGTATTGGTGCAATGCGTTGTCACAGCCAAGCCTTAACGGTGAAGCTGAAAAAAGCAGTACCAATGGATGAAATCGAAGAGATGATTGGTTCGCACAATGATTGGGTGAAAGTGGTACCTAATGAACGTGAAGTGACCATGACTGACTTGAGCCCAGCGAAGGTGACAGGCACGTTATCGATCCCGGTAGGCCGCCTACGTAAACTGGCAATGGGTGATGATTTCCTCAACGCCTTTACGGTGGGTGACCAACTGCTTTGGGGGGCGGCTGAGCCACTGCGTCGCTCGCTGCGCATTATCTTAGCGGAAACCGCGCAAGATTAATGATGGCTATTTCGCCAAACCAAGCCGCCTATTTGGGCGGCTTTTTATTGCCCATCATTTAATGGTCGTCGCCGGTGAGCTTTAGCCATTGTGTAATGATGAACATGAACCACAAAAAAGGAGGCGATTATCGCCTCCTTTTGACTGGGTATGTGACGTTACGTCATTAAGCGGCGAAGTTTTTCGCGACAAATTCCCAGTTGATCAGTTTCCAGAACGCAGCCATGTAGTCTGGACGTACGTTACGGTAATCGATGTAGTAAGCGTGCTCCCAAACATCAACAGTCATCAGTGGCGTTTCACCGTCGTGAGTCACTGGTGTTTCGGCATTCGAGGTGTTCACGATTGCCACAGAACCGTCCGCTTTTTTGACCAGCCACGTCCAGCCAGAGCCAAAGTTGTTCACTGCTGAGGTAGTGAACTGAGTTTTGAACTCTTCGAAAGAGCCAAACGCTTTGTTGATTGCATCTGCTAGCTCACCAGTTGGCTCGCCACCGCCGTTCGGGCTTAGGCAATGCCAATAGAAGGTGTGGTTCCACACTTGAGCTGCGTTGTTGAAGACACCGCCTGAAGAGGTTTTGATGATGTCTTCAAGTGATTTACCTTCGAATTCAGTCCCTTCGATCAGACCATTCAGCTTAACCACGTACGTGTTGTGGTGTTTGCCATAGTGATACTCGAGGGTTTCTTTTGAAATGTGTGGCTCTAGCGCGTCTTTCGCGTAAGGCAGTTCAGGTAGTTGGAATGACATTGCTTATATCTCCGTTTTTATATGGGGAGTGCTTCCTGTAGTCCGACACCGACAGTATCAAAAGAGGGAATGCTCTCAGCTGATACCACTGTAAAACATTACCTCATGGCGGTGTGGCTACTCTTTTTCGTTTTGCTCCGCCTAGTTTAGCAAGTTTTTACTTTATTAAAAGGATGGCGGCAAAATTTTTGTTGCTAATCCCACAATGGATTTAGGCATTTTTTTCCAATCGGTTAGCAAGTAGAATCAAGGGTAAGACTCAAAGACAGTGTTCGAGGAAGCAATGGAAACGATTGATAAGATTAAGCAGCAAATCGAAGAAAATGCGATTCTGCTGTATATGAAAGGCTCTCCTAAGCTGCCAAGTTGTGGTTTTTCATCACAAGCATCACAAGCGCTGATGGCATGTGGTGAAAAGTTTGCTTATGTAGACGTACTCCAAAACCCAGATATCCGCGCTGAACTACCCGTTTATGCCCAGTGGCCAACCTTTCCACAGCTGTGGGTTGAGGGTGAATTAGTCGGCGGTTGTGACATTATTTTGGAAATGTTCCAAAAGGGTGAGTTACAGCCACTCGTCAAAGAAGCGGCAGAGCGTCGTGACGCGAGCGAAAATGAGTGATTGAGAAGACACTCATTCGCTGAAGCATGCAAAAAGCCACGTTGAGAAACGTGGCTTTTTTATCGCTGACAGAGGCCTTTGCGATTACAGCACCATCGCCGCTAACCAGCCAAAGGCAATCAGAGGTAGGTTATAGTGGATAAAGGTAGGAACCACTGTATCCCAAATATGCTCGTGCTGTCCGTCGGCATTGAGCCCTGATGTTGGACCTAAAGTCGAGTCGGATGCCGGGGAGCCCGCATCACCAAGCGCGGCAGCCGTGCCGACCAATGCGATAGTCGCCATTGGTGAGAAACCAAACGCCAAAGACAATGGCACATAGATGGTTGCGATAATCGGAATGGTCGAGAACGATGAGCCAATGCCCATGGTCACCAACAAGCCAACGACCAACATCAGAAACGCGGCTAGCGGCTTGTTGTCGCCAATTGAGCCAGATAAGGAGCTGACGAGCGATTCAACGCCGCCGGTGGCCTTCATCACCGCCGCAAATCCCGCCGCCGTGATCATGATAAAGCCGATCATAGCCATCATATGGACCCCTTTGGTGAACACATCTTGGGTGTCTTTCCAGCGGATCACGCCGCCAAAGGTAAATACCATAAAGCCGGCTAATGAGCCCACAATCATTGAGCCCGCCATCAGCTGAACGCTTAGGGCGGCGACAATTGCGACGCCAGCGACCCAAAGATTTCGTGACTCAACCTGATTGTTTTCAGGTTCTGCATCGAGAATTGCGCCTTCCTGATACTGCCGTGGCTTGCGATAGCTAATAAAAGTGGCGATCAGTAAGCCCACGACCATGCCAGCGGCGGGAAGCAACATTGCAGTTGGTACTTGAGCAGCAACCACATCGAGGCCATTTTCATTCAGGTTTTTGAGCAAAATGTTGTTCAAAAAAATGCCACCAAAGCCAACGGGTAATACCATATACGGCATAATTAAACCGAAGGTCAGTACACAAGCCACCAAGCGGCGATCGAGCTTTAAGCGTTGGAACACATGCAGTAACGGTGGGATCACAATAGGAATAAATGCAATGTGTACGGGGATCGCGTTCTGAGACGAAATGGCGAGTAAGCCGAGTAAAATTAAGACAAGATACTTGAATGTGGTTGTCGCAGCGTCGGTTGGGCGTGCATTGAGTTTACGGATGACCGCATGGGCGAGCACATCTGTTATCCCTGAGCGGCTAATCGCCACGGCAAATGTGCCAAGCATGGCATAACTTAGAGCAATAGTGGCGCCGCCACCTAGTCCACCTTCAAAGGCGCTGATGGTGTCTGACAAGCTCAAGCCGCCAACCAATCCACCTAAGACGGCGCTAAATGTCAACGCAACCACGACATTGACGCGCATTAGCGCCAGTGCCAGCATGACACAGACCGAAATAACTACCGGGTTCATGAAAACTTTCCTGTTATGGGCATTGTGACTGCAGCTATGCTGCGGGGTCTATCTATGGTTTTGTAATTAAGCCACCCAGTTTGCGCAAAAATTTGTCTGTGTCGAGGGGGAATCGACTTTTTTTGTTATTTTATTTCATCAAAAAAAGAGAAGGTCGCTAAAGCGCTAAAAAATTGGCTTGCCCGTTTACTTGATTGTCTACCTACGCGGCAGGTTGATTGATGCAGCAGAAAAGGTTTTTATTATTTCGACGTGAACAAAAAACGGCCAACATAAAGCTGGCCGTTTGATACGAGTATTTGCTGATTGAGGTTAGAACAAGTAGTTCAACTGCAACCCGTAGATATACGCGTCACCACCGGCTGAGAAAGCAAAGCCATCTTCGCTCCCGTCTACTTGGTCACCGTCTAGGTACGCGAAACCTGCGTCGATAGAGAGGTTATCATTTGCGGTATACGTAGTGCCTAAACTCCACCAGTGACGATCTGAGTCGGGAATGCTTAATGTACGATCCTCTGCACTGACAGGGCTTTCATCATACGCATAACCTGCACGGAACGCCCAGTGCTTATCCAAGGTATAAGTGGCACCCAGTGAATAACGCCAGCTGTCATCCCAGTTTTCATCTTTTTGTAGACACTGCCCGGCGGTGCCGTCATTACAATTTGATGCGGAGCTGGTCGCTTTTAGCTCTTGGAAGCTATCCCAGCCAGTATACATGGCACTATAGTGTAGCGCGATTTGTTGGTTAAGTTGATGGAAGCCAGAAAATTCAATGACTTCTGGAAGGTTGAGTTCCAGTTCCCCTGCAACTGATTGCCCAGACTTGCCAACGGCTATCGTCGATGTTCCTTCATAGTCACCTTCTAGTGTTATATCTGACTTAGAGCGGTATGAAAGACCGAATCGGTTGTCTTCATCCAATTCCCACAGAACACCGAGGTTCCAACCAAAGCCCCAGCCATCACCTTTAAGGTGAGCGACGCGACTCGTTGCTGTATAGGAGGTGCCCAACTTAGTATTAAGGTTTGATGCGGCAGCACCAGCAAAACGGTTCAACTCTGCATCCGCATAAATCGCGCTGATACCGGCACCGATACTCCATTGCTCGTTGATTTTATAAGCGATGTTAGGGTTAAAGTTCATTGTGACGAGCGCTGTATCCCCTGCACCGACACCAGCTGCAAAATCTTTAGGATACTCGGTCGACAAACCGAAATTAGAAAATGCGGAAAAACCAACTGCAAGTTTGTCATCGATAGGATGGATTAAATGAAAGCTAGGCACGTACTCCGTCGGCGCAATATCTTTCGCTTCTGTGGACATTCCTAGAGCTTCTAGAGTCGCTTTTGGTACTGCACCATTATTAGCGCTTTGCACATCAGCATGCACGTCTGGGTCAATGATACTTAAACCACCCGAAAACGCGGTGGTATTGAAGCGGGTTAGGGCGGCAGCATTTCGTGCGCCGACTGCTGCATTATCCGCAATCGCGGCTTCACCTGCAAAGGCTCGCCCCAAACCGGATACCGAGGTTTCTGACACTTGGAAGCCGGCACTATGAGCTTGCACGGCTAGCAAAGATAAACTGGTTGCCACTAGCGATTTTTCAAATAGTGATGACATAGCGCGCCTCACTCCTTTATTAATTTAGCTTCTTGTCCTTTGGGGCCGCCCCCTTCCGCGCCCATGTTCTCTGAGCTACAAAAGTGGTCGGATGTTATTCACGACTAATAGTGGCACCGATTTGCTATTTGTTAAAGGGAGGTTTCAAAAGGGAAAACTAAGTGATATGCGAGAATTGTTAGCATGCGTTTGTATTGGACGTTTTAAGTAAAAACTCTACTCAGTGATTTAGTGAAATCTTTATTGATTTTACGCCTTTTTTCTAGCTGTGCTTTGTTGCGCATGCTTTGTGTGCCTGTTTAAGTTCTCTCTGTGGAAGTGTTTAGGTAAGGTGATAATTAGATCGCAAAAATGTGACGCCAAACATATTGTTAACAAACTGAGTAGGGCGTATTTAAGGCTTAAGAGCGCAGAGTCGAGGGAAGGTGTCTGAGTGAAAAAAGCGACCCGATTGGGTCGCGTCATGCATGGATTAATAATCTTATGTCTCCGATGTGGTCGATGTATCGCTGTTCTCGGGCGTGATGGCAAGTGGCCAGCCGCCTAGGCGTTTCCAGCGATTAACTATCTCACAGAAGAGCTCTGCGGTGCGCTCAGTATCATAAAGGGCGCTATGTGCTTCTTTATTGTCGAATGCAATCTCAGCGGCTTGGCAGGCTTTTGCTAATACCGTTTGCCCGAGCGCAAGCCCACTGAGAGCCGCCGTATCAAATGTCGCAAAAGGATGGAAAGGGTTGCGCTTTAATTGCGCGCGTTCAGCGGCGGCCATGACGAAGCTGTGATCAAAGTTTGCATTGTGGGCGACCATGATCGCGCGCTGGCACTCTGCCGCCTTTTGCTCTTTGCGGATCAGCTTGAAAATTTCGCGCAGTGCTTCCCCTTCATCAACCGCGCCGCGCAGTGGGCTAAATGGGTCTCGAATGCCAGTAAATTCGAGCGCCGCAGGCTCAAGGTTTGCGCCTTCAAATGGCGTGACATGAAAGTGAATAGTTTTATCTGTGGTCAGCCAGCCTTGTTCATCCATTTTAAGGGTGACGGCGCAGATTTCTAACAAAGCATCGGTTTTTGCGTTAAATCCTGCGGTTTCTACGTCCACAACAACAGGAAAATAGCCGCGGAAACGGGCTTTAAGACTATTTGGATCGAGATCTTGGCTCATGCAGTCGTCACTTTACTGGGAAGAATAAAAGCGTGATTATCGCAAATCGCGGCGTTAAGCTAAAGTCGGCGTGACTCACGTCGATATCTTAAGTTACACACTGCGCTAAAGCGTAAAGAGAGTATGATGCGAAAATCGGTTTTTAGGACAATGAGTCGCCCGTCGGTGCTCGGGATAGTGTTTGCAGTCAGCGGCCTATGGTTGGCGTCACCGGTGTGGGCGAACAAGCTTTACGTCGCGCCATTAGGGGCGTCTAATTGGACGGTCACGATAGATACGCCGATTGAGTGTCGCTTGGAGCACACCATCCCTCGCTATGGGCAAGCATCATTTACCTCTCGCGCCAGTAAAGAGATGAATTTAGACTTTGAGCTGGATATGCAACGTCCGATGGGAAAAACCGCAGATGTTTCTTTGCTCTCTATGCCCGCAGACTGGATGCCTGGTGAGCCGGCGAAATATATGGATCAACTGAAGTTCTTCAAGCAATTTGATGGTTATGTTGGCGGACAAACGGCGTGGGCGATGCTCAGTGAGTTAGAAGATGGGCGCTTCCCTACCTTTAGCTTTCAAGATTGGCAACGACAACAGCAGCGTGTTGATATTGCGCTGTCTGCAGTGGCGTTTGGTGCGCCATATCATGAGTTTAGCCGTTGCTTAAATAGCCTACTGCCGTATGCGTTTGAAGATATTTCATTTACGGTGCTGCGGTATCAGGAAAACAGTGATGAACTGACGAAAGCGAGTATGCAGCGCCTGACACAGATTGCAGAGTTTGTTCGTTACAGTGACGATATCGATCTTATCCTTGTGGCAACGTATTCGGACTCTCGCGGGACACGTGCCGCTAACCAGCAAATGTCTGAACGGCGAGCCAAAAAGCTACGCGACTATTTTACGTCTCTTGGACTTCCTGAAGATAGGATTACGGTGGAAGCCTATGGGGAGCGACGTCCAATTGCGGATAATGAAGACCCGATTGGGCGAAGTAAGAACCGACGCGTGGTGATCTCTTTGGGACGGACCTTGCTGTAGCCCTGATTGAATGTCAAAAAGCCCAGCATGACTGCTGGGCTTTCGATTCTCACCACGGTCTAAGAACCTATCTCAATAGGTGTTGTCTGAGTAAATCAACACCTATTGAAAATACTGTAAATGAATTCGACACAATACCTAATCTCTGACGCCCTTTGGGCAAAAATTGAGCCGCTTTTACCAATCCACAAGACGAACCATCCTCTAGGAACACATCGAAAGAGAGTCGATAATCGTGATGCCATGAACGGCATCCTCTTTGTTCTCAGAACTGGTTGTCAGTGGAATGCGCTTAACGCGACAGGTATTTGTTCCTCTAGCTCTGCACATCGTCGTTTTCAAGAGTGGCGAGATGCAGGAGTCTTTGAGCGATTTTGGCAAAATGGCCTGATTTACGAAGGGGTTGATTGGAGTTCCATATCAATGGACGGGTGCCAAACTAAAGCACCTTTAGCTGGCTCAAAAAAACAGGTAAGAACCCAACAGACCGTGCGAAACAAGGCGTAAAACGCAGTTTGTTGACGGATGCGAATGGATTGCCACTGGCTGTTGTTAGCGATGGCGCAAACGTCCACGACATTAAGCTGGTACTTCAAACATTAGATGCACTAGAGTGTTATCGGCCGCCGCTGAAAGTACCTTTGTACCTAGACAAAGGTTATACAGGCCAGTGGTTACATGATGAACTGGTTGCTTTGAACTACATTCCCCATGTTCAATCACGTGCTGAAGAGGCCGCGAGCTTGAAGCAATCGGATGATTTTAAGGCTCATCGTTGGGTTGTGGAGCGAACTCATAGCTGGCTAAACCGTTATCGTAGATTGCTTGTTCGTTGGGAAAAGAAAATCGAAAACTACGAGGCCATGTTGCATTTTGCTTGTGGCCTCATTGTTTGGAATAAATCCCTTTTGGGATAGGTTCTAAGTCGTGGTAATTAACCGCGTGAGTTAGCCGTTTAGGCCGGCAGACGCGCTTTTGTTCTGGATCAGCTCGAGCTTGTAACCGTCTGGGTCAGTCACAAAGGCAATTTCAGTACTGCCACCTTTTACTGGGCCTGGCTCACGGGTAATGTTTCCACCAGCCTGACGGATTTGCTCACAGGTCGCGTAGATGTCGTCGACACCAATAGCGATATGACCAAATGCGTTGCCATGATCATAGTCGCTCTCGCCCCAGTTATAAGTGAGCTCAATCACCGCCCCTTCAGATTCATCACTGTAGCCGACAAAAGCCAAGCTATATTTGTATTGCTCATTTTCATTGGTGCGCAGTAGGCGCATTCCCATCACCTCAGTGTAGAACTTGATGGCACGATCAAGGTCTCCTACACGGATCATGGTATGTAAAATTCTGCCGTTCGACATGACGTTGCTCCTTTTTTCGTTTACCAGTCACTAACCTGTAGCGGTTAGCTTTCGGGGTAGACTTTCTCTTTGTATTCACACAGATCTTCAATGATGCAACTCCCGCAGCGCGGCTTGCGCGCCAGGCAGGTGTAGCGTCCATGCAGAATAAGCCAATGATGAACATCAACTTTGAATTCTTTTGGCACCACCTTGAGCAGCTTTTCTTCTACGTCGTTCACGTTTTTGCCCACAGCAAACTTGGTGCGATTGGAGACGCGGAAAATATGCGTATCGACCGCAATAGTGGGCCAACCGAATGCCGTATTGAGCACCACGTTGGCCGTTTTACGACCGACACCGGGTAGGGCTTCCAAGGCTTCTCTGTTTTCAGGCACTTCGCCTTGGTGCTTTTCGACCAAGATGCGGCAGGTTTTAATCACGTTTTCTGCTTTTGAGTTAAACAGCCCGATGGTCTTGATGTACTGTTTAACGCCTTCAACGCCTAAATCCAGTAACCCCTGTGGTGTATTGGCTACCGGGTAGAGCTTTGCCGTGGCTTTATTCACGCTCACGTCTGTTGCTTGTGCTGAGAGTAACACTGCAATAAGCAACTCAAAAGGGGTTGACCAGTTCAACTCCGTTTGAGGATTAGGGTTATTGTCTCTCAGTCTTTCTAGTATCTCTTGACGCTTTTGTTTGTTCATCGTGCTACTCAGTTACTGATTCCCTGTGATCCGCGCGCGCTCGATAACAGGTTTTTGGTCTTTTTCTGTTTTGCTGGCCAAGTGCTTATCAATAATATTTTTCAGCGCAATGAGAAACCCGACCGCAAGGAAAGCGCCGGGGGGCAAAATGGCGAGCAAAAAGCTGGTGTCAAATTGAAAAATCTCAATCCTGAGCGCAGCGGCCCAGTCCCCGAGCAATAGGTCAGCACCATCAAATAAGGTGCCATTGCCCAAGATTTCGCGGATGGCGCCAAGAATCACGAGAGCGGCGGTCATTCCTGTTCCCATCCAAAAGCCATCACTGATTGATAGTCCTACAGGATTTTTAGAGGCGAAGGCCTCTGCACGACCAATAATGATGCAGTTGGTGACGATTAACGGGATAAAAATCCCAAGCGATTGATAAAGGCCGAAGGCATAGGCATTCATCACCAACTGCACACAGGTTACCAAAGAGGCAATAACCATCACGAAAATCGGGATGCGGACTTCTTTGGGCACCCAATCTCGAATGATAGACACAATGAGGTTTGAGCCGACGAGGACCGCGAGGGTGGCCACTCCCAAACCGAGAGCATTAGTAACGGTTGCTGATACCGCCAACAGCGGACATAGACCTAACAGTTGCACGAAGGCCGGATTGTTGCTCCACAAGCCGTTTTTCATCAACTCTTTATGGGCGGCGTTCATCATTGACCTCCACAATTAATCGGCTGATTGATCAGTACATCTTGATTTTGGCTGACATACCAAGCAGCCTTTTTCACCGCTTTAACCACGGCTCGAGGCGTGATTGTCGCACCGGTAAATTGGTCGAATTGTCCGCCATCTTTGCGCACAGCCCAACGATTATCGTTCTCTGCCGTCACTTTTTTACCCGCAAAGCTTTGCACCCAATCTGAAACACGAATATCGACTTTATCACCCAGCCCGGGGGTTTCGTTGTGGGCAAGAACACGCACACCCAGTACATTATGACTGGTGGCGTCCATCCCAATGAGCACGCTAATCGCGCCATTGTAACCATCGGGAGCAATGGCTTGGATGGCCACTGCGGTGACTGTGTCATTTTGGGTGGCAACGTAAAAAGGCTGTGCTTCGTCGGTACCTAGTGCATCGGCATTTTGAATCAAACGACAGGTCTTGTGTAAGGCGTTGTCGTGCATTGACTCAGGGATCACTTGGTTCAGGGCCTTCGCCAATTGTCTTTGTTGTTGCTCTTGAATCGTGTCTTCGGTGAGCGTATGCGTAATAGCAACTAACGCGGTGGAGAGCAGTGCCGCTATCGCAAGGATCCCACCGTGTTTGCGAATGGTTTCAATCATGATTGTGACTTCTTCTCTGCACGTTTATGGGTGTGGCCATAGGTACGTGGCTTGGTGTAATAATCAATCAAAGGGACGCACAAATTGGCAATAATCACGGCGAAAGCGACACCGTCTGGGTAACCGCCCCAAGTACGGATTAAGAAAACCAATACCCCAATAATACCGCCGAACCACAAACGCCCTTTATCGGTGGTGGAGGCAGAAACAGGATCCGTGGCGATAAAAAACGCCCCGAGCATGGTTGCACCCGATAAGAGGTGAACGAGCGGAGAGGCTAACTGGTCGGGCGCAATCAAATGGCCGAGTAACGCGCAGGCCAGCAAGGCGGATAGCATAGCAACTGGAATATGCCAGTTGATGATACCGCGTTGAATCAGCACCAATCCGCCCACCAAATATAGGGCATTTACCCATGCCCAACCTTCGCCAGCAATGGCACTGAAAATAGGCTGTTGAAGCGCTTCGCTGACCGTTTTACCCCCAGCGAGTGCTGTTTTAATCGTATCGAGTGGCGTGGCCATAGTGATGCCATCAGCGGTCATGCGTAATTGGTTAACGCTAAAGCCGTCTAAGGTGAAACCACTGAAAATTGCAGATAACGCATCGCCTAAGGTGAGTGGATAGGCGGCGAGACTCTCTGGCGGAAGCCAAGTGGTCATTTGAACAGGAAATGAGATCAAAAGTACCACATAGCCAACCATGGCAGGGTTGAATAGATTCTGCCCCAAGCCGCCATAAATATGCTTCGCTACAACAATTGAAAACAGCGTACCAATCACGATGACCCACCAAGGCGCGAGCGGTGGAATGGCCACAGCGAGCAGAAATGCGGTGAGTAACGCACTATTATCACGTAAATAAGCAAGCGGGGGGCGTTGACGAAGTCGCATAACGACCGCTTCAGCTGCCCATGCTGTCGAGATGGCAAGTGCCAACTGAATGATGACTCCCCAACCAAAGAAGTACCACTGGGCCGCCAAACCAGGTAGCGCACACAGAAGGACTGTAAGCATGATTTGACTGGTTGAGCGCTTGTTGTGGGCGTGCGGAGAGCTAGCAATAAAAAACGCCACGGCAATTATTCCTTATCTTCACTGGTTTGTTGGGCAGCTTTTCTCGCTTTAGCGCGCGCGACGGCGGCGGCGACAGCTGCTTTCTTATCGTTTTGTGGATCAGCAGATGGTGTTGGCGCTTGATGGCTTACCTCACTATCCGTTGATTCTTGCTGTGCTGCTTTACGGGCTTTAGCGCGGGCGACGGCCGCGGCCACCGCCGCTTTTTTACCATCCGCATCGGTGCTGTCTGACGTCGCAGAAGCTGGTTTAGCAGGCGCATCGGATTGCTCAGCCGCTTTGCGTGCTTTGGCACGGGCGACGGCCGCTGCGACCGCCGCTTTTTTATCACTTGCATCGGTGCTGTCTGATGTCGCAGAAGCTGGTTTCGCAGGCGCATCGGATTGCTCAGCCGCTTTGCGTGCTTTGGCACGGGCGACGGCCGCTGCGACCGCCGCTTTTTTATCACTTGCATCGGTGCTGTCTGACGTCGCAGAAGCTGGTTTAGCAGGCGTATCGGATTGCTCAGCCGCTTTACGGGCCTTGGCTCGGGCGACGGCCGCGGTCACCGCCGCTTTTTTATCATCCGCATCGGTGCTGTCTGATGTCGCGGGAGCTGGTTTAGCAGGCGCATCGGATTGCTCAGCCGCTTTGCGTGCTTTGGCACGGGCGACGGCCGCGGTCACCGCCGGTTTTTTATCATCCGCATCGGTACTGTCTGATGTCGCGGGAGCTGGTTTAGCAGGCGCATCGGATTGCTCAGCCGCTTTACGCGCTTTGGCGCGGGCGATTGCAGCGGCGACTGCATCTTTCTTTTCGCTGCTTTGATCTGCCTCTACAGAAGTTGCGGCTACTTTTGCTGCTTTTCGCTCGCGAGCTTGCTGCTTGCGAGCCTCTCGCAGCTTCATCATTTCGCTATTGTCGGGCGTTTCTTGTCCCGCTTTAGCGGCTTCCGCTTGTTTTGCTTTGGCGCGAGCAATGGCTGCAGCTACGGCAGGTTTTACGTCACTGTTTTGCTGGGCGGCTTTTTTCGCTTTAACACGTTCAACAGCGGCTGCGAGTGCATCATTGTTGCCTGCATTCTGCTGAGCGGCTTGCTTGCGCCGTTCTGCAGCTTGGCGGTGTCGCTCTTCACGCTCTTGCTTTTCGCGCTCCATACGTGCTTTTTTAGCCTCAAAGCGCTGACGTGCGCGCTCGGCGGCCTCTTTCTCTGCTTCTATTTCACGTATTTCAGCTTTTGCTTGGCGATAGTATTGCACCAAAGGGATTTCGCTTGGGCACACGTATGCACAAGCTCCACACTCGATACAATCAAATAAATCGTAATCTTGGCACTTGTCGTAGTCTTGATCTTTGGCGTACCACTGCAATTGCTGAGGAAGCAAATTGACAGGGCAGGCGTCAGCACAGGCGCTACAGCGAATACAGGCCATTTCCTGCTGAGCAGGGGCGATTTCACGGCGAGTGGGGACCAATATACAGTTAGTGGTTTTGGTGACGGGAACCTCGTCATGAGGCGCCGTAAAGCCCATCATGGGGCCGCCGATAATCACACGGGGTAATTTTTTATCTTGCTTGTAGCCATGCTGGGCAAGCAAAAACGCTATGGGTGTGCCTAATAATGCCCAGCGGTTTTGCTGTGTTTGTAACGTTTTCCCTGTAAGGGTGACGACACGTTGAATCAAGGGCTCGCCATCGATCACCGCACGCTTAATCGCGTAGGTCGTTCCGATGTTTTGCATCAGCACACCAATACTGGCGGGAAACGCTTTGGCGGGTACTTCTTTACCCGTGATCAGTTTGATCAGTTGCTTTTCACCGCCTGATGGATACTTGGTGGGCACTACTTGAATTAAGATCTCTTGCTCAGCTTGTGCTGCCGCTGCTTTTAATGCTGCGATGGCCTCGGGTTTATTGTCCTCAATGCCAATGACGGCAAGTTTGGGTTTGACAATATGCATGAGGATCTGGGTGCCGGTGATGATTTCGTTGGCACAATCTTGCATCAAACGATCATCTGCCGTGATGTAAGGCTCGCACTCTGCCGCGTTGATAATCAGGATCTCGGTGCGGGCGACGCCACTTTGTAGTTTGCGTGCAGTCGGGAAGCCTGCGCCTCCCATGCCGGCAATGCCCATGGCACGAATATGGTTGATCAGCTGTTCTGGAGCTTGTTCGCGATATTGACGTAAATGTGGCTTTGGTCCCCAAGTATCTTTGCCATCCGGTGCGATAACCACACATTGATCCGATAAGCCCGATGGGTGCGCGATGGTTCTGTCTTCAATCGCGATCACTTTTCCTGACGTTGGGGCGTGGATGGGAACGCATTGCTGCATATCGGTTTCGGTCAGTGGCTGGCCGGCTAAGACCTGATCGCCAACCTTGACCAGCAGTTTACCCTTGCTGCCAATGTGTTGTTTAAGCGGTAGCACCAAGGTTTCTGGCATGGCTACCGGTAAAATGGCGCTGTGATTGGACTGTTTTTTGTTTTCAGGAGGATGAATGCCGCCATGGAAGTCCCAAACTTGGCCGTGTTTGATTTGCTCAATAAGGCTTAACATCAAGCTTGTGCTCCCTGTTTATTTGTTACGTCAACCACAGGAATTTGTTCCAGTTTCCACTTCCAAGTTTCCGGTGTGTCTTGTACCGGAATCATTTCAATACAATCCGTGGGGCAAGGGGCCACACACAGGTCACACCCGGTACAGTCTTGCTCGATAACGGTATGCATCGCTTTTGTACTACCCACGATGGCATCCACTGGGCAGGCTTGGATACACTTGGTGCAACCAATACAGTCTTCTTCGTGGATAAAGGCGACTTTTTTGACGCTTTTTTCTTCGTCATGCGCAAGTTCTGTTGCTTCGACACCCATCAAGTCGGCTAAGTTCTCAATGGTTTGTTGGCCGCCGGGCGGGCACTTATTGATATCGTCGCCGTTTGCAATGGCCTCGGCATAGGGACGGCAGCCCGGATAGCCACATTGGCCGCATTGGGTTTGGGGTAAAATCGCGTCAATTTGATCCACGATTGGGTCCGCATCCACTTTAAAGCGGATCGACGCAAAACCGAGGATGGCACCAAAGATGGCTGCCAGTGCCGCAATAACCACAACGGCAATAACAATTCCACTCATGACAACTTCACCAATCCTGTAAAGCCCATAAAGGCGAGAGACATTAACCCGGCCGTGATCATTGCCACTGAGGCGCCGCGAAACGGAGCGGGTACGTCAGCGGCCGCA
The DNA here is from genome assembly GCF_027286365.1 of Salinivibrio proteolyticus. Classification (NCBI taxonomy): domain Bacteria; kingdom Pseudomonadati; phylum Pseudomonadota; class Gammaproteobacteria; order Vibrionales; family Vibrionaceae; genus Salinivibrio; species Salinivibrio proteolyticus. The sequence goes on along the minus strand of NZ_CP114584.1, from coordinate 2,100,443 downwards.
ATACGCTCACGCATGGCGGCAAAAAGCACCAGCACCAGCGAGAAACCACAAGCTGCACCGAACCCATAGATGATGGACTCGATAAAACTGTGTTGTTGCTTGATATTAAGCAGCGCGACCCCAAGAACGGCGCAGTTCGATGTAATCAAAGGCAGGAACACGCCAAGCAAGCGGTACAGAGTGGGACTAGTTTTGTGCACTACCATTTCGGTAAATTGCACAACGACTGCGATGACCAAGATAAAACTCAGCGTTCGCAGATAACCCAGCTCAAGTGGGACCAGTATATAGGTTTCAACCAAATATGAGCTCACCGAGGCAAGGGTCAGCACAAACGTCGTTGCCAGACCCATACCTATTGCAGTTTCCAGTTTTTTTGAAACGCCCATAAATGGACACAGGCCCAAAAACTCCACCAGTACGAAGTTGTTGACCAATACCGTGCCCACTAAAAGCAACAAATACTCAGCCATGCTGTTTAATCATTTAATGTTTTTGTGATCTGCCTATTATCGGCCTTTGGCGCGGCTATAACAACCGCTGTAAAGCAGGGTTTTTGTGTTGGTTCGTGTAAGCACTGCGTAACGGACCATCACAACGCTTACTAGAGGGTAGTGGATAAGACATTGAGACGATCAGTTTTGTGGTGATGTAAAAAAGCGCAGCGGCTTGGAGAGTGATTGAGAAAGACCTGCGACATAATCTGCTCCGCAGATAGGGTAAACACTTATGGACAATATCGGTGTGATAAGGAAGGTGGCTCCCCCTGCGGGAGTCAACGGGGACGCCATGTAATGGACGCCTAGTCCTGCGACATAATCTGCGCCGCAGATAGGATAAACACTTACAGACAGTATCAATGTGATAAAGAAGGTGGCTCCCCCTGCGGGAGTCAACGGGGACGCCTAGTCCTGCGACATAATCTGCGCCGCAGATAGGATAAACACTTACAGACAGTATCAATGTGATAAAGAAGGTGGCTCCCCCTGCGGGAGTCAACGGGGACGCCTAGTCCTGCGACATAATTTGCGCAGCAGATAGCGTAAACACTTAGAGACAATATCGGTGTGATAAGGAAGGTGGCTCCCCCTGCGGGAGTCAACGGGGACGCCTAGTCCTGCGACATAATCTGCGCCGCAGATAGGGTAAACACTTACGGATAATATCGATGTGATAAAGAAAGTGGCTCCCCCTGCGGGAGTCAACGGGGACGCCTAGTCCTGCGACATAATCTGCGCCGCAGATAGGATAAACACTTACAGACAGTATCAATGTGATAAAGAAGGTGGCTCCCCCTGCGGGAGTCAACGGGGACGCCTAGTCCTGCGACATAATTTGCGCAGCAGATAGCGTAAACACTTAGAGACAATATCGGTGTGATAAGGAAGGTGGCTCCCCCTGCGGGAGTCAACGGGGACGCCTAGTCCTGCGACATAATCTGCGCCGCAGATAGGGTAAACACTTACGGATAATATCGATGTGATAAAGAAAGTGGCTCCCCCTGCGGGACTCGAACCTGCGACATACGGATTAACAGTCCGCCGTTCTACCAACTGAACTAAGGGGGAACAGATTTTTTGAAATTGGCTCCTCCGATTGGACTCAACGGGGGCGCCTAGCCCAGTGACACATTCCGCATAGCGGAACGGTTAGCTTGCATAACTAAGTCTGTCATCGGACAAAAAATTGGCTCCCCCAACTGGACTCGAACCAGTGACATACGGATTAACAGTCCGCCGTTCTACCAACTGAACTATGGGGGAATTGCTTTTCAACAATAACGCTCACGATGTGGTGAAAAGTGGCTCCCCCTTGGGACTCAACGGGGACGCCTAGTCCTGCGACATATTCTGCATAGCAGAAATGATACAGGCAATGCGAAACGCATAATTTCTCACAAAAGTGGCTCCCCCTGCGGGACTCGAACCTGCGACATACGGATTAACAGTCCGCCGTTCTACCAACTGAACTAAGGGGGAATTGCCTTGAAAGCGGGGCGAATCTTAGCGAGCAGATTTAGGGGTGTCAACGGGATGCAGTGAAGAATTTTGACCTTTTTGACTGAGTGTTGAAAAGGTGAACGCTATATGTTGACAATTCGTGCAAAACGGCAAGTTTTCCATCTTTGGCTTGTATGGTATGTCTTGACTGGTGAGAAGGCAGAGTGCACAAGGCTTCTGCGGAGTTACCCACAAATTCTGTGGATAAGTGTGTGTGCAGATCTTGAGGAAGTCACTATGGTGTTGATTTTATGCGTGCAGCGAAAATCAATCCATTTATGTTTTTTGGTTAAGGTAATGAAAATTGGTGTTTTTTCCTAAGAATGAACGTTGTGAGAGTACGGCCCGATGTATGCTTATGCACAGTCTAAAAAACAAGCGATGAGTGAATAGCGGGGATAGATTATCGAAAAAAGTCTGTGACTTTGCCTAGGTGTTGGCGTTTTGAAAGTGTCTTTAGCGGAGATTTCCTAAAGCGGAAAGACAGTCTATCTAGGTCGTTTTTTAAGGTCAACGTTTATGGATAAAAAAGATCGATTTGTCGTTCGCTTTGGTAAAATGGCTCGACAGATTGACTCGATAAAGTGAGTCCGGACAATAGCGTGATTGGCTTGTGGCCCAAAAGGATAGCTTGATGAGTAAAACATTTTCTCTTCGTTCTTCGTTCCAACCATCCGGTGATCAACCTGAAGCAATCAATAAATTATGTGAGGGGTTGGAAGCTGGGCTTGCACATCAGACCTTGTTAGGGGTCACGGGGTCGGGAAAAACCTTCACCATGGCGAATGTAATTGCAGAGCTTAATCGTCCGACCATGATTCTTGCCCCTAACAAAACATTAGCGGCGCAACTTTATGGCGAGATGAGAGAGTTTTTCCCTGATAATGCGGTTGAGTATTTTGTTTCCTACTACGACTACTATCAGCCGGAAGCCTATGTACCCTCTACCGATACTTTTATTGAGAAAGATGCATCAATAAACGATCACGTAGAGCAGATGCGACTCTCTGCAACAAAAGCGCTGATGGAGCGACGCGATGTGGTAATCGTGGCCTCTGTGTCAGCTATTTATGGTTTGGGGGATCCCGATTCCTATTTAAAAATGATGCTGCATATTCGCCGAGGCGACTTGCTTGATCAGCGTACTATCTTAAAGCGGCTCGCCGAGCTTCAGTATACGCGCAACGATCTCGCGTTTGAGCGAGGCACATTTCGGGTGCGCGGTGAAGTCATTGATATTTTCCCCGCCGAGTCTGATCAAGATGCCATCCGCGTTGAGCTATTTGATGATGAAGTTGAAACCATTAGCGTATTTGACCCCTTAACTGGCCAAGTCAGTGCCAGAGATATTCCGCGGTGTACGATTTATCCCAAAACGCACTATGTCACACCGCGAGAGCGGATTTTGGATGCGGTCGAGAAAATCAAAGTGGAGCTTGCTGACAGGAAAAAGTATCTACTCGACAATAACAAACTTCTCGAAGAGCAGCGCATTACTCAGCGGACGCAGTTCGATATCGAAATGATGAACGAGTTGGGTTATTGCTCAGGAATTGAAAACTATTCGCGCTATCTGAGTGGACGCGCTGAGGGTGAGCCACCTCCGACGCTGTTCGATTATCTGCCTGCCGATGGACTGTTGATTATCGACGAGTCGCACGTGACTGTCTCTCAAATCGGGGCAATGTTTAAAGGCGACCGCTCAAGAAAAGAAACCCTCGTGGATTATGGCTTTAGGTTGCCATCAGCACTTGATAATCGCCCGCTAAAATTTGATGAGTTTGAAGCCCTGGCACCGCAAACGGTCTATGTCTCCGCAACGCCGGGTAATTATGAGCTTGAGAAGTCCGCGGGAGATGTGATTGATCAAGTAGTGCGTCCTACCGGCCTGATTGACCCTGAGATTGAGGTACGGCCTGTTGCGACGCAGGTCGACGATTTGCTTTCCGAGGTTCGAGCGCGCCGAGAGCGCGATGAGCGGGTGTTAGTGACCACGCTCACCAAACGCATGGCCGAAGATCTGACTGAGTATATGCAAGAGCATGGCGTTCGCGTTCGGTATCTTCATTCTGATATTGATACGGTGGAACGTATGGAAATCATTCGTGACCTACGCTTGGGGGAGTTCGACGTATTGGTCGGGATCAACTTGCTTCGTGAGGGGCTTGATATGCCAGAAGTCTCTCTGGTCGCTATTTTGGATGCCGATAAAGAAGGCTTCTTGCGCTCTGAGCGTTCTTTGATTCAAACCATCGGGCGGGCGGCGCGTAACCTCCACGGTAAAGCGATTTTATATGGCGACAGTATTACAAAGTCGATGAAACGGGCGATTGATGAAACCGAACGACGTCGAGCTAAACAAATTGCCTATAATAATGAACATGGCATCACCCCGCAGAAATTGAACAAAAAAGTCATGGATGTGATGGAAATGGCGGCGGGTAAACGCGTGAAGAAAGGTAAGCCAGCCATGAAGTCGCTTCGCGCTGTGGCAGAGCCGGATGCAGATTATACACTGCAATCGCCTCAAGCCATTGATGCTCAAATTAAGAAGCTGGAAGGACAGATGTATGAAGCGGCGCAAAACTTAGAGTTCGAAAGCGCGGCACAATTACGCGATCAAATTCAAGTGCTGCGAGAGCAGTTTATCGCGAATAGCTAAATAAAAAAAAGCCAACCTAAAACGACAGGTTGGCTGTAGTGTTTCAGTGAGCATGTACTCACAAACAACGTCAGTTGGCTAGGTGACCCCAAAAGGGTCATCCTCTGTTATGCATTCAGCGTGCCAACTATTATAATGCGGCTTTACATGGACAAACCGTGTGGTTTTAGTGAGTTGTTATCATTAAACTGCAAATGTGATTGCATAATGCAACGCATTTCGCATACGCTCGCGCAATTATTATGAGCGTGACGCATAACAATTTCATCGATTATGGGATGCGAGACGCCACCCTCGGAGGACAAATGCCAACACTATCACACAGTAAACGCATACTGATGGTAGAAGACACCGCGTCAGTGGCTGCCCTTTACAAATCTTACCTAAACCCACTTGATGTGGAGGTAGAGATCGTTGGGACGGGTCAGGAAGCGCTGAATTTCTTTGCACAACAGGGTGATCAGCTCGCGCTAATTATACTCGATCTTCGTTTACCGGATATGTCGGGGATCGACGTATTGGCTCATGTCCGTGCGAACGCGCCAAGTTTGCCGGTGATCATTATGACCGCGCATGGGTCTATTGACGCGGCGGTGGATGCGATGCGCAATGGCGCCAACGATTTTCTGATCAAGCCGTGTGAAGCAGATCAACTTAGGGTGACGGTGAATAAATCACTCAAGCCAAAAGTAGCGAGTCAATCGCAGTCTGAACGGCAAGAGGGAGAATATCATGGCTTCATCGGTCGCAGTTTACCCATGCAAGCGGTCTATCGAGTTATAGAATCGGCGGCGCCCAGTAAAGCCACCGTCTTTATTACCGGGGAAAGTGGCACGGGTAAAGAAGTGTGTGCCGAAGCAATCCATGCGGCAAGTACGCGCAGCAATAAACCTATTATTGCCTTGAACTGTGCGGCGATTCCCAAAGACTTGATTGAAAGTGAGCTATTTGGTCACGTGAAAGGTGCGTTTACAGGTGCAGCGGCTGAGCGTGATGGGGCAGCGGAGTTAGCGGATGGCGGCACCTTGTTCTTGGATGAGATTTGCGAAATGGATTTGGATTTGCAATCCAAATTGCTGCGATTTATCCAAACCGGCACGTTTCAAAAAGTCGGCTCTTCAAAGGTAAAAAAAGTGGATGTCCGTTTTGTGTGCGCCACAAACCGGGATCCTTGGTTAGAGGTTCAGCAAGGAAAGTTTCGCGAAGACTTATACTATCGACTCCATGTGATCCCACTCGCGCTTCCACCATTAAGAGACAGAGGCAGTGATGTCCTAGAAATTGCCAATGCCCTGTTGGCGCTGTTTTCTGCCGAGGAAGGAAAAGATTTTTGTCGCTTTAATGAAGCCGTTGTAAAACAATTGCTTGAGTATGATTGGCCCGGAAATGTTCGCCAACTTCAGAACGTAATTCGCAATATAGTGGTGCTGCACAATGGTGAGGAAGTCACTGCCGAAATGCTTCCGCCTCCTTTCGCGCGCGCATCTGGTGTCGAAATTGCATCGTCCCATCCGAACACTCGGTCAGAGGTGGCACTGCAAACGTTGACGGCACGCGAACAGAGTGATGATAACCTGACTGTAATCAGTAAATCGGATATCGAACCGCTTTGGAAAACGGAAAAGCGTGCCATTGAAGTAGCGATTGATGCCTGTAATGGCAACATTCCGCAAGCAGCAGGGTTATTGGAAGTTAGCCCCTCGACCATTTATAGAAAATTACAAGCTTGGCAAAAAACTGCGGCGAATTAATGATAGGAAGCGGATGTATGGCCACCACAGTGAACACTGAAACATTACGTCGACTGGCTTTGGAAGTAGGGGAAGATACTGTCACCGTGCTTTTAACGGTATTCAGCGATGAGCTTTCCCAATATCATTCTCAGCTTTCAGGCTCACCGTCTATTGAACAGGTACGAGAAATTAGTCATGCGATTAAAAGCAGCGCCGCCAGCTTTGGCGCAGACGATTTAGCGGAAATGGCCCGTGAATGTGAATCTCGTGTCCGTCAAGGACAAGATGAGTGGATGTCACACCATTTGGACGAGCTGACCGATATGCTGCGCGGCACAGCCTCGACTTACCGAGACTTAGCTGTTGAGCAGGACTTCATCAATAGCTTGACGTAGCTTGTCTCTGTCATGACGCCAACTGTGATTTGAAGAGGCCAATTGGGCCTCTTTTTGTTGATAACGCTCAGCTAAACTTGCCTCTGCGGTTTCACCCAGCACCCAGTTGATTTCTCGTCCGCCCATCGCTCGTTCACACCATGTCAGCATGGTTGCCAAGGGCATCGCGCCGGCAGGCCCCAACTCTTTACCTAGGTTACGAATAAAGACGATTTTGGCTTGGCTCTGTTTGAGAGCGCGACTGAGTTCAGGAACCAGTAATGGGGGCATGACGCTGGTCAGAAAGCTTCCTGGTCCGAGCAAAATGACATCCGCCAACTCAATCGCTTCGACGGCCTCGCGTGTCGCAGGCACTGTCGGTGATAAGAATAGTCTTGAGGGTGGTTGAGGAAGCTCATCAATATGGGTTTCTCCAGCCACCGTCTCCCCATCGGCGGTCAGCGCAGCGAGATCAGAAGGGTGCTCTGACATAGGGAGAATATGTGTTTTTACATTCAGCAAATCACGGATCAACTGAATGGCTTCGAGCGGACGAACCGACAGGTTATCTAATGCGGTTAGGATCAAGTTCCCGAGGTTGTGACCGTTTAATTCCCCTTTACCTTTAAAACGGTACTCAAAGAGCATGGAGCCGACAGACGGTTCCGTGATGAGTTGATTAAGACAGTTACGCATATCTCCCCATGCGATCCCGCCTTGGCAAGCACGGATACGGCCCGTCGAGCCGCCATTATCTGTAGTGGTGACTATGCCTGTGACACGACTGCCATGCTCGCTTAGCGCCGACAGCACGCGACCAAGTCCGTGTCCGCCGCCAATGGCGACAATGCGGGTTGTTCGATCAGAAAGAGGCGATAAGGTCATGAGTAACCGTTCGATGTGCTATGTTCGTAAACGCTGAGTTTACTGAATAAGTGACCGAAAGTGTAAAAGTCAGAGCAGGGTTTTGTGAATTGGCAATAAAAAAGGGTAACTGTGGGGGTTACCCTTGCCTATAAAATCACCAAATTAAGTGAATAGGCCAAATCGCAAGGCAGCACTAAAAATAGGGGGATAAAGAGGTGACGCTCGACCCGTCACCGCTTTTCCGTTTTTTTGGCCGCGTTAATGCGGATCTTGCATCATGCTAAGAAGGTAATCCCGCGTGGTGCCACAAGAGTTGTTGGCCATCAGCTGCTGTTTCTCTGTAGTCGGAAGCGGCAGCAATTCGAGCCAACGCTGACACAGCCAGCTTAGGTTAGAAAACTCGGTTTGGCGGTGCATTTTTTGCAACTCTGGATACCGTTCAAACATCGACTGTAATCGCTCGACAAGGGGTTGGCTTTGGTCGTCTACTTGACAATCGGGCCAGCGAGGCAGCGCACGCACAGAAGCAAACAGCATCTCGCTCTGTTGTTGGTTAAAAGTTTGGATTGAAAAACGTGCAGTGCCGCGGGCGGTGACAACTAAACATCCATCTTCCTGGCTGGTGGTGAAGTCTTCGATATCGACAAAGGTGCCAATATTGGTGTGTTGCCATTGGCTGTTGCTGTCCGCCATACACACGCCCAACGGTAACCCATGCTTCATGGCGAATACGAGCGTATTCAGCGCATTGCCCGCAGGGATACGAAGCGGAATTCTACCTCCAGGTAGAATGTGGCGGTCGTTAAACAAAATCGGTGTAGATTGAGCCATAATGCACCCCCTGAGGAGCAAATAAATCGGTCTAGTAATCTAGATACTGCAAAAGGGGTGCCTACTTTTCTAAATGCCCATGTATCCTAGTAAGGACAAGAGAAGCCGGTGTTTTTAAGACAAGTAGAATCGGTTTAGTCGCATTTTGCGACGCAAATGTATGAGCTTTTGTACTATTCTGCAATGACGCTTATGAAGACGGTTGGCGACTCCACTTGCTGAGTTGACGATAACACTGAGTTTCGGCGCGATTGAGCTCGTCCATGATGGCTTGGATGTCTTCTTGTTGTTGCTGCAAGCGACGTTGACGTTGCTGAATGGCTTGAATCATTTGTTGGAGTGCGCGTGGTGTGTTTTTTTCCGCGTCGTACAGTTCAAAAAGCTCTCTCATTTCTGCCAAAGAAAAGCCGAGGCGTTTTCCCCTCACAATAAGAGACAGGCGTAAATAGTCTTGATATCGATATAAGCGCTGCTGACCTTTACGCTCAGGCGCGATTAATCCTTCAGCCTCATAATAGCGAATGGCTCGATGTGACAGGCCAAAGAGTGTTGCCAGTTCAGAAATTTTGTAGCGATGGTTGACCGAGGTTGCCATGGCATCAATGTCCCTATTGTTGCACGTTGCTGCATAGTAACCGAGCTCAGCGACATCGCAAGGTATGGCGTCGGTATTTTTGGATAAAAAAATAGCCTCCAAGGGAGGCTATTAATTCTTTACTTTCACTCGCAACTGTTAGCTGTCGCGTTGTGGTTTTTTACCCTTATTTGGGTTGTAACCATGACGAACGCGCGCGCACAGTGGGCGAGAGGTTGAACCTTGTGGTCTCATTGTCAGTTGTAGCTCTTTGTCGGAAGTGAAAACTGTGATGGTGTCGGGAACAACTCACCATCACGTGTATGATGGGCTAGATGTAATCGAATAACAATCTTATTTGCTCAAAAAAGCAACGATATTGGTATTTCGTCTAAACAGAGACTTATTATCATTTAATGTTATTAAAACAATCCGGTAAGCGGTCGATAACGCGCGGTGGAGTATCCATTGACAGTGTTTTGCTTTTCCTGTGATAAAAGTGTAGCTTAAATGTTGCACAAGCGGTTTGTACTCAAACGTCTTTTAGGGCGCCAATCGCCTTAGTTTGAGTGTCTGTGCCGAATGGCTACTTGTTCAGGAGGACACAATGAAGCACAAGCGCTATAGCAATAAGAAAATCAAAGAAATGATCCACGACGCAGTACCACAAATGGAAAAAGCCCGGGAAGAAGGGCGTTCTTTATACGATCAGGATAGAGACTCGGCTCAGGAGGACCATCCCGCTTTCGAAACCGATGAAGCCAAAAAATAGGATTTGATTTCTTTGACCTAGCCAGCGAAATTCGCTGGCTTTTTTATATCTAGGCTGAGGTGAAGACTCACTGCTCCTAACTAACATATTGATGAATATGTTATTTATTTGGTCGCTCCTATCAGCGCTGAGAGCGGTTGTTTTGTGACCGTGGTACCTCTCTGACATTATGGTAAAGCGTTAGGGTTGAGTTTTATTGACAAATAGCGTTTAGTGGCATCATTTACATATGAGTAACATTTTCGGGTTTGAGCTGAGTGTGATCGTCTGCAGATAAATAGTGTCATAGCGGTTTGTCCGTTTTTAGAGCGGAATGATAGCCGCAAATGGCTAGCCAGTACGCAGAAACAGTATAAATGGAAATTTATTCGGTTTTTTTATTCTTTCTGTGAATAAAGTGCTATCTGCGACAGCTCTTACCAGCGTAATATTCTTATTCTATGTTTTTGCCTAGTTAAATATGAGTTTTTATTGCCGTTTTATGGCAAAATACTTCAGTGTTGTGGCAAAACACAGCGCTGATTGGTAATGTTTTGCCATTAATCCGCACAGGTCGGTGAGCAATACGTGTTTAGGCACGAAGGACGCTTTATCCCCTGTGTTGATTGTCACGGATGCATATAGCGATTGTTATGGAGTTACACGATGAAGCTAAACACGATCACCCGAACCCTCTTTATGGGCGCTGGCCTATCTCTGGCTCTTACAGGATGTAGTGAACCAGAGCAAAAACAAACCTCCCAAACGAGCCCTGAAACGAAAACTGAAGCGCCTGCTGGTGAGCCGAAACTTGCTGAAGTGCAAGAGTTGGTCCGTGGTAATGGTGCAGAAGTCGCTTCACTCGACCCGCACAAGACTCAAGGCGTGCCTGAATCTCACGTCATTCGTGATTTGCTGGAAGGCTTGGTTAACCAAGACGCCGACGGCAATGTGATCCCTGGGGTCGCAGAGCGCTGGGAAAACAAAGACAACAAAGTGTTCACCTTTTACTTGCGTAAGGATGCTAAGTGGTCAAACGGCGATCCTGTCACCGCACACGACTTTGAATACAGCTTTAAACGTGTTGTCGATCCGAATACCGCGTCACCATACTCATGGTATGTCGCTTATACCCATATGCTCAATGCCAAAGATATTGTTGATGGCACCAAAGACAAAGACACTTTGGGTGTGAAAGCGCTCGACGATCACACCCTGCAAGTCACCTTAGATACAGCGGTGCCTTATTTGGTGAAAATGATGGGTCATACCACCATGAAGCCAGTCAACCAAAAAGTCGTTGAAAAGTATGGCGATCAGTGGACAAAACCCGAGCACTTTGTGGGTAATGGCGCTTATGTCGTTGATAACTGGGTAATCAATGAGCGCATTGATCTCAAGCGTAACGAACAGTATTGGGATAATGAAAACACGACGTTAGATAAAGTGACTTTCTTACCCATTGAAAACCAAGTTTCGGAAATGAATCGTTTCTTGGCCGGTGAGATTGATATGACGTATGAAATTCCCAACGAGCATTTCCGTCGTCTTAAACAGGAGCACCCTGAAGATCTTTCGATCGTCGGTAACCTGTGTAGCTACTATTACCTGTTCAACACTAAACGTGAACCCTTTGATGACGTTCGTGTACGTAAAGCCTTGTCTTACGCCATTGACCGTAATGTTGTGACTGATGCACTACTTGGCCAAGGCCAAAAGCCTGCTTACTTCCTCACGCCAGAAATTACAGCGGGCTTCTCACCAGAGTTACCGGCTTATGCGAAAATGACCCAAGAAGAGCGTGATGCAGAAGCAAAACGTCTTCTCAAGGAAGCCGGTTTTGACGAAAGTAATCCACTTGATTTCTCATTGCTCTACAACACCAGTGAGAACCACAAAAAACTGGCCGTTGCGATTGGTCAAATGTGGAAAGACAAGCTGGGTGTGAATGTAGAGCTCAACAACCAAGAGTGGAAAACTTACCTGAGCACCAAGGATGAAGGTGACTTTGATGTGGCACGCGCCGGTTGGTGTGGTGACTATAACGAAGCCTCTACCTTCTTAACACTGATGCGTAGTACCAATACATCAGGCGGTGTGCATTACGACAGCAAAGCCTACGATGCCATCATGCAAAAAGCGATGGAAACCACGGATGATGCTGAGCGTGAGCAACTGTACCTAGACGCAGAAGCGCAAATGGCGAAAGACATGCCTATCGCGCCTATCTATCAGTATGTTAAAGCGCGTCTCCTTAGCCCGAAAGTGGGCGGGTTCCCTGCGAATAACGCTGAAGAGAAGATCTACTCTAAAGATCTTTACATTAAAGCGGAATAAACTCCTGATTCACAGCTAACTAAGGGAGTCGCCATCGGCGACTTCCTTGGCTGGCTGTCGCTGTCTGTGAGGTCTATTCAGACAGCGCTCGCTGTGATTCTCAAAACGATACGGTACAGCTATGTTGAAATTTATCGCTAAGCGAATTTTGGAAGCCATTCCAACTTTGTTGGTATTGATCACTGTTTCCTTTTTCTTAATGCGGTTTGCGCCCGGCAACCCTTTTTCAAGTGAGCGTCCGTTACCCCCAGAGGTAATGGCCAACATTAATGCTAAGTATGGCTTGGATAAGCCGGTGTTCGAACAATACACCACCTACCTTGGCAATATTTTACAGGGTGACTTTGGTCCCTCATTTAAATACATCGATTTCTCGGTGAACGAACTGATCGCGGGGGCATTTCCAGTATCTGCACAAATCGGCGCATTGGCGTTTTTGTTCACTTTAGTGTTTGGGGTCACGATTGGCACCATTGCGGCACTTAAGCAAAACACCTGGATTGACTATGCCATCATGTCGACAGCCATGCTTGGGGTAGTAATGCCATCATTTGTTCTCGCCCCGGTGTTGATTTACATCTTCTCGATTAATCTCGGTTGGCTTCCTGCTGGTGGCTGGCAAGGTGGTGGCTGGCAGTTCATGATCCTACCCATGATAGGCATGTCGCTGCTTTACGTGGCAACATTTGCGCGTGTCACTCGAGGCAGCATGATTGAAACCTTGAACAGTAACTTCATTCGTACCGCTCGCGCGAAAGGACTGAGCTACCCCAAAATTATTGTTAAGCATGCACTGAAGCCGGCGATGCTACCGGTTGTTTCCTACATGGGGCCTGCGTTTGTGGGGATTATTACCGGTTCGGTTGTGATTGAAACCATCTTTGGTTTGCCTGGCATCGGTAAGTTATTCGTGAACGCAGCGTTTAACCGCGACTATTCACTGGTACTGGGCTGCACCATCTTAATTGGTACGCTCACCATTCTGTTTAACGCTATCGTCGATATCCTGCTGGCGTATATCGATCCGAAGATCCGTTACTAGGGGTGACATAATGCTGACGAAAAAAGAAAATATTGACGCCCTCGAGAGCTTCTCTGAACAAGTCGATGTGAAGGGTCGAAGCTTATGGCAAGATGCTGCGGTGCGTTTTCGACGCAACCGTGCGGCGATGGCAAGTTTGGTCATCCTGTTTTTGATTGGTCTTAGTGTAATTATTGGGCCGCACCTAAGTGCCTATGCCTACGATGCGACCGACTGGTATGCTATTCATGCTGCGCCATCATTTGGTATGGAGGGGCATTGGTTTGGTACCGATGCGCTAGGACGTGATTTGTTTACCCGCACCATGATGGGCGGACGCATTTCGATTATGGTCGGTGTCATGGGGGCACTCGTCGCGGTGTTGATTGGTACTCTATATGGTGCCACATCTGGCTTTATTGGCGGCCGCACCGATGCTGTCATGATGCGTTTGGTCGAAATCCTCCAATCTATTCCATTCATGTTCTTCGTGATTGTATTGGTTACCTTCTTTGGCCGTAATATCGTTCTGATCTTCGTGGCCATCGGCTGTATTGCATGGCTAGACATGGCGCGTATTGTTCGTGGTCAAACCCTGAGTTTACGCAGCAAAGAGTTCGTCGAAGCCGCGCATGTTTCAGGGGTGAGTACGCGCCATATCATTACGCGCCATATCGTGCCAAACGTGCTCGGTATTGTTGCGGTTTACTCGACCTTGCTTGTGCCCAATATGATTTTGTTTGAATCATTCCTAAGTTTCTTGGGACTCGGGGTGCAAGAGCCGATGACCAGTTGGGGGGCGTTGTTGCAAGAGGGCTCTCAAACGATGGAGCTCGCGATTTGGCAATTGCTTTTCCCTGCGGCCTTTATGGTGATGACACTGTTTTGCTTTAACTATGTCGGTGATGGTTTACGCGATGCGTTAGACCCGAAAGACAGATAAGTCATTTAGGGTTCTTACCGTAAAAAAGCAAAATATGGGAAAGCGCAGGTTTATCGCCTGCGCTTTTTTGTTATGGTCTAGTTACAAGTGTTTCAAGGATGAGAATAGCGCTGGCGTTATGCGAGTGCGTTGTAATGACAAGGAGCTGTCATGAAATCCCTTTCAATCCAATGGAAAGTCACGCTAGTGGCTGGCGCGTGTGTTGCCATTACGGCAGCAGCGCTGCTGAGTTTTTCGTCGTACGTGAATCAGCAATTCCATCAAACCGTCAGCGCTGCGAGTACGCAGAGCTTAAAACAATCCGCACAGCGCTTAGCGACAAGCCAAGCACAAGTGCAAGCCACCCATGTTCAACGTTCGCTTGATGAGGCGGTGTACCGCGCACAAATGCTGGCCCAAAGTGTGGTGTATTTACAGTATAACGCGGAGCAAAATTTTACGGATAGTGGTGAGCTTCGCGGCTCGATTAATGAACTCGTCCGTCGCTCGGTCATGAACTTCGACAGTGTACAAGCAGCGTTTGTCGTGTTTAAGCCCAATGCACTTGACCAAGAAGATGAGTTTTACCAATTAGACAGCGAACGTGGCGCCAATGCCGCTGGCCGCTTTGCCAGTCTATGGCAAAAGCGTGGTGACCAGTTGACGCCATCAGTGCTGAGCGAATCACAAATTAATGATACCGCCCGCACCGCCTCCGGGCAGCCCAGCAATTATTGGTATCAATGCCCACTCAGCCAAGGTACAGCTTGTGTGTCTGCTCCCCAAAGCGACACAGAAGGCTTACATGTTACGATTTCCTCACCGCTGATGCGTGATAGTGACGTGCTCGGTGTGCTGGGGATTGAGATCCAATTGAATGATCTACAAGCCTTGATTGAGCAAGCGGACCAAGCACTCTTTGACGGCCGTGGGCATATTAGTGTGATCAGCCAGCGTGGTCAGCTAGTGGCAACCGATGAGCCGAATGCATTGGGGAGTGATATCTCGCAATTGCGTTATGCACCATCTCAGCTGTCAGAGTGGGTAAGTGCAGGGGACGCGAAAACGCAGTGGCAGCAAAGCCAATTAATGACCTATGTGCCGATTGCGTTACCCAGAGCAACATGGGGAGTGCTCATTTCGCTGCCGGAACAAGCATTGCTGGCGAGTGCGACACAGCTAGCGTTGCAGATAACCGCGCAACGCGCGCAAGCCGCCACAACTGAGCGTACCTTGGGCGTGATTGCCATTCTACTGGCTTTAGTCGTCGTGAGTCTTGCTGCTCGGCAAATCGTTAAACCATTACGCTTTTTAGCCTCTCGGTTAGCGGAGATTGCGGATGGTGATGGCGATCTGACTCAGCGCATTGTCCTCAAAAACCGCGATGAAATTGGCGTATTAGCTGGGCGGTTTAATCGCTTTCTCGATAAGCTCCAGCCCATCATGGCAAATGTGATTGATAGCGTTAAAGAAGCGGAACACACCGCTAAAGAAGTATCACGCGTGGCGGCGCAAACTCGAGATGGTAGTCGTGAACAAGTCTCAAGCTTGGACGCGGTGGCAACGGCCTCGGAACAAATGACGCAAACGGCGACGCAAGTCGCCCGCCATACCGAATCCGCGCTAAGCGCGGCCAGTGCCGTGAACACTGCGACGGAGCGTGGAGAGGCGATTGTCACAACCTCGTCTGAAGCGATGGCGCGCTTGGTCGAGACCCTCAATGGTGCCACGCATGATGCGCAAGCTTTACATAAAAGCAGCCAAGACATTACCGAGATTTTAACCGTTATTGATACCATGTCAGAGCAAACTAACTTGCTTGCGTTAAACGCGGCCATTGAAGCGGCGCGCGCAGGGGAGCAGGGACGCGGGTTTGCGGTGGTCGCAGATGAAGTCCGAGAATTGGCCCAGCGAACCAACCAGTCTATCTCGCAGATCCGTACCGTTATTGACTCGCTGCAGTCAGGGGCTGACTCCGTTGTCTCTGCTATTCACGATGGCAATCAACTGGCAGATCATACCGCGGAAAAAGTGCAAGAAACCGTAACTAGCCTAGATCAAATACGTGCGGCGATGCAGGAGATGATGGATCTGAATAGTGAAATAAGTGCTGCGGCTGAACAACAAAGTGCCGTCTCAGGCGATGTCACCCAAAACGTGACGAATATTCGTCAGCGCAGTGATGAACTCTTGTCGCATGCTGAATCCACCGCCAGCATCGCTAGCCAGCTTGAAGGGTTAGCAGGCCGCCAGCGTGCGCTCACGGCCCAATTTAAAGTATAACCTTGATGAGACGCGGTTACTCTGGTGCTTCCTCTAGGGGGTACCAGTAGCCGCGATTGACCCAAAGCGTGAGCATCGGCCAAAACAGGCTATTGTCAGCGGCATCGCCGAGGGTTTCCCAATCAATAAAGCGCTGATTACATAACGCTGGGGTGAGTGACTCACACCCTGCGGGTAAATCAAAGCTTTCACCGAGCATAAAAATCATTTCAGGCTGGTCTGGGTGATAAAACGCACGCAAGCCACTGAGTTTTTCTAAGCAAAGCCCATCTTGCATGGCGGCTTTGAGGCTATCAGGCTGCCACTGCGGATCGGGGCTGAGCAAGTCGAGCTCGTGTCGAGCCTGAGAGAGAAACTCGCCAATCCAGCGCTTTTTACGGGTTTCGTCGTGCATTAACGCCATCATCATCTCATCCATTTGCGCGAGATGTTGTGGATCCAATGCTGCCGGCGCGTCGGGTTGTGCTTGCATGGCTGGCCAATGGAAATGATGGTCGCCTGCTTCATCGACGATAACTTGGTCGGCATAGCTACTCAATAGCTCGCGGGCTTTTGGTGAGCGATAGCCAATTGAGTAACTGAGCGAGGGCTCTAGCGTATCCCCTTCATGCGGAAAGCCCGGTGGGATATAAAGAATGTCGCCCGGCTCTAACACCACATCGATGATGGCATCGAAGCCGGTAATTTGCTTAAGACCTGTTTCCAAATTGGCTTCTTGATACTGTCCCTTGGGTCCGACACGCCAGCGACGACGCCCTTGGCCTTGCACAATAAAGACATCATATTGATCAATATGAGGACCAACGCCGCCATGCGGTTGGGAATAGCACACCATAAGATCGTCGAATAACCACTGAGGCAGTGTCGAAAAGGCACTGGCTAACTCGCGGGCGCCCGGGTGCCAGTGGTTGGCTGCCTGAACAATCAGTTGCGCGTGAGTATCAGGAAAGTCGCTAAAATCCTCAAACGGTCCGTGGGCAACCTGCCATTGACCATTCGCGTGTGTCACCATGCGAGAATCAATATCGGCTTCCATCGCCAAGCCTGCGACTTCCTCTGGGTCGATGGGATCCTCGAAGTCTATAAAGCCTTGGCGGATAACGGTAGGCGCTTGGTGCCAATAGGTGGACATAAAGTCGGCAATGGAAAATTGAAACTGATACATAGCATCACAGGTTAAGAAATTTGCGGCAGTATAACGCGCTGAGCGGGGCGGTGCGAGGGGGATAAAAAACGGCCTCCAAATGGAGGCCGTGAGGTATGGGAGTGTTTTGCTTAAAGTTTGTCAGTGAGCTTGACCGCATCACCAATATAATTGGCAGGCGTCATTTGCTTAAGACGCGCTTTTTCATGCTCTGGTAAATCAAGGCCATCGATAAACTGGCGCATGCCTTCACCATCGACACGTTTCCCGCGCGTAAGCTCTTTCAGCTTCTCGTACGGCTTCTCAATCCCATAACGACGCATTACGGTTTGAACGGGCTCTGCCAGTACTTCCCAGTTTTTGTCCAATTCAGCTTCGAGCGCCGCTTGGTTCACTTCCAGTTTGCTGATCCCTTTAAGGGTCGAGGTATAAGCAATCAAGGTGTAGCCTACACCCACGCCCAAGTTACGCAGCACGGTGGAGTCAGTCAGATCTCGCTGCCAACGAGAAATCGGTAGCTTTTGGCCCAGATGAGAGAAAATCGCGTTCGCCAACCCTAGGTTGCCTTCCGAGTTTTCAAAATCAATCGGGTTCACTTTATGTGGCATGGTCGATGAACCAATTTCGCCCGCAACGGTTTTTTGCTTAAAGTGACCCAGTGCAATATAGCCCCAGATATCGCGGTCAAAATCGATCAAGATAGTATTAAAGCGCGAGACGGCATCAAAGAGCTCAGCAATGTAATCATGCGGCTCAATTTGGGTTGTATACGGGTTCCAATCAATACCAAGCGAGGTGACAAAGGCTTCGCTGTAGGCGTGCCAATCAATCTCTGGATAGGCTGAGAGGTGCGCATTGTAGTTACCGACTGCGCCGTTGATCTTACCGAGAATTTCAGTGCTCTCGACTTGTTTGATTTGGCGCGCCATGCGGTAGGCAACGTTCGCCATCTCTTTACCCATGGTCGAAGGAGACGCAGGCTGGCCGTGGGTGCGAGAGAGCATAGGCACATCACGGAACTGCTGAGCCAGATCTTTCACCGCCGCTTCAAGGCGCTTCATCTCAGGCAAGATAACGGTATCGCGCGCTTCTTTAAGCATCAGCGCGTGAGACAGGTTATTGATGTCTTCAGAGGTACAAGCGAAGTGAATAAATTCGTTAACAGCATTCAGCTCAGGGTTGTCAGCCACTTTTTCTTTTAAAAAGTATTCAACCGCTTTGACGTCATGGTTGGTGGTGCGCTCAATCTCTTTGATGCGCGCAGCGTCTTGCTCACTAAATTCAGCGGCAATGCGATCCAATAATGCATTGGCCTCATCACTAAACGCAGGCACTTCTGTGATGCTGTCAGTCGCAGCAAGCTTTTGCAGCCAGCGGATTTCAACGATGGTGCGATACTTTAGCAATCCAAATTCACTGAAAATCGATCGTAACGCAATCGTTTTCGTACCATATCGGCCATCGACCGGGGAAACAGCAGTCAGCGCTGACAGTTCCATTTTATGTCTCCTGAGTTCAATCTGATTAGCTACGGGCTAGAATAGTTTTGGCCTGCTCAACCATTTGTTTACGACCAAAAATGAGATGTCGGCGTTTACCGCCTACTTGGCGCCATAGTACGGTACTACGGATACCAGATAACAAGAGGGCACGCACACGATGTTGCACGCCGGTTTGTTGTAGGTGTTGCGGGTCGCCAGAAACCTGAATACGCGGGCCCAGTGGGCTGATGACGTCGAGATAAATACTGGCAAGATTACTGATCATTTGCTCATCAAGCAGATCAAAGTGGCTCGATTGGCGCTCGATGGTTTCGATCCGATCGCCCAATTGCGCCATGGCATCACGACGGCTGGCAAGCTTGCGCTCTAAGGCGAGCAAATTGATCAGATAACGCATTAGCTCGCTACCGTTGCTGCTATTATCCAGCTGGCTGATCAGCGCTTCCAAGCCTGAATGGAGCCCTGACTCACCGCCGCCAGTGACATTACCGACCTCACCGCGAAACACATCGAGCGTCGAGGACGGGTTCGTCATCACGATGCTGCTTAAGCTGGTACTGAGCGCGTCTTGGTCACAATAGCCCTGACGGGACACATCTTGCACCAGTTTCGCTGCCTGACAAATGCTCGCAAAAGCGAGGGTGCGATCATAAATCGTCTCTGCCACTGATCACGGCTCCTTAAATACGTTGCTCGATAATACCACCACCTAAGCACACGTCGCCGTCATAAAAAACAGCGGATTGGCCAGGGGTGACCGCAATTTGCGGCTCGTCGAATGTCACTTTTATGGTGTCATTATCAACAGGCGTGATAGTACATGATATATCGTGTTGACGATATCGGGTTTTGACTGTGCAACGGCGTGTCTCGGTCACATTCTCGCGATCGACCCAGTGTAATTGGGCAGCCATTAAGCCTGCAGAGAATAAGCGTGGATGATCATGGCCTTGACCTACAATCAGTACATTGCGTTCAACGTCTTTATCGACCACATACCAGGGCGCTTCGCTACCGTTACCGCCTTTTAATCCGCCAATCCCTAAGCCTTTACGTTGGCCCAGGGTATGATACATCAAGCCTTGGTGCTCACCGATGTTCTCGCCATCGGTCGTTTCGATGGGCCCCGGTTGCGCGGGTAAGTACTGCGATAAAAAGTCAGTAAATTTGCGCTCACCAATAAAACAGATCCCGGTGGAGTCTTTTTTCTTTGCGGTCACCAAGCCTTGTTCTTCGGCAATTTGGCGTACTTGTGGCTTTTCGAGATCGCCAACTGGGAATAAGCTACGTGCAATCTGATCGTGGCTGAGTGTATATAAGAAGTAGCTTTGGTCTTTATTGCTATCAAGGCCACGCAGCATCTGTACTTTTTCACCATTGTCGGGGAAAGATCGACGCACATAATGGCCCATAGCAATATAATCGGCGTCTAGCACTTCGTCGGCAAACTCGAGAAATGCCTTAAATTTAATTTCTTTATTGCACAGAATATCTGGATTCGGCGTACGGCCTGCTTTGTACTCGGTCAAAAAATGCTCGAACACATTGTCCCAATACTCAGCGGCAAAATTAATGGTATGTAGCTCAATGCCCAACTTATCGCAGACATCTTGCGCATCGGCCAAGTCTTCTGCAGCAGAGCAGTATTCTTCGTTGTCATCTTCTTCCCAGTTTTTCATAAACAGGCCTTCGACCTGATAACCCTGTTGTTTCAACAAGTAGGCAGAAACGGACGAATCAACACCGCCGGACATTCCGACAATCACTTTTTTGCTGCTGTTATCTGACATGGTGATCACAAATGCTGCTATCAATAAACGGACGCTGAGTTTAACAGAATCAAATCGCCGGATACAGATGTGATAAGGCTCACACGTTAACCGTTATCTAAAGTAGATAGATGGTTGCGTGGACGGCGACCGATGCAGCTTATGTTGATGCGATTAAATATCAATGGCGGACATAGTCTGTGATTGGGTGCCGCGCAAAGACCCTCCGCGCCATGGATGGCGCGGCGGAGCCTCCAGGGATGGATTCACGGCGTGTCTGTGCGTGGTATCTAATCTCAGAGCGGTGACGACAATTGCTGTGAAGCTTGGCTTTATCGAGCCTTCTTCGACGGTGCGCGCTTGGACGATCGAGTGCGCCCACGCGGTGCTTTCCCTTTTGGCCCTTTGGGTTTAGGGGTGAACTGCTCAAAGCCTTTCGGCGGATCAACCTCACACCACTGGCCTGGCTGCAAATCATCCAGCTGCCAGGCGCCGAGTTGGGCGCGAATCAAGCGCAGCGTCGGGTGGCCAATATGGGCAGTCATCCGACGTACTTGTCGATTTCGCCCCTCGTGCAGCACCACCTTTAACCAGGTAGTGGGAATGTTGGCGCGATAGCGTACCGGAGGATGGCGTTCCCACACGGCGGGTGACGCCATTTTTGATACCTCAGCGGGTAGCGTTAGACCATCTTTTAGCTCCACACCGTCGCAAAGCGCTTGAATCGCTTCATCGCTGGGCTCACCTTCCACTTGGACCCAATAGGTTTTGGGAGATTTAGATGAAGGCTGGGTTAATCTGGCTTGTAAGGCGCCGTTATTGGTAAGGACCAGCAACCCCTCGCTGTCCTTATCAAGCCGACCGGCTGGATAGACATCTTTGACTGATACGATGTCGGCTAATGTGCTATCGGCGGGTTCGCCACTGAATTGCGTTAACATATTATACGGTTTGTTAACGAGAATAACGCGTGTAGTGCGTGGGGATGAAGCTTGAGTGGGCGGTGCTGTTAGCGCTTTTTTCGTTGTGTTTAAAACAGTGTTCGATGCTGGCTTGGCGCGGGGTTTCTTGGTCATAAGGACTGTCAAATAGATTAAACGGCAAATGAGACTTCCGTATTATACACGTAATAATCTGTTTGGCGTGTTGCGTGAATTCAAGTATCCTCAGTGCGCATCTTACACAAAGATAACAAATGGACGCTAGGAGATTAAAATGGAAAGTAAAGTAGTTGTACCGGCGGAAGGTCAGAAGATCACGCTCGACGGCACAAAACTGGTAGTCCCTAACCACCCAATCATCCCTTACATTGAAGGGGACGGCATCGGGATGGATGTTAGCCCTGCAATGATTAAAGTTGTTGATGCAGCAGTTGCTAAGGCCTACAACGGTGAGCGTAAGATTTCATGGATGGAAATCTACACCGGTGAGAAATCCACCAAGGTATACGGTGATGATCAATGGCTGCCTGCTGAAACACTTGATTTTATTCGTGAATATAAAGTTGCCATCAAAGGCCCACTGACAACCCCTGTGGGTGGTGGTATTCGTTCTCTGAACGTAGCCCTTCGTCAAGAACTCGATCTTTACATCTGCGCGCGTCCTGTTCGCTACTTCACTGGCGTTCCTAGCCCACTGAAAAAGCCAGAAGACACTGACATGGTGATCTTCCGCGAAAACTCAGAAGACATCTACGCGGGTGTTGAGTTTAAAGCAGGCACCGCGGAAGCGGATAAAGTGATTAAGTTCCTGCGTGAAGAAATGGGCGCCAACAAAATCCGTTTCCCTGAGCAGTGTGGTGTAGGCATTAAGCCAATCTCAGAAGAAGGCACTAAGCGCCTGGTTCGTGCGGCGCTTGAGTACACCATCGATAACGATCGCGACTCACTGACTATCGTCCACAAAGGTAACATCATGAAGTTTACCGAAGGGGCGTTTAAAGACTGGGCGTATGAAGTGGCCAAAGAAGAATTTGGTGCTGAGTTGCTGGACGGCGGTCCTTGGATGACGATGAAGAATCCAAAAACCGGCAAACAGATCACCATCAAAGACTCCATCGCGGATGCGTTCTTGCAGCAAATCCTGCTGCGTCCGGCGGAGTATGATGTGATTGCCACTATGAACCTGAATGGCGACTACATCTCCGATGCATTGGCAGCGCAAGTTGGTGGTATCGGTATTGCTCCTGGTGCCAACATTGGTGACGGTGTGGCGCTGTTTGAAGCTACCCACGGCACGGCGCCGAAATACGCCGGTCAAGATAAGGTGAACCCAGGTTCACTCATTCTTTCTGCAGAAATGATGCTGCGCCATATGGGCTGGTTTGAAGCCGCTGATCTGGTGATCAAAGCAATGGAAAAAGCGATTGCGAACAAAACAGTGACCTATGACTTTGAGCGTCTGATGGAAGGTGCAAGCCTGCGTAAGTGCTCTGAGTTCGCAGATGACATGATTGCGCAAATGTAATCGCATTATCGCACGATGATAAAACCCGGCTCGCTAGCCGGGTTTTTTGTTTGTGGTCTTGGGAATAACAATAACCTACTCAGGCTATCAGTCTATATCTTCCCACGACAACGGAGTGCCTTTAGTTAACGCGCGTGTTGCGCGCTTTCCGAGCACGGTATCATAGTGTTTCGGTGCCAACCCAAAGCCCGGACGAATACTGCGCACATTATCGGGCGTCAGTGGCTCACCGAGTGCGATATCCTCACAGACATACAAAGAACGCCTAAATTGACGGTTGCTCGACTCGGCCTCTCGTATAGTGAGGGCGCTTTCTCCTAACGCTTGCCACGCCGCGTGGGTTTGCTCACAAAGCGCACTGAGTGCAGGTGGCGTAAGCGAGAAAGCGGCATCCGGGCCTCCCGAATCTTCAGAGAGCATCACATGTTTTTCAATCACGCACGCGCCGAGTGCGATGGCTGCGATCGCGGCGATGTTAGTCAGCGAATGATCGGATAAGCCCGCCAAGGTTTGATAGCGTGTGGCTAAGGTTGGGATGGTTCGCAGATGGCTTTGTTCAATCGGCGCAGGGTAGGCGCTGATACAATGAAGCAACACCAGCTCACGACAGCCGTTATCACGGGCCGTCGCCACCGCCTCGGCAATCTCTGTCTCGTCAGCCATGCCGGTTGAGATGATCATCGGTTTACCGGTTTGCGCGGCATAGTGAATCAAGGGCAAATCAATCGCCTCGAACGAGGCAATTTTATAGGCAGGAGCGTTAAGATCTTCGAGCAAATCAATCGCTGAGCAATCAAAAGGAGAGGAGAATAAGGTGATGCCTTCTTTTCTCGCGTGATCAAATAACGGCTTGTGCCACTCAAACGGGGTTTGTGCCCAGCGATATAGCTGGTGGAGACTATAACCATCCCATAGTCCGCCCTTGATCTGAAACTCATCGTGGTCGCAATCAAGGGTAATGGTATCGGCGGTATAGCTTTGCATTTTGACGGCATCGGCACCGCAAGCTTTGGCCATGGAAATGGTTTGTTTGGCAAGCTCAAGGCTACCATTATGGTTCGCCGACATTTCGGCAATGATATAGGGAGGATGCTGGGGGCCGATCAAACGGCCTGCAATCTTAATGTCGTTCATAAACCGTATCGATATTCAGTTTGGTTTGAAGGGCGCTGGCGCCTTGCTGCCACTCATCCGCGGACAAAGACAGGCATACAATCTCGACTGTCTTTCCCTCAGGCAGGGAAAAGGTGCGTTGCCGACTTTGCGGCGTTTCACGAAAGCCAAAGCGTTGATGTAGCCGAACCACCCCCTGATTATGACTGAGCACCTCACAGTTCAATTGGGTCACGCCCAAGGTCTCAAATGCTAAACTTAATGCGCCAAACTCCATGAGTGCGCCGCTGCCACGCGGTGCATCCGGAGCCGCATAAAAAGCCCAGGTCGCACTTGTCCTATTCTCGCTATCGAGGTCAAGATTGACCACGCCAAGTGGCTTGTCCGGTTGGCCGTCTACGCACTTGTAAACGATATAGAAATAACGGTGCGTGTTGGCGAGCATATGGCTGAACCATGCTTTGTGCTCATCATGGCTAATTTCATGCTGGGTGTACATAAACTGGCGGACAGTGGGACGGTTGCGCCAATGCCATAAAGTGTCACTGTCCGCGTGACTCACCGCTTTAAAAATCAGTTGCATAAGTGATGCTCCAAGGCCGCGACCACGCGCTCTGCGCCTTTTCCATCAGTGATCGCTGGTAGGGTAGGAAGCTGATGCCAGTTTGCCGCAAGGTGCTGCAGTGCAGATGCGTAATCTTGCCAGCGGGTGTGCTCACCGCGTCCTAAGTATTGATAGCCCGGCTGTCCGGCGAGATACTCGGCCATGGCGTGTTGGTTTTCCGCCACACACACCAAGGTGCTCGGGACCCCCAAGCAGCTGCGCTCAATGGCAGTCACACCGGCCGCCCCAAACGCGTAGCGCGCCCGTGCCATGTGGGTATCAAAGTTCGAAAGAGCTTCCACTACGCGAACCCCATCGGGGACAGGCGCTTTACACAATGCTTCGCGGTCTGGGTTACGCCGTCCGGTGACAATTAATAGCGAGAAAGGCAGTCTCTCGCACTTCTGCTCTTGTGCTAGGTGTTTGACCGCGTCAACGAGCTTGCGGTTTTCACCGGTCGGGTCCGTGCCGGAGAAAAAGGCGATCACCTTATCTTCCCGCGGCGGCGGAGACTGATGTAAGGCGGCAAATGCTGGACGCAATAGTGCATAGTCTGGCCCCAATAAGCATCGGGTTTGTGAATTTAAAAGCTGTGACGCGTAGCGCGTAGTCAGGTCAGGCCAAGGATTTTGATCGAGTAAAAACGCGCAATCGTGGGGCCGATTGGCTAAATCATCGACCACCATCACCGGACAGCCCAATTGGGTGTAAATTGATTGCTCCCAGCGGGCATCTAAGGCGTAATGATCCACCACCACTAAATCCACCGGCTGGTTAGCCACGCATGCGCTTGTCTCTTCGGCATCTTGCCGCTGGCTCACACCCAGCCAATCGGTGTTGCTAAGCGAGTTTTTGGGGGCAGGCAACGCCGCCACCGTTAAGCCTTGCTCTTGGCTGACCGCTATCAAATTGCCGGGTAAATCGCGACAGACCAAGGTTACCTGATGACCAGCCCTTTGTAGCATGTTAGCCAACACGTGCATGCGGCTGACGTGTCCGGTGCCTATCGCTTGGGAGGCATCGACTCGAATGGCAATATGGCTCATAGCAAGGCTTGTTGCTCCAACAGTTGATACATTAGCTCAGCGCGTAGCCAGTCATCCGGTTCATCAATGTCTTGCACGCGGTAATGAGGGATCAACACGGCTTTCGAATGGGGGGCAAAAACCGGCTCGCGCGCTAAAAACGCACTTGGTGTGCCCCAGTAAAACATTCCCGCATCGTGGTACGCCGGTTGTAAGTCTTGTGAACGGGTGGTGAAGTGCTCGGGCCACAACATGCTGACACTGCCATCGGCATCGACATGAATACTGCGCTGAATTGGAAAGGCGTAGCGGGTGGCGGCAAAACTGTATTTGACGGTGTCGCCGTTCAGTAACGCTAAGCCTTGGCGCAAGTCATCCGTGGTGACAAAGGGAGTGGTCGCATACAGGCAGCATACCGCTTGCAAAGGCGTGTGCTGTGGCGACTGGTTCAGCCACTGGATCGCATGCTCAAGCACATCCAAGGTCGTGGCGTGATCACCGGCAATCTCGGCGGGACGTACAAAAGGCACTTCAGCTCCTGCATCGCGCGCCACACTGGCAATGTCGTCGCAATCGGTGGAAACCAAGACGCGATCGAATAGCCCACTTTGACGTGCTGTCGCAATGGCATAAGTGATAATGGGCGCACCGTTAAACAGTTTGAGGTTCTTGCCCGGAATGCGCTTGCTGCCACCTCGGGCGGGAATAATACATACATTCATCGGTCACGCGTCCTCAATGGCTTTTTGTAGCGCAGCAATCACTGTATCTTGCTGTTGCTTGGTTAAATCGGGGTAAAGCGGCAAAGTGAGTGCGCCCGCGTAATACTGTTCGGCAAGCGGGAAGTCTCCGGGCTCGAAGCCCAGTGCCTGATAGTAAGGTTGCGTATGCACAGGAATATAGTGCACGTTCACGCCAATGCCTTGCGCACACATTGCTTCAAAAACGGCGCGGCGTGTATCGGCGTGCTCAAGCTCAATCAAATACAAATGCCATGCCGACTCAGGGTCTAAAACGGGCCGCTTGACGGGCAAATCCGCCAGTGCCTGATGGTAACGCTCGGCGAGTGCAAACCGTCTGGCGATAAAGGAACGAAGCTGGGTTAATTGTGAACGGCCAAGTGCAGCATGAATATCCGAGAGGCGATAGTTCATCCCCAATGCATGCTGCTCATAACCCCAAGGCGGCAAGGCTGCGTGGCAGTCTTCTGCATCACGGGTGATCCCGTGGCTACGTAACTGACACAGCGCTTTCGCCAATGTGGCATTTTGGGTAGTGGCAACCCCTGCCTCTCCCGCGGTAACCACTTTGACAGGATGAAAACTAAATACGCTAATATCGCTGTACTGGCATCCACCCACCGCCGCTTCTTGATAGTGGGCGCCCATCGCATGTGACGCATCCTCAATAATGGCCACCTGATAACGCTTGGCAAGCGCGGCAATCTCGGCCATTGGCGCACTGGCACCGGCCATATGCACCACCACCAGCACTTTGGGCAAGGTGTGAGTAGCGGCCGCTTGCGCTAGCTTTTTCGCGAGCTGCTTGGGGCATAGGTTACGTGTGTTCGGGTCGATATCGACAAAGTCCACCTCGGCACCACAGTATCGACCACAATTGGCTGACGCGACAAAGGTAATGGGCGAGGTCCATAAACGATCGCCTGGGCCTAGTTCTAGGGCCAGACAAGCGAGATGCAGGGCAGATGTCGCGCTATTGACGGCGACCGCATGCGCAGCCCCGGTGAGTTCGGCGACGGCGGCTTCAAAAGCCGGAACTTGCGGGCCTTGCGTCAGATAATCACTTTTTAGCACCTCAAGCACAGCGGCGTAGTCTTGCTCACTAAGATGCTGCTTTCCGTATGGGATCAACGCCATACTCCTTTACTGCTCGGCGTCGAGTTGCAAAATGGCCTCGACGGTTAACACATCTGGGTTAGTGCCTGATTGATACTCAAAGCCCTCTGGCACGGGCTGTCCTTTTTCGCCCAACGCATTTTCTCGATAGTCATCATCGGCATCGTAGAACTTAATGGTGGGACAAATCACGTAATGATCGGCAAATTCGAGCGTCAGGTGCGCATCATCAGCCGGACACATCACTTCATGCATTTTCTCGCCGGGACGAATGCCTATCACCTTGACGGGAGTATTCGGGGCATAGGCGCTGGCGAGATCCGTCAGACGAACCGATGGGATCTTAGGGACAAATATTTCACCGCCATACATGCGCGAAAAGTTTTTCAGCACGAAATCCACCCCTTGCTGCAAGGTAATCCAAAAACGGGTCATTTCAGGATGGGTAATGGGCAAATGATCCGCGCCTTCCGCTGCCTTTTTCTTAAACAAAGGCACCACAGAGCCGCGCGAGCCGACCACATTGCCATAGCGCACCACCGAAAAACGTGTCTTTTGGCCCCCGGTCATATTGTTAGCGGCGACAAACAATTTATCTGAACACAGTTTGGTGGCGCCATAGAGATTATTGGGGCTGGCGGCTTTATCGGTCGAGAGCGCAATCACCTTTTCCACCCCGTTGGCAATCGCAGCGCGAATCACATTCTCTGCACCGTGAATGTTGGTCTTGATACACTCCATCGGGTTGTATTCGGCGGCAGGTACCTGCTTGAGTGCAGCGGCATGAATCACATAGTCAATGCCTTGCATCGCTTGCATTAAACGATCGCCATCACGCACATCGCCAATAAAATAGCGCATGCAAGGGGCGTTAAAGGTTTGCTGCATTTCATATTGCTTGAGCTCATCGCGAGAGAGCACCACGAGGCGACGTGGTTGATAGCGTTCAAGCAGGGTGCGGACGTACTTTTTACCAAAAGAGCCAGTACCGCCGGTGATCAGAATGGATTTGCCGTTAAACATAGGACGCCTTGTCACTAACTGTCGGGAATACAGGCAGTTTAACTGATCTGAGCTGGATTTGGCGATCTGCTACGGCCATGACGCGCGATTAAGCGACATCAAGCGGTTTTATTTTTTCTACCTCGTGTTTAATTGATTGCGACGCCTCCCAAAGATCAACGGCCCTTTGCGCATTGAGCCAAAACTCAGGCGAGTTACCAAACAGACGTGCTATAGCGATATCCACGGTATCTACCCCGAACTATTTTAGAATCGGCCTATATGATCACAGCCAGAGGAGATCATCAAACTGATCTTTTTTGGTTTAAAAGACGTTCGCGATCTCGCCTAGGTCTAGGGGCAAGCCAGCATAAATAGAATCCACCTATATCAAGGTCAACAAACCCTAGTAGTATGAAAATTTAATTGCCTATATAAATCTAATAGATACCTAATGTTACAAACCCTATTAGGAATCCAAATGAAACACCCCACACATCTGCGTTTGTTTCCAATTTTATAAGCTTACCCCATACGTATTTATTTTCTATAATCACCGATATAGCAATAATTGGAACTAAACATATGAAAAGCATAGATTTATCTTGAAAAAACGGAAACTCTCCAAGCAGTAGACGATGGAAACCTTCGCACTGCCGAGCTAAACAATAACCAACTACCGACCCGGCAATGCTGGGAATAATACACCTTTTTGGTATCAAGATAATGATCCTTCTTTGTTATTTTTATGATTTCTATTAGTCAAATATGACTCGATAATTAAGCTAACCAGTATTGACTGAAAAATTGCCAAAGTCACAAGCAATAAGCTGATTATTATAACAGGGCCACCAACAACCAATCCAGTACCAAGTGTAGAAACCAAGTAACTAGAAAGTGCATAAGAGCCAACAAAAGCAGCGGTATTTATGACTACCTGACCGACCTTTTGACTAGTGCTATATCTGGGTTTAGTATAGTGTTAATGATCGATATTGCTAAGCTTGCAGTTCCTAATATCTTTGCAATGATGCTCTAAATATCGCTAGATTAATAAATTCGATCATGTAGGGAATTGCACCGTTTTACTCATGTGTTTTTATTGCTTACTCATCAATCTGGAAGTGTTAAAGCCATTATTTATCAGTATGTTACTGTATAGGTTCTAGTTAGTTGTTTTGTAAAAGGTTTAGACTTAAGGCAACGACGATTGATGGGTTTTTCCGATCATGTTTTAGCTTATTAATTTAGTTTAATAGAATTGAAGAATAAATAATTTATAATCATTTGCAAACCTAAACTTCTATCGATCATACGGATGGGAAAATAAAAAAATAAAAACCACCATAGAAGAAAATAAACATAATGAATGTCACTAATCCAGCAAAAAAATGCGATTTATTTTCATGATAACTAATCCAACCACCAGCAAAAAATATTTCTTTTGTTACAAAAGCACATATTACATTTAACAGCGACAACGCAAAAGCAATAAAAAATAGTATTTCCATTATTCACCTTGTTTTATAAAACATAAAATAGATAGAAGAATTTCGCCTTAATATATTAGTTTGAATAACTGATTAACTACTTCTATCAATCCAGAAATAGACACTGAGAGAATAAAGCCCATAGTCTGGGGGCAAGCCAGAACGAATAGAATATCCACCTATTCCGAGATTTTACCCAACTGCCAGTCCGCGCTGACTGTTGCCGGAACCGGAGTTGAAGTCACTAAAAACATAACTACTAAAGTTAGTGGCAGGCCAAAGTAAATCATCATTTTCAGCGTTAGCAGAACAAGATGTTACAAAATTTAATAATAGTAAGAGGGGTTTCCTTTTCCTCGTAGAATAGCCTTCCTTTATAGTTTTATTTCTATAGCTAGGAGCTATTGATTTTTCGTGGTTTATTTCTACTGCGTTATCGGCTTTTCATATAGGCTAGCTACACGTCAAAAGCTCGTCTTTGTATAAATTTACCACAAAGTGCTATAAAAGATAGATAGAAAGGTCAATACCCCCTAGTAACAAGTTGATTGTTTTGTGTAAAGTTATATTTTTCTATGTTTAGTACATTACATTAATCAACAATCTCGAACATTTACAAATCGAAAATTTTCGACCAACAACACCCGAATATTGAATAAATAGACATGTGATTTACATAATGCTGCGAGCTAAAAATGTTATATAACATTTTCCTTAAATGTCAGCATTTAAGCCATGATTGGGCTAGACCGCGAGCGCTTTTTGACCCAAAAGATCGGTTTGACGAGGCGTTGTTGTTCAAGTTAGTCACCTAACTCACTGATAAGAGTGAGGTTGTTCCCATCAGTCAACTTGGCAACTAACAGGCATATCGAGTTGATTGACTTTGTTCATCACTTTTATGTTGGCCAATGCTTCGCCAACTTGTGCATCGTAATTACGTAGTGTCAGCTGAGGGATGAGTAACTTTTTGTATCGAGTTATCCCTGTTTCCGACAGAGAGCGTTGGTGATAACCCGCTTCTTGTTTCCCATCTTCCCTGTCACCGGGTTTCAAGGATTTGACGGCTGCATTGCGAGGACGGCCGTCCTCCCAGTAACCCGCATTGCTGCGCGGTGGAATGGTCGGTTTAATGCCTTTTCTCCTGTGACCTATCTTGAGGCTTTGATGATCTGATCGCCGCTAGAGTGACAAGTTCAATGATTTAGGAAACAACACCGTTTTAAGCAACTTAGCACAACTTAAAAAGCGCCGCATGTGGGCAGCGCTTTGGAGGGACCTTGTTTACACTAACGCGCGTGGCCGTTAGCCTTGATGGCGAGAGGCGAGGACTTCGGTCACTTGATGGAGGCTAAGCTCTTGGTCTTGCAGTAATACCAACAGGTGATAGAGCAAGTCGGCGCTTTCGTTTAATAGCTCGGCCTTATCGCCTGCCGTGGCCGCGAGGGCGACTTCGACGCCTTCTTCTCCCACTTTTTGCGCGATACGCTTGGTGCCTTTGGCAAATAAGCTTGCAGTGTAAGACTCATCAGGCGCGGCGTCTTTGCGGCTGGCAAGTACTTGCTCTAGGCTCGACAAAAAGCCGGGGCCGGTGTGTGGCGGTTTATTGTCACTGTCAAAGCAGGTGGTCGTGCCGAGGTGACAGGTGGGTCCATGCGGCGTCGCCGTGACCAACAAGGTGTCTTGATCGCAATCGAGTGCAATGTGCTCAAGGCTTAACACATGACCGGAGCTTTCGCCTTTTACCCAAAGACGCGACTTGCTGCGCGACCAAAAAGTGACGCGACCGGTTTCGAGCGTCGCGTTCAGTGCATCGGCATTCATATAGCCCAGCATTAACACTTGGCCGCTATCGCTGTGTTGGATAATCGCAGGCACCAAGCCGGCGTTTTTCTCCCAATCGATACGTTCTACCCACGCTGCCGTCATACTCTTACCTCGATCCCTTGTTGTTTTAATGTTTGTTTTAATTCGCTTATCGCGATGATTTGTTTGTGAAACACCGAAGCGGCCAGCGCGCCATCGACATTCGCTTGTAAAAAGGCGTCGGCGAAATGCGACATTTCACCGGCACCGCCGGAGGCAATCAGAGGCACCTGACAGCGCTCTCTTACCATGTTGAGTTGGGTTAAGTCATAGCCTTGGCGCACGCCATCGCGGTTCATCATATTGAGTACGATTTCGCCCGCGCCTCGCTGTTGGACTTCCTCAACCCAGGCAGCGGTTTGCCAAGGCGTGGCCTGAGTACGGCTTTCATCGCCGGTAAATTGATAGACTTGATATTGCCCGGTCGCTTCATCGAAGAAAGAATCAATCCCAACCACCACGCACTGCACGCCAAACTTATTGGCCAGCCGAGTGATCAAACTTGGGTCGGCCAAGGCGGGTGAGTTAATCGATATTTTATCCGCACCGAATTCCAAGATTTGCTGGGCATCGGCTTCGCATTTAATCCCACCGGCAACGCAAAACGGGATATCAATTACTTCCGCGACGCGACTGACCCAGCTTTTATCGACCACCCGGCTGTCACTGGAGGCGGTGATGTCATAAAACACCAACTCGTCAGCGCCTTCTTCGGCATAGCGTTTGGCGAGCGGGACGATATCGCCGATGATTTCGTGATTGCGAAATTGCACGCCTTTGACCACTTGTCCGTCGCGGACGTCCAAACAAGGAATTATCCGTTTTGCCAGCATGCGATCGCCTCCTCTGCGCTAAAGTTGCCTTCCAGTAGGGCGCGGCCGACGATCACGCCTGCGACGCCGGTATTGCGCAAGGCGCGAATGTCTTCGAGACTGCCAATGCCGCCTGATGATTGAAACGCAATGCTCGGATAGCGCTGACACAAGTCGCGGTAAAGCGCCACATTGCTGCCTTGCAAGGTGCCATCGCGGGAGATATCGGTGCACAGCACATGCTCTAGCCCGACGGACAAATAATCGTCGAGGAGCGCTTCAATGGTGACGCCGGAGTCTTGTTGCCAACCGGACACCGCCACGCGTCGCGTCCCGTCGCTGTCGATGTGAATGTCGAGTGCCAATACAATCCGGTCAGGGCCGTAGGTTTGCATCCAGCCTTTAACCAAATCGGGGGATTTAACCGCGGTGGAGCCGATCACTACGCGCTGCGCGCCGGTGTTCAGCAGCTCAATCACGTCCATTTCGGTGCGCACGCCACCGCCAATTTGGATGTTGGCAGGCGTTGATTGCAAAATCTCGGTGATTAAATCGACCTGACGCGCGGTGGGATCTTTAGCGCCGGTTAAATCCACGAGGTGCAACCAATCCGCGCCCGCTTGATGGTAACGCGCAAACTGCTCACGCGGGTCAAAACTGTAGTCGGTTTTTTGCTGATAATCTCCTTGATAAAGGCGCACCACTTGGCCGTCTATCAAGTCGAGTGCTGGTATAATCATCCTTGCTTACATCTCCAAAAAGTTCTGAATCAAACGCGCGCCCACTTTGCCCGAGCGCTCAGGGTGAAACTGAACCCCGAAGTAATTGCCTCGATTGATGGCCGCACTGAACGCATGACCATAATGACATTGTGCCAAGGTGTAATCACCGACCGGCATAGCGTAACTGTGGACAAAGTAAAAGTGGCTGCCTGCGGGAATGCCATCGAATAAGGGATGGTCATTGACGGTGGCGACTCGGTTCCAACCCATATGAGGCAGAGGCTGCCCAGCGGTATCCATCAGTTTGGTGGGCGCGGGGATGTGGCCGAGGCACTCAACGGGACTATCGCCTTCATCGGAGTGCATCCCCAACATTTGCATACCAAGACAAATTCCCAGTAGCGGTTGCTCTACTTGCTTAACCAAATCTACCAAGCCGCGCTCGGTGAGGTTTTTCATCGCTTCGCTGGCCGTGCCGACGCCGGGCAAAAAGAGTTTATCTGCCCCTAGCACCACGTCCGGATCGCGGCTTAGTGTGGCTTGATACCCCAAACGCTCAACAGCAAAGCGTACTGAGGCCACATTGGCGCAACCGGTATCGATAATGACAGTCTGTTTGCGCATTACAGCACTCCTTTACTGCTTGGCAGGGCGTCGCCTTCGACCTTGATGGCTTGACGCAAGGTGCGGCCAAAGGCTTTAAATAAGCTTTCCACCAAGTGGTGGGTGTTTTCGCCCGACACCGTCAGGTGCAGAGTACAGGCCAAGGTGTCGGTCAATGAGCGGAAGAAGTGTCCCACCATTTCGGTCGACATATCGCCCACTTGTGGCTGCGGGAAGCTGGCCTCAAATTTCAAATAGGGGCGTCCGGATAAATCCAACGCACATTGCGCCAAGCACTCATCCATCGGCAGGCTAAAGCCAAAGCGGCCAATGCCGCGCTTATCTCCCAGCGCCCGTTTGAGCGCGTCGCCCAACGCGAGGGCGGTATCTTCAATGGTGTGGTGGTCGTCGATGTGCAAATCGCCTTTAACGCGTACGTTGAGCTGAAAGCCGCCGTGGGTGGCAATTTGATCCAACATGTGGTCAAAAAAGCCCAGTCCGGTTTCAATGCGACTGCCGCCACTCTTATCTAGATTAACATCCACCTGAATATCGGTTTCTTTGGTGGTGCGAGTAACGCTGGCCAGTCGCGGCTGCTGGGTGAGGCGCTCGACAATCTGTGGCCAGCCCATCACCTCACGTTGATATTTGATGCCTTGTAGCGCCATATTGTTCGCTAAGGTGATATCGGTGTCGCGATCGCCAATCACAGCCGATTGGGCGAAATCAATCCGGCCTTGCTGCAAATAGTCTTTTACTAAGCCCAATTTGGGTTTGCGACAGCTACAGTCATCGCTGTCAAAGTGCGGGCAAATCAGTACGTCTTCAAAATGGATCCCTTGCGAGCGAAACAGCGCCATCATCATGTTGTGTGGCGCATCAAAGTCCGCTTGCGGGAAGCTCTCGGTTCCCAGACCATCTTGATTGCTCACCATCACCAAGGTGTAACCCGCCGCTTGCAGGCTAAGTAGTGCGGGGATCACGTCCGGCTCAAAGGCCAATTTATCCAGACGATCTACTTGATAATCTTCAGGCGGTTCCACAATCAAGGTGCCATCACGGTCAATAAATAAAATCTTGTCTTTCACAGTGGTTGTCCTTATTCACTGAGCTGCTGGCGGATAAAAGCCAACACTTTTTCACATTCGTCACGGTTGCCAATACTGATGCGTAAGCTGTTCTCGACTGCGGTACGGCGCACAATAATCCCCGCATTACCCAAGTGCTCGAACACCGCATCGGTGTCGTCCAGGCTTATCAGCAGGTAGTTACCAAATCCTGGATGTACCTTGATGCCGGGCAGCATACTAAGGCCGGCTTGCAGGTAGGCACGGTTGGCGGTTAAGTCTAAAACTTGATATTTCATCCGCGCTAAACCGGCCTCGGAGAGCGCTTGTTCAGCAATGTCTGCTACGGGGACCGGCACGGGATATGGCGGGATCACCTTGAGCATCAGGTTAATAATCGCGGGACTGGCGAGGGTAAAGCCGCAACGCAGTCCCGCCAGAGCGAACGCTTTTGATAGGGTGCGCAAAATGGCCAGATTATCAAAGCGTGCGAGCAAGTCGGCGCAGGTCGCTTCTGGACTAAATTCAATATAGGCCTCATCCAGTACCACAATCGCGCGATCTTGAGTGCGGGTAAGTAGCGCTTCTATGTCGTCGCGGTTAATGAGATTGCCGGTCGGATTATTGGGACTACACACGAAGATAAGCTTGATGCTGGCATCTGCCTCCAAGGCGGAATCAATTCCTGCCATGTCCAGCTGCCAGTCCGCGGTGAGAGGCACTTGGGTGGTCGCGATCCCTTGGTTTTCTGCACTGACCGCATACATGCCATAGGTAGGCGGGCAAATTAGCACGCTATCTTGGTTTGGCTCGCAAAAGGCACGCAGCAACAGATCAATCCCTTCATCGGCGCCACGAGTGGTAATCACTTGGCCCGTGTCTACCCCCGCATAGTTGGCATAGGCATTAATCAATGATGCCGGCTGACAGCTGGAGTAGCGATTGAGCCCTTGTCCACTTACGGTGTAAGTATTGTCAAAGGGTGACTCGTTGGCATTGAGCCAAACATCCCCGCTACCGCCGATACGGCGGGCTGACTGATAGGGAGTAAGCGCTTGTACTTGCTCACGGGCGAGTTTTTCGATGCTCATGCTAACGGGTCCTCTGAGGCTTGAGTTTGTTGTAGTTTAGTCAGACGAATTTCGACCGCTTGGCGGTGTGCATCCAAGCCTTCTGCTTCGGCAATACGCATCACTGTTGGGCCCAGTGCTTGCAAACCCGTGTCGCTAAGCTGTTGCACTGTCATTCGCTTGGTAAAGTCGGCCAGCCCAAGGCTGCTGTAGGTGCGCGTATAACCATAAGTGGGGAGCACGTGATTGGTGCCAGAGGCGTAATCGCCCACAGACTCGGGCGAGTATGCGCCCAAGAAAATCGAGCCAGCGTTATCCAATAGGGGCAATAAGTCCCTTGGCTGTTGAGTTTGCACAATCAAGTGCTCTGGCCCATAACGGTTAGAAATCGACACGCACTGAGTGAGGGTGTCGGCAATAATAATCACACTGCTGCCCAGCGCTTGTTTGGCAATCGCAGCGCGGTTGAGCGTGGTTAATTGCTGCTGCACTGCATCCGCCACTTTCTCTGCCATTTCTGGCGCGGGGGTCACCAGCACCACTTGCGAGTCGGGGCCGTGCTCCGCTTGGCTGAGTAAATCAGCGGCAACAAAGTCCGGATCTGCGCCAGCATCAGCAATCACTAACACTTCCGAGGGGCCAGCAGGCATATCCATGGCTGCGCCATTGGCGGCCAGGCTCACTTGCCGTTTGGCTTCGGTGACATAGGCATTACCCGGGCCAAAAATTTTATCCACCTTGGTCACGCTTTGGGTGCCAAAGGCCATCGCCGCCACCGCTTGTGCGCCGCCCAGGGTATAAATCTCATCAATCTCGCACAGTTTGGCGCAGTATAAAATTTCATCGGCCACCGGCGGTGGGGTACACAGCACCACTTTACGACAGCCGGCAATTTGTGCGGGTACGCCCAACATCAATACGGTAGAGGGCAAGGGGGCACTCCCGCCAGGAATATACAGACCGACGCGGTTAATCGGGCGAGTGATGGATTCGCACACTACCCCCGGCATGGTTTCGACTTTCAACGGCTGCGCTTTTTGCGCACGGTGAAAGGTGCTGATGTTATCGTAGGCTTGGCGTAAGGCGAGTTTGATATCTTCTCCCAAGCGCGCTTCAGCCTCGGCCAAGGTCCCTTTGTCGAGTTTGATGCTATCCAGTTCGACACCATCAAACTTTTGGGTCAATGCTTTTAAGCTTTCATCTCCCCGTTCACGGACATCGGCGATAATCTCCGCGACGCTCGCTTGGGTTTGGGCGCCGGTTGTGATTGCAGGGCGGCGCATTAAGCCTTCTTTTTGTGACTCTCCGAGTGATTTCCAGACTACTGTACGCATGGCGACTTACTCCATCATCTTTTCAATCGGCAGGACCAAAATTGAGCTTGCGCCCAACTGCTTCAATTTTTCCATCGTTTCCCAGAACAGATTCTCGGTGCTCACAAGGTGCACAGCAACACGGTTTTTCTCGTGAGCCAACGGCAAGATGGTGGGATCTTCCGCGCCGGGGAGTAATTCGACCACTTGCTCTAGGGTGTCGTTTGGCGCGTGGAGCATGATGTATTTAGACTCTTTGGCTTGGATGACCCCTTGCATGCGAGTGAGCAAGCGTTCAATCAATGCGGTTTTTTCGTCACTGAAGCGGCCCTCGCGCTGGATCAATACCGCTTTGGAGCGGAAAATGACTTCCGCTTCTTTCAAGCCGTTCGCTTCTAAGGTGGCGCCCGTTGAGACCAAATCACAAATCGCATCAGCGAGCCCTGCACGCGGCGCGACTTCGACTGAGCCATTGAGCATACAAGTGCTAAAGCTCACACCTTGTTTGTCCATATAGGCTTTAAGGATGTTGGGGTAGGTGGTGGCAATGCGTTGGTTGGCCAGATCTTGTGGGCCGTTATAGCTTTGGTCTTTATCGAGGGCGATGGAGAGACGACAGCCGCCGAAATCGAGTCGGCGCAGCAGTTGATATTGGCTAGGCTCGCCCAGCTTGATGCGCTCAAGGCGTACTTCCTCTAGTTCGTTTTCGCCAATTACCCCTAAATCAACCACGCCGTCCATGATAAGGCCCGGGATATCATCGTCACGGACCAGCAGCAGATCGAGAGGCATGTTTTCGGCGTGGACCACTAAACGTTCACCGGTGTAATTGATTTTTACCCCGCAGCGTTTAAGCAGCTCTTGGCATTCTTTGGCGAGGCGCCCCTTTTTTTGGATGGCGATACGTAGGCGTTGTGTTTGCATGTGTGCTTCCTTGTCTAAAAATGAAAAGCTAAAAAAGAAAAAACCCTCGGAAGACGGTGCTCCCGAGGGTCTGAATTTGTTAGCTGGCTAATGACCGACGGAAGCGCTTTTTACTCGTCTTCCAGTCGAAACCATTCCTCCCGAAAGACTAGTCAGGATGATGGTGGTGATGCATTGTCATTAGCGTTGGAGTCATTTTTTGATGTCCATTTACGTTGGTCAATCTCGTCTCTTTTTTGACAATATCAAAGTGAGCTTAGATTGCAACTCCCAATGTGGAGATTTTTTCACCGCCTACAGCGGTAAGCGGTGACGCCGAATCAAACGGTGGCGCCTATACGTAGACATCCAGCGAGCCATCATCTTTTTTGCGTGGCGCGTTCTCTTTTTCAGCTTTTGGTGACGCATCATGATCCGATGGGTCATCCAAGCGGCGTTGTTTGCGCTCTTCAATGCTAGCCTGTTTCTTAATCGCCCAAACTTTGGTGGGTGGTGCAGAGGGCTTTCGGTACACAGGACTTAGGTTGCCAAGCCAATTCATAGTGCGTCCTCCTAGCGTCTTAATTAGAGTATCGACCAGAGAACGCAAAGCTTGATTGTTTTTTGAGCAGCTTAGGGTGGGTTAGCCACAACACTTTTTAAATTTGCGTCCGCTGCCACACGGGCAGGGGTCATTACGTCCCGCTTTGACATGACCGGGGAAGACACCATCGATATATCGCCACTGAAGCTGTCCATCGATCGTTTCTTTGACAAAACGAGAGCGCTCGAACAGGCACTGAGGCTCACCGTCGGCAATAAAGTGAGCTTTGAAGGTCACAAAGCCAAGTGCACCTTGTTGCAACACCTCGCTATCGAGCACCTCGAGAGACTGCCACTGATGTTGGGTCATGGTGGCAATGTCTTCACGAAACGAGCTGGCGCCACATTCACTGTGATAGGTCGCAACAATAAAATCCACCAAGCCTTTGGGGTGTGCACTATAACGAGCGCGCATCAATTGCTCAGGATGAGACGCATTGGCAGGGTTTTGGTGAATAGGGGCGCAACAGTCTTGATAGGTTTTATGACTGCAACAAGGGCACAAGTCAGTTTGCATAGCTTTCTCTTAACAATAGGCTGAATGGCTTAACGATGGATAAAGTTGCGGGTTTGTAAGTCACACCCTTGGGCACTACACATCAAGACAGAACCGTGATCATACCAGTCGCCTAACACAATCCGTTGGTACGCGGTGCCGTGTTGGTGCCACTGATGAATATGAGGGCGGTGAGTATGGCCGTGAATCATGTTAGTGACTCCCGCTTTATCCAACTGGCGCTGCACTTCTTGTGGCGTCACATCCATGATGGTGGATGACTTTTGCTGGTTGGCATTGGCACTGCCTGCGCGCATTTTGGCCGCAATCTTACGGCGCCATGTTAGCGGCAAGCACAAAAAGAGTCGCTGCAACCAAGGCTGGTGGACTTTGCGGCGAAACGCTTGATAGTCAATATCCTCTAAACACAAGGTATCCCCGTGTAAGATCAGGGTAGGGGTGCCATATAAATCGATGCACTCGAGCTCGTTTAACAGGGTTACGCCGGTTTCCATAGCAAAGCGTTGACCAATCATAAAATCGCGATTGCCATGAATAAAATATACCGGCACGCCGCGCTCCGTCACCGCAGAAAACGCCGCTTTAATTTGTTGGTGAAACGGGCTGTTATCATCATCACCAATCCATGCTTCGAATAAGTCCCCGAGTACATAGAGCGCGTCGGCGTGTATCACTTCCTGCTGCATAAAACGTTCAAAGCAGTCGGTAATATCGGGCCGCGTTGGGCTTAAATGGAGGTCGGCAATAAAGAGGGTATGTGGCATGCGTTGGCTTTATGATGGTAATAAAAGAAAGGGTAGCCTGAGCTACCCTTGTTGACGAGTGCGGCTTAGTCTTCGATAGTCACGCTATCGATCAAGACTTCTTCAACCGGCACGTCTTGGTGGACATAACCCCAGTTACCGGTGGCAACGCCTTTAATCTTGTTCACGACGTCCATACCATCAACCACTTCTGCGAATACACAGTAGCCCCAGCCATCTGGCGTTTTAGCTTTGTGATCGAGGAACAGGTTGTCATTAACGTTGATGAAAAACTGCGAGCTTGCTGAGTGCGGCTCCATAGTGCGCGCCATCGCAACCATACCTGTGCGGTTGCTTAAGCCGTTATCCGCTTCGTTTTTAATCGGTGCGCGGGTTGGCTTTTCTTCCATGCCAGAGGCCATGCCACCGCCTTGGACCATAAAGCCGTCAATCACGCGGTGGAACAGGGTTCCGTTGTAAAAGCCGTCACGGCAGTATTGTAAAAAGTTCTCGACCGTAGCCGGTGCTTCGTCCGCAAACATGCGTAATTTGATGTCACCGAACGTGGTATGAAGAGTCACCATGATGTAATCCTGTCATTGGCTTGGCTATAAGGAGCCAAGATTTTAGCCTAACAACGTCTCTGATCAAGCTCGATCCGTGATACAAACCGAATTAATCCATATTCTCTGGTTCAAAATGATGCAGCAAGGTCTTCAAAAGGCCGGACAATTGGTCTTGTTGTGCTTGACTCAACGGGCTCAACATTTTGTGTAAGTTATCGGTGTGCGCCACCACTGCATCATCAATCAATTGCAGTCCAGCGTCGGTCAATGAAACATAAACACCACGGCGGTCATTGGGATCTGGACTGCGTGCAACCAACCCTTTCTGCTCGAGGCGATCAATTCGATTGGTCATTGCACCTGAGGTGAGCATCAGCGATTGCAGCAGCTGGTTGGGTGTAAGCGTGTGCGGTTTGCCTGAACGGCGCAGCGTTGCGAGGACGTCAAACTCCCCCGGGTTTAAGTTGAATTGATTGAACACCTGCTGAAGGCGCGGATTGATATGCCCTACCACGCGCGCCAACCGCCCGGTAATGGCCATCGGAGAGGGGTCGATATCAGGGCGTTCTTGATGCCACTGAGACAAAATCATATCGACTTTATCGGGCGAACCGAACTCGGCTGAGGATGGCGTGGCGACTTGGTGTTGCTTGGTTGATCGTGTCATGAAAATACCGTGGTTTATTTATCGGTAAAGATTCTTTACAAAAAGCTAAGCGATCTTATCCATGAGCTCAACCACTCATGACAGTTTTTAGTAACGAGATGTGAGTGAGATCGTAGACAACAATTCGCGCAAGACAGCCTGTTGCGTGTCTGTCGTGCTTGCGTCAAGCAGGTATAAAAGGTGTAATAGTCCATTCATTCTAATTTTGTCACTATCGTAACGAGTAACCAAAACCACTATGTCGACGCCAACTAACACGTTAAAGATATACAACTCATTGACGCGAGAGAAAGAGATCTTTCAACCCATCACGCCGGGAAAAATCGGCATGTATGTCTGTGGGGTGACCATTTACGATCTTTGTCATATCGGTCATGGGCGTACTTTC
Organism: Salinivibrio proteolyticus; assembly: GCF_027286365.1. Lineage (NCBI taxonomy): Bacteria > Pseudomonadati > Pseudomonadota > Gammaproteobacteria > Vibrionales > Vibrionaceae > Salinivibrio > Salinivibrio proteolyticus. Next base: position 2,058,277 of record NZ_CP114584.1, on the reverse strand, counting down.
GTGGCGTTTGACATGATCTCACGTTATTTGCGCCATCGTGGTTATGACTTAACGTTTGTCCGCAATATTACCGACATCGACGATAAAATTATCAAACGTGCGGCGGAAAACGGCGAAAGCTGTGAGTCACTGACTGAGCGTTTGATCAGTGAAATGCATCAAGACTTTGATGCGCTCAACATGGCACGTCCCGATATCGAACCGCGCGCCACCGACTACATTGATGAAATTATCTCGCTAGTCGAAAAGTTGATTGAGCGAGGCTTTGCTTACGTTGCAGACAATGGCGATGTGATGTTCGAAGTCGCGAAATTTGACGATTACGGCAAGCTATCCAAGCAAGATCTTGAACAACTGCAGGCCGGTGCCCGTGTGGATGTGGAAGCCGCGAAGCGTAGCCCTCTCGATTTTGTATTATGGAAAATGTCTAAGCCGGGCGAACCAACTTGGGAGTCGCCATGGGGAGCCGGTCGTCCGGGCTGGCACATCGAATGTTCGGCGATGAACTCCGCGATTTTAGGTGATCACTTTGATATTCACGGCGGCGGCTCTGACTTGCAGTTCCCACACCACGAGAATGAAATTGCACAGTCTTGCTGCGCGCACAACACCCAGTATGTGAATACGTGGATGCACAGTGGCATGGTGATGGTTGACCGTGAAAAGATGTCCAAATCTTTGGGGAACTTCTTTACTATCCGCGATGTGTTGGCGCACTACGATGCTGAAACCGTGCGCTACTTCTTGCTGTCCGGTCACTATCGCAGCCAGCTCAATTACAGCGATGAAAACCTCAATCAAGCCCGTTCAGCGCTCGAGCGTCTGTACACTGCATTGCGAGGGCTCGACGAGGCAACGCCAGCCGGTGGCGATGAATACGTGGCACGCTTTGAAGCGGCGATGGACGATGATTTCAACACGCCAGAAGCCTACTCCGTGCTCTTTGATATGGCGCGTGAGGTTAACCGCTTACGCGGCGATGATATGGCAGCGGCATCCGCACTGGGTGCGCAAATGCGTAAATTGGCGTCGGTTCTTGGTTTGCTTGAGCAAAATGCCGATAGCTTCTTGCAAGGCGATGCAGGCGCGGACGATGAAGTGGCAAAGATTGAAGCCCTCATTCAAACACGTAATGACGCCCGTAAAGCCAAAGACTTTGCGGCTGCCGATGCGGCGCGCGATGCGCTCACCGCGATGGGCATTGTGCTAGAAGACGGCCCGCAAGGCACCACCTGGCGCCGTAAATAAGCAGGTAAAGCGCCATCCGTTTGAGGATGATAGCTATTTAATAAGAGCGGAGCCCAACAAGGCTCCGTTTTTTATCGCGTGTTCAATGCCGCCATACAGACGTCGCTTGGGAGGCGATCAGCTAAGGCCGGGGAACAAGGCGCGCATTCCTGAGGCAATAAACTCAATGCCTAACGAGCCTAGAATAAGGCCCATGATCCGAGTAATGACGTTGATACCCGTTTGGCCGAGAAAGCGCACTACCGCAGGGCCGACCCGGAACAGTCCCCAAATACCGGCGGCAAAGATCACTAAGGTGGCAATCAGTGTCAGCGTGCTCCACGTATCTGGGTATTGAGAGCCGTAAACAATGGTGGAGCTGATCGCGCCCGGGCCAGCTAGCAAAGGCATCGCCAGCGGCACTACACCGACTTGTTCCCGACTGATCGACTCAGACTGCTCTTGCTTGTTTTGCTTACCTTCGCCGAGCTTCCCGTTCATCATGGTAAAAGCAATACTCAGCAATAGCATGCCTCCCGCCACGCGGAACGAGTCCAGCGAAATACTGAACAAATCCAACAACATTTGTCCGGCCAGCAAGGAAACAATCAAGATGACAGCGACGGCGATCGCGGCAGTATATGCCGTGCGATTGCGTTCTTGTTCATCGAGATGGGCGGTCAAGGTGACAAAAACGGGCATGATACCAATGGGGTTAACAGCGGCAAAAAGCCCGACAAAAAACTGTACGAAGATCATGGGGTCGAAGGCTGCCATGGCGACTCTCGTAATGCGGTGAGGAAGTCCAGTTTCTCTCGGGTTAATGGTTGCGTCAGTATAGCGAGCTCAGCCCAAAAACCAACCGCTTGAGCTTGCATTTTATGCATTTACTGATTGCGTTTCTTTAAACGGATTTTTTGATGTGCTACAGGTGGCCGATCACTGTCACGCAACTTTCTCTCAGCAAACTATACTGAGGGTCGAGTGACGTGGACATAAATAACAACTTCAGCGGCTATTTGTTGAAAATTTCATACAATACCCGCCTTTGGTACTGAGATGTAATGTAAATTATATGTTGCATTGGTGAAAAATTTAGACACATACGCAGTGTGCTACAAAAATAATAAACCCAGTAACAATGGGGATTAAACGCAGAGATTATTGATATTGATTTGATAACAAATGATCGAGATCAAGTTGTTGATGCTGTGAAAATTTATACTCAGTTTTGAAAGTTATTTACTAAATGCCACGCACCAAACCGCGTCGCTAACTGTCAGAAACATCGGTTAGCCCGCAACAATGCTGCGGCAAGCAATTACTAAATGATTTTCAAATATGAACCAGGAGATGACTATGCCTGTCACTAATATTGCTGAACTCAACGCCATGGTTGAGCGTGTCAAAAAGGCACAAAAAGAATTTGCCACCTACTCACAGGAGCAAGTTGACAAAATCTTCCGTGCAGCCTCGCTTGCCGCGAACAATGCGCGTATCCCTCTGGCCAAACAAGCTGTTGAAGAGTCAGGCATGGGTATCTTGGAAGACAAGGTAATCAAAAACCACTTCGCGTCTGAGTTTATCTATAACAAATACAAAGATGAGAAAACCTGCGGCATTCTAGAAGAGAATGACGAGTTCGGCACCATCACTATCGCTGAGCCTGTAGGCCTTATCTGTGGTATCGTTCCAACCACCAACCCGACTTCTACCGCGATTTTCAAATCACTGATTTCTTTGAAAACCCGTAACGGTATTATCTTCTCGCCACACCCACGTGCGAAAAACTCAACCAATGATGCGGCTAAACTTGTGCTGGAAGCAGCGGTTGCAGCAGGTGCACCGAAAGACATCATCGGCTGGATTGACCAACCTTCAGTTGAGCTTTCTAACGCATTGATGAAGCATGATGACATCAACCTGATCCTTGCGACCGGTGGTCCAGGCATGGTTAAAGCGGCTTACTCATCAGGTAAACCTGCGATTGGTGTAGGTGCGGGTAACGTGCCGGTCGTGATTGACGAAACAGCGGATATCAAACGTGCGGTTGCATCTGTATTGATGTCAAAAACCTTCGATAACGGTGTGGTCTGTGCGTCAGAGCAAGCGGTTATCGTGATGGACGAAGTCTACGACGAAGTGAAAGAGCGTTTTGCTTCTCACAAAGCTTATGTCCTGAGCAAAGCCGAAGCAGACAAAGTGCGTAAAGTTATCCTGATTAACGGTAACCTGAACGCAGACATCGTTGGCCAGCCCGCCACTAAGATTGCCGATATGGCAGGTGTGAGCGTGCCGTCTGACACCAAGGTACTGATCGGCGAAGGCCTTGAAATCAGCATCGAAGAAGAATTCGCCCACGAGAAACTCTCGCCAACCTTGGGTATGTTCCGTGCGAAAAGCTTCGAGCACGCCGTGGATATGGCATGCAAAATGGTAGAAATGGGCGGTATCGGTCATACCTCTGGCCTATACACCAACCAAGACGTTAACCAAGATCGCATCAAGTACTTCGGCGACCGCCTGAAAACAGCGCGTATTCTGGTGAACATCCCAACCACCCACGGTGGCATCGGTGACCTGTACAACTTCAACGTTGCACCATCACTCACACTGGGTTGTGGCTCTTGGGGCGGTAACTCGATTTCTGAAAACGTTGGGCCTAAACACCTGATGAACAAGAAAACTGTTGCGAAGCGAGCTGAGAATATGCTGTGGCACAAACTACCAAAATCTATCTACTTCCGTCGCGGCAGCCTGCCAATCGCGCTGAGTGATTTGGAAGACAAGAAACGTGCGATGATCGTGACTGACCGCTTCTTGTTCAACAATGGTTACTCTGACGATATCGAAAAAATGCTCAAAGCGCAGGGCATGGATGTGACCACCTTCTTTGAAGTGGAAGCCGATCCTACCTTGAGCGTGGTACGCAAAGGTGCCGACGCGATGAAGAGCTTCCAGCCAGACGTGATTATTGCCCTAGGTGGTGGTTCACCAATGGATGCAGCGAAAATCATGTGGGTTATGTACGAGCACCCTGAAACTGCGTTCGAAGAGCTCGCAATGCGCTTTATGGATATCCGTAAACGTATCTACAAGTTCCCGAAAATGGGTAAAAAAGCAGAGCTGGTTTGTGTAACGACCACATCAGGTACAGGCTCAGAAGTAACGCCGTTTGCAGTTGTTACCGACGACGAAACCGGTGCCAAATACCCACTGGCTGATTACGAGCTGACACCACAGATGGCGATTGTTGATGCCAACTTGGTAATGAACATGCCGAAGTCTCTGACTGCCTTTGGTGGTTATGATGCGATTACGCACGCTTTGGAAGCTTATGTGTCAGTATTGGCAAGCGAATACTCTGACGGTCAAGCGCTACAAGCACTGAAACTGCTGAACGAGTATCTACCAGCGAGCTATGCACTCGGTGCGAATGACCCAATTGCACGTGAAAAAGTGCACAATGGTGCGACCATTGCCGGTATCGCGTTTGCTAACGCCTTCTTGGGTGTGTGTCACTCAATGGCGCACAAAATCGGTGCTGAGTTCCACTTACCACATGGCCTTGCTAACGCACTGCTGATTTCAAACGTGGTTCGTTTCAACGCCAACGACAACCCAACCAAACAAACTGCGTTCTCACAGTACGACCGCCCACAAGCACGTCGTCGTTATGCAGAAGTTGCGGATCACTTAGGTCTGTCTCAAGACGGTGACCGCACAGCGCAGAAGATTGAGCGTCTCCTCGCTTGGTTGGAAGAAATGAAGCTAAAACTGGATATCCCTGCGTCTATCCAAGCAGCCGGTGTCCCAGAAGCTGACTTTATTGCCAAACTTGATGAGCTTGCGGAAGAAGCGTTCGATGACCAATGTACTGGTGCGAACCCACGCTACCCACTGATCAAAGAGCTAAAAGAAGTGCTGTTGGCCTCTTACTACGGTAAGCCATATGTTGAAGGTGAAACCTTCGAAGGCACCACGGTTATCAAGAAAAAAGATGACCAACCAGCGGCCGCGCCAACTAAAGCGGGTGCAGACAAAAAAGGTGCGAAAGCAAAAGCCTAATCGCGACGCTTTCACCGAATAAAAATCAAGACCCGCCTCGGCGGGTCTTTTTTGTGCGTTTAATGGCTTAACTTGGCGGGGTGAACATACGTCTCAGCATCAGGCCTGAATCGGGATCTTGAATACAGAGCCCTTTGGTTACGGAATACGGAAAGAGACGAGATGCTTCGCTTACGAAGTACGGGAAAAGCATAAAGCCGTTTCTAGGCCCTAGGGCCTAGGTCCTCGATCCCTCTACCCACTTGCCTCTAATAATCGGCCGTTGAAAGAATCGTTGGAGACGATATATTCCGCATTACGAATCAGCTCATCATCCATTCCTCCGCTTGCGCGATTCATCGTGCGTCCGCGAGGAACAATACCGCCAACGCGAATTTTGAGCCCAGATAATTCTTTAGCCCACCGCTGAGTGAGCCCTCCAATCATGGCATTAGCGACGGTATCTGGGGTTAAATGATGGCCGGCAACATTAATAATCACACCGGGGCGTCCACGCTGTTGCATGCAAACGGCGGCGCGTTGCACGACGACATAATAATGCGAAGTAGAATCGGCGACCGTTTGTGGCATATCACCCAAGTTTCCATTGTCTAAAAGACTAGGCAGAACATCCCCTTGCCAATGATTGATGAGCACATCAATACCACCAAACAGTGTGACGATTTGAGCAAAGGCATCATTGATGGATTGAGGCTGATAATCGGCTAAACAGATCGGCTGGATCCGGCCGGGATAATCTCGGCACTGATCGGCGCTTAGGCGTAGCGTCGGCCACTCGGTATCAAGCAGTACGACATCGGCGCCTAATGAGCAAAAATGTTCAGCCATGGCACGCCCGGATGGCGAGCCGCCTGCTGTGATGACGACCACCGCGTTATCTATCTTCATGGTCATTTCCTCAATCACATCAATCCTTTACGAAAAATCACTGTCTCTACAATATGTTACGAATTTCATTCACGAGAAAGTGACAACTTACCCCCAGCTTGTTCAAGCGTGGGAAGTTAATACTGGTACAGAAATACGCGGGGTGCGCAAAAAATGTTCAAAACAAGTGGGTAAATTGGGGATCGATTGCTCGGAATATATAGAGGATCACATTTTGGAAAAGGATCGCTATTTATCGTCGGGATCGACTTGCGATCTTGGTGGTTATGCGCTCACACGCATTTTGTCTTGGCAGTGTGCGGTGGTGAGATTTTCATACAAGGTCGTCGGGTTGAGTGAGAGTCGTGCTGACTCGCTATCTGCCAATTTACGACGCTGGTGGCCAGATAAATTGTGATAGACCGCCTCATCAAATCCGTGAGTGCCTTGGGGCGGGTAGTGCATGGCAGCAGGTGCGAGCTGAAAGCGCAGATGTGCACTGGCAATCCCGCCACGGTGAAAGGCATCGGCTTGCGCACCAGCACGAACGTAATCCTCTTCATTACTGGCAGACAACGGCTGAGGTGGGGCAAGCTGAAATTGACGACGTAAAACCTCGTCATTAATGGTCTTTTCGTCAAGCGGTGTGAGTGGCGTTGACTCATTGGCATCACCGGACATCAGGGCGAGCATCAACGCAAAATCAGAGCGACGTCCTTGCGTCACTGCATGATTCAGATTGTCTCCAAACTGCACATCACTGATGATGCGTGCTTTGTCGATGGTGTGCACTGTCACTGTGGGCGCCTTACCTTAAGTATCAAACCAATGAGCCGGTTACTTTGGTTATCGGCAAGGCGCAGAGAACTTTAGCTTTTTTTCGCCGATTGAGCGTTTTAGGGCGATTTAACCTTTTAGCTGACTTTCGCTAACCGCGGCTTCAGGGGCTGAGTTTGTTGGCCGGCAAAGTGACGCATGGAAAACGCAACGCGCGCTTCGGGTAACGGTGGATAGCGACATGGCGGTAAAGACTCGATCAACCTTAGTCGGGGTAACAAGCCACAGCCGTTGGCGATTTGAATCGCAAGCCCGGGGCGGGCATTTAACTCTAACACCATTGGGCCTTTGTCTTTATCAAGCACCATATCGGTGCCCATGTAACCTAGCCCAGTCATCTCCCACGCACTGGCGGCAAGGGTGAGCAATTGCTGCCAATGTGGGACCCTAAGCGTATACAAGTCTTGGTGCGTATCAGGGTGGTGAGTGATGGGGCTGTTAAATTGAACCGCTTTTAATGCATGACCGGTCGCAAGATCCAGCCCAACCCCAACCGCGCCTTGGTGCAGGTTAGCCTTACCGTCTGACGCCGAGGTTGAGAGACGCATCATCGCCATCACAGGATAGCCTTGAAACACAATCACACGAATATCAGGCACACCTTCATAACTAAAGCCGCTAAAGCTGTCATCGAACGCGATTAAGTTCTCGACCACCGCCACATCGGCTTTACCGCCGAGGGAAAACAAGCCCGCCAAGGTGTTGGTAATATGGCGCTCAACATCATCATGACTGACTTCTTTGCCGGAGGCTTTAAAATAGCGCCCTTGGTGATTTTGCGTGATCACCATGATCCCTTTACCGCCAGAGCCTTGGGCCGGTTTAATCACAAAGCCCGGCCAGTTTGCGACCATGGCGTGAATGCGTTTAACATCCGCTTGGCTATCAATCACACCAATCAAGTCCGGCACCGTCGCGCCGGCTTGTTGTGCAATCAGTTTGGTTTTGAGCTTATCATCCACCAGTGGATACAAGCGTCTATCGTTGTAGCGACCAATATAACGAATATTACGTTGGTTCATGCCCATCACGCCCGCTTCATTGAGACGGAAGGGCGACGCCAGTTTAGCGAGGAGTGTTCGCATCATCACCTCCCGAGGTGGGCGCAAGGCCGAGACTTTTTTCATTAGCTGCAAGTGGGCGGAAGCGCTTCAGCTCAGAGAGGCGATAGCCCGTGTAGTTACCCAGCATTAAGATCAGGGCCAGAATCACTAACTGCACACCAATGAAATTAAAGGTCAGATGGCGAACTAACTCATTGGTCATCGCGAGATAGACCAGTACGGCGGTGAGAAGCGAGCCGCCGCCTTGAATAACCACTTCTTTAGCGCCTTCTTCTTCCCATAGAATCGACATCCGTTCAATCGTCCATGACAAGATGATCATCGGGAAGAAGGTAATGGTTAGTCCTTCGATTAGGCCGATGTGGAACGCAATCACACTGAACACGGCGATAATCAAAATCACGGTAATAATCACCGCGGAGATCCGCGCCACCAGCAATAAGTTGAGCCGGGAGAGATAACTTCGGATCACCAAGCCCGTACCGACAATCAGTACAAAGCCAACAATGCCGGTGATTAATTGGGTTTGTACAAACGCGACCGCAATTAGTACAGGCATAAAGGTGCCAGACGTTTTTAAGCCAACAATGACCCGCAAGAACACCACAATCAGCGCGCCAATTGGGATCAGCATGATGGTTTTGAACATCGCTTGCTCTTCAATCGGCAAGCTATGAATCGAAAAGTTGAGCAGATCGTCGGCGTTCACTTTGGCGGTGGTCGCCTGCTGTGGGCTGATATCCTGAGAAATGATTGAGAAGTTGACATGACTGTGCTCACCGCCTGTCACTTCCAGCAAAGGGCCGCCTCGTTGGTTCCATAGGAGAACGTCGTCGCGATGGCCATTTTGTCCGGTAGTGAGATCGAATAAATGCCACTGTGTGTCTTGCCACACTTGGATCATTGGTGAGATGCTTTGGCGACGGCGACCGTCTTCTAACTTCAAACCACCCACAATGCGGGCATGGATCCCTTCTAGCGCCAATGTCTTTTGAACCGCATCTGGCTTATCAAAGGCGTTAAGCAACAATGCCGCGTTTTGGCTGTCGGTGCTGTTAAATTGTTTGATCAGTTCACGGGTCAGGGTGATGTTATCCGCCGAGCGGGCGCGAGCACGGTCGAGTAAGGCGAGCGCAGCGTTTTTAGCCGCACTGTCCATTACTGGGGCTGCAACAGTGTCGTGCTCCGGCGGCGTCATGGTATAGCGAGCACTGTCATCCACCAGCATTTGGTTTTTGAAATAAAGGGTTTGTTCGCCGGTGGCGGTGCGTGTTGACCATTGCGCTTGACGGCCGTAGTCGGTATCAAGCAAAGAAAATCCATAGCCAGATGACGAGGTGCTTTCGTCAATCAGAGTCAGGCCGGGTTGGCTATCGGGCGCGGCAAGATTCACCTTCACCGGCCCACCGGTGGCATCAAAATTGATGCGCGCTTCAATCTGCCACACTTGGCGAGTTTCATCAGCGAGCCATGGCACGCCGTAAACCATATGACGGTATGCGCTTAACGCGATACCCGCCAAGATCAGAAAACCGATTAAAAAGTAAAATGGAACACGTGAAACCATAAGGTGACCTATTTTTGGTTAGCGTCGTTACTGCTAGCGTCCGGTTGCGTTTCAGGCTCGTACTTGGGGTGAATATGTTCTTGGCTGACATCGACCACTGCGAGATCTTTGAAGAACTCTCGGCCCAGTAGGACGGGATATTCCATGTTGGTGCGATCAGCGAGCGTAAATTGGGTTTTTTCGTGGATACTGCCGACACGGACCCAAGCTTCCACAACTGGACGGCGATCGGTTTTATCGGTGGAAGATTGGCGAATACGCACCCAGCGCTTCACCGGCATTTCCATAAACACGGGCTCGTCATTATTTTCGCTATGGTTAACGTTAAACTTCACCCAAGTATCACCATCGCGCTCAAATTCTTGAATCTCCACAGCATTCAATGAAGATGTTTCCGCGCCGGTGTCAACGCGAGCTTGGAAAGTGCTTTCTACCGCGTCAAACCATACCCATTCACGGGCACCCAACAAGACTTTATCGTCGTTGACCGGGACACGAACCACTTTCTCTTTCACCTTCACTTCCGGTTTGGCCTCCGCCATGTTGGCGTACACTTTCGCTTGGGTGCGCTGCATCACTTTCAGTTGGCTTTCGATCGCACTGATTTTGTCAGATAGGCGAGAAAGTGCCTCATCATGATTGGATAATGACGCGGATAGATTTTGCTGTTGCTGATTGGTTTGTGCGGCAACATGGTCGATTTTGTCCAATGTTTCTTGGTGTTGGTGCTGTGAGGTGAGGGTACAACCTGACATCGTTAACAAGAGCGCACTAATCAGTGAGCAGCGAAATAACATCATAATCTCCAACCGGTGCAAAAATGGTTCAGTCACGTCTCAGTCAAGGCGCCGAACGGTGAGCGCAAATTCTAATCGATGCGGCGAAGATGGGTAGAGGGATTCTGTCAAAAGTTAGTCAGGATTGACTGAGTGATGGTTTTATCGACGTTTTCTGTCACTTTTTGCCCGTTATCTTTTTGATCTGGATAGAAAATATGGCGTGAATGTGAAAGAAAGTCGAGGCGGTTAAATAATGTTCTGCTTGCTGAACGTCAAGCAAAGGTGCGCCCCTAGTCAAAGCAAGAGGCGCGCAATCATTAATCAGGGTTACGTGCGACCAAAATGGCACGTTTAGGGGCGGGATAGCCTTCTACCGTAAGATGCGGATTGGCAGGGTCAAGGTAATCGGGCAGCGAATTATGGGTCATCCACTCGGTGCTGCGTTGCTCGTCAGTGGTAGTGACGCACTCATCGACAATCCGAACGTCTACGAAACCGACCTTTTCTAACCAGACTTTCAGTGCACGAGCTGAGGGGAAGAAATACACATTACGCATTTGCGCATAGCGGTCAGTTGGAACCAACACCGCGTTTTCATCGCCGTCGATCACTAAGGTTTCCAACACCAGCTCGCCATCTTTACGCAATTGATCTTTAAGTTGCATCAGATGATCGAGCGGGGAGCGGCGGTGATATAACACACCCATACTAAACACGGTGTCGAATGCACGCAGGGCTGGTAGCTTTTCGATTCCCAAAGGCAGAAGGTGGGCGCGTTGGTCGTTGCCCATCAAGCGGCGGATGGCATCGAACTGCATCAAGAAAAGCTCTGATGGGTCAATACCGACGGTCAGCGCAGCGCCTTCTCCCAACATACGCCACATGTGATAGCCATTACCACAGCCAACATCCAAGATGTAACGGCCTTTGAGTGGCGAAATATGAGGAAGCACACGATCCCATTTCCAGTCGGAGCGCCATTCGGTATCAATATCAATGCCATGCACCTGATACGGGCCTTTGCGCCACGGATGGAAGCTACGTAATAAGTTTTCGAGCTTTTTGCGTTCACCAGATGGCAGGCTTTGGTCATCGCCAATACGCACCGCGTCTTTCAGCTCAACCGTCTCGGGCGCGGTAGTTGGGATCTTATTAAGCACCTTAATCCACTTCGGCATATCGCCATGCGGCTGGGTTTGCCAGTCCGCTAATTGGGCCGGGAGAACCTCCAACCAGTGGCTTAGACGGTTTTTGGCAATAAGCTGATAGAAGTCAGAAAAATCAAACATGAAACTACTCGTACCGGTTGGCTTACTTGATGGCTAGCATAGAGCCGAAGTTAAAACACTGGAACCACATGGCAACACTACTAAAACCGATATCACTCAATCGGGCTTTGTGGGTGCCAATACTGTCTGGACGCATGACGTTTTCAAGGGCGCTACGCTTTTGGCTAATTTCCAGCTCGCTGTATCCATTGGCACGTTTAAAGTCATGGTGTAGGTCAATCAAAAGCTCGTTGGCGGTGTCATCATCAAAGCAGTACTTTTCCGATAAAATCAGGATGCCACCGGGATTAAGCCCTTGGTAAATTTTGCTTAATAAGGCTTGGCGGTCGTCAGGACTTAAAAATTGCAGGGTAAAGTTAAGTACAACCATAGACGCATTTTGGATCTCGATATCTCGAATATCCGCTTCTTTGACCTCTACGTCAGCAGCACCACGGTATGCGTTCACATGGAGACGACAGCGTTCGACCATCGCCGACGAGTTATCTACCGCGATAATCTGGCAGCTTGCGTGTTCGATATGGCGACGCATCGATAAGGTGGCCGCGCCCAATGAACAGCCCAAATCGTAGATATTGGTATTTGGCTTGGCAAAACGCTGCGCCAACATCCCAATCGCCGAAATGATATTGCTATAACCCGGTACGGATCGTTGAATCATGTCCGGAAAGACTTCGGCGACGTTCGCGTCGAAGGTAAAATCACCCAGTTTTTCAATGGGCGCCGCGAAAATTTTATCCTGATTAGCCATGAGAGCCCCTACAAATCAGCCAATGCCCAGCAGTAAAAGCGGCGTATTGTAGTGAATTTTTCCCCGTCTGTCTTTATTCTGCCTTGCCATTGTCCCTAGGTGATTACAGCAGCGAGAACTGCTGTGACTGTGCCGCGCGTTGCACACTGGCGAGAGGGGTTGATAATTCAAGGCGTTGGTAGAGCGCTGCGGCAAGCGCAGGAGCCTGATCATTATCTGAAGTATGGATCATTAAATAAGGTGTTTTCCCTTCATTCATCCAGTGCTGCAATTTGGCGATCCACGGCGTAAAGAAAGCGGCATTTTCATCGAGCGTGGGGTGACCAATAAAGCGCACCATGGGCGCTTCATGGGTGGCGATAGCATGAACCGGTACGCGTGGCTTTTTCTGTTGGGCGTCAATAATCGCCGGCGAGTCCGGTTTGGCGGCGAACACGGGGCGGCTGTCCATGATCACCCGATTCGCTTTCTGTTCGAGTAGCAGGCGATTCAATTGACGCTCGGCGTCGCCTTTGGCAAAAAATGCTGGGTGACGGACTTCCACGCCAACCGAAAAATCCGCGGGTAGTTGCTGTAAGAAAGTAGCCAATGCCGGCAAGCCTTCGGGACCAAAACGGGCAGGGAGTTGGATGGTCCATTGCCCCACCTTTTCATGGAGCGGCGCCATCAGGGTGATGAAATCTTGCGTCAATGTCTGCGCATGGCGCAACTGGCACTGATGGGTAATGGTTTGCGGAAATTTAAAGGTAAACCGAAACGCATCCGGCGTGGCCGCGGCCCAATTGGCAACTGATGAGCTTGAGGGTGAGGCATAAAAGGTCGTATTGCCTTCAACCGTATTAAACACCTCCGCATAGCGCGCTAAACGATCGGCCGTTTTGGTGCCCGGAGGATAAAAGTGATGTTGCCAGCTGGGGTGGGACCATTGTGTCAGCCCAAGGCGTAGGGGCGGCACGGAAACGTGATTTAACGTCAGGGACATGGCTTGGCTTTTATCGGTCAATCGAGATGGTGATAGCCTAATCGGAAGTGCGCCAAAAAACCATTCATCGGCCAAACAGAATAAAAAAGCGCGATCGCTTTACCAAGGGAGGGGCTTTTCCTTTATAATGGCAGGTCTTTGACAGTAACGGCACCAATGGGGGCGTACCGTCAGGTACGACAGACGCTGTTACCCGAATTCCCCTCAGTATTTGGCAGGCTTGTGCCCAAGGGGGCAAGCGGAATAATCAGAATCAGATCAGGAATACTCTATGCGCACCCAATATTGTGGTCACCTGAATAAAGCCCATGTCGGGCAAGAAGTAAGTCTTTGTGGTTGGGTTAACCGTCGTCGTGATTTGGGCGGATTGATTTTTATCGATATGCGAGACCGTGAAGGGCTCGTACAGGTCGTGATCGATCCTGATATGGGTGACGTTTACGAGCAAGCGAACAAGCTACGTAACGAATTCTGTATTCAAATTCGCGGTGAAGTGCGTGCGCGTCCAGACAGCCAAATCAACCGTGATATGGCGACCGGTGAAGTTGAAGTAGTGGCAACTGGGTTAGACATCATTAACCGCAGTGCCCCGCTACCGATCGATTTCAACCAATTCATCTCTGAAGAACAGCGTTTGAAGTACCGCTATCTTGACCTGCGTCGTCCAGAAATGAGTGACCGCATAAAATTGCGTGCGAAAGCGACCAGCTTTGTCCGTCGTTTCTTGGACAGCAATGACTTTTTGGATATCGAAACGCCGGTATTGACCAAAGCAACGCCAGAAGGCGCGCGTGATTACTTGGTTCCTAGCCGTGTGCACAAAGGCAGCTTCTATGCCTTGCCACAATCGCCTCAGCTGTTTAAGCAGTTGTTGATGATGTCTGGCTTTGACCGTTACTACCAAATCGTGAAGTGCTTCCGTGATGAAGACTTGCGCGCTGACCGTCAGCCAGAATTTACCCAGATCGATATCGAAACCTCGTTCATGAGCGCCGAGCAAGTGCGCGAAGTGACCGAGAACATGATCCGCGAAATGTGGCAGTCGCTGCTTGACGTCGACTTGGGTGCCTTCCCAATCATGAAATATGAAGAAGCGATGCGTCGCTTTGGCTCTGACAAACCGGATCTGCGTAACCCGCTTGAAATCGTCGATGTGGCGGATCTGGTCAAAGACGTTGAATTTAAAGTCTTCTCAGGCCCGGCAAACGATGAAAAAGGCCGCGTTGCCGTCATTCGTGTACCGGGCGGTGCCAGCCTGTCTCGCAAGCAAATTGACGAATACACCAAGTTTGTGGGTATCTATGGCGCCAAAGGACTTGCATGGCTGAAAGTCAATGACCGTGACGCGGGCTTGGAGGGTGTTCAGTCACCGGTAGCGAAATTCCTTAATGCGGACGTGGTTGAAGGGATCCTTTCACGTACTGAAGCACAAACCGGTGATATCATCCTGTTTGGCTCAGATAAAAAGTCGGTAGTCACCGAAGCGTTGGGCGCATTGCGCGTGAAGCTTGGTCTGGATCTCGAAGTGACAGACACCCAAGCATGGGCACCGCTGTGGGTGGTTGACTTCCCAATGTTTGAGGAAGACGACGAAGGGAACCTTCATGCAATGCACCACCCATTCACCGCGCCAACTGACGTGACCCCAGAAGCGCTGAAAGCGAATCCGGCAGCGGCGAACTCGAATGCTTACGACATGGTGATCAATGGCTATGAAGTGGGTGGCGGCTCGGTGCGTATCCACAACCCAGAGATGCAAGCGGCAGTATTCGAAACCCTTGGTATTGGAGAACAAGAGCAGCGCGAGAAGTTTGGCTTCTTGCTGGATGCACTGAAATTTGGTACTCCACCACACGCAGGTTTGGCGTTTGGTATGGACCGTTTGGTGATGCTGCTGTCGGGTACTGAAAACATTCGTGACGTGATTGCTTTCCCGAAAACCACGGCAGCGGCTTGTTTGATGACAGATGCGCCTAGCATTGCTAACGAAGCAGCGCTTGAAGAACTGGCGCTTAGCATTACTGCGGCGGCGGAACAAAGCGAGTAACGTCATCCAGAGACGATAAGTCCGATCACGGGCAACAGCGTTTGCCCGTTGACCCCATGATTAAGAGCGATGCCTATCTCGCGGTATGGCCTTAGCATGCGGGAATTTTCATCAACGCGCCTCCGACTGCAAAGCCAAGGCGCGTTTTTTCTTATTACTCCTTTCACGTGAGGGGAGCGCAAAAAACGGAGAGTCGATATGGCAGGTCACAGTAAGTGGTCGAACATTAAACACCGTAAAGCCGCTCAAGACGCGAAGCGCGGTAAGATTTTCACCAAACTAATCCGAGAAATTGTGGTGGCAACCAAAGAAGGTGGCCCCGAAGCAGAAACCAATCCCCGCCTGCGTGCCGCGGTGGATAAAGCGTTGTCTAACAATATGACCCGTGACACCATCAATCGTGCGATTTCGCGCGGTGCGGGCGGTGATGGCGACGACAACATGGAAACGGTGATCTACGAAGGCTACGGTCCGGCAGGGACGGCGGTGATGGTAGAGTGCATGACTGACAACCGTAACCGTACCGTGTCTGGTGTGCGTCACGCATTCTCAAAATCAGGTGGTAATCTGGGTACAGATGGTTCGGTGAGCTTCTTATTCGAGAAAAAAGGCGTGATCACCTACGCTTCAGGGCTTGACGAAGATGCGGTGATGGAAGCTGCATTGGAAGGGGGAGCCGATGATGTGGTGACTTACGACGATGGCTCGATGGATGTCTACACCACGCCAAATGATTTCGGCAATGTAAAAGATGCCTTGGACAAAGCGGGGTTCGAGGCTGAGCGTGCTGAAGTCACACAAGTGCCGTCGACCAAAGCGGAGCTGGATGCGGACACCGCCCCTAAGCTACTGCGTCTTATCGATATGCTAGAAGACCTTGACGATGTGCAAGAAGTCTACCATAACGGTGATATCTCCGACGAAGTGGCAGCGAGCTTAAGTTAAATGGCAATCATACTGGGCATTGACCCAGGTTCGCGGATCACCGGCTACGGCGTGATCCGCCAACAAGGCCGGCATTTGGAGTACCTTGGCAGCGGCTGTATTCGTACCGACAGTGAGGATTTACCCGGCCGGCTCAAGCAAATTTATGCGGGGGTGAGTGAAGTGATCACCCAATTTCAGCCGGATAACTTTGCAATTGAACAAGTGTTTATGGCGCGTAACGCCGACTCCGCGCTGAAGCTGGGTCAAGCTCGTGGCAGTGCCATTGTCGCTGCCGTGAATGCAAACTTACCGGTGTCAGAATATGCGGCCCGTTTGATCAAACAAGCCGTCGTGGGGAAAGGCAGTGCGGATAAAAAGCAGGTGCAGCATATGGTCACCCATATGTTGAAACTCAATGCTACTCCACAAGCCGA
The DNA here is from genome assembly GCF_027286365.1 of Salinivibrio proteolyticus. Classification (NCBI taxonomy): domain Bacteria; kingdom Pseudomonadati; phylum Pseudomonadota; class Gammaproteobacteria; order Vibrionales; family Vibrionaceae; genus Salinivibrio; species Salinivibrio proteolyticus. The sequence continues at coordinate 2,041,438 of NZ_CP114584.1, read as the reverse complement.
TGCTGCCGATGCGCTTGCCGTGGCGATTTGTCATGCGCATACCTATCACACCATGATAGCGATGGCAGGCAAAGCCAGCTCTGCGCGTCGCGGGCGGTATCGGTAAAAGCGCCTAGGGATTTCGAATACAGAGCGCTTCGCTTACAGAATACGGGAAGAGCAGGAAGTAGTGCCTAGGCCCTAGGAACTTTTTCTACAGGTACGATACGCTTTTCCGTAATCCGTATCCCCCTCAATCCGACTGGATATAGATCCAGTTATTATTTATCCTTGTCGACAAAGTAAAAAACTGAGAGCACATTGTGATAGGCCGATTACACGGAACCCTGCTAGAAAAGCAGCCCCCTGAGATTTTGATTGATGTGAATGGCGTTGGCTATGAAGTGAGTATGCCGATGAACTGTTTGTATCAATTGCCCGAAGTCGGTGAGGTGGCCACTATTTATACTCATTTCGTGGTGCGCGAGGATGCGCAGCTTTTGTTTGGCTTTAGTGGTAAACGTGAGCGTGCCTTGTTTCGAGAAGTGATTAAGGCCAATGGCGTCGGACCCAAGCTGGGCTTGGCGATTTTGTCCGGCATGACGGCTCACCAGTTTGTCGATAGTGTTGAGCACAACGATGTGTCTACCTTGGTCAAAATTCCTGGCGTGGGTAAGAAAACGGCAGAGCGTCTGGTGATCGAAATGCGCGATCGGTTGAAAAACTGGGAAGCGTTTGATCTCTTTACGCCTTATACCGATGCCGCCGATGGAAGCGGCGCACCGACGCGTCAGGCGCCGACCACTGTCTCATCTGCTGCTGACGAAGCAGTGAGCGCGCTGGTGGCGTTGGGCTATAAAGCCGCGCAGGCCGAGAAAGTGGTGAAACAAATCGCAACCGACGAAATGAGCAGTGAAGACGTCATCCGACACGCACTGCGTTCAATGGTGTAATCCATGATAGAAGCTGATCGTTTAATCTCCGCGCAAGCCAATCATGATCGGGAAGAAGACGTGATTGACCGCGCGATTCGTCCCAAATTATTGGACGATTACCAAGGGCAAGATCATGTCCGTGATCAAATGGAAATCTTCATCCATGCTGCACGTAAGCGACAAGAGGCGTTGGATCACCTGTTGATTTTCGGCCCGCCGGGGCTGGGGAAAACCACTTTGGCAAACATTGTCGCCAATGAAATGGACGTTAATATTCGTACCACCTCAGGCCCCGTATTAGAAAAAGCCGGCGACTTAGCGGCGCTTTTGACCAACCTTGAACCGCATGATGTCTTATTCATTGATGAAATTCACCGTCTAAGCCCAGTGGTTGAAGAAGTGCTTTATCCGGCAATGGAAGACTATCAATTAGACATTATGATTGGTGAAGGACCAGCGGCACGCTCCATCAAGATTGATTTACCACCGTTTACCTTGGTTGGTGCGACAACACGGGCAGGCTCCTTGACTTCGCCACTGCGCGATCGTTTCGGGATCACCCAACGGCTTGAATATTATAATGTGCATGACTTAACGGGGATCGTAAAACGCAGTGCTCACTGCCTCGCGCTGTCGATGGAAGACGAAGGCGCAGTAGAAGTAGCACGCCGCTCTCGCGGGACACCACGTATTGCGAACCGACTGTTGCGCCGTGTAAGAGACTATGCCGAAGTGAAAGGCAGCGGCCACATTTGCGCGGATATTGCGCAACGAGCACTGGATATGCTGGATGTGGATAGCCAAGGGTTCGATTACATGGACCGTAAGCTACTCAATGCCATCATTGAAAAGTTTGATGGTGGACCGGTTGGGTTAGATAACTTAGCGGCCGCGATTGGCGAAGAAAAAGACACCATTGAAGATGTGATTGAGCCGTATTTGATCCAACAAGGCTATTTGCAGCGCACGCCGCGAGGACGCATCGCCACCCAACGCGCTTACCTGCACTTTGGCTTTGATCTACCGCAGCCCTAAAACAGGTCAAGCAAAATAATTGATAAATCGCCCTATTGGCCGCCAACCAATGGGGTTTTTTGATCTAGATTAAGGTTATGTAGCACGTGACCCCGTATTGTGGCGACAACTGCCCGTGTCAGTCGCATCGCGTGAGTGAGAGCTAGCTTCAATAGCTGCGCCATCATCATCGCTTTTCTTTGTGGTTAATCACATTTTTATAAATTATCGTCATTAGCATGCTGGTTTTGCAGCTTGCTCGACAAACCGATAACGACAAAGTTAACGACAACACATTGTGCGTCTAACATTAGAAATGGCTTAATTAGATTTGTTTTAACTATAAAGCAACGTTAGCGTTTCAAGCGTGTAACAAGCGAGCGGTTATTGAGAAAGTGTGTGTGGCTTTCCCCGCGTCAGCAGTGGTGACAACTGCGCGCAGGGTGAGAAAGAAAAACGAACGATACCTCGTATCGGCACCGAGAAACGGTGTGAAGGAGTGACCATGATTACCGATATCGTCGATTTATCGCGGCTGCAGTTTGCGCTGACCGCGATGTATCACTTCCTGTTTGTTCCCTTAACACTCGGCATGGCATTTTTGCTGGCCATCATGGAATCCCTGTACGTGATGACCGACAAGCAAATCTACAAAGACATGACCAAGTTTTGGGGCAAATTGTTTGGTATTAACTTTGCGCTCGGTGTGGCAACAGGCCTCACTATGGAGTTTCAATTTGGTACCAACTGGGCGTACTACTCCCACTATGTAGGAGATATTTTTGGGGCCCCACTTGCCATTGAAGGACTGATGGCCTTCTTCCTTGAATCCACTTTTGTGGGCCTATTCTTCTTTGGTTGGGACCGGCTCAGTAAGCGCCAGCACCTGATGGTGACTTGGCTGGTGGCCTTAGGCTCAAACTTTTCTGCGCTTTGGATCTTGGTGGCTAACGGTTGGATGCAAAACCCAGTCGGCGCTGAGTTCAATTTTGAAACCATGCGAATGGAAATGGTTAGCTTTGCCGAGGTGGTCTTTAACCCCGTCGCCCAAGTGAAGTTTGTCCACACCGTCGCGGCTGGTTACACCACCGGCGCGATGTTCGTATTGGGCATCAGCGCTTACTATCTGCTAAAAGGGCGTGACTTGTCGTTTGCTCGCCGCTCGTTTGCGATTGCCGCGTCGTTTGGTATGGCGGCTATCTTGTCAGTGATTGTGTTGGGTGATGAATCTGGCTATGAGCTTGGCGATGTACAAAAAGTGAAGCTGGCCGCCATTGAAGCGGAGTGGCATACCGAAGAAGCGCCGGCGGCGTTCACGGTACTCGGTTTGCCGAATCAAGAAACCATGCATACTGACTATGCGATTAAAATTCCGTATGTGATGGGCATTATCGCCACTCGCTCGCTGGATAAAGAAGTGACAGGTCTGCGTGATTTGGTGACTGAACACGAGCTGCGTATTCGTAATGGTATGGAAGCTTATGCATTGCTTGAAAAATTACGTGGCGGTGAGAAAACACCAGAGAACATCGCAGCCTTCAATGAAGTGAAAGGCGATCTTGGCTATGGGCTACTGCTAAAACCCTATACCGATAAAGTTGTAGATGCGACAGAAACCCAGATCCAGCAAGCCGCGCAAGACTCAATTCCACACGTTGCGCCTTTGTTCTGGAGCTTCCGCATCATGGTGGCCTGTGGGTTTGCGATGTTGTTTATCTTCGGCATGAGTTTCTGGCAAACCACCCGTCAGCGTATTGGTGAGAAGCCATGGCTGCTAAAACTGGCGATGATCGGTATCCCGCTTCCTTGGATTGCTTGCGAAGCTGGCTGGTTTGTTGCCGAATACGGCCGTCAGCCTTGGGCGGTGGGTGAGATCTTACCTGTGCACATGGCAGCTTCAAACCTGGCTGCAGGCGATATCATTTTCTCGATGATCGCTATCTGTACCTTATACAGCTTGTTCTTGGTGGCAGAGCTTTATCTGATGTTCAAATTTGCGCGTCTAGGGCCAAGTAGCCTAAAAACAGGACGCTATCACTTTGAGCAGCAAGGCAACCGAGAAGCGGACTTTAGCCGTCAGATTGAAGCATAAGGAGAGACAGCATGTTTGATTATGAAATTTTACGGCTGATCTGGTGGGTCCTCATCGGGGTGCTACTGATTGGTTTCGCCGTAACGGACGGCTTTGATATGGGCGTCGGCGCGCTGCTTACGGTGATCGGTAAAACCGACAGTGAACGTCGTGTGATGATCAACTCGGTGGCGCCGCACTGGGACGGAAACCAAGTGTGGTTGATTACCGCAGGGGGCGCGCTGTTTGCCGCTTGGCCTTTGGTCTATGCAACTTCGTTTTCGGGCTTTTATGTCGCGATGATCATCACTTTGGCGGCATTGTTCTTCCGTCCAGTTGGGTTTGACTATCGTTCTAAGATTGAAGATACCCGCTGGCGAACGCTGTGGGATTGGGGCCTCTTTGCGGGTGGATTCGTGCCACCGATTATCTTCGGGGTGGCATTTGGTAACTTGCTGCAAGGCGTGCCTTTCCAGCTCAGCGATCTGTTGATCCCAACGTACACGGGCAGCTTCTTTGCGCTGCTTAACCCATTTGCCTTGGTGTGTGGCCTAGTGAGCTTAGGCATGATTGTGTTGCAAGGTGCGACATGGCTGCAAATGAAAACCACAGAAGCACTGCATGAACGCGCACGTGCTGTCGCGCAAATCAGTGCATTGGCAACCACGGTTTTGTTTGTACTTGCTGGTTTTTGGATCCAACACATCGATGGCTACGTGATTGTGGGCGAGATTGCCAAACAAGCCCAATCCAACCCACTGGTTAAAGAGGTTGCGGTACAAAGTGGTGCGTGGATGCAAAACTATCAAGCTATGCCAATCTTGTGGCTTGCGCCGTTAGCCGGTGCGCTGATGCCGCTGTTGGCACTGATCGCATCGCGCGTTGAGCGCGGTGGTTGGGCGTTCCTGTTTTCAAGCCTGACCATTGCCGGTGTGATCCTGACGGCAGGCATTGCAATGTTCCCCTTCGTGATGCCATCAAGCACCTTCCCAGGCCATAGCTTGACCTTGTGGGATGCCACCTCAAGCGAACTGACCCTGTCTATTATGACGGTGGTGGCGTGTATCTTTGTTCCCTTGATTTTGTGTTACACCCTGTGGTGTTACATCAAAATGTTTGGTCGCTTAGATGCCAAGTTTATTGAAGATAACAAACACTCACTGTACTGATTAAGGAGCCTGCATATGTGGTATTTCACTTGGATTCTCGGCGTCCTGCTGGCTTGCGCGTTCGGTATTATCAATGCCCTTTGGCTTGAACATACCGAGGCGATGGATAAAGACAATGAGTGATCACACTCACGCACCGAAGGGGCGGGATTTCCCCGGCCCTTGGCGCCTGCTGTCACTTGCCTCAGCCTTGTTCTGGGGCGGTCAAGTGATGTGGCACCCTCAAGCGCTTGCCACGCAGATGGGGGGCTTTAATGTACTCATCGGGTTGGGATTGCTATATGCAACCTGCATTGGCGTTATTCATGCGGTGGGCTTTAGCGCCCAAGGGCGCTGGAGCCAGTGGCTAACGTGGCCGCCTTTAGGGTGGCTGGCGAGCATGATGCTGCTTTGGGTATGGCTGATGCGTTAAATAGCGTTCTACATACGCTTAAGCAAACGTGGCATCGGCGTCAAGGTGCGTAAAGTGACATCCAAATGACAAAAGCACCCAAGTGGTGCTTTTTTCTGCATTTAAGTGCCGAAAAAGCGCGAAAGTTTGGGGCATATCACTTCTCTTGGTAAGAATTGTTCAGAATCCGAGACTCGTATCGTGCGAGCATTTCTATGCGTAAACAACTTAGGTATAGTATTTGCCTATCTCTAAGCGACAATGGGTAAAGAAATGACAGGATCTGTGCCGTTTCGCTGGCCGATTCGCATTTATTACGAAGACACCGACGCGGGTGGGGTCGTTTATCACGCCAACTACCTCAAGTATTTTGAGCGCGCGCGCACTGAACTGCTGCGCGAAGTGGGTGTCAATCAACACACACTCTTTGACGACAATATCGCTTTTGTTGTTCGCCACATGGATATCGACTTTCAACGTGGGGCGCGATTAGACGATGCCCTCGAGGTTGTCACTACAGTGTCAGGCATCGGGCGAGCGACCTTGACGTTTTGTCAAACTTTGGTGAATTCTGAGCAACAAACATTGTGTGCGGCGACGGTTAAGATAGCCTGTGTCGACCCAACAGTGATGAAACCCAAATCGATTCCAACACAGATAAAATCGGAGATATTACGTGACCGCTGAACTTTCCATTCTCGACCTGTTTTTGCAAGCAAGCCTGCTTGTTAAGGGAGTGATGTTGATATTGCTGGGTATGTCAGTGGTGTCGTGGGCGATGATTATCAAACGCTCTAAAGTCATGCAGCAGGCTTTTGGCAAAGCAGAACGCTTTGAAGACCGATTTTGGTCGGGGATTGACCTTTCTCAGCTTTTCCAAGAAGTGCAAGCACGAAAAGACGCCCTGACGGGGAGTGAGAAAATCTTCTATTCAGGCTTTAAAGAATTTGCCCGTTTGCACCGCAGTAATGGCAAAGTGCCGGAGGCGGTCATGGAAGGGACTGCACGTGCCATGCGTGTATCGCTTTCTAAAGAAGTCGAGGAGCTCGAAACGCACTTGCCTTTCCTTGCTACAGTGGGCTCGATCAGCCCTTACATCGGTCTTTTCGGGACTGTGTGGGGCATAATGCACGCATTTATTGCGTTGGGCGCAGTTAAACAAGCCACCCTTGCGATGGTTGCCCCAGGTATTGCTGAAGCCTTGGTAGCAACCGCCATGGGTCTGTTTGCCGCGATCCCTGCGGTGATGGCCTATAACCGACTGACTGCGAAAGTCTCCAAGCTTGAACACAATTACATAAACTTTATGGAAGAGTTTTCAAGTATCTTGCACCGTCAAGCGTTTGCGGCAACCCAGGAGTAATCCATGGCGTACCAACCGAAACGACGCAAAATGACGGCAGAAATCAATGTGGTGCCATACATTGATGTGATGCTGGTGCTGTTGATTATCTTCATGGTGACCGCTCCCTTTGTAACGCAAGGGGTGGATGTTGAGCTACCCAAGACGGCGGAAGCGAAAACCGCCGCAGAGCTGGCTAAAGAAGAAGACAGTGGCGCGTTTATCATTGTTGAAGTAGATAAGGACGGCCAACTCGGCTTGAGTGTGAATAATGGCGACATGGTCCGCGGATTAAGTTTGCAAGATACCTTGGTGCGCGTAAAAGCCGAGTTGCAGCTTAATCCTAATTCTCCGGTCTTAGTGGGAGGTGATGGCCGCGTGCCTTACTCGGAAATCATCTTAACGCTCGATGCGCTCAATCAGGCTGGTGTGTCATCGGTAGGCCTAATGACTGAACCTTATGAGTCATAGGGAAAAGCGATGAGCGAAACAAAGAAAGTCACCCATAAAAAAGACTCGTTAGCGCCTGCGCTGGCGATATCTGCCGCGCTCCACCTTGTGCTCGTAATTGTTCTTCTCGTTGGCGCGGACTTTGGAAAAACAGCCACGCCAACCCCGAAAGCGGGGAGTACGATTGATGCGACTGTGATTGATCCTGCGGTGGTGAATGCTCAAGCACAGAAGATCCGTCAACAGCGTGCCCAAGCCAAGCAAGAAGAAGCGGAGCGACTTAAGCGATTAGAGCAGCAAGCGCAGCGTCTTGAGCAGCAACGTGAACAAGAAGAGCAGCGCTTACGCGAGGTAAAACGGCAAAAGCTTGAGGCTGAGCGCCAAGCACGTGAAGAGAAAAAACGTCTTGCCGAGCAAAAAGCCCAAGCAGAAGAGCAAGCGCGCATCGCGCGTGAAAAAGCCCAACAAGCAGAGCGCGAGCGTCAGCGTAAGCTGGAAGAAAAACGTCAGGCTGAACTCGCCGCGGAGCAGGCAGAAAAAGCGCGTCAGCAAAAACTAGCGGAACAACGCAAGGCCGAAGAGGCAGCGAAAAAAGCAGAGGCGGAGCGCCAACGCAAGCTCGCAGAGCGTAAGAAAGCGGAAGAGGAAGCCCGCAAAGCCGAGCAAGCGCGCCAAGAGGCAGAGCGAAAAGCCGAAGAGGCAAAACGCCGACAGCAAGAGCAAGAGGCGGCCTTAAACGATTTGTTCTCTGGCCTTGAATCTGAGGCCAGTCAGCGGCAAAGCGCACGCGGACAATTTATCCAAGATGAAGTGGCGCGTTATGGCGCCATTTTTACCCAAATGATCCAGCAACGCCTGCTTGTTGACGACGGATTAACGGGACAAGAGTGTGTGGTAAATATGCGCCTTTCGCCAACCGGTCTGCTTTTGGATGTAAAAGAGAAAGCGGGCAATACACGCTTATGTCGCGCAACTAAAACCGCGGTGGTATCTGTATCTCAATTTCCCATGCCAGATGATGGTGACATTATTGCCAAACTGCGTGAGATTGAGTTAACGGTTAGACCTAACTAATTGACAGGAAAAAGACATGATGGAAGTGAGCCTAGCTGGTGGCACAAACACGATGACAAAGAGGCGTAATCAGGCCGCATGGCAGCGTGCCCTAACGCGTGGTATGGCATTGATGGCCATGCTATTTGCCTGCCTGCTTTTAGCAACGCAACCTGCGCGCGCAGCACTCAAGTTGGTGATCACTGAAGGGGTAAACTCAGCCCGTCCTATTGGCGTGATCCCCTTTCAGTGGAAAGGGCAGGGTGAATTACCGGAAGATGTGTCGGGCGTGGTTGGGTCGGATTTACGCCGTAGTGGTAAGTTCAACCCATTATCGGTGAGTGAAATGCCGCAAACCCCTTATCGCGACAGTGATGTCGACTACAACGCTTGGACTGCGTTGGGTGTGGATTCAGTACTCACTGGCACCATCACGCCAACCGCTGACGGCCGCTATCAAATTGATTATCAGTTGATTGATATCGTCCGTGGTCAACTCACCGGCGGAGAAAGCAAAGGATTGGGCGCGGACGGCCAGCTGGTCAAAACCGACGATCATTTATTGGTAAATAACCGCGCAACCGTGAAAGCCAGCGATTTACGCCGTTATGCGCATCGTATTTCAAATATTGTCTATGAAAAGCTGACTGGCGAAAAAGGCGCTTTCCTCACACGCATCGCATACGTGGTGATTGAGGAGGAAGCCGATTATCCGTATCAGCTGCGTTTGTCTGATTACGACGGATTTAACGAGCGCTTGGTGTTGCGTTCAAAGCAGCCGCTGATGTCTCCAGCATGGTCTCCAGACGGTCGCCAACTGGCTTACGTGAGCTTTGAAAATGGCCAAGCGGAAATCTTTATCATGGATATCTACACCGGTGAGCGTGAAAAGATTTCTTCGTATCCGCGCCACAATGGGTCACCGCGTTTTTCTCCAGATGGTAGCCAATTGGCACTGGTGCTTTCGAAAACCGGCAGCCTGCAGGTGTATACCTTCGATTTGAAAACGAAGAAGCTCACTCAAATTACACATGGCCGCGCGAACAGCACCGAGCCATTTTGGGATCCAGATGGTAACTCGCTCATCTACACCTCTGACCGGGGTGGCAAACCTCAGATTTATCGCGTAAATTTAGCCGACGGGACCAGCAGACGTATCACTTGGCAGGGCAACCAAAACATGGGTGGGCAACTCACGCCAGACGGTCGCTTCTTGATTATGGTGAATCAGTCAGCGTCGGGATATAACATTGCCAAGCAAGACTTAAACAGCGGGGCGGTGCAAATTCTGACCAAAACCTTGTTGGATGAGTCGCCAAGTATTGCGCCAAATGGCAGCATGGTGATTTACAGCTCGGTATATGGACGTAAAAACGTGTTGTCGCTTGTCTCAGTAGACGGTCGCTTTAAAGCGCGGCTTCCGGCAACCAACGGGCGCGTGCGTGCACCAGCCTGGTCACCTTACTTATAAGTTTTTAATTTTAAACAACGTGCGCTAACTTTCTAGAAAAGGAAAATAGAATGCAAATCAATAAAGTACTAAAAGGTCTGGCGGTGGCACTGCCGATGTTTACCTTGGCCGCTTGTAGCTCAAGCGACAGCGCAACGGGCAGCGGTGCGGGTCAATCAACTAACCAAAACGGCACCACCGTCGTTTCTCCGGTTGACGGTCAAGGCTCAATGACTGAGCAAGAAATCCGCAACCAAGAGCTACGTCAGTCGCAAACCGTTTACTTCAACTTTGACGATTCGTCAGTTCTGCCACAATACGAAGACATGCTGGATGCGCACGCGACTTACCTGCGTAACAACCCAGCGATGGAAGTTGTGGTTGAAGGCCACACCGATGAGCGCGGTACCCCTGAGTACAACATCGCGCTGGGCGAGCGTCGTGCAGAAGCGGTATCTAAGTACCTGCAAGCACTGGGCGTTCCTGCAAGCCAGATTTCAATCGTAAGCTACGGTGAAGAGAAACCATTGGTTCTTGGCCAAAGCGAAGACGCGTACGCGAAAAACCGTCGCGCAGTATTGGTTTACTAATCCTCCCTTTGGGTGATGGATAAAAGGTATGACAATGAACAGTAACTCTGTGCGAACTCTCGCGCTGGCGTTACTGGTGAGTGTGGCAGCCCCGGTGGCTGCCGCACCTGCTCCGGTGACAGAAGTAGGGTCAGGTGGCACCGCCATTGAGCGCCTAGAGCGCATGCTTCAAGCGCGTAATCAAATGCAGCTCGATATGCAGCGTCAACTTGATCAAATGGCGCAAGAATTGAGCAATTTACGCGGTAACGTTGAACGAAATAGCTACGACATTCAACAAGTGGTTGAGCGTCAACGGGACCTCTATCGAGAAATCGATGATCTGCGCACGGCGAAATCCTCAGCGCCGAAAGAAACAAAATCCACTGATGAAAACCCGTCAGTGAACTACACCAACGATCAAACCGAGAATGCGGCGTATGAAGCGGCCGTGAATCTAATCTTAAAAGAGAAAGACTACCAAGGGGCAACCAAAGCGTTTAATGCGTTTTTGCAAAAATACCCAGAGTCTGTCTACACCGCAAATGCCCATTACTGGCTAGGCCAGCTGTTCTTCTCCAAGCGTGACTTTGAACAGGCGAGCAAGGAATTTACTGCCGTAAGCCAGTTTAAAGATTCCAATAAACGCGCCGATGCCTTACTCAAACTGGGTTTAATTGCTCAGAAGCAAGGCAACACAGCGCAAGCCAATCAGTATTTCCAACAAGTCATTGATACTTATCCGGATTCTACCAGCGCTAAACAAGCGAAAAATGCGATGTAGGCAATAAGGTCCTAGGAGCCTAGGGCCTTAATGAATACAGAGTGCTGTGCTCGAGGGATACGAAAAGCGGGGACATGAGCGAGACAAACACAATGAGGTTAAAATGACGGGTATGCACCAAGAGCGCTGGCAGCTTAGACTTCAAAACTTGATTAAAGCGCAATACCGGCTTGCTAAAGCTTGTAGCCAAGAAAGCTACAATGAGCTTGAATTAGCCGGTTTGGTGCAAACGTTCGAGTTTTCATTTGAGCTAACGTGGAAGACGCTCAAGGATTTACTGAACTATGAAGGGTTCGATGTGGCATCTCCACGGAGTGTGATTCGTACAGCGTTAGAGGCAAATCACCTGTCTTCTGAACAATGTGAAACCTTGCTTGATGCGCTGATAAAACGAAACTTGCTATCACATACCTACGACGAACAAAACGCACTCGAGGCACAAAGGCTGATCGTCAAACATTACGCACCGATCATTGCCGACGTTATGCATTATTTGGAGAAAAAAAGTGGAGAATAATGCCACGCTTGCAAGGGGGATGGGGCTAAAGCCACACCAATACCAGCTGATCCATGATTTTGTATTCAGTCACCCTAAAGTCAGATATGCTTGGGTGTTTGGCTCTCGCGCAACCGGTTCATTTAGAGACAATTCCGATATCGACATTCTGATTGAGGGCGATACGTTGACACTTAATGATGTTGCCATCATTCAAGATCAGCTTGAACAATCGACACTCCCCTACACTGTTGATATTGTACTCAAAAATCAAGTCCAATCGTCTGAACTTATCAAGCGGATCAAAGAAGAAGCCAAGCAAGTCAAGTAAATAAAAAGTCCTATTAGCGGTGATGGTATAAAACTGACTACGATATACTTTTTCCGTATTCCGTTGTCTAGGACCTAGAACCTCCGCCCTAGGACTCCAGCCCCACTCACGTTATACTACCCGGACTGGAAGTAAGCATGAGTAATCCCATGAGCCAAGTGATTGAAACGTCGCAAAGGGTTTATCCCTTTCCGCCGAAACCTGTGGCATTGAGTGACGCTGAGAAAAAACAACATGTTGCACGCATTAAACAACTGCTAAAAGAAAAAGATGCTGTGCTGGTCGCTCACTATTACACGGACCCAGAGATCCAAGCGCTCGCCGAAGAAACAGGCGGGTGCGTCGCGGACTCATTAGAAATGGCCCGTTTTGGCAATCAACATCCAGCCAAAACCCTGATTGTGGCTGGCGTTCGCTTTATGGGCGAAACAGCCAAAATTCTGACTCCCGAAAAAACGGTATTAATGCCTACACTGGACGCGGAGTGCTCACTGGACTTGGGTTGTCCGGCGGATGAGTTCACCAAGTTTTGTGATGCGCACCCTGATCACACCGTCGTTGTCTATGCCAATACGTCTGCCGCTGTAAAGGCGCGTGCCGATTGGGTAGTGACCTCGAGTATTGCGTTAGAAATTGTCGAGCACTTAGACAGTCAAGACAAGCCGATCATCTGGGGCCCCGATCGCCATCTCGGCGCTTATATTGAAAAAGAAACCGGCGCTGACATGCTGCTATGGCAGGGTGAATGTGTGGTGCATGATGAATTCTCGGCCCAAGCGCTTGAGAAAATGAAGCGTCTTTATCCAGACGCGGCGATTTTGGTTCACCCGGAATCACCGGCGAGTGTGGTGAAAATGGCCGATGCGGTGGGCTCGACCAGTCAGCTGATTAAAGCGGCGCAAACCTTGCCGAACAAAAAACTGATTGTGGCCACCGACAAAGGCATTTTCTACAAAATGCAGCAAATGGTGCCGGAAAAAGAGCTCGTTGAAGCACCCACAGCCGGCGCGGGCGCGACCTGTCGAAGCTGTGCCCATTGCCCTTGGATGGCCATGAACGGCTTGAAAGCGATAGAAAACGCGCTAGAAAACGGTGGCAAACAGCATGAAATCCACGTAGATGCAGCATTACGTGAAAAGGCGTTAATCCCTCTTAACCGGATGCTTAACTTTGCCGCGGAAATGAAAGGGCAATAAAAGAAGCGCACTGCTACATGTTATGTTGCTAGCGGTGAAGCTTGAATAGAAAAAGCGTTCCTATGGGCCAGCCTTGGGAACGCTTTTTTATTATGGTAGCGACACTGATGGTTTTAATGCCATCGCATAAGTAGCGGCGTTATTCTTGCGCTTCAGCCAATGCTGCTCCATGATGTGTAAGGCCACATAACATGATTGGCATCGCATTATATATTTCTTCAAACTGTGCTAACTCTTCTGCGCCTTGTGCTTCCATGGTGGATAGCGCCGTTTCTGGATCATAGAGCAAGCTGATTGACAGCACGACACCGCCGAGAAGGGCATTACTTTCGGTGTTTTCCGGCATCAAGGTTTCCCAATCATCACGCGTTAAACTCCAGCCTTGGAGCAAGCCTTCGGCAAAATCACGTGTTGCTTGGTTGACGATCTCTGCATCATCAAGGGCACAACCTTCTGGCCAGTGCCATTGTTTGTCTAACAGCTGTTGGCGCTGTTCATTCCAAATATCGACAATCAGGTTCGCGTAGTCTTCAAATTGCTCGTGATTTTCAAACGGCGCTTGTTCTTCACCGCCCCAAAGTACAGGTAGCCACTCACTCGGGCTAATCACATGGGGGGCAGCCGCCATGGCGGTAACGACGCCACGGGTTTGCATCTCATTCAATAGCTTGTCGCTATCGGTATGTTGGGCAAGAAATTCAGATAAAGTCATTACAAGTCTCAGCCAGCTGTTATCGTTGATGGGCGGAGTTTAACAGTTTTCGTTCTCGCTTGCGTTGTTACATCATGGATTCCCACGTCTTTCCATTCCAAATGCGCCTGCGAATAAGCGAATTAGGGTGGATGTGGTGAGAAAGCAGTCATTCGCACCGATAAAGATGCTTAACCGGTTGACCCCAAGGCGGCAACTCACTATAGTACACCCCCGTTAGCGCAGATGGCTTTAGCTTATTAGCGCTAAAACAATATGGTGAGGTGTCCGAGTGGCTGAAGGAGCACGCCTGGAAAGCGTGTATACGGCAACGTATCGAGGGTTCGAATCCCTCTCTCACCGCCATATTAAAAGAACCGCCCTCGTGGCGGTTTTTTGCTATCTACCGTTCTCTTCTTACAACCACTCGCATAATGCTTGTGCGCGAAATACCAATATTCAATATTACCGGAACGCTTACATGTCGCGGTGATGTCTTATGCGGGTTTCACATTTGGTTACTGTTACTCATTGGTAGTGGTTTGAGTAATGGGTTTGCGTCTCGGCACTGATTATTGATCAGTGAAAAGCGCGGTACTGGCTTAGGCTGACAGTGTGATGCAATAGGACGTAGCTCCTGAATAAACTGATCCAGCTGATTATATTCCTCAACCTGCTGTAATAGCTTGGCTTGTTCTGCTGAGCTCATCGTTTTTATGGAGTAAACAATATAGCGAGCCGGACCTTCACATGGTGAATAACCCATTGGGAAATACCGACATTGATCGAGCGTTTCTGCGTACGTTTGATGGCTCACGGCAAGAAGCGTTTCCCTTAGGCGTTTATGCTGTACTTTAGGTGGCACACTTTCACTGACTTGGTTGTTATTAATAGCGGAATTACTCGCAGACTCTGGGTCTTTGGGTGCGATTGATTGGCATCCTAATAACATAAAACTCATTAATAGAGTGAGTGTAATCGTTTTAATGAGTGAAAATAAATTAATAGATTTCATAATAAACCTAAATAAAGCATGGAATAAAACATCCTGACATCACTAAGGATACACCAAATAACAGAAAATTATTTCAAATTGATATTTTTATGTTGAGTTTTTGTTTGACGTTACGTAGTTTAATTTTTCCTTTTACATGGAAGTGAATAATAAGGGAATTAAATGCAAAACAATGGAATGAAGCGAGGACTGCTCGCAGTACTCGTGTTATCAGCCATTTCAGGCTGTAATACGCAAGACGAGGATACCAAACCGGTTACGACCATGGAGCCTCAAACATTTGAAGCAACAGAAATGAAGCAGGGGGTGGGATTGCCACTGCAAATTCTCCCTCAAAACACCACGGTAGAGGCTATAAAATTCTTCGAGAAAAATACCGAAGTGACGAAGAATACTCGCGACCAATACCTCTTCTCACACGGTCTCGTGAATGCCGATCTCACCAATAAAACGGTGCTCTATGTGCCAATCAATGCCACCCAAAACCGAACAATCTCTTATGAGCTGACGACGGCAGATCAAATATTACGTGGGTCGGTCACTATTAGCGGCGACTTGAAGTCCGATCCGTTATTTTCCGAACAGTGGCATCTCAATAACACCGGTCAGACCGGTTACGCCATGCAAGCGCAAACGTATCAAGCTTGGATAGATTTACGTACGGCACAAGGAATGAGTGAAGAGGAAGCGCGTCGCCGTTATCAATACGACCCGAGCATTCTTGTCTCGGGTGAAGACATGAATGTGTTGGCGGCACATCAACAAAACATTACCGGCCAACAGGTAACGACTGTTGTGGTGGATTCGGGAATGGCGATTGCCCATGAGGATCTGGTTGATAATGTATTGCCGAATCGTTCGATTAACTTTGTGGATGACTCTAGTGACCCAACAGCGACCGGTACCGGTGGCGACCATGGCACATCCGTCGCCGGTTTAATTGCGGCAAAAGGCTGGAACGGCTTAGGTGGACGCGGGGTCGCGCCCGACGCCAATCTGATTGGTATGAATTATCTTGAAGAACAGTCCAGCGCAAGCGAAGCGGCAAGCTATGGAATGACAGGTTCAGGGATTAGTGAAAGCGAAAACATCGCCGCGTTCAACCGCAGTTATGGTATTTCAGCGCCAGCGTTTATTCCGACAGAGACGATGGATGAAACCATGTACCGTTACCCTACACAATACCTTCGCCAAGGCTTGGGGGCGTTGAATATTAAATCGGCAGGGAATGCCTTTGAGTCGACGCAAAGCTGGGCTGAAGGCAATCAACTTTGCGATGATGCTCAAAACGGTATTGTATCTGGACAATCACGTGTTCTTAGTTGCTATGACAGCAACTGGGATCCCGCTAATGCTAGCTTTTACACTGTGACGGTGGGGGCGACGACCACGGCAGGTAAAAAATCGAGCTACTCGACGGCAGGTTCCAGTCTTTGGGTTGCTGCGCCAGGCGGTGAATACGGTACGACAGAGCCCGCCATGGTGACAACTGATCTAATGTCGTGTCAGCGTGGTTATGCCAGTCAAGCGGCTGTCGATGAATTTGAACAATCGAACGGGGCCTTTTTGGCATCGCTTGGTGTTGAGGATTTTCATGCCCGAGTTTGGCCTTTTAATACACCGGGGACCGACCTTAATCGTGACGTGAATCCATCATGTAATTACACCAATACCTTCAATGGTACCTCTTCTGCTGCGCCGAATGTGACTGGTGTGGTTGCGTTGTTAGTGCAGGCCAATCCGCAGCTTACGTGGCGACAAATCCGTTATATTCTCGCGGCAACGTCTGACAAGATTGATGTCAACGATAAGCCTATCTCACTGTTGGTAGGGGGAGAAGACAGTCAGCGTACCGTCCCCGTCCATTTGGGATGGGTCGATAACGCAGCAGGGTTCTCGTTTAATAATAAGTACGGTTTCGGGCGTGTGAATGCCGGAAAAGCGATTGAGATGGCGACCCAGAACTCGATCAAATTACCGCCATTAGTAGAAAGTGAGTGGATTGATGTGTCCCCATCCGTGTCGCTCAGCATCCCTGATGCGGATGCAAAAGGGGCCAGCTTACGCTTTACGCTTGATGAAAGCCGTCTCGATAAAAATCTGACCATTGAAGGACTGCAATTTGGCTTTAATATTGAAAATGCCGATTTAACCGCCGTTAGCAACGGCGACCTGACTGGAAGCACAGCCGCTTCAGATATCGCAATTAAAGTGACGTCTCCGTCGGGTACCGAAGCAATCCTCGCTACGTCGCGCACGTCTCTAGGTGCCTATCAAGGGTTAGGTAACAGTGACCATCCAGGATATGCGTATCATATTAGTGGACCTATGTTGGCCAATGCATTTTTAGGCGAAACCGTATATGGCCAATGGACGGTTGATATTGTCGATACAAATCGCGCCGATTTTGGTGAGATATACAATAATCGCGTACCCAGCCAATTGACTGCAGCACAAATTCGCGTCTATGGCCACTGATCCCATTGACAGCAACCAGATTGATAGAAAGGAGTTCATCATGAAAACAGCCGTAATGATTGTTATCACTGCAATGGGAATAAGTGGTGCTGCAAACGCAAGTGACATGGGTAGCATTCAGCAACCGGCGCAATCTTCGATTGTGCAACCTATCGAGCTTAAAGCGACCACCGCGGAGCAAGCCATTGCCGAGAAGCTCGGAGAGAATGCCACCTTATCCGATTTACCTGAACTGCAAAGTTACAAAGGGGTAAACCTAAATAACCAACCGCTGCAAGCGGGGAGTACGGTTTATAACGAAGTGACTCGCAGCGTAGGGAAAGTGACAGGTAATATCACCGTTTTGCTGAGCCATGGATCCATTTATGACTTGGCAGAAAGCCTCAAGCTCAACGTCACCTACTTTGACGAGCGTGCGAAGTTAGGGCAGCTCAGTGCTGCGGGCCAGCATGATATCCTCGCCACCTTGGATAAAGTGCGCCAGTCTCCACAAGTTGCCTCGGCGCGCCTTGATATTGCAGAGAGCCGTAATCGTCCTCAGTAAATCTCTTTACGCATAATTAGGATACCCAACGGGCCATGGCGGCCCGTTTTTTATAGGGTATACGTTTGAGTTTTGTATCTAAAAACATGTTTACGTAACAATAAACTGTTTATTCGAGGTACACTCAACACTGTTGACTTGCTAATCGAAGGGAGTACCAATGCTAAAAATTGCCGTTGCAGGAACAGGTTACGTCGGGTTGTCGAATGCTATGCTATTGGCGCAACACAACCAAGTGGTTGCCCTTGATATCCTAGAAGAGAAGGTCAACCTGTTGAATAACAAGCAGTCGCCGATTGTAGACGCGGAGATCGAGCATTTTCTGAAAGAAAAACCGCTCGATTTTGTCGCGACGCTAGATAAAAAGCAGGCCTATCAAGACGCTGATTTTGTTGTGATCGCAACACCCACTGATTACGACCCCGAAACCAACTACTTTAACACCAGCTCTGTTGAGGCGGTTATTCAGGATGTGATGGCGGTTAATCCGGATGCGGTCATGGTGATCAAGTCGACTGTCCCAGTCGGCTACACTGCAAGCATTAAAGCAAAATTTGGTTGCGATAATATCCTTTTCTCGCCGGAGTTCTTACGTGAAGGCAAGGCGCTCTACGACAATCTTTATCCTTCACGCATCATTGTCGGTGAAGACTCAGAGCGTGCGCGCACCTTTGCCAGCTTACTTCGACAAGGAGCCATCAAAACAGATATCCCGGTACTATTCACGCACTCCACCGAGGCGGAAGCGGTCAAACTTTTTTCCAATACATATCTAGCGATGCGCGTTGCATACTTTAACGAGTTAGATAGCTATGCCGAGTCTCATGGTTTAGATGCAAAGCAAATCATTGAAGGCGTCGGACTCGACCCACGCATTGGCGATCACTACAACAACCCCTCGTTTGGCTACGGCGGTTACTGCCTGCCAAAAGACACCCGACAACTGCTGGCTAACTATCAAGATGTGCCTAACAACATTATCCAAGCGATTGTCGATGCTAACACTACTCGCAAAGACTTTATTGCCAATGCCATTATTGCTAAAAAGCCGGCGGTAGTCGGTGTATACCGTTTAGTGATGAAAGCAGGGTCAGATAACTTCCGCGCTTCAGCCATTCAAGGGATCATGAAGCGCATTAAAGCGAAAGGGATTGAAGTTATCGTTTATGAACCTGTACTTGAAGAGCAAAGCTTTTTTAACTCCGAAGTGATCATTGATCTGGACAGCTTTAAACAGCGCGCGGATGTGATTGTTGCCAACCGGATGGTCGACGAAATTCGAGACGTAGCAAGCAAAGTCTATACGCGCGATCTGTTTGGCGAGGATTAAGCGATGAGTGAGGGTCTAGGATCCGAGTTAGGATTCTAGACGCTATCATCTTACTTACTTTCGTATCCTGCTTCGCAAAATCCCCCAAATATCATACAAATTAACCATCGACCTTACGTATCCTCACTGTACATTCATAATCCGTCGATGATGCTATGTTATTTATCACCAGTCGTATTCCTGAACAGGGACCGAAAAGTGAGGCCAGCCGTTGGTTGAGTTTTGATCATCAAAACACCGATATATCGAAATGGGTGTATTTTTGCCAGCGCGCGGGACAGGGTGAATATCAAGAGCTGACAGCGGCGCCGTTTATGGCGAGATTAAAAGCCTTACCCACCCAAACCCAGATCCTCTTTTTACTTCATGGCTATAACAATCACATGGAGCGCCATGTTTTTCCGATGGCCCACACGCTTCAGGTTCAATTTGACAGAATTGCACCCAACGCCATTATAGTCGTACCGATCATCTGGCCTTGTGATGACGATGGTCGGCTCGGCATGATTGATGATTATTGGGACGATCAACTGGCGGCCACGGCGTCTGGTCTGGCTTTTAGTCGCTTACTGGCGATGTTTGATGAATGGCGTCGCGCTCCAGAACAACAAGCAAGCCCTTGCAAGCGACGTATGAATATACTGGCGCATTCTATGGGAAACCGAACCTTAATCAGTACCTTTCACCACTGGCATCAACACGCGGGGCTGGATACCATGCCACAATGGTTCCGACATATTTTTATGGTGGCGGCGGATGTTGATAATCAAGCCTTAGAACCTCAGCAGCCGGGCAGATCTGTGCTGGATGCGGCTAAACAAGTCCACATTTATTATGCTGCAGATGATTTAGCCATGGCTGCCTCCAAAGTGGTCAATATGCGTCATCGCACCATCACTCGGCGCCTAGGGATGACAGGGCCAGAAAACCTTGATGTGTTGCCTGCTCACAAGGTGACGGTAACCGACTGCGATGCCTTTAACGACCAATTCGACCCAAGCTGGGGACACACTTACTTTCTTACCGACGACAATGGCCACCCAAGCCCATTGATAGAACAAATGATGAATAAGATGATAAGAGATTGAATATGGGAAGAGACGCTCCAAAAAGGACAGCCTATGCCCAATACTTCCATCGATAACGACATCCTCACCGTCATCCACCATGGTGGCTATCGTACGGTGACGGGATCATGCCATCAGCTAGATATTAAACCGAGTGGTTTGCGTTTGTTGATTGATTGCGGCCAATACCAGGGTGACGAAGCGCGAGAGGCGAGAGTGCACCTCAATGGCAAGGGTATCGATGCGCTTATTCTTACCCATGCGCATATTGACCACTGTGGCTTGCTGCCTTGGTTACTGGCGGCGGGGTTTTCTGGACCCATTTACTGCACCGAAGCGACGGCGGCACTGGTGCCACTGTTGATTGATGATACATTAAAACTGCAATTGAACATGCGCCATGGCGATCGCCAGCGGATACTAGAGCGTATTAGCCAGTTGATGGTTCACCTACCTTACAATACTTGGCACCGACTAAAACCAAAGCAAAAAGGGCAGTCAGCGACGTATTTGCGCCTTCAACCCGCCGGGCACATTTTGGGTTCAGCGTATGTGGAGTTAAAACTGCCTGATGAGCGGCGCGTGGTGTTCTCAGGAGATTTAGGCCCATGCAATACGCCACTATTACCCGATCCTAAACCGCCTGCGCGCGCAGACATTCTCTATCTCGAATCCACTTATGGAGACAAAACACATCAATCCGTCGCGACGCGTTCACAGCGGCTCGAGGCAATTATTCAGCATTCATTGCAAGATGGAGGCGCGATATTGATCCCCGCGTTCAGTGTCGGCCGTACCCAAGAATTGCTCTTTGATATCGAACAGCTGATTTATCAAAAGCAGCTCGATAATGCGCTCCCTATCATTCTCGACTCCCCCATGGCCCAACACGTCACGCGCCAATATCGCCACTTTAAAAAATTGTGGAGCAAAGAAGCCAACGCTAAACTGAATCAACACCGCCATCCGTTAGCGTTTGACCAATGCATTACCATTGATGCACACAGCCAACACCAAGCGCTAGTGAATCGCCTCAAACAGACCGGAGAACCCGCCATTGTGGTGGCCGCTTCCGGCATGTGCCAAGGCGGGCGGATCATGAACTATCTGAATGCATTACTCCCTGACCCGCGCACGGACCTCATCCTTGCCGGCTACCAAGCCCAACACACCCTAGGGCGTGAGCTTCAACAAGGAAAAAAGCAAGTTTGGATAGACAACGAAGCGATAAACGTTCAAGCCCAAATTCATACCCTATCGGGCTACTCAGCCCATGCTGACCAAACCGACTTAGTCAACTTTGTGCACGGCATTCAGCCTCCCCCCGAGCAAATCCACCTTATTCACGGTGAGCCAGACAGTCAGCGCGTGCTGAGTGCTCTTTTGAAGGGCTAAAATAAAAAGGGGAAAAGCCTCATTAGTCTATCGTACTACTCTATTTCATCCCCAAGTTACTGCACAGCTTGCGTAATGTCGACTTTTTGATACTAGGCCTTTTGCTCACAAAAATTAGCAGCTAGACTGAAAGCCAATTTGACCGCTGTGTTTCTTACTCAGCTAACAACCAAGCAATGCGCGCGGGGGGAGCGAAACCTCAAAGCGGTAGCGTTAGTAAAGTCAAGGCTTACGTCCTGCTCGAAGGGAATTCTAACAATGAAATTTATAGTCACTGGTGGAGCAGGTTTTATTGGCTCTGCGGTCGTTCGTTATATTATCCAAAATACTAATGACTATGTGGTTAATGTCGATAAACTGACGTACGCTGGCAACCTTGAATCGTTAGCGTCAGTCTCTGAAAGCGATCGCTACGCGTTTGAGCAAGTGGATATTTGTGACCGTGCCAAATTAGACCGCGTCTTTGCTCAGCATCAACCCGATGCGGTGATGCATCTAGCGGCTGAATCGCACGTTGACCGCTCAATCGACGGTCCCGCGGCCTTTGTCGAAACCAATATTGTGGGTACCTATACCCTACTAGAAGCGACTCGCGAGTATTGGAACCAGCTTGATGACAGTGCTAAACAAGCGTTTCGTTTCCATCATATCTCCACCGATGAAGTCTATGGTGATCTCCCACATCCGGATGATGTTGAACAGGGCAAGGAGTCAGCGAATAAACCGCTGCCAATGTTTTTAGAAACCACGCCTTATGCACCTTCAAGCCCTTATTCAGCGTCTAAAGCCTCAAGTGATCATTTGGTTCGTGCTTGGATGCGTACTTACGGACTACCAACCATAGTCACCAATTGTTCCAATAACTATGGTCCCTATCACTTCCCTGAAAAGCTGATCCCGCTTGTTATTCTGAATGCCTTAGCAGGTAAAGCATTGCCTATCTATGGTAAAGGCGACCAAATTCGTGATTGGCTCTATGTCGAAGACCATGCTCGAGCGCTATATAAAGTCGTCACGGAAGGCGAAGTTGGTGAAACCTACAACATAGGTGGTCACAATGAAAAGAAAAACGTTGAGGTAGTCGAAGCGATTTGTGCCATTTTAGACACATTAGTGCCTAAAACGACTTCCTATGCCGAGCAAATCACTTACGTGCAAGACCGTCCTGGGCATGACCGCCGTTATGCGATTGACTCGAGTAAAATGCAACAAGCGCTTGGCTGGACACCGGTCGAGACTTTTGAAACCGGCTTGAAAAAAACGGTTCAATGGTATTTAGACAATCAAACCTGGTGTCAAAATGTTCAGGATGGTAGTTACCAAGGTGAACGCTTAGGTGTTGCTTTATCGGAGAGTAAATAATGAAAGGTATTATTCTAGCGGGCGGGTCAGGTACACGCTTATTCCCGATTACGATGGGTGTCTCTAAACAACTGCTACCCGTTTACGATAAACCAATGATCTACTATCCGCTGTCCGTGTTAATGCTAGCGGGTATTCGTGAGATTTTGATTATCACCACCCCTGAAGACCAAGATAGCTTTCAGCGCTTGCTTGGTGATGGTAGTCAATTTGGTATTCAGCTTGAATACGCCGTGCAGGAATCACCTGACGGCCTAGCGCAAGCATTTATCATCGGTGAAGAATTTATTGGCGACTCGTCAGTCTGTTTGGTATTGGGTGATAATATTTTCTGGGGGCAAGGGTTTAGCCCTAAGCTTCAACAAGCAGTTGCTAATGCAGAAAATGGGCAGGGGGCAACTGTGTTTGGTTACCGAGTGAAAGACCCTGAGCGATTCGGTGTGGTCGAATTTGACGAAGCCCAATGTGCAATTTCGATTGAAGAAAAGCCGAATTCCCCGAAGAGTAACTATGCTGTCACAGGCTTGTATTTTTATGATAATGATGTGATTAAGCTGGCGAAAGAAGTGCAGCCTTCGGAACGTGGTGAGTTAGAGATAACTTGCTTGAATGAAATGTACCTTAAACGCAAAAAGCTCAATGTTGAACTACTTGGTCGTGGTTATGCGTGGCTTGATACTGGTACTCATGAAAGCTTATTAGAAGCCGCCCAATTTGTGGAAACCATTGAAAAACGCCAAGGTTATAAAATTGCGTGTTTAGAAGAGATAGCCCACAGCCAACATTGGCTATCTACAGCGCAAGTAGCTGCGCGTGCTGAGTTAATGGCTAAAAGTGGCTATGGGCAGTATCTTTCATCACTTCTAGAAGGTCATGCATGAGTTTAATTAAATGGATCGAATTTCCTAGCTTAGGAGATGAACGCGGTAATCTGGTAGCGCTGGAGGGGTTAAAAAACATCCCTTTTGAAATAAAGCGAGTGTATTACTTGTTAGACATGCAAGCTAATGTACCGAGAGGGTTCCATGCACACAAAGAAATCGTACAAGTTGCAATTTGTGTTAAAGGCTCTTGTGATATTTTAATGGATAATGGGCAAGATAAAGAAATAGTTACTTTAGACTCGCCGAGCAAAGGCTTGTTAATTGATGTGATGCAATGGCATGAAATGAGCAATTTTAGCCAAGATTGTGTGCTGTTGGTGTTAGCCAGCGAGCATTATGATGAAACTGATTATATTCGTGATTATCCCAGATTTTTTCAAGAGGTGAATAATGAAAATACATCCACTCAGTGATGTTGCCTCTTCATCGATAGGAGAAGGAACAACTATCTGGCAATTTTCGGTTGTTCTTGCAGGAGCAAGAATTGGCAAAGATTGTAATTTGTGTGCGCATACCTTTGTAGAAAACGATGTCGTATTAGGCGATAGGGTGACGATAAAAAATGGTGTGTATCTTTGGGATGGTATTACGATTGATGATGATGTGTTTATCGGTCCATGTGTAGCGTTTACCAATGACAAGTTTCCCCGTTCTAAGCAATATCCCAATAGCTTCCCTAAAATCTATATTCAAGAAGGTGCGTCAATTGGAGCTAACGCAACAATATTGCCAGGTATAACCGTTGGCAAAAATGCCATGGTTGGTGCTGGATCAGTTGTTACAAAAGATGTACCGGAAAAAGCAGTTGTGGTTGGTAACCCAGCAAAAGTGATCAGATATATCGAGGCTTGAAAAAGTGATTTCATTTTTAGATTTGAAAGCAATCAACCAACAGTATCAAAAAGAACTAAAACAAGCTTGTGCACGAGTGATCGATTCTGGTTGGTATATTCAAGGTCAAGAGTTACAACAATTTGAAGCGGAATTTGCAACCTATTGCGGTACCAAGTGCGCAATTGGTGTGGCAAATGGTTTAGATGCGCTCACATTGGTGCTACGAGCGTGGAAAGAACTAGGTAAGCTGCAAGACGGCGATGAAGTTATCGTACCAGCTAATACCTATATAGCCAGTATTTTAGCCATTACTGAGAATCGCCTAAAGCCGGTACTGGTTGAACCGGCTATTAATACCTATAACTTGAGCGGAGACAGCATCAAAGCTGCGATTACACCACGGACAAAAGCAATACTTCCTGTACATTTGTATGGATTAATCTCACCAATGCCAGAGATTATGCAAATTGCAGAAGAACACCGGTTGCTCGTACTTGAAGACTGTGCGCAAGCACATGGTGCAGAAATTGGTGGCAAGCGTGCGGGGAATTGGGGCCATGCGGCTGGGTTTAGCTTTTATCCAGGCAAAAACCTTGGCGCACTAGGTGATGCGGGTGCCATTACTACCAACGATGCTGATCTCGCCGAAACCTTGAAAGCGTTAGGTAACTATGGTTCACACAAAAAATACCAAAACCTTTACCAAGGTATAAATAGCCGTCTAGATGAAATACAAGCTGCTATGCTCCGTGTAAAATTAAAGCATTTAGATAATGAAACTGAGAGGCGTCGGAAAATTGCTAGACGTTATATAAAAGAAGTTAAGAATCAAAAAATATCACTGCCAGTGTGGGAGAATAATGAAAGTCATGTGTTTCACTTGTTTGTGATTCGGCATGAACAAAGAGAGAAGCTACAGCGCTACCTTCAAAATAATAATATTCAGACTGTAATTCACTACCCAACAGCACCTCATAAACAAAAAGCATATAGTGAACTCAATGAAATGAAGCTTTCATTAACTGAAAAAATACATGATGAGGTATTAAGTCTACCAATTAGTCCAACGCTTTCAAAAGAAAACGTTACCTACATCATTGAAAAAATAAATGGATTTGCGTAATGCTAAAGCTGATTAAAGAGCTGTTTTATTTACTTACGCCACAGCAGCGAAAAAGATTCTATCTTTTGCAGATACTTGTGTTAGCAATGGCAATGCTGGAAGTTGTTGGAATCGCATCCATTGGTCCTTTTATGGCCTTAGTTGGCGATATTTCTTTGATTGAAAAAAACGATTTTCTCTCATCGTTTTATGCATATTCTAATTCAGAAAGCCCCTATGACTTTCTTTTTATCTTAGGGGTTTTGGTTTTATTAACTCTAGGGGCGGCATCGGCTGTTTCGATGATAACTACATGGCTGATATCGATTTTTTCTTTTAAAATAGGAACCGAAATATCAGATCGCCTTTTTCGGCACTATTTAAGGCAGAATTGGTTGTTTCACTCTTCCGGAACAACTGCGCAGTTTATTAAGCAAGTATCAACAGAGTCTATTAGAATAACCAACCAAGTTATTCTTCCCTTGATTCAAATGAACGCAAGAATTGTGCTTGCCGTCAGTATTGTGGTTGCTATATTTGCGTACAATCCAAAAATAGCTCTTTCACTTTCTATTCTTTTTTTTGTTGCGTACATCATATTATATCGGACGATTAAAAATCGTCTAAAATTAAATGGTCAAGATATTTCTGACATGTCGGTACTTAGATTTAGACTCATGAATGAAGGGTTCGGAGGGATCAGAGATGTACTTCTTCTTAATCGAGAGAAAAACTTTATAGATAAATTCGAAGAAAGTGGTGTGAAATTTGCTGAAGCTAATGGCCAAAATAATGCGCTGAGTTTAGCTCCTCGATATATTATGGAGTTCATTGCATTTGGGGCAATGATAGGGCTGATACTTTTTCTTATTCAAACGCATGATGGTAAATTAAGCGCGATTCTTCCGTTATTGGCTGTCTACGCTCTCGCTGGTTTAAAACTATTGCCTGCAGTTCAACAAATCTATGCGAGCATCGCATTAATTAAAGGGAATATTGCTGCTTTTGAGGAAATTAGGCCCGAATTGATAGCATCCCAAAAAAGTGAGTGGGAGCGCTCTAAGTCTGACGATGATGAAATAACCAGTCGTATCGAGCCTATTCAGACTATTGAGCTAAATGGCATAAACTTTAAATATCCTAATAAAAGTTCTCCGGCAGTACATAGTTTAGACATGGTTTTTCCAGTCAACAAAACAATTGGGATTGTGGGGCCGTCAGGCTCTGGAAAATCAACAGTAATTGATATACTGCTGGGACTACTTGAAGCGAATACTGGAACACTAAAAATCGATGACAAATTAATAAATTCTGATAATGTTCGGTCGTGGCAAAATATAATTGGTTTTGTACCCCAAACAATTTTTTTGTGTGAAGGCACCATAGCTGAAAACGTTGCTTTTGGACTCCACAAGAATGAAGTTGATATGAATCGAGTCTATCGTTCACTTAAACTAGCGCGGCTTGAAGACTTGGTCGAGCAGCTACCCCAAGGAGTAGATACAAAAGTAGGTGAACGAGGAGTACAGTTATCTGGTGGGCAGCGACAGAGAATTGGTATTGCACGGGCGCTATATCAGGACGCATCTGTTTTAGTATTTGATGAAGCCACTAGTGCTCTGGATGGAATTACTGAAAAACTCATCATGGAAGCAATCAACGATTTCAACGGAAGAAAAACAATTATTATGATTGCCCATCGATTGAAAACAGTTAGTAAGTGCGACATCATTTATTATTTAGATAGAGGGACAGTGAAAGATTCGGGTACCTATGATGAACTCTTTTCACGAAATCCAGACTTTAGGGAGATGGTAAACCATGCTTAGCCAAGAACAATGTTTAAGCATCAACAAAACCATATCGGAATCATGCGTACTTGTTGTTCAGTCATGTGATGCGTATGAAGATGTCTGGGATATGTTCTTTTCTGCTTTGTCAGAGAACTGGCCAGGATGCACATTAGATATTATTCTTAACACTGAAACTAAAGTTAAAACATTTGGGTCTTTGAAGCTAAATACGGAAAATGTAAATAGAACATTAAGCCAGCCTCACTGGGGGCAACGACTGTTAAATGTATTAAACCACGTAGAAAAAGATTATATAATTACATTGTTTGATGACTTCATTCTCGAGGACAAAGTTAATATTCTAAAAATCAAGCAATGCATTGAGTTAATGGAAGAAAATCGGAGGTTAGGAGTTTTTTACTTCAATAATATCCCAAACACACATATCGCGTCTTATGATGGATTCTTCAGGATAGGAAAAACAACTGATTATAAAGTTAACTCGAGTCCTGCTCTATGGAGAAAGACTGTATTGCAAGAGATGACTGGCGAAATTGATAATGCTTGGGCTTGGGAATTTTTTGGAAGTGCTAGAGCATATGGCGACAAGTATGAATTTCATTGTGCAATTCCTTCTCAAGAGGATGTGTTTGTTTACCAATATGATTTAGGTGGAGCGATTCGTAGAGGTAAATGGGTAGAAAAGGTTGTATCCCCTGCTGTCAAAAAATATGACTTGTCCTTAGACCCTGAATTAAGAGGCTATGCAAATGCATTTTCTCGTGAGGATAAGTATAGCTTTAAGTGGAAAGTTAATTTTGTTTTACTCGGACTCAGGATGGTTGGAGTGAAGGCTTTCGTTCCATTAATACGAGCAGTATACACAAAAATCCGTGTTAGATTATGTTGAGTAGTCAGAAATATAAACAGAGAAAATCCTTTTCAAAAAAGTAAAACTTGTCTTTTTCTTGTATGCTGTGCGTAAGTATATGATTTATGATGATTTTAAATGCCAAGGTCACTGATAATGTATTATCGATAACTTCTATCCTTTCATAAATCGTGAGATAAAAATAACGTTAACTATTATATGAAATGGAATAACAATGTTCTGTCAGAAAGTTCACATTGAAGCAAGCGTATTTATCTATTTTCTCTTGTGAACATGCACAGATTTAATTATATCCATTAGATGCTTAAGTTTTATGATTAACTAGAGTTAAGCCTCTACCGACCCAAAATCATTTTTGTAATAATTATATTATAAGACATACCTATCGTTGATGAATTTAGTTTTTAAAGAAGAAATAGAACGATTCAAAAAGAGAATAAGAAGAGTTCATGATTTTTAATGTTAGATGAGAGTGTTGACGGACTAGGGGTTTCAATTCTTTCTAGAGATTTAAAGAGTATGGAAAATAGAATAGACTTTACATTTGGAATAATCACATATAATCATTCTGATTATATTCTAGAGCATTTAGAGAGTATTAAGTATCAAATACTAAATTATGGAAAAGGAGCTGGAGTCAAGCTAGTTGTCTCAGATGATGGTTCTAGCGACAACACTTTAGAGATCATCAAAAAATGGATCAGTTATAACGCTGATCTTTTTATGGAATGTATAATTCTAGGCGATGGAGTTAATAGAGGTGTTGGCCATAGTTTTACAAACATTTGGAAACATATCGGTGATGAGGCTTTTAAAGTTTTAGCTGGTGATGATGTCTATTCGTACGAAAACATTTTTTTAGAAGCTAACCTTCTAGAAAAGTATGATTTTGTTTCAGGCTTGCCTTTATTACTCATTGATGGAAAGATTTTATATAAAAAAAATCTAATGTTTCACTTGTATGCGACTCAGCACATTTATAAAAATAAAACTCTTCTCTCTAAAATTAAGAATATTAGTGTTATAAATACTCCAAGTCTTCTTTACAGAAATAAGTTTATAAAAGACAAATCTGTTTTTGATTTTATCCGTCAGTTTCGTGTCACTGAAGATTTTCCCATGATGGCATCATTGTCGTCAATTTATCCTAAGTTAAAATTCTTCACGTCAGATAGAGTATACATTTATTATAGAAGAACAAAAGGATCAATTTATATTGTTGATTCTGAGAGGTATAATAAAGATAAAGAAGACGTTTTTAAGTATTTAATTAATGTTGACAAAAGCTATATTGGAAGATTTTTAACAAGAAATAGATTGTTTTGTTATAAAGCTGGCGGGCGTATAGGTAAAGTTCTCAATATTGGCTACTATATTTATCTTTTAAGACTATTAATGGCGTTGCCAAAAATAACATCTTCGATGAGAGGGTTACGTATTGACGAAGAGAAACATAGAACTCATTATAAAAAAATCGTAGAGCGTGCTAGACGTGCGAGGTGGGAACTAAAAATCTAGGAAGGAACCTGTGCAAAAATATAGAACTCTATTACCATTACTGTTAGTTGAATTATACCTAATCATAACTATCTGGTTAGTTTTTTATGGGCCGGTGAATTGGAATATAACTAATGCACCAACGTTAATTGGTTTTATTGCTTTTTACCACATTGCTTTTATCTTAGGTTACATTGTTCAATTGAGATATGGTAGGAACAATCAAAATAAAGCAAAACCTAACTTTTCCAAATTAGCAAATAAATACTATTGGACAATATTGACTTTAGCATTTTTGGGATGCTTGATTTCTTTTAAAAATATTACTATGTCAAATAGTTTCGATGTATTTAGAGTGATAGACTTGATAAAGTTAGGTTTTATTGATCCTGCTCAAGCAAGAAATCTTTACGCTGAAAAACTTTATTCGGGTGACTATGTTGGGAATAAATATCTTACTGCTCTGATGGTTTTTTTCGGTGTGTTTAAATACGCGCTTCTACCGATTTTGGTGTTCAATTGGAGAAAGCTAAATTTTTGCAAACGCTTATTTGGGATTTTGGTTTTAATCATTCCGATATTAAGTGGTGTAGCCATGAGCTTGAGTTCTATTAACTTTTTCTACCTGTTTACTATTCTGGTAAGCTTACTGGTAATATTTATGTCGAATGATTATGAAGATGGAGGTATAAAAGGAATATTACGAAGGAAAGGCGTTTTATTTTCCTTGTTAGTTATTTTCTTCTTCTCGTTTTGGCAGTTCTATGCGGTAAAGTCTGGAGCATCGTTATATAATGTCGTTGTACATGGCGCGCGGACAGCGTCATTTGATTACATGACCGCGAATGGCATAGAGTTTAAACGCAAAGATGACTCTAGTGTTCTGTATGATTTCTATGAAAAACTGACTGTATACATAGTTCAGGGTTATAAAGGAATGTCTATATCTCTAAATGAATCTTGGGACTCAACCTATGGTTTAGGTCACTCTGTTTTTCTACAACGAGTTTTTGAAGATTATTTGGGGTTTGATATACGCGAGAGAACATATCAAAGAAAAATAACAGAAATTTGGGACGAGAATATTTATTGGCATTCGGCATACAGTTACTTTGCTAATGATGTTTCTTTTTATGGTGTTATCGTGGTCATGTTTTTCATAGGATACTTTTTCTCAAGCACTGTAACTTCCGCTCTTTTCTATAACAATTTCATCGCGAAAATATTGCTTCCCCTGTTTGCTTTAATGTTTTTTTATCTCCCAGCTAATAACCAAGTGTTTAGCTTTCTAGAAAATATGATATCTTTTTGGGTCCTCACATTCGTTTATATGTATTCTTTACGCAAGAAAAGTCAGATAAACTCATGTGAAGAATTTAATTATAAGTAAAGCTACGAAGGATGACTCTACATGAAATGTAATGTATTTAATGACAAGGTTTTATTAATTACTGGTGGGACAGGATCATTTGGAAACGCTGTTCTAGAACGTTTTCTTACTACAGATATAAAAGAAATAAGAATATTCTCTCGCGATGAAAAAAAGCAAGATGATTTACGTAAGAAGTATAATAGCGATAAGATAAAATTCTATATTGGTGATGTTCGAGATTATAGAAGTGTTTTGAATGCTACTCGGGGCGTTGATTATATCTATCATGCCGCCGCGTTAAAACAGGTACCTTCGTGCGAATTTCATCCTATGGAAGCTGTGAAAACAAACGTTGTAGGTACTGAAAATGTTCTTGAAGCAGCGATATTAAATGAAGTTAATCGCGTTGTCTGCTTAAGTACTGATAAAGCTGTCTATCCAATCAATGCAATGGGAATTTCTAAGGCAATGATGGAAAAAGTGATTGTTGCTAAATCTCGTAATGTAGATCCAAATAAAACGGTAATATCAGCGACACGGTATGGCAATGTAATGGCTTCTCGTGGGTCCGTAATCCCGCTTTTTTTACGCCAAATTATCAATGATGTTCCTATTACTATTACTAATCCTAATATGACTCGCTTTATGATGACCCTTGATGATGCCGTTGATTTAGTACTTCATGCATTTATGAATGGTAGTAATGGTGATATTTTTGTTCAAAAGGCACCCGCGGCGACGATCGAAACGTTGGTTGAATCATTGCGCTATATAACGCAAAAACCAGATCATACCGTTAACGTGATTGGAACAAGACACGGAGAGAAACTTTATGAAGCATTATGCAGTCGCGAAGAGATGTTTGTCGCAGAAGATCAAGGCAAGTATTTTAGAATACCTTCCGATAACCGTGATTTGAACTATGCTAAGTATAATGATGAAGGTGACAAGAATCTATCCGTTATTGAAGATTATAATTCGCACAATACCAAACGCTTAGATGTAGACGGTATGATTACACTGCTAAGAAAGCTCGAATTTATAAGAGACATTGAAGCTGGCAGTTTAGTTGTACCTGAGGGGGTATAAATGAAAATTGTTGTGACCGGATCTAAAGGATTTATCGGAAAAAACTTGTGCATGATGCTTCGTGAGTGTGGCTATGAAGACGTTATCGAAGTTGATCGTGCAACTCCGAAGGGCGTGTTATGTGAGTCACTCCACTCAGCAGACTTTGTATTCCACCTTGCGGGTATTAACCGGCCCAAAGATGAGGCAGAATTTCACTATGGGAACACCGAATACACCCAGTTTATTCTCGAAGAATTAAGTTGTAGCGGTAAGCGTGTACCGGTAGTGTTGAGTTCCTCTATTCAGGCAAAACAAGATAACGCGTATGGGATAAGTAAACGACTTGCTGAGCAGTTGGTGGAGAAGTACGGAAATAAAACACAGTCACCTTATTTTATCTATCGCTTTCCCAATGTATTTGGCAAGTGGTGTCGCCCTAACTACAATTCTTTTGTGGCTACATTTTGTCACAATATTCTAAATGAACTAGATATCAAGATTAACGATCCAGAAGCAGTTGTTACCTTGGTTTATATCGATGATGTTTGTAGCAGCCTCATTGCGCTATTGAAAGGTGAAGACAAAAGTGGCTACAAGCGTATAACGCCAGAATACTCTACCACTGTAGGCGATGTTGCCAGATTACTACAAAATTTCAAAGAGAGTAGAACTAATTTAATCACTGAAGATGTTGGCTCAGGCTTAACGCGCGCGCTCTACTCCACGTATCTTAGCTATATGAAGCCAGAACAGTTTAGCTACTCTATCCCAAGCTACGGTGATCATCGAGGTGTGTTCAGTGAGGTATTAAAAACTAAGAGCACGGGCCAGTTTTCGTACTTTACCGCTCACCCAGGTATTACACGCGGAGGCCACTATCATCACAGTAAAAATGAAAAATTTTTGGTCCTTAAGGGCAAAGCATTATTTAGATTTGAAAACATAGAAACAAGTGAGCGTTATGAGCTTTATGCTGATGGTGGATCACCTCAAATAATTGAAACTGTTCCTGGTTGGTCACATGACATAACTAATATCGGTGACGAAGAGATGATTGTGATGCTTTGGGCTAATGAAATCTTTGACCGTGAAGCACCCGATACCGTTGCCTTTCCTTTATCTTGAACCGAGAGTAGTGAAGTGAAAAAACTTAAAGTAATGTCCGTTGTGGGCACACGTCCTGAAATTATTCGACTGTCTCGCGTATTATCTAAACTCGATCTGTATTGTGATCATGTTTTGGTACACACAGGCCAAAACTATGATTATGAACTGAACGAAGTATTTTTTAGTGATCTGGGAGTACGTAAACCAGACTACTTTCTTGACGCTGCCGGTAAAAGTGCCGCAGAAACCATTGGCAATGTTATTATTACAGTGGACCAAGTCCTTGACGAAGTCCAACCAGAGGCGATGTTAGTGCTGGGTGATACCAACTCTTGTCTCTCAGCGATACCCGCTAAACGGCGTAAAGTTCCAGTTTTTCATATGGAAGCAGGTAATCGCTGTTTTGATCAGCGCGTTCCGGAAGAAACAAATCGTCGTATCGTTGACCACACCGCAGATATTAACTTAACGTATAGTACGATTGCCCGAGACTATCTACTCGCTGAAGGCTTACCAGCCGATCGTGTGATCAAGACTGGCAGCCCGATGTTTGAGGTACTTAATCACTATATGCCTCAAATTGATCGTTCAGACGTTCTTACTCGCTTAGGTTTGTGCAAAGGCCAATTTTTTGTAGTTAGCGCACATCGTGAAGAGAATGTAGATTCTCCTAGACAGCTAGCGAAATTAATAGAAACTCTTAATACGGTCGCCCAGCATTATGATTTACCTATTATTGTATCAACACATCCCCGAACACGCAGTCGAATCGAAGCGCAGGAGTTAGAGTGCCATCCGCGCATTCAGTTGCTTAAGCCATTGGGCTTTCACGATTATAACCATTTACAGAAGAATGCCAAAGTGGTCCTATCTGATAGTGGTACTATAAATGAAGAGTCATCAATTATGAACTTTCCGGCGCTAAATATGCGAGAAGCACATGAGCGACCAGAAGGCATGGAGGAAGCCTCAGTGATGATGGTTGGCTTGGGTGTTGAAAGAGTTATGCAAGCACTGCAAGTTCTTGAATCGCAGCCAAGTGGTAATGAGCGTCTCCTTCGCCAAGTCTATGACTATAGTATGCCTAATGTATCCGACAAAATGGTGAGAATCATTCTTTCATACACTGATTATGTCAAGCGCGTAGTTTGGAAAGAATACTAAAAGTATTTCACTATAATATTTTATATTATATCTGGAGTTAAATTGAGAATTCTCGTCGTTAGCCAATATTTTTGGCCTGAAAATTTTAGAATCAATGATTTATGCATCTCTTTAACAGAGAGAGGGCATGATGTAACGGTACTTACTGGGAAACCTAACTATCCAGATGGAGAACTATTCCCAGAATATATATCTGAACCGGAATGCTATGATAACTTATCTGGTATTAAAATAATCCGCGCTAGTATATTGCCACGTAAAAAAGGAGGTTTGAACCTTTTTCTCAATTATATTTCTTTTGTTGTCTCGGCAGCATATAAAGGAGCGAAAACCCTAAGAAAAAGAGATTTTGACGTTGTACTAGCTTGTCAGCTCAGTCCTGTAACTTCAGTATTACCGGCTATTTTTATAAAAAAGAAAAAGAAAATACCTTTAGTCATGTGGTCATTAGATTTATGGCCTGAGTCATTACAAGCAGTGGGAGCGGTTAAATCTGATAGGGTAATAGGGATTATTGGGCGTTTAGTATCATATGTTTATAAGCACTGCGATCTTATTCTCGCCCAGTCTGAGGAATACTTATCTGCCATAGAAAAACGTGACGCTTCGGGTACACCAAAAGTTATTTTTCCTAATTGGGCAGAAGATATTTTTTCTATAAATAGAAAAGATAATTATGATAGAGATAATATTAATATTATCTTTGCTGGAAATATCGGCGATGCACAGGGCTTCGATGCGCTTGTTGAGTGTGCAAAGCTAATTAAAGAAAGTGATTTAAGAGTCCAGTTCAGTATCATTGGCGATGGTCGTCGACGTCAGCGCCTAGAGGAAGAAATAAAAAAATTCGACCTCGAAGAAATTATCATATTGTTTGGAAAACATCCTCTAGATGCTATGCCACGTTTCTATGCAAAAGCCGATGCAGCTTTAGTATCACTAAAGAGTAATGATGTTTTTTCTCGGACTATTCCAGGTAAAGTACAATCATATATGTTGGCATCTTTACCAATTTTGGGAATGATTGATGGATCTACTTCTAAGCTGATTGATATCGCCAAATGTGGAATTACTTGTGGGTCCGATGACTATCGTGCTTTGTTTAATAATATAAAAATATTCTGTAATTTAAGCAGCGAAAAGCGTCGTGCTATGGGATTGAGTGGCTATAGATACGCGTCGACGGAGTTCAATAAAGAAAAATTGATAACTCGGTTGGAAAAGTCCCTCAATTCATTAATCGAAGGATAAAGCGATGTCTCTTCTAGTAACTGGCGCGACTGGTTTTATTGGTCGCCACTTTGTAAAAGATGTACAGGTTAAGCGTTTAGTCGTGAGAGAGTTTTGTCCTGAGCTGGCCCGTTATGAACAATATATAATAAAGGATATTGTTCAATGTCCAGATGATGGGCTTATATTTGAGGGCTGCGATACTGTAATGTATTTTGCTGGAATTGCTCATGAAGCATTATCTAATGCTACAGACGATCGTATTGATAAGGTTAATCATCAAGCCGTATGTGATTTTGCCCGCCTAGCTGCGAGCTATGGAATAAAGCGGTTTGTTTTTTTAAGTTCAACCATTGTATATGGTATCACCACTTCTTCATCACCTATATCAGAAAAAACATCAGTTTTTCCTAACAATACTGCATCTAGAGCGAAAATAGAATGTGAGCAGAATTTATTAGAAATTTCGCAGTCTTGTGATATGGAAGTTGTTATCATTCGTTCGCCATTAGTATACGGAGAAGGAGTTAAAGGGAATCTTTTTAGACTTATCAAGTGGATTGAAAAAGCAACTTTTCTTCCATTTGGAAGAGTGAGAAACAAAAGACACTATATTTCTGTTGAGAATCTAGTGAAAACACTTGAGAACTTCACCTGTCTATCTTTCCCAGTTTCAAATGAAATCTTTGTAGTAGCCGACAGAGATGCTATCTCGACAAAAGAGCTTGTTGAGCGTTTGGCAATAATCCAAAAAAAGAATATAAAAAATTTACCTATTCCTATTGTTTTTTTTAAGTTGGCTTCATTGTTACTCGGTAAAAAATCAGAGTTTGAATTAATCTTTGGTGATTTGACTATTGACTCTGGTAAGTACAGAAAAAGATTAAGTGAAAGAGTAAAAAATGATTAGATTAATTGATTTTTTATTAGCCGTTTTGGGGCTGATTTTTTTATTTCCAGTTATCGTTATTGTAGCTATTACGGGGTATTTTGATACCGGCTCACCTATTTTTATCCAAACTAGAGTTGGTCGAAATAAGAAACCGTTTAAATTAATAAAATTCCGAACTATGAAAATTGATACTGAATCGGTTGCTAGCCATCTTGCTAACAAAGAATCGATTACCTTTTTTGGGAAAATACTAAGGAAAACAAAATTGGATGAGCTCCCTCAGCTCATTAATGTTGTGAAGGGAGATATGAGCTTGGTTGGGCCACGTCCCAACCTTTTCAATCAAGAAGAATTGATCAAAGCGCGGGACGAGCTCAATATCTATGATTCTCTACCAGGTATTACTGGCTTGGCACAAGTTTACAACATTGATATGTCTACTCCTAAAAAACTGGCTGAGATGGACAGAGAAATGTTAGACACTCTTTCTACAAAAAACTACTTCCGATATATATTTATGACGTTAAAAGGTATGGGGAGTGGCGATGCCGTAAAAAATAGAGGAGACGAATAATGACCCCCCTCATTTCTGTTGTCGTGCCTGTATATAAGGCAAAGAACTGCCTTGATGAACTTTACTCTCGTTTGGTTTCTTCTCTTGAAATTGTTAGTAAAAACTTTGAAATTATTCTTGTTGAAGACTGTGGACAGGATGGTTCTTGGGAAAAAATAGAAGAAATGTCACTCTATGACAAAAGGGTAAAGGGATTTCAGTTTAGCAGGAATTTTGGTCAGCATTATGGAATTACTGCAGGATTAGATCACGCAGAAGGTGACTGGATTGTGGTTATGGATTGTGATCTTCAAGATAGGCCTGAGGAGATTCCAAGATTATATGAAAAAGCTCTAGAAGGCTTCGATATTGTTCTTGCGTTAAGAGGAAAAAGAAAAGATCCTTTAGTGAAAAGGATCACTTCAGAGATCTTTTACAAGTTCTTTAGTTATTTGGCTGATGTGAAATTTGATGGAGACAGTGGGAATTTTCGTATAATGTCTCGACAAGCAGTAGACAGCTTCAGAGATATGCGAGAAAAGTTGAGGTTTTTTGGCGCGTTAGTATCTTGGATGGGTTTTAAAACCACTTCAATTCAAGCTCAGCACTCATCTCGATATGATGGCAAATCAAGTTACACATATCGAGCATTGTTTAAGTTAGCCTCCGAGACGATTATTGCTTACTCCGATAAACCACTTAGGCTTTCGATTCGTTTCGGCTTCTTGATGTCATTTCTATCGCTAATCTATGGTATATATGTGCTAACTTATTCATGGTTAAATGGGGTTACCGTTCCGGGTTGGACAAGTCTTATTGTGTCTTTATATCTCATAGGAGGCGTCATTATATTCAATCTGGGTATTATTGGAGTGTATGTTGGAAAAACATTTGATGAAAGTAAAAAAAGACCGCTCTATATAATAGGGAAGAGGACACATCAAAAGTGAAAACTTTCCAAGATATACGTTCATGTATATATATATTAGGTGTAGATGTTGTTAAGTAAACAGTTTTTAAAGTTTTCATTAGTTGGTATGGCGAGCAATACTGTCGTCTACTTCACCTACTTAACAGTGACATATTTAGGTGGAACACCCAAGGTAACGATGACAATATTGTATCTATGCGCTGTATTTATTAGTTTCTCAGCTAATGCAATCTGGACTTTTGAGTATAAGTCAAAGAAAAAAAAGGCTTTTAATAGATATATTGCTTCTCACGCAGTTGGTTATGGTGTTAACTTTATAATTCTTTATTTGTTCGTAGATGTCTTTCTCTTGGAGCATCAATATGTCCAGGCTGTATCTATGATAGTTGTGGCGATAATTATTTTTACTCTCAATAAGTGCTTTGTATTTAAAGAAAAGTAATTTTTTATAATTTATTCTATATGGAACTGAAAATTTCATGGAAGAGGTAAGGAATGAAGATTAATAATAGAAAAATACCATTTAATGTGCCTTACATGACAGGGAAAGAGCTCGACTATATTTCAGAGTCCAAGCAATTAGGACAATTGGCAGGGGATGGTGTTTTCACCAAAGGGTGCCATAAATGGTTAGAAAAGTATTGTGGTAGTGCTAAAGCGTTGTTAACTCACTCTTGTACAGCTGCACTTGAAATGTCAGCAATGTTACTAGATTTAGAGCCAGGAGATGAAGTAATAATGCCTTCTTATACATTTGTATCTACAGCGAATGCATATGTGTTGAGAGGTGCAGTGCCAGTTTTTGTTGATATTCGACCCGATACGTTGAACATTGATGAGGAATTGATCGAACCCGCTATTAGCGAAAAAACAAAAGCCATTGTTGTCGTACACTATGCGGGTGTAAGCTGTGAAATGCAGACGATCTTATCAATTGCTAAAAAACACGGATTGAAAGTGATTGAAGACGCCGCCCAAGGAGTATTGTCTAGCTATGAGGGTAAGCCTTTAGGAAGTTTGGGGGACTTAGAACCTATCTCAATAGGTGTTGTCTGAGTAAATCAACACCTATTGAAAATACTGTAAATGAATTCGACACAATACCTAATCTCTGACGCCCTTTGGGCAAAAATTGAGCCGCTTTTACCAATCCACAAGACGAACCATCCTCTAGGAACACATCGAAAGAGAGTCGATAATCGTGATGCTATGAACGGCATCCTCTTTGTTCTCAGAACTGGTTGTCAGTGGAATGCGCTTAACGCGACAGGTATTTGTTCCTCTAGCTCTGCACATCGTCGTTTTCAAGAGTGGCGAGATGCAGGAGTCTTTGAGCGATTTTGGCAAAATGGCCTGATTTACGAAGGGGTTGATTGGAGTTCCATATCAATGGACGGGTGCCAAACTAAAGCACCTTTAGCTGGCTCAAAAAAACAGGTAAGAACCCAACAGACCGTGCGAAACAAGGCGTAAAACGCAGTTTGTTGACGGATGCGAATGGATTGCCACTGGCTGTTGTTAGCGATGGCGCAAACGTCCACGACATTAAGCTGGTACTTCAAACATTAGATGCACTAGAGTGTTATCGGCCGCCGCTGAAAGTACCTTTGTACCTAGACAAAGGTTATACAGGCCAGTGGTTACATGATGAACTGGTTGC
The DNA here is from genome assembly GCF_027286365.1 of Salinivibrio proteolyticus. Classification (NCBI taxonomy): domain Bacteria; kingdom Pseudomonadati; phylum Pseudomonadota; class Gammaproteobacteria; order Vibrionales; family Vibrionaceae; genus Salinivibrio; species Salinivibrio proteolyticus. The sequence goes on along the minus strand of NZ_CP114584.1, from coordinate 2,001,344 downwards.
TTTGAACTACATTCCCCATGTTCAATCACGTGCTGAAGAGGCCGCGAGCTTGAAGCAATCGGATGATTTTAAGGCTCATCGTTGGGTTGTTGAGCGAACTCATAGCTGGCTAAACCGTTATCGTAGATTGCTTGTTCGTTGGGAAAAGAAAATCGAAAACTACGAGGCCATGTTGCATTTTGCTTGTGGCCTCATTGTTTGGAATAAATCCCTTTTGGGATAGGTTCTTAGGGGCGTTTAGCTTTCATGAAACGAAGAATATTATATCTGGAGAAGGTGGTGCTCTTATTGTTAACAATGAAGAGATGTCACTGCAAGCCGAAATCATCCGAGAGAAAGGGACTGACAGAAGTAGGTTTTTTAGGAATGAAGTAGATAAATATACGTGGCAAGATAAAGGCTCATCTTTTCTGCCAGGAGAGATTATTGCAGCATTTTTGATGGCACAGCTTGAAGACGCATCTGAGATAACAAATCGAAGGATAGCTGTGTGGAATAATTATCATACGATGTGTGAAAATGTTGAGAGTCAGGGGATTATATCTCGCCCCTATATACCAGAAAACTGTCAGCATAATGCTCATATGTACTATGTTTTACTCCCTCGCAATGTGTCAAGACAGCCAGTTTTAGAAAAGTTGAGAGACGAGGGTATCTGCGCAGTATTCCATTACATTCCTCTTCATTCTTCGCCTGCTGGCAAACGGTTTGGAAGGAGTTTTGGAACCTTGGAAGTTACAAATAGTGTTTCGGATCGATTGATAAGACTGCCATTGTGGATTGGTATTACCGAGGAGCAGCAACAGTTCATAGTTAATACCCTAGAGAAGGCGATTAAAGATGAACTTAGAGAATATCCCTTCAGGTAATCATAAAATGATGAGAAGACTCCATAATTCATTACGAATACATAGTGTTAGCAATGTAGCTTGCTTGAGTATATGCTTTCTATTCTCCTTTACCTTACTCTATTGCTATCTGATATTTCAGCAGTTTTCCCTTAAAGAGGTGATGTGGGCATCCGGACTATATCTTTCTCTTGTTATCGGCTTGGCGATAATGTTGGGCCATGAATTGAAAATTTCCTTGTCAATAAAGTCCGATGTTATTTATGCTTTTCTTTTATTTTTGCTACTCGCCTTGCTGATGACAATGCCGCTGGGTATGCATCACGCAGATTATTTTCGAACCTTTCCATTATTGGAAGCAGAGAAAGGTATAGGAACTGTTTTAAGAGGTTGGTACGATGATACCGTGTTTCATGTATCAATCATTCAGAGTATTCTGAACTTTGGCTATCCGAGTATTGGGCAACATGGTGCTCCACCAATGATATATCATGTTTTGAGCCATTACTTTGATGCTTTTATTGTTTTCGCAACGGGGTTAGACCCATTTGATGCTTATGGTATGTTCGCCTTATTAAAGCGTTTCGCACTGTTGGCTATGTTATGCCTTTTAGTATCAAAGCTAGTAGGGGAAACTCCATTTATCGCGATGTTTGGTTTTACTGTATTTATACCTCTAAACATTGACATGTGGCTTCCTGTTATTTCACATGGATTATGGTTGCCCACTCTTATTTTTCTTGGAACGCTTCCTTGGGTATATAGAAAGCTATTTATACAAGAAAGTAATTCACTAATTGACTTGATTAGTTTTTTTCTCTTGGTAATCGTTATTTCTTTCGGTAAAGTTTCTTTTGGGTTTATATACGCAGCTTTTATAGGCTGTGTTGTATTGTTCAAGCACCCTAAAAGCAGTTCAACATACGTACTCGGTGCATTATGGTTATTATTCTTTTATCTTTATTCTATGAATATGCCGATTGAGAGCAGCGCCACACACGGATTAAATCTGAGAAATGTGACGTTTTCGAGTGTATTAGATTTAGTGGCTTCTTCCCACTGGATAGCATATGCAATATGTTTTTGCGTTTTACCAGCTCTGATTATTCGTAAAACAAATATTCAACAGTGTTATTTTTTCTCGTCTTCTGGCTTTCTCATCATTATTTGTGCCATTGTCGTAAGTGTATGCACTAATTTGGGTCCGGCGGACAAAGGCTATTTTCAGTTAGCCACTTATACAGTATTGTTATCATATAGTTTTATACTTATTGGCTTGAATATTCCTATATTTGTAGATAATGCAAACAAGAATAAATTATACGAAAGTGTTCTTTATGTATTGTTAGTGGTAGTAATGTCTATATACTCGATAGTGAACTTTTCAACTTTTTCGGAAAAATTATTAGATAGAAACAGAGAACCGTACCGTGTGTTGAACAACTCACTCATGCAGCCAAATCTATCATTATTTTCGTCTATTAAAAACTGGCGTAATCGTGGGTGGTTTATTTCCGAGTCTGGAGAAATATATACTTTTAGGCGAAAAGTTAATGAAACTATTGATAGGAGTAATCACTCAAAAGCAGAGTCAGCATTATATTTACCTAGTGAGGTTTATCATGAGCTTCCTCATGATTACGGTGAGAAATGGGCTGCTGGAATGTTTTTATACTCGGTAACCGGTGTGCCTTTGCTCAATGCCATTAAAGAGGAAAAAGTAAGAGGGTACGGAATATATCTATATGGTAATGATGCAAAGAGAAAGCGTGCGGGAGACTTCCTGCTTGAGGAGGCTTGCGACGTCTCAAAGGTTAAGCAGGTTCTTGTAGTAAATTCGTTCTCCCCACCAGTGATTGAATCATTAAATTGTATTGGTAAGAACAGAAGTAAGGAAAAGCAATCTAAGCAAGGAAAAGCGTGATGAAAGATATAAGTGACATCAGTAATATTCTAGAATTAGGTGAGAATGGTATATATTTCAGTGAAACATGCGAGACTGTTTCTTTTCCTGATGATGGACACCAAATCTACGCCAGGATCGAAGATAGATCATTTTGGTTTAAACATAGAAACGACTGTATTATTTCGGCGGTATCTAATTTTCGACCACCTAATGATGGAGTAATATTTGATGTTGGTGGTGGAAATGGATTTGTTTCAATGGGTTTAAAAAGTAAAGGTTTTAAGGTGGCTTTGCTTGAACCAGGCATACAAGGTGCATTAGTGGCGAAACAGAGAGATATCGATACAGTCATTTGTGCAACGGTAGAGTCTGCTAAGATACATTCTGAATCACTTCCTGCTGTCGGTCTATTTGATGTGTTAGAGCATATCAAATATGATAAAGAGTTTTTATTCTTACTTCAGGATTTGTTAAAGAAGAATGGCCGCCTTTATATAACCGTTCCAGCTTGGAAATCTCTTTGGTCGCATGAAGATATTATCGCAGGGCATTATCGAAGATACTCGCTAAGAAGTATTGAAGAGTTAATTAAGAAAGTTGGATTTGAAATTGAATATTCGAGTTATTTTTTTAGACCGTTGCCATTACCTATTTTTTTGTTAAGAACATTGCCATTTAATTTTGGGCTTAAGTCAGTGTCATCTGTATCTAGTCCGAAAAAGGATCACCAACTTAGTTCTGGTGTTTCCACTTACATTATTAATAAGCTTCTTTCTTCAGAGGTCACTTCAATACGTAATAAAGAAAAGATGCGCTTTGGTGCAAGCTGCCTGATTGTTGCAAAGAAATTATGAAATAGACAGAGATAAATATGGCTAAAGTGACTTTATTTTGTATGACAGAAAAAAGTATTAATGTTCTAGACAACATCTTACCTCACTACTCAAGCTGGGTTGACAAAGTCGTAGTAAGCCGTGATAAAAATGTTCAATATGACTATTATGAAGAAATAACAAAAGTTTGTAAGCATTTTGGCGTCCCGTTTTTCGATAAATCAGATGTATTTACTGTGGATAGCGATTACTGTATTGCGATTGGTTGGCGTTGGCTTATAGATGCTAAACAATCGAAACTTATAGTTTTTCACGACTCTCTGCTACCCAGATATAGAGGTTTCTCTCCTGTTATTTCTGCATTAATAAATGGGGAAGAAAAGATAGGGGCAACAGCGTTGTACGCATCTAAAGATTACGACAGAGGTGCTATTCTCTATCAAGAATCAGTTAACATTACTTACCCGATAAAGATTCAACAAGCAATTGATATTATTTCTTCACTTTATGCAAAGATTGCAGTAAAGATTTTTGAGCGCATTTTAATGAACGAAATAATACCATCGCTAGAGCAAGATGAATCGTATGCAACATATAGCTTATGGCGCGATGAGAACGATTACTTTGTGGACTGGAGTTTGGATGCCAGAGTTATTCGCAGATTTATAGATGCGGTAGGATTCCCCTATAAATATGCTAAGACTATTGTTGGCGATAATTGCTACCGAATACTGGAAGCAGAAGCGCTAGAAGATGTAGTCGTCGAAAACAGAACTCCAGGGAAAATAATTTTTAAAGAAGAAAATAATCCTGTGGTTGTGTGTGGATCTGGTTTGTTAAAGATCACTAAAATGAAATGTGACAAGACTGGTCGAGATCCATTGCATGAAATTAATTTCAGGAGTCGATTCTCTTCCTACAAATAGTCTGGTAATTAGTCGTTGTTATACGATTTACTATGTCTGCGAATTTTATAATTATGAGCGAAAATTGGTAAGAGAGTTAGATGGTTATATCGAATGCATTATATGACAATAGGCGATGAAAATGATAAAAAAATGAGTTTAAAGTATTGCTCTCGTTATCATATCTTCACTACGTTAAATCGTGATGTTGTCGACCCAGTTAATAGATAGAGTAAAATAAGTCAATATGATTATAGGAAATCTGAAATTTATTTGGTCTTTACCCCGTGTTTACAAACGCTTGATTAGTATTTTTATCGATACTCTACTAATTATTGGATGTTTGTTTGGTGCGTTAGTTGTTCGATTAGGTGAACTGCCCGTCGCGTTACCAAACAATATGGTCTTAGTAGCCATTGGTACGGTGGGTGTTACAATTGTTGCCTTTTATCATTTAGGCTTGTATCGCGCGGTGCTGAGGTATCTTACTTTTCATGCGCTACTTGTGGTAGCGATAGGCGCATTTATTTCTGCAGTCACAGTCGCAACGTTATCTTTCTATTCACAAGCGGCTATTCCTCGCACTGTTCCCTTTATCTATTTTACCTTTTTAGTGCTCGTATGTGGCAGCGCTCGTCTTGCCGTTCGTCAGCTAATTGTGCAAACGCAAAAAGACAGACAATTTGATAAAGTAGTTATCTATGGGGCTGGAGAAACAGGCCGCCAGCTAGCTAATGCTTTGCGTAGTTCAAGCCAATACCAAGTTAAAGCTTTTGTTGACAACAACCCGGCCTTGGCGAGAACGGTGGTGCAGGGGATAAGTGTTTATCCCGCGACGTCTGTCGAAAGTGTGGTCACGCGTTTTAATGCTGACAAGATTCTGCTAGCTATGCCGCGAGCAACCCGTACAGAACGTAAAGAGATTATCGATAGCTTGATTCATTTACCTGTGAAAGTACTTACGGTGCCTGATTTTGACGATATTGTGGAAGGAAAAGCGTCTGTTGATCAACTTAAAGATGTTGCGATTGATGACTTGCTTGGGCGTGAGCAGGTAGCGCCGGAGCCCACGCTTATGGGAGCGAATACGTCTGGTAAAGTAGTCATGGTCACCGGCGCGGGAGGCTCAATTGGTAGTGAGCTGTGTCGCCAAATACTCGCGCAATCACCCAAAACGTTAGTGCTTCTCGAACTGTCAGAATACTGCTTGTATCAAATTGACAAAGAGTTAAATCAACTGACTAAACAGTTAAACGTTGCGACGCAAATAGTTCCTCTGTTGGGCTCGGTACAAAGGCCAAACCGATTAACTACCATCATGAAAGCATTTGACGTTCAAACGGTCTACCACGCGGCGGCGTATAAACACGTTCCCTTGGTTGAATACAATGTGATCGAAGGGGTTCGTAACAATGTGTTCGGAACCTACCACTGTGCAAAAGCGGCGATTGCTGCCAACGTTGAATCCTTTGTGCTAATTTCAACCGATAAAGCTGTGCGGCCTACCAATGTGATGGGGGCGACCAAACGTATGGCAGAGTTAGCCCTGCAAGCGTTGGCAAGAGAAAGCGGCCACTCTCATCAAACCCGATTCACCATGGTGCGGTTTGGTAATGTATTGGGCTCTTCAGGCTCGGTTATCCCTTTATTCAAGCGCCAAATTGCCGAGGGCGCTGCGGTCACCGTCACGCACCCCGATATTATTCGTTATTTTATGACCATCCCTGAGGCTGCACAGCTTGTGATTCAGGCAGGCGCCATGGGCAAGGGTGGCGATGTCTTTGTATTGGACATGGGTGAGCCGGTCAAAATTGTTGATTTAGCCAAAAACCTCATTCGCCTTTCCGGGCTCGAGGTAAAATCAGCGGATAATCCCAACGGCGATATCGAAATTAAATTCACCGGCTTGCGTCCAGGTGAAAAGCTGTATGAAGAGCTATTAATTGGTGACAATGTGGCAGGAACAGGCCACGAGCGTATTATGACGGCAAACGAAGTCTCGCTTTCATTAGTGGATTTTGAATCCATCATCACCCAACTTGACAGCGCCTGCCAAGCGTTTGATTACCCACGTATTCAAAAAATGCTTCAAGACGCACCGACGCAATTTTGTAAAGACCACACCCTCGGTGATTTGGTTTGGAAAGCGTCTGAAGCATCCGTTAATCCGAACGAGAAAAACGTCGTTAAGTTTGATGCGAAGACAAATTTTTGAAGAGCGGAAAGCAGGGCCTAGGTCCTAGGAACTTTATCTACAGCGCCTGTCACGATCGAAGTCAATATTTGGCTTTAATGTCGGATGGCGCGCGGCCGGCTTGGGTATTCATGACTCACATTGTGCTGGCGCTTATGCCGACCTACGCCAATGGTGGCATTGGTGTTTGTCCGACCTTGATTCGGGATATTGAATACGGAGAAGGGCGGAAAGCAGTTCCCAGGATCCTAGGCCCTAGGAACTTTATCTACAGCGCCTGTCACGATCAGCGCCAATTTTAACACCGGCGCCAAATTTGGCTTTGATGTCCGATGGCGCCGTGCAACGGGCGCGCGGCCAGTATTGAGATAATTATTGGCATTGTGCTGGCGCTTATGCCGACCTACGCCAATGGTGCCACGATCTACGCGAGATTCGGGATCTTGAATACAGGAAAGAACGGAAAGTAGTGTCTAGGACCTAGGATCCTAAGATCTTTCTAGTCTCTAGTCTCTAGTCTCTAGTCTCTAGTCTCTAGTCTCTAGTCTCTAGCTTCTGCCCTCAACGCTATGCTCGCGAATATCACCACCCCAAGAGAGAAAAACAGAATGCCGGAGTGGTGGTTAAGGTAATGTTGCGTCAGCATATAGCCAGCAATCAGGATAAGATGGCTGCGCAGCATCATGGTGGCAAAATGTTTGTCTGGCGTGTCGCCTGTGTTGTTTTTTTTGGTTGCTAACCAAGGAGCGGCCATTAGCACAATCAAGGTTAACCCGCCAATCAATCCTTTGACTTGTAGTTCTTCTAACAACTGGTTGTGGGCACGACTAAAGCGCATTACGATTGAGTCAACTTGGTGTTTGTCAACTAATGCCTGTTTTTTGTCAGTAAAGTCGGTATAGCCTGTTCCTGTGATGACGTTGTTGGTAAACAAGTGTAACGCCGTTTTCCATAACTCAAGTCTAACTCCTGAAGAGCTGCCAACACGCGGTGTAGAAGGTGTAGTCGCTGCTACTGGGGATGTTTGCGATGATGGTGTTGTATTCGCCTTTGTTGATTGACTTTTGTCTTGAGGTGACGATGCTTTTGGTTGACTAACAGGTTCCGGGTGCATTGGCGTTTCGGTCACTTGCTCGTATCTTGCCAAATCCGATAAGACCAAGCCAGCGCGGTTTAACGCAGGCACGAGGGCGGTGGCTATAATGAGCGCAATACTGGCTCCCATGGCGACATAATCGCGGCGCGAGAAAACCTTGCGATAATAAACCAGCGCCCACAAGGCGATAAAGGGCGTAATCACCCATGAGCCACGGCCGCCACTAAGTAGCGTGGCGATAAAGCCAAGGGTGATGCCTAGAAAGGCGATGGCCTTTAAGGTCGGTAACCTTCGTTGACAACTATAGATATAGGCAAAAATGCTAAAAACGCTTAAGCCGGCCGCCATGCCTGCCACTTGGATCGGCATAAATCCGCCGGTCGAAAGCGCGCGAATATCGAGTATGTAATGCTGATACAGTGCGATGCTTCCCGCTACAGACGCCCCTATACCACAGCCATATAAAATGGCTTTCAGCGAGGGGGGATACGTCAAGAGCAACGCAAAAATCAAAATGGCTAACAGCACACGGCTAGGCATATCCAGTTGCGTATAATGCCCGCCCGGCAGGGCAAAGGCGAGTGTGACCAAAAAGTAGAGCACCAATGAGCCACTAATCAGCATGGCGGGGCGTGTTTTTAGCGCCTGCCACGTACTCGGCAACATTATCAGAGCGGTGACCGCCAATAAAATCGCGCCATATTTGTACGAGTCGGGCGTGATAAGCAAGGTGGTGAAGTAAATCAAACACAATAAGCTGGTGAGCCGTTGGCGAGAAGTAAGCAGCAAGATCCTTTCCTTTATCTTTTGTCTGGTTTTGGTGTATCGCTTTGATTTTGGTATATCGCATGGTGCGGAAATGCGTTTGCATTATACATAGATGTTTGATGGATGCACGATTTTTGGCGGCCCTGTCGCTTGCACCAAGTGAGTGTACTGTAAGATAATCTTAGCTCGGCGCGCATCTCATGATGTGGATTAATAACAAAGGATTAATGATGAAAGTGTTAGTTACCGGTGTGGCGCGGTTTATGGGTAATGTGGTGGCGTGATATAAAGAATACGATCAAATGTAAACGCTTAAGTATGGGACATAGCTTGTGAATCACATAAACGCATCAACTTATTTTTGGGGATAACTAGCATGGCAGATTCAATGCCAACACTCGCGGTGGCGCTGATTGTAAAGAATGAAGATCAGCACTTACAAGCGTGCTTAGAGACCGTTGTTGATTGGGTCGATGAAATTGTGATCCTTGATTCAGGCAGTACCGATAACACGGAACAGATCGCTCGCCGTTTTACCGATAAATTTTTTGTTAATTGTGATTGGCAAGGTTTTGGTCCTCAGCGACGCCTAGCTCAGCAATATGTGGCCGCCGATTACGTATTGTGGCTGGATGCCGATGAACGCATTACTCCAAAGCTAAAGCGCTCTATTCAACAAGCGGTGCAAGCCAATGAAAAACAGGTACTCTACAGTATTTGCCGTTTAAGCTGGGTTTTTGGGCGATACATTCGTCACTGCGGCTGGTATCCTGATCGTGTTGTCCGTCTGTATCCCACCGCATTGACGCGCTATGATGAATCACTTGTGCATGAAAAGGTCATTATTCAGCCGGGCATGGAAGTAAAGTACTTGCAAGGTGATGCGATTCATTACACCTATACTGATATTCATCATTACTTGGTTAAGTCTGCTGGCTATGCGAAAGCATGGGCGGAGCAACGGGAAAAGCGCGGTAAAAAAAGCAGCATCAGCCAAGGTATTTTGCATGCACTGGGCTGTTTTCTTAAAATGTATGTTATTAAAGCTGGCTTTTTAGACGGAAAACAAGGTTTCTTACTTTCACTGCTATCAGCGCATTCAACCTTTGTTAAATACGCTGATTTATGGGTTAGAACCCAAACTGAACCATCCAAGGATTAAGCTCGACAAGCACCTGAGCAATATCGATTCGGCTCATGTCCGCTTGAGCCTGTTTTGGTCCTGATGGTGGTGGAGTAAACGCGATATGACGGCCTGATGAATTTAAAGGCTGCCAACGTAATGGGGTTGATGAGCGTTTGGCGGGATAAAAACCAACCGTGGGCACATCCAAAGTAGCGGCAAGATGCAACGGCCCTGTCGACCCTGCAATAAATAGATCTGCACAGGCAATCGAGCGCGTAAAATCCACCAGTCCATCATTTTTATCGTAAAGAGCTGGGTGGATTCCCTCTTGCTCAAGCAAAGCTTTCAACGCCGCCGCTTTCGCCTCTTCTCCTGGTCCAGCCGTCAGAACTACCTCTTTGTCTCCTTGAATGCCGCACAGTAGCTGAGCATATTGCGCAAGAGAAAGGTTATTCGCTGAACCCCCGCTGCCCGCATGAACAAATAACCACGGCTGATTAATGTTCAAGCTCAACTGCTCAGAGAGTTTCTGCTTCTGCTTGGCGAGCAATGCTGGCTCAAATTGTAAATACGGCGCTTGAGGTTCAATGATCGGTTGGCCAATGTCCTGCAAAAAAGTCCGAATCAAATCGAGATTGTATTGATACTCAGGTTTCGCGGATTGAGAACGCTGTTGCTTAAGCCGTTTATTATAAAAAATCTGCGCTAACTTTGTTGCAGGCGCGAGGCGATAGGGTATTCCCGCTTTCCACACTAAAAGCGCGTTGTAAGTGGTTGAGAAAAGATTAATCGAGGCATCAAACTGATGGGCTTTTATCGCTTGTAAACACTGTTTTTTTTGCTCAGGAGAGCCATTTTTCGTTGGATCAATCAACACTTCATCAATCCATGGACAGAGTTTGGCCAGCTCCTCTGTATAACGTGGCACTAATGCTGTTATATGGCAATTTGGCATCGCCGTTTTTAACATCGCAAAACTTGGCCAAGCGAGCATAAAGTCGCCAATCTTATCATTGCGAATTACCAATATTTTTTTCATATCCTCTCTTCTCACAAGCTCGATTGCGCGTTGTATCATACCGAGTTCAATAGGTTATTGTATAGAGCGTCAATTACCCTGGCCGGTCAGTTGGCGGAGGTCAGTTGGCGGGACAGGCACTTTAGTCTGAATACGGAGTACGGGAAAGAGACGAGACACTGCGCTTCTAGAGACTAGAAACTAGACAGCGCAGATCGTGCTCGCATCGGGTTCTTGCTTTTTCTGTACTCTGTATTCCGTCATCGGTATTCGGGATCTTGGATACGGAGCGCTTCGCTTACGGAGTACGGGAAAGAGCGAAAAGCAGTGCCTGTCACGATCAGCACCAATTTTAACACCGGCGCTAACTTTGGCTTTGATGTCGGATGGCGCGCGGCCGGCTTGGGTATTCATGATTTACATTGTGCTGGCGCTTATGCCGACCTACGCCAATGGTGCCATTGGTGCTTGTCCGATCTACGCGAGATTCGGGATCTTGAATACAGAGCGCTTCGCTTACAGAATACCGAAAAGAGCAGCTGGTGCTCGCATTGAGGCTCTACGCTCTTTCCGTATTCCGTATTCCGTATTCCGTTTCCTAGGATCTAGGACCCTAGGATCTTTCTAGTCTCTAGTCTCTAGTCTCTAGTCTCTAGTCTCTAGTCTCTAGTCTCTAGCCTCTAGCCTCTAGCCTCTTCATACCCATTTGGGTTCATTGATTGCCAACGCCAGGTATCCGCTACCATGGTTTGCAAAGACCGTTGTGCGCGCCAACCTAGAACAGATTCTGCATAGGCAGGGTCCGCCCAACATTCGGCAATGTCGCCGGCACGACGAGGCATGATCTCGTAAGGAATGGGACGATCTGCAGCGGCTTCAAAAGCATGCACCATTTCCAACACGCTGTTACCTTGGCCAGTACCCAGATTAAAAATATGCGTGCCCGCCTGATGCGTCATCCTATCCAATGCCGCTAAATGCCCGTCGGCTAAGTCCACCACATGAATATAATCACGTACGCCGGTGCCATCAGGTGTATCGTAATCGTTACCAAACACGCCCAATTTCTCGCGCCGGCCGACGGCGACTTGCGCAACGAACGGCAACAGATTATTCGGTGTGCCTTGTGGATCTTCGCCCAACAGGCCAGATTCATGCGCGCCGACGGGGTTAAAATAGCGCAGCAAGGTCACACTCCACTCAGGGTTAGCGGCTTGGAAATCCCGTAAACATTCTTCGACCATGAGCTTACTACGGCCATAAGGGTTGGTGGCGGAGGTAGGAAAGTCTTCACGGATGGGCACAGACGCGGGATCGCCATAAACGGTAGCGGATGAGCTGAAGATCAGTGACTTCACGTTAGCTTGCTGCATTGCTGCGACCAAGTTCAGCGTACCTGACACATTATTATCATAATACTTCAGCGGCAGTGCGACGGATTCTCCCACTGCTTTTAAGCCAGCGAAATGGATCACGCTATCAATTTGGTGCGCGGCGAACACTGAATCTAAAAAGGCACGATCGCGAATATCACCTTCAAGAAAGAGTGGGCGCTTACCGGCTACGCGCTCAATGCGATCGAGCACCAAGGGCTTACTGTTCGATAAATTATCTACCACAATCGGCGTATGGCCGGCGGCGAGTAATTGAATGCACGTATGGCTGCCAATATAGCCAGTGCCACCTGTGACGAGAACGTTCATAATGCTTGCCTAGTTTCTTGTTCAGGCGCAAGAGTTTAGCAGGCGAAAAACGAATAAACTAGCCAAGCAGAAAGATTTACCTCAGTAATATCTCTCTGCTTATTGTGTTAGTACTGTCACTAAGGCTGAGAATCCAGCAATGTCATCTCTGTCACATGCTCATTGTGGGCAATATCTTGTTCAACGGGTAAAGCCAAGGGGCTCAGCCCGCCATAGCGTGCAGCTTTGGTTTCAAGCCATGCATGAATATAGTTAATCGAAACAAAAATCGTCATTCGCGCCAAATCTAACCGCTCACCGTTATCGAGCGTGGTTTTCTCTGGGTGTGCAAACCCAACTAAAATTCCCACCAACTCGCCATTGCTGTTAAAGGCACCGCCACCACTCATGCCGCCGCGTACTGGCGCATCGGTAATGCTCGAAGGGCAATTTTCCACTTCTTTAAAGCCCGAGATCATTAAATCCATATAATAGTGGCCGCTCGCGTTAAGCACATTCCCCGCACTTGATTTACCATACACCTCTATTGCATCACCTTGATAAACTAACCCGAGTGGTGGCAGCGCTAAGCCTCGATTATCGGCCTCGATCAATGCGACATCGCATCGCGGATGCACCGCGATCACTTTATCGCGAGAAAAGTCGGCAACATGCGCCGCAGTGAGACTCAATGTTGGTGTAATCGGCACGCTGGTACCGAATTTACCACGCGCTAGCAGGGAAGAAGGTTTGACCATGTCAATCGGAGGATGGGTGGTAACTACGCGGTGATCGCCATTCGATACCGTACAACCCGCCATCCATATAGATAGATTTAATATACCGAATGCCATACCTAATTTTTTCCACAACACGAGGCGGACAAGGGACATAGGCCCTCCTTACTCTTAACCACTGCTTAAAGGTCAAGCCCCGATGCGCATCAAACGGCTTACATACATTAATAATAGATAAATAACTTAATAACGCTTCAAAAATAAGACAGGCAGGAGAAAGGAGCAGTAACTTACTAAAAAAGATAAAAAATTTTAATAGAAAAAAATGAAACAAAGATTAGAAAAAGGTGATGTATATCACGATATATAGACAGGAGTATGAAAAGCCATTCAGTCGAAATGATGAGATGAGCATGAAACTAGATAGTGTCAGCGAATAGCTAGAATTGTCAGTGGTAAGTAAGCCTTTGTTTAATATATGAACATAAAGCAAAATCAGTACATAAAATAACCGCCATATTCTTTCAACCGAAGCAAAAATGTGTAGAATACCGCAGGCATTTTTTCCACCGTGCTAGGCATCATTTTGCCAGCATTGTGAGATCACAAACAAAACGACTCAAAAAACATACAAAATCTGTGATCACCGCGCAATGGGGAGCGATACCTCCGGGCGGTAGCGTGTCTATTTACCACGGTTAAGTCCAATAACTCTCTTTTACAGCTAGGTAACCCAAGGAAAAATAAATGAAAATTGCAGTTGCAGGCACCGGCTATGTGGGCCTTTCTAACGCGATGCTGCTCGCCCAACATTTTGATGTGGTCGCGCTCGATATTAATGAAGAAAAAATAACGCAGCTCAACCAAAAGCAATCCCCTATTGTTGATGCGGAAATCGAAGACTTTCTGGCCAAAAAATCACTGCGCTTTACTGCTACCTTAGATAAACATCAAGCCTACCAAGACGCTGATTTTGTTATCATCGCCACGCCAACTGACTACGACCCAGAAACCAACTACTTTAATACCCGCTCTGTCGAGGCGGTGATTCGTGATGTAATGGCCATTAACCCGCAAGCGACTATGGTGATTAAATCGACTGTGCCTGTGGGTTATACCAAACAGATCAAAAAAGAGATGGGAAGCGATAATATCCTTTTCTCGCCTGAGTTCTTGCGTGAGGGCAAAGCCCTATACGATAACCTGCATCCTTCGCGCATTATTGTGGGTGAGCAAAGTGAGCGCGCAAAGACTTTTGCTAGCCTCTTGCTCGAAGGCGCGCTGAAAAAGGACGTGCCGGTACTCTTTACCGACTCGACCGAAGCGGAAGCCGTTAAGCTGTTCTCTAATACCTACCTTGCTATGCGCGTTGCCTACTTTAACGAGCTTGATAGCTACGCTGAAACCCACGGTTTGAATACTCGCCAAATTATCGAAGGGGTAGGGCTAGACCCACGCATTGGCAACCACTACAACAACCCATCGTTTGGTTATGGCGGTTACTGCTTGCCAAAAGACACCCGCCAACTGCTTGCCAACTACAACGACGTGCCAAACAACTTGATTAAAGCTATTGTTGACGCCAACACTACCCGCAAAGATTTTGTCGCCAACGCCATTTTGCGTCGTGAGCCAAAAACGGTGGGCATATACCGGTTAATCATGAAGGCGGGCTCAGACAACTTCCGTGCTTCATCCATTCAAGGGATTATGAAGCGCCTTAAGGCTAAAGGCGTTGAAGTGATTGTGTACGAGCCAGTCTTAAAAGAAGACACCTTCTTTAACTCAGAAGTCACTCACGACCTTGAAGCGTTTAAACAACGTGCTGATGTGATTGTCGCCAACCGCATGGTTGATGAAATCCGCGATAGCGCCGAAAAAGTCTATACGCGTGATTTGTTTGGGACGGATTAATACGCTGTTATCCTTAATTTAGGTTCGAGTAGTGTTTTTTATTGTTTTATAATAAGGGTTTGTTTCTAAAAATAAAACATTCTTTAGAGTCTGTATTAAGTTTAGATGATAGTGAGTGTGATGTGAAAATTTATCTAGCGAAGATATAAATAATCACGTCACAAAGTGATTTTTACGTCTCTGTAAATTTAAATGCGAAAATAAGATATACAATAATTATGCTTGATAATGCTAATAATAAATATATTAAAGCAATAGTCCAAACTGGCTTGTATGGAGTATTGACTAGATTTTTAGTTCAGGGGGCTCAATTAATTATCGTTCCAATTATGATAAAAACTTATGGAATGGACTACTTTGGACTGATTGCGACACTTATTGCATTTACTACAGCATCATCTATTGCAGGTTTTGGGATTAGCAAAGGGATGGTAAATAGGATTCCACTGAAAATCGCTGCAGGCTCTAATGTGGTAGACTACATCCGTCAAAATGTTTTCCTATCAATATATATTTCTATAATTATTTTTCCTGTCGTATATTATATTATTTCTTATTTCTATAGTAATGAATTAAGTACCATGAAAATGGTCGGAGAAATAATAACGATATTTTGTATCTCATTTTCGCTTTCAGTAGTAATAAATACACTATCCGACGTGTATCGCGGACTAGGAAAACAAGTCTATGTTAACCAAGTCCAATTTTCATCATCATTAATATCAATGATTTTTACTTTTTCTATCTTGTTCCTAGAGTTAGATGTGATTTACTATGCTATATCTTCGATGATACTTCCTAACTTTATTACAGCAATATACTATATTAGACGTCAAACTGGACTGAAGCATGTCTTTAATAGCTTTACTCTAAGTTTGTCGAAGTTAGAATACACAATAAAGAATTTTCAGTTTTTCATGTTGGCTATGGTTCAGTTTCTAATGACTAATGTAGGATTAGTCATTGTTTCAAGGTTTAATGGAACTGAGTCAGCAGGGGTATACAATGTTATAAATAAGTTCAATCTTATATCTATTGCTATATTTTCAGCATTTACCGCCTCTCTTTGGCCTGTTATAAGTGAGATTAAATCAAAAAATGGTAACATATCAGTAATATTAAAAAAAGGTAAACAAAGCACATTTATATATGCACTAATCTCATTTTTCGGGATGTCTTTTATAGTGCCAAACATAATATATTATGTTATGAGCATAGATCTTAATCAGCCTTTTTATATATACGTTTTGTTCGCTACACAAAATGTTGGGGTGATTGTAAGTTCATATTTAATACCGCTATTTAATTCTTTCGAGTTATTAAAGGTACAGATAGTATTCGGTATATTGTCAGTGGTGGTGAACTTGACATTAAGCGTTATATTAGTTGATGCATATGGACTGTCTGGTGTTCTAATCGCTTCAATAATATCACATTATTTTCTGGTCGTTTTACCGTTTTATTTTATTTACAAGAGAAAGATTGATGTGGGTTACTCGTAAACTAAAACTATTGAATAAAAAGTCCGAAAACGAATATATAAAAAATATTGGTTTTAGAGATTTTAATCAGAAGTCAATTTTGGTTTGTTATCTCTCCGATTGCTTTTCTAATGATATTTCAAAATTTAAAAATAATTCTAACAGACATGAATGCTTAATAATTGTCTCAGCCCTTGTCGATTTAGGGTATTCAGTGGATATTATTTACTGCAATTCTACTCTTGAAGTAGAAAAGAAATATGATGTAATTTTGGGGTTTGGTCGTTCATTTAGACAAGCATGTTTAAATAACCCCGAAGCAAAAAAAATATTGTACTTAACTGAAGCTCATCCATTAATCTCTATAGAAAATGAGATGAAGCGGATAGATAGATTTAATAAAAGTTATCTAAATAAAAAGAAAGTAAGTTTGGAACGAAGTGGGCAGTATTACCAAGAGAGTGATTTTGATCTTGCAAATGATATTATATGCATGGGGGAGAAAAATAAATATTTTCTAGTTCATAAATACCCTGATAAAAATATCTATGAGTTATGTCCTACTGGTATTGATATTGAGTTTCAACGTGTCGAATCACAATTAAATGTTTCGAACAGCAATAATTATTTATGGTTTGGTTCTAGAGGCATAATTCACAAAGGTTTAGATGTTCTTTTCGAAGTCTTTGATAAAAAAACAAACATGAAACTTTTTGTCGCAGGTGTTGACTCTCGAGAGCTTAAGAAAGTGTTTCGCTATATCCCACCAAATGTTGAAGTGTTGGGAGTAATTGATCCCCTGAGTGATAAATTTATAGAAATTGCTAAACATTGTAATTATATGATATTACCTTCAGCGTCTGAAGGAATGTCTACGGCCGCGATTACGTGTATGAAGGCTGGATTATTTCCTATACTTTCAGATTCCTGTGGTAGTAATTTTGATGATAATGCTATTATTCTTCCAGAATGCAATATTAATAATATCGAAAAAATAATCGATCAACTATCATGCAGGAAAGTCAGCCTCCGAGAAAAGAAAATTCTTAGTAGGTACGCTAATGCTAAGTTTAACAGATATGCATTTCGTGAGTCTTTCTTGAAAATTTTTGAAGTGATTAGTAACCCAAAACTTAAAGATTACGATTGAATGAAGAATAAGATGAGAGTACTGATTTCTGATTTTTATAATCATGTTAACTGTATGAATAGTGCTGTCCAGCTCTATAGTAAGTTTGGCGATATTGATTTGCATGCTCCAAAAGGTTGTGATGGATATCACGATATAAATACCTTAACTAGTTATAGCCTCATTTTTTATTTTGATCTTATAATTAAAGCGATAAGATATGAAAAGGTGGTAATTTTAACTGGTCCTGAACATCTTAAAGGACTAAGAGGTTTAATATACGCTATTTCATTTTATATCTTTGCTTATATTCATAAACGAAAGCTCATTTTGAACATAAGAACTGTTGATTCTTACGTAAGAAGAAAAGGAATTTATAAACTTCTTAAGGCTGCATCTAACAATATGGGCTTGTTGACTTTTGAATCAGATGCGTGCAAAAAAGAGTATTGTACTCAAAATAAATGTAAGAATGCTTTAGTTACATACATCTATTATCCTTCAGTTGAAAGAGTAACGTTCCTTCCTGGTTGCGAAACTACGATAGGCTTGCTTGGTATGGTAAACTCAAAAAAACGAGATTATAAAATCGTATATGATGCGCTTAATTATATTTTATATAATAAGGGTATCAAGTTTACTGTCTATGCAATAGGCGCATACAGGGAAAAAGATTGTATATTCGAATCATTAAAAGAAGTCTGCAATTTAGTATATGTAGAGCATTTTTTGTCTGAAAATGAAATGTTAGAAATGGTTAAGAACTGTGGATTTTTCATTAGCCCAAATAAGGCAGAGATGAGGTACGGTTATTCGAAAGGTACAGGAGCATTCGGAGATGCAATTAAGTACAATAGGAAGCTAATAGTACCTTCTTTTACTGATCCAATAAAAGAGTTTTCGTCTTTCTCGAGCTATTATAATAATGTAAATGAACTTGTTTCGAGCATTCTTTCAAATTATAAGAAACAAGATGATAATAGTGTCTTTGAGAAATATGAGCTTGCAGAAATCCAAAAAAGATTATCTGGGCTAATTGTTAAGGGTTGAAAATGTTCGATGTGTACAGGTTTGTTCCTTACGCAATTTTGTTTCTGTCATTTTTGTTAACGTTGATGCCAAGTAATACTAAACTTAACGCATTTAAGTATGCGTTTATGCTGTTGAGTATTTTATCTATGGCTTTGATTGTTGGATTCCGCGATCTGTCTGCTGGCTCTGATACTATAAGCTATGCTCGTGCATTCGAAGAGCTATCGGGTCTTATTTCATTTGAATGGATTGAGATAAAAAATGCGTTTGTTACTAATAATATACATTTTGTAGATTTCCTTTTTGCTATTTTTACTTTTGCTATATCTAGAATTACCGATAGCTTTAATATATATCTATCTTTTTTGCTTGTTGTCTCACTTTTTATTCTGGCTAAGTCATATAAAAGAGTATTGCCGGAAGATTATTTTTTTTCGCTAGCGATTTTTTTCTGCTCCTTTACTTTTGTTTTTATTTTTGGAAACGCAGTTCGACAGTCTTTGTCTGTCAGTATCATCGCTCTAGCGCTTATTAAGCTCTTTTTAGATAGAGACTACAGAGCATATTTTTTTCTTGTTTTCATAGCAAGTCTTTTTCACATTTATGCTGTTTTGTTTTTTTCTGTGATAATTATTTTAAGACTAAAAAACGCATCAGTTTTTCTAATGCCTTTTTACTGTATGATTCTTTCTTTTATTATACCTAAATTAGGTGTTTTAATTTTTAACTTTTTAGGTTTGCCGATATTTTCGTCAAAGCTATCCGCATACTTTAATGAACCTGCGTCCCTTAGTTTTAACTTTATCTCTGGTGTTTTTTTTCTATCGGTTTCTTTTCTACTGTCAAATTTGTTTGATGATGCCAGAGTCAACATCATTTTTAAAATATACTCTGCAACTTGCTCAATTCAATTTCTTGCATTAGGTAGTGAAATAGCTTTTGCGAGGCTCGGTGGATACCGCTTTATTTGGGAGCCAGTTTTAGCTATTATTTTGATAGCAATAATTTGTGAGTCTAAGCTAAAGAGTACCATAGCAAAATATATATTTATGTGTGTGACATGTATATACTTTTACTGGGTTTCCAGTTCGGAAAGTGTAATGTATACTTTAGGCGTTTGATGATGAATTTTAATGAAAGTAGACCATTGGTTTCCGTATATATACCAACTCGTAATAGATCAGAACTGTGTAAACGAGCGGTCAATTCTGTATTAAGTCAAGACTATGAAAATTTTGAAGTTATTGTTGTTGATGATGCAAGTACTATCGACGATTATAACTCTTTGATAAAAGCTTTTGACGATAATCAATATGTTAGTATCTTCCGTATGGAAACTTCTCAGGGAGCTTGTTTTTGTCGTAATTTTGCTATAAGTAAGGCAAAAGGAAGTTTTATTACAGGATTAGATGATGATGACTATTTCGAACCTGATCGTATTAAAAAGTTTGTTGATTCATGGAACCCCAGTGATAGCTTTCTTTATACCGAATCAAAGATGTTACGTAGAGATGGATTAAAAATCACATCTAGGCCGCCGATGGTTGGTTTTTTCGACTTATTACCATCAAACTCTATTGGCAATCAAATCTTTAGTCGTAGATATAATTTTATTAAAGCAGGTTGTTTTGATACCCAGCTCCCAGCGTGGCAAGATTATGATTTGTGGCTTAGAATGACTTATTTGCTTGGGCCAGGACGTAAGATTAATGTAGTAAATTATGTGATGGATATATCCCATGAAGAGGATAGGATATCGAAAAAGATTGAAAGAATATCTTTTGCTAAAGACTATCTTATAAAAAAATACATTGATTTGGGATATGTGACAAGATCTCAGGCGTTTTATTTTCAGCACTCTTTCAATAACTATCCTGGTGTAAGTATTAAAGACATCAATTGGTTAAGCTATCTAAATAAAAGTTATTTTAAATTTGGTTCTAGATTAATGGCTAAAAAAATAGTTGAACTATTTGGCTATAAAATTTTTTCTTAGAGGTAGTCTTGATTATTCTAATAGGTCCAAAAAACAGTCCGATCACAGGGCAATCATTAGCTTTTTCTGTTTTGGTTGACAGTCTAGATGTTGACTCTAAAGTTATATTTTATCCGGTTTTTTTTCGTTCTAAATTAGTCCTGGCTTTTTCTACATTATTTTTTTTAATTCGATGCCTGGCTATTTTTTTAAAAAATAGCTCTAGAGTGAGCACTGTCTATATTACAACAAGTAGGACTCATTTTGGGTTTCTTCGTGATTTTGTAGTAGTATACTTATCTAAAGCTTTGGGGTTTAAAGTTGTTAATCACCTTCACGGTTCCGACTTTTTGGAGTTTCACAAAAACGCTACTCCTCGCAAAAGGAAATACATCGATTATTTATATAACTTAATTGATACGTCTATTGTATTATTGCCTAATATGAAAGAGCAGTATTCAATGTATCCTAATATGGAAATAAAAGTAGTGTCTAATGGATGTACGCTTCCGAAAAATGTTTATGAATTCGAAGAAAAGAATAAGTTAGAGATACTCTACCTTTCAAATATTATGTATTCTAAAGGTATTGTGCACTTGATTGAAGCTGTAGCAAAGTTGAATGCTAATGGGAAAAAATTTAAGTTATTAGTGGCTGGTAAGATTTTGGGAGATGAATATCTTTCTCAACAGGAGATGTCCGACAAGTTTTATCATTTATTGGATAATTACGGGTTTATAGAATATCTGGGAGTTGTGAAAGGAGATAATAAAGAGAATCTTTATAATCGCTCAATGTTTTTTGCACTACCTACGTTTTACAAGACAGAGGCTCAACCACTTTCGATTATCGAATCAATGATGCACGGAAACGTAGTTATCTCTACAGTCCACAAATATATGCCTGATTTTCTCTCTGAAAAAAATGGTGCATTGGTTGATGTCATGAATGAAGATCAGATTGCTTCATCAATCGCATCACTCGTAGAGGATAATGATAGATTGCATAAAATTTACGAGCATAATTTGGAATACTCAAACTCTAATTTCTCTTCTAAAACGTATGTTGAAGAGATTGCTAAAGTACTTAGGTGAAAACAATGAAAGTAGCTTTTATTACAGGTATCACAGGTCAAGACGGTTCTTATTTGGCTGAATTTTTGGTGGAAAAAGGATATGAAGTTCATGGCCTAGTCCGTCGCGCTTCATCGTTCAATACAGAGCGCATCGATGCTGCGATTGCTGAATCTAACCACATCCATTTGCACTACGGTGATCTAACAGATTCATCAAATTTGATTCGCTTAGTGAAAGAAATTCAGCCTGACGAGATCTATAATCTGGGTGCCATGTCCCACGTCGCGGTGTCGTTTGAGTCGCCTGAGTATGCAGCGGATGTCGACGCCATGGGTACCATTCGTTTGTTGGAAGCTATCCGCATCAATGGTTTAGAAAAGAAAACCCGTTTCTACCAAGCGTCTACCTCTGAGCTGTATGGTGAAGTGCAAGAAATTCCTCAACGAGAAACTACGCCATTCCATCCTCGCTCGCCTTACGCAGTGGCAAAAATGTATGCATATTGGATCACGGTTAATTATCGTGAATCTTATGGTATGTATGCTTGCAACGGCATTTTGTTTAATCACGAGTCCCCTCGTCGTGGTGAAACATTTGTAACCCGTAAGATTACACGCACCTTAGCTAATATCTCTCAAGGGTTAGAGTCGTGCTTACATCTTGGCAATATGGATGCATTACGCGATTGGGGTCATGCAAAAGACTATGTGCGCATGCAGTGGATGATGCTACAGCAAGAAGTTGCCGATGATTTTGTTATTGCCACCGGCAAGCAAATTTCGGTACGAGAATTTGTTCGAATGTCTGCTAAAGAGGCGGGGATCGAACTTGCATTCTCTGGTGAAGGTGTTGACGAAATTGCGACAGTTGTATCAGTCGATGAGCATAAAGCACCAGCGGTGAAGGTGGGTGACGTCGTTGTTCGTGTTAATCCTAAATTTTTCCGTCCTGCTGAGGTCGAAACGCTCTTGGGAGATCCAAGCAAAGCGAAAGCGAAGTTAGGTTGGGTACCAGAGATTACTGTTGAGGAGATGTGTGCGGAGATGGTTGCGGCTGATATAGCAAAAGCGAAACAGCATGCGCTGCTAAAATCACACGGCTTTGATGTCGCCATTTCTAAAGAAAACTAAGAACGGGTGATTGTTGTGAAAACACGTATTTTTGTCGCAGGACATAACGGAATGGTAGGGTCTGCTATCGTTCGTCAGCTGATGAAGCGCGATAATGTTGAAGTGATTACGCGCTCGCGCCAGGAACTAAATCTCCTTGACCAAGCCGCCGTCAATGCTTTTTTTGCGACTGCGAATATTGACCAAGTCTACCTCGCTGCTGCAAAAGTAGGTGGCATCCATGCGAATAACACTTACCCTGCTGACTTTATTTATGAAAACCTAATGATGGAGTGCAATATTATTCATGCTGCACACCAACATGACGTTCAGCATTTGTTGTTTCTAGGGTCATCCTGTATTTATCCCAAGTTAGCAACTCAGCCTATGAAAGAAAATGCGTTGCTAACTGACACGCTTGAGGCGACGAATGAGCCTTATGCGATAGCGAAAATTGCGGGTATCAAACTGTGCGAGTCGTACAACCGTCAGCATGGCCGCGACTATCGTAGTGTGATGCCGACCAATTTATATGGAGAAAATGATAACTTTCACCCCGAAAATTCTCACGTAATCCCTGCACTAATGCGACGTTTTCACGAGGCGAAACTCAACGGTGACGCTGAAGTTGTTGTGTGGGGAACGGGTAAGCCTATGCGAGAGTTTTTGCATGTAGACGATATGGCTGCTGCCTCTGTACATGTGATGGAACTTGACGCTAAAACGTATCAAGCTAACACAGAGCCTATGCTATCGCATATTAATGTTGGTACTGGCGTTGATTGCACCATTCGTGAAATGGCAGAGACCATGGCTAAGGTTGTCGGTTATGAAGGGAAGCTTGTGTTTGACAGCTCTAAGCCAGATGGTACACCCCGTAAACTTATGGATGTGTCCCGGTTAGCCGCGCTAGGTTGGCGTTATCGTATTGGTTTAGAACAAGGCTTGGCAAGTACCTATCAGTGGTTCCTTGATAATCAAGACAATTTCCGGCAATAACAAGCGAGAAATTTATGCAACGATTGGAGCATAATTTATTTAAAACCATCGTTGCCGCTACGCCGCTAATATCTATGGATCTGATCATCCGTAATGCGAATGATCAGATCTTGCTTGGTTTGCGAGCCAATCGACCAGCACAAGGATCTTGGTTTGTACCCGGCGGCCGAATAGGCAAAGATGAAACATTCGAACAAGCATTCTCTAGGTTAACACGTGAAGAATTAGGGCTGACGCTTGCGTTAAGTGAAGCAACATTTCTCGGGCCGTATCAGCACTTTTATACTGATAACTTTTCAGGCAATGACTTTTCAACTCATTACGTTGTGCTTGGATATCAACTATTCTTAGATATTGATCTTACGACGCTTCCGAATGAACAGCATCAACACTACCAGTGGTGGAGTGAGGAAGCATTGCTTAGCTCTGATGATGTGCACGCCAATACCAAAGCGTATTTCTCTGAAAAATATAAATAAAATTAGGTAAGTAATATGTTATTACCTGTCATTATGGCTGGTGGCTCTGGAAGCCGATTATGGCCACTATCACGAAGCTTATACCCTAAACAGTTTATCCGCTTAACCAGTGATAAAAGCATGCTGCAAGAAACGGTTGCGCGTTTAACGGGTATAGAGCATCAGGCCCCGTTATTTATATGTAACGAGGATCATCGGTTTATTGTGGCCGAACAACTCAGAGAGACGAAGCAAGCGCATACGGGAATATTGCTAGAGCCGGTTGGGCGTAATACGGCTCCAGCCATCACGCTCGCGGCATTACAAGCTCGCCATCAAGGCGATGATCCCTTATTGCTCGTTCTCGCAGCTGATCACGTTATTGAAGATGAACGAGCATTTCAGCGAGCCGTTCTTGAAGCGCAGCATATTGCTGAAGAGGGAAAGTTGGTGACGTTTGGTATTGTTCCAAATGCACCTGAGACGGGCTATGGCTACATCAAAAAAGGTAAAGCTTATTCTGCCACGAGTTTCCACGTTAATGAATTTGTGGAAAAACCCTCCCTCAAAACCGCGCAACACTATGTACAAACAGGTGAGTATTGTTGGAACAGTGGAATGTTTATGTTTAAGGCATCCCGCTTTCTTGAGGAACTCAAAGTACATCGACCTGATATTCTCGAAGCCTGTCATCAAGCGATCGAACATGCTAAGCCAGATCTCGACTTTATACGCATTAACGAAGCGATTTTCCAAGACTGTCCTGCAGAGTCGATTGACTACGCGGTAATGGAGAATACGCAAGATGCGGTAATGGTTCCCATGGATGCTGGTTGGAGTGATGTAGGCTCATTTAGCGCGCTCTGGGAAATATCGAAACGTGACGAGGCAGGAAATGCGCTTGTAGGTGATGTGCTGACAGCGTCCGCAAACAATAACTACATCTATTCCCAAGACAAACTCGTGTCAGCCGTCGGCGTTGATGATCTTGTTATTGTTGAAACGAAAGATGCCGTTCTTGTTGCTAATCGCCATAAAGTTCAGGACGTAAAAAACATTGTTAGCCAGCTCAAACAATTAGATCGTACTGAATATCAACAGCATCGCGAGGTCTACCGCCCTTGGGGTTCACACGACGAAATCGCTGCGGGTGAAAGGTATCATGTTAAGCATCTGAAAATTAAGCCTGGTGAGCGAACAGCGTTGCAACAACACCATCATCGTGCCGAACATTGGGTGGTCGTTCAGGGCACTGCGAAGGTCACCAATGGTGATAAAAGTTACCTCGTTGCTGAAAACGCATCAACATTCATACCGGTTGGTGCCCCTCATCGGATAGAGAACCCTGGTAAAATTGATTTGCATTTAATTGAAGTCCGTTCTGGGTGCTATCTAAATGAAGACGATGTGGTTCGGTTAGAAGAATATGGTGTAGGCTATTAATGAAAGTCACTATTATAACGGCAACCTTTAATAGCGAGAATACTATTAAAGATACGCTGGCCTCATTAGATAGCCAAGACTATCCAGATATAGAGTATATTGTTATTGATGGGGGGTCGACAGATAATACAGTCCAGCTTGTAAAGAATCAGTCTAAGCGTCTTACAAAAATTGTTAGTGAACCAGATCAAGGCATATATGATGCATTGAACAAAGGGATCGCTCTTGCAACGGGCGATATTATCGGCTTTCTACATTCAGACGATATCTTAGCATATCCTACAGCAATATCAGACGTGATCACACAGTTTTTAAGACATGATGCTGACGCAGTGTATGCTGATTTAGATTATGTTGAGACAGATAACGTTGCTCGTGTAGTAAGACGCTGGCGGTCTGGTGAGTATAAACGAGCAAAGTTAACGAAAGGCTGGATGCCACCGCATCCTACATTTTATATGAAGCGCTCGTTATATCGAACTTATGGTGGGTTTGATCTTAGCTATCGAATCGCGGCCGATTATGAGTCGATGTTAAGATACTTATTTGTCAACCATGTTAAAGCCGTCTATTTACCGAAGGTTACAATTAAAATGCGGCTTGGCGGTATTAGCAATCGTAGTTTAAAGAGTGTGTTAAAGAAGACTCAGGAAGATATAAAAGCACTCAAGGCGAATCGTATCGTATGGCCTTTCGCTCTAATATGGAAAAATATTTCTAAAATCCCACAATTCTTTTGAGAAACTTATGTTGTTATCCAATAGTGTAATTGCTAACTCTAACATTCAATTCGGTACCAGCGGTGCGCGCGGGTTAGCTACTGACTTTAGCAATAATGTGTGTGCTGCGTTTACTGTGGCGTTTGTGGCAAGCTTGGAAAATAAAACACCGATAAAGCAAGTGGCGCTGGCGATTGATAATCGTCCAAGTAGTCCAGATATGGCCCGAGCTTGTGCCGCTGCCTTGCTGCAACAGGGTATTGAACCTGTTTATTACGGAGTAGTGCCGACGCCCGCGCTGGCTTATGTTGCGATGCAACAGGGGGTTCCCGCTATTATGATCACTGGTAGCCATATTCCTTTTGATCGCAATGGTTTAAAGTTTTACCGCCCCGATGGTGAAATTACAAAAGCAGACGAAAAAGCGATTTTAGAAGCTGATGTGGCTTTTTCCTCAGTGGACGAACTACCTGTGTTGTCTGTAAATGAAACTGCTGCTAAACAGTATATTGAACGCTATACCAGCTTGTTTTCAGACTCAGTTTTACAAGGTAAACGCGTTGGTATTTATGAGCACTCCAGTGCCGGCCGTGATTTGTATCGAGCAATTTTTGAGGCTTGCGGGGCAGAAGTGGTAGCGTTGGGCCGCAGTGATGAGTTTGTCCCAATTGATACTGAAGCTGTTTCTGATGAAGATAAGGCTAAAGCTGTTGAGTGGTCAAAAAGTTATCATTTGGACTTTATTTTCTCGACAGATGGTGATGGTGATAGGCCACTGCTTGCTGACGAGCAGGGTACATGGCTACGAGGTGATACCTTATGTGCATTGTGTGCGCAAGATTTAGGTATTGAAGCTATTGCGATGCCTGTTAGCTGTAATACCATGATCGATGGCTTGGCTGGATTCACGCACGTAGCGCGAACAAAAATTGGCTCGCCATACGTGATTGAAGCTATTAATGCACTCAATCAGAGTGGTGCTGCGGTAGCAGGCTTTGAAGCGAATGGTGGATTTCTGCTTGGTAGTGATATGCAGATCAATGGGCAAACGCTCAAGGCATTGCCAACACGGGATGCTGTATTGCCGGCGATTATGGTTATGGCAAGTACGGTTGGTCAGTTAGAGAATCGTGTTGCGGCATTACCTACCCGTTATACAGCCAGTGATAGATTAAAAGAGGTGGATAAATCTATCAGCCAAGTATTGATCAAAGAGGGGATTGAATCACCGCAATCACTTTTGGCTAAGCTTGATATAGCAAGCTCGGCTGTCGCCCATGTTGATACAACCGATGGATTGCGTCTTACGTTAAGTAACGATGATATTGTTCACCTACGACCATCAGGTAATGCACCGGAATTACGGTGTTATGCGGAAAGTGACAGTGCTGACAAGGCGCAGATGCTTGTTACAACAGTACTAGAAGCGATATATCGAAGCTTGCTCGTTTCTTAAACCGTTATTGTTATTAGGGTGGGAATTTCCACCCTTTTTCTTTCCGCTTTCCGCTTTCCGCTTTCCCTTTATATAAATACCTCTCGACTATACCTTTCTGCCTTAGGTTGACGCTTTTATTTCATTGGGTCTCACGTACCTGCATTCTTAAAAAAGGAAGCAGCACCAGTCCGATGGTCACTGCGCATAGCGCTATGGCGATAAAAAAGCCTTGCCACGAAAAAGCTCCAATAATCAGTGCTAACGGATAGCCAGCGGCAGCTGCACCCAAGTAGGCAAAAATCCCGACAAAGCCTGTTGATGCGCCAGCCGCTTGTTTGTGCGAGCATTCGGCTGCCGCCATCCCAATAAGCATTTGCGGACCAAACACAAAAAAGCCGACGCAAAATAGCAACAGCGCGTGAATGACGATATCGCTAAACGGAAATAACCAGAATGCTGCTACGGAGAGAAATATACCAGTAGCAAATAGAATACACATAGGCCCTCTGTTTCCGGCAAAGACTCGGTCAGAGCCCCAGCCTGCGACAAGTGAACCGAGTATTCCACCCACTTCGAACATGGCTAAAGCGATATTGGCTTGAATCAAGCTGTAGTGGTGTTGTTGCGTAAGGTAGATATTACCCCAATCGTAAATTGCGGTGCGGACGATATACACCATTATATAGCTCACGGCGAGTAGCCATAAATAACGGTTTTTAAGCACGTACCGATAAAAAATGGTGCGATAAGTGAAGGAAGGGCTGTCCTTCTCGTGAAACAGTTCGAGCTTATCTTTGCGCCACTCACCAACACTCGGTAACCCGAGTGACTTAGGCTTATCGCGCAGATAAAAAAGCAATAGCAGCCCAATGACTATCGCCATGACGCCGGGTAAGGCAAACCCTGCTTGCCAGTTCACATGGAGGACCAAATACGCGACAAGCACCGGCACAACAGCACCGCCAACATTGTGAGCGGTATTCCAAATAGCCCACCATACGCCTCGCTCGTTGCGCGAGTACCAGCTGGTGGTTTGCACATGCTGGCCATCCCCATCCTTGAAACCAAGCATTTGCCACCCACAATGTGGTTAACGCTGCCACACTCTGCATCTGACTAAAGATAAGGCTAATTACGCCTGTTAATATCAGCCCGATACTCATGAAAAAACGAGAATTCGTTTGGTCAGCAACCATGCCTGACACAAACTTCGAGACGCCGTAAGTCAACGAAAATAGCGTGCCCATAAGGCCGATATGGGCTACATCAATCTCTAGGTTGGCAATAAGCGCTGGTGAGGCAGCACTGAGTGTCTTGCGGGTTAAATAGAATCCTGCATAGCCCAGATACATACCTACCATAATATGGCGGCGCCAATAGGTATAGAGTGAGTCGTGGTATGTCTGTATTGTCATACTATTCATAGGTTACGGAATGTGTGGCAATGATACGGCAAGGTGAGTTCCGCTCGGTGTCGATTGAATATTACAAGCACCGCCCATGGCAACCACACGCTCACGGATCCCTTTTAGACCAAAGCCGTTAACCGCATCTCGTGGTTCAAAGCCGCAACCATCGTCAGTGACTTGCAACTGAGAGATTCGATCGAGTGTTATGGTGACTTCGACACGTTTGGCATTAGCGTGCTTGTGGATATTGTTTAATGCCTCTTGGCAAATACGATACACAGTGACGCGCACAGTATCACTGACAGGGTGGTGTGTGATTGTAAGGTCGACCTCAACGTCTTTAGCAGCAAATCCCATTTCATGAATGAGTTGCGCGATAGCATCATCAAAACCCACGTCATCTAAAACGGTAGGTCGCAACTGTGATAGGAGTGTTTTGGTGGATTGATAGATGTTCATCGACATATCGTCAATGACTTGAAGGTAAGGCATGTAAGTTTTAGCACCATCGAGCCGTTTAATGATGCTTGCGTGGGTTTTGATGGCCGTGATGTTTTGACCCACTTCATCATGCAACTCACGTGCAATATGGCGGCGGATTTTTTCTTCGGTACTGACGAGTTGGCGCGATAAATACTGGTTTTTGTTTAGCTGTTGTTGCAGATCTTGAGTGAGATTTTGCTGACGTTGAACCGCAAGCCCCAAGCCAATGCCGGTGACGGTTTGTACTGAAAGGGATAACAATAATTCTATTGTTTGCGCGGTTGCATCGCCACCTACATGCGCTGAAATTAAGGCTAAGCTATTAAATAACGTCGCAAGAAATGCGCCTTGCCAGCCATATTTGAGTGCGAACAGAATAATAGGAATCGTTAAACAAAATGGGGCAAAACGGTTAAGTGCCGGCGGTAATTGAGTTTGAATCAATAAGTTAAGAATAAACGCTGTGGTGCAAATTAGGCCGTTTCGCCAATGAAAATGTATCGGCGCGTCTGCAATACGCGCAGAAATGACGCCCCACGGCTTTGAGAATAAGTAAAATTTTATTAAATAACAGCATGGTAGAGCAATGAGCATTGCTGTTAATGGTGCGAGCAGTAACAGTGTTTTATCGTCTGTTAAACTGTACCCTACAGTGATAATGGCGGCACTATGGATAATCGTGGCAACACTTGCGAGTGACAAAAACGACCAGTGACGCGGAGTGGTATAGACGATCAGCTGATGGCAGATTGGCCAAGAAAGTACACTCAGCAACCACAAGTGGAACGTACTTTGAGCCGGAAGGTAGCGATAGAGTGTTATTAATGCGAGCCACTCGGCTAAGTATGTTGCGGCCCAATAAATACGACGGCTATTCAGAATAAGCCCAAGACGGAGCGCAAAAGGAAAAAACACGACCGCAAGTGTATCTGATGGCAGTAAAAAACGACCGATCACCCATAGGCTTATCCAAGCACAAAAGACAAAGCATAGAATGCCGAGCGTGTTGATAGCCCAAGTCATCGTTGTTCTGTTCATACATCCTGCTGGAGTATTTTCGCTAAACATACGTTATTGTCGACTGCGAGTTTTTCCATCGCGTTAGCACGGTGAACATGTACAGTTTTCGGGCTAATCCCTAGTTCTTCAGCAATGTGTTTGGTGGTATATCCCTTGGCTATTAAGGTAGCGACTTGTTGTTCGCGACGTGTGAGGCTCGAGAGTGGGTTAGACATCGCTTTTTCGGGTGAGGCCAGCTGTAAGGCGATCTCTTTGGTGACAAAAAAGCCGCCATGTGCGACGGTTTTCACCGCTTGAATAAGTTCATCTGGATGGCAGTTTTTACTTAAATATCCTTTCGCGCCTAACTGTAGCGCTCTTTCTATCATGCTCGCTGAGTCATGTACGCTTAGCATTAGCGCGTTGATGCTAGAGGGGAGTTGCTCGAGCAGGTGCAGGCCGCTTTCTTCAGGCATGGAGATATCCATGATACAAACGTGTACCGGTAAGCCGGGAAGCTGGTGATGTGCTTCTTTTGCCGAGCCAAATTCACCGATCACGGTAATATCAGGTTCAATGTTTAACAGTTGAGCAAAACCGGACCGTACGATTCGATGATCGTCAATCAGTACAACGTTGATCATAGTTTGCCTGCAAAAAGCAGTACATTAGCGCCAGTATGACGCTAATGCAATGTGGTATATCAATAGATAGCTATCTAGCCTTGAGAGGCTCTCATCATGAGTAGCTAGAGTTGAGCATTTAGCTTCATGGCTTTTTTCTTTTTGCGGATTTTATGCTCTTCAGCAATCGCCACCATCGCGAGTAGACCCAAGCAGATGAGTGCTGACGCATCGAGTGCAGCAAAGGTGCCTTTCCATCCTGTCAGTCCAAAAATCGGCGTACCGTCGGCTACCATCCCTAATCCCAGTTTCGCAAAGCTATCGCCAATCAAATAAGCAAAGGTACCTTTTACGCCATCAGCGACACTGATCGCCTTTTTCGGTACAAAGCCTACGGCGGCAACGCCGATCAATAGCTGTGGGCCAAATACCAAAAATCCGAGTGCAAACAGTGCCGATAAGTACATAAATTCACTTGTCGCGTACTGATAGAACTCTAGGGTCATCACAATCAGCCCCAGTGAGACACACGCCACAAGTGCTCGGCGCCCGTTAGCAAGATCAGAGAGATAGCCCCACATCAGCGTACCGACCAACGCTCCGACTTCAAACATGGTAAAGCCAGAAATAGCGGTTTCTTTCGAAAAGCCAAGCTCTTGATAGGCATAAACGGTCGACCATTGGTCAATACCAATACGTACGATGTATAAGAAAATATTGGCAAAACAAAGTAGCCAGATCACCTTATTTTTCAAGACATACTTGAGGAACATCTCCTTCTTGGTCATCTTGGTCTCTTCGGCTTCTCGGTCCTCATCACTGATTGGTTCTTCGAAAAGCTCCTCGACAGGACCGAGTCCATAGGCTTCCGGTGAGTCACTGCCATATCGCATCCCTATGGCACCAACGATAATCGCGATAACTGCAGGGAAGACAAACATGCCAATGACATGACCGTCGAAAAAGACGTTAGCGCCAAATAAAGCGACACCCGCAGCACCTGCACCGCCGACATTATGCGACATATTCCAGAGTCCAAGGTATGAACCACGCTTATTGCTCGGTGTCCATTTTGTAATGGTTGAGTAGCTTGATGGCCCGCCTGTGCTCTGGAAGAAGCCACTAAGAGAGTAAAAGGCCACCATTAAAAAGAGGCTGATGCTTCCGCCCCCCAAGCTCAAACTGAAGCCAAGCATACAAAGACCAGATAGGATCAGCATAAACGGGAGGAACTGCTTTGTATTCTTGCCGTCGGCGTAGTAGGAAACGACCGTTTTACCAATGCCGTAGGTGACGGAAAACCCTAGGCCTATCATACCCAACTCGGTCATGGAGAGACCGTATTGATTGATCATGTCGTTCTGGGCAACATTAAAGTTTTTGCGCACCAGGTACATGGTTAGGTAGCCAATAAACACCACTAGGTAGGATTGTAAGAAAGGCTTTAGCCACATTTTTCTGCGCTGTTCGACAGGCAAATCTAATGTGGGCTTTCTGACTTGGTCGAGAAAGTTCAACATAAGTACGCTCGTTAAGTAAGTAAATAAGACGCTAGGCAGTATACGGCGATAGAAAGCCGTGCTCTTGAGAAGACGGCTTAGTTGAACTAGGAAAAACTCTTAGTTTTTATTGAGTGAGTTGTAAATCGTGAAAGGCATCACAGGGAGTTTGTGGCTACGTACGTTAAGTGGGTTGCCAACTGCCAACTGCCAACTGCCAACTGCCAACTGGATACTGAGCTTGCAGGCCCCAATCGCAACCTTGATCCTCATGGGGCATACTCATCCAGTTTTATTGGCCAGCGACCGAGTTTCAGCGCGTTAGTTTACGCGCTGGTGGTATTACTGACCCTAACTGCATCTCCGTCACAATGCAGTGTGTAGACTTGGGTGCACGCGGGAATAAAAATTGACTCACCTTTTTGAATGGTGAGTTCGTGGTCGCCGTGAACCACTGTGAGCGGTGCGTTGACGGCAAACAAAATTTCAGCGCTTTGCATATTGCACTGCACATGCTGTGCTTGGCTGTATCGAACAATATTAAAGTCAGGCACTGTCACTGGATAATATTCACCCTGTTCAGTCGGTTGAGCGGTAAGTTTTATCTGTGTCTCAGCGATAGGCGAGAAGCTTGTACATGCAACTAACTCGTTGACGTCAATATGCTTTGGCGTCAGTCCAGCGCGTAACACATTATCGGAATTAGCCATCACTTCTAAACCTACGCCATGGATATACGCATGGGGAGTGCGTGCGTGTAAAAACATAGCTTCGCCGGGGTTTAGCGTCACGACGTTGAGCAGTAGCGGCGCGAACAAACCAATATCGCCCGGATACTGTTTTGCCAAGCGTGCAATAGTACTAAACGGTGCAACAGTTTCGTTCTCAGTCGCCGTTGTCATTAAGGCGTCAAGGGCTGCCATTTTTTCTTTTTGTTTGAGAGCAAGGAGTTGACCGAAGGCGTGCTCAAGAGACGTTGCTGTTGGTGCGTCGATAAAGGACTTGAATAAGGCGTTTAGGGTGTCGTTATTGATTGTCTGGATATGGTCGATAATGACGGGATAGTCGCGGAATCCATTCATTGCTTCAAAGCTCGTAAGCGCATAGATCAACTCAGGCTTGTGGTTCGCATCTTTGTAGTTGCGATGCGCGGCAGAGAGTGGAATACCTTGTTGGTTTTCTTTGTGGAAGCCAAGTTCAGCTTCTTGTTTGCTCGGATGCACTTGAATAGATAGCGCAGTCTCGGCTGCGAGCACTTTAAATAAAAATGGCAACTCACCAAACTGCGCGAAGGTTGCTTCGGACAGAGCTGCTTGTGGGAATGCTGAAATTGTATCATGGAGTGATTGCCATGCGTCGCCGACTTTGATTTCGGAACTGGCTTTAGGATGAGCGCCCATCCAAACTTCCGCTTGTGGTTGCTGGGTTGGATTTGGAATACCAAACAGTGCTGTTAGTGCCGTTTGGCTACCCCATTGATACGTTTGGATTGGGTTACGCATTAGATAAAAAGGCTGAGAACAAAATAGGTTGTTCATGAGATGATGACCTTTGGAAAAGAAAAGCGGCCTCTTGGGAGAGGCCGGAAGATGAAAATATAAACCAAGTATTTATATCATGTTTAGGCGGCTGATTGCAGCCACTGGGCTTTTCGGGCTTTTTTTAGGCTGACACAAACAAGCGCAGTGACAACCGCACCCACTACCATACAAATTAATGCAATGAATGGCTTGTTCATTGCGCCCAGCAATGCAACCACGGGACCTCCGTGTGCAACACTGTTGGTGACACCAAAACTAAAGGCCATGACTGCTGCAACCATAGAGCCGATCATATTGGCTGGAATGACAGCAATAGGATCTTGAGCGGCAAAGGGAATTGCCCCCTCTGAAATACCAACCAATCCCATTGCGCCTGCGGCTTTGCCTGCCTCGTGCTCTGTCGCTTCAAAAATATTAAGCTTGCGGCCTAACACGGTCGCCAAGCTCATCCCAAGAGGAGCAACTGGAATGGCGCAGGCCATGGCTCCCATAAACTGAGTTTGACCACTGGCAATCATTCCAACCGAGAACAGGAACGCAACTTTGTTGAAAGGGCCGCCCATATCAAAACCGGCCATGCCACCGAGCACAATACCTAGCAAGATATAATTACCGGTACTCATCGCTGTTAGCATGGCAGTGAGAGAGTCCATTAGACTTGCGATAGGGGCGCCAATTACAAAGATAAATAATGAAGCAATAAATAGCGTGCCTGTAATAGGGGCAATCATAATGGGCACGAGTGGTTGGAGAAATTTATGGTAATTGATTCCGCTAACCCATTTAACAAAGTAACCGACCAGTAGACCGGCAATAATAGCGCCAATAAAACCTGTGCCGGCTTCCGCGCCGTAAAAGCTGCCAGTGTTCGCTATCCATCCGCCAATTAATCCCGGAGCTAAAGCTGGTCGGTCGGCAATGGCATATGCGATGTAGCCAGCAAGGACAGGAATCATTAGTTGGAAAGCAATCACACCGACATCAAGCACTTGTTGCCATGCGCTCCCCTCTGGAATAGCCATACCGGCTTCGGTAGGTTTACCACCAATGGCAAGGGAAAGCGCAATTAACAGCCCACCAGTGACCACAAAAGGAATCATATGCGAGACGCCGTTCATCAAATAACGATATAGATTACTCCGCCAGTTTTGTGACCCTGAGGACGATGAACTTGTTGCTGCGCTCTGCGTAGACTCACCGGTGGTCTGATAAGGCGCGGCATTTAGCGCTCGGTTAATTAAGCCTTTGCCATCTCGAATAGCCTCTTTAACACCGACTTCGATAACAGGTTTGCCTTTAAAGCGAGTCATATCGGTTTGTTTGTCACAGGCAACAACGATGGCATCAGCACGCTGAATTTCCTCTTGAGTTGGGGTGTTTTTTACACCGATAGAACCATTGGTTTCGACTTTAATATCAAAGCCTAACTCATGAGCGGCTTTCTCTAGCGCTTCCGCTGCAAGATAGGTGTGCGCGACGCCTGCCGGGCAGCCAGTGACGCCAATAATCAATCCCTTTGTGGGACCATTGTGGTCGGTCCGCTGGCTCGGCTTGGTTAAGAGCGCCATAACGTCACATGGAGTATTCGCGGCGAGTAGTGCTTGAGTGAAGCCGGGCTCGATTAACTTGGAAGATAAGGATGCGAGCACTTCAATATGATGGTCTCCGCCATTTGTAGGAGACGCTATCATGAAAAAGATGTGTGATAAGCCGCCATCTTCGGCACCATAATCAATACCTGCACGACTAATCCCAATGACAACACCAGGTGCGATAACCGCATCACTTTTTGCATGGGGGAGGGCGATGCCATCCTCAAAGCCTGTGTTCCCCAATGCTTCGCGGGCATTTACATCGTCGACAAACGCTGCTTTATCTTTAACTCTGCCATTGTCAACAAGGGCTTGACTGAGTTCATTAAATACATCTTGCTTGCTGGTGGCATTAAGGTTGAGGAGTATTAATCGCTCGTTAATCAGTTCAGCTATCATGGTGGG
Source organism: Salinivibrio proteolyticus (assembly GCF_027286365.1). Taxonomy (NCBI): domain Bacteria; kingdom Pseudomonadati; phylum Pseudomonadota; class Gammaproteobacteria; order Vibrionales; family Vibrionaceae; genus Salinivibrio; species Salinivibrio proteolyticus. Next base: position 1,964,907 of record NZ_CP114584.1, on the reverse strand, counting down.
CTCCTGCCAATTCGTTTTGAACACAGTGATTAGTTTGCGCCTACCAGTAGGTGGAAAATAGTGCAAAGAAATAGCATTTACTGGATGATTGTGACCAACCCTTTTTAGTGTGATCTTGCTCATTAGTCGAGAGGTGACATGAAAGAGGTATAATGGCGGTATTGGTGATACGCGGGGCGCGCGCGCCCTCACATTAGCCTAAAACATCAGATAGGGGTATCGATGAAAGCCACAACACCGACAAGTTTTTCTAACTTACTTGCATTGCTAAAGTCTCCGGACGAGATCTTTGGTTGTGTGGTTTTCGCGAATGATTGGCAAGCCCCTGAACCATTTAGTTATCAAGTTAACTTCCCGCGTTTAGAAATTGTGGTCTCTGGTGAGTATACAAATACTATTTCGACACCTGAGGGAATTCAAACACATACGTTGACTGGCGGTGACGCCTTGTATGTCGCACCTAACTGTTGGAATAAGCCTGATTGGCTGCATTCTTGCTCGGTACTTAGTTTGCTTTATGGTCGCCGGCAACTGGGCTTTAGCTTGGTGAATAAACGTAGCAATGTGGCAGGATTTTACGGTGTACAAAAGTTTTCTGTCCCCATGCGGGCGGGCTTTGCCGTCGATAATATTCTCGAAGCGCTCAATGCACTGGCAAAAGAGCCAAATAAAGCGTTTACCGATGAGTACTTAATCAAGGCTTTATTAGCCTATACCCACCAACTCGTTGATAGGCCTATACTTACTGCACACTCTCGCGGTGAAGATCTCTATCAAGGGATCTGTATTTATATTCAAGAGCATTATCAGCAAGCACTATCCCGTAACGAAATTGCGTCTCACTTTCATATTAGCCCTAGTCATCTGTCGCGCTTGTTTAAACAGTATGGCCATATGACCCTTGCAGATTACATTGTATGGGTACGCATCGATCGAGCTAAGTTTATGTTGATGCGGTATGAGTTTCGTTTAGTTGATGTTGCATGCCGATGTGGATTTAATGATGTGAACTATTTCTGTAGAGTATTCAAGGCGAGAACAGGAAAAACCCCTTCTGAATATCGAAGGTTGAGCCATCAATCTTGATCTAACACAGCGCCGAGTAGAGTCAACTGGGTGGGTGCATCATCGCAGTGTGTTAACCATTGTCGGAATGCTGATGACGACAAATGACGAGACAGCTGGCTAATGGCACGTAATGTTTCTCGCTCACTCTGACTCGGCAGCGCGATCGCAATACAGAGTACAACGGATTTGTCGTTCGACCATATAATCGGCTGCTGACAGCGAGTCAGCACGATGGTGGGATAGACAATACTAGTGTCAATAATGTGAGGTAATGCTATATGATCATCAATATAGGTGGACGACTGCGCTTCTCTTCTCTGAAAAGCGGCGCAAGTTTGCTCTAAAATATTTGCCGGCGCGACAAGGTTAGCTATTTCCCTTAAGAGAGTGTCGTATTGTGTAGATTGAGCCTGAAGGCTCTTTAGCTGTATGGTTGAGTTAGCGACGTTGAATGGCGGTACCGACTGGCGGCTTGCTGAAGCAGCAAAAGCGGATGTGCTAAGCAAGTGCCAATGCTTACTGGTGTATTCTGCAAGCACCAAGCACATTAACTCTGCGTCATCACCTTCAATCAAGAGTAAGCAGACATCGTTAGGGCGTGTGCCAGTAGCGAGTATCGACAAGGTCTCAGTACAGGAAACCTCACGGCCTTTACGAATATTGACAAAAGTGCTGTGGCTTTTAAAGAGTGAGCATAGCCTTGCTAACTCCCTAGCTTGCCAGCTCACTATACCTTGTTCTGGGGAACAAAAGCAGACAAAGGCGCCTGTCATTGGGGAAGTTGCGTTTTTAGCGCCGTTTCGGCGTCCGTAAGGACGTCCTCCATGGCAAGATAAATGATCGTTGAGTTACTGAATCGTTCTGCTTTTTCAAGCGCGATATCAGAGACGACCACTACGCAGTCTGCTTGCAAGATCTCGTCAAGCGATAGCGTGTTTTCAATGCCCATCGCACCTTGCGTTTCCACTTTAATATCGATACCTAAGCTTTCAGCTGCTTTCTCCAGTTGTTCTGCAGCCATATAAGTATGAGCAATGCCGGTCGGGCAGGCAGTGATTGCGACGATTCTCATCATTTATATCGTATATAAAAAGATAACGTTAACCATTAAGCGCATGTTCTGGCTTATCTTGTTTGCGAAATGCGCGGATAAATGTGGTAATGCGCCACACGTAGCTTAGCAGAGTCGCATAGAGAATAAAGCAGAGAATAAAGCTTGCAAACATGATGCTTTCACTGATTTCAGCTAACTCGCCATAAATGCCGAAACCTGCGAAAAGTGCAGCAAAGCCACAAATAACTAGCAAAGTTTGTTTCGAGCTTAAACCTAAGCGTTGGAAAATATGGTGTAGATGTTCGCGATCTGGCTTAAAGGGCGAGTGGCCGCGACGTATACGACGGATCATAATCGCTGCCATATCCATGAGCGGAATCGCGATGAGCCACAAGCAGGTGACAGGACGAATCGAGGCCTGTTGACCGGTTTGGCTTGAGAGTAGCAAAAACCAGACGATGGTAAAGCCAATCACCATGCTACCTGCATCACCCATAAACACTTTACGTTTGCGGCCAAGTAGGCCCAGGTTAAATAGAATATAGGGTGTCATCGCGACAATAATGGCGATAGATAGATAAGCCAGATCGTAATGGTTGACGGTGGTCATCATAAAGGCGATACCCGCAAATGTGACAATAGAAAGACCACCCAGCAAACCGTCAATACCGTCTACCATATTAAAGGCATTAATAGCACCAATCACGGCAAATACGGTGATAATATAGCCAGCAATTCCTAAGTTTATATTGCCTGTGCCTAATATATTGCCAATCGTGCTTAATTCAATATTCCCGACCACTATCATGGCAATAGAGAGCAAGGCCTGTACAAAAAAGCGAATTTTATAACTAATATCAAATTTGTCGTCTAGGGCGCCAATAATAACAAGAACAAGTATACTGAGACTGTATAAATCTGTATGCGGAATTAGGTCGGCATTATCCCAAAGGAAATATAATAATGAGATGCAGATAGAAATGCCGCCTACCAATGGAACCGCGCCTGAATGTAGCTTACGGGCGTTGGGCTTATCGACGAGTCCCACAATCCTAGCGAACCTACGCATTAAAAAAAGCACACACGTTGACAACACGAAGAGTGTTATCAAGTCCGTTGCAGAAAAATACACAGTGTCTCTCCTTTATAGTTTGTGGCGCGATGTTACACCAGTCTGTGATATTAATAAAGCTGGGCAGTGTGCATGGTATTTTTTTGACCAACATTTGACAAAAAAATCACCAATTGATGGCAGTGCCTTCGCTGATATAAATGAGAGCGATGTATTTGTCTCAAAAATAAAACACTAATGATGTTGTTAATAATAAAAAAGCCCGCATAAAGCGGGCGGTTTTATTATTGAATAGGGCGAGTGCTCCAAGGCGATCGGGCATCTGTCATATCATAAAGCGAATATTTTTTGCCCAGTTTTTGTCCGCCATCGCGTTGTAGCGGCAGCCAAGAAATGGTTGCACGGCTGGTGTTGGGTTTAACAGACAATAAGTCGAACGGAATCGAGATGTAAAAGCCTTTGGTAAAGCTACCTTCGCCAAACTCTTCGGCAGAGAGATCGGTTTTGGTTGCAAATACGCCAGCAATGATCCCGCTATCAAACTGTTTGGAGGCATCAATCGTGACACCAATATCATCGGTGAGGTAGCGCCCCGCACTTATTTTCGCCATAGTGCCTTCAAACAGGCCAAGTGGCTCTCGCCAATATAAGGTCGCATGGCCGGTCGTAGTGCCGGTTTGAACGCGGTAATAGCGTTGGTCTTCGTCACTGTACTGGCGCTCTTGGCTGAACAAGCCAAATACGGAGCTTGGATCACGCTGTTTTACATAGTTAATGTCTACCCCTAGCGCAAAGTCACTGTTGTAAGGACGATAAAGCACTTCGCCACCCACACCAGCAAACATATCTTCAAGGTAGCCGCCGTACGCTTGGGTATACCAATTGGCGCCAAACTTATCAAAGTAGGTGAGCTGTAAATTGGTGATGCGGTAGCGCTCATCAATGTACTGGCGGGTGAGTGTGCGGACTCGTTTTAAGTCTGTACCATCGGGCGGCACGGTGTAATTGAACTTGTCATAGTTATCGAACAGGTTGGCGTACACCTCGCCAGAGGCGACGATGTGATCGTTCATAAACCATTCCGCGGTTCCGAGTACCCCGACAGCATAAAGATAAAAGTCTTCCGCCCCACCAATCGATTGGCGCAGTTTAGGCGCAAGGCCGGCGCGGAAATTATCATCGGCATGGCCCATCAACGCACCTTGTGGTGAGCGTGCAGCGATAGTTCCAGTGGCATCCTTGATGTCGGCGCCGACGTAATCGTAGCTCGCGATTTGCGCGTAACGGTCGGCATCAATGATGGTTTCTGTCATGGGTTGGCGATTTTTGGTTTCAATCAGCTTATAGCGCGTGGCATCAATGCCGGTATTCGCCAGTAAGCGCGCCGCACGATTATGGGCTTCACTGCGTTCTCGGTACTTATTTTGCTCGCCAGCGACGGTAATTTGTTCACCATCGTAATAAACGCGATTGTCGGTGTAACCGGCATTTTTCGCGAGCTGCTCACTTAACTGCTGCCATTCGGCCTCGCTTAACTCACGGGTTGTCGCGTTTGGGTTGTAAGTTGCTATCGGGTCGTCAAGCCAAAAAGGATCCGCTTCACTGAAGTTATTCACCAGCGTTAGTCCTGCGGTGAACGTATTCCCACGTTCATAGCTAAGGCGCATATCGGCCCACGGCGCAAGCTGATAGACCAAGCCTACATTCCATGGCGAGTCGGCTGGCAGTGATACGCCTTCTCTTGAGGTTGGAAAATCTGAGCGATAGTCATTGCCATCGTATTCAAGCTTGAGCGACAGGGGGGCAAAAGGAGTTTGATATTCTACCCCGCCAAACAGTGCCACACAGCCTGTAAACATACGATCAAGGTCGACGTTGCCGCCAGTCCCCGTATAACCGGTATTACGGTCGCAATCGTTGCCAAGGGTTTTATCGCCGCGTAGGTTGGCACGGTTGCCTAAATATCCCCAACCCACTCCCAGGGTAAAGTCAAAGGGGCCGGCGCGTTTGGAGCTTACGATGTATTCGCCGTCAAATAAGCCTGTACCGCCTAAGTCGCGCACCCCAACTGCCAGTTCAGGCAGCCAGTAGCTTTCGTTCAGCAAAGTGAGCTTGGCATCGATACTTTTATCGGTATAGCTGTTGTCGTCGCTAAAGTCGGGGTTGGGGCTATACAGCACATCGTGCACTTGGGTATAGCGAATAGTCGTTTCTAGCCAAGGAAACAGTTGCAGTGACGCATGATAGTGCAAGTAATCTTCGTTGTAGGTGGTGCCTAGGCTAAACCCCCCTTCGGGCGCGGTACGAGCCGAGGGCATTTGCATTAAGCCAACACCGCCAAAGTCTGTTTGTGAATACGAAAGACTTGGATACGAAAAACTGTCTGCATGCGCGGAATATGCACAGATCAATGCGGCTGCTAGAGCAGAATGGGTAAATACAGCGGTTTTCATTCTGGAAGCCTGTTACTGAGATAGTCGAGAACAAGTTGATTGGCATCAACCGTGTCAGGATAGGACGCCAGTCCTTTTACTGGCAGGGGCAGGTAGACCACCGCACCCGGCGCAATATCTTGGTGTGATGCATTCCAATATGCGATAGCGTGTTTTTCAATCGCGCCATCAGGCTGTACCACCCAAGCGTAAGATTTGCCCAGTGTATTGGCATTGGCGTGATCGAGATAATCAGCCGCACCTTGTCGCACTTTCCAAGGGTATTGACCGGGAGCCGCGACGTTACCCAATACCCATACATGATCAGGACGCCGAGGAAAGACGAGTCGCCACTGGCCATCTAAACGTGGATTTTTACTGATGTCGACGCGCGTGAGATCAGGGTCGAGTGAGACTTTGGCACGACGCTCCACGGTAAATGTTTTCAGCGTGCGGACCAGTTGTCGCCAGCGTTGCTGTGGCTGGCCGGTTTGGATGATCACTTGGTTCTCAGCGGCAGCCATCGCTGTTAGTGCGAGGCGGCTAGGTAGGGTAATGTCGTACAAGCCCGCGCCGGGCCAGTAAACATCAGCGATGTTGGTTTGAGTGCGTTTGAGCGCTTCCATCACCGCATCGCTGAGTCGTGGCGGCGTGTCGTAGTCGATGGTCTGATCGCCAACGGTGATTTGATGTTGCAGCGGGGCAGGCTGTGCGATCGCCTGTGGTGACAATATCAACCCGACGGCCATACTGCTCAAGAGCACGAGATTAAAAAAACACCGTATGATGGGGTGAGACGAGGTTTTAAAAAAGTCTGTTGTCATTGACTGATTCGTCATTTTATTGCGCCCCCTGATACGCTTTTAGGAAGCTGATGCTTATCGCGTCCATATTGGGAGCGGGGTACTGAATGGTTTTGAGCACTTTTCCTGAGGTTGGCGCAAGCCAATACTGATTGGTGTAAGTGTGATTCAGTGCGGAGATAGTGACGGTTTCTTCAAAGAAAACAGCGTCACGCATGATGCCATTAATGGCCACTTGGTCCGCGCCTTTGTTTTCAAAGGTACTGGATGCGTCGTAGCCGAAATGATAACCGGGGACAAAGTCGATGCGAAATTGCCAGTTAGCAGGCGTCGTCGGGTTAAGCAGACCGAGCGCGAGTGGGTCGGGCGTGTCACTGTCGAGCTTGGCTAAATTGGTCCCAGGAAGTTTTAATGTTTTAACAATACGACCAGAGACAGTTTCAATCACCTCGCTGTCGGCAGACATCCATTTTAACGCGGTTTGGTTGTGCGAGAAGGGCTCAGCGTAGGCTAAGACCAAAAAACCGCGTGGGCCATCTCCTAAGCGTGCATAGATACTGGCATAGGGCAAGGCTTGGATCTCTTCTTGGCTGTATTGCGCGTCTGGGAAGCCTTTGTATAGCAGGCTATAAGTGTCGGCTAAGTTGCTGGCTTGCTGTGTACAGCCGCTAAGCGTGAGAAAAAGTAACGTGGAGAAAAAAAGCTTGAAGTGTGTCATGTGGGTAGATACGTCGAGGTTTAAGCAAAAAACAGCCGCCCGAAAGCGGCTGTTGGGTTGAGCATCACGATTACTGAGAAACAGTCGTTGTGGTGCCAGTGGTACCAGTAGTACCGCTGTCGCCCGCTGCTGCAACCACTGAACCGACTGCTGCTACAGCGGCAGTGCCGGCTGCAACTGCACCGATGCCTAGACCACCAAATGCAGCTGAACCTGCACCTGCAGCACCTGCCGCGCCTGCTCCTGCAGCGCCAGCAGTACCGGCTGTGCCTGCGCTTGCTGAAGTGGCAGCACCGCTTGCGCTAGCACTTGCACTGCTGCTACCTGCTGCGGTTGAGCTTGACGCTTCACCGGCAGCCATGGCGCTTGCAGCAAACAGCATGGCAATAATGCCCGTTGCTACTTTTTTCATAATTCTCTCCATGGAAGATTTGCTTAAACAACGTCTACTAATGCAGACAGAGCATTAACCTAACGATTTAACTTTAGCTTGTAAATGCAAAGTCTACGTCTTTTGCGCATTCTGCCATAAATATCGATAAGTTACAGCAGTATTATATCTTGCGGTCGGGCTTTGAGATGAAATCTGGTGGGGTTTATTTCATTCACTAATGTCTGTATTATCCGCACTCTGACATGACTGGGCATAGACCCAGTACCACTTTTTGTCAAAAAAATTGGCTGTTTATTGTTCGATTTGACTCTGCAAATGCATGTGAAAAAGCACTTTTGTCAAGAAGACAACAATAACAAGCCTTTGAATTAAAAGTATTTCAGCGGAATAAACAACAAAAATTAGGATGACGTTGTGCTAAAACCTATTTGTTTTGTCGCTATGAGCTCACTGGCTCTGGCAGGATGTACAATGCCGGGTTCTCATTTTGATCCGAGCGATAAAAATATCGTGGGCCAGCCCGCTGAGGATTTATCTACTCAGGTAAATATCTATCCACTGACTCCGTCTTATATCAAGCAGCTTAATAGCCAGCGTGCTCGCGCGCTAGCGCAGGTGAATCCTGAACTGGATTCACAAATTCAAAACTATGAATATCGCATTGGTCCCGGTGATGTCCTGAATGTCACTATTTGGGATCACCCTGAGCTGACCATTCCAGCGGGCTCGTACCGTAGCTCGGCTGAAGCAGGTAACTGGGTACATGCTGATGGCACCATTTTCTATCCATACATCGGTCAAGTTGCCGTCGCGGGTAAAACGGTACAAGAAGTGCGCGATGATATTGCTAAGCGTCTGGCGACTTATATTGAAAAACCGCAAGTTGATGTCAACGTGGCGGCGTTTCGCTCGCAAAAATCTTATATCACGGGTGAAGTGAAAAAGCCGGGCTATCAGGCGATCACGAATATTCCAACCACCATTTTGGATGCGGTCAACCGAGCTGGTGGGATCACCGAGTTTGCAGATTGGCGCAATGTCACCTTGACCAAACGCGGCGAAGAAGAAAGTGTGTCTTTGTATGCATTAATGCAAAAAGGCGACTTAACCCAAAACCGCCTACTCAAAGACGGTGATATCTTGCACATCCCTCGTAATGATGGCCAGAAAGTCTTTGTGCTTGGAGAAGTGAACGATCCGAAAATGTTGAAGATTGATCGTACCGGCATGAGCTTGACTGAAGCCTTAACCTCTGTGGGTGGCATTGATGAGCTAGAAGCCGATGCAACTGGTATTTTTGTGATTCGTAGTACAGCTCGTCAGACGCCAAACAGCCCACGTTACGACAAATCTGAGCCCGTTGCGGATGTGTTCCAGTTGAATGTTAAAGATGCGACTGCCTTGGCGGTCGGCACTGAATTTGATTTACAACCGTATGATGTGGTCTATGTAACCGCCGCCCCGATTGCGCGTTGGAACCGTGTCATCCGTTCACTACTGCCAACTATCTCTGGCTTTAATGAGCTGACCGAAGGTGCGCTTCGTGTCGATACTTGGCCACGATAAGCGAGTCCGTCATGTTTAATAAGATTCTTGTCGTGTGTGTTGGTAACATCTGCCGCTCTCCAACTGGAGAGCGGCTATTACGCCAAGGCTTACCGACTAAAACCATTTATTCTGCGGGTGTCGGTGCTTTAGTTGGCAAACCGGCCAACGAGCAGGCATCACGTATTGCTGCCAAGCATGGAGTAGATTTAGGCGGCCACGAAGCTCGACAGCTGACCGCATCGATGTGCCATGAATATGATTTGATCCTGGTGATGGAATCGAAGCACAAAGAAGACGTGTGTCGCATCGCTCCTGAAGCCCGAGGGAAGACCATGCTATTTGGTCACTACCTGACGCAAACGAAAGATATTCCAGACCCTTATCGTCAAAGCGATGAGGCGTTTGATTATGCGTACGATTTGATCGCCCAAGCGGCACAAAAATGGTGTGATGTACTGCGTTAACCGGGCCCTCTGCGTTGCTGCAGTGGTCATAACGGGAAAGTGAGTGCCTTAGAGGACCCAAGAGCATAAAATGAACCAAAATATAAAAAATACAGCGTCATCAGACGATGAGATTGATCTAAGTAAACTGCTTGGCCATTTGATTGATGGCAAATGGATAATTGTTGCCTGTACCTTGTTGTTTGCTGTGGTGGGAGTGGCGTTCGCGATCTTAGCGACTCCAATCTACAAAGCCGATGCATTGATTCAAGTCGAGCAAAAAGAAGGTGGCATGTCTTCGCTACTCGGTGAAGGGGCGAGTGGTTTGTTTGCCACCGACAGCTCGGCGAGTACTGAAATTGAGCTGATCCGCTCACGCATGGTGTTAGGCCAAACGGTCGATAAGTTTAATCTTACCACTGTGGCGTCTCCGGACTATTTTCCTCTGGTAGGCAAGGGGCTGGCACGCCTCACTGGCGACCAAAATCAGATCGCGATCAGCCGGTTCGAGATCCCTCAAGATTATCAGCAGCAACCCTTCCATCTAACCGTTGATGCCCCGAGGCAATACTCGCTGTATAACAGTGATGATGAACTTGTTCTGAAAGGGCAAGTGGGCAAAGCGGCAATCAATAACGATTTTCATCTATTTGTTACTGAGCTTACTGCTGACCAAGGTGACTCGTTCACGGTGTCTAAAATGAGCCGTCTGCGCGCCATTAAAGCGATCCAAGACGAGTTGTCCGTCAGTGAGCGTGGTAAGCAAACCGGTATTCTGACGCTTTCCTATCAAGGGGAAGATAAAGCCCTGATTGAAAAAGTGCTCAGCGACATTGCGCAAAACTATTTTATGCAAAACGTGAAGCGTGATGCGGCGGAAGCGGAAAAAAGCTTAGAGTTTTTGAAAGGGCATTTGCCTGGGGTGAAAGCCGAGCTGACGACAGCAGAAAACAAGCTCAACAAATTCCGCCAAGAAAACGACTCGGTTGATTTGTCGCTAGAAGCGAAAGCCTCACTTGACACTATGCTGTCGGTGGAAAAACAGCTCAACGAGCTTACGTTCAAAGAAAGCGAGTTGGCGCAAAAATTCACCAAGGAACACCCGGCCTACTTAGCCTTGTTGGATAAGCGTCAAACCTTGCTGGGCGAGAAAAAGCGTGTTGAAGCCCAAACACAAAAGCTTCCCAAAACGCAGCGTGAAATTTTACGCATGACCCGTGATGTTGAGGTGAATCAAGCCATTTACGTGCAGCTTTTAAACAAGGTGCAAGAGCTCAACATCATGAAGGCGAGTACCGTTGGTAACGTGCGTATTATTGACGATGCGCAAACCTTTGAGCTGCCGGTTAAACCGAAAAAGCCGCTTATTGCTGTGATTGCAACCTTGCTTGGCGGTATGATCGGTGTTGGTGTGGTGCTATTAAAAGCGGCGTTCCATCGTGGTGTTGAAAACCCAGACGATGTTGAAGCCATTGGCTTGCCCGTCTATGCCAGTGTGCCGCTTTCCGAAACCCAGCAAGAGATAGAAAAGAAACGCCAGAAAAAGGCGCTGCATACAGCCGGTGAAAGCTTGCTTGCTTCCGCGAATCCGGCGGACTTGTCTATTGAGGCATTGCGTGGTCTGCGAACCAGCTTGCATTTTGCGATGATGGAAGCCTCAAACAATATCTTGATGTTCTCGGGGCCAAGTCCCGGCATCGGTAAGTCGTTTGTTTCTGCCAATATGGCGGGTGTGTTGGCGAAAAGCGGACAGCGCGTGCTGGTGATTGATGCGGATATGCGCAAAGGCTTCTTGCATCAGCAGTTTAGTAAGAAGGCAGACAACGGACTTTCCGACTATCTAGCTGGCAAGCTCGATATTGACGGCGTTGTGCAAAAGCAGGTCCTAGAAAACTTGGATGTGATGACGCGTGGTCAGGTGCCGCCGAACCCGTCAGAACTACTGATGCATCCGCGTTTTAAAGAGCTGCTCGATTGGGCGAGCGCGCACTACGATATTGTCATTATCGATACACCGCCGGTATTGGCGGTGACAGATGCCGCGATTGTTGGTGCTCACGCGGGAACAACCTTGCTGGTGGGACGCTTTAGTGTGAACCCGATTAAAGAAATTGAAGTCACTAAACAGCGTTTTGAGCAAGCCGGCGTCAACGTGAAAGGCTTCGTGCTCAATGGGGTCGTGCGTAAAGCTGCAAGCACCTACGGTGGGAATTACGGCTACTACAACTACAGCTATCAGTAAGTTACCCCTCTCTATGCAGCAGGCAATGTATTGATGCATTGCCTGTTTTTTCTAACGGAACACTGAACGATTCCGAACAATAACAAATGTTAGACAGCTAGGAGCGAACATGATCAAGCACTGCTTATTCCCTGCAGCAGGCTATGGAACGCGTTTTTTACCGGCCACCAAATCTATGCCTAAAGAAATGATGCCGATTGTGAATAAGCCTTTGATTGAATACGGCGTTGACGAAGCCATTCAAGCTGGCGTAAAACATATGGGCATTGTGACTGGTCGCGGCAAGCATGCCTTGATGGATCATTTCGATAAAAACTACGAACTCGAGCATCAAATCAGTGGCACCAAAAAAGAAGCCTTGCTGACAGACGTGCGTGCGCTGATCCAATCTGCTTCATACACCTATATTCGCCAAAACGAAATGAAAGGGTTAGGCCACGCGATTCTCACGGGCAAACAGTTGGTGGGGGACAATCCGTTCGCCGTCGTGCTTGCTGACGACCTTTGCTTGAATCTTGGTGGTGACACTGTGCTTAAGCAAATGGTGGAGCTATACAACCACTATCGTTGCTCGATTGTGGCGGTGCAACGTGTTCCCGAAACTGAGACGCATAAGTACGGGGTAATTAGCGGCAGTAAGTTAGAATCAGGTTTGTTCCGGGTGGACAACATGGTCGAAAAACCCGCGCCAGAAGAGGCACCGAGTAATATGGCAATCATAGGTCGCTATATTCTGACGCCGGATATTTTTGAGATTTTGGAAAACACGCAGCCAGGCAAAGGTGGCGAAATCCAAATCACTGACGCCTTACTCGAACAAGCGAAACGCGGCTGTGTGCTTGCGTATGAATTTGAGGGCGAGCGATTCGATTGTGGTTCGGTTGAAGGCTACATTGAAGCCACAAATTACGCGTATCAGCATGTATATCTCGGTAAGCCAACCGAAAGCGCTGAGCAAGGCCAAGAGACACCTGTCCCCGCGTAACGCAAGACTCTTCTATTGACCGATTATGGCGCCTTAATGGCGCCTTTTTCATGCTCATTTTATGAGGACAGACACTCTTTCGTCGCTTTTTCGTTTACCGTTTATTGGGACAGACACTCTTATGGCCGCTAATCGCTTATAGGCGCTTATAGGCGCTTATGGGGAGGGACAGGCACTTTTATAAAAGTCGCATATCACTCGAAACTGCGCTTATGGGGACAGACACTTTTATAAAAGTCGCATATCACTCGAAACTGTGGTTTTATCTTGGCTATCTTTCCGGTTAGTAGTCTTATACTAGCGGGCAATTTTAACGACGCCTTGGCGTGATAGAGTGTAATGATAAGGGGGCAATGATGACTAAGCTTTTACTACCAGCATTGGTAGCGATGATGATTACCGGTTGCGTGAGTCAACCCACCTCAGACGTTGTTGATACATTGATAAGCAAGACATGGGTAGTAGAGTATCTAAATAACCAAGGTATCATCGACAACTCACGTATTACGCTAGATTTTAACAATGAAGGGCGAGTAGCCGGTATGGCCAGTTGTAATCGGTATTTTGCAGGCTATTCGATTGATAATCGCGCGATCAAGGTTGAGCAAGCTGCTTCTACGATGATGGCATGCTCCGATGCGTTGATGACGCAAGAAAATCACTTCCTAGATACACTGCAAAGTGTTCACTCTTTTGATATTGATGGCACAGGTGCACTGATACTGAGCGGAGACAACATTCGCATCTTGGCACGCTAGTTTAAGACGGTTCACCGGCTTCTGATGGTGGGCGAATGAGGTAAATAATGACTGATAGGCCTACTAAAAACATCGTCCCCGAGCGTGACCAGCGGCGGTTTGCGGTGTCGGCTAACCGAGGCAAAGCGAGTCATCGTATTCGCTACGTCGAGTCGGGTGGCGCCTCGGTGGATAATGATGAGTGCACATTTTGCCAAGCGGTGCCGAGTGAACCACGGGAAGCAGACAACGAAGCCGAACACGATAATTAACTAAATTAAATTAATAAATTAACGGGACAGGCACTTTTTCTGCTTTTCATTATCTCTCATCCATCGTTTATCGGGCGCAAGATATTCTCGGGACAGGCACCTCACTTTTTCCGCAACGCGCAAAACTGTACTGCCAACACAGACTGTGTGATTTATCTCTCTCTTTGCTAATGACTCCAATATCAATAGTCGATCTTTCTCACATCTGTGATGTTTACAGATGGTGAAACTTTTCTTTCATCTGCATTATTCGTCCATATCGAAACGTTTCGATAGCGTTTTTCCTGAGGGAAAACGCTGATCATAAGAAAACGTGCCAGCGCACAGTGAGCGCTGATTAAGTCCATCGTGAGTGAGAAGGTGATGAATGAATAAGCATGGTTTGCTCCATCCAGAGCTTGCACGGCTCGTAACCCAAATTGGACACACCGATGAATTGACGGTGTGTGATGCGGGGCTGCCGATCCCCAGCTCGGTGACGCGTATTGATTTGGCGCTAACCCAAGGGGTGCCGAGCTTTATGCAGACGGTCGACGCGGTGTTAACTCACACCTGCATTGAGTCGGTGGTGATTGCAGAAGAGTTTGCAGCGGCCAGCCCGGCGCTGCACCAAGCCTTGCTTGCGCGATTAGAGCAAGAGAGTGCTGCGCGTCAGCAGCCGATCACTGTGACCACTATTAGCCACGAGGCGTTTAAAGCACGCACGGTGCAGAGCAAAGCGGTGGTGCGCACCGGAGAGTGCACGCCTTATGCCAATGTGATTTTTCAAGCCGGTGTCACCTTTTAGGTGGGCCTAAGTGAGTAACCACAATGACGCAACCTATATTACAACTCAGCCAAGTCGTAAAAACCTTTCCCGGGGTGCGCGCCCTCGATGAGGCGAGCTTAAATGTCTATCCCGGTGAGGTAATGGCGCTACTCGGCGAGAACGGCGCGGGTAAGTCTACCTTGATGAAGGTCCTCACCGGGATTTATCACGCCGACAGTGGCGACGTGAACTATCAAGGCGAGCCGGTTTCGTTTAAAGGTCCGCGTGATTCACAGCACGCGGGGATCAGTATTATTCACCAAGAGCTCAATTTGATCCCAGAGCTGACCATTGCAGAGAACATCTTTTTAGGCCGTGAGTTTACTAACCGGTTTGGCAAGATTGACTGGAACAAGATGGCGGAAGAAGCCGATAAGCTGTTGGCACGTTTAAATGTGAAAGCCCGCAGCACTGTGCCACTTGGTAGCCTGAGCTTGGGCGAGCAGCAAATGGTGGAAATTGCCAAAGCGCTGTCGTTTGAGTCGCAGGTGATCATTATGGATGAGCCGACCGATGCCTTGACCGACACGGAAACCGCCTCGCTGTTTGCGGTGATCAACGAGCTACGAGCGCAAGGCTGCGGCATAGTTTATATCTCTCACCGTTTAAAAGAAATTTTTGAGATTTGCGATCGGATCACCGTATTACGTGACGGCAAGTTTATTGGTGAGTGTCCCGTGAGTGATACCGATGAAGACGGCCTGATTGAAATGATGGTGGGCCGCAAACTCGCTGAACAATACCCACGAAGTGATGTCACCCCTGATGGAATAAGCCTTGAGGTGGAAAATGTCAGCGGTCACGGGGTAGAAGCGGTGAGTTTTCAGCTGCACCGTAGTGAAATTCTGGGTATATCGGGCCTGATGGGCGCCGGGCGCACGGAATTAATGAAGATTATCTATGGCGCCATGCCGCGTGAAGCCGGCACGATTCGACTGGATGGCAAAGTGATTAACCCCGTGAGCCCACAAGATGCGCTGGCCAATGGGATTGTTTACATCTCTGAAGATCGTAAAGGCGAGGGCTTGGTGCTGGGTTTATCGGTGAAAGACAACATGTCACTCAGTGCACTCGATAAGCTCACGCATTGGGGAAAAATCCAGCCGCGTGATGAAGTGATGGCCGTCGATGATTTTATTCGTCTGTTTAACATAAAAACCCCAAGCCGTGACCAAATCATTGGCAACTTATCGGGCGGGAATCAGCAGAAAGTGGCGATCGCCAAAGGGCTGATGACCAAACCAAAAGTGCTGATCTTGGACGAGCCGACGCGCGGTGTTGATGTTGGCGCCAAAAAAGAAATCTACCAGTTAATTAATCAATTTAAAGCCGAGGGCATGAGCATCATCTTGGTGTCGTCAGAAATGCCCGAAGTGCTTGGCATGAGTGACCGCACCTTAGTGATGCACGAAGGCCGCGTATGCGGTGAATTTGATGCCAAGGACGCTAACCAAGAAACTCTGCTTGCCTGTGCGGTAGGCAAAGATGCCAATGAGGATGCAGCATGAGCTCAAATGCAATGAATAAGTCCCAGCCGTCAGAAGGTGGACGCAAACCCCTGTTTAGCAAAGCGTGGTTGATTGAGCAAAAATCACTCATTGCCCTGCTGGTGCTGATCGTGGTGATGTCATTTTTAAACAGCAACTTTTTCATGGTCGACAACCTGCTTAACATCCTACGTCAAACCTCGGTGAACGCCATTATCGCCGTGGGGATGACATTGGTGATTTTAACCGCGGGTATAGACTTGAGTGTTGGCTCGGTGTTGGCGCTGTGCGGCGCGTTTGCCGCGAGTTTGATTGCAGTCGAAGTACCGGTGCTGGTGGCTGTGCCAACGGCTTTGTTTGCAGGCGCGGCAATTGGTGCCATGACAGGCGTCGTGGTGGCCAAAGGCAAGGTGCAGGCATTTATTGCCACCTTGGTCGCAATGACGCTCTATCGTGGCGTGACCATGGTGTATACCGATGGCCGACCTATTTCCGCGGGCTTTACTGAAACGGCGGACGCCTTTGCCTGGTTTGGTACCGGCTACCTGTTGGGCATTCCTGTCCCCGTGTGGCTGATGGCTATCGTGTTTATCGGCGCTTGGTATCTGCTTAATCACACCCGTTTTGGCCGTTATATTTACGCTCTCGGTGGCAATGAATCGGCGGCTCGGTTGTCAGGCATCAATGTCGATCGGATTAAAATTGGTGTTTACAGCATTTGCGGCATGCTCGCAGCTTTGGCTGGGATCATCGTCACCTCGCGCCTGTCCTCCGGACAACCGACTGCCGGTACAGGCTATGAGCTTGATGCGATTGCCGCAGTGGTGCTGGGCGGCACCAGCCTGATGGGCGGTAAAGGCAAGATCATGGGCACATTGATTGGTGCGCTGATTATCGGCTTTTTGAACAATGCTCTCAACTTGCTGGACGTGTCGTCTTACTACCAAATGATTGCCAAAGCGGTAGTGATTCTGCTCGCCGTGCTGGTGGATAACAAAAACAAATAGCTGTTTGAGACAGCGCTTTTTGCAGAGCTTATTGGGACAGGCACTTTAAGTTAGCGGGACTAAGTTAGAGGGACAGACACTTTAAGTTAACAGGACAGACACTTTTATTTCTGTTGAATTAGCAATTAAAAACAATACCCTACAAACACAAAAGGACTGAACGCATGAAAAAACTGACTACCTTGATTACCACTGCGCTTTTGTCGTCCACGCTGAGCATCAGTGCGCAAGCGGAAGATAGAATGGCAATCGTGGTTTCAACCTTAAACAACCCATTTTTTGTCACCATGAAAGAGGGTGCGGAGCAGAAAGCGCAAGATCTTGGTTATGAGCTCTTGGTGCTTGATTCGCAAAACGACGCCAGTAAAGAGCTATCGAATGTGGAGGATTTAACCATCCGTGGCGTTAAAGCCATTTTGATTAATCCGACTGACTCTGACGCGGTCTCGAACGCCATTCGTATTGCAAATCGCGCGGACATTCCGGTTATCACCCTAGACCGTGGCGCGAGTCGAGGGGACGTGGTGAGCCATATTGCTTCTGATAACGCTCAAGGGAGTAAAATGGCGGCGGAATACATCATCGGCAAAGTCGGTGAGCGCGCCAAAGTGATCCAACTTGAGGGTATTGCTGGCACGTCAGCAGCACGCGAGCGTGGTGAAGGCTTTATGGATGCCATTGAAGGTACCGACGTTGAACTGCTCGCCAGTCAGCCGGCGGATTTTGACCGCACCAAAGGTCTGAACGTGATGGAAAATCTGCTTGCCGCACACCCAGATGTGGAAGCGGTATTCGCCCAAAACGATGAAATGGCATTTGGCGCGTTGCGCGCGGTGCAGGCATCAGGCAAAGATGTCACCATTGTGGGTTTTGATGGCACCAAAGATGGTATTGCGGCCGTTGAGCGTGGTCAACTGGCAGCCACTATTGCCCAGCAACCGGGTATGATTGGCGAATTGGGTGTTGAAACTGCCGATAAGGTGCTGAAAGGCGAGTCGGTAGACAGCTACATCCCTGTACCGCTAAAAGTGATTAGCCAAGAAACGATCGCTGAATAAGCCGTCAGGGAAACGTATAGTGAGCACCATCGGGTTCGCACTGGGTGGTGCTTTTTTGATTTAAAAACGGTAAGGAATAGTAATGAGCCGATTGGTTGTTCTTGGCAGCGTCAATGCTGATCATGTTTTACGTGTCCCTCACTTTCCGCGTCCGGGCGAGACATTACACGGCCACGATTATGCCGTAATTGCCGGTGGCAAAGGGGCCAATCAAGCGGTCGCGGCGGTGCGTTGCGGTGCCGATGTTGCCTTTATCGCCAGCGTGGGTGATGACTCATATGGACAAAATATTCGTCAATCTTACGCGCAAGAGGGGATGGATGTCAGTGCGATAAAGGTACAGCCTGATACGCCGACTGGGATTGCGATGATCCAAGTGACTGATCAAGGTGAGAACAGTATTGCGCTTTCGGCAGAAGCCAATGCGGCTTTGACAGCAGAGACCATCACCGCCGATCTCGACAAAATAGCTGAGGCTGACTATTTGCTGATGCAGTTAGAAACGCCGATGTGTGGTATCGAAAAGGCGGCGTTTCATGCCAAAGCGGCAAAGACTCACGTGGTGCTTAATCCCGCCCCAGCCGCACCGCTGAGCGACGTGCTTCTCACCGTGGTCGATATTATTACCCCGAATGAAACAGAAGCCCAAAGCCTGACCGGTATCGCGGTAACTGATACTGCCAGTGCGCAAGCGGCTTCGGACGTGCTCCATGAAAAAGGGGTAGGGATTGTAATGATCACCCTCGGCAAACAAGGCGTGTGGCTGAGTGAAAAAGGCGAACAAGCGGGCCAGCTTATTCCTGGGTTCCGTGTCGATGCCGTCGATACCACTGCCGCTGGCGATACCTTTAATGGAGCATTGGTGACAGGACTGATAGAGGGACAGACACTTTATCAGGCGATTCGCTTTGCGCATGCCGCGGCGGCATTATCCGTAACTCAGCGTGGCGCACAAACCTCGATTCCTTCTCGTGCAAATGTTGAGGCGTTTTTGGCCCACCAAGATGCTTAATCGTTATTTTACCTTAGTCAGCGGAGCGCGATAAATGGCGACCATGAAAGATATTGCCAAACGGGCGGGCGTGTCGACATCGACGGTCAGTCATGTCATTAACAACACCCGTTATGTGAGTGAGGCCATTGCTGAGAAGGTAAACCAAGCCGCGAAAGAGCTTAACTATTACGCTCCGTCGGCGTTGGCGCGCAGCCTGAAAGTGAATCGTACTAAAACCTTTGGCATGCTGGTGACCACTTCCACCAATCCGTTTTTTGGCGAGGTAGTAAAAGGCGTCGAGCGCAGCTGTTACCACAATGGCTACAGTTTGATTTTATGCAACACGGAAGGCGACGCTGAGCGTATGCGTGCTTCAGTTGATACGCTGTTGCAAAAGCGGGTCGATGGCTTGATTTTGATGTGCTCGACCTTGGAAGGTGAGCGGATTGAAGGCTTTGATCGTTATCCGGATATTCCCGTGGTGGTAATGGATTGGGGACCGATTGATTTTGCCTGCGATAAAATGCAAGACAATTCCTATCAAGGCGGCTATTTAGCGACCCAGCACTTGATTGACTGTGGCCATCGCCAGATTGGTTGTATCAGTGGTCCTTTGCTTAAACAACAAGCACAGCGGCGTTTTCAAGGCTTTAAAGATGCGCTGCGTGATGCTGGACTTACTGAGAACGCTGATTGGATGGTAGAAGCGGACTTTGAGTGTGAAGGCGGCTATCAAGGCATGCAAGCGATCGCTGCGAGCGGCTCCTTGCCGAGCGCGATTTTTGCAGGCAATGATATGATGGCGATGGGCGCGATCAATGCTGCTAATGCACTCGGCATTCGGGTACCCGAGGATCTTTCTATCATGGGATACGATGACATCCACCTCGCAAAATTTGTCTCGCCCTCCCTGACCACCATCCACCAGCCCAAGTACCGTCTCGGTCAAGCGGCCGTCGAAACGCTACTCCACAAACTGGATGACCCTCAAAGTGATAGCCAAACTGTGCAGCTCGAGCCAACGTTAGTGGTGCGCGAGAGTGTGAAGCGGGTATAGCTACCGGGCGAGCTATAACTAAGCTATCGGGAGCTATCGGGAGCTATCGGGAGCTATCGGGGACAGGCACTTTAAGCTAACGGAACTAACGGAACTAACGGGACAGACACTTTTGAACACTCGGGGGACAGTCACTTATATGATTGCCCTAGCGGTGTAAGGGTGAAGCCGTTATGATGCCTGTCCTCAATGATCAACCGGTAAATCGCCTCGTTATGTTTTCAATTGTCGACCAAAACCAACACTTTGTGGTGATCAACAAGCACCACGGCGTTAGCGTGCAAAAAGAAGCCGATCACGCGGCACTGCTGCCGGCGGTCGCGGCGCTCATTGGGGTTGAGAAAGTCTACCTTGTGCATCGGTTAGATAAGATGACATCGGGCTTGCTGCTGCTGGCAACCTCTTCGCATGCGGCGTCTGTCCTCTCAGGGTTGTTTGCTTCGCGCGAGATAGAAAAGTTCTATTTGGCATTAAGTGCCAAAAAGCCGCGTAAGAAGCAGGGGCTGATCGTTGGGGATATGACGAAGGGACGGCGAGGTAGCTGGAAATTGTTAGCCAGCAAAGATAACCCGGCGAGAACGCGTTTTACCTCTATTGCTGGTGGTGAGGGGCGGCGACTTTTCCTCTGTCGGCCTTACACAGGCAAAACCCATCAAATTCGCGTGGCGATGAAAAGCATTGGTTCTCCGCTTATCGGTGATGATTACTATGGCGGCGAGCCTGCCGATCGTGGCTACTTACACGCTTATGGACTGCAATTTACGTGTCGTTTTTCCGACGATCAGCCTGAAACACGCTATCGCTATGTGCTGCCCCCGAGCCAAGGCGAGTTGTGGCCAGCCTTACCAGTAGAGTGGGAGCAGCCTTGGCACTTAATTAGCTAGCACACCCGGGGGCATCGATAGCGTTTTTGAGGATTTGTCGGCCGCGGGTGTCGCGAACCAAAATGGTATAGCTGATACCAATGTCTAACATGCTGCGGATATCGTTATCCTCGCAATATCGACGTTTTAAGCCGGAAAAGAGCTGCCCCGGTGCTTTTTTGGCATTCTTCTCCAGAAGTGTCAGCTCGATGATGGCATCTTGCGCACGAGCGCGAACCAGTGAGTAGCCTTCAATATCCATCGGCAGTAACTGTGCAATCATGTCGGCACGTTGGATTGCGGCTTCTGCGGCTTTATCATGCTGGGTGCTACTACAGGCACTGAGCACTAGCCCCAGGCAGGCCATCATCAGTATTTTTACATATTGCATTAGGCAGGATCCTGAGGAAGTACTTTTTTGAAAGGTTTAACGGTCACGTCTGCATAGACGCCAGCGGCTACATAAGGGTCTTTGTCAGCCCAGGCTTGGGCGGCTGATAATGACTCAAACCAAGCAATAACGGTCGACCCCGTAAACCCAGCTTCGCCCGGCTCGTCGCTATCAACGGCAGGGTTTGGTCCTGCAATCATCAAGCGGTTTTCTTTTTCCAGTTGGCGTAAGCGCTCAAGGTGTGCGTCACGCGCTTGCTTGCGTAGCGGTAGGCTGTTCTCTACGTCTTGCGAATAGATGAGATACCACATCGTCATTGTCCTTGCTAGATGTTAATAACCACTAGGATACAGAGTCCAGATTTCTGAGTACAGTGTATTAGTGAGTGTATTGGGGGGACAGGCACTTAAGCATCTAAAGTGTCTATCCCACGATCTACCTAGTCGAAAATAGGTGGTACTTCTTCTTTTAATCTCTGATTCACTTCGTTCTTATCAAAGAATTTTGCGTCCCAGTCCTGCATGTTAAAGAGGTCCAGGATCTCTCGATCATCGTCGTTGAGTGGAGCGCGTTTTGAGAGTCTGAGTAGGTCTTTGTATCTGTCTATACCGCCGCAATCTTCTGGCGGGCATACGCCATTACCTGCCGTGACTTTAGGCTGCGTGTAATTGCGGGTATTCAGTTTCTCAAGGGTGATGGTGTGGTGCCAGTTATCACCAAAATCATACACATACGCGATGGTGTCTCCGGGTTCTCGCAGTACTGCCCCAATGGGTAAATACGCCGCTTGGGTATCGGATTCATCGTCAAGGTCAATATGACCAAAGGGTGTGATGAACATGGCAAGGTGTTGGTGCTCCCAACCCATAATAGCCTGAATGTAATCGTGTAGCGCGATAAAAGGTAAGGCGTTTGAAATGGTAAAACGGCGCCATATTTTGGGACGGCTATTATCGAGCTCAATGTGCAGTACGATGCCTTGGGGGCGTTCTATTTCCTGCGGGCCGTGCGCCATCGGGTGATACTCCGCTTGCTGTTGTATACTCAGCTCTGTGAGTTGGTCGAAAAGCGGAAAGGTTTTTCTCATGCGATCAGGTGCTTGCAACGCATACGCTGCGGCAAATATAAATAGGTTGCTCGGTGAGAACGGTGTGCTTTCTTGTTTGCTGTAATGCGTGATTAGCCCACTCAACGCGAGTGCTTTGATATAGGGGTCAGGGTGTTCGAGATAATAGCGGTTCCGGACTTTGCGTATGCTCTCCAGGGCTGGGTCGATCGATTCAGCGATCGTCCATGTCTCTATCAATGGGGTATTGACTAACAGTTTGCTGGATCGATGTCCTCGCGCTATCGCGTCGGGATGTTCTCCTGGGAAGTCACACGTGGAGGCGAGTTTATCTAATGAGAACGGTTGCGGCTCGGTCCATTGGGACGGGAGAAGCGCCAACATATGTAGCGTGTCAGGATCGAGGACCTCATGCTGTTCGTCCAGGGCCCAACAAAGTATGTGTCGCAATATATTGGGATGGCATTGAACGACGTCGACAGCGGTGTCCATTTCTGCGGTCATTTTTTTATATTGCACAGTGTCGACGGGATTGGTATCAAAATAGCTATCCACTAAACCGAAACCTAAGCGAAAAACGCCACCGAATACGTGTGCATTTTTAGTCGTTGGGTCGATGAGCAGTCCGTTAAATAGTATGGCATGGTTGCCGTCTGGATAGGACAGGTAAAGCTCGGTCACTTGATGTTGTTCTGCTTGTTTGCTGTATTGCATGGCTGACTTTTGCCACGCTGGTAGGTGATTTTTTACGCTATCGTGACCAAAGCGCTGGATTAGGGTCAGGTATTGACGCTGACCAAGGGACTCCCATCTTTTTGCTGGAAGGCTACTGAGTACACTCGCTGCGCTGTCGGCGACTTTAGGCTCGGGATTGAGGCTCAAAAGCAAAAGCGCATCAATTGACCAAGGTTGACGGCTCATCATCGTGAGCAGCCCTTGAACCTCCTGTTCGGTGAAAAAGATAAGCTCACCGCCCACAAACTGACAAAAAGCAAGCCCAGTGTCGACGCCAAATTTATTGAGGTCAGCGACAAGATTCTCGGTAACCTTTTCAGGGTCTTGTGCCAATTGTTCTTGTTGCTTAGTGATCGGCTGCTGACTGCGCTCACGCACTTTCATAATGATCGCATCGTCGACATGCAGTTTAAGGTGTTTCATGCATCTGATGATTTCTCTGGTGAGCATCAAGTTAATTTGAGCATCGTCTAGCTCAAGTGCGTTAGTGAGTATTTCATTCGCGATATTGATGATTTCAGAGACGTCATTACTACGCGAATAAATACGTAGGTCATTGGCCATTTGTGAAAAGTAATCGACAAAAAGCTCCTCTTGGCTTTCGTCGAATGTCGTTGATAGTGATAGACCAATCGGTAGCGCGGCAATAAACGACTCTGGTGAACCATTTATCAACTGACGTTGATCTGCGCTGATATCGGTGATGGGCGTGTAGTGTTGGATAGCCTCAAGGAGCGCTTGCGCAGACGGTGGAAGTTCCATGTTCTTGGCCTAGGTTGAGATTAATTAATTGTTTAAGCGTACAAAAAATCACTCTGAAACACGACTGCTTTTTGTTGGGACAGACATGGTACGTCTGATATGTCTGGTATCGATCGAACCGAGCCATCTGGGACAATTATCAGTATTGCGAATGTGCCTGTCCCAACAAGCTCTAAAATCAAACCTGAATGTCTCTTTACCTTCCTGTTACTGGAAGGCTTATTCTTCTGGGAAAACGGTCAGGAGATAATATGGGATGTTGTAATCAACCCCCGGAAGGTGGAGCTAAAGGGCTAAAGCCGCTCTTAAAAGCGGTAGGTGTTTTGTTCGTGTTTATAATGGTGCTGGCTTATTGGGTAGGGTAGATTTTCGGGCTAGTATGACGATTCCCTTACGCATTGATGCGTGTTTTAGTGCTAGCCTCAACGATTTGGGATCATGACGCCTGTCATGCGTTTTAGGCCCAGTGTCGGTAATACGGCTTGGATACTCGACAGTGAGCCCACAACATTTCCGCACTCTAAACGAGCGCATGTGGCCAGCCAGGTTTCACTCGACATATTCAGCTGTGTGAGTAGGGGAGGCCGCTGATTTGAGCCCGCGTCTTGTCTCTTGTGGCAGGTCCATTCAACAAGTGCTAAATAGTCCATTAGCCGAAACGGAATGCCGTCGGGCATAGATTTCCTCGGATTTCCTGCAAAGGCGAATAAGCCTGCTGGGGTCGCTTTATTTTGCTCGAGTGATTCAAGTCGCTTTTTTATCGATGTATAATTCGAATGCTTGGGCTGTTTGGCGATACCTGCTCTCACGGGGTTTAAATCGACATAGGCCATTGCCGCAGCAAGAGCTTTGTCATCCAACAAGGCCTGACTTTTAAAGCGTCCCTCCCAAAAATGCCCTGAACATTGATCCTCTCGGTTCGCTTGCGTCGAAATATATTGATTAAGCAGCTTCATAAACCAGCTGACAGACATCAAACGTTCGCGCCAGTTCTCAATGATCCGACAGCACGCTTTGTACTCCGATTTGGAGAGGGATTCTCCCTGACGAAAACGCTGGATGAGTACCGGAGCCTGGTGAAAGGCTAGCCAGCGGTCGATAACGTCGGTATTTGTCAGGGATTGGGCGGCTTTTGCATTGATATGTAGGACAACGTGATAGTGATTGCTCATAATGGCGTAAGCGCAGATATCGATGCAAAAAGCTTTGGCTAGTGTAAGTAAACGCGTTTCTATCCATGCGCGACGATGCTCATAGCTTTTTTGCGACTGAGCATCATAGCCGCACAGGAAAGAGCGGCGCACGCAGCGTGAGACGCAATGATAATAGGGTGTGGCTGATAGGTTCACTAAAGATGCGCGAGCTTTGGTCATCGTCAGTCCCTTTTGGTATATGGGTATATGTAAAAGGTACTGTATAAATGAACAGCCATCATCTTTTCTGGCCTGGTTTTTCGTGACAGTACAAGAAATACTGTAACTGTGAGATTGGTTAGTTACTAAAGGCGTCTGTCCCGATTAGTAAACAACGGGGACAAAGTAAACAACGGGGACAGGCGAGCTATAAAGCAAACTACCAGGACAGTCACCAAGAGGTGTTTGTATCCGGCGAAAACTAAAAGTGCCTGTCCCTGGAAAGGAAACTTAGTAGGGACATGTGTAAAGGTGCCTGTCCCCGCAGGAAATCCCCACAGGAAATCACGTTGAATAAAAGTGCCTGTCCCCACAAAGAGAAGCTGCCATAAGAAGTTAGGCAGGGGCGCCGCTGTGAAAGCGGAATTGGTTGTCGGGCGCTTGGATCAACTCGGCTTCGCGCTCGCCGATGGCTTGAATGCGGTCGCGAATGTCTTCGCCGGCGATGGTTTCTGCGAGCGTCAGGTAATCTTGATAATGGCGTGCTTCCGAGCGCAGTAGCGAGATGTAGAACTTTTGTAGTTCATCATCGAGGTGTGGGGCGACTTTGGCAAAGCGCTCGCAGGAACGTGCTTCAATGTAGGCGCCAATAATCAGTTTATCGACCAAGGTTGCCGGTTCGTGAGTACGTGCCGCGCGCATTAATCCTTTGGCGTAGCGACCTGCTTCTAACGGTTGATAAGGAATACCGCGTGCGTCCATGATTTCAATCACTTGCTCAAAATGATGAAACTCTTCTTTGATTAACCGGACCATTTTATCAATCAAGGCTTGGCCGTGGGCAAAGCCGGCTTTAGGGGTTAAAGGCGCGCTGAGGCCGTTTTTGCGCGCGTGGAAGATCCCATCGCGAATGCGGCGATAAACAAAGTCTTCATAGGGTTTGGCCCATGCCAGCAGTTGCTCGCCACTCGCCGCGTCGACTGCATATTTACGGATCAGCCACATCGCGGTTTGGCTGGCTTTTAATTCGCAGTTTGCGTGATCGCGCAAAAGAATCGATTGATTGTCAGGCTGAATGGCCGCGTCAATCCAACTGTCGGGGGTTTGACAGTGCAGAAAACCATGAATAGGGGTGAGTAGGGTATTAATTTCTTGGCGTAGCATGCCGGAAACACTCTCAGACTGACAACAATGGCTGGGCATTATAAACAGATGGGATGCGAGCGCAAAGAGCTGGCAGCGCAGGAGGCACTGCCAGGTGGGCGAATTCGGCCTACTTGTTCGATGCCCAAGGGGAACGGTATTGAATACCGAACTTGTCTAAACGCGGTAATTGCGCTTTGAGTCTGGCCAGATAATCGAGCCAGTCACGGCGCTCACTGTGGCTCCAGGCCGCTTCTGCAATGGCGGTAAGCCTTGGAAACACCATATAATCGAGCCTGTCCTGATTAGTGATCAGTTCACTCCAGAGTGCACATTGTACGCCTAGCATATGCTCACGAGCTGGGTCATCACTGGCG
The DNA here is from genome assembly GCF_027286365.1 of Salinivibrio proteolyticus. Classification (NCBI taxonomy): domain Bacteria; kingdom Pseudomonadati; phylum Pseudomonadota; class Gammaproteobacteria; order Vibrionales; family Vibrionaceae; genus Salinivibrio; species Salinivibrio proteolyticus. Next base: position 1,938,039 of record NZ_CP114584.1, on the reverse strand, counting down.
AGGCTTGCTAGCGGCTCATATTGGTAGGCTTTTTCTAATGGTGTGACGCCCGCCCAGTCGAGCCCGGGCTCGGTGGCAGCATAATCTTGCACCATATCGAGATAGGTCGCTTGACCCGGGGTTAAAATCACATCAAACCCATGCTGCGCACAATGCAATGCGGCGTCTTCGCTTTGCCATGAATAGATCACGGTGTTTTTGCTGACTTTATCGCCGTGCTGCACTTCTTCCCAGCCAACCATACGTTTGCCCAAGGCGCGAAGCTTTTGCTCCGCATAGGTCAGTATCTGTCCCTGTAGCGAAGCGGTCGTTTCTCCGTTCATGCGCCTGTCCCGATAAATTGGGCTATCGGTCCATACCCCGTCAGGGACTTCATCGGCACCAATATGAACCCATGAGGCGGGGAAAAGCTCGGCGACTTCACTTAATACCGTATCTAAAAATCGATACGTGCCATCGAGGGCTGGCGATAATACGTTATCGGTGTAGTGTTGTACGCTGCGGTAAGTAGAGCGGTCGTCGGCATCGTGTAGCCAATCAGGCAGTGCTTTGATGGCTGCGCGACAGTGACCGGGAATATCAATTTCTGGAATGACGGTAATACCGCGGGCTGCGGCGTATTCAATCACGGCACGTACGTCTTCTTGGCGATAATAACCTTCGTGACGTTCTGCAATATGGCTGAATTGCGGGGCAAGGCGGGTATTGGGGCCGCGTTGACTCCCATAGCGCGTCAATTCAGGCAGGGCTTTAATCTCCAGTCGCCAGCCTTCATCGTCGGTTAAATGCCAGTGAAAGGTATTGAACTTAAAATAGGCTAGCTGGTTAATCAGTCGCTTTACCGTGTCCACCGAATGAAAATGGCGCGCGCAATCGAGCATCATCCCTCGGTAAGCAAAGCGTGGTGCATCGCTGATTTTTATTGCCGGTATTCGAAGCTGTGTGTTTTGCTCTTGGCAAAGTTGTAACAGCGATGCGCAGCCGTGAATAAACCCGCGTTCAGCACAGGCTTGGATCACCACGCCTTGGTCGGTGACGGTGAGCTGATAGGCCTCATCACGGTGTGTGATATCTCGAAGTGCAGAGTCGGGTAAAGGCCGTAAGATAATGGCATGATCGCCAGTGACCGCATCTTGGTGGCGTGGGTCGAGTGCAATATCAGCTTGCGGATACATACGAACCCATTCGTTGCTTAGCCACTGCGCGGCGGGAAGGGCCTGTGAATCCACCGCGATTAACGGTGTTGTGGGTGAAAGCGTAAAGTATCCTGGCTGGTGGCGCACCGATTTGGGCACCGGAATAATGGCGTGCTCGGCGGGATGAACATCTGGAATCGTTGATCGTGTGGTATGAGTATGCGTCAAGTTAATGGGGGTGAGCATCACTGAATATTGCTCGCCATTGGCATAGAGCAGTGCATCTTTAAAGCCCGCACAAAGAAACCGCAATGGCGGCGTGTGGGCATCAAACTCGATGTATAAGCTTTGATTGGCATCGAGAGTTTGATGCGCCGGTGTGATGACGCAATAGCTGCCAACTTGCTCAATACTGCCTTGTGACAGGGTATTGGGGTTGATGAAGCGATCAAACAGTACCGCAATGGATAGCGCTTCCAACGAACGGTCGGTGAGATTATGCAAGGTTAACCCCATTCGACTACGTGGTGGGGTGTCATTGGGATACTCGTTGATCACACTAAGATCGAGGCGGTAAGTCATCACGCGTTCTCCTTGTTCGAGTGGCCGTTGCCAATCAGTGTTTGCGCACTGATGGCGAGCATAAACCAGCTTGCATGTGGCAACCACTGCTCGCCCCATCGCCAGTTTTGCGCCATATCATCGCAATATGGTGCGGGGTTGAATGCAATCTGTGTTTCATCCTCCATTCCTGAGGTAATGCCATTGCAGATCCCCCCTTTGGCATTAAAAAAGCCCAAGTGCGGTAGGTAATCTGGGTTGTTGTGGCCATGTCCATCGAGCATACAGATATCAAATGGGTTTAAACCGAGGATCCAATTAAGCGCCCGTTGGCTAAAGGTGTGGAGAGCAGCATTTAGCGCATCGTCTTGAATATGGCGCGTGGCATGACATGCAAAGGTCGCCAGTGACCCCAAGCGTGCATTCTCGCCTTGCCACCAATAGCCGGTTTCATTGTGGTGAGGAATAAAGTGACGCACCTGTTTAACGCCATCGACGGGTTTGACGTACTGACGCGGATATGCGAATGGATTATCGGCGGTTTGTGTTAGGTTGAGCTCAAACTGGCAGGCGCGTTCCAGGGCTGTTTGTGCGATAGCCTGATGGCTGGGGTCGGTTTCCACATCGAGGTAGCGAACTAATGCCAACCCGGGTAGACCCGCATCGGCGGCATGGTAAAAGGGGCGGCTCCCATCAGCATTTGCTGACCAATAGTACTGGCAAGTTTCATCACTGCGTTGCCGTGCGACCAGCTTTTGCATCCAGCCTCGAGCCTCGCTCAAGAAGGGACCGCTCAAGAAGGGACCGCTCAAGAAGGGACAGGCACCGTTCGCACTAATGTGTCTGTCCCCAGAACCTAAAGGTGCCTGTCCCATTAAATAAGCGTGACTGTCCCCGGTAGATTGCCCGGTAGATTGCTCCTCGGTAGATTGCCGAGTGGCGTGATGTAACTCGCATGCGGCGAGAAGGGCGCAGGTTTCGTCAATAATGTTTGGCTCACCGTCATCAATGTAATGATGGTTATGTTCAACCAAATGCCAGTAGCCGCGAATGGCGGCGTCTAAATAGTGTGTTTGTTGGTCTGGCTCGGCGCAAAGCGGGGCTCGGCTTGCGGCGGCAAGGGCAGCAATCGCCATGCCGCCGCCTTGACGAAAACCGGCTTGGTAAGCCTCACGCATCACGCCATCTTGCGTCTCATAAGCGCAAAGGGTGCGGCGCTCCGGATCTTTCGACCATTGATCAAACACCGTCATGTAAAAGAAGCCACTGGGGTGTTGCATACGGAGAAGAAAATCGGCGCCGTGTTTCGCTTCATCGGCTAATCGCGTACGCATAAACGCGGGCAGCGTGTCCGAGCTAAGTTGGCTGGCAAGATCGGCCAGCCCCCAAGCCAACAGCGGGATTTGTTGCGGATTAAAGTAATTGGCATAGGAAAGGTGGCTCAGGTATTTGCTCACATCGCCAGAGGCATCGTACCAACCGCCGGATACATCCACACGTTCATCAGAGCCGAATACCTTAGCGTGCTGATCCGCGTGTTCATAGATGCCGCTACACCGCTGCGATTTAAAGTAATGGAGCAGATCGGAAAACGTAGTGTGAAACAGGCAATTGTCCCTTATCTCAAACGGATGGGAATATACCGGTGTGTCTGTTAACAGCACGAGTTGATAGCGTCCGCGATGCGCAAAGGCAGAAAAATCGAGGGTATAAGCTGTGCCCATCTGCCAGTTGTTTAACTGTGTTCCTTGGTGTAATTCAAACTGCGCGACCACGTTATCGAGTGATACTGCGTCTGTCTCAACAACAAAAGTGTCTGTCCCGGTAAGATTCTCGCTTTTTTCTGCATGTTCTGCGGCATCGTTAAAGTGCCTGTCCCCAGAAGAGGAGGCAGTTTTACCGGCAGTGCTAAATGTGCCTGTCCCCTTAAGAGGAGGCAGAGAAATCAGTGCCACGGGCGTGCCGGTGAGGCGGTCGCTGTCACTGACGATCACCGCGCATTTGTCTCCGCGTAACGAGTAGCCAATGTGATTGGTCAGCACTTGCATGATGGTATCCTTATTGGTCGCTATTGCTCGTACAAATAGCAGCGCACGTAGTGGTTGTCGGCGAGCTTGGTCACGCCGGGTAGCTGCTCGGTGCATTTAGCGGTGGCATGCGGGCAGCGGCCGGAAAAAGGGCAGCCGACGGAATCTGGTGTCCACAGTGGGATCTCACCCTTGTTGCCCTTTAATTCTTCATGAATGGATTTGCTGGGGTCGGGCACGGCCGAGACCAACAACTGGGTATAAGGGTGTTGGGGATGATGAATAATCTCTTCGGTGTCTCCCCATTCGACCATATGGCCGACGTACATCACTGCCAAGTCTTCGGCAATGTAGCGCGCGGTGGCGATGTCATGGGTGATGTAGAGCAGCGACATTTGCTTCTCCACTTTCATCTCTTCCATGAGGTTAAGCACACCGGCACGAATCGACACATCCAGCATCGAGGTTGGCTCGTCGGCAAGTACCACTTCCGCGCCCACGGCGATGTTACGTGCTAGATTTATTCTCTGACGCTGGCCGCCCGACAGCTGGTGGGGGAATTTCTCCGCCGTTTCTTTGGCTGGAGTGAGGCCCACTTGCTCGAGCAGCTCGAACACCCGCTCTTTCAACTGCGCTTTATCGCGCTTGGCGACTTTTTTGTGGATCAATAACGGACGCGCAATATGGTGAAACACATTATGGGTGGGGTTGAGCGAGCCAAAGGGATCTTGCCAGACCATTTGCAGGCCTTCGCGATAGCGCATCAGCTCATCACGTTTTTTAATGGTGGTGATATCGCGGCCCCGGTATTCAATGCAGCCGTCGGTCGGGGCGTACATTTTTGCAATCATTTTCGCGGTGGTTGATTTTCCCGAGCCCGACTCACCCACCACGGCAAGTCCACGGCCTTTGTACATTTTGAACGAGACATCATTGATCGCTCGCATCATGGGTTGTTTAAGGGCGTGGCTGTTAATGGGGAAATCTTTCACCACGTTTTTCCCTTCAACCAGCAGTTCTCCAAGACCTGTACTCATCACTGACTTCCTCACATTGGCGCGTTATTAGAGTTTTTGTTGGGCGATGGGCTCGCCGTATAGATGGCAGTTGGAATACCGGCCCGGTTCGATTTGGCGCAGCGCCGTTTGCGTGGTTCGACACCGCTCATGCACCTGAGCACAGCGCGCTTGAAAGCGGCAACCGGTCGGGATTTCGAGCAAGTTGAGCGGGTTGCCTGGGATCCCAGTGAGCTGGCGCTTAGGTCCGGTGAGTGAGGGGAATGAGCTGCCCAGTCCTTCGGTGTAAGGGTGGTAGGGGTTGTTGAGCACCTGTTTGGACGGCGCGACCTCAATCAGCTCACCGGAATACATGATCCCAATCCGATCGGAAAACTCGACCATGAGCGATAAATCATGGGTGATAAACAGAATCGAAAAGCCAAACTCTTCTTTTAACGCGTAGATTTTTTGCAAGATCTCACGCTGCACCACCACATCTAATGCTGTGGTGGGCTCATCCATGATGATCATTTTCGGGTTGAGGGCCAGTGCAATGGCAATTACCAAGCGTTGACGCATCCCGCCCGAAAACTGATGCGGATAATCGGTCAGACGGCTGGGATGAATATCGACAATTTCTAGCAAGCCTTGAGCCCGCTTCACCGCTTGTTTGCGGGTCAAGTTGGTGTGGCGCATCAGTACATCGCAAAACTGTTCTTCGAGCGTCAGCACTGGATTGAGGGCATTCATGGCGCTTTGAAACACCATCGACATCTCGCGCCAGCGAAAGTCGCGCATCCGAGCGTCGCTGTAATCGAGGATATTCTCGCCGTTAAAGATGACTTCGCCGCCGGTGATAAAGGCAGGTGGCTTATGCAGACGCATCAGCGAAAAGGCAACGGTGGATTTACCGCATCCCGATTCGCCAGCCAGGCCGAATACTTCACCGGGGGCAATGTCAAAACTGACGTGATCGCAGGCTCGGACATCACCAGCATCAGTAATGTAGTCGACGCACAGGTCACGGATTGAGATAAGTGGGGTGCGACTCATGATTTATCTCCACTGATCAGCATGTGTTCGGCAACGGGATTCTCGTCGCGGGCTTTCTTTTCTTGCTGGCTGAGTTTTTTCCAGCGCTTCATCCCTTTTTGCGCACGTAATTGCGGGTTGGCAATTTCATCCACCGCGAAGTTGAGTAACGCAAGCCCCGTCACCAGTAAGGTCAGCGCAATACAAGGCGCGAGCAGCTCCCACCAAGCGCCGATCAGCATGGATGAGGAGGTTTGTACGTTGTAGAGCATGATCCCCCAGCTGATGGTGTTGGGATCGCCAAGGCCTAAGAAAGAGATAATCGACTCCATGGCAATGGCATACATCACCGAGCCAATAAAGCTAGCGCCAACAATGGGCACGAGATTAGGCAAGATCTCGACAAAGGTGATACGAAAGCGCGATTCCCCCAGCACTTCGGCGGCTTTCACGAACTCTTTTTCGCGCAGGGCAAGGGTTTGTGAGCGAACCACTCGTGCTCCCCAAGCCCAGGAGGTACAGCCAATAATGATGGCGATCGTCAGCGGTCCGGCTTCGCCGATAAACGCGGCGAGCACGAACAGGAGTGGGTATTGCGGGATCACCAACATAATGTTCATTGCGGCGGTGAGCACATCGTCAACCCAACCGCCTAAATAGCCGGCGGTAATGCCGATTAAGGTGGCGAGCACACACACGGTGATGCCGGCCCCAAAACCCACCGCTAACGAAACACGGGCGCCATGCACTAACTGGGACCAGACATCGCGGCCCATACGGGTAGTGCCGAGGGCATGCTCCGCGTCTTTTGACATTAGCAAGGTACGAGGATGGTCTGCTAAGTGGGTGGCGACCCAGCCATCTGGGTTGGCTTGTGCGGCTTTAACCACAAAGCTTGGGTATTCATGCGGATTGCCGGTGCGTTTGTCTGGCGCATGCTGGGTCAACAACGGCGCGAAGACCGCCATCAAAATAAACAAGCCAACAATGATCGAACCGGCGCGGGCAATCTTATTGCGCACGATAAGCGTGAGGAGATCTTTCATATTATTTGCCTCCTTTGCGCAGGCGAGGGTCAAGGACCACGTACAGCATGTCAGCAATTAAGTTAAACGAGAGCATAAACAAGGTCATAATGAGTAGCTGGCCTTGTAGGACTTGATAGTCGCGCGCGTTGATCGCATTCAAAAGCACCGAGCCAAGACCGGGATAGTTAAAAATAATTTCCACAATCAGCTGGCCACCGATGGCGATACCCAGCGACATCGACAGCGCAGTGACACTGGGCAAGAGCGCGTTACGGGCCGCATAGTTAAACACCACGCGGTTTTCGCTTAACCCTTTGCCGCGAGCCATGGTGATGTAGTCTTCCGCAAGCAGGTTAATCATGTTGTTACGCATGTTGACCAAAAAGCCGCCGACTTGAATGATGGAGGCACAAAAAAGCGGGAGTACAGCGTGATAGGCCACATCTTTAATAAAGGTCCAACTGGTCCAGTCTGGGGTCACGCCTGGCGTGTAGGCGTATCCGGTTGGAAACCACTTCAACCCAATCGCGAAAATAAACAGCGCCAGCATCGCGATGACCACTTGAGGCACTGCTTGGATAATCAGCATGCCTGGGGTGATCACAGCGTCGTATTTCCCGCCGCGCTTCCAAGCGGCAAAAATGCCCAAAATCGAACCTAGCGAGAACGACAGCAGCACCGCACTGCCGGCGAGAAACAGTGACCAGCCAAAGGCTTTGCCGAGGAGCTCGTTAACCGACAGCGGATAAAATTGGATGGAGGTGCCTAAATCCCAGCTCAACACGTTTTTCATGTAGGTGAAATACTGCATATAGAGGGGACCATCGACAAAGCCCAGCAGTTGTTTCATTGCCTCAATCCGCTCTGGAGTGACTTGCACCGAGGCGTTGGCAAACATCATGGTGACCGGATCACCGGGCATGGCACGAGGAATAATAAAATTGAGTGTTGCTGCCACTAAAAGGGCAATCATGTAAAAAGTTAGCCGTCGGAAAAAATAACCCATAACCCACACCTTACACAGCGAAGTGGTGATGTTCGTGGCGTGAACACCGTGGAAAAGCGGGCGCGCAAGGCGCCCGATAGTGGTTACTGGACGGGCTTAAGGTCCAGCACGTGAAGAAGACGCTCAGGAATGCCGGCCCAGATAGAGGGGCGACCTTTCGGGTTGTCTTCGTTCCACCAACCGGTGAAGCGGGCTGTGTTGTATTGATACATTTGTGCGCCAGAAAGCACCGGAATGGTGACCTGATCCTTGGCGATAATCGTTTGGATTTGGTGGGCAATTTCCAGTTGCTCAGCTTTATCCGCGGTTTTGTAGAAGCTGTCTAACAGCTTGTCGAGCTCAGCACTTTGGTAATAATGCATCGCGAACCGCGGCATGCCATCCCCTTTCTGTAGGTTGGAGTTATACGCGCTATTCCAATAGGTGTAAGGGTCCGCACCGTGGAAGTAGTTGGTGTAGGCGACGTCGTAGTCGGCTTCAAGCATCGCTTGGTTATACACCGAGAAATCAGGCGTACGTGCCTTGGCTTTGATGCCGGCCTCGGCAAGTTGCTCAACCGCAAGCTGAACGGTGTTGTTGAAGTCGGTCCAGCCATTAGGGGATTGGATTTCGAGCTCAAACGATTTGCCTGATGGGGTTTCCACAAAGCCATCACCGTCTTGATCTTTAAAGCCGGCTTTCGCAAGCAGTGCTTTGGCGCCGTCTAGATCGTAGGTATTGTATTGGCGATATTTCTCATGCACCGCTTCGTCGGACCATGACTCAAACGCATAACCTAAGCCAGACGCGAAGTCGTTCACTGTACCACCGCCATAAAACGCGATATCAATGATGGTTTGACGGTCTAGCGCCATCGAAAATGCACGACGGAAGTCGACATTGGTCAGTGCTTCACGCTTGGCCGGATCAGGGTCATTAAAATTGACCATAAAGGCTTGGGTGCCGGCGGCAGGATACCAATAGTGATGGTTTGGATTGGCCGCGGCATAGGTGCGATCAATGTCAGGAATAAACGAGGAGGTCCAGTCCATTTCGCCACTGATCACTTTACTTAAGAACTGGTCGTTATTGGCGATTTGCGGCACGCGCAGACAGTCGACATCAAGGTTGTCGTTATCCCAATAATAGGGGTTACGACATTGAATATAGAGCTGAGAGGTGAAGGTATCGATAGTGGTGAAGGGGCCAGAGCCTACCGGGTTTTCATTGGTGTAAGATGCTGGGTCTTCGATGTTTTTCCAAACGTGCTCGGGCACCACTGGCACTTTGACGATCTCGTACGGTACGTTGGAATTGGCCTCGGTGAGTTCAAAGCGGACGGTATAGTCGTCGACTTTTTTCACATCATCAATCCATTTATTAATCCCAGATTGGTCGAGCTCCGGATGGTTTTTAACCAAATCAAATGAATACACCACATCGTCGGCAGTGTAGGCTTCGCCGTCTGACCATTTCACCCCTTTGCGTAGGGTAAAGGTGACACTTTTCAGGTCATCCGCCATTTCATAGCCGCTCGCGATACGAAAGACAGGCTGGTTGCCTTTCATTTCGTTAAACACCACTAAGGGCTCATACACGAAATCAGTCGTGGTGTGCAGATAGGTTGCGCCAAGGAAAGGGTTGAAGTTACGGACAAAGGTATTGAATTCTTTCGGGTGGATAGTGAGCTCACTGCGCTCGGCGGCACTGACGCCAGCACTTGCGCTCAGCGCACCAATAATTGCAGAGGCAAGTAGGGTCTTGCTGGCAAATCTAATGTTACTCGAAAACATAGCCATTCCTTACTGTTGCTTTCAGTTCACGTGATGGATAGTGAGCTCGTTGCTTACAACCTTCGCGAGCTCAAGCTTGCCGATGCACCGGCATCTAGTTGTCTGTTGTCTGGTCATCGTATACATCAGCAATCGATAACACAGCGGCCGGTGAACCTCTTCAAATAAGCATGCCGATAGAACGCCTCGCAACGTCATTAATCGTTAAAATCGTAAAAAACCACTTTCATGACGTTAAAACCGTTAAAATCGATCGGGATAAATTGAAGATGTATTCTGACTCGCTTTCTCTTCTGAGATAAAAACCAGAAACGGAACTAGATTATACCAATAAATATCAATGACTTATTTGTTACCCTCTCAAGGGCGACACATGTCACATGTTTCTTTGAGCTTATTTTTAATCAAGAATTTAATCTTGCCGTTTTGTTGTGACACCCCCCACAATCTTGGTTTTTAGCGCCAACTATCGCTCAGGCTTGGACTGATATCGGCATCAAAGGCCCCGTTTATTTGCGTGAATTATTATCGCGTAGGTTGGTGGATCCTTGTTGGGACAGGCACTTTAGATTTATGGGGACAGACATTTTTGTTGCTCTTTTGTTGCTTTTGTTGGAGTGCTTAATGGGACAGGCACTTTAAATGTATAGAGTCTGAATATTTAAAGTGTCTGTCCCCATTGGAAAGATAAGAGTGTCTGTCTTGATTAATTGCTTATTGGGCAAGGAAAGAGAAAAGTGCCTGTCCTCAATAGGAGAGGCACGTTGGGGAGAAGGTGGTACGGGGTGTGTTAGTCTTCGAGCAGCAGCTGACGCAGCTGTCGGTAGTAGGTTTCTAACTGAGTACGATCGGTATTGTGTTTGTCACAGTGGTCAAGAATATAGCGAATAGAGCTGAGTACTGTGCGCCACCTTGGTGTTTTGGGTAAGGTTTCCAGCAGTAAGTACTTATCCAATGTGCGGGTTTGTAGGCTACTGCGGTCGAGGTAGACCCGCCAAAGCCCGCTTTGTTCGGCAAAATCGAACTTACTTTTGCCCGTCGTTTTTTCCCAATATTCGAGTCCAGCCACCATCGCATCGACAATGAGTTGTCGGCGCGCTTGCGCTTTATCCTCTTGCTGGCTCTGGGCTTGGCTCACTAAGGCTTCAAACTCACCGCCCATGGCTTTTAATTTATCCAGTTGGCGCGCATCACCGCGGAATGCATAGCCAGACAAAGCCTCAATCGCACTTTCTAAACTTTGGATCCGCGCTAGCGAGACGGGCGTATCAGTGTTCATCACATATAAGGTGGTTATCTCAGAAGCCGCCGGGAAACGCAAAATCATGCCTTCTAGATCACGATGCTGGTCGCCGATATAAACAGTCAACTTACCTTGATAGCGCTCGAGCTGTTGGCTCTCATCCGGCTCGTGGATCAGGGCATGACTATGCATACGCTTGAGGTTGGCATCTTGCTGTTGAAATAACGCAGCGGCAGACGCATTGGCAAACCGGATTTGACCATCGCTGCCTGCCCCGATAATCGCTTCAGGGGCGAGGGATAATTGTGAAATCAGCCATGACTGGGTTTCGAGTAGACTCGCCTGTCGCTCTGCACTTTGCGCTAATGCGGCTTCCAATCGTTGATTTTCTTGCTGACGTCGCTCGGCATCACAGGCGGCAAGGTGCGTGGCAATACGAGCGGCAAGTTCTTGCTTATTGAACGGTTTACTCAAATAGTCATTAGCACCCACGTTAAAACCATGAATGCGATCATCAGGTTGATTAAGGGCAGTGAGCATGATGATGGGAAGCGCCCCATGATGATACTGCTGGCGTAATCGCTCACAGACTTCAAAGCCACTTATCCCGGGCATGAGTATATCGAGCAATACCAGCGCAGGACGTTCTTTTTCGACCTGTTGTAGCGCCGTTTCGCCATCGCTAGCGGTAATAACCTGATAACCCTCCATTTGCAAAAAGCTGGTTAATACTTGTTGATTGGTGGGTTCGTCATCAACCACCAAGATCAGTAAGCCATCATCGCAAGTGGCGGTGGTTGCGTTCGCCTTATTCTCGACGTCCTGTGGGGTAAAGGGTTGCCAGAGGGGAGAAGGCTGTTCGTCATTGGGTAAATGAGCAACCGGTTCGTCAGGCGCTTCGATCGCGGGTAGGGTAAAACTAAATGTGGTACCGATTTGTGGCTGACTGCTTACATAAAGCTGACCGCCCATAAGCTCAATCAGCTGACGTGTGATCGATAAGCCCAGCCCGGCACCATGCTGATAGTGGTAGTGATCGCTGACCGCTTGAGTGAGTGGCTCAAAGATCACGTTCAGTTGTTCGGGCGGGATCCCTTGCCCGGTATCGACTAACTGAATACGAACCCTGTCATCAATTTTTTCCGCACTCAACACTATCTTACCGGCATCAGTAAACTTCACTGCATTACCAATCAGGTTATACATCACTTGCTCAAGGCGCTGGGTATCGGCACAGACCCACAAAGAGGACGAGGGGAGCTGATTGATGATACGGATTGGCTTATCTTTTTTGAGATGTTCAGCCAAAGAAAGGACAAGACGCGCTAGGCTGGTGATATCGACCGCTTCGTTTTCGAGCGAGAGCTGACCATAACGCATTTTATGATAATCGAGCAGATCATCGACTAATTTCGCCAACCGTTGGCCGCTGTTGACAATGATCGAAAGTTGATACTGATGATCACGACTAATTGGACCATTCGCACCAGCAATCAAGGCGTCGGCAATCCCAATCATGCCATGCAAAGGCGTGCGCAACTCATGCGAAGTGGTAGCTAGAAACTCGTCTTTGAGCTTGTTAGCCAACTGCAACTCTTGGTTTTGCTCTTGAATCGTCGCCAAGCTTTGCTCAAGTGTTTGATTTTGCTGGTGGATAAGCTGAAGCTTCTCACGGATAGCGCGCCGCATACGAGAAAAGCTGACCGCCAACCGCCCGATTTCATCATGCCGACGCGTGTGATGAATTTTTGTATCTAGATCGCCTGCACTCACTTTCTCTGCGGCCCATGTCAGCTGCAACAAAGGGCGAGTAATAAAGTTCGACATACTGTTCGATGCAGCCACCACGGCAAAGCCAGCCAACAGCATCGCAACAATAAACAGCTGTTCGAGTTGGCGAACTCTCGCAAACGCAATGTCGATTGGCACTTCAGCGACAAGCGCCCAATGCAATCCATGGGTTGAGATAGGCGCAAAGGCCGCCAGCATGGTGTCGCCGGATGCATTGTCATAGCGTTCAACACCTGTGTGATTGCCCAGTGCCTTTTCAATCACTGCCAGACTGTTGGCAATCGTCTCTGGGGTCGATGAATGGCCGCGCACTTGCAGATCGTCTCCGACTAACAAGGTTTGAATGTCGGATGAAGAGGAAGGGGTCATTAACGCGGTCAGCGCGTGATTGGGAAGCCGAAACAAGGCATAACTGTGCAGGTAGCCTTGCTGAATAATGGGAGCGCCGAGCCATGCATAGGCGTTGCCATCCGGATCTTGGGCAAAGTCTGACATGACGACATTAGGGTGAGGGTCGCGTTTACCTTTCACCTGCCTATCTTGGCGCTTTAGCGCGGCAAAGGTGCGACCCAGCTCGCTATCTTGGTAAGGGCCCGTCAATAAATTGGTCCCATAGTTCGAATGCTTTTTGACTGAATAGGTGACATTACCTTGTTTATCGACGAGTAGAAGATCGTCAAAGTCTGCGCGTGCCAATAGTGCCAAATAGGCGCGATGATAACGTTTGTGCAGTAAGCGGTAGCGTTCTACACCGGGGTAATTCGGCGAGCCTTTGCTAACGGGCGTCTTTATCGCGTGACCTGAACCGGGATGGTAGCGAGTTTGTGCATACTGCCGGGCGGAATCAATATCAGGGCCTAGGCTGCGGAAGGCATTCACTAAGCCATAAAAGTGACCGCCACTGGCATAGGCGAGCTCTGATGCGACGAACCCTAACACTTCAGATTCTTTAGCATCAAAGTAATCACGCACTTGTTGTTGTTTGCTATCGCGTACAGAAAGTAAGTGTGCGGTGCTTTGCTCTTGCAAATCCTTGCTGTGAGCATTGAGAAAAAAAAGTGCCACGAGAATCAGAGGCAATAAGCTCAGCAGGAGAAAAGCCAACATCAAGGTGTGATGAAGGCGCTTAAACGGGGGAGCGATAAACAGCTTTCTCATGATCAACAGCCTTGTCCTTAAAGCAGCTATTTGATGATTCTGTCTGCAACGCTAAACAGGCAGAAGGAATGCTACACAGTGACGTTACTTCCTTTTTTGGCTTTGACAAGCAAGTTGGTCGAGAAGCGTGTGGATCGGCGCATTTTTATCACATTTCCCGATAGTTAGTGGTTTTGTTGAAAAAAAAGCCCCAGCGCTGCTGGGGCTTTCTCATCACGTTTAAGCGTCAGTATCGATTCAATACTGAGGCTTAGTTGCCGGTGCTTGAGCCGCAGCTCGCGCTTCAGCACTGCCAGCCGCTTTCGCGTTGGCATTGGGCACTTTAAAGGCGGCGATGCGCACTGGCGCATGATCAACCACTTGGTTTGGTGCAGGCGCTTTCATCATTGGTGATGTTGCGCGACGATAACGAATGGTTGATTGAGGCGCTGTGATAACCGCTTCACGCTCAATCACTTTCTCCGTCACCAAGGCCACATTTGGATCATGTTCTGGCGTGGTCGCTGGTGCCGGTGATGCGGCTACCGATGGCGTAGCCTCAACCACAGGGGGTGTTGGCACTGGCTCAACGACTGGCTTCTTCTCTGGCGTTGGCGTTGCGGCGACACTCGGTGTGCGCATCACAATCACTTTACCCATCGCCATTTCAGGACGTGCAACACCGCTTGCAATCACAGGTGCGGCTTGGCGTTTGTCTTGGCGACGACGGTCCTGTTTGACTTTGATAGGTTGCTCGGTCGACCAGACTTTACCCATCGCCATTTCTGGCGAGGCCATGCCGGTGGTGAGTGGCATCGGGCTTTTCACCATTGGACGGCGACGACGACGCTGGCCGCTCGCGCGCAGGTGACGAGGAGAACGACGATTACGGCGCTTCTCTTCACGTGCAGGCTTGTCTTGCTGACTTTGGCCGTTGTCTGTTTGTTGCTGTTTAGCTTGCTGCGCCACATCGGCACCGACTTGTTGGAGATCTTTCCCTTTTGCCGGTTCTTGTGGTTGTGCTGACGCGGTCACTGCATCGGGCTGGTCTTTGTTGACACGCACGCTGCGGTTTAGCTTACGGCGTTGGCGACGTTGTTTCACCTTCTCCGTTTTTTCTGCCTTGTTATCCGCGTTATTGTCCGCTTTCTCAGGCAGTTTCTTCGCGGTTTCTACCTTGTCAGCTTGGGCTGACTTTGGCTTCTCGTTACGGTTTTTCTTGCCTTTACGGTTATTGTCGCGACGCTCATCTTGCGACTTGTTACTACGGCGTGGCTTGTTGTTACGGTTGCGATCTTGTGCGTTGTCATCTTGCTCGTCTTTTTGCGGCGCGGCCTGATTTTGACGAGGTTTATTGCGTCCACTTTGATCACGTTTGCTACGTTGTTGACGCGTCGATGAACCCGATTGGCGGTTGCTCGATTGCGTGCTCGCTTGACTTGGCGTTGCCTCAGACGTGTTTTTGCGTGCAAACAGGCAAGACAAGAACTTACCTAACTTGGCCAACAGACTTGGCTGTTTAGGTGCTGTCTCGGTGGAGGGCTTCGCGGCTGGCGCTGGTGAGCTTGGCGCGGCAAATCCTTGTAACACAGGTTCTTCACGCTTTTTCGCCGGACGCGCTTGTTGTGGTTCTTCGCGCGTTTCCGCTTCTTTTAGCGACTCAAGCTGGCCTGGCAGATGATACGACAAGCTTGCCATTTCTTCGCCGCCGCGGATGCGCACCACATCGAAGTGTGGGGTTTGCAGATCCGCGTTTGGTACCACAACCACTTTAACATTGTGGTACTTCTCAATATGTTGTACCGACCGACGCTTCTCGTTAAGCAGGTAAGAGGCGACAGGCACAGGGACAATACCTAGAACTTGCGCCGTGTTTTCCTTCATGGCTTCTTCTTCCATGAGACGCAGAATCGACAAAGAAAGCGATTCGTTGTCACGGATAACACCCGTTCCTTTACAGCGTGGACAAATATGGTGGCTGGCTTCGGCGAGAGACGGGCTCAAGCGTTGGCGTGACATTTCCAGCAGACCAAAGCGTGAGATACGGCCAATTTGCACACGTGCACGATCCATGCGAACCGAATCACGTAGCTTATTTTCCACTTCACGTTGGTGGCGCACAGGCGTCATATCGATAAAATCGATAACCACCAAACCGCCCAAATCACGTAAGCGAAGCTGGCGAGCGATCTCTTCCGCGGCTTCTAAGTTGGTTTGTAGCGCTGTTTCTTCAATATCACTGCCTTTGGTGGCCCGTGCCGAGTTGATATCGATAGACGTCAAGGCTTCGGTCGGGTCAATAACAATAGAGCCGCCTGACGGGAGACGTACTTCGCGTTGGAAGGCCGACTCAATCTGGCTTTCAATTTGGTAGTGGCTGAACAGCGGCACTTCGCCTTCATACAGTTTGATGCGGCTGACAAAGTCTGGGCGTATTAACTGGATGTGTTCTTGAGCGCGTTTGAAGACTTTTTCGCTGTCGATCAAGATCTCACCAATATCGCGACGTAAGTAGTCACGAATCGCACGTGCAATCACGTTACTTTCTTGATGGATCAGGAAAGGGGCAGGGTTGGATGATGCCGCTTCTTTGACTGCTTGCCAGTGGTTGAGTAGTACTTTCAAGTCCCACTCTAATTCTTCGGCCGATTTACCGACACCAGCGGTGCGTACAATCAGGCCCATACCTTGCGGTAATTCAAGACCTGACATGGCCTCTTTGAGCTGGTTACGTTCTTCGCCTTCGATACGACGCGAAATGCCACCGGCACGTGGGTTATTTGGCATCAAGACCAAATAGCTACCAGCTAAAGAGACAAAGGTCGTCAGTGCCGCGCCTTTGTTACCGCGCTCTTCTTTGTCCACTTGGACAATCACTTCCTGACCTTCTTTCACCACATCTTTGATGTTAGGACGGCCTTGATAGGTATAACCGGAAGGGAAGTATTCGCGGGCGATTTCTTTTAGCGGGAGGAAACCGTGTCGTTCAGCGCCGTAATCAACAAATGCCGCTTCCAGGCTAGGTTCAATACGGGTGATACGTCCTTTGTAGATGTTAGCTTTTTTCGATTCATGGCCAGGGCTTTCGATATCAAGATCGTACAGCCGTTGACCGTCAACCAATGCGACGCGCAACTCTTCCTTTTGAGTTGCGTTAATCAACATTCTTTTCATCAGATTGTTCTCATTTATTTATCGTTGTTATTAGCGGTTGATGACGAGAGCAGTCGCCAATGTTGCCTGACCCCAAGTCTGATATGGTGCAACCTCTCGGCTGGAGAAAATCAGGGGTGCGCTCGGGCAAATTTTTATCGGCCAGCTGCGACGGTTATTGTGGCTCACCGGATTATGCAGTTGGCGTCCGCCGTGTTTAAACTCATGACGGATATCTCTGACACTGGCAAACAGCCATCGTGTCAACACACTAACGGGTGCTTTTGGCTTACGTCTTACGCCGAGTGCTGCGTAAAGCACGAAAAGCATTCGAAATTATGGATATTTTAACAGGCAAGCCCGTTATGTCGCCGAAAAGTGATTCCCTTTTCTGACTAACGGCGCAACTATAGCAGCCAGACCAGAGTCCAGCAATCGGCTTTCGCTGCTTGTGTCGGGTTGGTAGAAAAAGCGGACGAATGTGCGCGTTTTTTGCACGATTATCTTTGCTGCCATGTATTCAGCGGTGTTGAGGCCAGGGTTTAGATAGGTGCATGTCCCGTCGCTTAGAGGTACAATCACTCGCTATGACAGAACAAAAATCAAAAGTGCGATTTATCGAAATTGACGATGACATCGCCGGCCAACGTATCGACAATTTTCTGCGAAATCAGCTGAAAAATGTCCCAAAAAGTATGATTTATCGCGTTCTTCGTAAAGGAGAGGTGCGAGTTAACAAAAAACGAATAAAACCAGAATATAAGCTTCAAGCGGGCGATCTGATCCGCGTGCCGCCTATTCGGCTTCCTGAGCGCGATGAGCAAGTGGCGCCAAGTACAAAGCTAGACAAAGTGGCAGAGTTAGAAAACTGCATTCTTTATGAAGATGACCATCTTTTGGTGTTGAACAAGCCATCGGGTACAGCGGTGCACGGCGGAAGTGGGCTACAATTCGGTGCGATCGAAGCCATGCGTGCGTTGCGCCCTAAAGCGCGTTTTTTAGAGTTGGTGCATCGTATTGACCGTGATACCTCTGGGATCTTGTTGATTGCGAAAAAACGCTCGGCATTGCGGCATCTTCAAGCACAATTTCGTGAAAAGACAGTGCGAAAAGATTACTACGCGCTCGTCATGGGGGAGTGGCCTGCGAAACAGCGTAAAGTTACGGCACCTCTATTAAAAAATGAAGTAAATAGCATTGTGCGTGTGAACCCCAATGGCAAGCCGTCGGAAACTCGCTTTAAAGTGATTGAGCGTTTTGCTGAGGCGACGCTGGTGCAGGCTAGCCCAGTGACAGGACGAACGCACCAGATTCGCGTACATGCACAGTACATGGGTCATCCACTCGCGTGGGATGACCGCTACGGTGATCCGCGCTTTGATGCGTATACCAAACAAGTCGGACTTAATCGACTCTTCCTACATGCGGCGAAAATTCGCTTTGTGCATCCGGGCCGTGAAGAGACCATGGATCTCGACGCGCCGATGGAAGCAAAGTTACAACGTGCGCTTGAGGGGTTGCGGAAGAAAACCGATAAATAAGTGCAACCGGACGGTCCCTATCTGGCACTTTCCGTTAATCTGGCACTTTCCGTTAAGTAGTGGAATAACGAGGCAAGCATGAGTGAAAGCGGACAAGTGATAGCGCAAGACGTGACGGCGATGAGTGAGGGTGAGCAATCACTCTCTGTGCATCCGTTACTTAGACCCTATTCGCTGCTTATGTTTGATTGGGATGGCACCGTGATGGACTCTATCGGACGGATTGTCTCGAGCTTAGAGGCCGCCGCTGCGCTCACCGGTCATCTACCCACGCTTGCGCCGGAACAACTCAAACAAATGATCGGGTTGAGTTTAGAGAAGGGCTATTCGTTGTTGTATCCAGACGCGGATCCTAAATGGTATCCGCACTGGATTGCGCATTACCGTCAACAGTTTGTGCATGATAATCCAACCCCTTGCCAGCTTTATCCTGGGGTGAAGGCCACACTCAGAGCATTAAGGTCAAACGGATTCAAGCTCGCCGTGGCCACTGGAAAATCGCGTGCAGGGCTTGACCGTGCGTTAGCCGAAACAGGAACGGCTGACCTGTTTGATGTGACACGCTGTGCCGATGAAACAGCCTCTAAGCCTGATCCGATGATGATCGAAGAAATATTGACACAAACAGGTGTCGGCGCAGCGCAGGCGTTGATGGTGGGTGATACACATCATGATATGCAACTGGCAGCGAATGCGATGGTCGACCGTCTTGGTGTGACATGGGGAGTGCACGACCAAAACACCTTACAGGCTTACGCGCCGATTGCGGTGGTTGACTCACTAAATCGCCTCATTCTATGAGGCCCCAGTAAAACGGCGATCTTTCACACTATACTCCGGCGCACAGTCTATGAAGGGCACTGGACCAAGCGTCAGGCTTGCCCGGGGCATGGGATGGCGCCTTAGCCACTCATCTAGGCACGGCGCTACTTTTAATCGGCAGTATTAAATAACTGAGACGCCTTCTTTCTCGAGCATTTCGCGCAGGCGGATCAGCGGCAGTCCAATTAAGGTGTTGGGGTCGCGGCCGTGCATGGCATTAAATAACGCAATGCCCAATCCTTCGCATTTGAAACTACCGGCGCAATCTAACGGCAATTCTTTATCGATATAACGTGTGATCTCGGCTTCGCTGAGATCACGAAAGTCGACATGAAAGGGCTCGACATCGGATTGATGGTGGCCGGTTTTACTGTTAATGACTGCAATGCCGGTATAAAAAGTGACTTGCTTGCCACTGGCTCGCAGCAATTGCTCAATGGCCTTTTCACGTATGCCGGGTTTTCCGAGCACCTCTTCATCAATCACACAGACTTGATCAGAGCCAATGATCAACGCGTCACCATACAAAGGCATACCGGCCATGGCTTTCTCTAATGCGAGACGTTCGACCAAGTCAGTCGGGCGCTCATTTTCTTGCCGGCTCTCATCAATGGCGGGTGAAAATGCGGTAAAGGGTAGGGCGAGTTTCTTAAATACCGCTTGTCGATAAGGGGAACTGGATGCCAACACGATTTTAGGTTGCATGACATGTCCTTTCATGTATGTGAGTCTTTATGCGCACAAAAAGCTTGGTTTATCTTCATGTTTCAGTCTAACCTGAAAGTCGTCAACGTGCGATGTGCATGATGCAGTATGGCCGGATCTCGGCTAGAACCAAGGCGTTGATGGTAAGATGGTGAGAGGAAAGCCTTCTCACTCTCGTGATTCGTTGTGTCTTTTGCCAAGAAGACAACAAAGGGCCTGAGCACAGGCAACATTTTCTTTGACTCCAGCGCATTTGGAGGCTAATATTCGCGCCCTATGCAGAAGGTAAAGCTACCGCTGACGGTTGATCCATTCCGCAGTGCACAAAAGCGGCTTGACTACGATGGCATCGTAGATAAATCGCGTTTGGCGCGCCTCGGTGAGGCAGCCCAAAGCATTGATAGTGATGCTGAGGTCACGCTTTCTTTCGACATTGATGCCCAAGGGTTAAAAACCGTGTCTGGCCATGCGGCCGTCACAGTAAGTCTTGAGTGTCAGCGTTGTTGGGAATCGTTCTCCTATCGCTATGAAACTGAATTCGTTTATAGCCCGGTTTTCAATGAAGACCAGGTTGGCAACTTACCGGATGCTTATGAGCCGGCATTAGTCGACGAAAACGGTGAGATTGATCTGATTCAGCTCGTCGAAGACGAGTTGATTGTGGCCTTGCCACAGGTCGCCATGCACGAAGACACTGACTGCAAAGTGAGTGCTGACAACATGGTGTATGGGGAAATCCCACTTGCTGATGAGCGTCCAAATCCGTTTGCCGTACTAAAAAACTTAAAGCAAAGTAACGAGGAGTAGGGTCAATGGCCGTACAAAAGAACCGTAAAACCCGTTCTAAGCGTGGTATGCGTCGTTCACACGATGCACTGGGTACTCAAGCAGTATCAGTAGACAAATCTAGTGGTGAAACTCACCTGCGTCACAACGTGACTGCTGATGGTTTCTACCGTGGCCGCAAGGTTATCAACAAGTAAGGTTGAACCTTGACTGGGCTAACCATTGCACTTGATGCGATGGGCGGGGATTTCGGTCCCCAAGTGACAGTGCCTGCCTCCGTGCAGGCATTGTCTCGTTTTGCGGACCTAAATGTGATTTTAGTGGGCGACCAAGCACAAATTGTCGCACAGCTCACTCGATGCGACGCACAAAATCACTCCCGACTTTCCATCGTTCATGCCCCAGACGTGATCCCTAACGACATGCGCCCGTCAACGGCGTTACGCCGTAGCACTGGCACATCCATGCGTATCGCGCTAGATAAAGTGGCGCATGGTGAGGCAGACGCTTGCGTCAGTGCCGGAAACACCGGCGCACTGATGGCACTTTCCAAACACCTTCTAAAATTGCTTCCCGGCGTTGACCGCCCCGCGCTGGTGACCGCCTTACCCGGCGCAAACCAACAACGTAAATGGTTGTTAGATCTCGGCGCGAATGTGTCTTGCGATGCAGATACGCTGTTTCAGTTTGCGGTCATGGGCGCGGTGTTGGCCCAGGCAGAGCTCGGGCGTATGCCACGTATTGGCTTATTAAATATCGGTGAAGAAGAGATCAAGGGAAACGACTTGGTAAAGCGATGTGCCGATATGTTGCAATCTTGCCAAGCAGTGAACTACACCGGCTATATAGAAGGGGATCAAATATACACGGGCCAAACTGATGTCATTGTTTGTGATGGCTTTGTCGGTAATGTCGCGCTTAAAACCAGTGAAGGAGTCGCCAGCTTGGTGATTAACCAAGTAAAAACACATCTCAATCAGCATCCCATCAAGCGCTGGATCGCGAAATGGCTATTTTCTGATCTTTTTAATCAACTAAAACAGCTGAAACCCGACCAGTACAACGGCGCAAGTTTGCTAGGATTGCGCGGCATCGTTGTCAAAAGCCACGGACGCGCTGATATCGCCGCTTACGAAAATGCTATTTGTGAAGCGGTGCACGAGGTCGAACGGCAGATACCAACCAAGATAAGTGACCGTTTAGAGGCAGTTCTTCTCGAGAGGCATTAGTAGTCTTCATGTATAGTAAGATTTTGGGCACAGGCAGCTACTTGCCTGAACAGGTTCGCACCAATGCTGACCTTGAACAGATGGTAGAAACCAGTGATGAGTGGATTGTCACTCGCACCGGTATTAAAGAACGTCGTATTGCTGCGCCAACAGATACGGTTGCCTCAATGGCTTATCAAGCTGCTGTGCAAGCAATTGACATGGCTGCCATCGATAAACATGACATCGACCTGATTATTGTGGCGACCACCAGTGGTGAACGCGCTTTCCCAGCGGCGGCCTGTGATGTGCAAGCCATGCTAGGCATTCAAGGCTGCCCGGCGTTTGATATTGCCGCAGCCTGCTCTGGCTTTGTGTATGCGCTGAGTGTCGCTGACCAATACGTTAAAAATGGGCTGGCTAAAAATGCCTTAGTGGTAGGGTCTGATCGCCTTTCACACACCTGTGATCCTGATGATCGTTCAACCATCATCTTATTTGGTGATGGTGCTGGTGCCGTGGTGCTTTCTGCCGATGAAAATGATGGCATCTTGTCCACTCACCTCAAAGCCGACGGTAAATTTGGTGAGTTATTGAAACTTAAATACCCTGAGCGTGGTCAGTCCTTACCAGCCGATGAGGCTTGGCTGTATATGGCCGGCAATGAGGTATTTAAAGTCGCGGTAACCCAGTTGGCGAATATCGTGACCGAAACACTTGCCGCCAACCAACTCGAAAAATCAGACATTGATTGGTTGGTGCCGCATCAGGCTAATTACCGGATTATTAAAGCGACGGCGAAGAAGCTGTCGATGTCGATGGATCAAGTGGTGTTGACGTTAGACCGCCACGGTAATACGTCGGCAGCATCGGTACCGACCGCACTCGATGAAGCCGTACGGGATGGGCGTATTCAACGCGGACAAACCGTGTTACTCGAAGCCTTTGGCGGTGGTTTTGCGTGGGGTTCCGCGCTGGTCAGGTTTTAAAATTAATAGGAAAACAGCTATGTCTGCTACTGCGATTATTTTTCCCGGTCAAGGTTCACAAGCCGTAGGTATGCTGAGTGAATTGGCCGACCAATATGGCGTTGTGCAACAAACGTTTGCCGAGGCGTCAGAAGTCTTAGGGTACGATTTGTGGGCGCTTGTGCAACAAGGGCCAGAAGCGGATTTAAATGAAACGCATCGCACGCAGCCTGCGTTGCTGACCGCATCTGTGGCTATCTGGCGTGTATGGCAATCACAAGGTGGTGCAACACCGTCATTGCTTGCAGGCCATAGCTTGGGCGAGTACTCAGCCTTGGTTTGTGCAGGTGTATTGGACTTTAAAGAAGCCGTTAAGCTTGTCGAGCTGCGCGGTCAGTTGATGCAAGAAGCCGTCCCTGCAGGCGTAGGGGCGATGTCAGCGATTATTGGCTTGGATAACGATGCGATTGCGGCAGCCTGTGAGCAAGCAGCGCAGGACCAAGTTGTTTCACCCGTTAACTTCAACTCGCCTGGTCAAGTTGTGATTGCAGGTAATAAAGAAGCGGTTGAGCGTGCCAATGTACTGTGTAAAGAAGCAGGCGCTAAGCGTGCACTGCCATTGCCGGTGTCTGTTCCATCGCATTGTGCGTTGATGAAACCAGCTGCGGAGAAATTAGCGCAAGCACTTGAGCAGGTGAGCTTTAATACCCCTGACATCCCTGTGATCAATAATGCGGATGTAGAAACACCGACTGATCCAGCGGCGATCAAAGACGCTTTGGTACGTCAGTTATACGGCCCTGTTCGCTGGACAGAAACTGTGGAGCGTATGGCTGCAGAAGGCGTTGAGCAGTTACTAGAGTTTGGTCCGGGCAAAGTGCTGACTGGGTTAACAAAACGCATCAATAAATCGCTAAGCAGTGCGGCGGTTAATGATAGCGCGAGCTTAGCGTCTGCCAACGCCTAAGCGTTGAGCTGGCAATAACATTCTGTGACTGCCGACCGAGGTCGGCAGAATCAACTAAAAGGGTAACCGAATGAAACTAGACGGAAAAGTAGCGCTAGTGACTGGCGCGAGTCGAGGCATCGGCCGTGCAACGGCAGAGTTACTTGCTGAGCGTGGTGCCACTGTGATTGGTACGGCAACCAGCGAAAACGGTGCAGCAGCGATTAGCGACTATCTCGGTGAAAAGGGTAAAGGGTTGGCGTTGAATGTCACCTCACCGGAGTCGGTCGCTGAGGTGCTCGACACAATTAAAAAAGAATTCGGCGATGTTGACATTCTGGTTAACAACGCAGGCATCACGCGTGATAACCTATTGATGCGTATGAAAGACGACGAGTGGCAGGACATTATGGACACCAACTTGACGTCGATTTTCCGTTTATCTAAGGCGGTATTACGTGCGATGATGAAAAAACGCTGTGGCCGTATTATTAATATTGGCTCAGTGGTTGGTGTAATGGGTAATGCGGGTCAAGCAAACTACGCTGCAGCGAAAGCGGGTGTGATAGGCTTTACCAAATCCATGGCACGAGAAGTGGC
Organism: Salinivibrio proteolyticus; assembly: GCF_027286365.1. Taxonomy (NCBI): domain Bacteria; kingdom Pseudomonadati; phylum Pseudomonadota; class Gammaproteobacteria; order Vibrionales; family Vibrionaceae; genus Salinivibrio; species Salinivibrio proteolyticus. The sequence goes on along the minus strand of NZ_CP114584.1, from coordinate 1,913,579 downwards.
TGCACGTGGGATCACCGTTAACACAGTTGCACCTGGTTTTATCGAAACCGATATGACCAAAGCACTGAACGATGATCAGCGTTCAGCAACATTGGCACAAGTGCCAGCTGGTCGTTTGGGCGACCCTCGAGAAATTGCTGCAACTGTTGCATTCTTAGCCTCTGACGATGCTGCCTATATCACAGGCGAAACATTGCACGTCAACGGCGGTATGTACATGATTTGATCTCTAACGTTGCAATCTCGAATGACACACGTCAAACTCCGATTGATTTGTCCCCAAATCGTGGTTTGACCAGCGGTGGGGGTCTTGCAACTTCCACATTAATGAATAAACTACAGCACATATCGCATCTGCGAATCTTGTAAGGACTAGTATTAATATGAGCAACATCGAAGAACGCGTAAAGAAAATCATCGTTGAGCAACTGGGTGTAGACGAAGCAGAAGTGAAAAACGAAGCTTCTTTCGTAGACGACCTAGGCGCGGACTCTCTGGATACCGTAGAGCTAGTAATGGCTCTAGAAGAGGAATTCGATACAGAGATTCCAGATGAAGAAGCCGAAAAGATTACCACTGTTCAAGCGGCTATCGACTACGTAGTTAGCGCTTCTGAGTAATCCCTGATTCCCACCAGGCGGTCTCCTTGACCGCCTGTGTTCTTTTTAAGCTATTCTAATTTCCAAACTTATATTCTCCGGAGAACATCATCGTGTCTAAGCGTCGTGTTGTTGTGACTGGCATGGGTATGCTATCACCCGTGGGTAACTCAGTTGAGTCGTCATGGAAGGCCCTGCTGGCTGGCCAAAGCGGTATTTCGGCTATCGAGCACTTCGATACCACCAACTTTGCCACTAAGTTTGCCGGCATGGTAAAAGACTTCAACTGTGAAGATTACATGTCGAAGAAAGATGCACGCAAAATGGACTTGTTCATCCAATACGGCATTGCTGCCAGTGTTCAAGCCATTCAAGACTCCGGACTAGCTGTAGATGACAACAATGCACACCGTATTGGTGTGGCAATTGGTTCTGGCATCGGTGGTCTTGGTCTGATTGAACAAAACCATCGTGCATTGGTGGAAAAAGGCCCACGTAAAATCAGTCCTTTCTTTGTTCCTTCTACCATTGTGAACATGATCGCCGGTCATGTTTCTATCAACTATGGCATGCGTGGCCCGAATATCTCGATTTCAACGGCCTGTACCACAGGTCTTCACAATATTGGTCATGCTGCTCGTATGATTGCGTACGGTGATGCCGACGCAATGGTTGCCGGTGGCGCAGAAAAAGCCTCCACAGAGCTCGGTATTGGCGGTTTTGCGGCAGCGAAAGCACTGTCAACCCGCAATGACGATCCGCAAGCGGCGTCGCGTCCTTGGGATAAAGATCGGGATGGTTTCGTGCTCGGTGACGGCGCCGGTATTATGGTGCTGGAAGAGTACGAACACGCCAAAGCGCGTGGCGCGAAAATTTACTGTGAGCTGGTTGGCTTCGGTATGAGTGGTGATGCTTACCACATGACCTCACCGAGCGAAGACGGCTCCGGCGCTGCATTAGCGATGGAAGCGGCGATTCGTGATGCGGGTATTACGCCAGACCAAATCGGTTACGTGAATGCTCATGGTACATCGACGCCTGCGGGTGACGTGGCTGAAAGTAAAGCCGTTCGCCGCGCGATGGGTGACGCAGCAGACCGTGTTCTGGTGTCTTCGACCAAGTCGATGACAGGACACCTTCTTGGTGCGGCCGGATCCGTTGAGTCGATTATCACTGCGATGTCATTGATTGATCAGGCGGTACCGCCAACGATTAACCTCGAAAATGTCGACGAAGGTTGCGATCTGGATTATGTTCCGCATGAAGCCCGTGACGTGAAAATGGATTACGCATTGTGTAACTCATTCGGCTTTGGTGGCACCAATGGTTCTCTGATCTTCAAGAAAATCTAATTGTACGCGTGTTGAGCGCAAAGTGATTAAAGATTTTGATATAGTAACGGTCCGATTTATCGGGCCGTTTTTATTTGTGGAGTGACGAGGCATCATGCAGTGGGTCAATGGACAACCGAGCGCAACAGTACCGATCACCGATCGGGGACTGCAATTTGGTGATGGTTGTTTTACCACGGGCCAGAGTGCTCAGGGTGTGCTGCAGCATGCTGATGCGCACTTCGAACGATTGATGTCGACCTGCCAACAGCTCGCGATCGATGGTGTCGATTGGTTACGGCTACAGCAAACGGTCGCTTACGCTTGTGCGCAGTCAAACCAAGAGCAGGTGGTCAAAATCGTGATCACGCGTGGGCAAGGTGGACGCGGCTACAGCCCCGCGGGGTGCCAGCAGCCAACCGATATCGTGACCCTTCATGCTTTTCCTCAGCATTACTATCAATGGCAGCAGCACGGGATTTCGTTGGCGACCACTGAAAGACAGCTGGGTGCCTCCCCGTTGGCAGGCCTGAAACATCTGAATCGGTTGGAGCAAGTGTTACTCAAGCGCGAACTTGACCAACGCAATAAGCAATCTTCAGCCACTGTCGACGATCTGGTGGTATGCGATCTGTTTGGCAACCTTGTCGAGACCACAGCATCGAATCTATTTTGGCGTCAAGGCGCCGATGTGTATACGCCCGCGCTGCACTATGCCGGCGTGGATGGGCTGATGCGTCAGCGCGTTATGGCGATGCTTGAGGAAATTCCTGGTTATCGCTGTCACTTGGTGCAACAGGGACCGGATGTGCTTGATCAAGCAGAGGAAGTCTTTATCACCAATACCTTAATGAAAGTGGTCCCTGTGAATCACATTGACCACATATTGTATTCTGATCATACGTTGGCAAGCGCATTACAGCAGAGGTTAAACGCGTGCTAAAAAAGCGAATATTCGGGCTGATCAGCCTATTTATGTGTCTGCTTGTCGCGCTGGCAGGCTGGACGCTTTGGCAGACAAAAGCCTATGTGGCGTCACCGTTAAATCTTGAGTCACCACAACTGGTGACGATTGCGAAAGGGGCGCATTATCATAAAGTTATCAATCAGTTTGAAGATAAAGGTTGGCTGACGGCGACAGTATGGGCCAAGGTAGCACCTCGGGTGTATCCTGAGTTGACAAGGATTCAAGCGGGTACCTTTCAAATTCAGCCGGGGCAAAGCTTAGGTGAGGTGTTCGCAACTTTACGTGAGGGGCAGCAATATCAAGATGCCATCACCTTTATTGAGGGAAGCACCTTCGCACAGTGGCGGTTACAAATGGCATCGGCACCGCATCTCGAGCAGACATTGACGGCGCTTGATGAAGCTGACATCGCCAAGCGGTTAGGGGCGGAGTACACCAAGCTTGAAGGCTTGTTACTCCCCGAAACCTATGCCTATGATGTGGGGGATACGGATTTGTCCTTGTTGCGTCGCGCATACCAAGCGATGCAAGCGTCGCTCGATAAGGCATGGCAAAATCGGGCCGATGACCTGCCGATCGACTCGCCGTATGAGCTGTTAATTTTGGCCTCCATTATCGAGAAAGAAACCGCGATCGATGCCGAGCGCACCAAGGTGGCTTCCGTCTTTGTCAATCGGCTGCGTCGGGGAATGCGTTTACAAACCGACCCGACGGTGATTTATGGCATGGGCGACAACTATGATGGCAATATTCGTAAGCGAGATTTACGCACCCCGACGCCTTACAATACCTATGTGATAAAAGGGCTACCGCCAACGCCGATCGCCATGCCGGGTATGGCATCACTGATGGCGGCGGCACAGCCTGCCACCACTCAATACTATTATTTTGTCGCGACAGGGAAAGGCGGCCATCAATTTTCTACCACGCTGGCCGAGCATAATCGAGCGGTGCGTGATTACCTAAAAGTGTTAAAGAGCCAATGAAGAACCATTTTATTGTTGTAGAAGGCCTCGAAGGGGCGGGTAAAAGCACGGCTATTGCAAAGGTGAAGCAGGTGCTACACCAACATGGCATCGATGACGTGATCACCACCCGTGAACCCGGTGGCACACCGCTGGCCGAGCAAATGCGTACCTTGGTTAAGCAAGGTCACCCGGATGAGCCTCTCACCGACAAAGCCGAGCTATTACTTTTGTATGCGGCGCGCGTACAGCTGGTAGAAAACGTCATAAAACCGGCTTTAGCGAACGGCCAGTGGGTGATTGGCGATCGCCATGATATGTCCTCGCAAGCCTATCAAGGTGGTGGCCGTGGCATGGATGCTGCGCTGATGCAAAGCCTTAAAGCCACGGTATTGGGGGATTTTGCGCCCTCGCTGACCTTGTATATGGATATTGAGCCTAGTCAGGGGCTTGCTCGTGCTCGCGGTCGTGGCGAACTGGATCGGATTGAAACCATGCAACTCGACTTTTTTGAACGGACACGAGCACGTTATTTGGCCCTTGCTATGGCGGATCCGAGCGTGGTGACTGTCGATGCGGGACAGCCACTCGACACGGTTTCTCGCAGCATTGAACAGGCCTTAACCCAATGGCTAACGACACAAAACACGCCATGAGTGACACAGTAACGCCATCTATCCCAGCACCGGAGGTGTTGCCTTGGTTTGCACCGATGTGGTCTCACTGGCAACACTTACTGACGCAACAACGTTTGCCGCATGCGCTATTGCTCGCGGCGCCAATCGGCAGTGGCCGTGGCGAGTTGGTAAGCGTGCTGGCAAAGACACGCTTATGCCAAACACAGACAGAGCAGTCTTGTGGGCACTGCCATAGCTGTCAGCTTTATGCAGCCGGCAATCACCCGGATGTACATTGGCTAAAGCCAGAAAAACCCGGCAAACAAATCAGCATTGATGCGGTGCGTCAAAGCCAGCGTAAAGCGACTGAAACGTCTCAACTGGGTGGCGCACGATTCATTATTATCGAATCGGCAGAAATGCTCGGTGAAGCTGCCGCCAATGCATTACTCAAAACGCTTGAGGAGCCACCCTCAGCCTGTCATTTTGTCTTGCTCAGTGATTCGCTAGACACCTTACTGGCGACAATCATCAGCCGTTGTAGCGTGTGGAAAGCTCCCCAACCGGAGATGCAGGTGGCTAAGCAATGGGTCGAGCAAGCATTACAGCGAGATGTGCCTTATCATGCGGTTGCGCTATATCGTGGCGCACCATTGGCGGCAAAAGAATTTGTGGCCTCAGGGGGATTGGATCATCACCATGCGGTTGTGACTCAGCTAGCGGACTACTTGGTCACACGCTCGGGCCTATTTGACACGCTCGACCAGTTGGTTTCACACTATCCCGCTTCATTGGACTGGGCCAGCTACTTTTTGCTTGATGTGATGAAGTGGCGTCAAGGGGCGACCAACGCGCTCATTCATCACCATCACCAACCCGTGGTAGTAAAAGTGGCTGAGGCGCTAGAAACCCATCAATTACACAGTCAGCTGCGCGCGCTACATCATATGCAACGGCAACTGACCAAGCATTCAGGGCTAAACACGGAACTTGTGATTAGCCAGTGGTTATTAACGATTGGAGAATAACGTGTTAATAGACTCTCATTGCCATCTCGACAAACTGGATTATGACGCACTACACCAGAATGTCGCCGATGTATTAGATAAAGCGAAGGCAAGGGGTGTCGATTACTTTCTCTCGGTGGGGGTTACGCTGGATAGCTTCCCCGCGATGTTGGAGATGATTCGTCCTTACCCCGAAGTCTTTGCTTCGTGTGGTGTGCACCCACTCGATATTGAAAACGGGTTCGATTATGACCGTTTAAAGGCCCTTGCCGCTGATGATCGTGTGGTGGCCATTGGCGAGACAGGATTGGATTACCATTACCAACCTGAGTTAGCCGAACAGCAACAAGAGATTTTCCGCCAGCACGTACGTTTAGCGGTAGAGCTTAATAAACCACTGATTATTCATACCCGCGCGGCACGTGAAGATACACTGACGATTTTACGTGAGGAAGGGGCTGAACGTGTGGGTGGCGTGCTACACTGTTTTACAGAGAGTTACGAGATGGCCGAAGCGGCTATTGAGCTAGGCTTTTATATTTCTATCTCAGGTATCGTAACCTTTAATAAGGCGACCGAGCTTAAAGAGGTGGTACGTCGTTTACCGCTAGAGCGCTTGTTGGTAGAAACTGACTCGCCTTATTTGGCGCCGGTGCCTTATCGCGGTAAGCAAAACCAGCCTGCTTATGTGCGGGAAGTTGCTGAGTATATCGCGCTGCTCAAAGGGGAAACGGTTGAGACGGTTTGTGATGTCACAAGCCGCAACTTTTTTGCGCTTTTTAGCGGCGCGAAAGCTAATTAATTCAAATAGCCCGGCAATAATGCCGGGCTTTTTCTTCTTTTGCCATTTCATTGGATATCGGGTGAGTAAAATAAAATCGTTTCACGCCGTATGATGCATGTAACCCACCTGATGACGTGCAGATACGGCTGTTATTTTTTGGTCAAAATCACGTCATATTGACGTCAAAGTCACCACACAGACAATGTCGTTATCGATTTTTGATTTGAATCAAAAACACCGTAAACGGTTGAAATTAAACAGTTAATAGGTGTTATTGCATCGCTATTACGCAATGTATTAATTCGTTACGTAAAATACCATATGAATCATAACCTCATGTTTTTAATGCTATTTACGATCTTTTGATTTTCCAATGGGGCACGTATGGGACACGCTTGCAAAGCGTTTGTTTAGCTTTTCAACCTGCACACCGCTCTGACTAGGCATAAACTTGCCATATGTTGTCATCACCATTCGCGCATCTTTATGACCCATCTGGCGAGCTATCCAACTTGGGTTCGCGTCTTCGGTCAACATCCAACAAGCATATGTATGTCTCGTTTGGTAAGGCGTCCGGCGTCGTATACCTGTTCGTCTCATGCAACTATCCCAGACGATTGCCAAGCCGTTTTTGCTGTAGTGGCTTCCAGCATTGATTTTTGGTGCTGCATTCCTTGTTGGCTTAAATACCCATCGACAATAGTCCTGTCTCTTCTTGCCGGGCTCACGGAGTAAGACCGTTACACTTTCTTCGGGCATCACGTAAGTAAGGGCCTTTTGCCGAGTCAACGCATCAATAGCAGGGCCAAGCAAGTTGATAGTGCGTTCACCGGCTTTGGTTTTTGGCACCTTAAAGTAACCGGCTACCGACAAATTACGACTTACTCTGATCACGCCTTCACTAAGATCAATATCTTCCCATGACAACGCGCAGAGTTCGCCGTGACGTAATCCGGTGTATACCGCTACTGTCCAAAGATTTCTCTCTTGTTCAGTAATGGAGGGATGATTAATCAGCGACAGGAATTCATCATATTCAAGTGGGTCCGGCTCGGTATCGTCACTACGTACTGGCTTGATTGTCTCGAACGGGTTTGAGTTTATATAGCCTGATAGGCAAGCGAAGCGCCACACCTCGGCGCACAATGACATGTAAGAGTTAACCGTCCCCGCTGAACGCCCCCTCTTATTGCTCCGATGGCTATAAAGGGTCTGGCCAGAAATGAGCTGGCTTCGTAGAAGCAACCCATCTTCATAGTTGACGTTAATGGCTAGCTTCTCTGGTTCAAGAATTTGAATACAGGTCTTGGCCACTGAACGCTTATTTCTCAGCGTTGTTATCGAGTAATCCGCTGCTTTTGCGTTGAGCCACTTCTCAAAGAGCTCCTCTACTGTCATTGATTTACTAACTGATGCCACATTGCCGAGCTCTCTCGCTTTCTTGGAATTTGGGAATCGTGCGAGATAATCAAATGTACCATCAGAGATCTCAGAGACGATGACGGCGCGCAACCGTCCCGCTTTACGAATATTAGCTGGCGTTGAGTACCAGCCTTTAAGAGTCTCCTTGCACCGTTTTCCTTTATACAAAAACCAGATACGGATTGATGTGCCACGTACTTCTATGCCTTCCGGTGTCATCACGCAATCCTCTGGTAGTTGTAGAACGATTTATCGATAGCTTTACGGTTGTATAGCACCTTTCTTGCATTGAGGCGTCCAGAAGGAGATACCTTGATGAACTCAACACCTTCAATCCAGACGTTGAGTCGAAATTCTTCTATGGTCTTCCTGCCAAGCCCGGTCAATTGACTTAGCATCTTTTCTTCAACCCAATCGTTGGGTTGCACTAGTTCTACCAGTGTGGTCATTTGGTCGTTACCTCGAAGAGTTGTAAAAGCCGTTTCCGGCCGTAGTCGTTGTACCAAAAGGTTTCGATTTGCTTTTTGCTATTGGCGGCCTGGTCGAGCCGCCACTCACCGAACTCTTGGCGTTTAAGTTGATTTGCATTGGCCACTCGGCCCACTTTCTGAGGAGAGACATCGATCTCTTTTGCTATGTCAGTTGCAGAGTAGTGGGGGAGTGTGATGACTGGCATATCCCAGCCAGACGCAATCAGGGCTTTGATTGCGGTATCAGATAGCCGACAAGCAGAGAGCAGGCCCAGTGCTAAGTCTGAGCTACAGTTTTCGCAGTATGAGTCGAAGCGTGTATGGGCAATGGCTTCGCTGGTTTGGCATCGAGTGCAGAGCATGGGCTACCTCCTTGGGCGAAGGTAAGCCCCGTCATGTGGTTATGGAAGGGGCTCTGATTTAGATTTCTCGAGATGCATTTCTATTACATTACAGGATCTTTGATGTTTATATTCATTTCATGTTTTTTAAAATATCTAGTAATGAATTATCGCAAAATGAAGATATCTATCATTTTTTGAAAGGTATAATGATTTATCTCTTAGCTTTTTTAGATGCCTATCACGTAACTATATATTTGTTTGTGTTTTCCAAAAAAATACGTTAATAGTCTATTTTTATAGTGAGACTGAGAAGTTCGACGTTCAATTCTTAGAATACGAAAATCAAACCTCACTAAAAGGATAATTGCTATGGATACAAAAATAGTCGAGCCTACTTCTCACGAGGATAATGCAACAAACACAAAGTGCGATATATGTGTTACAAATCAAAGTACGGTAGAACTACATAATGTTGTTGCTAAGTACTGGCAAAGTAACTCAATAACAGGTCATCCTGGAGAGAAATTAGCTATTGCTGATGGTATAACTCTAGATAAAAATGAAGAATCACCAATCGTAAAGAATGTATCTTATGATTCAACACCTAACCCTAGATATGATCATTGGAGCATATCTTTTGAATTCTCGGGGGAAAAATATCAATATAAAGACAAGCGATGCAATATAGCACCAGAAGATAATAATCAACTAGTCAAGGTGAAAGTTACTGGAAGCCCTAAAAAAGGCTTTAAATTTCATGTCGATATGCCTAAGTCAAGCAGTTGTTCTGGAAGTATTAGTTAGTAATCACGAAAATGAGGAGCATTTGCTCCTCATTTATACTTATCATAGCCTATCAAAAATTGAGCCTTTTTGAGGTGTGAATATTTTCTCATAAAATCGTGTTGCATAGTCATCTGTCATTCCCGATATAAAATCACAGATCACTCTTTCCTTCATGTGCCGATTTTCATTTTCTTCCAATTTTTCAAGTGTTACTTTTGGTAAAAATCGCTCAGGATCACTTGATAAAACTTCAAATAGCTCAACAACAAGCTTCTGCCCTTTAAACTCAAGTTGTTGAACATTCTCATGTTTTATTACCTTTTTATTCACTAGAGAGAAAATTTCCTCACGAAGACTCTCTGTTTTTTTGTCTAAAAAAACACCATATCTGAGTATTGGATGAGAGCAACCTGAACCATTATATTTTATCTTAGAGTTAGAGATCATTAGGTTGACAAGTGAACCGATTGCATTTTTTCTTCTATAGCTATCACTAAATAGATCTTCAGTTATTTCTTTATAAGAAATTCCAACTTTTTCAAAAGAATCTTTGTTGTGTCTGAAGTGATGCTTCCAGTCGTTTTTTGTTATCATTTTTAGAGAAAGAGCATCTTCTAAATCGTGTAGACTGTAAGAGATGTTGTCCGCCAAGTTCATTATAGATGCATCTAATGATTTATACCTGCTATCGCTATGTTTATCTTCGATATCATCTTTTTCAGTGAACTTTTTTATGTCCTCAGAGGAGAAAGGTTTGAAAATGAAATCTATAATATCCTGATCACAATCGTGATAGCATTTTGGAGGTTTTTGATATTTGGATTTAAACAGCCAGTTAGGCAGTCTAAAATCTTTATCTTGATAGAATGAATTGTTAACGACAGAACTGTATTTGTTTGGATACTTTAAGACGCCTAATAACATTCTTCTAGTTGGGTCCATGCCATATCCACGCTTGTATTTATCCAATTTCCCCAATATTCTTAATGTCTGCCCATTACCTTCGAAACCGCCATGTTCTCGCATACAATAGTTAAGAGCAACTTCTCCACCGTGGCCGAAAGGAGGATGGCCAATGTCATGGGCTAGGCAAATAGCACTAATTAGTGATGTGTCAGGCAAATATTTTTTTTGCTTTGGGTTGGTTTTGGATAAATTTAGGACAATACCTCGCCCTATTTGAGCAACCTCCATTGAATGAGTAAGCCGTGTCCTGTAAAAATCACTTTCACCCAGACCTAGAACCTGGGTCTTAGACTGCAATCGTCTGAATGCTGCTGAGTGGATTAGTCTTGCTTCATCTCTATCGTACTCGCTCCTAACATCTTGCGACCTTTTCTTTGTATCACCAGATCTCCTTGCTCTTAATTCCTTATCTGACCAGCCCATGCTATCTCCCTGAACTTTTGATATGTTTACAGAACCTTCAAAGCACTGTACCACCAGACATATAAAGAGACTGTCTCATTTGTTGGACTTTATGTGTTTTTTGGTTGACATTTTGTGTTGTGGATGGCGAACATACCGCATTCCATCAATATTGATAACCGCTGGCTGATAGATCTCGCCAGAGCTCTCTCCAAACGCAAGCCAGTTTTTATCGACGCCAATAATTTTGGATAGCGCCTCGATGCTGCTAAGCCGCGGCTCTGTTTTTCCCGTTTCAAGATCTAGATAGGTTTGACGGGCGCAGTCGAGCTGCTTAGCCACAGATACTTGAGTGAGTCCGGCGTCAATGCGCGCTTGATGTAGTCGTGCTGAAAATGGTGTGGTCATTGGTCGTTACCTCATGTAGGTCGTTTGAAAAGGGGCCGGAGCCCCAGGCTTGGTTTAGCTTGCGAATTGGCCGATAAACGTCTTGATGTGTTTAGCGTCTTCGTTGGATAACTTATCGATGATGATGCCCTTGAACTCTTCGCCCATGGCCTCCACGTGCGTTTCGATCTTCTTGATGCGAAGCACTAAGGTTTGATTGCCGATTGTGCTCATGCGCAGCTCGAAGCCACGCTCTGAAAGTCCGTGGTAGGGTATGCACGTGAATTTGAATACTGCAGGCATGGGATATTCTTCTTTGGTGCGAATAGCCATAGATTCGTATTCAGACTGGCTGGCACTAAAATCATCTACCGATGACTCTCCACCTCTTTTGTGTTCAAACGTCATGTTTCGAATAGCTGCGCTCGCTACTGCTATATCAATTGTTGTTCCATCGCGCTCGAATGCTTGCAGATTGTCACTGAAATCTTCAATCCATTCGGCTAGTACTTTCTGAGACAGACGTTCGTCGTTTATGTCTTTGAGCTCCTGAAAGTCGGCTGTTGGCTTGAGCTTTAGATGAGCTTTGTGATTGCAATGGCCGGGCATTGATTGGGTGCCTAGGTCGAAGATAGCTTCAGCTGTCATTACGTCTGGATTGATGAAGCACTGTGATCCGTCAATTTCATACTTGATGGAGTAGTTAACGAACTCTTCGATATGACTTGTTTTCATCGTGCCACGAAACTGGTTTCGTTGTGGCATGAATGGTTCAAGTGAATGAAGATGAAAATTCTCTGGTAGTGCTGCAACTGGAAAGCCCGTTTTCGCAAGTTGCTCTAAGAGTACCGGGGCAGAGCCAAGTGTTTGTATTTGTGTGATTGCAGACTTATCCATCATTATTAGCGCACCTCTTTAAGTTTACGCGGTTGATTATCAAATGTGAGTTGGCCATTTACGTCCTCTTTGGGGCGGTCATAGGTCAACTTTCCGCCTTTGCCTACATAGGCGATTGACCGATATTGAAAATCTTCTTTCTTTTGGCCGAAATTCATCTTTGGCTCATTAACCGTGATGCCAGCGATAAGATCTAGGAAGGAGTTATCGCTGCTACCTCCGGGTTTGAGCTTTATTTTTACTGTGATTTCCCCTTGTTTGTTCGATGCGGCGACTGCGCGGCCAACGTTTGATAGCGCTAGTCCAAGCACGTTTGATACAACCCCTCCATCAATGTCTTGCATTAGTTTGGGGAAGTTCGTGATGCGCTCGTTTTCAAGGGGTCTCTTTTCCTCAGTCATGGTCGTTACCTTGTTAGTGTTGGAATTGACCGCCAACGCCGAATCCGGCGGCCGTATGACTTGGCTTGTATTCGGTTGTGTTCCAAATTGTTAAAGAGCGGGATTTAGAAACACACTCACCGAATGCATTTCTAAATACCCCTGAACAACAGGGGCCGTTGTTTTATGCTGCGCGGTCGTTTAGTGATGCCATTGCATCGGCGTAGCCAGACCAGTTGTCAACGCCAAAGGCTTTTAGGGCCTCTAGTTCTGCCTCGCATTGCTGCAAGTGGCGGTATTCGCGCATCGAGATTGAAACCATGCCACTCTCTAGTTGGTGTTGAGTCGTTGATACTAAGCTCGCACGCTTGATGGCGGGTGTAGCTGATTCAACTTGCTCGCTGTTCAGCGTGATAGGAGTAGAGCCTTGGCTTTCCTCAGATTTTGAGTTGAGCAGTATTTGTAGTTGCTGCAAGGACGTATCCGCCGCCTGCTGCGCCTCTGTAAGGCGATCACCAAACGAATCGGCAGATAGACTCATGCTTTTTTGTTTTAGTTCACTGATCATTAGAGCAATTTCGCTAGCACACTTAGAGAACGCTTCTGTCGGAATAAGTCTGATCTCATTGATTGCAATAGTGACTTGTTGCTCTGCTAGTGCATTGGCGCGAGCTTCCTCTTGGACTTGATGAATAATGGCGTCGTTAATGCTTCTTAACGCCTCATCACGAGCTGAAATCGCGTCAACGACGAACTCCTCAAAGTGCTCTATGGTGATCGGCATAGCTTCGAGAGCGTTAGCCATATCTTTCAACTCAGAAAGATCAGCGATGTATTGAACGTTGCCCATTTGTCGAATGTTTTCGATGCGTAGGAAAATTGCTTCCTCTCGCTCTTTCTGTATACGAGCCTGTTCCTCTTCCCAAGCTTTACGCGGAGCCAGTACTTCATCACGTATTTTATTCAGCTCATCTTCTGCATATTTGCAGGTCGCTTTGACATCTCTGACCTTTGTTTCCATATCGGCAATCGCAGCCTTGATTGCCTTAACTAGCGTCGTTTTGCTAGTGCTAACCGTCCGAGCGAGTGAGCCCATGCGTTCGCGGTCTTTCTTTTGGTTTACATCTAGGACTTCACTGGTAGCCTCTACTCGAACTCGTTCGATAATGGACGTCAGGCTGTCCTTGTTGCGGAGCACATCAACAGCCTTAGAAGGAGGCATGTGCGTAATTTGGTCTAGGGTGATTAGTGCAGTGTTATTGGTCATGGCTGTTACCTTCATCCATTCGGTGTTTCAGTGATTTATAGGTTTCTCTCAGTGTCTCGATTGCACCTACCGAGGAGATACCGTCCTTTTTGCCTTGGTTCGTCAGTTGAAGAACGCCCTTTTCAAAGGCATTAAACAAAGCTCCCTTAGTCGGGATGTTCCGAAGCAGTGCTGATAGATCGAGTGACTTGGCCATAAGCTCTCTAGTTTTCTGTTCTTGTCGCTCACTATCTTTCGATTCAAGTTCTTCGATTTTCTCAGCGCGGAGTATTTGTAGTTCTGCCTTTGCTTCCATGTCTTGCGAGGCTTTGATTGCTTTAATGGCCTCGCTAAGTGCCATGGAAAGCTGGTCCATATCGGTCGCGGCGCGAATATCGTCGAAGTAGACAGAAAAGTTTCTTCTCGGAATCGCCCAGTGGGGTAGGTTAGGTGTGCGCCAGTCGATATACATATCCGGCTTACCTTTGCTCTTGACCACATGGATATTGCCCATCACCTTGTCTCGAAAGCTCAATGCTTGTCGGCACTCTGCAAAAGTGGTGTCCATTTGATAGAGGTACCGACCCACGCCCCATTGAACGGCAGCACGTTTCATCGAAGTAGAACGACCACTCTTTATCGCGTCGATGTTGGTGTTGTTGGTATTCTCACTGGCATCCCACTTAGTAATGCTACGTGCTTCGGTGTGGACGGTAATACCGCATTGACAACCGATGATCCGGCCCTCGGATACTATGTCCCGAAAGGCGGGTTCCCAGCCGAAAGCACCAAACACATCATCAAAGCGTTCTTGCACTGCACGAGCTGTTATATAAGGGACTGCCATTACCCAAGGTTTATCGCCGAAAAAGCCAGCGCGCTGAACACGCCACTCAATATCCTCGGGTTCGAACATGGCTTGGAGCAGCTCTTGTTGTTGGCTTGCGTCCATATCAAGCAGCCTCAGTCATTTCACGATCGAATTCTGCTTCGATACGTTGGCGCTGTTCGTCCATAAATGAATCGAGAGCGCTATAGGCGAATGCCTGAAGGCTTAATAGTTTCTGCATTACATGAGGTTGGTCGGGGTCGTAGTCCATTAAGAACTTAAGCAGACCATCGGCGGCGCGTCCCTCATGGAAGTCGCCAAAGTAGAAAGATCCAAAGTCGCTAAATGAAAGTCGGCAGAATTCTTGATTACCCAGAATTCGATCTTTTCCGTGTGTGATAAATGCTTTGATGGCCTCTTCACGAGCGTCTTGGCGATCGAGTTGCTTAGTGTGCTCTGTAAGTTGTGTATCTAAGTAGTTATCAAATCCAGAAATCATGATAAAATCCTCGTGTTTATGGGCTTTCTTGGTCGTTAGCCCGTGAGCTGACCAGATTTTCTTGGTCGTTAATCTGGTTAATCCAATTCCTCTAGTTGGGATTGGTTGTTACCTTTAGTTGCGTAAGCAACTGGGAGAGCATGATTTGGTCGTTATCCTCTCCCCGAATAGGCCCCGCCATAGTGCGGGGCTTTTTCGTATGTGTATTGAACTGCTCTTGTTACAGTGGTGGTTAGTTTCCCTACATCGAAATGTACATAAACCTACATCTCTGTGTCAACGATTATTGTAGGTAAACTTACATTTTTATCTGGGGCAGCGGTTTTTGAACAAAAAAAGCCCGCAAAGGCCTGGCTTTCCTACACAAATCCCTCGATGAGAATCGAGGGATTTTTTTTGAACCTTTATCTGCCTGACTGATCTCAACAAAAAATCATAAGTTGAGGTAAGTGACTATGTTTTCAACAGATGCTGAGCAATGGGCCAAGGATACCTTCTACCATACCGAATTAGGTGATAGCCGCCGAACCAAGCGTCTGGTTAAACTTGCCTCCTCTCTGGCCAACCACTTAGGACAGTCCCTCGTGCAGTCTTTAAAATCTCCCGCCGATATTGAAGCGGCCTATCGTTTTACTCGGAATCAAGCCATTGATCCACAAGCCATTGCTGAAGCGGGTTTTGCCGCAACAGTTGAACATACAAAGCACTATGATTGCTTACTCGCCCTTGAAGATACAACTTCGCTCGAGTTTTCCCATCAGACCGTTCGGGGAGAAATGGGGCATACCACATCCAATAAGCGCTCCCGAGGGATGCATGCCCATTCTGTCTTGCTGTTTGCGCCAGAAGAGCAACATGTCGTTGGTCTGATTGAGCAAGAACGCTGGACCAGAGATCTCCAGGCCTACGGGCAGAATCAGCGCCATGCGAGCAGGCCTTACATAGAAAAAGAAAGCTATAAATGGGAACGCGCTTCTCGAGCTATGGAAACTCGTCTCGGGAACGGAATTCAGAAGGTTATCTCGGTCTGTGACCGGGAGGCTGATGTTATCGAATACCTGACCTACAAGATCTCGCATCAGCAACGCTTTATTGTGCGTTCAATGCAAAGTCGCTGCATCAAGGAAAGTGAGGAGAGACTTTACCAGTACAGCGACTCCTTGGCGCATGCTGGCACTAGGACGGTTCAGGTTAGGCAGAAAGGCGGTCGCAAGGCTCGTAAAGCCAGCTGCGAAGTGCGTTACGCACCGGTGACGGTGAAGATCCCTGCCAATAAAACAGGTGAGCCTGTGCCGTTATATTACGTGGGTTGTCAGGAAGTTGGCCATGAGAAAGGCCTGAACTGGCATATTCTGACATCAGAGCCCGTCCGGACGAAAGAAGATGCTGCACGCATATTGGATTACTACGAAAAGCGCTGGTTGATTGAGGAGTTTCACAAAGCATGGAAGAGCGGCGGAACTCAAGTCGAAGGCCTGCGGATGCAAAGTAAAGAAAACTTAGAGCGAATGGTCGTGATACTGGCTTTCATCGCGGTGCGGTTGCACCAACTGCGTTACCTCGGACTCAATAAAGAAGAGGCCGAAAAACAGAGTTGTGAAACGATATTAAGCCCGCTGGCTTGGAAGCTTCTGTGGTCTAAACAGGAAAAGAGTAAGCCGCCAAAGCATGCTCCCAGTCTGTATTGGGCGTACATTAATCTCGGGAAGTTAGCCGGTTGGCATGACTCAAAACGTAATGGCCGAGTTGGCTGGGAAAGGTTATGGGAAGGATGGTTTATGTTACAAACCATCCTTGAAGGTTACCTACTAGCCCAGTCTCTTGACCTCTGAGATGTGATCAAGAGACAGGCAAAGGCGGGCTAAATGACAGAACTGCGAACTATATAGATGTTAGATCGGTCTAACGTGGGCGATTACTGTACCCACTAGTCTGCAGTTACCATTGATCTGTATATATTTAAGTTCAGGCGGATAATCTGGGTTAAGAGCTTTAAGTAGCTTCCGTCCATCCATGACTTGAAGCTGTTTAAAAGTTGCCTCAGGGGAATCCTCTAGTTGAGCGATAACAAATTTTCCGTGATCGGCTTCTACTTGGTCAGGGTCCACATATATTAAGTCCCCTTCTTCGAAACGAGGCGACATCGAGTCCCCTCTAACTTCCAGTATATAGGTTCGTGGGCCACACCGAGTGGGACAAGGGTAGTAGGAGTAATCTTGTTCCGGAAACTCTTGAATTGATGTAAATACACCAGCTTGTACCCAACTGATTAATGGACACTTTTGTTCTACTTTTGGTCCGGTTGATACGTTGTTTCCAAACGTTGCAAGTTCCTTATCTCCTTCCCCATAGACTAGCCAATCAGGTGAGCATTTTAAAACTTTTACTAGTGCCAGAAGGATACGGTCTTTAACGCTCTTTTGGGTTCCATTTTCAATATTGGATAGCGTTACTCGGTTAAAAGAGAGTTCAGGAACGAGCTTTTTGACGCCAGCCGCAACTTCGTCTTGGGTCAGCTCAAGCTCGTCCCTTCTTTGTTTTAGCCTACCGCCGAAATCCAGCATTTGGCCGCTCCTAAGTTAAACCATAAATTATCTACATTTTCACATATTCTATGAATCAAAAACCTACGAAAGAAAACTTGCGCGAAAATGTAGAGAAACATACAATTGGTTTGGATGCCGGAGGTAAATATGGATTCTAAAAACGACCAACTGTATGACCTATTGCTCTGTACTTTTGGGACAGAGGCAAACATTGCTAAAGCCTTTGACGTTGAAAGAGCCACACACTGGAAGCGTAAAGTCCCTGAACGCGTAGCTCTTTTATGCCACCTAAGTGAGGCTATCCCATACAGATATGATCCTATCCAGTATGGAAGAAATATGAAGGGACTCAAACTTGTTTTAGAAAAACAAACGACCAACGAGGTAACGACCAATGACCAAACCATACATTCAGCGGCGGCTTGATCAGCTTGAGAGAAACAGGCTGATCGGTAAACCCGGGCTATCGATGAAAGATGTACGAGATAGCCAAGTAAAAGTTCGGTTTACTGAGCAAGAAAGCGACTTGCTCTCAGTATTGAGTAAACAGCTTGGGCAACCCAAAGCAGTGCTTTCAAACGTTTTACTTATTGACGCAATCATCGATCTTCTTGCTGAAGATCCTGAGCTACATCGTGAAGTGTTGGCCGCATGGCGCGACCAAGGCTTTCCTGACCTCGACTTTTTCCCTGAAATTGACAAACGAGCCAAACGCCAAGCTGAGCCAATAGAGGGTGAATTCGTTCACATGCCTCCGGCAAGCCATCGCTTGGAGCTAGTTCGTCGTGAGGAGGAGCTGTGAGCAGCATCCTTATGCAGTATGTACGTGGAGTACGTAAGATCGACAACCTAGATGCACATGATGCATTTAGCGAGTTAGTCATCAATGCTGCGGCTAATCGCCGCGGCGTTCGTCCTGACCAAATGCGACTCTCTCTTACCATCAAATCTATTTCAGCCCCTTCAATGATGGGGCCTGAAAACTATGTCTGTATGCCACATACGAATCAATGGCAGGGGCTGCACTAATGAAAGATCACGTCATCATAGGCGAACTGCTGGGGCAGGGCGCGAACCTTTCCATATCGCGTGTTGTTGTTCGCATGTGTGGAGGCAACTACACCGTAGCGGCCGTTCTGAGTCAGCTTATATTTTGGTCGAATCGCGCTTCTCAAAAAGGTGGGTGGTTTTACAAAAGCCAAGTTGAATTGGCAGAGGAACTGGAGCTTAGTCGTGATCAGGTTAAGCGTGCCATTTCTAAAGCTAAATCACTGCACTCTGATGTTATTGAAACGAGAGTTAGGCGCGCCAATGGTGCACCGACAACGCATTTCAAAATCAACTTTGAAGCACTAATAGAAGCTGCAAAAACCGTTTTGGCGAAATCGCCCAATCGTTATGGCGAACCCGCACAATCCATTGGGCGGAATCGCCCAAACCACGGGGCGGATGCGCCCAATCCACAGGGCGGAACCGCCCAATCAATAACAGATCCGATCACAGATCCGATCACAGATCCGAACAACAGTAATACGCGCAAGCCTGCGTTCGATTTCTCAACTTGGCCGAGTGAACCCTCTTCGGAGATTTTCAAAGACTGGAAAACTCTTCGGGATAAAAAACGTGCTCCCATCACCCAGACCGTGATTAATCGACTCGGTACAAAGCTCACGGAGACAAATCAGCGTCTCGGGCTCACCGTCGATGACGTTCTAGGTATTTGCGTCGAGCGTGGATGGCAGGGCTTTGAAGTTGCTTGGCTTGAAAACTACCAGAAGCAAGCAGTTGGGCAATCAATGGGCAAACAAGCGCAACTCGAACAGCGAAACCGCAGCGCTGTTGACGAGTGGCTGGGCGAGAGTGACTGCGGAATCGTGTACGACCACGAATAAAACACGAGGTAACGACCAATGACTAACAACGACCGAAAACAGTTTGCTACTGAGCTTACCGATGTGCTCGCAGTGTATGGCCGAGAGGCCTCCAAGGGTGTGCTGCGTGTGTATTGGGAAGCCCTAAAACACTACGACTTGAGTGCCGTTACCGAGGCACTATCAAGGCATACCCAAAACCCTGATAACGGCCAGTTTGCACCGAAACCAGCAGATCTCATCAAGCTGATGGGTGGCACGAGCAACGATAGGGCCCTTATCGCTTGGGCAAAAGTTAGCCGCGCAATTGGTGCCGTCGGTGGGCATAGCTCCATCGTGTTCGACGATGCGCTAATTCATGCAGTGATCCATGATATGGGAGGCTGGCCAGCAATTTGCCGCTACCCAGAAAGTGAGCTCAAGTTCGTCGCGAGAGAGTTCGAAAACCGGTACCGGACTTACTTGTTTCATCGGCCACAAAACTATCCGCCCAAGCTGGTTGGCATCGCTGAAATGGGAAACGTACAAGCTGGTTTTCCCATCGACCCACCGCTAACTGTTGGTAAAACCGATGCCTGCCGTTTGGTATTCAAAGGCGGCTTCGAAAAGTGCTCTGCACCAACCGCACTAGCCAATACTTGCAAACTGATCACTGGAGGTAGCCATGCAGCCTAAAAATGAAGAAATGCGCCGAGAGTTGGCGTCTGATGCTTTCCTAGCATATATGCGTTTGTTGTCGCTACACGCTGGCGATAAGACACAAGCGGTGAAAGATATCGCGGGTTGCACCGGCAAGTCTGAGATCACAGTTCGTGGTTGGCAACGACGAGGAGTCCAAGGCCGGGATAATGCAATCCTCATGTGTCAGCTGGCCAAGTTGCGTGGTTTCTATTTTGGCATTCATATGTTGATGCCAACAAAAGCCATTGTTTCGCGTCACGTTGCTATCGAGAACGCCCGCTCTGGGCTAGTCGCGTGAGGGATAAGTATGCCAATCACTAAACCGCATCCAGTGAAAACACCAATCCGCGAGGTTGTAGACATTCGCAAACATATTGCGCGTTGGATTAAGTCGGGCAGGTATCCTATCAATTCTAAGACGCAGTTCGGCCGCGTTGTCACACTCACGCGAGGCCCTGCTTGGAAGACGCTTCGAGAAATTGAAGCCGACATTCAATATTTCTTCCCAGAGACACCCGATACCCAAGCCGCGATATCTGCTCGTTTACGCGACGTTCGACCTTTCAAACATGGTCTGGTGAAGCAGCGCGTCTATTACACAAGTGACCGAGGCACGATCGTACATGTTTACCGGTTGGTACCGGTGACTTGGTTGCATGCTCAAATAGAACAGGAGGCAGCATGACGGCACAGAGTATTGGCCTGATTGTATGGGCCGTCATCGTGTTAGTTGCTTATTTGCTATGGCTTGGGACGTTCTTCCGCAGCGATGAGAGAGACCACGACTGATGCAATTGTCTCTAGTTAAGTTGCCGGGCGGTGCCCTCATGCCGCTAACCGACGACGATAAAGCCTTAATCGATAAAAAACGTGTTGGCTCGGTATTGGAAGGGATCATCAAAGAAAATCGGAACCCGCGGTTACATAGAAAGTACTTTGCTTTATTGAACCTTGGATTTGACTACTGGACTCCTTCTGGCGGTGCTATCTCACCACAAGAAAGGAATTTAGTGTGCCGGTTTGCAAGAGAGCTTTCAAAACTAGGAGGCGCGGAGAATGTTTTATTGAGCCTTGCAAACGACTACCTGAATGCATTGGCGGGAAAGCGTGCCAACATCGAGGTCGAAAAGAGTTTTACCGCGTATCGAAAATGGGTAGTGGCCGAAGCTGGTTTCTACAAAACGGTGACGTTACCTAACGGCACTGTTAAACGCGAAGCCAAGTCGATTTCTTTCGCCAATATGGATGATCGCGAGTTCGACGAGCTCTACACAGCCTCATTGACGGTTATCTGGAATCACATACTGCATAGCCATTTCACAACTGAGGCCGAGGTGGACAGAGCAGTCAATATATTGTTGGGGTTTGCATGAAGGCGAAAGCACCTGCGTTACGCAGCAAAAAACTTACCGACGCGGCGCGTGGACAGCAGTGCGCATTGCAGGTTTTGGGAGTATGTAATTACAACCCGGAAACTGTCGTGTTTGCGCACTTGCCAAGCGAGACACATGGAATGGCTTACAAGTCGGATGATATCTGGGGCGTTGATGCGTGCTCTGCTTGTCATGATGTCATCGATGGTCGAATCGGTTACGAGTTCGAACCGGGCGAGCGTGAGCAGTATATGCTGCGCGCATTGCACATAACTCTGATGCGCCGTGTGCGTGACGGCGTTATTGAGATTAAGGGGGCCAAGTATGTTTGATGACAACGTTTATTCCCTAGAGCGCCAGCTGGGACGGATTAAGCAACAGAGTGGCAGTGTGAAGAAAGTGCGCCGCGAGGCCGAAACCGAAGAGTGCGCAGAACTGGTAAAGTGGGCGCGCAAAACCATGCTCGCTGGCATTACCGTGGGTGATTTTCTAACGCATATACCGAATGAAGGTAAGCGCGGCAAAAAAGCACGAGCCGACTTCTATCGCCTTGGCGGCCAGCCAGGCTACCCGGATTACATTCTCGACGTGGCTGCGTGTGGCTATCACGGCCTGCGCATTGAAGCGAAAGAGCCAAATGGCGGGCGCATTAGTGTTGAGCAACGCAAATGGGAAATGCGCCTGACAAACCAAAACTATCTATTCGTCTACTGCTACAGCGCAGACGAAATGAAAACACTTATTACTGAGTACTTAACTGGCCAATTGCAGGGGCCGACATTGGGAGGTGCCGCATGAGCCGAGGGTTAGAGCTATTTATTCGTATGCATTTGGAGAAGACGCCGAGTATGCAGCGTGGGCGCCAGACACTTACGGGTGATGTGATTTTGGGTGTGCTGGGTAAATTGCAGCGTGAACACCCGTTGGGCAGTGATGCGATCATGTGGCGATGGCTTGATGATGCGCAGGCTCGGGAGCGGATTGAGCAACGACTGCTTAACAAGCTGAAGCTGGGAGAGACTGTCCGTAAAGATCTAGGTAAGTACATTGTTCTGACCGCGATAGATGCGTTTCACGGTACCCCGACTCCTAGCCAGGCGCGCAAGCTGAAGACGCTGTGGAAAGCGCACAGTGAGCAAGCCAAACGCAGCAAGCGGCTTATTCGTGGCTACAAATTGAGCATAGCTAAAGTTGAGAAGCAGGAGCTAGCGGCGACGAGCGAGTTTAGGCAAAAGCATTATCAGGGAGAAATTTCTCGGCTTAATGGGCTTGTAGAGGCAGAGCGGGCGCGGCTTGATACATACGCAGAGAAGCAGGCGAGTAAGAGTACGAAGTGTCCGAAATGCGCCGGGACGGGGCAAGTGAAGATGAATGCCTGTGGCGCATGTGAAGGGCATGGTGCCTTGTGGCTGACAGCGGATGGCTTGAAGAAGGTGCTCCGAAGTAATGGGATGCGATTGTCGGAGAAACTTTGGCGTGATGAGCTGGAGCCTGCGTTTACGCAGACGCTGTGGTGGCTTGATGTGGCGCACGATGAGGCGGCGCATGCGTTGAGTAAGTATTTGATGGGGGAGAAGGCGGCTTAAAAGCCGCTTTTATATAACTTTCTATTGTAGATTGCGTAGTAGATAACAAATTGGGCATATATATAATGAAAGGCATACAGATAGTTTGTTATTTTGTCCTTCCATTTAAGTAACTTACGGAAATATAGAAAGTGTTTTTTGCTTTTTCTTTGAAGGTGCGTGAATGAATAATCTAATAAGCTTTCTTTTGACAATTATGTTAATTGGTACGAGCTGCAATGCATTTGCCCAAACAGGGAAAAATGGTGTTAACAGTTCAAAAAAAAATGTCATCATTATATATGCTGATGATTTAGGATATGGTCAAGTTGGATGGAATGGGCAAAAAAGAATCATCACTCCAGAGCTTGATAAGTTTGCAGCTAATGGTATTAGATTTAACAACTTTTATACATCAGCTCCATTTTGCCCACCTGCACGTAATAGTTTGCTTACTGGCTTACATACGGGAGAGTCGGTATGGAGAGTCAATGACAGCGCTTTTGGTAGAGAGCCTACGATCGCTCAAATGTTCAAGCAATATGGCTATGATACGAGTGTGTGGGGAAAGTATGGGATGGGGATCCCTAAAGGGCACCCTTCTGATCATGTTAATTGTTCTAATATGGACAATTTGGGTGATTTACCTGATGAGTGGGAGCGCCTTGGAGATCCTATTGATGCAGGTTTTGATCACTTTGTAGGCTTTATGAGTCATCGAGACGCTCATGTATACTACCATGACAGTCCAGAAAACCCCAGTGAAGGGACACCTGAGCGTCCTTATTACGGAGACGCTATTAGGCAAGACCTATTTCAAATAAAAGATGGACGTATCCAGCGATTTAAGACTCGTCCAGATGATTACCTTCCTGATTTGATTATACATAAGGCATTACTCCATATTAATAAAATGGCAGATCAGGGTAAGCCATTCTTTATGTATTTACCTAGTCAACTTCCCCATGCAGAGTTGGTAACTCCACCCAACTATGAGATGTTATATACAGACGGAAAAGGCAACAGTAACTATCCTGAAAAAGCATGGAAAGGAAGCGATATATTTCGTCGCCATGTAGACGATCCAAGAGCAACGCTAGCGCGCATGATCACTCGACTTGACGTCCATGTAAAATGGATTGTTGACGTATTAAAAGAGCGAGGCTTATACGAGAATACCATTATATTTTTTAGTAGTGATAATGGACACCATACTGCTGGAGGAGTAGGAAGCTATGACTATTTTGACAGCAACGGAGGCTTGCGTGGACATAAATGGTCGCTGCATGAAGGAGGCATTCGCGTACCTACGATTGCCTTTGGCGGCGGCTTACAAAGTAGAGATATAGATACACGCCTAGCACAATATCAAATAAAGGATACCTTGGACCAGATGTTATCTGGGATCCATAAAGCTAAGAGTTTCTGGAATGTGTTTAGAGGGGGCAATGCCCAGCAGCTTGATTATTTATACTTTCAGTTTCTCCATGAACCAAAGCTGTACCCAACTGATGGGAGCGTCCAAGCTGTCATTAAAGGTGACTGGAAGCTTGTACGCTATGGGAAAGAGGGGTCTTATACTCGACTATATAACCTCCGAAATGACCAATACGAGAATAAGTCCTATAACGGTGAAAGATGTGACATAGTGCTGGAACTGAAACAAGTTATGAATCAGTATGCTCTAAAAGATGGTCTTGAGCTATTGAAAGATAATTGTGACTAGCAGGCGGCATGCTTGAAGTATACCAATGCTATCCAGCTTTAGAACATGTGTTAGTTGTACTCTACGCTAAAAATTAAATTTCGTTGCAAATAAGGCGGCCTGAAGGCCGCTTTTTTTGTTTGCCCAGCGAAGCTGGCAAACGGCAGGGTCTGAAGGAAGTGATAGGAAGTTAGAGGCACACAACGAGAGTGAACTTGTTTCGGCTTGATAGGTGGATAAGCGTGCAAAATAACGCGAAGCCTAGTACTTCAGAACGAAATTGCTTGGCTGAATGGATTTGTCGAGGCTGAGCGAGTAAAGCAGGCGAGCAAGAGCACTAAGTGTCCGAAGTGCACCGGGACTGGGCAAGTGAAGATGAATGCCTGTGGCGCATGTGAAGGGCTCGGTGCGTTGCGGCTGAATGCGGATGGTTTGAATAAGATGTGCGGTGCGTGTGTTGAGTAGGATCTTGAGGAGGGAAAGATCTTCAGAAGATATTGTGTTAGCAACCTAACTTTGTGAGCATTCTTGCTGAAAAAACTAGACTGAATGATAGAATAACCCCATCTTTTACTGTTCAAAAAAGTTCTAATGGCAATCTTTAAATTTTATAATATTCAGTTACTTCCGATTGATAAGCAGTCTTCAGAGGTTGGCTCTGAAGGCTACTGTAAACTTTTCAAATCAGTGGCGGATTTAGTTGATCAAACACGAGCTAACAAAGATAGGTTAAGTGCTATTGGTGTTGGCTTGAGCGGGGGCTTATTCTTTTCTCCATTCCATGTAGAGCTCGTAGAGTTTAAAGACCTGGATGTTAGAGACCTAATACATGGACACTTTCTGAAGTTTGATGATGTTAATGAATTAGTGGATACGAATAGTGGGGAGCTAGAGTATAAATCTAGTGGCAATACGAGCAGTAAAAGGTTTGAGTTTGAGTTTGTTTTCGATCCAGTTTGCCACATTATGGCTATTCATGATGTCGCAGGGTTGCCGACAAATCGCCCACTTATGAATGCCTTGTCTAAAACGCTAGAAGGCCATGCTAGACGATTATACCCGAATCATAGTTTAGAGGTTTCGGAGTTGACGGAAGCAAACTCTGTTGAAGCGTTCTTACATGAACCTAAGCAAGGCATAACAAGTTATACCGGCTCTATCTCATTCTCTAACTCAGATGACTGGGATGAAGAGATAGGTAAGGAGTTGATACCTAAAGCAAAAGAAGTTGAAGAGGAACTAAAATCAAAGCGTGTTGGTAAATGGGAGGCTAAGTTCAGAGCTTTTAAGGGGAGCCTAATGAATGATTTGCCTATGAACGCAAAAATACAGCTTGTACTCGCTACCCTATACGGTAACGCAGAGGCTGCATATACTGCTGAAGATGGAGAGAAGAAAAAGTATCATATGGACGACCACCCCGTGAGAGAGAAGTTGACTCATCATAAGGGTGGTATGAAGAATCGAATATTGGCGATAGCAGACCTTATTAAAACTGCCAAGAGGAAAACTAGAGTTTCCTCAGCGTCTTTATTAGAGAATAAAGGCTTTATATCCGAATATGAAGATAAAGAGTAAAAAATGACGCTGCAAAAACCGTTCTCGGTATATAAAACTATAAAAAAAGTCCCAGTAATAGGGTCGGTTTTTGCCATAGCTAATTGTTATGCACATAAAGGGAGCTACTTTTCTGAGGTTTCGGTGGCCGGTTTTAGTATGTGGTGGAAGAGAATACTAAAAAAAATGCTTTATGTTTTTCTCTTTACACTCCTATTGATTTATTGGTCGCCTGGTTCTTCAAATTGGTCGCCTGCAGATACGATCCTTTCTGCATTCCCCAGCATTCTTGGTTTTGGCATCGGTGCTTACGCCCTATTGTTTATAATGCCGAGAGAGTTTCTACAGTTTTTATGGAAGATGAAAAATGAAAAAGGTAGTTCAATTGGTCCAGAAATGGTACCAGCAGATATGGCCTACCCACTCACAACTTATGCTGTAGTAATTATCATAGCGGCTGTTGCAAAAATATTTGAAGATAGTTATTCACTATACGTTTTCTCGATGTGGAGTCTCTTCTATGGGCTTGCGATGACTATTGAGTTGATATCATTTTTATTTAACTCGTCAAAGATGATTAATAGAATAAGGCTTGATGCATCTGAAGATGGCAAGGAGGATGATTGAGTATATAGTGATCGCCGGTTAAGGGAAGCACTTGGTTGATAACCACATATCTATTGAAAAGTAAACTCAATAGATAGGCCTGCTCTTAAAACGAGTTTTATTATTTAATTTCTGACTGCTTGGAAGGTTTAATAGTATCATATGACAACAACGATATCTTTGCTTGCTGGTTATGTGATTGCAGTTTCTATGTTCTACCTTATGGGTTACTGGACAGAGTTTGGAATTAATTATCTGGAGTATATAACTCTATCAGAGATAGCAATTATTTCTTTAGATTCTATCTTTTCGGCGTTTGGTTTAACGGCCTTTGGTGGTTTACTCAGTTATATATATTTAGGCAATCTTTTTCGAGTTGGTGCAGGCAGAAATACCCCTGAAGGGAAATTCGCACTAAAGTGGTGGAAGGCAGCTCTTGCGCCCTTCGTTATTGCAATCTTTTATTCAATATACATCGGCAGCCCCTTGGCAATGTTTTTGATTGCGCTTATCTTCTCTCCTATTGTAGGACTTTGGGTTGCGAATCAGGGTTTTTTGACTGAGTTTATAAATAATGATGAGATTAGATTTTTGTTGATCAATATGGCTGTTCTTGTACTATTCATGTCTTACCCTAAAGGTTTTCTAGATGCGTACTCATTAAAGAATGGTGGAAGCGAAAATCAAGTTGTAGTGGCCGGAGAGCAGTACACTTATTTGGGGAAGCTAAATACAAGTGTATTTTTATATAAAAAAGAATCAAATAGTGTTCTACAACTAACAAAAATGCCCCAAAAAATACAGTATCTCTCGACTCAATCTAAAAATGGAAAAAGTAAAGATTGATAGGGACGCTTCCAGCCCGAACGTTCTTGTGGCATTCTTGTCAAGAGAATGGTTTTTTACCCACCTCACTAAAAGCCCCTTTCGTAGCCTGGAAATTGGCGGTCAAAGTTATAAAAGTATTTGAAAGCATTAATGACTTGGCTTGTACGCTATGAATACGTGATTTATGCCCAAGATTTCGTTGCGTATGTTGATTGTAAGCGCAATAGTGCCTTCAATGCTACTGACGATGAGGTTTATGGGTTTTTATTATCAATTGGAGTTGTGCAGTGGGAAATTTGGCTGATGTCATACATTTTATTTCTTTTTCTTCTATTATTTTTTTTGTCTTTATTGGGCTGCTCGCAGGAACTTTTACGAAGTTTACTCTAGTAGTAATAGGTGTTCTTTCATATCCAGCTTATCTGGTTCTCTATGGTGTAGAGCTTGTTTTTAGTTGGAAAGAAAACAGAAAACTATTCAGATTCAACCTTCCTCGGAGTGGCAACCTTCGGTACGCGAGTCACAGCCTAGCAGCATTCTTTACAATTACACTTGTTTGGCCGATGGTTTACGCTCTTTGGTTTTTACCAGTATCATCACTAGAAAACATGGAATTAATGGGCAACGTCGTGTACGAAAAACTTTTTCCTCCAATTCTATTATTTTTCCACTATGCCTTTTTGATCGGACTTTACTCTATCAGTTGGCGAGCAGAGTATGATGAGCGGAGCCCGCTAGAGAAAATTACAGCTTTGTCGATTCCTGCTATCTGGAAGTCTCTTAAGATTAGCTGATCTAGGTATACAGCCAAAATGTGACGACACGGATTGCTTCGTGATACTACCAGGCGTCATCTGCAGAGAATTAACGTAGGCTTCAAGGCACGAGTTTAGCTATATTGGCAGGGCTTTGGTTTATTTAATTACGACGAGATGATTTGGTGCATGCGTTGAGTAAGTTCTTGGAGGGGTATTACAAGAAGAAAAAGTAATATAGGGTTGGCTATATTTAAGGTTTCATTATATGGAATCACCACCAATAGCCAAACATTATATCGTTTGGGTCTTTGGGTAAACGTAACATTGATTCTCGATTTTTCATATAACGCTCTCGGAAGTTAAGACGTTTTGCACCAATAGGAGCAAGTCCTATTATTTTTTCTATAAGCCTTTTTAACTGTGGATCTGACATAGGAATATCATTTCTGAGTGCTTCATGAAGTTCTGGTACAAGTGTTTTGTACCACTCATTGGCATCCTTTTTTCCTGATATTTGTTCATAAATCATTTCTGCAGTTGTAAAAATAAATGATATTGACATGATAATTGTTTGCCTGATTTTTTATCGTTTAGTCTAAATTAGCTATTTGCAAGAAACAATACGAGATATTTATGCTTGAGTTAATCCGCTAAAAATGACGTCAGTAGGAACCTTACGACTACAACCGATGAGATGTCAGAAAGTCTTTATCTGCCCGCCACTACACAGTATCAAATAGCATCATCATGATGAATAGCTAATTGCCACAGGTGTGATTATCACATCGAAGTTCTGAGATGAAGGGCTCTGTAGAGCCCTCGATACTCAGCTGGTATGGCATGGTTCGCAGCAATAGTAGCAGCCATTTACTCTTTTCCCTGGCAGCTTGTTTTTAGCGCTTTTTACCGCGTCAGAGCATGAGGTGTGGAATCCTAGATCCATTCTGTTGACCGTGTCTGGCAAATGATTACAGCCAGCGGTGGTGTTGTGCACTTCGTGATCTCCATTGGGTTGGGGGTTCTTGTTGACAATGAACTTTGGCATTCCTCTATCTCCATTTAGCGTTGAAGGAATGACGATCCTAACTGCTTTTTGTATGAATTCTTTGACTCGCGTGACTGATTTGGTAGTTTTGTTAGGTAAAATATCTTTGTGTGACTGATTACTCATACTTGAAGTGTTCGCAAGGACTTTCAAGGAGCTTACAGGTGTGAGTGCCAATTTTGATGAGTAAATATGACTACGGTAAAGCGAATTGAGGCCGGACAATACTCTGTCTCAGATGGAAGGATGATTGTAAAAAGAGGATCCGGATGGTTCGTGCTGACTGCTGAGGGCGGACATGATTTTGGGCCACTTACTACACTCGCTTCAGCAAAAGAGTATGTTACGAATGGGACTATTTCTCTTGGTAAGCACGACGCACGATCAGCTTATGGACGGAAGCAGAGTAAGAAGGAGTTCAATGCTTACTTAGGTGCTGAGGCAAAGAACGGAAATCCGGGACCACTAATTCTCTACTTGATTACATTGATAGCGATCGGAGTTTTTTTCACAGTTATCGATTCCTAGAACTTGCGAGCGATTCGTATTCTTCCTTGTGTACCACTACGTCATTTTACTTGATCGGAAAGTCTAACTAGTTGGTCATATATAGACTAGTATCTAATGCGAATATCGTTGTGTGGTTTTTGCGGTTGCCTAGAGGGTAACATCGCGATTGCTTTATGTTGTCTAGTTATAAGTCGCTAAGAATTATTGAAATTTTAATATAAAAGGAGATTATATATGGCTTATGTCTTTGCACAGGCTCAAGACGTTATGCGCATCGCAGAGCAGGAATATGGCTCCGGGAATGCCATTAGGTTTTCGGCGTTCACCTCATGCATAGGCTTGATTGCTAGACATGGCGATCAAGTTACCGGTGTTCACTTGGTTATGTTTTCGAACGATGATAGTCCATTCGATAATAATGCCGCCAACGCAGCGGTGAACCTCCTACCCCCATACACTGAAGTAGTTGTCATTGGTCAGGCAAACATGTGGGCGGATAACCTACCAGGTCCATATAATCATTTGTTAGGCTTGCTGAACAACCCTATTGTGATTGATGTGAATGATGGCACTTACGGCGGGAGAGTGGCCGGTGGCGTTTTCCAAACTTATCAAAATGGGAACTACATCAATGTATGACGCTCGTTTCGATGAGTGCGTTTCATCAGTTTAAGGATATCTAATACACAAGTTGCATGCTCAATTTGTACTTAGTCGCATCTCATCTATACAAGGTTTTACTCAAAGTGACTCTTGAGTAGGGTGGTCATGCAACACGCTGTTTGTAACTTCTATATTCTCTTTTGCCCACCCTCGGTGGGCTTTTTTCTTGATGACACTAGATGATTCTATAATACTGTTCATATATACAGTATTGTGGTGTCGTATGAGACGGACTAAGACAGTTCAAGCTAGATTTATCGAGTACATCTGCGATTCGTGCACACACGGAGTTTATCGCGTTGACGGTGAACCAGAGGTTAGAGAGGAAAGCCCCTTCCTTAAGTCGTCAACCAAGCTATGGAAGCATGTTTGCACCAACTGTGACAGCGTCGCTTATCTAGCAGCGCCATATCCACTTATTGAGTATCGCGATAGACCATTCGTTCTTGCGAGTCGGGCAGGGGTTAAAGGGAGCCCGATATTGAAGATTGGTAGGGCTAAGTAGCGATCAGATCTGTGTCTTTGTTTCTCTCACTCCAATGTGTTATTTATTAGTCATTCCCCATGGAACGACTGCTCTTATATGACTAAACAGCTTTTCTCTGTCCTTCCGCTGCTATTTACCTTGGCGCTGTTTTCTAACCATGCTGACGCCGCTACGGTGAAAAAGAGCAAGTCTGGCATTTGTCATGATACGTATAGCTCTTACTACGGCCGCACAAAAAATTTCACTCCTTTCGATACCCTTCAAGCTTGCTTAAACAGCGGTGGCCGGTTACCCAAAAATTATTCTGGTCCAGGTGTCAAAGCAGCCGTGAGTCAGGCTACTGACGAGGCCGAGTTAGAAAACCGAGCATACAGTAAGCTTTACAATCGCGATGACTGGCCACATTGGTCTGATCATGATGGAGATTGCCAAGACACACGCGCTGAGATTTTAATTGAGCGTTCAGAGGTTCCTGTGACGTTTACCAATGACCGTGATTGCACGGTTAAGACCGGTCGTTGGATAGGGCAATTCACCGGTAAGGTATATACGCAGGCCAGTGATGTTGATATTGATCATGTTGTTGCTCTGAAGTGGGCACACGGCCATGGCGGTCAAGATTGGTCACGCAGCCAGAAAGAGCGGTTTGCGAATGATCCGGACAACTTGATTATCGTCGATGACGGGCTCAATTCTCAGAAGGGCGCAAAGGGGCCGGATGATTGGTTGCCTGAAGCGCAGCCGTATCGCTGTGATTATCTGCGGCAGTTTACGAGTGTTATAACCGAGTACGGGCTTGCTTATGTGGATGTTGAGCGAGCGAAGGTGGCTGAGTTGCGGTTGAAATGCTCTTTATAACGCCAAGCAGATAAGAATTATCCATGGAGAGGTGTCATGAAAATACTATTCAATTTGCTTAGAAACATTACTTTCTATCCAATGTTGTGGCTGAGAGGGATATTCGTGGGATTGGGGAGGCTTATAAGTGCGCTTTTCATGATAGCAGCAGCCATATCTTTTTTCTTCAAGGAAGTTGAAGCGTCTTTGACTGTCTGGATGGCTACAGCAAGCTTCGGTTTTTTATGTTTGGAATGATATACGACACGATTTTGTTAAAGCTCAATCCGACAGGGAATATGCTGATCTTAGATTGAGTTTATGTAACGCATTGCAAGCCATAAGGAAAAGATATGAGTCAGATCATCTTGGTTCGAAGCCCTGAAGAGTTAATTTCAGAAAGCCTGGCTGGATACGGGTGGGGCTGTATTGATATGTCATCTTTCAGTGAGTTTAGCGACTTGATGCAATATGTAGAGGATGAAAATATCGATATTGGTCGTCAACGGAATCAGATTTATCGATTTTTTCATGCCAAACCAGGGGACGTAGTCGTGGTTCCAATATCTAGGGCTATTGTTATCGGGGTTGTTCGAGAAGGGAAGGTTCATAAAGAAAATGGTGGATATGGCTCGAACTGCATCAACGTTGATTACTTCAAGGATGAAAATGGCGAGCCGATTAAAATCCCTCGAGCACAGCTATCAGAGCGACTGGAAAGTCGGTTAAAAATCAGAATGACTATCGCTCCGCTGAATGAATTTGCAGATGAGATTGATGAGTACGTCAGGGAGCTGAAAGACAACAAGAAAGTTTGTTTTGACAGCATTTTTCAACAGAAGAAAGATGCGCAAGTCGCTGAATTTAAGCGTGGTTTGCTGTCTAGACTGAGAAACGGTGAGACAACGCTAGAAAGTGGCGGCTATGGCTTAGAGAAGTTAGTCAAAGAGCTTATGGAGCTAGAAGGCTACTCAGCTCAGATAGCTGCCAAAAACAAGACTTCTGATATTTCCGATGTTGATATCGAGGCGAGTCGTACTGACCCTGTATCTAGCAATAGGGTCTTCATTCAAGTGAAACATCATCGTGGTGAAACTGATGGGTTAGGAATTCGTCAACTTGCCGCTATCGATGAAGATGAGCATGTTGATAAATGGCTTATCACGACGGCAGACGTAGCTGATGAGACTTTGGAGTTTGCCACAACAGCTAGCGTCTCGGTAATGGATGGCTCAAAGCTTGTCGATTGGATTTACGATAGAATTGATGAGCTATCTGTTTCCAGCAAAGAGCGGTTGGGAATAGGAGTCTTGCCCCAAATCATTGCATCTTAAGCACTTGTGTATTGTATGGAAACGGATGATCGGCTGCCTGAAGCGCAGCCGTATCGCCGTGGTTGCCAGCTGTAGTTTACTGGCATTACGACTGAGAACTGGCTTGATTATGCGAATGGGCAGAGGATATGGTAATAGGGATGCTGATATTATGGTTCTTATAAAAACGAGTATTGCATTAGATAGTATTTATGCCCATTTTAACGCTAATATATAGGTGAAAATATTGATACTAATACTCATGCTAGTATTACTTACCTCCACCAACATAGCCTTAGCCGAAGAACGGACCGCTGAGAGGGTAATGGAGATAGCTACACGCAATCTAGAAACTCATCCTAAAGACTTTATTCAGCTGTGTGACGAAAAAAGTAGCGTTGAATGGTGCAATGGCTTTTTTTCTGCAACTATTCTATCCCTACAAGCTAAAGGGATAGAGTTGTGCATCCCAAGAAATAAAGCAGGGCGATACATTTTTGACGGCGTATGGACTATAACAAAGGCTTGGCTATACCGGCAAAACACTACGAATAAAGTGACTTTTTTCAATGCTATAGAGCGCTCCCTATCTGACAAGTCACTTTGTAAGAAGAAACAATACTTTCCGATAACTGAATCTCATTCATAAAACAATGCTACATGATTTTCACAGTTCATAATGATTGCGTTCTAGGATAGTATTTTGGGTTTTAGGATTATCAAGTATTTATTGTAACTCTTATGCGTGGAAGCATACAAATAATCGGAGAAGTAATGCAGTTAGACGAGTACATAAAAGAGACTTTGGTACAGATAGCAAAAGGGGTTAGAAACGCTGCTGAGGAGGTGAAAAGCTATGGTGGAAGAGTTAATCCAGCTCAAGAAAAAAATGAATATGGTGTAGGAGGGTATGATAACAACCTGACGGTGAGGGCAATTGAAGAAAGACCTGAAAGGCAGATGGTTAAATTTGATATTGGCCTCAAGGTTTCTGAAAAATCAGGAAAGGGAGCAGGTGCAAAAGCTAGCGTGTCTGTGCTGTCTTTCTCGGGAGGGGTCAATAGTTCTGACGAGGCTCATTCGGCTCATCGAGTACAATTTGATATTCCGATAGACCTTCCATCTCAATTCTCTGAGTAGCTTAGTAGTATGAGAGATGTGAATTTATGTCATTAATATACTATATAATGGTTGCATTATTCCGTTGGGACTTGAAATGGATTTTCAGACTAAAAGCAATGTGGGGCATTACTAGGTTATCGTTAGTTATTGCAATGACTTTAACGCTGATAATCGATGGGTATTACCTCTATGAAAGAGCTAACAGTATTTATCTCGTCAGCGCTCAGTTAGATCGTCAGGAATCCTGTAGTCGTATAATTAAAGAAGATCCTAGTTATATTCTTGATAGAGAAGCAATTAAACATGATTATGACTCTTTTGGGGCTATAAAGGATCTTACGGATAAGTTGTGTCGAAAAGCGAGAGCTGCAAGACTTTCAAGAGCCATATCAGAGGTACTAGGAGCTCACAAGTTACCAACTGATCGTGGCACAATATCGGTTAGGCTTCCCAACGGAGAGGTGATGGAGCAGATTCCAGAAAATGCCACGAAGCAACAGGTAAAAGAGATTGCTATTAAAGCGGGCCTAGCTAAAAAGACAGACTTCATAGGTTTTTACACCGAAAACTAGTGTTGGTCCGTATTCAGGACAATCCATTCCTCGCTACTTTTGTTTGTAGTATTGAGTCGTAACGACTAGTGCAGTATTATTTACCCATAATGTTGAAGCCTCGACCTTAACCCGGTCGGGGCTTTTTTTATGCTTAATCGGGACAGATTATGAACGACCTATTCGACAAAGTGACTGGGTACCTCACGTACTTCTTCAGTGCTCTTGGTATGGTGGTAGGCGGCCTATCGCTAGAGCAGTGGTACTTCCTTTCATCCATCATTATCGGCTTAGCCATGTTTATTAGTAACCAATGGCATAAGCGTGAAATGCGAAAGATTGCCCGTGAAAAAGGCATTATCCTCGAGCGAGACTAAGGATTAACTTATGCGCTTCAATAAGCTCACGAAAGCGTTGCTTGTGGGGGCTGTCGCGTTAACCGGAGGGTTTGAAGGGTACCGGCAAGTCGCTTACCAAGATAGCGGCGGCGTATGGACAGTTTGTTACGGTGAAACCCTCGGTATAGAGCAAGGCGACGAGTTCACAAAAGCCGAGTGCGATAAGATGTTTGGTCAGTCACTAGAAAAACACAACACCCCAGTCGAAGACATTCCCCAGCAACTACCCGCGAACGTCCACCTGGCATCCCTCGACATGGCTTACAACATTGGTACCGGTGCGTTTCAACGCTCAACGTTGTATCAGTACCTGCTAGCTGGCCAATATCCCGAAGCATGCATGGAAATGCCGCGGTGGCGCTACGTCACTATCAAGGGTAAGCCACGAGATTGCCGAATAGCCAAATGGAATTGCCGCGGCATCGTCACGCGAAGAGAGATTGTATCGCAGCTGTGTTTGGGTCAGCTATCTATCAACGATGCGCTAGCGCGGTTGGGGCAGTTGCCTCTCGATGAAGAGATTATCGAACGGATTAAAGCCGATGCTGATACCGAGTAAGACGACGCTTATCACCTCTGTCGCTGCTATAGCTATCGTGGGTTTTCTTTGGCTGAGCATAGACACACTGTCCGCTCGCAACGAAATGCTTACCGCAGAACTGCGCAATGCAAAAGCCACAAGCCAAGCCCGCAAGAACATCATTACGCAATACAGCTCAGAGCGCGCGTACATGACAACGCTACTCACCAAGCGCCAACAGCGCGCAAACAAAACACAGGAGAAGCTACGCAATGACATCAAAGCGATGGAAGCGTCGATGGCTGACGATGCATGTCTATCTCAGCCTTGGCCTAGCGCTGTTATTGAGCGGCTGCACGAGCCGTACTGAGACAGTCGTCGATACTCAATACATCTTACCGCCTGCCGGCCTAATTGTTCCCTGTAATAAACCTCAACTTACAGGCATCACCCCAGAAGAAACAGCCAAAGAAATCCCTTACCTGAAGTCAGCCCTGAGCCAGTGCGCAGCTCATGCTGATGAGTATCTAGAGTGGCGAAAGCAGCGAGAAGACGGGCACTGACACGAATAGTAATGAGTAATGCGCATAACAGGGCGCTCTCGCGGGAGAGAGCGCCCGATTATGTTCATCACAAGTCACATGCTGATTAAGCGAGAAGCCATGAATACAGGAGTCATTGTGTCAGTACTTGGCTGGAACGGTGAATCAGCCTACGTAGAGCTATCAAGCGGCAGCACTATCAGCATCAAAGCCTCGCATCGTCCCAAGTTAGGTGACTGGGTCGTCGAGGGAGAGTTAAGTACGGAGTTATAAGTAGTAATGGCAACGCAGGATTGGAAAGCGCTACAAGCTCAATTCGAGCATGACCATGCTAAATACGGCACTGGCGCTAAAGAGTGGTGCGAGGCAAAGGGGCTTAATTACTCGAGTGCTAGACGTTATATCAAAGTGCGCAAAACTGCGCAGAAAAAGACTGCGCACTCGCAAACTGCGCAGCCAGTGCGCAAATCAACTGCGCAAAAGAAAGCGCGCAAAAATGTTTCTAAAGACAAATCCAATAAACCATCCGCCCCCGCAAAATCCCCCGAAAAACCGCACATGGCTGAGTCTGAGCGTGATGAGGGTGGACGGTTTAAGCCTGGACACACTGTGTCAGTGGGGAATGCTGGCAATACGAACGTGCCGGTGAATGCGTTTGAGATGGGTAATCAGGCGGCAAGAAAAGGCGGCATCTATGCGCGGTACTTTCCCGAGCAGAAACAGCACATGTTCGACTTGTCGCAGATAGCAACGCTCAATGATGAGCTGATGCTAACGCGTGCGCGGTTGCAAAGTGGCATTGAGTATCTTGGGAAGATTCACTCTGACATGGAGAACGCGAGTTCGCTGGACGAGCGCATTGCGCTGTACGAGTCGTTTACGCGTGTGAATACTCAGCTGGATACGTTGACGGGTCGCATTGAATCGATGACACGCACGCTTAGCAGCCTCGGTATTGATGCAGTGAACAAAGACAAGATTATTGCTGACACAAGCCGATTGAGAAGCGCGACACGCAAATTGACTCTCGAAGCCGATCGTTTGGCCAAGGAAGGGAAGGGTGACGACACACCGATTAGTCAAATGCTTGATGACTTGCAGGACAGCGGTACAGGCGGGTTGATGTCGAAATGATAGCTGTAGCCGAAGAGCAAGAGCTGGCAGAGATTGAGCGACTACTTAGCGACAAATGGTGGCGCATGGACAATCTCTACAAAATAGAGAACGAACGCGGCGAGCTGGTCACATTTAAATTGCGTCCCGCTCAACGTTTGCTATTTGAGCTTATGCACTGGCTCAACATCATACTGAAAGCGCGTCAGCTTGGTTTCTCGACAGCCATTGATATCTACCTGCTAGACGAAGCACTTTTCAATAAGAACATGAAGTGCGGGATCATCGCCCAAGACCAGCAAGCGGCGGGCGAGATTTTCCGTACCAAGATTGAAATCCCATTCGATAACTTGCCAGCTTGGCTGAAATCTCGGTTTAAAGTCAAAAGCCGTCGCTCTGGTGCGCACGGTGGTTACATTCTTTTTGAGCACGGGTCGAGTCTGCAAGTCGCCACCTCATTCCGTTCCGGCACAGTCCAACGCTTGCACGTTTCGGAGTACGGCAAGATATGCGCGAAGTATCCGCAGAAAGCTAAGGAAGTGCGCACGGGTACGCTTAACGCGATTCATGAAGGCTGCGTGGCGTTCATCGAATCAACGGCAGAGGGTGTTGGTGGCGATTTCTATGGCATGACCATACGTGCAATTGAACTGACAAAGCTATGCCAAGCGCTCAGCCATTTAGATTGGAAATTCCATTTTTTCGCGTGGTGGCAAGATCCCAAGTATCGCAGCCCTGTTCCTGCTACTGGTGTCACGATGAGCAAAGCTCAGCGTGAGTATTTTGAAGCGGTTGAGGAAGCCATGGGCTGCACCATCGACGATGAACAGCGTCAGTGGTATGTGCTCAAAGAAGTGGAGCAAGGCGCGGAGATGAAGCAAGAGTTTCCGAGCACGCCGCTCGAAGCATTCCTTGTATCAGGTCGCCGTGTATTCAATGCCCAAGATGTGATGCGCGCTGAATCTCGATGCAAAGCGCCACTGATTGTCTATGACATGGACCCGGTTACCGGTGAACGTCATAAAGTGAGCAAACCAGAGCGCTTGGACGAACAAGGTCAGCGCAGCTTGGCGAACATGACGCTAGTTTGGGAACTGCCGGACGAGGATGAGGAGTATGCGATTGGTGTCGATATCGCAGAAGGCTTAGAGCACGGTGACCGCTCTAGCATCGACGTTGTTAAGCAATCCAATGGTGAGCAGGTATTGCACTGGTTTGGACATATCGACGTGGAATTTCTCGCAGAGCTCACTGCGCACATTGGCCGTTGGTACAACATGGCTTACATCGGCCCAGAGCGTAACAACCATGGCCACGCCTTTATCCTCAAACTTAAAGACATTTACCCGGGCTCGCGCATTTACGCAGAGCAGTACATCGATCGCGAAGATGAAGACGAAACCGTCAAACTTGGTTGGCTCACTACGCGGCACAGCAAACCGATACTCACCGAAGGCATGAAAGTGCTACTCAAAAATGGTCAGTCGGGTATGCGCTGGATTGGCACCGTCAGCGAGGCACATACGTTCGTCTATGACAAACGAGGCAGCATGAATGCACAGGAAGGCTGCTTCGATGATCAGCTTATGAGCTACATGATTGCGCAAGAAATGCGAGTACGCATGCCGAAGCGCGTGAAGAAACAAGAAACACAGCTTGAATATAGGCATTGGATGACGCGATGAAACTGAATAAGAGCTCAATTGATACTGAAACTCTGATGAGCATTATGGCTGATATAGATGGACAGCCTAACTGGCGCACCAATGCGAATAAGGCTTGCGCGTACTACGATGGCGATCAGCTTCATCCAAAAGTGGTAGCAGTCTTGCGAGAGCGGGGCCAACCGGAAACGATGCATAACTTAATTGCGCCGACAGTGGACGGTGTCTTAGGCATGGAGGCGAAGACACGCACCAACTTACTTGTCATGGCTGATGATCCGGATGATGAAACTGAGCAGTTAGCTGAAGCTATCAATGCACAGTTCTCTGACGTTTGCCGTCTTGGCCGGCTAGATAAAGCGCGCTCGGATGCTTATGCAGGCCAAATCAAGTGTGGCATTGGGTTTGTAGAGGTCTATCGAAACCCTAATGCGTTTGGTCCTCGTTATAAGATTAAGAATGTGCCGCGGGACGAAGTCCACTGGGACTGGTTATCCGTCGAGCCAGACTGGTCTGACTGTCGCTGGGTGATGCGTGAGCGCTGGATTGATGCTGATGAGCTCAAGTCATTGGTGCCAAATAAGGCGGAAATAATCGATCACGCAGTTAATGAGTGGAAGGGATTCGTTGACGTAGACAGCATTGAAGGTCACGAGGCTGGGCTAGTGTCAGCGTGGGAAGAATACCAGAGCTGGAGTCGCCGCGAAGCTGAGTATCTAAGTTCTGATCGCAAACGACTTAAGTTACAAATCGTCTATTTCCGTAAGATTGAGCGTAAGCCGATCATTCGCCTGAGCAATGGCCGCGTGATTGAGTACGACAAGAACAATACCATGCATGCCACGGCAGTGGGTATGGGGAAAGTGCAGGTCGAGATGACGCAGGTATCACGTATTATCGAAACGTGGTTTGCTGGGCCACACAAGCTGGGCGAGCGTAATTGTGATGCGCCCAACGGCATGTTCCCGATTGTGCCTTTCTTTGGTTACCGGAAAGACTCGACAAATGAACCCTACGGCCTGATTGCGCGTGCTATTCCCGCACAGGACGAAGTGAATTTCCGTCGTATCAAACTGACCTGGTTACTGCAAGCGAAGCGAATCATTGCAGACGAGGATGCGACGAACTTGAGTCGCCAACAGGTCATTGAAGAAGTAGAGCGCGCTGACGGCTATATCCCACTTAATCCCGACCGTCGCAATAAAAAGACGATAAGTGAAGCATTCAAAGTCGAGCAAGACTTCAACATTGCGAACCAACAGTTCGCAGTTATGCAAGAGTCCATGAAGCTTATTCAGGATACGATGGGGATTTATTCAGCATTCCTTGGCCAAGAAAGTAGTGCGGATTCCGGTGTGGCTATCGCTAACCTAGTGGAGCAGGGCGCAACGACACTCGCTGAGATTAACGATAATTATCGTTATAGCTGCCAGCTTGTCGGTGAGTTGATCTTGGGTTATCTCATCGAAGACATGAAGAAGCAGCGCAATAAGAAAGTGACGCTTCATAAAGAAGACAGACTCAAACGCAAAGCCATTGTGATTAACCAAGAAACCGATGATGGCGGACTCACTAACGACGTTACTAGACTACGTGCACATATCACATTAGCACCAATACAGCAGACAGCTGCGTATAAATCACAGCTTGCTGATCGCATGATGCAGCTTACTGCTCAGCTGCCTCCTCAAGTTCAGGCAGCCGTGATCGATTTGGTCGCTGAGTTATCCGATATTCCGAACAAGTCCGAGTTCATGGAGCGAGTTAGGGGGGCGCTGCAGGTACCAAAAGATCCAGAAGATATGACGGATGAAGAACAACAGGCCTATCAGCAACAGCAAGCTGAACTGCAAGAGCAGAAAGAGTTAGCGATGCGTGAGATGGTGGCTAAAGTTGCGAAGCTAGAGGGTGAGGTTGAGAAAGTTCGGGCTGCGGCTAATAAGGACACTGTAGATGCCGATAGCAAGCGATACTCGAATGCTAAGATGCAGGCAGAGACTGGTAAGATACTCAAAGAGATGGAGCGGCTCTCCCAAGAGATTAGGCAAGCGAGAGCCGGCTATGAGGCGTTACTGAGTCAACAGATTGAGTCCTTAACGCTATAACTCGTTTCTGGGAGGGTTGATCCTATTGTTTATTTCGGGCGCGTATACATAGCCATCTAGGTAATTCGAAGTGAATCCGCAACCATGTGCAATTCCGATCCAAGCTAGCGCGGGGTAGACCATGAGCAACATCAAACATTTCGCTGTATCAACTGATAGGAGGCCGGCGTTGTAATCGAAGTGAGTTGCTATGTCGATGATGGTTCGAGTACTTTCAGTAGATACAAGCCAGTTACATACTGAAACCAGTACAAAAGCAAAGCTATATTTTTCCATTTGGCGCTTTTCTTGGTTTTCAACGCTTTGCTTTGTGGCCATCTGATACGCGACTTCATTGCAATTGTTCAAAGCGTATTGAGATAGGGAAAATGGAGATAAATAATCTCTACCGTGTTTGCGAGTTGCACCAAAAGCATCAACGACCTTATAAGCACGTGTCTCGATCACAATGAATGTGATAAAGCTCATGATACTTGGTATAACAAATACCATAAAAAGACTGAAAAAACAGAGAAATACGAGTGCAGCCCCTAGTGTGAATGATGAACTAATGTAGTCCCAGCTGATACTCAACACTGATACATTCCGAGTGTAAACAAGGACAGAATCGAGTAATAATGTAAATGTTGATAAGGCAACGAAATAACGTATGTCATTAGCTCTGCTCATCACTGTTTCCATCTGTTCTAGTAGCTTTCCCATCTTGATACCTGTCCCTCTATTAGTTCTTTTAAGACTATTGTTTATCTCAATTTGTTGAGATAAATTAATCCCATATTGCCAAGGCCTCACCTGTACGGGTGGGGCTTTTTTGTTGCCGGTATAAAAAAGTTTGAGTAGGGTTCCATTTTGGCTAGGTTTTTAGGCTTTAGTGTCTGAAGGGTAACCATAAATAGGCTAGGATTGTTGCCATGTAGTTCCCGCTGCATATCTACTCCATGAGTGAGAACTGCTTCTTGTACTCCACTCACACCTAATGTTCGTTCTGGATTTCAGAGCTATCCCTAATTTTTGTGTTCGCCTCGGTTTTTACCGAGGCTTTTCTTTATTGAGATCCGTTTGAACATCGGTGGGGTAAATAGTTTATGCAACTGGTTATTTGGGCCGGTTGTTGAGTTCCTTGGTGGACAATTCCTTATTGTTTCAAACCACAATTGGCTCTGCTTATTGGAGCAACACGTTCAGCCTCGGCATTTGCCGGGGCTTTTTTGTATGTGTCGCTAAGCGCTTTCACGAGAGGGCTTAACCGCACAGACAGCGATACGTCTACACACAGGAGAGGCAAATGTTTGAAGTAACCGGTAATGAAACAGTTGAAGAGCTAGAAGCGCTAATGGAACAGTTCGATGATGCTGAGTTAGCAGACGATGACGATAGCGAATCTGAGCAACCAGCGTCTAACGCGGAACAACCAAGCGTAGATAGCGAAACACAGTCAATATCAGACAACGTCGATAAAGCGGATTCGGCACCCGCATCTGAAAAAGACGGTGGAGATACTGAAGAAGGCGAGAAACCAGAGGGTGTTGCAACTAAAGACGGTGCGCACGTTATTCCATTTGATGTGCTAGAACGTGAGCGTCGAGAGAAGCAACAACTGAAAGAGCAGATTGAAGCACTACAGAAACAGCAAAGTGAGTGGGAGCAATCTCAACGCTTGCTTGATGTGCGCAACAAGCAGCTTGAAAAGCTTGGCGTCGAGCCTGAAGACTTACCAGAAAACTTCAAAATCTCAGAGGAGCAGCTGGACACGCTGGCAGAAGACTACCCCGAAATCGGTCAAGCCATTCGAGGTCTATTCGCCAAAGTCGAAGCTGTGAGTCAGCAAACACAATCCGCACCAGAAACGAAGCCAGCCGACACCGATCCGGCATCTGAACGAGACGTCGTTGGGGAAGCCATTGCCAAACATCCCGATTTAGCAAAGTGGTCAAACGAAGGCGGCGAACAGTGGAAAAAGGCGATTGAGTTTGATGACAAGCTGCGTGCTGACCCTAACTGGGCTGAAAAGTCCATTGATGAGCGATTTGCTGAAGCAGCTCGACTGACCAAAGAGCACTATGCCGAAAGCG
The DNA here is from genome assembly GCF_027286365.1 of Salinivibrio proteolyticus. Classification (NCBI taxonomy): domain Bacteria; kingdom Pseudomonadati; phylum Pseudomonadota; class Gammaproteobacteria; order Vibrionales; family Vibrionaceae; genus Salinivibrio; species Salinivibrio proteolyticus. The sequence continues at coordinate 1,870,249 of NZ_CP114584.1, read as the reverse complement.
CAAAAGCCAAGGCAGCTAAGGCTGAAGCAGACGCAAATAATTCGCTCCCCCCATCACCGAGCGAGACTGGCTCCACGACCAGCCATAAAGGATCTATCTTGGACAAAATCGCCAACGCTGACGAGAGTGAGCTTTACGGCCTTATGTCTGAAATGACCGAAGACCAGATCGAGGAGCTTCTCTCTCAAGTTTAACGCCGTAGACGGCATCGAGCACCCGCCCATTGTGGCGGGTGTTTTTGTTTGAGGGTTTTATTAACATGACCACGATTACCAAAGCGCAAGCTAAGAAGCTGCAGGAAGTCGCGCTATTTACCGCGGCAAACCGTAATCGAAGCATGACAAACATGCTGACAGACTCTGCGCCGCAAAAAGCGCAAGGCGATAAGAAAGGAAATAAACAATCATCACCCGGTGCGCCAATTGTCACTGTGAATGACCTGACAAAAACAGCTGGCGATACCGTGGACATGCAGATTGTTCACAAGTTGTCTAAGCGCCCAACCATGGGTGATAAGCGTATCGCTGGGAACGGTGAAAGCCTTGATTTCACCAGCTTCGAGCTTTCCATTGACCAAGGCCGACATCAGGTTGATGCCGGCGGCAAGATGAGCCAGCAGCGCACCGGTCATAACTTGATGAGCACAGCGCGCACGTTGCTCGGAACCTACTTCAATGATGTTAAGGATCAGCTTGCTACGGTCCATATGGCGGGTGCACGGGGTGATTACATTCAAGATGACATCATCGTGCCGCTGAGTAATCATCCAGATTTTGGCGACATGCTGGTCAATCCCATCATGCCGCCAACTTACGATCGCCACTTTTTTGGTGGTGACGCGACAAACTTCGAGCAGATTGACCAGGCTGACGTGTTCGGCATGGAAACGGTGGACAATATCTCGTTGTTCATCGATGAAATGGCGCACCCGCTCCAGCCTATCCGTTTCAAAGATGACAAGCTGGCGGGCGATGAGCCTTTCTTTATTCTTAACGTCACGCCGCGCCAATGGCACGACTTTAAGCGTACATCCACTTATAAAGACTGGCAGCAGCTGATGGCGAACGCGATGAAACGTCGTAGCAGCTTCGATCACCAAGTGTTCCGCGGTGAGTGCGTGATGCACGGAAACATCTTAGTGCGTCAGTACAAGGGCATGCCAATTAGATTCAACCCTGGCTCAACCGTCGATGTGTCGAAAAACGACAATAAAGCGACAGTTAAGCAAGTTGAAGCCGGCACAACTATCGATCGCGCAATGCTCATCGGTGCACAAGCACTGGCTGATGCGTGGGGTAAAACCAAAAACGGCAGCCAGTTCTCAATTCATACCGAGAAAACCGACGCGGGTAACCGTGATGAGGTCACCATTGCTTGGATGAACGGCCTCAAGAAAGTGCGCTTTGCGGACAAGACTGGTCGCCTCAATGACCACGGCGTGATCGCGCTCGATACCGCGGTTTCAACCGGCTACTAATCGGGATGCGGTATAGCGCCGCACCCTTTTGCCCAATTCATTTAAGAGGTTTATCTCATGGCAACGATTAAAGCACCGAGCATGCACGACCGCATTTACGTTGGCGCGCATGGCAATGTATCAATGGCACTGACCAATGTGTCACTCAAAGCAGCCGCCATTGGCGATGTAGTGGAAATGGTTGAGCTGCCTATCGGTTTATCGCTCACCGGCTTCCGTGTTCACACAAACGGCCTTGGCGAGTCAGTCAAAATTGATATCAAATCTGGCAGCGACGTGCTTGCTGCTGACGTGGATGTGTCTGGCAAAACCGATGAAGCCTTGGTGATCCCACCTACCTACAACGAAGAAAAGCGAGTTTTGAATGTGGTGGTCAAGGGCGGTAAAGCAACGGGCACACTGCAAATCAATCCTGAGTACCGAGTGATCGGCTACTAAATCAAACCTGGGGCGCAATCGCGCCCCTTTTGTTTCTGGATAAGCAGGTACACCAATGAAAATCGCAATTGCCTATGTCGGTCCCAAAGAATTTAAGCGAGACACTATCACTGGCTCTCGCCAAGTATTTCCGCAAAACAAGCCTATCGAAGTATCAGAAGAAGTCGCCGCAGTATTGATGCGTTTTGACAAAGTGTTTGTAGAAGCGGATCAGGTTGACGATGTGCTGAAAGCGCGAGAAGAAAAAGAGCAGGTGCGCAAAGAAGCGGAGGCCAAAGCCGAAGAGGTACGCAAAGCGGCTGAAGCTGAATCATCCATGGTCGTCACCCTTGGCGGTGAAGAAATAGACTTGAACAAGCTAAATGGGGCGCAAGTTGCCACCTTGGTCGAGTCGCACGACTTAGATATTACTAAGGAGCCACAAGAGAAAGTAGACGCATTCAAAAAGCGCGTTCGTGACGCTATCCGAGCAAGCGAGGGCGAGTAATGCGCACCGTCCCCGTTGATGACTTCCTACCTGCACTGCGGCAGATTGCGCCGGCAGCTATGCCTATCACCCTCAAGAAAGCGATTGTCTACAGCGCAGGTCGCTTTTGCCGCCTGACCGGCATTATAAGAGTGGAACACACCATTGGCCCTGTTGTTGAAGGGCAGGTAACTGATGTCTTTGGGCAGTTAGGCCTAACGACATTTAATCTGACGGGTGAAGTTGATGTTGTCACAAAGGGGGAGAGGTTAGCCGTTGGCATGGACTTCAAGAGTCCCTCAATGGGAACCATTCAATTCCTCCGTGATGTTAGCAGTGATGTTCGAATTAGGGCTGCGATTGAGCCAGTTACCGATGCCACGCAGCTACCTACTCCGCTTATGGATCATTGGCTCATAGCAATATGTGAAGGCGCTGCGTCATGGCTGTATGTGTTGCCGGAGTTCTTCAATGGGGATCTGCATAGCTACCATGAGCGAGAATTCGTTGAGCATACGCGTCGTGCTAAACGCTGGTTGCTCGATAATACGTCTATGACAACTCGGCCAGTCGCACCAAGGGAGTTCTTTTAATGGCAAAGGTAATTTCGTTGATAGAGCGCGTTGCCGATGAGTTGATTGATCAACGCTATACGCGTTGGACCAAAGCCAACCATCTACACAATTTGAACGACGCCATTGCTGTTATTTTGATGTCTCGGCCAGATCTGGGAAGAGAAACGAAGAGCCAAACGGTAAAGAAAGGCCAATCGCGTGTTGATCTACCTGATGACGCCTATCGGCTATTAAACGTAAATCATGCGAATGGCTACGGCCTGCAATTTGTAGACTTATACCGGCTCAATCAGAACTATCCGTTATGGCGAACGATGATTGATGCACAGCCCACGAACTGGACCAGAAACGACAACGACAGCCTTAGCTTTTATCTTTTCCCTGTGCCGGAGCAGGATGTTGATATTGAGTATGACTATTCGAGACAGATCATCATTAAAGTAGATAGTGATCCTTTTCCACTGCCACCTATCTACGAAGCTTTGGTGTTTGATTTCATGCTTTTTCGAGCATATTCAAAAGACGGTCGCTCCGAAGCAGAAGCTGCCAAAGCAACATACCACCTCAACAATTTTCAGAACGCGTTAGCGGGTAAAACAAATACCGATAACGCGGAAACGCAGCGTATTCATAGCACTGAGCGCCGAATCTAGTCGCGGCTAGTGAAATCCGTTCACGTCTCAATGGTCTGAAACCTCAATATGCTCATCGATATTTTTATGATGCGTGGCGAAGTACCTCGCCTCAAAGATTACTTGTTGCCCAATGAAGCAGCGACGCTGGCAAGAGATTGCGAATTTGAGCGAGGGGTGATCATGCCGATAAACGAAAACCTCCATGCGCGGTCTCTTCCTTTTCCGGCAAAGACACTGCATCGCTATGATGATGCTTGGTTGCTCTGGCCAGATAGTGTGGTCAGCGCCATAGATAGCCCGCTCGGGCAAGATCAGTGGCAGCGAGTGTATTTTACTGGAGATGGGAAACCCAAGGTTACTGCACAAGATATTGCCATTGATGGTTCAGGCTTTGGACCTGCGGCAGCCTATGATCTGGGCGTTCCTCGACCTGAGTTTCCGCCGGCAGTGATCAGTATCGATACATCTACCGGCGAAGAACCGCCCTTAGGTGAACCAGCACTGATTGACGATGAAGATCGTGTCTATATCCAGACATATGTGACGCGATTTGGTGAAGAGGGCGCCCCGGGTGAACCGTCTGGTTCGGTGTTGATTGAGAAGCCTGGCTCGACAATCACACTTGGGCTCTCTCAACCGACAACAAATACACATAATATTACTCATACTCGCGTATATCGCTCAGTAACGGCAGCAGGTGTGGGCGCCTATATGTTGCTTGCGGAACTTCCAATTTCAAACACCGAGTACAAAGATTCAACACGTGATCTGAATAGCGCAGTGCTTGAGACATGGGATTACGACGAGCCTCCTGAGAACATGCAAGGCTTATGTACCATGGCCAATGGCATTTGTGCTGGCTTTGCAGGCAATGAAGTTATGTTCTCTGCTGCTTACCTGCCTTATGCATGGCCGAAGTCTTATCGACTGACGACTGAACATACGATTCAAGCAATTGTGCCAGTTGGTACTTCTTTGGTAGCTGTAACGAGAGGGTACCCTTACGTCTTTTCGGGTGTAACTCCGGATGCCATGACTGCTACCAAACTAGACATAGAACAATCATGTGTCAGCGCGGATTCCTTAGTTGTTGTTTCTGGTATGGCTATGTATGCAGCACCAGATGGTCTCGTAGTAGTCAGTTCTGACGGTGCAGCTATTGCCTCTGAGGAAATCATTGATCGCAAGCAGTGGCAGGCATTGAAACCTGAAACCATTCGGGCGGTCGCCGTAGAAGGGTGGTATGTTGCCCAGTCAGAAACTGGCGGTTTCATTTACGATCCCTTATCTAAAGCGTTCACTCGAATTAGCGATAGATGGGACGCTACCTATGTTGATTTGCTCACCGATACACTATTCATCGTGCATGGCGATAAAGTCAGCATGTGGCGCCAAAGTGAAGCATTGAAGTCGATGACCTGGCGATCCAAGGTATTTTGGGTGCCAGATGATGCAGCCCTAACTTCCGCTAGAGTTCGCTCCTCTGAACCGGGAAAACTCACCGTGAAAGTCATTGCAGATAACCAAACCATTCTCACTGTTCCGCAAGGCGAACTGACGAATATGCCATTCCGATTACCTCCCGTTCGGGCGAGTTATTGGCAAATAGAAGTATCAGGAGCTGCAGGTGTAGACCGCTTGATGTTGTCAGACTCAATGCAGGAGTTGGCCTAATGCATAAGTCAGGGTTTCACAGTGGTCGCAATCAAGCCGCTATCGTAGAGAATGTCGAAAAGCTAACAGGACAGCGCGGGAATGGCCTTGATAGAGCAATTACCCTGAGAGAGCTAAACGCACTCGGGTTGATTACTGTACGTCGCGGAACGGGTGGCAGAGTACTTCCTATGCCAGCACCGTCATCAAGTATTAATGCTACTAAGCCCGTTGAAATGCCAACTACGCCTGAGCGATTCGCTGGATTCGGGGGCTTTAGTTCAATCATGCTTGAGTGGGATCGGCCAGCATATTCCGGTCATTCTTACACAGAAATTTGGCGTTCTGATAAAGACGTTCTTGATGAGGCTGTACTTATTGCAACCGTCTCGGCAACGGTTTTTGGAGATAGCGTTCGTCCAGGCTCACAGTATTTCTATTGGGCTCGGCATATTAACATCAAAGATATTGCGGGTCCCTTCAATGACCGCCATGGCCTATCGGTAAAAACAAGCACAGACATTTCGGAAGTGATCAATGAAGTCGCGGAGCAGCTGCGCGACTCAACGCTTTTCAAAGATCTCAACGCGGGCATTGGCCAAGCCTCCGAATCTGCCAGCAAGGCAATAAGGGAAGCGCGCAGTGACCTTGAACGCGTTAATAACGTTTTAGATTCGCGTATTAAGGAGACGCAAAAAAGCATCGAACAGTCTCGGCAAGAGTTAGCCGAAACGGATAAAAGCCTCATAGAGAGCATTCACGGTACTCAAGAGCAATTATCAGAAGCTCGAAATGACCTCAAGTTAGCAGATGAGCGCACCAGTAAGCGGCTCTCTGAAACAAATCAAACACTTGAACAAACCCAAAAAGAAATTGCATCGGCAAAGAAAGCACTGAGCCTAGCGCGCTCAGAGTTCACAAGTTCTTTGTCTGATGCGAAAAAGCTCATCGCGGGGGAGACTGCCAGACTAGAGAAACTGAGTAGGGAAGGAGACCAATCAAACGTTGCTCAGATCAAAGGTGTCGAGCACGCATTAGCCAATGCTGAACGTGCTTTAACCGAACAAGTGGAGCAATTGAGTGCATCCTTGATTAGTAGTAGTGAGGAACAGCGCCAATTTACGACAGCAATGGTAACCAAAGCCCAGAAGGCTTTTTCTGACGCTAATACAGCACTAACGCAAGTGATAAGTGCGCTTGAAGCTGCAATGCAGCGTGGCGATGCGACTATGGAAAGCAGCATAAAAGACCTAGAAAAGGTAGTTACGACTAATAAAGACACAGTTGCGAAACGCCTAAATGAGATCAACGCCAACTTCTCTAGTGCACTGGCAGGTACCAAGGGTCAAATCCAGTCTTTGTCTAAAGCTGTCGCAGATAGAGAATCAACGACCGTTCAACAGCTTGGCGACATCCGTGCTGAGTATAGGGAATCCGATAGCAAGCTTGGTGCAGAGCTAAATCAGATCAGTCGGGCTTTCGCCGACGGTGATAAAACGTTGGCCACAAGAGTCGATAAACTCAATAGTGAGTTTACGCAAGCCAATGCCAAAACAAACGCGTTGATAACGGATACACGCAAAACTATCTCGCAGAAAGATAATGCGCTTACGAAAAAGCTCTCGAGCCTAGAAACCGGTCTCAAAGATGTTAGCAATGATATTAATGCCCGAATCGATGAAACGAGCAAAGCCCTGTCTGACGTTGATAAATCATTGGCTGAGCGCGCCGATCATATAGAAGCGAAAGTGGCACAAAATGATGTCAGCTTGAACGGTCGTGTCGATACCTTGTCGCGAGTTATCTCCAATAACCATAAAGCGCTGGCGGAACGCACCGACAACATAGATGCGAGCTTTAAGGCCGGAGATGATGCAATCAAGGGCAGTATTCAAGAGCTATCTCTCTCTACAGCAAATGCTGATGAAGCATTGTCTAAACGTGTTAGTGAGCTCGCTAATTCGTTCACGACTGAAAGTAGTAAAACGAACACACGGCTTACTCATGTACAGAAAGTACTGAGTGATGCTGATAAAGCGCTGGGTTTAAAAATTGAAGGCGTTGAGTCGGCTTACAGGAAGGGAAATAGCGCGACGAATGCGAAGATTGATACGGCAACTAAGACTCTTGCAGAGGCGGATAAAGCTTTAGCCAAGCGCGCAGATCACGTCGAGGCAGCATACAAACAGAGCGAAGCTAGCTTGAAGAGCAGCATGGATACTCTGTCTCAACTTGTTGCAGATAATCAAAAATCCCTTGTGGAGCGGACCGATAAGCTTGAGGCCAGTTATAAAGACGGTGACAAGGCTATTATTGGGTCTATCGATTCTTTATCTCGCACAATGACAAATGCCGATCAGGCCTTATCGAAGCGAATCACGGAGCTAGGTAGCAAATTCAGTACGGATATCAGCAAAGCTAATGCGTTGTTCATGGATACTAAAAAGACGCTTAGCGACGCAGATAAGGCATTAGCGCAGCGGGTTGGTCGTGTTGAAACCGACTATCGCAAAGCAGATGTTGCGACGAATACACGCATTGATGAGACCACTAAGACGTTGTCTGACGCGAATAAAGCACTTGTTGAACGTACCGATCACATCGAGTCAGCATTTAAGAAAGCTGACGCGGGACTTAAAGGAAGTGTCGATTCCTTAACTCGAGTGGTATCGAACAATCATAAGGTATTGACGGAGCGAGCTGGCCGACTAGAAGCGAGTTATCAGAAGGCTGATAATGATATTAAAGGTTCAGTACGGGAGCTTTCTCTCACTGTTGCCAGCGCTGATGAATCTCTCTCAAAACGAATTGCTGATTTAAGTGTTGAATTCAGCACCGAAAAGACAAAAACAAATGCGCTTATAACCGACACAACCAAATCGCTCACTGATGCTGATAAGGCGCTATCAGAGCATGTCAAACGTGTTGAGTCTGCTTATAAGTCGGCAGACACCAAAGCGAACGCAAAGATTGATAGCGTATCCAAGACGCTGACGAGCGCGAATCAGTCTCTTGCGAAAAAGACATCCTCTCTTGAAGCGAAGGCCGGCGAGCTATCTGCAAAAACTGAATCTCAGTCTAAAGCAATCGCAAAGCTGGATAAGCAAGGCTCTGCAGCTTTTCAAGCAATATGGGAACAGAAAGCCCAAGCTGGGGATATAAAAGCTGGAATTGGCTTAATCGCTGGCAGTGATGGCAAAAGTCAGGTCGCGGTTAGTGCCAGTCAGTTCTATGTTTTTGACCCGAGCTCTAAGCAACCTGCAACGCCAGTCTTTGCCATTGATAAAGGCAAAGTGGTCCTACCTAAAGCAATGATTGAAAAGGCGACAATCCAGATATTGAACAGCCAGAAGATTGTTGCGGATGTCGTTAAAGCGGGTATTTCTCTCTCCTCGCCCAAGATCAAGAGTGCTGTCATCGAGGGAGGTCAAGCCGGCTTTGGTTCCGGAGGTCCTTATGGTGGCTACCATACGCGTATTTCAAAAGATGGCACGATTGAGACGAGTCGTTTGTTTATGCGCTCCAACCAAGGCCCGTCTCGGCTCGAAGTAAATGGCGACAGATTAAAAGTGTTCGATAGTAATCAACTTGTTGTTGTTCTGGGTGATTTAGAATGAAAATGTATGGTCTTCGGATTTATGATGCCCAAGGCACGGTCGTACTCGATGTTACCGACCGCACGCCTCGTATACTGGGCTCGTTTACAATTCCCGCGATAAAGTCCAAGCGCACCGTTACTGGACAGGTTAAGCATGAAGGCCTGCGTGGCCGCACCGCACTATGGTGGCTAGAACTCGCGAAGCCGGCTTCTGCAGCTCACCAGTACGATTACAGTATTCATCAAGACAATGACACGCTCATCTGGTCTATCACGGTGAATCGTCTGCTATACAGAGGTCAGGTACCGCCCTTATTGGTTCATTATGGGGTGTATTGATGGCATACGGTCTCAAAGTGTTTGGTATCCACGGGGCGGAAATTATTGATGGTGAATACCAGAACCATTGTTTTCACAACCGCATCGAACTTCAACTCTCACGCAAAGATAGCTTTGGCGTGGCGCTATATTCTGCGGAGTATCAGGTGTCTGTCCCTGACCCCATGATATTTATCTCTTCACCGGTCGATACGGCCATTATTGGTGGGATGTATGGTCATCGGTATCACTACCGCTTCGTTGCCAAGCACTCAGCTAAAATCAGCGTGTACGTCTTTTCGTCGAAGCCCCATAAAATTGGCAATGAGACTTATGGGTTGCAGGTTTTTGGGAAAAATCAGTCGCTAGTTTTTGATAGCCGTTGGCGGCTACTGAGGTTAGCGGCGCTTCATACCCTGCAGCCGACTGAGCCTCCGGTGAAGCCTCTCGACAGTAACTCAAATGGCCCTGAACGGTCGATCGTATTACCTGAGGGGAGAGAGTACGCAGCACGTATTACTGTAGCAAGAGCTTACAATTTCCTGAAAAGAGGGACAGGTAAGTGGCGTGTTTTAATGGAGTGGTCAGCTGACGATGCTCTGCGAGTAGAGGGGAACAAAGTCACTTACAGAAAGCTAGGTACTCCGTCTTCTGCCCCCGGCTATGATGACCCTATTGCACCTGAAGGATGGATGAGTAAAGGAAGCTCTATGTTAGCCATCGCAGATGTTACAAATTACAGGTAATCGTGAATCAAGTGATGTACTCAAAGCCTTGGTTGAACTATCGCCTCCATTTACTCCCCATCATACGTAAAACGCAGTCTCGGAATAATCACTTCTTTGCCGATGAAATAGATGACGCCCTTTTAGATGAGAGGGCGTTTTTGTTTCTCGCCGAGGATGGTTTTGTTGTGTTGCAGCCAACAGCTCGAAATGGCTTGTCTTGGTTGAATGTGATGTTCGCGTTCAATTGGGGTGGCAACGCAATTACTCGTTACCAAAGTGAAATAGAGCTCAAAGGCAGGCAAATGGGCGCGAGAGGTGTGGAGTTATTCACGGCTGTTCCTGGTCTTGAGCAAGCGTTGCTCGCCAATGGATATGTTAAAACGTCCGGAGCAGCCAGAGTTCAACATTGGGAGAAGTTACTCTAGGAGGTCAATATGGGTGGCGGCGGTAAACAAAAAGTCAAAGAAACAGCGGCACAAAAGGCAGCTGCAGACGTAGCGAGGAAGCAGTGGGACCTCTACCAAAGTGACTTTAAGCAGTTTGAAGATAACTTCATTGAGCGTGTCAGTGCGTTTAATAGCGCGACAAATATGGCTGACGTCAAACAAGCGGTCGATGTTGGATACAACAAAGCATATACAAAGAGCCGAGACGAAACGGCGCAGTCGCTGTCGGCAAGTGGCATCAATCCTAATTCGGGTAAGTTTCAGTCAACGATGGCCAACATGGCTACCGATCAAGCACTTGATCAATCGGATACTACCAATAGAGCTCAGTCTTCAGAGCAGGACAAGTACTTAGCTGGTCTGAGCGATGTTACAGCTATCGGGCTTGGCCAAAAGACGGGAGCACTCGAGGGAATAGGTGACGTAGCCAACACGAGTTTAAGGAAAGCGACAGAAGACGCGGAAAAAGACTTCAATAAACGCTCATCAAACCTTCAGCTAGCCGGAGCGGCAGCTGGCGTAGGGCTTAGAAGTTATATGGGCCAGTCCGCTGGTTCATTGGGCAAAGCCGGAGTAGATGGTGTGAGTACGAAAGCATCTACGTTGAATGACTATGATCCGCTAAACAACCCTAGTGGTTCATTGGTGGCATAAGGAGTAGTTATGGGAATCGCGGCAGACACATATGCGCGTATCACTCGGCAGCAATATGACGATTGGTATCAAAGGTTCTATCCAGTTCAGAAAGATCTCATGCAGAAGTCTCAAACCGGTGAGTTGTTGGGAGAGCAACTAGGGAGAGTCGATCGCAATGTTAATGGCTCTATTCAGGCTGCGCGCTTGGGGCAATTAAATAAAATGTCTCGTTACGGGGTAACACCACAGGGTGACCCCAATCAAGATGCTCAGCTTGCGTTAGCTTCCGTCTCTGCGAAAAACGGCTTGAGAGCATACGAGCGAGATCGATCAATGAAGACCCTTTCCGGTGCTGGTATGGGTTTACGTAATGTGCAACAGCAGTAGGTGTAACCATGGGATATAGCTTACTCAGTATGGGGCAGCATCAGAAAAGTACCGCTTTGAAGGGGCTGCGTGATGTTGCTGAAAGAGAAGAGCGTCGGAATGCAGCTAACAAACACTTGAAGTCTGCTGAACGTCAGCAATCAATCAGTTCTGTAGCGTCAGGTGCAGCAATAGGGGGGATGGTAGGTGGCCCCATTGGAGCCGGGGTTGGTGCGGTAGCGGGATTTGTCGTAGGCGAGCTGTTCTAGCGGAGGTGGAGATGGGCCTAGATACACGTGGTTTTATGGATGGTGCTTTGCGCGCTTTCGATGTTGCAGACAGATACATGGAGCGTAAGGAGGATCGCGCGCTTCGTAATCAGGAGAACCAGGAGAGACGAGAGTCTCGTGAACAGCAAATGTCACTGCAACAAGCGGAAGAGCGGCGCAGACAGCAACAGTTTGAGCACAACTATGGCAAAGATGGTCAGGGTGGAGCATTACGCGAAAAAGAGGCCCGCGAGCAGAAGCTTGTTGACTCACAGCTGGAAACTCAACAAGCACAGCGAGCACTTTCCGAATATCAACTTGGACAACAAAAACGAGCAAGCTACATTCGGGAAAACCTGCCCGTCATTCAGAATAGTTGGAAACGGTGGATAGACACCGGTGACATTGACCCCATCCTCGATAATGAGATGATTGCCGGAGGTGCTTACGACCCACGTCGCTATCTTCAGCCTGAAGTAGTAAGAGCCGGAGAGACGTTAGAGAACAAGTTGCCCGCGGTACTAGATGGTAACGCCGATTTCAACGATTCTGAGCTCAAAGAAGCGCTTAACACGTTCTACAGCCAGAACATCAAGGCTTCAATTGGTCAAAAAGATCCAAGAACCGGTCGAGTAATTAAAGATGCACGATGGGGTGGCGTGACGTTGGCTGCAGATATCAATCCTGAGCTTGACGGCGACCAACCAGGCTTGGTGATCACAACTGAAGTGAATTATGGCGATGGTCGTTGGGTACCAAAACCCGTTACTGACGGACGCGGGACGGCTGATGAACAGGTGAAAGTAATACCATTAGAGCAGGCAATGCGGGATTTGACTGGTCAGTTGGAAATGCGCAGGCGTGCTATGGCTTCACCGGCATACAAATCAGTCTTTGGTAGCAAGGACGAGATGAAGGGTTACAAGGAAGAGGTTTCCTCAATAGAGAGTGACCGCAGCAAAGCTCTTGCCAAGCTGTACAGTGAACAAGATGGATTCAGTGCTGATAGTCAAAACCCTGATATGTTGAAACGAAAGGAAGACGAGATAAATCGAATTTATGATCAGCGTCTATCACGTATCGCTCAGCATTATGGTGGCGAGGAACCGAAAACAGGTAGTTCTGAACACCAATCAGCTTTACCGAAAGACGTAGAGCAATGGGCGAGTAGAGATCCTCGGCGTCAGTATTTCCTTCAAGCTGTGAAGCAAAAAGGCACAGATTTGAGTGGATATGATTTGGATACTATCGAGCGTGCTTTTAATGATCAGTTGGCTAAGCATAAAGCGGAGAAAAGCGCTGAGGTGGCTAACAAATTGAGAGAGCAGAGCATCCAACATTATGTAACCAACTTATAAAGCAGATCTTAGTCCAGAATTAGTAGACTCTTGGTTGCTTTTTTAATCAGTGCTGCTTAGATGTTGCTCGATTTTCTGGACGGATGGATCTGATGGCTAAAGCAGTTAGAGTGGGTGATAAAGGTACGGAACATGATGGCTTCCCACCAACACCAGTGACCGCGGGGTCTCCCGATGTGAAAATAGATGGTATACCAGCAGCGCGCGTTGGTGATCCACTCGCACCTCATAGCAAGCCCAAACATCCTCCTCACGGTCGTTCGATAGCGTCAGGCTCTTCAACTGTGTTCATAAATGGTAAACCCGCTGCGATTACAGGAGGGTCTGTCAGTTGTGGAGGAGTTACCGTGGGAGGAGGGACAATCAATATAGGGGACAGCCATACTCCTGTTCCTTTTACCCCGATAGATGTCACTCTTTACGATATTAATGCGATCGTAAAGGATAACAGTGGAAACGTATTTGCCAACCAAGATGTTATCTGCCAACTAGAAGACGGCACTGAAGAAGAATTTAGAACTGACGCTCAGGGACAGATACTCGGAATCAAGAAGGGTGAGATAGCCACAAAGGTGAAGTTCAAATACAAGAAAACGAACATGTGGTTATTAAAGGGGGAGTAAATGACAGATACTTTATCAGCAACACCAGTAGATGATACTACTCCCTATGAAGTCTATATATCCGGAAATGAAGATTTTCTGATTCCGATTGTGTTTCCAGATTATGATGTTCAAGTTGTCGGTGAGCAATCTTTTGAAGTTTTCGGCTACAAAATATCCACACCCAAGATCAAAGCGCCCTACTTGGGTCATGCTGGTGTCATTCTTATCAATGGCGAGACCGGACTCACGAGATATTATGAGTATGGGCGTTATCCAAACCCTAACTCAGATATACCCGGTAACGTTCGCAAAATTGATGTTAGCGACGTTGTAATAAAAAATGGCCTCATTACTGAAAGCTCTTTGAAGCGTTTACTTCGAGAAGTATCTGGTAGGGCTGGTGATAGAAGCAGAATTTCTGGTGTCGTACTGAGAGGGGACTTTTTTTCAGAGGCTGATGATTGGTTAAGGACTATACGTGCCCAAAACAATAGTCCTGATAAGATCGAGTACGATGTGGATAGTCATAACTGTATGACTTTCACCATTGATCTAGCTGATCATTTAGGGCTAGATACATCATGGCGTCCTCCGGTAGTTGTGCCTAGCGCGTATATTGAGCAGTTTCAGCTTTCACAGATCGATTTAGACTACGATTATGAGACAGATACTTTAGAGGTGTCTGAATAATATGAAGAAAATAATCAAAAGAGTGGCTCTTTTCACTATTGCTTTGTTGGTTTCCACAGTTTTCTTGTTTGTTTTATTCGCCAAGGTTTCACCTGTCGAGGGGACGTCGGAAGGGCAGATGGTTGGCGATATTCTTTGGTATACAGCTCCTGATGGGGGAGTTGGATTTAAACTTCTTCAAGAGAATCATCCGCATTACAGGATCAAAATCATGATGAATTCACCTGACATTCTTTATTACGAGGGGGTGTTTGAATACCAAGGTACCAAGCTAGATCACGTAGAATTATCTGACCTCGGTGGGTATTTCGGTGAAAATATACACTTAACAAATGGGGAAGAAATGACGCCGGTGACGGATTAGATCATAGCAGTCGGTTGCTTCATGAAGGTCGTTTACCTATAGCTAAATTAAAGCAATAATAACCCCATCATCAAATACTTATACTTAGCCGCTGGCTCCTTTGGAGCTGGCGGTTTTTTTATGCCTGCTCGGAGCGGATATGAAAGACGACAAGCTTCTTGGTAAGACAGATGGTGCCACTGTTAATGCCCAAACTGATATGACGTTTCAACTTAGCGACAACTTTAATTTAGATGCATATAAACCGCAGGAAAACGTGGAAGTTGGTGCGGGTGATGTAGCAATAGGGCTGGCTGTAGGCGCATCTGGTGCAATGGAGGGGGCTGCGGAAACCACAAAAGCTGTTGGCCAAGGTATCGGGGAGGGTATGACTGATTTAGCGCGGTATGTCGGGGTTCCTGACTCTGCTATTGAGACGGCGAAAAGTGCTGCAGCTTATACCCCTCAAGGGATGGCTTTGTCGTACGTTGATAATCTCCGTAAAGCCTATGGTCAGGCTAAAGACTGGCTGGGTGATAGCTTATCCGATGGAGGGAAACAGGCTCTTCAAACTTTGCCTATTAACGAATCCCCCGAGGGTAATTGGCGAGTATCTTCCGACCCCGCGGTGTGGGGGATGCAGATTGCGCAAGGGTTGGGCTACATGGCGCCGACTATTGCTTCTGCAGTCGCGACTGGGGGAATGTCTGCTTCATCTGCAATACCGTCACTAACAAAGTTGGCAATCAAGTCAGGCGCAAACCCCCAACTTGCTGCTAAAGCAGCGGAAAAGGCATATCAGGTTCTACGCAACACACCCGCGGCCACTGTCGGGATCTCCTCAGATATTGGTAGTCAGGGGATTCAGGCTAAGGAAACGGTCATGAATGCTCCTTTGGACCAGCTTGCGGAAAGTAATGTCTTTCGCAGCAATTTTTTCACGGTTGATGAGGATCCTGAAAACGTTGGCCGTAGTGATTCGGAAAAGCTTGATATGGCTCGTCAGATGACAGCCGAGCAGGCATCACGCGCAACAATGTCTGATGAGAAAGTACTAGCCACTAGTGCTTTGGCGACGATGTTGGGCGACGTTCCGTTAGCCAATATGTTAACTCGTGGAGCAAGTAAAGCGAGCTCGTCTATTACTCGAGGAGTTGCAAAAGGAGCTACTGAGGGTGCAATACGGGAGGGTGTAACGGAAGCCATCCAGGGAGGTACGCAGCAGTATGCCGCCAATGAAATATCAAACGAGTATGCGGGCACCAATGTCGATTTGATGGATGGTGTTGCGATTGGAGCGGTGAATGAGGGCGTACTGGGTGGTGCCATTGGAGGCACCTTGGGCGCGGCAGGTGGTACGCGAACTCGAGCCGACAAGGCCCGCGACAACGCTGACGCCATTGAAAACGACATGGCTCAAGCCGGTGAGCCGGAGGGCAATACGAAAGATACTGACGACTCACAATTAGTGGAAGATGTTCAGGGCATGGAGAGCGTACGGCTACCAAGTAATGATGAAACCATGATCACTGATGGTCCATCTGAAGCTGCCGAGCGGGTTCGTCGGCAAGTCCTGGATAAGACTCTATCCGAGGGCAATCAGGAATGGGAAAAGCCGGAGGTTGATGGACAAGGTGATCTGGCCTCCCGTTTTAAAGCCTCGCAACAATCATTACGGGACAAAGGTGTACTACCAGATAATGACAATCACTTTGTAAAAACCGTCAAGCTGGCTTACGCCATGGATCAGGACAAAGCGGAAGCTCTACTTGAGCGTATAGAACAAGGAGATCAAGAGGCAGAGCAATCGCTGTACGTTCTCGCTGAGCAGGCGTCAGAGCTCGGGCTTGACGAAACAGGTGTGCAGCAGGCGTTCAACGCTGCCAGAGAGAAGCAGCAGGCCGCTCAAGACAAGCGAGACTCCAAGATACAGCGCTACATTGAGGCCATAGAGCAGGGAAGGGAAAACATTACTGCATCAAGTCAGCCGGAAGCGCAGCCTGATTTAGAGGATAGCCTATCTTTTGACGAGCCAAAGGTCTCAGACCTGCCCACTGAGGCTGACTACCAGCAGCAGGCAATACAAGAAAGCGTTAAGGCCAACGTTGAGCAAAGCGCACAGTCACGCGGCGAGTTTTCCAATCGCCCGAATACAATGAAGATGCGCGAGGAAGGCAAGAAGCCAATTGCTGATTATGCCGCGTTTACTAAAAAGACCAAATCAATGCGCAAGCGCCTTAAAAAGCGCATGGCCCAATCTAATCCCCAGCTGCGCGACGCGCTATTGGAATCACTGCGTAACGCGCCGGAGCGCATTGCCGCTTTTGAGCAAGAAGCCAAGGAGCGCAAAGCGCGATTTGATGCCCTGCCTGAGAACCAAGTACGACGCCAGCAAGTTGAAGCACTATTTGACCCGCAGCAGCCAGAGCCAGCGAACGAGCCCGACTTTAGCCGTAATGCTATCAAGCAAGTGATGGATGACATGCGCGAACGTGGCGAGCCCATCATTCAATCTCTACCCAAAGAAGAGCAAGCAGAAGCCAGAGCCGATCTAAGAAAGGCGCAGTCATTTGCAACCACAAAGCTGCGAATGATGATTGATGAGGCCCAGTCCGACAACACCCAAAAAGAGCAGTTAGTTGATGGCGATAAGATCATTAACGCTTCTGGCTTGAAGCTGGTTTTGCCAGAGATCAGTAAGGAAACAGAATCAACCTACAATCGCGCTACTCACATTGGGAAGGGGCGAGACTTTAATGCAGAGCTAGCTGAGGAAGCAAAAAAAATCGCAGGCGACTTGGACGAGAAAGGCTTGCTTGATACTGAAGATCGACAACAGAAAGCGCAAAGCCTGATTGAAGACTACCTCAACGAAGAAAAAGCATTTATTGAGCGAGAATCTGCACGGGCTGCCAGTAACCCGAGTTGGTTTGTTACCGGCCGAGGTGGGCGCAATATGGCGAAGTATTCCGCCAAAGCTGATAAAAACATGGCGGCATTTAGCCGTGAGGTCGAAAAGCTAAGCGCGATGCGTAAGCGCATATCTCAAGACGTAGAAGCCGTTATGAACGAGGAGCAGCGTCAGGCTAGGCAAGAGAAAGAGCGTCGCGACAATCTTAGTCGCGCTGAAAAAAAGGCAGTTGAGTATCTAGCCACTATTGCGCAAAACATGCGCGAGGGTAAGTCAGCGCTGGCAAAGGATGATCGCAAATGGGCGGGCCCAAAAGCACTAACTCACCTTAATTTGCTAGCATCGGCAGATGAAGCTAGGGCAAAAGCACTGGCAAAAAAAATGGAGGAAGGCTTTAAAGACGTTGGCGGCGTACTCAAGGTGGCAGGGCCTCGCTCTAAACTTGCCGCTCGACTTAAAGAGCTGCTTGACTACCAAGATGCCCCTAAAAACTCTCCTGCTACGCCAACCGTAAACTCTGCCATACCAACGCTTGATGCCTTTTCCGCTCTTAACAAAGGAGACATGAGTCTTGCCGAGGTTAAGGCATTATCGGAGCAGTTAACTCGCAACGAGCAAGGCGTAAAAGACGCGTTTTACTCGCTCACTATTCCGAAAATTAACGAGAAGATGGGTGCCTACTTTGCGGCGCGCTGGAAAGGCGAAAAGAAAGACCGCATCGTGCAAGCTGCTTTTGATCAGCTCTTATCTGATTTGGAGTTCACCATGGCAGGGGGCGCACAAACCATTACCTTGACTCAGGAAGGGAACGGAAAGACACGCGCTGAGCAGGTAAATGAAAAAATCCAAGCGATGGACGATGGCACTTATCAGGCGTTCATTGATGCGCGTAAACAGGCTGAACAAGACCGAAAAGAAGCAATAAGGCAACGAAAGGCCGCGCTAAAAGATCCACAAACAATAAGCGACTTTAATCTATTTGTTCAAAACGGTGGCAAGTTTTCACCCGAACTGTGCGCCCGTTATGACAAATTGGTCACTGATGAGATCTTATCTCGCCGAAAATCAGAGCAAGAGACCGCAGCCAAAAAGTCAGGCTTGGAAACTGATGGTGAAATCGAGATTGGCGACATCACCGAAGGCACACACGGCAAGACAGGAGCGACCATTTTTAATGTGTCGCTAGAAACACGTTTAGGCAAGGATAAGTTCAAAGAAGCAGCCGGGATGGCGCGCTCAATGAAAGGCGGTTACTGGCGTGGGAGTTTTTACTTCCCCACACGCGAAGATGCCGAAATATTCATGGGGTGGCTACAAGGCAACGAAATTGATCGCTCCGAAGTAGTCAACGCCAAGCGCGAAGAGAAGCGCCAATCAAATGCGGAAAAGCTAAGAGAGGCAAGTGAAAAGCTCGCAGAAAAAGCGAGTGTGGAGTATAACGCAGAGCGCAAAGAAAACACCACCAAGCGCATGGCTGAAGGAGAGCGAGCGAGATCTCGAGCGAGAAAAGATGCAGAAATCGCCGCGCTAATGGCTGAGGTTGCCGACAAGATAGAATCAGGCGATCTCTCTGTATTGGCGGGTATCAATGCGAAAACGCAAGTTGAAACACTCAAACGAATTGAAAACGGATTGCTGTGGGAGGCAAGCAAGAAAAACAGTGATGCTGTAGAGCGGGGCGACTTTAGCGATCCTGTTTGGAAAGAGGGCGCGACGATTGATGAAAAGGTCATGTTTGCCAAATACCCAATGGCAGATACAGACACTCGCATGATCAACGAATTAGCAAGCCGAATGTTGGATGAAAAAGGCTACGCGAAGTCTGGCAATATTTTGCTGGCCAAGTACAAGAACAGCGAATTCAAAGAGGTCGCGTTAAGCACGGAAAACGAACACGTGATTAAAATGGTGGAGTTCGCGAAAAAGGAGGAACTATACGGCGACTTGCCCGCTATGTTCCAGCGGCTTCAACGCATGGGCCTCACGCGACGCGAGTTACTTCGTGAGGCGCTGCGAGAGATGGACAGCACTACAACAAAGACCGGTCTTAATGAGAGCAAGGTTGCCAAGCTGGAGCGCGATCTTAAGAAAAAAGTGCTTGCCAACCGCAATGCGTTTGTTGATTTCTTCCCTACACCAGAGTCTCGAGCACGTCACATTGTTGAGTTGGCCGATATAGAGCCCGGCATGAAAGTGCTAGAGCCCAGCGCAGGGAATGGCATGCTAGCAGACGCCGCTAAGTCTCAAGGCGCCGAGGTTGAGGTGGTAGAGATAGCAAGCGACCTTCGCGACATCCTCACAGAAAAGGGTCACAAAGTCGTTGGTAATGACTTCCTAGCGTTTAGCGGTAAAGGCTATGACCGCATCGTGATGAACCCACCGTTTAGTAATGACATGGACATTGACCATGTTCGTCATGCCTACGACATGCTGAAACCTGGCGGAAAAATGGTGACAGTGATGAGCAGTATGGCGGGGGAACGCAGTAACAATAAAAACCGAGCTTTCAAGGACTGGTTAGTTGAGCTGGATGCTAAGGAAGAAATGGATCCCGTGGGTACGTTCAAGGAGTCCATGAACCAAACAGGAGTTCGCACTAAAACCATCCAAATTGAAAAGCCGCTGTCTGACGCTAAAAAGGAAAGCGAGGCTGAGGCTGTGATGTTTTCTCGTGAAGGAGTCACTCAAGGAAACACACCACCCAAAGGCATGCCACTCAAGCAGGCCCAACTTGGCGTTAAGCAGTGGCTCAAAGAGTACAGCGGTGGAGCAGGAATTAAAACCAAGGTGGTCCAGACTCAGGCAGAAGCAGAAAAGCTGCTTGGACAATCCATTCCCGGCGCCACTATTCACGGTTTTTACTCTGATCGGGATGGAGCCGTAGTACTTGTTGCCGACAACCTGCCTGATATGAAAACTCTGCGCAAGAAGCTGCGCCATGAAGTACTAGCGCACCACGGCTTAAAAGCAGTGGTAGGGGATAGCGAGTACCAGAAAATTCTCGAGCGCATCGCTCGCGGTAAAAGCTCACCGCACGTAAAAGAGCTGTGGGATCGCATAGAAATAAACTACGGTGATCAAGCTCCTATAGTGCAAGTTGAAGAAGTGTTAGCGCATGCAGCGGAAATTGAGCGCAGCACGATTCAGCGTTGGTGGGACCGTGCCATCGAGGCTATTGCTAGAGCGCTTCGTAAGGTGGGATTCATGCGTCAGCATGATATTACCAAGGCGGAAATCAACAACATTGTGCAAACGCTGATTGACCGCATAAAGGCCGTCAATCACTGGGATGCTAATAACTCGCCACGTTCGGATGGTAAATCAAAGCTCTCTCGTTCTAAATTAAGCCAGGCTAAGTTCTCGCTTCAACAAGAATCAGCACGCTTTTCTGATGAGTTACGCAAAGCGATGGGCTCACTCAAAAGCCGCGTTGCTCCAATCAAGGTAAGTGATACCCCCGATGTACTCAAAGCTTTGGGCATGCCCGAATTACCGCTATATATCGATAGAGATGTAGTGAGAAAGGCTACCAATGGTGTGAAAGACGATCATGATATCAGTATGGAGAGCATCTACCGCTTGCCGGAATTGTTGGCCGACCCTATTGCCGTTTTTAAGCCGAAAGCACCCAACATCGCAGCCAACGGAAGCAAAAACATTATTGTTGCAGCGCAGTCTGATACAGGGAAGCCGGTACTCATTGCGATTCATGCGGATAAAACGTCACATCGTATTCGAGTAAACAGCGTGGCCAGTGCATATGGTAAGAACGAGAAGGCGTTAACGCAGTGGATTAGGGATGGGTTGCTTGAGTATGTAAAAGAAAACAACCCTGAGTGGCTGCGTTTGCAAGGGCTCCAATTGCCCGAGGAGCGCACCTTCCATCAGGGTTATCTAGACAAGATAATGAGCCACCAAGATGTTGTCAATATGGGTGGCATCAAGTTCTCAAAGACTAGTTCCCCAACGATGGACGAGGTCATTCGTCAAATTGATAGTGAGCCAACTGCTCACGGTAGACTGAGAACCGTATTGAGCGCAGTAGCAACCGCAGTTAAAGGTGAGCTAGGTGGCAAGAAGGGACTGGGTGCTGTGACATTGCGGCAGTTAGCCGATCTTGCTAAAGACAAGTTGCCTCAAATAAAGGGCTACGTTGATACGGTGCATAGAATGATGGAGCGCCGGAATCAAATGGCATTTGAGTCAGCTGAAATTGCCCAGAGCATTCGTAAATGGGCAGCGAAAAACAAGCCTATGGCTGATGAAATGTTTGATATCGCGCATCAGGCCACAGTTGAAGGCGTCGATCCCGCTGAAAGCTTTGTCTCAGCCGCTGAAGCCATTCAAAACCGAATTAGACACATTGAAAACGTGGCTAAAGAAGACGCACTTACGAACGCTCAGGCCGACGAGCTGAGACAATTACGCAATGATTTGAATAATGAACCTCGCCGACTTCGCAAACATATCGCTCTTCGAAAGCGTTTCGACAAGCTGCCTGCGGAAGCCAAAACGCACTATCGTACGATGCGTGACAATTACAAAGCTCGGCATGATGACTATCGCAGACTCCTAGAACAGCAAATTCAGAATGCAGAGATCGATGGCCGAGTGAAGAAAAAACGTCTGGCGGAGCTTCGTTCACTGTTCGACCTTCAGGAAGTGAATGCACCGTATTTTCCTCTCGCCCGATTTGGAGACTACTGGGTGCATGCCATTGATGAGAATGGAGAGAGTCGTTATCTCATGTTTGAGTCAGAGGCAGAACAACAACAAACAGTGAAAGGGCTACGAGAAAAAGGTTTTGAAGTGAGGTCTGGCTACAAGATGGAGGGTAACCCAGCCATTGATGGAGCTAGTCTTAGCTTTGTGACTGATCTGATGGGCCGTATTGATGAGACTTCCCTCAACGATAAGAAAAAAACAGAAATCAAAGACCAGATTTATCAAATGTACTTACAAGCTCTGCCATCTCGTTCGATGCGTAAGCAGTTCATCCACCGGAAAAAAACACAAGGCTGGTCCAATGATGCTCTGCGTGCGATGGCAGAAAACATGATGAAAGGCGCCTATCAGCTCTCACGAATGGAGTATGCCGAAGAGTTAACTAAACAGGTAAAAGAGACGGAGAAGGCTGCTAAGTCATCCAATGACAACCAGGCAGGCCGTTACGCTGAAGAGTTAATTAAGCGCCATCAGTGGGTAATGAATCCAACGCATTCAGTAGCAGCCCAGAAAATTACTTCACTGGGCTTTCTCTGGATGCTTGGCGTTTCTCCTGCTGCCGCGGCGGTAAACACCACGCAGAACTTTGTTGTTGCACTTCCGATCATGGCTAGCAAGTTTGGTAGTGCTGCGTCTACTAAAGCACTCAATGGAGCAATGAGGGAGTTCGTAACCTCACGAGGACAGATTAGTCGTAAATTCCGCAACCAGTCCGAGAAGGACGCATACAATGCTTGGCATGACATGGGTTTATTGGATTCGACAAACGCTCATGACCTGGCTGGCATGGCAGAAGCAGAAAACTGGAAGTACAACGAGGCCTATGAAAAAGCAATGGGCGTTGTCAGTTGGTTATTCCACAAAGCAGAGGTATTTAATCGAGAGACGACTGCCATCGCTGCATATCGTCTTGCTAGACAAAATGGGCACGAACACGACGTAGCGACTAAGATGGCAGCCGATATTACGTGGGACGCGCATTTTGATTACACCAATGCCAATCGTGCCCGCTACATGCAGGCTCCCAGTATGAAAGTCATCATGCAGTTCAAGCAATATAGCCAGAACATGACTTACTACTTATTGCGAAATCTTTATTTGAGCATGAAGGGAGCCAGCAATAGTGAAAGGGCAGAAGCCAGGAAGCAGTTGATTGGCACACTTGGTATTACTGCGTTACTCGGTGGTGCAACTGCATTGCCATTGGGCACTTTGTTTGTACTTGCTAATGGGCTGAACGCAGCATTTGGTGATGATGATAAGCCTTGGGATGCGGAGATCGAATTTAAAAACTACTTGGGTGAGCTGTTGGGTGAAGGACTGGCGGACAAGGTGATCTATGGAGCAGGTGGAGCGGGAGTATCTTCTCGGATATCACTTGATGGCCTTTGGATACGAGATCCAAGTCGTGACTTAGAAGGTGAGGACCTTTGGACTCACTATGCTAAGCAGGTTGCCGGCCCTGTATTGGGGGGTATTGTGGTGAGTGCAATTAGTGGGGGGCACGATATCTCAGACGGCAATATCTACCGAGGGGTAGAGAAGATGATGCCTAAATTTGCCCGTGACCCAATGAAGGCTTATCGCTACTGGAATGAAGGCGCGCTTAACTATCGTGGCAATGCATACAAAGAGGCTGATCAGTTCAGTGGCTTGCAGTTACTGCTCCAAGCCAACGGTCTCACTGACGGTGAGCTAATGAAACAGTACGATGTTAACAATGCGATTAAAGGCTATGAGAAACATATCCTCGACCGACGTCGCGATTTGATGACGGCCTATTGGTTGGCCTATAAGCAACATGATGAGCCGATGATGCTTGAAGCGAAAAGGAGTATTTACAAGTTTAATCAGGCGAACCCTGGCGTAGCGATTGATAGTCAAGCGCTTCGTAACTCAATCAAAACACGCAGGCGATATAGTCGAGACAGTAATCGCGGGATCAATGTCAGTAAAAAGCTCAGCTACCTTCATGACGAGTTTGCTTGGTAGGTTAGAAAGTGATTTATCGATGAGCCTCGCATGCAAGCGAGGCTCCTTTAGAGGGTGATTAGTGTGTTAGCTCTTTGATTGCGGCGCCCGGCGCATTAGCTTTCACTGACTCGATACCCTTGTCTCGTGCTTGGGTGGATGAGTAGGTTTCACTTGTGCCAATAATCTCATGGTTTGCAGCTTTGAGATTAAACATTGGATTAGGCGTGTCTTTTCTCTCATAGCGGCTGTCTATCGGCGCGTTAGTCTTCACGGAGTCAATGCCATTCTCACAACCTTGCTTGCTAGAGTACCCCTCACTCTTCAAGATGATTTCTCCGCTTCCAACCTTTAATCTGAAACGGTATTCGTTGGCTTTATCTTTATAGATTTCAAAAACACCAGACATCTTTCTCTCCTTAACAATTGCAGTGATACAAGATGTATGGACGACTCACTCATACGGACATTAGGTTATCTAGCTAAGCTTGATGTGTAAGTGATGAGGGTCTTGAAAACTATACTTTGTGTATTATTTTTTTGTTAAAGGAGTGTGGAGGATTTAGGGCTTGAGTTGGTCTACAGTGATATGAAATCGAAAATTATACTCGGCTGCAAATCTGCCGAGGAGATTTTGGTGTTTTTGAAATGGTTGGAAAGAAATCTTTAATCAGATCGTAAAAGCAAAAAGGGGACTGTTGTTAGAGGCTGGATTTGGAGTTTTTCGAGGCTTCAATTAGCAGGAGAAAATGGGACAAAAATGGGACACTTTTTGGGAATGGGACACAATTTGGGGCATATTTTGGGGGTTTAATAGGACTAATAAGGATTTGCATTATAGCAATAAAGTGTTGAAAATAAACGAATTACCCTATTATTAACGATCTTAGCAATAGGGAGATATTTCGTTACGTAAAATTACTTTCCGCTTCGTTCTCACCGCACAGGTTGTACTTTTCCAATTTTTGCTTTTAAAAACAAAAAATACTTTTATATCAGTTTCTTATGAGTATTTTTGTTGATTTTGTCAGCATGTTTAATTGTGATCTATATTTACTTTTTAATCAGTAAAATCATCGTACGTAGGCAGGGTGATGATTCGCACCTTATAGTTTGGGTGAGTTCAATAATCACAAATCGCAATGACTCTCAGGCGTCCGACGTTTTCGGGCCACCTGTAGCGGGGGAGCCGAATGGTTAGCCACGAGAGCATGCATTGTTAACTTCCTTGTCAGGAGCAAGACTATGTCAAAAAACCTCTTTGCTAACCTGCAAAAAGTCGGTAAGGCGCTGATGCTACCAGTATCCGTGCTACCGGTAGCAGGTATATTGCTGGGTGTTGGTGCGGCCAACTTTAGCTGGATGCCAGATATTGTTTCTCATCTGATGGAACAAGCTGGTGGGTCTGTGTTCGGCCAAATGGCACTGCTTTTCGCTGTGGGTGTCGCGCTAGGCTTTACAAATAATGACGGTGTTTCCGGTCTGTCTGCGATTGTCGGTTACGGCATCATGGTGGCAACACTTAACGTGATGGCTCCTGTGATGGGCGCCGAAGAAATCAAGACGGGTGTACTCGGCGGTATTCTTGCCGGTGCCGTGGCTGCGTGGACGTTTAATCGCTTCTACACTATTCAGCTGCCTGACTACCTTGGCTTCTTTGCGGGCAAACGTTCGGTGCCAATTATCACCGGTTTCCTCTCTATCGCACTGGGTGTCATTCTTTCTGTTATCTGGCCACCAATCGGTGGTGCGATCGCTACCTTCTCTCACTGGGCTGCTGAGCAAAACCCTGTTACCGCATTTGGTATCTACGGTATCGTCGAGCGTGCATTGATCCCATTCGGTCTGCATCACATCTGGAACGTACCTTTCTTCTACGAAGCAGGTAAGTGTGTTAATAATGCAGGCGAGCAAGTGAATGGCATCATGACTTGCTTCTTGACCGCTAACGACGTGACTCGTGAAGCAGGCAACGGCTTCGGTCAGTTAGCCGGTGGTTACCTGTTCAAAATGTTTGGTCTACCAGCCGCTGCGTTTGCGATTGCACACTCTGCAAAACCAGAAAACCGTGCCAAAATCATGGGTATCATGGCGTCAGCAGCACTGACTTCATTCCTAACGGGTATTACTGAACCTATCGAATTCTCGTTCTTGTTCATCGCACCTGTACTGTACGGTATTCACGCGGTGATGGCGGGCTTGGCTTATGTGTTGACCAACGCACTGGGCGTGGTACACGGCCATACTTTCTCTAACGGTTTCATCGACTTTATCGTACAAATGCCACGTGCTGAGAACGTGACCACATTGGTACTGCTTGGCCTGGGTTATGGTGTTCTTTACTACATCGTATTCCGCGTGGTGATCCGTGCCCTTGACCTGAAAACGCCAGGTCGTGAAGACGAAACCACTGAGACCTCAACAGCGACTGGTTCTGAGCTAGCGGGTGACTTGGTTGCAGCCTTCGGTGGTAAAGACAACATCACAGGTCTGGACGCATGTATTACACGTCTACGTGTTTCTGTGGCAGACACTGAAATTGTTAACCAAGACAAGCTTAAGCAACTTGGTGCAGCGGGTGTTGTAGTTGTATCTGGTGGCGTACAAGCTATCTTCGGTACGAAATCAGACAACCTGCGTACGGAAATGGATGATTGGATGCGTAGTCACTAACCAGTGACAACACCTTCCAAGAAGATCAAGGAGAGCCGATGGCTCTCCTTTTTTTATGTGTATTTTCCCCGAGGAGAAAAGGTGAGGGGCGTTATGCGCCGAGGGAGAGAAAAAATAGCATTAGTACCGGAACCAATAGACTTAAAATAAAGCCGCTAACGATCGCAATCGGCACACAGCGAATCCCGCCAGTGCTTTGAATAATGGGCAAGGTAAAGTCCATCGCGGTTGCGCCACCATAGCCAATCGCCGTGAGTGGATAACGGCTAATAATCATAGGGATCAACATAATGGCTACCAGCTCGCGGGCAAGTTCGACAATAAATGAAGCGCCACCATAGACGGGACCGAGCCCATCTCCCATTAAGATCCCTGCCAATGAATACCAGCCGAACCCGGATGCCATCGCAAGGCCGTGATGATAAGGCAGATCGAGTAACCATGCGGCCAATAAACCACCCGGCAGTGAGGTGATGACGATGAGCGTTGCGATCACCACGCCTTTTTTATTCAGCACAATTTGTTTAAGGGTCATGCCACTATTGCGTAATTGAATACCAATCAAAAACAGCAGAAGTAGCAGAATGATCTCGCTGGCGGTATCGACCCAAGATAAGTCCATTTCTACGATCAGGCCAACGGCGAGCCCCACGAAGACGGCGGCTATCAGTTTGCCAGATTCAGACATCATGGTGCTTAGCTTTAGTTTGTGTTGATGGCCCTGCGTATCCGTCGGCCAGATTTTATCTAAAATCGGTAACGCGAGGAGGTTGGCCCCCCCGATACAGACAAAGAAGGTTGCCGCGTAGACACCAATAGTGGAAATGTTACTCCCTAGGTTGTCGAGAGCGGCTAAGCTCAGGCCCATCAGCAATAAAATCACGATCACCAGTCGGACGGTTAGCGTATTAACCCAATGAACATGCTGTGGCCGCTTAAGGGGTATGAGGTAGCCCACGATAAGGGGTAAAAAGATCAGTAACATCCCTGAGAACATCGATTTTGCTCACAATAAAGAAAGAGTCCATCGAGGTTATCAATCGGTTAATAGTCTGGTCAATAAAATCAGACAGCTGTGATATGGAATCACACCACAGCGTGATAGGCGCATTGGCAGTTAGATGCTGCTCGCTTCGATGACAGCGTCAAGTTCACGGGTAAAGTCCAACTCGTTCAAGTTAGACAGTTCATAAAGGGCTTCAGCCCCGGGCGCGGTAAGCTCAACGTCATGGTCGTCAATGGCGTCATCATGGTTACGGAACATGAGCAAGTGATTCGCCATGCGTGCAATATCTAAATAGGTAATGTCTGGGCGAGCCTGTGTGTATAGCTTGGTATTAATTGCTACTTCAATGTAATCACGCTCAAAGTGCCAATTTTGAAGGATGAGTCGACTGCAATCGCCCGATAAGTTGAAGAATACTTGTTCGGCAATATCAAACTTAAGGTAGTGGCCTTCATCGAGAAAACGTTGGAATTCGCCAATGATGCTGTACAAACCAATATCAGCGAGTAGGCCAATGATTAAGGCTTTTTCTGGCTCAACCGACAAGGGCTCATCACAATAGCTATGAATTTTCTGAGTCACCAACGCCATAGCAGCCGCAAACTCACGGGATTTTTGCGCGCTTCGCTTCAGAATGTGATTACACTGCGGACCAAATTTGGCTTGGCTTTTTAATTGATAAATGGCTGCGGCGGTCACGATCCCTAGCACACGGTCAACTCCTAATCGGGAAACCGCGGTTTGGATATCTTTGCATTTGCCGGTGGCCCGCGGTGCAAATAAAGCGGAGTTTGCCGCCTTGAGTACCGCACCGCAGAGGCTAGGATCATCGATCAATAAGTTGGCAATGTCGCGCATCGTGGTATGAGGCTGTTTGCTGGCGCGCTGGATTGACAGAACGACATCCGGTAAAGGAGGAAGGGCAAGGCGATTGACACGGATGGTTTCAACGGCGCGTTTGTAAAACTCAGTTTCTATGCCGCGTAAGTATTTATCGCGATCGGGGGAGACCCAAAAGAATGACAGATGGTCCATAAGTCCTGATTCTATTTTTTACCGTCTTGTATGGTAATGCGGACGCACAGGAAAGAGAACCGCGAACACGTGGATTACTCGTTTTTTCCGTTCCTTTGTTGATACTTTGAACAACTTGGAGTAGGTGCTAGCGTTACTCGTCGTTTTCGAGCGGGTAACGTAGCAATTTATCGATAAACTCCGCGACCTGATTTGGGCTAGGTTGTGACAGCAATAGCTGTTTTTGTTTGACTTCAATAGGCAGCAGCTCGAGCCAACGCAAACACACCCACCCAAGTTCGTCATATTGCGCGAGGTTAAAATGGTGATGTAACGCAGGGTTGGAACGATAGTATTGCGCAAGTTTGTTGCTTAAATATTCATATTCCTGTGGTGTATTTTGCTGTCGCCATTGGGGGAGTGGCGAATACGTGCCTAGCTTTACGTCATTGTCACCCAGTGTAATTGATTCGACTTTTACACATTCGATACCTTGCAGTGTTAGCGCCATATGATGGGTATCGTGGCGATCAAAATCCGCGACGTGGCAGAGGGTCACGATGGGAGAAATCGCACTGGGTGTCTCGAGCTCGTACCCTTCTTCTTGCATCGCAATCAGAAGTTCAGGCGGGTTACCCGCTTGCGATAGCACACTTAGGTAAAAGGCTTCTGGCACAATATATGTGTGCAAGCCTCCGGGGAGTAAGTGACTGGTTTTAATTAAAACGGGCTTCGTTGACATCGTATCCTCGAGTAGAAAACATCCTTTCTTTAAATTTAGCGCACTTAGCTAACTTGGTTAAGTCTTCATCACTATTCCTGTCTGTTTAAAACGAAATACGAATGCTTGTTAAAGTACCCTTGATAATTCCATGTCTTTTTAGGGGTCAAATTTCTGTACAGTGATCTAATGCATAGAATTTCATATTCACATCATGCACTATTTCGCGTGTCGAATTATTAGGCTTGGTGACCGCTTTTTTGGTCACTACTTTTTCGCTCAGGAGAGAAATAGGAGTTACCGATGAGTGTGGTATTTAAAGCCCATATTGTTAAGTACTTGAGCAACTTCGGTGCAATGGAACAACGCTCAATGTTTGGCGGAACAGGGTTTTTCTACGACGGCGCGATGTTTATGTTGCTGACAGATAAGCGACTGTATTTGCGAGGCGGTGGCGCGTTATCAGAAAGACTACTCGATAAAACCTGTCGTAAATTTGTTCATGTCAAAAAGAGTTCAACCGCGGTTGTTAATTATTACGAAATTACCAGCTTATACATCCAAGACGATCCCGAATTAGGTCAGCTTGTCAAAACATCGATTGATATTGCCGTGGCAGATAAAAAACGTAAAGAGAGCTTAGAGAGCCGACGACTTCGCGACCTGCCTAACCTGCGATTGACCATTGAGCGCATGTTGAAGAAATCGGGCGTTGAAGATGTGCGCACATTTAATCAGCTTACGCCCGAGGAGCTGTTTCGTCGTGTACAGATGACTCATGGCAAAGATGTGGACGTCAGTCTGTTGTGGAAATTTGCTGGTGCGCAACAAGGTTGTCACTGGAAGCTGATTGAAAAAGAAGAGCGCGATCGTTTACTTGCCGCTGTTTAACACCCATTTTTCGCGTATACAGCCGACCGAATAGGTCGGCTTTTTTATGTTTAGGGTCCAGCAAAGTGAGGCGGGTGGCGCGAATATGCTCAGATTGTGCGAAAAATGTGACGCTTGGATAAATAATCGACGGTTAAACCATAAAAGTGCAATTTATACGTGACAGGCGAAAAAAGTTATGTAGAATTCAAACCACTTAGCCGAGAGGTGAAACGTAAAGGCGCGTTGGCAGAGTGGCTATGCAGCGGATTGCAAATCCGTGGACCTCGGTTCGACTCCGGGACGCGCCTCCATGCACTTGGCTAAAACAATACGGACGCGGGATGGAGCAGTTTGGTAGCTCGTCGGGCTCATAACCCGAAGGTCGTCGGTTCAAATCCGGCTCCCGCAACCAATTTTAGGTTGTAGAAATAGTTTGTCTGGTTGAAGTTCATTCAACACGACCTACGGTCGTCGCAATTGCATTGCGCGAATTGCATTCCGCGATAAATCCGGATACCGCAACCAGTTTTCTAAAGCGTTATAAAACGCTTGTTAAAAAGCGACATTAGCTCAGCTGGTAGAGCGCAACCTTGCCAAGGTTGAGGTCACGAGTTCGAACCTCGTATGTCGCTCCAAATTACAACAGTGGCGTAAGCGGCTGAAAGAATTGTGTGCCCCGGTGGTGGAATTGGTAGACACAAGGGATTTAAAATCCCTCGGCGTTCGCGCTGTGCCGGTTCAAGTCCGGCCCGGGGCACCATTAAAAAAGCAAACGGCGACCAATTTGGTCGCCGTTTTTGCGTTTAACGGCTGGCGAGTTTGCACGCTGTGTTAAAAGCCCTATCCCAGTCACAATATTGTCTAAGTGATAAACATATCACCATTGAATTTAGATGCTTTTTTGCCTAAAATTTAACCATAACGAACGAGGGCAGTATGCACAGGCCAGTGATGCAAAAAAAAGCAAAACAAGTCACACAAAAAATGATTGATCGCGCGGTGGCAAGCTCGACGGCAATCGAAACGCAAGCAACCACGGAAGAAGTAGAAGCTAAATTAAAAGAAAACCGACAAAAGTACCAAGCGCTCGCATTGGCGGATTAGCTATTCACTGCAGTAAGGACGGCGAAAAGCCAAGGGTTATCGGCAATAGACGATGACCTTGTTAACCCATCGGTGAGCTGGGTGGCAATACATCTTTTACTAAGCGTTCCATATGCTGGTAATCATGGCCGACGCCCGCCTGAATAGCGGCAATATAAAAATCTTTGTTTTCCTCCCATAGTCGATAATCTAGCAACCCTATCCCTGCCTTTTGACACATCACATCAATCAATAAGCGAGAAATGCGTCCATTTCCCTCTCGAAATGGATGGATAAGAATGAATTCAACATGGCTTTGCGCTAAAAAGTGAATGAGCTCTGTGCGTGTCATCGTTGGTAAATTGGGATAATCCGTTAAGTAATCTCGTTCAAACTGAGTGAGACAAGGACCAATTTGTTTCGGTGAGGTGAAGCGAAATCCTGCCTTGCTCAGTTCGACATTTCGCACCTGTCCGGCCCACAAATAGACGTTCCCGAGCCATTGCCGGTGCCAACTGGCCATAGTGTTAAAGCGCAGTGCGCGAGGAAAATGTCCACCGGTAAAAACCCTTTCGTAGAGTTTAGACAAAAGCACTGCCTCAATATCTTCTATGTCGTGCAATTGCGTGATACCGAGTAAGTTACGCAAGACTTGCTCATTCGAGCCAGGTTGATATTGCGCCTCTGAGGCTTGCGTCTCATAACGTGTCATACCTGTCTTCCTTGCTTATCCACAACCATGAACGTTTGCCCTTATCCGCCCTGTTACGGTGGCGCTGGCTGTTATGCCATTGGCTTTAAGTATAGTGGATAGGCAATGGGCTTTACGCTGGATAAAGGAGTAAAAAAAGCAGCGTCGAAACGCTGCTTGAAAAGGGAAGGGGTTAGACCATGCTGAGGCAATGGATCTCATTGTGATGTGCCAAGCGATAATGAATATCGGCAGGATCCTGACAGGGGCACTGACGAACGATGGTCCCCCGTTTTATCCACGTTTCCATCATGGCGTCCACGCCGTCCGGGGTCAGACCATACTCTTTGGCAAGCGCCTCGGCACTAATGACACCCGCCTGAGTGACACTGGCTTTGAGCTTTTGCAGGATCATAATAGGTCTCCTTAAACCAATGAGGATGCTTACCGATGTAGCGCATTGCGGCAACTACCGCGATGAGTAGCGCCGAAATACCGCCAATGTAGAGTGAAGCTGAAACCGGTGAAACACTGATCTGACTGAGTTGGAAACACAGGGTCGCACCGCTGACGGCCAGTAACATTGACCAACTGGCAATGAACATGGCGAAACGGCGACCAAACTCGCGAGTGTAAGCGCCCATCGCCGCTACACAGGGGGTATAGAGCAAAATAAACATCAAGTAGGCCAGCACGCTGGCGGTGGAGCTAAAGTGGTGATGCAGGTTATCGAATGTGGCGAGACTGACTTCTTGCTCTTCTGCTGCCAATTCGGGATTATCGATATCACCCACGCTAACCGCCAGTGGATCACTAAAATCAATATCAAACAAGTTAGCAGGAATGCTTTGTACCGCTTCTAGCAAGGCATCACCAATCGTGGTGGAGGCTTCCTCAACATCTGAGGGGGCGTAGAGGTTATTAAGCGTACCAACGACGGCTTCTTTGGCAAACAAACCGGTGACAAGGCCTACGGTAGCCGGCCAGTTATCTTCTTCGATACCAATCGGGGCGAGGGCAGGCGTCACGACTTGCGCGGCTTTAGACAGCACGGACGTATCGCTGTCTTCGTGTCCGAACGTGCCATCTGTGCCGAGCGAGTTGAAGAAGGTTAAAATGGTTACCACCAGTACAATGGTTTTACCGGCACCCAACACAAAACGGCGTAGCTTCTGCCAAGTATTGCTCATCACATGGCGTAATCGCGGCAATTCATAGTCTGGCAGCGTCATGAGCAAGCTTTCACTGTGGCCGGGGTAAAGCGTGTGACGCAAAATCAGGCCGGTGATGATCGCCACCACAATGCCCAGTAAATAAAGGCCAAAAACCAGGTTTTGCCCTTGTTGTGGGAAGAACGCGGCCGCAAATAAAGCGTACACCGGCAGCCGTGCACCACAGGACATAAAGGTAGCCATGGTAGCCGCGGTTTTGCGCTCATTGATTTGTTCTAAGGTACGGGTTGCCATCACTGCCGGCACCGTGCAGCCAAAGCCCAGAATTAAAGGGACGAAGGCCTTGCCCGGCAAGCCGATCTTTTGCATCAAACCATCGAGTAAGAATGCGGCGCGTGCCATATATCCCGTGCTTTCGAGAACGGTGAGGAACAGGTACAAACCCGCAATGACGGGAATAAAGGTCGCGACAGTTTGTATCCCGCCGCCGAGGCCATCTGCGATAATGGTGACGATGGCGGTCGGAAGTACCCCATCCAGTAGCTGGTGGGTGCCATCGACGAGAATTGCGCCAGCGGCAATATCAAAAAAGTCGATAAATGCGCCGCCGATATTAATCGCAAACACAAACATGGCGTATAGCACGGCAAGCAAAATAGGCAGTGATAAGAAGGGGTTAAGAATAACCTTATCAAGCTTTTCAGTATTATTGCGACTTAAGTGGCGATGCTCACGACGGGTGTCATGCACCAAATCGCGGATATAGCTGTAGCGTGCATCGGCAATCAGAATATCGGTATCATGCTCGGCAAGCGATTGGCAGGCTTGCGC
Organism: Salinivibrio proteolyticus; assembly: GCF_027286365.1. Taxonomy (NCBI): domain Bacteria; kingdom Pseudomonadati; phylum Pseudomonadota; class Gammaproteobacteria; order Vibrionales; family Vibrionaceae; genus Salinivibrio; species Salinivibrio proteolyticus. The sequence goes on along the minus strand of NZ_CP114584.1, from coordinate 1,835,977 downwards.
AAAGATATGTTGCTGCGCCTCGTCACTGCCATCAGGTAGGCGACCACGTTCGAGACATTCTAACAGGTGCGCGCGTTGGTTCACTTGTGCGGTTGCGGTACGAATAAAGCTGGCGCCAAGATGGGCTTGTATCCAAGCTTCGATGTGCTCACCATAGTTCAGCCGCATGGCGTCGCACTGAGGGATATCGCTCACAATATGGGACAGTTGGTGGCGAAACGTCGCGACGCTATCGGCTTGGCATGCGGTGACGGTAAGGACAGGACAGCCTAACCACTCTTGCAGTTTAGCGATATCCAGTTGTTGTCCGTTCCTATCGAGCAGATCCATTTTATTGATCAGCACCACCATAGGCACACCGCGCTCGCGCAACTGCACCGTTAAGTACAGCCCGCGCTCCAAGCTGTTGGCATCCAGTACGTTGATAATGACGTCACTGTCACGGCTATCAATCGAAAAGGTAGCGATTTGCTCATCTAAACTTGCGTCAAAGCCAGCGTTTAGTGCGTATAGGCCGGGTAAGTCGGTGATTTCAGCTTCAGTATTGTCGAGCGAGAGCTGGCCGACTTTTTTATCCACCGTCACGCCCGCCCAGTTGCCGACCTTTTGGCGAGAACCGGTCAATGCGTTAAACAAGGTGGTTTTACCACAGTTGGGATTACCGGCAAGAAGAATGCGTGTTTTACTCATGACATAGCCTCCACATCGATCAGCTTGGCGATTTCACGACGGACAATGAGTTGTTCGTTGTCGAGGCGTATTTGCAATGGGTCGCCCAAAGGTGCTCGCCGAACCAGCTCAACGGCGGTGCCCGGGATCAATCCCATGACGGCAAGGCGATGGCGGATAACAGCTGGCACATGATGGACACTGGTAATGCGTGCGGCTTGGCCGCGACCGAGAGTCGACAGTTTCATAGTGCGAGATCCAAATAAGAATGGTTTGCATTGGATATTACGCTTAAATTTCACGTGGTTTCTTGCTTAGGATCAAGCAATTTTTAGTGAGCATCTTGTCCTGAAAGTAAGACGATGAAAGAAATGGTGACAAAGAGGTAGGTATCTGAAGGGATAAAGCAAAAATTAGCCGCTAACTTTGTAAGAAAATATTTCACTCGCTGGCAATCAAACGACTGCCAGCGAGTAATAGGTTAGCGTGTGTGATGCGATGATGACTCTTTTTGTGCTCTACGCCGCTGATCATTTAAGTTGGCTTTGGCGGTTGCAAGGAGGTTGTCTGTGGTGATTGCATCTGGGCCAAACCCTGCGTTTTTTCCGGTAAGCAGCGAGAGTGCTTCAGCCACATGGGAGACCGCATAGATATGAAACTCGCCTTTCTCAACCGCATGGACCACATCCTTTCGCAGCATTAGGTTTTGGATATTGGCGGCGGGAATGATCACTCCTTGCTGCTCCGTGGGACCTTTAATGGTGCATACATCAAAGAAGCCCTCGATTTTTTCGTTCACGCCGCCAATCGGCTGCGCCTCGCCAAATTGGTTCATGGAGCCTGTAATCGCCAGATCTTGACGCAAGGGCACGCCCGTAATCGCCGAGAGAATCGCACAAAACTCCGCCATTGACGCACTGTCGCCATCGACGCCCCCGTAAGATTGCTCAAAAGTGATATGCGTTTTGAGTGGGATTTGCTCTGTTTTGCCGAGGAGGGTGGCGAGGTAGGCGGACAAGATCATCACCCCTTTTGAGTGGATTCGTCCCCCGAGTTTAACGCTACGCTCAATATCAAGCACTTCGCCTTCACCATAAGCGGTCGTGGCCGTTATTCGGTTGGGGAGTCCGAAGCTAAAGTCGGATGTGCTCAACACCGATAGGCCATTGATTTGACCGAGCGCAGAGCCGGTGGTGTTGATTAAGGTGGCGCCGTTTTCAAAGTTCTGCATCATGCTATCGCGCACGCGGCTTACCCGCATATTGCGGCTTGCCAAGGCTTTTTCAACATGCAGAGCACGAATACTATTGGCGTTGGCTTGCGTGGCCCAGTAGTTGGATTCGCGCAAAAGGTTAGCAATATCAGCGGAGTGCAGCGATAAGCGATTTTGATCTTCGGCTTGTCGGGCACTGTGCTCAATAATGCGCGCAATCGCACCGCGACTGCAGTGTAGCAAACCGCCATCGTGGATAATGCTGGAGATAAACTTCGCGTACTGTTGTTCTGTGCTGTCGTTACGTGGCATGTCGTCTTCGAAGTCCGCGGTCACCCGAAATAGCTCGCTGAACTCGGCATCATAGCGTTGTAGCAACTGATAGGTTTGGTAATCACCAAATAAGATGATTTTCACATCAAGTGGAATGGGGGCAGGGTCGAGCGACACAGTGCCACTGAGGGTGACTTCGCGTTCAAGGGCGCTCACGCTGAGCTGTCTTGCGCTTAGGGCGCGCTTGATGCCGTCCCAGACGTAAGGCTTTTCGAGTACCTTGATTGCATCCATCAAAAGCACGCCGCCATTGGCGCGGTGAAAACTGCCTGCACGGATCAGCGAAAAATCGGTAAACACCGTACCTTTAAAGGTGGCATTTTCAACATAACCAAATAGGTTGTGATAACTGGGGCTGTCTTCCACCACGACAGGTGCTTGATTGTCGTCTTGGCTCACCAGCACATTAACTTGATAGCGGCGTGGTAGTTTTTTATCGAGCGCCGCGTAAGCAAGTGCCGCTTGATCCTCGCTGTCTTCGAGAAAGATATCCAGATGCTCTAGCATATCCGCTTGCATCGCCTCCAGAAATGCCAGCACGTCAGGAAGATCTGCAAACGCTTTGGTGACAGATTTCATCTGGGCGGCAATCACATCGCGCGCCACTTCTTCATCCAGGGCTTGCTGCTTTTCCGCATAGTCTTCTTCCCATTCGCCGAGTTGACGCACAATGCTGCGCAGTTCGGTTTCGAGTTTATCGATCACCTTGCCGAATGCCATTTGCTCTTCTTGAGAGAGCGCATCGAAGGTGTCTTCAGTGTGAGGCTCTTCGCCGTTCAGGGCAACAAACTGGTAATCGCCTTGCGGGGTGATCGTCAAACTAACATTGTTTTGTTCTGCACTATCGCTGAGTGCTTTTAACACGGTTTGTTGGCGCTCGGTGAGCTGGTTTTTGAGTGTTTCTGCACGCTGGTAATACATCTCGTTGTCGAACGCGAGGGGCAGCGCATTGGCGAGTTTTCCCATCAACTGCTCAACGTGCTTTTTGAGTTCATTTCCTCGCCCTGCAGGAAGCTTCAGGACTTGAGGCGCACGGGCTTCTTGGAAATTAGCGACGTAACACCAATCATGGATCGGCGTATCATTTTTCCAATGGTGGTTTAAATAGCGCATCACCATGGTGCGCTTGCCTAATCCGTTCTGACCGATGGCGTAAATGTTATAGCCCTTTTCCTTGATCGACATGGCAAACTCAACGGCATGTCGTGCTCGGTCTTGGCCAACAATTTCATCCAACGGCGCAAGATGCTTCGTTGAGGTGATGTCACTGTGTTTAAAGCTAGATTCGCGATACAAACGTTCGCTGTTCACCACGGTAGTCGCCATAATCGATCCTATTTGGCCTTTTATCGATTGATGCTTTCAGTGTAGCGAGTGTAAGTGACTGTTTTAGTGATGCTGGTGGAGAAAGTCGCGACAGGGTCACAGTTTAATACTGGGTGGCGAATAAATGAGCAGAAAAAAGGGCCGTTGAAGGCCCTTTTGAGTACGTTGTCAAAGTAGGACTGATTAGAGCGATTTTTTCATTGCGTTTATCAATGCGTCGATACCTTGGCGATTGACGTCTTTGTGAGTGACAAAGCGAGCCGGTGCGCCATTTAAGCTCACTCGAAAGCCGTTATCCATCAGGCGCATATTGAGACGAACCCGATCGATGTTGTCGGCAATATCGACATACACAATGTTGGTTTGCACGTCATAATTGTGGGTAGAAAAGCCTTCAATCTCATTAATTTTATTGGCTAAGTAATGGGCGTTAGCATGATCTTCAGCGAGACGTTCGACATTTTCTTCGAGTGCTTTTTGTCCGGCAACGGCGAGAATACCGGCTTGACGCATACCTCCGCCCAGCATTTTTCGTAGCCGTCTAGCTTTTTCAATGAAGGCTTTCGAGCCCAATAGCAAAGAGCCAACCGGTGCGCCTAATCCTTTTGACAAGCAAACAGTCATCGAATCGAAATGGCAGCTTATCGCGGTAATATCGACATCCAGTGCCACAGCCGCGTTGTAAACACGTGCGCCATCAAGGTGAAGGCTTAGCTGATGCTTGTTGCAAAACATGCGGGCTTCGGCCAAGTAGGAAAGGGGTAGAACGCGGCCGCCGATGGTGTTTTCTAAACTGAGCAATTTGGTACGTGCAAAATGAAAGTCATTAGGTTTAATGGCTGCGGCAAGCTTCTCAAATGGCAACGTACCGTCTGGGGCATTTTCAATGGGTTGAGGCTGAATAGAGCCTAATACGGCTGCACCACCGGCTTCATATTTGTAGTTATGCGCTTGCTGACCACACAGATATTCGTCACCGCGCTCACAGTGCGACATTAGCGCTAATAGGTTGGCTTGCGTTCCCGATGCGGTAAAGAGGGCGGCATCAAAGCCATGACGCTCTGCGGCCCAGCGCTCTAAGGCATTGACACTCGGGTCATCACCATAAACATCATCACCGACAGGCGCGTTGGCCATTGCGTCTCGCATGGCTTGGTCGGGCTTGGTGACGGTATCAGAGCGAAAATCAATCATGTATTACATCCTTGCTGAATGAGGGGGAGCGTGTTGCCTAATAATACACACAACCTGCGTTAGTTGGCAGTCGGGGACTCCAATTATGATTAGCGTTCAGCGATAAAGCGAAACAGGCTTTGCCGCACGTGCACGAAAAAGGCCATACCCGTGGGCATGGCCTGATTAATTACTGGGGGAGCTTCCTAGATATTTGGTGAGAATACCAAAGAGGTGAGGCTCTCCGTTGATGATTAGCTTTTTAGCATCTGCCAGTATTTTTGGTAGATTTTCACCGCTTCACCTACATCGTCGGTGAATTCGCCACTGTTGACCACATCATCATTAGGGAAAATGGTGGTGTTTTCTTTCAGTTCGTCATCCAAGTACTCTGCCGCACGTGTATTCGGGGCCGGATAGCCAAACTCTTCGACCAATTTGGCTTGATTTTCAGGACGATACATAAAGTCGATGAACTGATGAGCCAGCGTCTTGTTCTCCGCATTTTTAGGGATAATATAGTTATCCATCCAGAGAATCGCGCCTTCTTGCGGATAAACAAACTCGATACCATCAATTTCTTGTTGTGCCATGTAGGCGTTGCCGTTCCATTGCTGACCAATAGTCACTTCACCGGTCACAAAAGGAACGTGAGGCGCATCCGAGTTATAAACTACAACGTTGTCACGTAATTGACGAAGATACTCGTACGCTTGCTTGATCTCGTCTTCGTCTTTGCTGTTAATACTGTGTCCTTGCGCTTTTAACGCCATGCCAAAGACATCACGCACATCGTTGAGAAGCATCACTTGTGCGTTAAAATCATCACGCCATAGATCGGCCCACTTAGTGACTTTGTCCCCGTCGACATACTGATTGTTATAACTGATACCCGTCACACCGAACACATAGGGTAGGGAGTAGTCATTCGCTTTATCGAACGGCTGACCCAGTAGGCCGGGACGTAGCTCATCGAAGTGGCTGATCTTTGATTTATCAATTTTGGCCAGCATGTCTTCTTTGATCATGCGATCGATGAAATAGGTTGAAGCGAAAGCGAGGTCATAGCCTTTTCCATTCAGTAGCTTCAACTTGGCATACATGGCTTCATTACTCTCAAAGGTCGAGTAATTGACCGTCACCTTGTATTCTTCTTCAAACGCATTGATCACATCCATGGGCATATATTCCGCCCAGTTGTAGAGATTCAATACTTTATCGTCAGCGCTGACCCCACTTGCAAATACAGCTGAAAGTGCGAGTGCGGTCGCGGTAATTCCGTGAGTGATTTTGTTCATTATCATGGTCCTTCAATGGCTTGCTGGCCGAGTACACGTCGGGGCGCATCATATTGCACCCAGCCCTTGTGTCAATGACTTTTTTTTAACCAAAGCACGTTTCGTGAAACGTTCGGCTAACGGTAGCATAACCCTTGCGTCCCCCCCCCAAATTATTGGGCAGTATCCGGTCATTTTTGGCTTGCGAGTCGCGCACGACAATGCGACTATCAGCGCGCTTTGTGTGCAAGCTTTACACTGACACCTTGAGCTTGTGCCCCATTTATTGAATCACCTAAATGAGTAACCATTGAGAGCATGGTCAAAACGTACCGCCCTGACATCAATTACTATGTTGCGACGCAAAATCAGTCGTTATCTTTTCCGCCTTTAACCGGTAGTCACCAAGCCGATGTTTGTATCATTGGCGCCGGATTAACCGGATTAAACGCCGCGATTGAATTACGCCAACGCGGCTATCAAGTGATTGTATTGGATGCCAAGACGATTGCGTGGGGCGGCTCTGGGCGTAATGGCGGCCAATGCTTAGTGGGATATTGTCTCGGGCTCAGAGAGGTACATGAAACCTATGGCGCGCAATGGGGTAAGCAACTTTGGGACCTTTCTGTTGAAGCGGTTGATATCGTGCGTGAAAGGATTCATAGCCATCAGATAGCCTGTGACTTCCAACCGGGATACATTGAGCTGGCGTTAAACAAAGCACAACAAACCGAGTTACAAAGTTGGCACGCCTTAAAGCAAGGTGACTATCAGTATCCGATGGCGCAATGGTGGGATCAGGCTAAGGTGGCAGAAGTGGCGAATACGGAGCGCTATTTAGGGGGATTATACGACCCGAATAGTGCGCATATTCACACCCTCAATTACACACTCGGGTTGGCGAAAGCTGCGCAGGATTTAGGGGTGCAAATCTTCGAGCACAGTCCGGCGCAGTCGATAAAGAAGGGGCCGACTCACTGTGTTCGTACCCCTCAAGGTGACGTGAATGCTCCCCGCATATTGCTGGCATGTAATGCTTATCTCGATGGCCTAGAACGCAAGGCGCAAGCGAAAGTCCTCCCTGTTGCTTCCTTTATTGCGGTGACCGAGCCATTAGGCGATCGCATGCCCATTACTAACCGCATGGCCATGTCTGATCTCAACAACTGTCTTGATTACTACCGTCCCACCGCAGACGGACGTCTCTTATTTGGTGGCGTGAACCACCCGTTTAATCGTGAGTATAAAGACTCCGCTCAACGTCTACACCAACGAATGACAAGGGTTTTCCCCCAGTTAGGCAATGTGAAGATGGACTACCATTGGGGCGGGTTGTTTGCCGTGACGCGCAGTTACATGCCACACATTGATCACCTCGGCCAAGATATTTATACCGCGCATGGATACACAGGTCATGGGGTGGGACTGACGAATATTGCAGGACGCGTGATAGCCGAAGCGATGGACGGGCAAGCCAGTCGCTTTGATGTGTTTGCACGTTTGAAGCATGGTTGGATCCCGACCCCGAAAATGCTGCGTAGCCCTGCATTGGCTCTCGCGATTTGGAAAGCGAAGCTTGCCGATCTACTCGGTGGGTAACCACGACGTACAAACCGTTAACGATTAAAAATACTTGTCGTCACGATAAAGATCTCGTGTTGCTCCCCGCTAGGAAGACAGTAATGTAGCCCTTCAAATAGCGGGGGGTAAGTGCTTGAACACTCTGAGCATCATTGATGATTTAGCGACACACGGACTAAGCGTGTGCGACCAATTCTTAACAGCACAAGAAGTGGCTGATTTACACGCATGTTTGCCAGAGCAGTGGACGCAAGCCAGTATTGGGCGCGAGCAGAAGCAACATACTAATACTCAAATCCGCACCGATAAGATCCATTGGTTAGAGCGCGGCCATGTCCCAGCCATTGATGCGTTACTCGATAAGATGTCTGAACTGCAGCTTGCGCTTAATCGTCACCTCTTTCTTGGTCTTTTTGAATATGAAGCGCATTTCGCCAAGTATAATCCCGGTGATTTTTATGCTAAACACGTGGACGCATTCAAAGGCCGCTCAAACCGAAAAGTCACTACAGTGCTCTATTTGAACCATGACTGGTGTGAAGAAGACGGGGGCGAAATCGTTATTTACCATGCTGATGGGAGCCACCTGAAAACATTATGGCCCCAGGCCGGTCGCCTTGTAACCTTCTTATCGGAAGAGTTTCCTCACGAGGTATTACCCGCGAAACGACAACGATTTAGCATTGCGGGCTGGTACCGTATTAACGGCATGAGTGGCCATCGGGTTGATCCAATTCGCTGACAAACTGCATACTGACAGCTATGAGTGATAACCAGCAAGCGGTCAGTATGAGGGGTTCTCCGCAACAGCAAAGCTTTTTTAACCATGCCGAGTTCGACGCTCAGCAAGCCGTTGCTATGCCACAAGCGACTGTCAATTGGCAGCCAGATTGGTTGCCATTGGCTGATGCCGATAACCTAATGGCGGCATTGCATCAGCACACACCTTGGCAACAATTACCCATTTCGATGTTTGGTCGTACCGTGATGCAGCCGCGTTTATTAGCTTGGTACGGCGATCATGCTTACACCTACAGTGGACTCACGTTATCTCCCCGTCCTTGGACACCTGAGCTATTGGATTTGAAAGCCCGTGTTGAGGCTGCCACGCATGCCCGTTTCAATACCGTGTTGCTTAACCTCTACCGAGATGGCAGTGATTACATGGGATGGCACAAAGATGATGAAGCCGAATTAGGGGAGCAGCCGACGATTGCATCGGTGAGTTTGGGCGCAAGTCGACGGTTTTTATTCCGTCATACCCAAAGTAAAGAAAAACGCGAGTTTTTGTTGAGTCATGGCGCGTTACTGGTCATGGCTGGGCAAACACAAACGTATTGGCAACATGCGCTACCCAAAACACAAAAAACCGTGGGCGCTCGGATTAATTTAACCTTCCGATGGATAACGCCATCTTCAGCAAGAGAATAAAACCACTGCCGCTGAGCGGCAGTGGTTATGGAGCTACTCGACAATCAGGCTGACGTTGTCATAGGTACGGTACCCTCGCAGCATCACTGCATAGTTACCGGGCGTTGCATTGTCGAACCGGCAAACTTCATCATTGCCACTGCGATAAGGGCGACAATCCCAGTTCTCCTTACTGACATCGCCGTTGGCTTTGACGTACAAGTCTACATCACCAAAACCGCCATAGGTTCGGATCACTAGCGCACCGGATTGTTCTAACTGGTAGTTGAAGTACTTTTCATTCCCACGAGCGCCAGAGAGTCCATTGATGGGCTCTCCGAGTTTCAGCTCGTTACCCTGATTGGGCGAGCTGTCGGCGTTCGCGAGCTCCACCGTATAGGCCAAACCGAGTTTCGTGAACTTCGCGGCGTGAGCCCCTTCGCTATCGCTGTTTGCCAAGGTGTCTTGCGGCGTATGGATGTTAGGGTTGTAATCATTAAATTTGGCTTCAAACGGCATGGCGGCTGGATAGCCGACTTGGTGCCACGAGGCGTGATCGGAACAGGCATAGCCACAAGTATCGAATCCGTAATTTAAAGTAGGCAAGTATTCGTCAAGCAACTGCGTGAGATACTGAGTGAGCTGACTGTCGGTATAGTCGGTGATAAAGACAATGTCTTCAGTAGACCCTTGATAGTTTGTCATGTCCAGTTGTAAGACACCACGAACCTCTTTGCCCGCTTGCTTAAATTGGTTGGCAACGTCTTGCGAACCACGCAATCCAACTTCTTCTGCTGCGTAGGCAACAAATGCGATACTCCGCTTAGGCTGGAAGTTGTTTTGCGCCAAGACGCGGATCACTTCTGTGACGGCAGCAATCCCCGAGGCATCATCATCGGCGCCAGGCGCAATACTTTGCTCATTGGTGCGCGAGCCAATCGTCGAGTCTAGGTGGCCGCCGACGACGACCCATTCGTCGGGCGATTCTGAGCCCTCTATGGTTAACATCACCGACGCTTGATTATACCCACTGTGTGAAATCTGAGTGACGGACGCACCGACTAACCCTGCACTGAGCGATTGCCAACGCTGTTTTATCCAATCGGAAGCCTGGGCCCCTGATGTTGTGGTGTAGAAACGGTTGGGGAAATCGGTAAGGCGATCAATGGTATTAACAATGAGTGCGCTATCAATTTGGCTAATCCAAGGGGTCACTAACGCTTGCTGGCTAATTGCTGGAGCGATAAAGCTTGCGCGCGAAAGTGGCATGTTACTCGCTGCCATCGCACTTTGGGCGGATGAATGCACGATATAACCACCGCAGCGGTGATGGTTTTCGTGCATTTCGTGGGAGAGGGCGGCTAACTCAGATTCACTGACTTCACCAATCCATGCTTGACCATTATGAGCAACTGACTGTGCTAATAAAGGCTGTGCACCAGAAGACAACGCGGTTTGTTGTGCATCTGCACCGATCGAGATCCAGACTTTTTTATCTTCAGCCTGCGCGAAGGTGCAGCTTGTTGCAAGGACAACGGCCAGAGCCGTGCGTTTATAATGCATAGTTCCTCCTTGAGTGAATAAGGGTCGCTAAACTCCATGCGACCTTTTGACTGTAGAGCAAAAACACAAATTGTTGATAAATTTATAAAACCATTAGTGGATGGTTTGGTTGTCATAAAATTGTTAATAGCGATGGTTTTGTTTTTAACAGAGGAGGAGAGAGGAAGGTAGGTTTATGCACGTAGACCTAATCATCCCCAGTGTTGCACAAAGGAAAACGCGGATTGGGTTGATGACAATAAAGATAAAATGCTGAAAACTGCATCAAATCGCGCGAAGTTTGGCTTTTTCGTTTACAAAGCAGGCAGTTGAAACTTTTATTAAATAATAAGTGTTGACTCGATCACGTTAATCCGTAGAATGCCTCCCCGTACCGCAGCGGCGGAAACAAAAAGAAAGGCGCGTTGGCAGAGTGGCTATGCAGCGGATTGCAAATCCGTGGACCTCGGTTCGACTCCGGGACGCGCCTCCATGTTTCCACTAGGCGGAGTAAAAATCGGACGCGGGATGGAGCAGTCTGGTAGCTCGTCGGGCTCATAACCCGAAGGTCGTTGGTTCAAATCCAGCTCCCGCAACCAAATTTTACAAAGCGTTATGAAACGCTTGCGACAAAGCGACATTAGCTCAGCTGGTAGAGCGCAACCTTGCCAAGGTTGAGGTCACGAGTTCGAACCTCGTATGTCGCTCCAAGTTTTGCCCACATCAAGCAGTGATTGATGTTACGGACGCGGGATGGAGCAGTCTGGTAGCTCGTCGGGCTCATAACCCGAAGGTCGTCGGTTCAAATCCGGCTCCCGCAACCAAATTTTAGGTATGTGAAGTCATAAACGTAGGCAAGTTTATCAATAAGACCTACGGTCGTCGCAATTGCATTGCGCGAATTGCATTCCGCGATAAATCGGCTACCGCAACCAAATTTTACAAAGCGTTATAAAACGCTTGCGACAAAGCGACATTAGCTCAGCTGGTAGAGCGCAACCTTGCCAAGGTTGAGGTCACGAGTTCGAACCTCGTATGTCGCTCCAAGTTTTGCCCACATCAAGCAGTGATTGATGTTACGGACGCGGGATGGAGCAGTCTGGTAGCTCGTCGGGCTCATAACCCGAAGGTCGTCGGTTCAAATCCGGCTCCCGCAACCAAATTTTACAAAGCGTTATAAAACGCTTGCGACAAAGCGACATTAGCTCAGCTGGTAGAGCGCAACCTTGCCAAGGTTGAGGTCACGAGTTCGAACCTCGTATGTCGCTCCAATTTCCTTCCTTAGCACTTATCTTTCTCTTGGTAATGGGTAATGTCTTACTTCATTGCTAGCATCGAGCAACATAGTATCCAACGTGACCGTATGGTCAACGGCACTGAAGTGCGCAAGTCCCGCGGTATAACTAAATGGGTAGCGATACGAAGAAAGCTGTTGTGAGAGCCTGCTATATAGTTGTTCTAGCTGATTATCAACGGCATCTGCATCTTGTTGTATCAATAACGCAGCAAACTCACACCCCTCTATACGTCCTATCCAGCCCACATCATCAAACACATCATTCAAACAACGCGCAAAGGTTTTGAGAATCTGATCGCCGGCGAGCTTACCATAGTCATGATTAAGTTGGTGGAGTTGGCGAACGTCGAAGTGCAATAGGGTGTAGCGATCCTCGATCACCAAGTCGTCATTGAGGTATTCGCTAATTTCTCGCTTAAAACCGCGTCGGTTTAACAGACCGGTTAGGGGGTCCAGTACATTCTGTTGGGTCATGGTCAACTCGTGTTCCACAATGTGCGCAAGATCTGCCAATGCGCGCTGACAGGGGCCATCGAGCTCACGAGGCTGTCTATCTATTACGCAAAGCGTACCGAGAATATGCTCGTTATCCAGACTAAATGGGAAGCCGGCGTAAAAGCGAATAAAGGGAGGGCCTGTGACTAAGGGGTTGTCGGCAAAGCGCTCATCAAGATATGTGTCACTAACCACAAGCGGCTCTAGCTGGTGGATAGCGTGTCCACAAATGGACTCTGAACGTCCTGTCTGATTCACCGCCAGTCCACGCTTTGCTTTAAACCACTGACGATGCTCGTCTACTAAGCTTATCGCCACAATGGGGCACGCTGAGATATAGGCAGCAACGCGAACAATGCGCTCAAACCTGTCTTCACGACCGGTGTCTAAAATGCCTAAATCATGAAGTAAATGAAGCCGTTGCACTTCGTTGTTCGTTGGCTGCGCCGGTGTCATTTTATGCCCTCCATCCCTGTATATTCAGTATAGACCCTCAGTTCAATAGCTATACAAAAAGCGCAATCGCTGCTTGTCGGATACCGACGGTCCACTTCATAGGTGACTGACAACTCAATTACACTCAATTACCGTCAGTTTTTTTAATGTCACCGAGAGGTGTCATCGTTATTTGGCTACATTGTTAATACGATAGATAAGAGGCCATTTAATGAGAGCATTGATTTTAGGCATTATTTTCGCCTTTGGGATGCTGAGCCAAGCCGTCGCTCAGGATCACAAATTATTGATTATTGATAGCTATCACAAAACATTCTCGTGGACCGAGAGTTATACCCTTGGTCTGAACAAGGTGCTCGATAAAAGTATCCATGTATCGCGTTTTGAGATGAACGCCAAAAAGCTACCTGTATCAGCGCATCAACGCAAAGCTGACGAAGCATTTGCCTTTTATAAAAAGGTAAAGCCTGATGTAGTGTTGCTTTGTGATGACATTGCACTGAATCACATGCTGCCCAGGCTACAGCATGAAAATATTGATGTTGTTTTTCTTGGCGTAAATGGTGATCCCCAGCCGTTGATTGAGAGACTGAATGGCCCTGTCCGTGTGACCGGTATTCTTGAGCGGCCTCATTTTTATCGCTCGCTGTCTGATGTGATTCAGCTTTATAATCAACCAATTAAAAATATTAAAATTCTCTTTGATGATGGTCCTACTGCAAAAATCAATACAGCTTACTTGCAAAGCCAGGCCAACCTTTTTTCCAAGTTAAATCAAACGATCACGAGGATTGAAAGGTTTACAACGTTTCCAGATTGGAAAGAAGCAGTCTTAGAGGATGAGTATGATGTGCTTTTTGTGGGTAGCTACCAAACATTGCGCGATAGGAAGGGAAGGAATATCGATGCAAACCAAGTGATTACTTGGACGAATCAAAACACGAAGCATCCTGTTTTTGCTTTTTGGAAAGTGGCGGTTGGTGAGGGTATGGCGGCTGGTGGATATGTGTTAGATGGCGAAAAGCATGGCATTCACGCTGCGGTCTACATCCATAAAGTGTTTGCTGGAATGCCTGCTGATCATATCCCTATCTCTGTCGGGCACCAAGGCACCGGTATTTACAGCAAAGCGGAGTTTGCTCAGTTGGGGCTAACCCCTCCTCGAGAGTGGGTGCCGATTCGTTGACGCTACTTTATAGTTACTTTGACGGTGCACTAACGTTGGGCGAATACTGATTCAGTTCGGAAACCACACAATTACTTCCCTTTCGCTTGGCCTCGTAAAGTCTAAAATCGTCGATAGAGAGCATTTCGCTGCTTGTCGCGGGACTTTAGGTTTCGGGCGATCCGGCCGCATCAAAAAAACTCCGTTTGTAAAAGAGTTGTTTCAATGATATTTTCCTGCGGTTATCAAATTTATCAAGCATTCTGGCCAGTGTGCACTGACAAGTGATCGTGTACGCGACAGGCCATCTATACTCTTTTAATCATGATGTTTTGGAAGGTTTGCTTATGGCGTTTTTAGCGAGCTGTGATACCCAATATCCGCTTACACATCCACACGCAGCGTCTGCGGTGGTCATGGTGCCACCTGTGCACTTTAAATTTAATGCACAAACCAGTGAAGATAATGGTTTCCAGCATGCGCTGGCTTTGCCTGATGAGGAAGTGAAAACGCGCGCCATGGCAGAGTTTAATAATATGGTGATGACGCTACGTCGCCATGGTATTGATGTCGTGGTGATGGAGTATCCAGACTCCGACCCAGCCACGCCTGATGCCGTGTTTCCTAACAACTGGTTTAGTACATTGCCAAGCGGTGAACTGTATCTGTACCCAATGGCATGCCCTAACCGCCAACTTGAAGTGAAGCCTGAGCGTTTGATGGCGGCCCTTGATAAAGCGGGTTACGCCGTTAACCATGTGCACAAAGTAAAGTGTCATGATAAAGACGAAGCGTTTCTAGAAAGCACGGGTGCGATGGTGATTGATCACCTAAACCAGCGTGTCTATGCCGCGCTTTCCCACCGCTGTGACAGCATTTTGTTAACCGAATGGGCTGCCAAAGTGGGAATGCGTCAAGTCGTCAGCTTTAACACGGAAATGAGCGATGGCAATCCGGTGTATCACACCAATGTCATGATGGCGGTGGGTGAAGCATTTGCTGTGGTGTGTGACGAGGTTATCGAGCCTGCTCAACGCGATCTCGTGTGTAATACGCTCGCTGAAGACAAAACCCTCGTTTCAATCAGCGAAGCACAGATGAATCGACTGTGTGGCAATATTTTGCAGCTACGTAACCGTCATGGTGAGTCGTTAATTGTGATGTCCCTTTCGGCGTATAGTGCGTTTACTGAAGATCAAAAGCGCACCTTACGTCAATTTGGCAAGCTGGTGCCGATTGATGTAAACACCATTGAAACCGTCGGCGGAGGGAGTGTGCGTTGTATGATGGGTGAAATCTTCCTGCCTCGGCACCAAACTGTGTAGATTGTCGCGAAGCGTGTAAAAACGGCGATCACTTGATCGCCGTTTTTTATGAGTTATGAATGCACACCTGTTTTCGCTTTAAGTGGCATTTTGTCGAAGTCGACACCTTTCCAGCCGGTGACCATAAAATTACGGATGTTTTGGTGGTCGTTGCCTGATGGGTTGCTGAGTACATCTTCACGATAATACCCGCCAAAACACGCAAGGGTCTGCTCTTCGGTTAACTCGTGCAGTTGGCAAAATGCCAATACTTTACACGAACCGGTATTTTGGCCCGCTTTATTGGCGAGATTGCCATTAGTAAAGCGCGTCGGGGCGTAATCGTAATGTGCATCGATCACGGCCAAGGTCTCATCAAACGTCACCATCTCGGGTGTCTTTGTGATTTTGACGAGAAAACTATCTATGGTCATGTCTGTTCCTGAGTTATTAAAACGCGGCTGCTTCAAGGAGAATAGATACGTTGTACCAACTTGCTCCTCCGATGTGAAGTCACCGCGTGCGAATAATGGATAAATATCCATCACTTAAACAAAAAAGAGTGTTGCAGTACTTTACATTGCGTAAGGCCATCATTAGTATACAACCCTGTTCGGAGGGATGGCTGAGCGGTTGAAAGCACCGGTCTTGAAAACCGGCAAGGGTTAATAGCCCTTCCAGGGTTCAAATCCCTGTCCCTCCGCCACATATCGAAAAGCCGCTGATTACTCAGCGGCTTTTTTGATCGCATAAAGACAGATCTCATCAACATATTCCACACCTTGTTCGGATCCTGCCGCTTCTGTTTGATATTGTAAGCTTACTCTGGCGCTTCTTGACATTGATCGCCTCCAAAAGTTGCCCCAATACTGGAGTGTGAGGATGATTAATTACTTACCACTCGATGCGATCACACCAAACGACTTTATCCCCATACTCAATAAACCCAGCACTCGGCAGCATCTTATCGAACATGCCCCTTTTGATGCACAGAGCATCAAAGCATGGGTGAGAGAGAAACGGCATATTGATGCTCAAGACGGGTGTTTGGTTAGGGCGGTGAGTGTCAACAACTGTCTCGTAGGATGGTGTGGTATTCAGCGTGCGGAAATGGGGGTTGAATTGGCGATCGTGTTGGATAACACGCACTGGGGACTTGGGCGGCACGTGTTTAAGTTTCTACTCTTGCGCGCTGAACAGCTTGGTCATCAGGTTATTTATCTTCATTTACTGCACACTCGTCGGGATTCTAGGTTTTTAACGCAACGTGCTCGACGAGTATTTAAAACACACATGCTGGGTGAATGCTTTACCACTTACGAGATAAAAGTAGGGGACTAGCGGCGTGTGACGCGAGCGTCTGGTTGACGCCATAACAAAGAGTCAGTATTTCACTGGCAACGATTTCCCCCTTGTTCTTTACTTTGTTTGCTGCGGATTGCGAATACAAAGAGGAACGTCCATGAAAACATTACTCTGTCTTTTAGGTTTTTTCTTTAGCTTTGGTGTGTTGGCCGATGCGCAACCCAGCGTTGTAAACGGGCAAGTAACGGACATCGCAGAAGACCACATGATGGTATCCACCAGTGATGGTCTTTATAAGGTTGTGGCTGACCCTGACATGCTTGATGAGCTTGAACCTGGCATGAACGTTGAGGTCACTGGTGAGCATCATATGCAGGCCAGTGAGGTGCGTATTGATCATAAAAACCGTAAAAACCCATTGGGGGAATAACCTAGCCTGAAAAGTTGGGCGATGGCGTGCTAGAATTCACCTTGATATGCAAATATATGAATATTCGCGTTTTTGTTTGAGCATTATGAACACGGAACTGTCATGTCTGAATTTACACGTACGCCGTTGCCTTTGCCGCCTGACTTTGATCGCGACAACGACCAGTTACTGCTTCACTCTTGTTGTGCCCCTTGTTCGGGCGAGGTGATGGAAGCCATTGAAGCGAGTGGGATCCGTTACAGCATCTTTTTTTATAATCCCAACATACATCCTGCTAAAGAATACGAAATTCGCAAGCAGGAGAATATTCGTTTTGCAGAAGACCATGACGTGCCGTTTATCGATATGGATTACGACACCGATAACTGGTACGCCAGAGCAAAGGGGATGGAGTTTGAACCCGAGCGCGGAATACGCTGTACCATGTGCTTTGATATGCGGTTCGAGCGTACCGCGCTATATGCCGCCGAACATGGTTTCCGGTTTATCAGTAGTTCACTGGGTATCTCGCGCTGGAAGAACATGCAGCAAATTAATGATTGTGGCCATCGCGCAGCGGCTCCCTATCCAGATGTCCAATACTGGGATTACAACTGGCGCAAGCAAGGCGGTAGCCAGCGCATGATAGAAATCAGCAAGCGCGAGCGTTTTTACCAGCAGGAATACTGCGGGTGTATTTATTCGCTGAGGGATACAAATAAACACCGCCTAGCGCAAGGACGCGAGCGAATTAAGCTCGGCGTGCAATACTACGGCGACGATTAAAATTAAACGGCTGACAATAGCGAAAGGCGCCGTTTGGGCGCTTTTCACCATTGATGAAGAACACTCACCGCATTGCAATGTGTGCGCAAACTAACAGCTTGGTGATGCTTTTCCTTACAGGTTGGGCAGAACCTCCTAACATGTTAATAATTTGTACCGTGCGATAAAGGCCCCGTGACCGAACTGATTTCCCATCCCGAATGGCTACTGCTTGTGCTGGCTCCCGTGTTCTTCTTATGCATGTTGGGAGAGTACTGGGTGGCGCTGCGCCACGGAAAGCTGGGTGACAATGCCCGTTATTACGTGCCAGAAGTGCTTTGTAATTTTACCTTAGCGGGGTTGCATCAAGCTGCAGATTTACTGACTGGGTTGCTGATTGCCAAGGTGTATTTGTGGTGGTTTGGCTGGCGGCTGTTTGATATTGAGATGTCGGTAAGCCTGTTTTTATTACTGATGATCGCGCAGGATTTTTGTTATTACTGGTTTCATCGCGCTAGCCATCGTGTGCGCTGGATGTGGGCGGCGCATGTGGTGCACCACAGCTCAGAGCGGATGAACTTTAGTACCGCGTTTCGCCAAAGCTTAATGTACCCGCTGGCAGGGATGTGGCTGTTTTGGCTGCCGCTGGTGGTGATCGGATTTCCGCCGCAATGGGTGGTGTTTGTTGTACTGCTGAATTTAGGGTTACAGTTTTTTGTTCACACTCAATGGATAAAGACACTGGGGCCTGTGGAGTGGATTTTTAATACCCCGTCTCATCATCGCGTTCATCATGGCGTAAATCCTCAGTACATCGACAAAAACTACGCTGGCATTTTGATCATTTGGGACAAGTTATTTGGCACTTTCGAGCCGGAATCTGAGCCGGTGCGCTATGGGATCCCCAAGCCAGTGAACAGCTTTAACCCTCTGGTGGTGACTTTTGCAGAATGGAAACAAATGTGGCGAGACGCCACGCAGCCCAATCTGAGTTTTCGGCAACGATGGCAGTGCTTGTTTGCACCACCAGAACAAACACAAGGTCACACGACAGACGTGGAAGTATCACGTGAGAGGTAGCGGTTTTCCATCGTGTGGACAAGCTAACATATTCTAAGAAAATAACCCTTTATTCTCATAGGGTTATTTTTAGAACTCAGCTTGTCAGGAGCCCCGCATGACCGACGCTATGCATGCCATTGTTACCCATCCGCACTTAACCCCTTCGCAGAAAACGTTAGCGCTCGCTGCGCAAGCCGATGCGGCTTTACCCTATGTCCCTTGCAGCCGAGCGCTCGTGGCTGCGATGGAGCAGGGTGTGATCGGCGATATGTTTGAGGGTCACGCTCCCTTTAAGCCGCGTTATGTGTTGCCCGATTATGCCCGCTTTTTAAAACGTGGGTCGGAGTATTTGGCGTTAACGCCGGCAACCGATCTAGAGGACGCGCTGATGAAGCTCATGGTGCTTTACCATCATGTACCTTCGGTGACCAATATCCCGGTGTTTTTGGGCTACCTCGATCAACTCTTGCTGCCATATTGCGATGATGTGAGTGATGAACATTTGTATCAAGCGCTGAAGCGATTCTGGATCCAGCTTGACAGAACACTGCCAGACGCATTTATGCATGCCAATATTGGCCCAGATGATAATCGTGTTTGTCGCATGATTTTGCGCATCGACGCAGAACTGCAGCAAGTCGCCCCCAACCTGACCTTGATGGTGGACCCGTCTCGCACCCCACGCACCCTAGTTCGTCAGGCGACGGATAACATCATTGCCTGTAGCAAGCCACATATTGCTAACTGGCCGGTACATCAAGCCACATTTGGTGATGCAGAGGCTCACTCGCCCAATGTGGGGATTGTGAGTTGCTACAA
Organism: Salinivibrio proteolyticus; assembly: GCF_027286365.1. Taxonomy (NCBI): domain Bacteria; kingdom Pseudomonadati; phylum Pseudomonadota; class Gammaproteobacteria; order Vibrionales; family Vibrionaceae; genus Salinivibrio; species Salinivibrio proteolyticus. The sequence continues at coordinate 1,816,376 of NZ_CP114584.1, read as the reverse complement.
CGCGCTACCGATTGGAGGCGGCGCGAACACCTTGGTACGCCTTAACTTAAAAAAAGTCGCAGAAGAAGCAAATGATCTCTCGACATTGCTCTCGCACACCTTGCCGCATTACGGCGCATTGATGGTGGAGCTGATCGATGCACGCAGTCACTTCCTGCATCAAGAATCACACTTTTTTAATAGCTTTCTAGTGCAGGAAGGCTTGATTGATGAGAAAAAATTTGTACCCATGTTTGGCGTGTATGCGATGGCTGAAGCGGTCAATACCCTGATGGCACGCCAAGGCCTATGTGGCGAATATGGCCACGATGCAGCGGCGAATGAGATGGCACACGATATCACCAAAGCATTGAGTACGTTTGTAGCAGAGACGCCAGTGAAGTATGGCTGGCGTGGGCGAGCGTTGCTGCATGCGCAAGGTGGGTTATCCATTGACCAAGGGATCACTCCGGGGGTGCGGATTCGTTACGGTTATGAACCGGATCCTGTCACCCATTTACAGGCGCTTGCGCCGTTACACTCTTACTTTGAAGCGGGTGTGAGCGAGATCCTGACATTGGATGACACCATTAAAGGTAATCCTGATGCATTAACCGATTTATGTTTAGGGGCGCTGCAATCCGGGCTGCGTGAATTCACTGCGAATACAGATGGGACTGATCTTGTGCGTATCACCGGCTATATGGTGAAAAAGTCCGAGATTGCCCAGTTTAAACAATCGGGCTCTCGCACCAATACCACGGTATTGGGCGCAGAAGCTTCTGAGATGACGACAGTGACAGCGCGGCAGCCGAGAGTCGTGAGTGCAGAATTTCTCGCGGGCGCGCGTTGGACAGACACACATGAGCCATCCTAAGCAGGAGAAAATATTGGGGCCAGTGGCTCGGGTGGCGAGTGTGTTGCCCTATTCCTGTGTTGATGGTCCCGGTAATCGGATGGTGTTTTTTCTGCAAGGTTGCCAATTTCGTTGCCTAGGGTGCCACAACCCTGAAACCATTGAACGTGACAGTGCAAGCGCATTCGATATGTCTTTGGCCGAGGCGGTGACGGCGATTTATCAACAACGGCACTTTATTCGTGGCATTACAGTCAGTGGTGGTGAGGCCAGTCTGCAATGGCGCTTTGTCCGCGCGCTTTTTCATGCGGTCAAACAGCACCCTGAATTAGCCCACCTTACATGCTTAATCGACACTAATGGCGGTGTGTCATGTCAGCGTTGGCAGGCGTTGTCATCCTACATGGACGGTGCCACGGTGGATATGAAAGCATGGGGTGATGACACGCATCGGGCTTTGACCGGACATTCGTCTCGCCGTGTGCGTGACAGCCTAACTTGGCTCGCAAAGCAGGGAAAATTGCAGGAAGTGCGGCTGTTACTGATCCCCGGGTATACCGACTGGCAAGCTAATCTGTCGCCACTCTGTGCCTATTTATATGATTTGCAGCAAATGCAGTTGGCGCAGGGAAATGTGTTTTCCGTGCGTTTAAATGGCTTTCACCGCGCAGGTGTGACGGGTGATGCCAGTAATTGGCCAGAGGCAACACAAGCGCATCTCGATACCATGAAAACCGCCTTGCAAACGGCAGGACTGCAAACCGTGAACATGCCACCACCTGAATTACTGCCTGCAATGGGGGACCAGCGAGAAGTCTGAATCAGCGAGATAGCTAAACGTGTGTCGTCGTGTTCATTAAGCGAACTCCATGACGTGACAAGGCCTCCGGATGAAGCGGAGGCCTTATTGAGATAGTTCTGATCTGAGCTCGGGATCTTAAAAATGATAACTCATGGTCACTTGTGCATCCCACTGATTAGCGCTATCTACAATTGGCGAATCAGCAATGTCACTGCCCAAACGGGTGTATTGCGTACTTTGGCTGATATCCCAGTTTTCGCCCATTGGCATCACAAGCTTGTATCCTAAGTTGTAAGTAAAGCTGTTATCGCCTTTATAAGCCGAACGTTGCATGGTCGCTTCACTGTCTTTTACACCAAAATAATGATCAACATAATCATCACTTAGCCAGTTCACACCCGCGAATGGAACGAAGTCGATTTTACCAAAGTGTGTGATATGCATGTACTTCATGCCAGCGTTTAGACCGTCGTATTCGCCCGTGATGTCGTGTCCTACAAATGTAGAAAGAACACCACCCATACCGGTATTGATATCCACATTAAAACCGCCATTGATCCCTGCCTTACGATCTTTCATGCCTGCCAGGCTATCAGCGTCTTTGCTCTCGTAACCCTTTGATGCATGACCGATAAAAGCGTTGATATTCACACTGTCATCATTATTGCCGAAAAAACGGTAGTTAAGGCCATTTGTCAGATCAGCGTTGAAGTCTTCACCGCGATAGCCAAGGTTTAGGTTCAGATAGGTAGTGTCATCTTGGCTTTTGTAAAGATCACTTGTCGTGCTGATACCCACTTCAGCGACCGCTTGTCCTTCATGTGAGTAGATATTGCCGTTGCGGATATATGTGTCGCCCGCATAGGCTGCATTTGACGCGATCGCTGCGATAATAATAGCTAGTTTTTTCATGTGTTTTACCTTAAAAGTGTCTAACGCTCGGATTGGCAGTACTCTAAACGCAGCGATGCAATAAAAGTATCTTAAGTTGGTATGGAATTGTCTGGTGTTTGTAAACGAAATAATCAGTAGAAATTAGACTACAATTGAGGTAACCATAGGTAAGGTAATCACGTTGTTATGAATGAAAATGGAAGAAAAAATACATTTGTTTGTGGTTGAAGATGATCCGAAAATGCGCGAAATGCTGACAGACTACTTCGAGGCACAAAATTACACAGTAACGGCATTAGAGCAGGGTACGGGGGCGGCAGAACGCATTTTAGCGGATCAGCCTCATTTAGTCTTGCTGGATTTGATGCTGCCTGGCGATGATGGATTGACAATTTGTCGACAAATACGTAATGATTTTCACGGACTTATTATGATGTTAACCGCCAGTGATGACGACTTTGATCATGTCGCGGCACTGGAAATTGGCGCCGATGACTTTGTTAGTAAACCCATTAAACCAAGAGTACTGATGGCGCGAGTACGGATGTTATTGCGTCGTCAATCAGAAGTTATCCTGCCATCAACACCGTCAAGGCTGTTGCAATATGGTGGGCTTGTGCTTAATCAAGCGCGCCGACAGTGTCAGTTGGATGAACAAAGCATTACGTTAACGGAAAGTGAGTTTGACTTACTGTGGCAGCTCGCGTCACACCCCGATGCGGTTCAGTCTCGAGATACACTGACCAAAGCGCTACGGGGCATTGAATATGACGGTATCGACAGAACGGTAGACAATAAGATTGTTACACTGCGAAAAAAACTGATGGATGACGCGGCGAGCCCGCACCGTATTATCACGGTACGGGGGAAAGGTTACTTATTTGTTCCTGACACTTGGTAAGCTTGCTCTGACGTGACGACCCTTGTTTTAATCAACGCGTAGAGCGTAGGCGCATTTTCACCAAGGGTTTGTTTCCACGTCTCTGAGAGTTGGTCAAGTATGAGGCATAGCGCCAATCCCTTTTCGTAAGACATTCTTCGTTCGAGTAAATGGTGATTGTTACTGCTAATGATCCAATTAAAATAGTCATTAAATGAGAGAACAGTGTCATTTGCGGCAGGAACAAACATTTCATCATAGTGTAGAAGAAAGGGTTTGAGCTCTACGTATGTTGCTGTTCCTTCCATTGTTTCACTGTTCGTCTCCGCGACGAGTTGGGGCCATAGCTGATAGCGTTTTTCTCTAATCGCAACCCAGTCTCGTAGCGTGCTTTTTAATACGTTTTTGTCTGATAAATTGTCTAACGCTTGGTCAAGTAGCGTCATTTCGCGCGCGAGTAGCTGATAGTGTTCATGATTATGTGGGTATTGTGCGATAAATTCATTACCATTTTGATCATAATGCCATCTTTTTTGGTGATACAGGTGGAATGCTTCATGAGACATGAATTGTGAGAACTCTGCACCTTTATTGTCATTAATGAGGAAAGACCCTTCAGAATAATAAAACACTAATGCGTCTTTACCCTCAATCATTGTGTTTGTGAAGTTCGCAATAAATCGCCATAACAGCGTGCTTAGATCATACCAGCGTGTGCTGTAGAGGTTGCTAATGTTCTGGTATGGTGAGGTATCGACTTTTTTTAGCCAAACGCTATCGTAGTTGTCCGGTTTATTGACGATAAATATTGTGCTGTATATATTCCACTTTTTTTTACTCACCAATACTATAGGGTGATCCTGTAACACATACTGATTGTTCCATATGTCCTGAGGTGGAAAAGAAAATAATGCGTCTAATTCATTGAGCATAACGCGATCAACAAGCGTCATGTTTCGTTGGTTGTCAGGCGAATAAGTTGTTGATATAAAATAACAATATAAAACTATAACAAGTGTGGCAATGAGGGCTAATGTTCTGTTTAACATGACCGTATGACTAGTAGAACTAGACAGCCATGGTATGACTGCCTAGTGGAAGATTAAAAGTGATAGTTAAGGCCGAGATAGATTTGGTTTGACTTTTTGAAATCAAACTCGTCATCGTATTTGTTTTTATTGAGGCGTTGGTGTCTTAACCCTAACTCAACGTCTACATCTTCGTTTAAGTTAACACCTGCACCAATAAATGCGGCAGTCATTAGTCCAGATTTGGAGGTTTGACTTTTTTCGGTTTCGTAGCAATAGCTGCTATTACTGCATTCGGTTATCGCCTTATGCTTGAGCGTGTCTTTATAATGACCTACTTCCAATCCAGCAAAGCTATAAAGAGTAGCACTGATCGAATACTTATATTTTCCGCCTAGACCGAAGGTATCTATATGACGTTTGGTTTCTGAACGGTCTTTCAAGGACGTAAACGTAGAGCCTCCCAAATCATAAAAACCATACATGTCGATACTATGGCTGCCATGCTGATAAACGTTTTTCCCGATGTTGATCGATGTTGTTGACACTTCATCAAAGTCTGCACCTGACGGCGAGTCAGGATGACTGCTCCATCCTTCTGCTATGTCCCAATGCCTTATTTTCGGTGATTTGGCGTCTGTAAAAATAGTGTTGCCGTGTTTAAAACCAATAAAGTAACGATTTTCTTTATTTTCTTTTGCATTGACACTCATCGCAGAGGCTGATGACGTTAATGCTAAAATAACGAGCATTGAATGTGTTTTCATGATTTACACCCCTGATTGGTATAGGGCTGCAGGGTACTCAATATAAAGGGCGATGAATGTCACTTTTTTGTCTGTCTATGTCGACAAGTGGTCAATGGATGTCGCCATCAAGGTAATGCGCTGAAAAATAAGGTTCAGGATCGTGACAAACCACCGACAGAAGTCGATGCGCAGATGATTTAGTATCATGATATCGTCTGGTTCTGCATAAGCATTATCTGCATGAGCACTATCTGGACAAGCAGCAAGGGCTGTCTATTCATACTCATCATTCGCGTTTTAAGGTACGGGCATGCGCAGAATATATATTGAATTCTATGTGGGGTTAGTGGTTGTTTTTTTTATCACCATGACCTCTTTTTTTGTCTTTGAAGAGGGCGTGCTCGGTGATTATGACGCCATACTCGAACAAAGAAGAGCGGATGGCATTGTAGATATGCTCGATGCCATTGAAGCGACGTCTGGTACAGAGGCTGCCTTGCAGGTACTCCGAGGCTACGTTGACAAGGTCGAATTAGAGCTGGATGTGTACAACACGCACACCGTCCCGGCAACTGTTGCAACCTATTTTAACCAGCAAAGCCGTGACGCTGATGTCTTTTACGATGATGAAGACACGCTATGGCTCAAGCTATCGGATCATCAAACGTTTTACAGTATGCAAAATGCGCCAGATTCTGAGCTACATCAATCCGTTGCGTTTAATGAAGACTTGCTGGTTGTGTTTTTATTCGGCGGGTTTGCCATCTATAGCTTCTTTATGGTGTGGTTTTTAAGTCGTCGTGTCCGTGCGCTCGAGAAAACAGCACATCAGTTTGCAGACGGTAATCTTACCGCGCGTGCGTCCACGCGGAGCCACCAGCGTGTTGGGTCACTGAATCGCACCTTTAATCATATGGCCGATCGCATTGGTCATTTAGTTACGAGTAGCCGAGCATTAACCAATGCGGTGGCGCATGAATTGCGATCGCCGTTATTTCGAATTCAATGGCAAGCTGAATTGTTGGGAGAAAGCCAGTTAGATAGCAAGCAGCAAAAAAAAGTGGCGAGTATTATTGAAGATACTGATGAAATGACGTCACTGGTCGATGAGCTTCTGTATCTGGCCCGTGTTGATCATCCTAACACGCTATTTTCGCTGCAAACGCTCGATACGTCTGTGTGGATGAATGCACAATGGCCGCGTTGGCAAGCGCTGAGCACTAAGTCCGTAAGTTTGGATGCACCACAAGATTTGCCCAGTGTTAAGGCCGACCCTCACCTGCTCAAGCGAGTGATCACAAACTTAATCGGTAATGCGGAGAAGTATGCGACCAGTCAAATAGCCGTGCGTGTTTATTGTGAGGACACTCAGCTGGTGATCGCGGTACACGATGATGGTGAGGGGGTCGAATCGTCACACTGGCCGTTTATTTTTGATGCCTTTTACAGTGCGGATCGTTCCCGCGATAAAAAGCGTTCCGGCTATGGTTTAGGGCTTGCGATCGTTAAACAAATTGTCACTCGTCACGGCGGCCATGTTGAGGTTGACCATAGTGATTTAGGTGGGGCGTGCTTTCGGGTGATTTTTCCCTGTTAACATGGATGTGGCACTGCCAGTATAAAGTTGAGCGGGCGATATTCGTCGCCAACGGGTATTTCGCGTATAATACCGCTCACATCGACAACATCAGGGGCATCATGAAACATCGTAACTTTGTCTTGATTGGCATGGCTATTGTTGCTGTGGCTATCACCATTTTGATCTCGCGTCAGCAGCCCAAAGCTCCCCTTGTGCCCGATTTCCAATCGTTTGCCGCGGGGGCAGAGCGCAAGCAGGCGTTTTTTGATTACTTCACGCCCGTTGTCAATACGATTAATAGCCAAATACGGGCCGATCGTACCGCATTGTTGGCATGGCATGCGCGTAAAAATGTGTTAAGTAGCCGAGAAACAAAACGCGTCCAAGCGTTGGCGAATCAGTACGAGTTAGCAGACTTTGATGTTAGCCAGGAAGCGAATTGGATGGCGCTGATCCAACGAGTGGATATCATTCCGCCGTCGCTGGTGTTAGCGCAGGCAGCCAATGAGAGTGCGTGGGGCACCTCACGGTTTGCACGTGAAGGCAATAACTACTTTGGGCAGTGGTGTTTCAGCAAAGGCTGTGGTCTGGTGCCTAAGCAGCGAACGGAAGGCAAAACCCATGAAGTGGCTGCGTTTGAAGGGCCACAAGCCTCGGTACAAAGCTACGTCAACAACTTGAATACCCATGCCGCGTATCAAGGGCTACGCGAAATCCGCGCCAACCTGCGTGAGCAGAATAAACCGTTGTCAGGTGCAGCACTTGCCAATGGGTTGGTACGCTATTCAGAGCGAGGCCAAGCCTATGTGGACGAGTTACAAGCGATGATCCGCCACAACCAACTGGACATGCTCGACCAGCCATCCTCCTCATCCAATAACGACTAGGAAAGCCAATGATTACCCGTTTGCCTCGGTGGGTTGAAGCCGGGGCGTTTGTGTTAGCGCTGATCGCCGGTACCATCAATGCGATCGGTTTGTTGGGCTTTGAACATCAAGCCGTCTCCCACGTATCAGGCACCGCGACGCAGTTTGGCTCGGGGTTGTTTGCAGGCCAATGGACACAAGTTATCCAATTGGGTGGCTTATTGTTGGCTTTTTTCCTCGGTGCCGCGATTTCCGGATGCTTATTGCATGGCAGCACGCTTAAATTGGGCCGCCATTATGACTCGGCACTGTTTGTTGAAGCTGGGCTGATTATGGTGGCGTTTTATTTTCTGTCTCGCGGGTTTGCCATTGGTCAATTGGCAGCCTCGGCAGCATGCGGCTTGCAGAATGCGATGGCGACCACCTACAGCGGCGCGATCGTGCGATCAACCCACTTAACTGGCATCTTTACCGATTTAGGATTGATGCTAGGGGGGAAGCTGCGCGGCAATCCAGTGGATAAGCGCAAACTGATGCTCTTTTTACTGATCGCGTCTGGCTTTATCGTCGGCGGGGTAGTGGGCGCAGCGCTCTTTGCGCACTTCCATTTTGCTGCCCTGCTGTTTCCCGCAGGGTTATGTTTTGTGGTGGCTCTGTGTTATCGCGGGTATATGACACGCCAGCGTTTAGTGACCCGCACTAGCAGCAAGTAATTATACAACCTATTAACAATGCGCGTTTTCGCGCATTTTTTAAGGTATTTGTTGTGCATCGCATCGCATCGATTCGGATCTTTTCACCCACGCTTCACGGTGATTGTCGAGCCAACTCCTTGTGGCGGCGGTTTCCCGTGTCACCATTCGCGCGTCTTTTGGCGGCTAAAAGTTTGTCTTAAATCAAACAAGTGTGAGTTTGCGTTTCGAATTCGCGCATTATGTGATGATCTTACCGTCTTTGTGACACGGAAAATGCCACACTCCCGTTACGATACAGTAACAAGGAGGCCCCATGCCAAATAGCCAGTATATTGAAACGGATGTGGTCATCATCGGTGGGGGTGCAACCGGCACCGGCATCATGCGAGATTGCGCACTGCGTGGTATCTCATGCATTTTGCTCGAACGTGACGATATCGCGGCTGGGACATCGGGGCGCAACCATGGCTTGCTGCATTCTGGGGCTCGTTACGCGGTCACAGATACCGAATCGGCCCGTGAATGCATTCAAGAAAACACCATCCTTAAATCCGTTGCTCGCCACTGCGTGGAAGACACCAGCGGACTTTTTATCACCTTGCCGGAAGATGATTTAGCGTACCAAGACACCTTTATTGCCAGTTGCGATAAAGCCGGTATTCCGACCCGAAAACTGACACCACGTGAAGCGTTAGCGTTCGAACCCAACGCGAATCCAGCGATGATTGGCGCGGTACAGGTGCCAGATGGCATTATCGATCCGTTTCGCTTGTGTGCCGCGAATGTGTTGGACGGCAAAGAGCACGGCGCCAAGGTGTTTAACCATACCCGAGTGATGGGATTAATTCGTCAAGGGGCGACGGTGCAAGGCGTCCAGTGTTTGCATACCCTCACCGGCGAGCGTTTTGCCATTATGGCCAAGCAAGTGATCAATGCGGCAGGTATTTGGGGGCAGACAATCTGCGAGTATGCCGATCTGAATATCAAAATGTTCCCCGCCAAGGGCTCATTGCTGATCCTCGACTATCGGATTAACAACCGAGTGATCAACCGCTGTCGGAAACCGGCAGACGCTGACATCTTGGTGCCTGGTGACACCATTTCCTTAATCGGCACCACCTCTGAGCACATCGAGTACGATCAGATTGATAAACTCGCGGTGACGCCACAAGAAGTGGATGTGCTGATGCGCGAAGGGGCTAAACTCGCCCCCATCATGGCCAATACGCGCGTGTTGCGCGCCTACGCGGGTGTGCGGCCGTTGGTTTCGGTAGATGACGATGGCAGTGGACGTAATATCAGTCGTGGCATTGTGTTACTCGACCACCAAGCACGCGATGGGCTGGAAGGCTTGATCACTATCACTGGTGGTAAGCTCATGACCTATCGTTTGATGGCCGAGCAAGCCACAGACTTGGTAGCTGAAAAACTGGGTAACCGCAACCGTTGCCAAACTGCGACTCGTCCGCTACCGGGCTCTGAGCCTTCTAAAGGGATCCGTAAAGCCAGCGCCAGCTTGGTGAAACCTGTCTATCAATCCGCCTATTACCGTCATGGTGAGCGCGTTAGCCATTTTTTAGATGAAAGTGACGATAGCCAAGCGGTAATTTGCGAATGCGAAATGGTGACCAAGGGCGAGGTGAACTATGCCATTCAATCGCTGGATGTGAAAAATCTTACCGATCTGCGTCGGCGCACTCGTTTGGGTATGGGGCCTTGTCAGGGCGAGCTGTGCAGCTATCGTGCCGCTAGCTTATTTAGTGAACTGGCTGGGATAGATGGCCAAGCCAGTGCAGGGCTGCTGGTGGACTTTCTCGAAGAGCGCTGGAAAGGCGTGAAACCCATTTTTTGGGGGGATGCGCTACGCGAAGCCGAATTTAGCTATTGGATTTATCAAGGATTATTTGGCGCCGGTGAGGTGCCAACGCCGCCGAAGACACCACATAGTAGCGCTGAGATAAAGCGTGCTACATCGACATCAGCGGCTGATCAGGAGGTATCACAATGATCCACTACGATATCGCAGTGATTGGTGGCGGCATTGCCGGGTTTACTGCCGCATTGCGGTCACTGGAAGCGGGAAAGAAAACCGTGATGATTAGCGCCGGACAAAGTGCGCTGCATTTTTCGTCAGGCTCGATTGATGTATTGGGCCATTTCCCCAATGGCGAGCCGGTCAGTCAGCCTTTTGAAGCGATTCCGAAACTGGTGCGCCAGCACCCTGAGCATCCGTATGCCAAAGTCAGTGTAGATGAGATCACCCAGTCACTCGCTTGGTTCCAACACCAACTGAGTGCGCAAAAGGTGTGTCTGTATCATCAAGAAGATAATGCCAACCACGGCCGTATTACGCCTCTAGGCACCGTGCGCCCGACGTGGCTATCGCAAGGGCATGTGTATCAGCATCGCGGCCCGCGACGTTTCTCTGGTTTGTGTTTTGTCGCCATTGAAGGCTATCGCGATGCACAGCCGACCTTAGCGAAAGATACCATTACCGCCCAGCGTGATTTTGCATCCTGCCCAAGTCGCACTATTACTTTGTCGATTCCGGGTGCTGAACGATTACGCCGTAACCGCAACGAGCTACGCTCGGTGGATCTCTCCCGTTTATTGGCGGAACCTGAGGCCTTTGACAGCCTGTGCGAGCAGTTAATTGCGCAATCCGGCCCAGATGAGCTAGTGATTTTACCCGCCATCATTGCCGATGTGGCGGGTGAGCGAGGTATGGATGCGCTGAAACAGCGCACCGATCGCTGTTTTCACGAAGTGCCAACCATGCCGCCCTCGCTGCTGGGGATCCGTATTGAGCGTGCGTTACAGCGGGCCTTTGCTAGCGCGGGTGGGGTATTGCTGCGTGGCGATCAAGTGACCGGTGGCGAGTTTGACGACAACGGTCGCCTTACCGCCTTGCATACGCGTCAGCTCGAAGATATTCCCTTAACTGCAGACGCAGTGATCCTGGCCACGGGCAGCTACTTTAGCCGCGGTCTCAATGCCGACCGCACCCAGGTGAGCGAACCGACGTTGGGGTTAGATATGGTGCAAAGCCCTGATCGGAGCGAGTGGCGCAACGACGACTTTTTCAGTCAGCAAAGCCACCCCTTTATGGCGTTTGGCATTAACACCGACAACCAACTGCGGCCCACCGCACGCGGCAAACGTTGCCAAAACCTGTTTGTGTGTGGTGCGGTACTTAGTGGTTACGACCCCGTCTATGAGGGCTGTGGCGGTGGCGTCGCGATTGCAACCGGCTACGCCGCCGCGCAACGTGCGCTCGGTGTGATAGCGAATGCTAAGGAGGCGTCCCATGCTAACTGAATGGCTGAAACAGCGTGATTATAGCGACCATGCGCCGCAACCCACCAGTTTTGACCAATGCATTAAATGCACGGTCTGTACTGTGTATTGCCCGGTATCAAAAGCGAACCCAGCGTATCCTGGCCCCAAAGAGTGCGGCCCAGATGGTGAGCGCCTGCGGATCAAAAACCCTGAGTATTATGATGACCTGCTCAAGCTATGTACCAACTGCAAACGCTGTGAGACCGCCTGTCCTTCAGGGGTAAAAATTGGCGACATCATTGCGGTGGCACGCGGCAAACACGGCAAGAAAAACATCAATCCTAAGTTGATGCGTGATTACGTGCTGAGCCATACCGATTTGTTTGGCACGCTCGCTAATCCAGTGGCACCGTTGGTGAACGTGATGACGGATCTGAAACCGGTGAAAGCGGTGATGCATGCCACGATTGGGGTGGATAAACATAAATCCCTACCCAAGTATTCGTTTGGCACCTTTCGGCGTTGGATGAAAAGCCAAGCAGCGACACAAGCGGATTATCCCAAACAAGTCAGTTACTTTCATGGCTGCTATGTGAATTTTAACAACCCGCAGCTTGGTAAAGACTTAGTGAAAGTGATGAATGCGATGGGGTATGGCGTGCAATTGCTCGAGAAACATAAATGCTGTGGCGTGCCTCTAATTGCCAATGGCTTTTACGATAAAGCGCGCCGCAACGCGACCGCCAATACCGCGATGATTGCTGATGCAGTTGCCGAGCATCGCCCTGTAATAGCCACCTCCTCATCGTGTGCGCTGACGTTAAAAGAAGAGTACCCCCACGTACTGGGAGTGGATAACGCCCACGTGGCAGGGCAAATCAGCTTTGTGACCCGCTTTTTACTCAAAGCGGCCATGAATGGCGAGATGCCCAAGCTCAAGCCGATTAATAAGCGAGTGGTTTACCATACCCCTTGTCACTTGGAGCGCAGTGGTAATGCGATGTTTACCATTGAGCTGTTGCGTATGATCCCAGGCTTAGAGGTGATTGTGCTCGATAGCGAGTGTTGTGGCTTGGCAGGTACCTATGGGTTTAAAACCGAGAACTATCAAACCTCGATTGCCATCGGTAGTGGCTTGTTTGCTCAGATTGAAGCCGCGCAGGCGGACTTTGCGATCACCGACTGTGAAACCTGTAAATGGCAAATTGAAGAAAACACATCGCTGGAAGCTTTGCATCCGGTGAGTGTGCTAGCGATGGCGGTTGGAGAGCCAGTAGCGTCGTAATATTCGTCGCAAAGAAAAACGCCACCCAATGCGGTGGCGTTTTTGTTGCGTGCCCAGTGTCATTTACTGCTTAGCTTGCGATGTGTTCGATGTAGTCGATTTGCCCATCGACTCTTCAAGCAAGGATTTCAGCACACTGATTGTCATGAGGATCAGAAGGATACTGATAGGCAATGCGGTGACCATATTGGCCGTTTGCAGTGCCTTCAATCCGCCTGCGACCAACAGCACGGCGGCAACCGCCCCGATCATCGACCCCCAAAAAATACGGAAACGCTTCGGTGGGTGCTCATTGCCCATTGAAAGGATCGTGGTAAGCACCAGCGTGCTAGAGTCGGACGAGGTGATAAACCAGCTAAACAGCAAGAAAATCATCATGGCATTGAGGATCCATCCCGTGATGCCACCGCCGGTGATCCCATCGGCACTGGCAAAGAGTGCAGCGGGTAAGTCCCAGCTATTCACCAAATCAATGATCCCTGCGCTACCAATCCCAGTGTCAGCGACAAGCTCTTGATGTAGGGCATTACCACCAAAGATAGCGAGCCAAGCAAAAATCATCAGTGTCGGCGCGCACAGCACACCAAAGATAAATTCGCGTAGGGTACGACCGCGTGAAATACGCGCAATAAACAGGCCAATAAAGGGCGCCCACGCAATCCACCATCCCCAGTAGAAAATGGTCCACGCATTTTGCCATGCCGAGGGTCCTTGCTCATCAGGGAACCACAGCCCCATTGGCATAAAGTTCACCAAGTAGTCACCCAGCGAGACGCCAAAAATCTGAATCAGCCAAGCTGTCGGGCCACCAAACAGGAAGTAGGCGATCACAAGGGCAGAAACAATAATGTTCCACTCAGAGATAATCCGAATCCCTTTACCCACGCCAGATAGCGCAGACATAATGGAAGCCACAGAGATCAGCGCAATGAGTATCACCTGAGTGACCACACCGGGATCAATCCCAAATAAACGATCCAGCCCCACGGCAATTTGGCTGACGCCTAACCCCAGTGAGGTCGCAACCCCAAATACACAACCCAGTACGCCAAGAATATCGATGGCATGCCCCATCGGGCCATAAATACGCTCACCAATGAGTGGATAGACGGTCGAACGTAGGGCCAGAGGCAGTTTCTTACGAAACGAAAAATAGGCCAACGCAAGCCCGACAATTACATACACCGCCCAGCCATGAAAGCCCCAATGGAAATAGGTGACTCGCAACGCATCGGCGGCACGATCAAAGCCCATGGTGGTTGCCCCAGCCATATCGGCATACGGGTTGTTGGGGTAGCCGAACGCACCACTTGTATCAAAGTAGAACGTGGGTTCGGCTACCCCAAAAAACAGTACGCCAATTCCAACACCGGCGGAAAAAAGCATGGCTAACCAAGAAAACGTGCTGAACTCGGGGCGATCGTCGTCATCTCCCAGACGGATGCTGCCTAAGCGCGTGACGGCAATGATCAAACTAGTAGTGAGAAGCAGCACCAGCACCATCATGTAGTACCAACCAAAGGTGGACTCGACCCAGCCTCGAGCAGTCGCAAAAATCGTGGCAGCAAGATCGGTGTTAAAGCCTGTAAACAGAACGAAGGCGAAAACCAGAAGGGTAGCGGCGATCATCATATTTTTGTGAACGCCTTTGAAAAGGCCGCTTTGGGTTACGCGGTTTTCAAATGGGTGATAAGTCGGGCGCATTGATTCGGCGCCGGGTGTACTTCGTGTACGTTGCGTTGACATGAATAACTCCTCTTTCAAACGCGAAAAATTAGGGTAGCGGTAAGCGCTAATGGTGCTCCTTAAACAAGCGGAAAAATTGACGAACTATCGGCTCGCCGCATGGCTGCTGTCGGCAAAAATTGGCAGCCTGTGAAAACGAATTCGGGCAGCAATGTACTCAATATTCGCTATATTTGCAAAAAACTGAGGGATAAATCACAGCTAAAAGTTGTAAAACGCCGAGAAAATCAGCAAAAAATGTCGATAAGACGACCAAGTCAGACTGGGATTCGTATACTGAAAACAGACCTCAACGTGACCGTTTTTTTGATGGGAGTAGCTTCATGAAACCTCAACCTTCTGCGCGCGATACCATGCTGCAACTTGGCTATCTGGGTTTAGTTCCGTTTCTTGGCGGCGTGCTTATCACGTGGGCCGATTTAACCTTATTTGGACTCAGTGGTGAGCAGCTATTTTTAAGCTACAGTGCGGTGATTTTAAGTTTCTTATCTGGCGTGCTGTGGGGCAATGGTATCGACCATTTTTCCCATAAACTCAGTCGCAATGCATTATTGCTGAGTAACTTATTCGCTCTACTGGCATGGGGTGCGCTCATTCAAGGGGCAACGCAATACGTGATCGCCACTGGCATTCTCACTGCGGGTTACTTGGCGGTGTGGTTGGCTGAAAAATGGATCCGAAAGAGCGAACGTGAGGAAGAGCAGCCCGCCGCTTACCAAGTGATGCGCGGCCGTTTGACTGCGGGTGTTGTGGGCTGTCATGGTTTACTGTTACTGGTGGCATAACGTCTGCTTTTGGCTTACTACAGTCAAGAGTTTTTGTGACAATGAAAAATGGACTTAGATTGAACCTATCACAGTGATTGGTCGTACCCGTTAGCTTACTGATAAAAGAATAATTAGTCTTTTATCAATGCCAATAGGTGTAGCGGGGGCAAAATGACAATCATTCAATACCTACGAGTAATCTTTCTCACATTAGGCGTCGCAAGTCATTGAAGCTTTGAGCGCAGACAGTGAGAGTATCGGCAAAGTGTCTGAAGTGATCAGTACAATTGCAGAGCAAACCAACCTGTTGGCACTGAATGCTGCGATTGAAGCGGCGCGAGCGGGGGAGGCCGGCCGTGGCTTTGCGGTGGTCGCTGACGAGGTTCGTGGATTAGCCACTAAAACCCAGTCATCCACGGATGAGATCAATCAAATCATTGAAGGATTGCAAACCAAAGCGCGTCAGGCCTATCAAGTGATGACGGATAGCCAAACGCTTACCCAAAAAAGCTTGGATGATGCGAAACGCGCGGCAGAAGCAATTGAAACGATTAATGCAGCGACACAGCAAGTGTCCGAAATGACCGGAGCGATTGCTACCGCGACCGAAGAGCAAACCACGGCGGCGGGCGATCTGAACCAAAATGTGTCGGCGATTCACCGTGCCGCGGAGTCGCTCGCAGAGACTGCAGAGAAAACGCGGGACGCCTATGAGCGACTGGAGAAAGAAAACGCCAGCATTCGCGAGCAAGCCCAAGCGTTTCGACTCTAACATCTCACAGTAGCCATATATGCAAAATGCGCCTAACCGGCGCATTTTTTGTGGGATGAGCTGAATTAGCGAAATAAATAAAGAGACAGAAAGTAATTCACGTTGTGATTGATGGTTCGCAGCACCGCGGTTGTGCTGGCGTTGGTCTGCTCGGAAACATCCCAGGGTACAAATTTGCCATAGCTGGGCAGTGCAAGGCCCGATTGCACTGCGGCAGGCGAAAGGGCGACTAAATAGTCAACATAGTTTAACGATAAGCCGGCCAAAGGCACCGGCACAATGTCCGCGGTTGAGATTTGAAATTGAATCAACGCCCGTGCGGCCGGCTCGGTTGCCATGTCAGGACTGGTGTGACAGCACACGATCTCAAAAAACGCTCCGGCTTTGTTCTGCATAATAGCGCTTGCCATTAGCGAGGCGCCCTGAAGCCCATCACACAAAAACAGAACCGACGGTTTACTGGGTTGGGATTGGGTGTTTTTTATTCTCGCCCGATGCGACTTAATTGAGCGCGCGAGGCTATCGTTTGGCTCCGCCATGATGAATCCTTACGGCTGTTCCCTGTTTTACGCCAGGATGCTGTGCAGCCCCATGCCACACGACTTAAATAGTGCTTATACCCGTTTCTAACCGGCGTTGCAGCACGAAAAAGCTTGGCTATATCCTAGCGATACCGCCGCGCAACGCGAGCGTGTGAGCGCCAATTTTTGCGTTGCTTACCAAAGGATCGGCCTGTCATTAAAGCTTCATCGTCTCATCAAGGAAGTGTCACGAACCCTGCTTAAGGTGTTTCACAGCTAACCGAGTTCTTCGTCATGTGCAGGTTGGACAATTTGCACAGCACTAACTTAAACAATCGACTTGGAGGTTGATGTGAAACTCAAAGCTCTCTTTGCTGCTACTACAGTATCAATGGCCGTATTGGCCGCGGGTAGCGCAACGGCCGCAAACCGTGACTACATTAGCATCGTTGGCTCTTCTACCGTTTACCCTTTTGCTACTGTGGTTGCTGAGCGCTTCGGTCGCACGTCGCAATACTCAGTACCCAAAATCGAATCAACTGGTTCAGGCGGTGGCTTGAAGCTGTTCTGTGCAGGTGTGGGTGAAAATACACCAGATATCACGAATGCATCACGCAAAATCAAAAGCTCTGAGATTGAGCGTTGTAAAGCCAATGGCGTAGACGACATCGTCGAAATTAAAATTGGTTATGACGGCATCGCCTTTGCGAACTCAAAAGCATCGCCACAATATGACGTATCACTGAAAGATCTTTACACCGCACTGGCTAAAACCGTGCCAGACGGCAAAGGCAACTTCATCGACAACCCACACAAAACGTGGAAAGACGTGAACCCATCGCTGCCGAAAACCAAGATCGAAGTGCTAGGTCCACCACCAACGTCAGGTACACGTGATGCGTTTGTTGAACTCGCTATGGAAGCAGGCTGTTCTCAATATCCTGAAATCGCCGCGCTAGAAGACAGTGATGAAGATAAATTCAAAGCCATTTGTCACGGTATGCGTGAAGATGGTGCCTTTATTGAAGCGGGCGAAAACGACAACTTGATCGTGCAAAAGCTTGAAGCGAATCCAGATGCGTTCGGTATCTTTGGTTACAGCTTCCTCGAGCAGAATGCCGATAAAGTTCAAGGCGCAAAAATTGCCGGTGTTGAGCCGACGTTTGATGCGATTGGTAGTGGCGAGTATCCCGTATCACGCTCACTCTACTTCTATGTGAAGAAAGCGCATGAAGATGTCATTCCAGGCTTGAAAGAGTATGTGAATGCCTTTACGGCAGAAGATGCTATCGGCGAAATGGGCTATTTGACCGACCGTGGTCTGATCCCATTGGCAAGCCAAGAATGGAACAACGTACGCACTGCAGCGGTGAACCTAAACCCGAATTTGTAATTGCAGTGTGAACGCGAAAAGGTGGCACACGCGCTGTGTCACCTTTATTCGTGTTCAGGAGGAACAATGACCACATCCATGTTGATGACCGTAATTGCGCTGATTGCAATTTCAGGCTTCTTTCTTGCTCGAACACGTTCAATCAAACTGGCCGATATGGCTGGTGGATTGAGCAAGCTTCACTCTCGCCCCAACTACTATGGCTCCTATGTTGCGATTCTCGCCGCCATTCCGGCGTTGATTCTACTGCTGCTATGGCAAGCCGTGGAGCCGAACTTGATCCACAGTTTGGTGATGGCACAGATCCCAGATAGCTACCTTGTGCGCATCAATAGCCATGATTTGGTCTACAGCCAAATCGGGAACATTGCCAGTGGCATCACCCAAACTGACGATGCTGTCTTGTTAGCAGCGGCTGAACACTATCAATCCCTCCATGCGTTAGGGAACACCTTGCGTTTTACCGCCATGACAACATTGGCGTTGGCCGGATTTGCCTTTGGATGGCGCTCGCTGCGGCCGCGGCTAAGGGCCCGCAACCGTGTCGAGAACGTGATGCAGGCGTTTTTGCTGCTGTGTTCGACGTTAGCCATTCTGACCACGCTAGGCATTGTGCTCTCAGTGCTGTTTGAAGCCCTGCGCTTTTTCCAGATGATCTCGATTACCGACTTTATCTTCGGGACGGAGTGGTCACCGCAAATTGCTTTGCGCGCAGATCAGCAAGGGGCAAGCGGCTCTTTTGGCGCGATTCCGCTGTTCACTGGCACCTTGATGATCTCGATTATCGCCATGTGTATTGCCGCACCAGTGGGGCTGATGAGTGCCATCTATCTCGCTGAATACGCCTCACCGCGCGTGCGCAGTATCGTGAAACCGATTCTTGAAATTCTCGCTGGTATTCCGACCGTGGTGTATGGCTTTTTCGCTGCATTAGTCGCGGCACCGGTGATCCGTGACGTTGCGCAAGCGATCGGGTTTGAGAGTGCATCCTCGGAAAGCGCGCTGGCGGCAGGGTTTGTCATGGGGGTGATGATCATCCCATTTGTGTCTTCATTATCCGACGATGTGATCACCGCCGTGCCGCAGTCATTGCGCGATGGCTCACTCGGGCTGGGGGCGACGCCATCTGAAACCATCCGCCAAGTGGTTATTCCAGCCGCGTTACCGGGCATTGTCGGGGGGCTCTTGCTTGCCGTATCCCGTGCCATTGGCGAAACCATGATTGTGGTCATGGCCGCTGGCCTTTCGGCTAACCTCACCGCGAACCCACTTGATTCGGTCACCACGGTTACCGTGCAGATCGTGACTCTTCTTGTGGGCGACCAAGAGTTTGATAGCCCGAAAACTCTGGCCGCATTTGCATTGGGTTTGACGCTCTTTGTTGTGACGTTAGCGCTGAACTTTGTTGCGCTCCGTATTGTGAAGAAATATCGAGAACAATATGACTGATAAAATTGCACAGATCGCGCAAAACAAGCGCGCGCGAGTAAAAGCAGGCCTTGCCAAACGACGCGGACGCGAAGGACGCTTTCGTTGGTATGGCATTGGGTCGATTTTGTTGGCGTTTACGTTTTTGGTGGTATTGCTTGGGTCAATCATCTCGCAAGGCTATACCGCCTTCTACACCACAGAAATTCGCCTCACGGTCGATTTAAGCGCCGAAAAGCTTGGCATTGAGGGCGAACCGCTCAATGACGAAACATTGCAATACCTGAGCTATCGCTCGGTACTGGCCGATGCCATTTTTGCTACCTTGCCAGACGTGACGTCACGTACAGATAAGCGCGAGCTATTCCGCTTCCTTTCCACGGGGGCGGAGTACGATTTGCGCGACCGCGTAGCCGCCGATCCTAGCCTTGTTGGACAGCAAATCGATATTTGGGCGCTTGCTGGAGACAACGTCAACCAGTTCAACAAAGGCAATATCGACGGCAACTTACCGGAGTCTTATCGTCAGTTTAAAGACAAGCACATTGGTTGGTTTAACCAACTGCAAAGCGATGATCGGATCCGTACCGTGTTTAACACCCGCTTTTTCACCAATGGTGATAGCCGCGATGCCGAACTCGCTGGAATTTGGGGGGCGACGGTTGGATCCTTCTACACCTTATTGGTCACCTTAGTGCTGAGCTTTCCGATTGGGGTAGCCGCGGCGATTTACTTGGAAGAGTTTGCGCCACGCAACCGCATTACCGAGATCATTGAAATTAATATCAATAACCTCGCGGCCGTGCCTTCGATTGTGTTTGGTTTGCTGGGGCTGGCGGTATTCCTCAACTTTGCTGACTTACCGCGTTCTGCGCCGGTTGTGGGCGGCTTGGTGCTTACCCTTATGACGCTACCAACCATCATTATTTCCAGCCGTGCCTCTATTAAAGCGGTGCCACCCTCGGTCCGTGATGCCGCGTTAGGGGTAGGGGCCTCTAAGATGCAAATGGTGATTCACCATGTGCTGCCATTAGCGATGCCAGGCATGCTCACCGGCACCATCATCGGAATGGCACAAGCGCTGGGTGAAACCGCACCGCTTCTTATGATCGGTATGGTGGCGTTTATTGTCGACATTCCATCTGGGCCACTCGATGCGGCGACCGCGCTACCTGTACAAATCTATTTATGGGCAGAGAATCCTGAAAAGGGCTTTGTCGAAAACACCTCTGGCGCAATCATGGTGCTGCTGGCATTCCTTGCTTTTATGAATGCCTGCGCCGTGATTATGCGTAAGCGTCTCGAGCGACGCTGGTAAGTCGGGAGAGAAAACCATGACGACAACAACCATGACTAACGGAACTCTTACAGAGCAAACAGTGAACACGACGCCCCAAAATACCGCAGCCCCCAAAGAAACCTGTGGTGTGCCCTTTGTTGATAATCCGCGAATGACGGCGCGCAATGTCTTTGTGAACTATGAGCATGGCGCGAAACCGGCGATTGCAGACGTGAGCCTTGATATTGGCGAGAAAGAAGTTCTCGCGATGATCGGTCCATCAGGCTGCGGCAAATCCACTTTTTTGCGCTGTTTAAATCGAATGAATGACACCATTCCCGGCTGTGTGGTGACCGGCGACATCATTCTCGACGGTGAAGATATTCACCACAAAGAGACAGAAATTGTGGAACTGCGCTCGCAAGTGGGCATGGTATTCCAGCGTCCTAACCCGTTCCCGAAATCGGTGTATGACAACGTGGCCTATGGCCCGAGAATTCATGGATTGATCGACAGCAAAGCCGATCTCGATGAGTTAGTGGAGCAATCGCTGACCCGAGCCGGGCTATGGAACGAAGTGAAAGATCGCCTCGACCAGCCTGCCACAGGCTTATCTGGTGGTCAGCAGCAGCGGCTATGCATTGCTCGCACCATTGCTGTCGCGCCAGAAGTGATTTTGATGGATGAACCATGCTCAGCCCTTGACCCAATTGCTACCGGTATTATTGAAGAGCTGATTGCTGATCTGAAGAAAAACTTCAGCATAGTGATCGTCACGCACTCCATGCAACAAGCCTCGCGTGTGTCTGACCGCACGGCCTATTTCCACTTAGGGAGCTTGGTTGAGGTGAACAGTACCGAAAAAGTGTTCAACGACCCAGAACACAAGCTGACTCATGATTACATTAATGGCCGATTTGGCTAAATAAACGGCGGGGTAAAAGAGAGAAAAGCGCTGAAAATAGGCTTTTGCTGATAATTTCAGCACTTAAGTGCGAAAAAGTAAAAATAGACTTTACATCGTTCTTAGCAGC
This sequence comes from Salinivibrio proteolyticus, assembly GCF_027286365.1. Taxonomy (NCBI): domain Bacteria; kingdom Pseudomonadati; phylum Pseudomonadota; class Gammaproteobacteria; order Vibrionales; family Vibrionaceae; genus Salinivibrio; species Salinivibrio proteolyticus. The sequence goes on along the minus strand of NZ_CP114584.1, from coordinate 1,794,544 downwards.
CTCTAGTATACGCCCCGTTCCGGAGAGATGGCTGAGTGGTTGAAAGCACCGGTCTTGAAAACCGGCAAGGGTTAATAGCCCTTCTAGGGTTCAAATCCCTATCTCTCCGCCACATACCGAAAAGCCGCTGATAAGTCAGCGGCTTTTTTGCATCTGTGCCCCCGCAAACTTCCAAATCCTGACCTCACCAACATTTTAGGCGCTTGTGTCTAAACAGCTATTCTGCACTCTGGTATTCTAACCCTTTATATTTCTGCCTCTTACATGGCCTTTTGGACGCCGCCAACCGAAGGGCGGTAGCGTGGAACGCAACAAAAGCGCCCACATGGATGCACGCTTTCTCATGACCGATTCACACTTTCCCTAGCCGAAAAAATAAAAAACACGAATAATCAATCGGTTAAAAGTACAAGCGCGGGGATAATGTGAATACCTCAACCGGAATAGGCGGCATGCACACTATCACCGAAGAGAGCTTGATGAGGTAGATAAAAAAATGTATTTGTATCAGTAGTTTATGGATAAAACAGGGCGTATAACGATTTTGACAAATCGAGCACGCGCACTAATAAAATGTTAGCATACTTTGATAGGTATTCAGATGACTACGATAGTCGAACAAATTGTTAATCGTGAAATTGACTCGATCATCGTTTACGAATCTGACCAAGTTATAGCTTTTGCGGACCACGACCCAATCAACTTTGGACACATTTTAATTTGTCCTAAGACTCAATACCGTACTTTTATTGACCTGCCTGAGTCTGTGTTTTTAGAGATCACCGACGTTGCAAGAGATTTATATAAACGTATAGAAGCTAAGTTCAATCCCGATGGTATAGGCTTTATGCAAAACAATGGAGAGGCCCCTCATTTCAATGAGCTCGACCACTACCATTTGCATATTTTCCCTAGATTCCATGGCGACCAGTACGGTTGGGTTAGTAGTGAACTTGGAATTCAAACTATGGATAAACTGAGAGAATCACTTAAAGAACTATGAGCATTGAAGAAGTATGCTAACAAAGCAATTCACGCGACAAGCGCGTGATTGCGGGCGTTATACGAACTCGCAAAATTTAGGGTGGAACGTGAATTGAAAGAATACGAAGTTTACCTGTTCGATATGGACGGAACATTAGTAAATTCAGAGCCTTTAAAGGGCAGAGCGTTAGCAAGGGCTTGCTTAGATTATGGTGTTCAAGTTGACAACAATATCTATAAAGATGTTATGGGTGAAAGTTGGCAGGTTGTGACGGGACACTTCTTTGCTCATGCCAATATTTTGCCTGATTTAACAGAGTTTAATGGGTATTTTCGGTCTCACTATGAAAAGATGCTAAATAACGAACTAGAGCTCAATGTCGGCGCTAAGGTGTACATAGATCAATTGAAGAATGCGGGTAAAAAATGCGGAGTTGTGAGTTCAGCAGCAACTTGGATGGTTGAAAATATTTTATCTTCTCTGCAACTAGAGAATGCTTTTGACCTTGTTATAACTCAAGAGCACGTAACTAAGCACAAACCAGACCCTGAAGCCTATACTCTCGCACTTACTAAGTTGAACGTATCACCAGAACAAACCATCGTGTTTGAAGATTCCACAGCGGGTATTCGCGCAGGTAAATCTAGTGGTTGTGATGTCATCGCAGTTAAGCATGACTTTAATGGTAAAAATGACCTAAGTGATGCAATAAAAGCAATTAGCACGTATGAAGAAATGTTCGTATAACACATATGAGCCCTTCTCCAGTCAATAGGCAATAGCATTTTATTTGGCTGCGCAGTAGCCAATGCTCTTGAACAACAAAGTCGTCTACTTCGTTCTGTCATTTCCGCCATTAAGTCATTGCTTACGGCAAACACATATAGAAGGTCTCTTACTGCGGTCTCACCGCTGCCTGCCAATCATGTGACAGGGCCATTAGACATTATTCGGTTAACCCAAGCTGGCGCTATTTAAAAAGAAGGCTAAACGTTTGTTTTCCAGTTATCTTCAGGCTCGGTTTGGGTGTAAGCAACTTTGTTGTTCGCTTGGGTGCGCAACAATGAGGCGGCTAATCAAAGCAAAGGGGCTGGGACAACCCTTGGCATAGCAGACCATTGGGGCTTAATGCCCAATGAACTCAGTCAGCAGCGTGCTCCTTCTCAGCACCAGTTAGACGTTCAGCTCACCCCATTGTGCGACTTACTCGGGTAAGAACTTGTGTTCGTCAAACACGGTTTTGTTCCTCAACATGAAGTAAACGCAGTGCCCGAGCTTGTGGGCGAGTGCATAGAGTGCTGTAGCTTTACTCATGTGTGTCTCAAACGAGGGGATTCGCTAGTGTGCGGCTTTATGCGCACCGGAAAACAATGAAGCTTCATAGAAGGAATTATAAGTGGACGATTTTTACATAGACCCAAAAGGATTAGCGTCATACTATGAAGTTCAATGGCTTGATAAACTTCGCTTAAGTGGAGTGTCTGAAAAATTAGAGAGTAAATCTAAGTACGTACCTGAATCGTTTATCTCCTCAAACCACACACAAAGTGTAGCTAAGTTTATTATTGATTCCCTCGAAGATGAAAGTATTAATCCTATAAACGTATTAGAGGTAGGGCCAGCTTTGGGAAGAAATAGCTACGAGTTAGTTACTAACGTACCAAGCATTAGTTCTGTAACTGTTGTTGAGCCGTCTCACCGCTTACTATCAAATCTCAAACAAATACTAATTGACGGTACGAAATGTGAATTTCCTTATATCAAGAGCTTGAAAGAGTTGGGGTGTTTGGACTTCGATACTTCAACCATAGCAAAAGCGTGTGATCATGTAGAATTTAATTTAATAGAAGCACCTTTCGAACGTGGTGTGGTTAAGAAAGAGTTTGATTTGACAGTTTGCCTCAACGTACTGGATCAATGTGAATCACCTAAAACTTTAGTAAACGCATTAAAGGATGCAACTGTCTTTAATGGCGTGTTAGCTTTATCATGTACATATCAGTGGAACAAAAAGCATTTAAAAGAAGAAAGTGAAGTTGTCAATGATATAAACGACTACTTTGGAGAGGATTGGGAAAAGTTATCTGAAGGTGAACATGAATACAAGATAAGATTTAACGAAAGGTATTCATTACTATTTCTTTCCCATATAGTCGCTTACAAAAAAATTGGTAGATAACACTTGGTCATGTACATAATAAGCGAGTATATCTTCAATCGCTAAGTTTAGGCGACTTTTTCTGCTGTCCGGCGGTGGCTAGTCGGGATACATCGCTTTTAATGTTTGATAAATTAACGTGTGAAAGATATGTATGGTAGTGACTTTTCCGTGTGCGTCCACCGCGTGAAGAGAAAAGTGGTGCTTGGCGAGATCAACGCCACAAAAGAATTGAGTAGACATGGTTACCTCCGATATTAAAGGCCGCACCTAAAGTGTGGCAGATCTTCAAGAGGGGGAATCCATGTCATTCGTTAGGCTTCAGGAGAGTTCAGGTTGAACTGGGAAATAATCACTGGTGTAGCAAGTTCAATTATCGCTTTATGTGCGCTTGTGTTTTCAATTTGGCAAGGGGTTCAGGCTCGCAAGCACAATAGAATTTCTTTTCGTCCACATTTAACCTCCTGGGCCCATAATGAACACACAAAAGGGATTTACGCAGTAGACCTTTTAAATAATGGTCTTGGGCCTGCACTAATTAAAAGTTTCACGATTAAGGTTGATGGAAAGAAAATTTCTGGTGAAGGTACAGATCCGATTGATAAAGCAGTTAAAATTCTCTTTCCAAATGAGAAATTTTATGCCCACTACGTCTATCTTGGTGAAAAATATGCTATGGGCGCCAAAGATAAGTGCAGGGTTGTAGCCATCCAATTTTATGGTGAAAAACCTCCCTCCAGTGATTATGTAGAGCATACAATTAATCGAGCAGAATTAGAGGTGGAGTATGAGTCATTCTATGGTGAAAAATTCTTTTTTAACTCCGCAGATGAAAAGCCTAACAAGTAAAGGCAGCGGACAGCTAAAGCTGCCGCTGCTTTAGGCGTTATATTTTTTGAGGGACTATGAAGAAACAATTAGCGGTAATTCTGACATCAGCTACAACCGTATTGAGTGCAGTTTGGTGGTGGAAAGAAGGGGGTTATGAACCAGCAATTGTGTTTATTAGTGGTGTTGGTGCCTTGATTCTTTCCATGTACCCTACTAAGGATGGACATTCTGATCAGTTACCGGCACCGACACATATAGAGCATGAAGTTTTAGATGATCTCTATACACACATCTTGCATGTTGAAGGAACTATTAATAAGAGTTTTCTTGACCGACGACTTTGGAATGAGCTTCAAGACAACTTAGATCAACTAAAGCGTTTTTATCATGAAAATAAGATCAAATTTCCGGATACATTAGATCAAAAGATACTTGAAGTAATTATGGTTGGGCGGAGCGTGATGAGTTCGGAAATTAATCAATCTATACCTGCAGAGCTAGCAAGTGCTTATCGTAGTTCAAAAGACAATGTTATCGCTGAAATTCGATTACTAAAAGGTATCGAGCGCTAAAATATAACACATATGAGCCCTTCTCTGGTCAATAGGCAATAGCATTTTTTTGGCTGCGCAGCAGCCAATGCGCTCGAACAACAAAGTCGTCTACTTCGTTCTGTCATTTCCGCCATTAAGTCATTGCTTACGGCAAACACATATAGAAGGTCTCTTACTGCGGTCTCACCGCTGCCTGCCAATCATATGACAGGGCCATTAGACATTACTTCCCGTTCCCACTCAGGAGTGTGATAACGAGTTAAGGATTGGCGCGCGTAATCAGATGCGCATGCCAGCGATAAATGAGATTTTTCTCTTGATGTAACAGCGTATTGCCTAATAGGGGGTCGATACGTTTAATCCCATGTTTAACTGAGGTTTGTGTCTCAAGTGCGCCCAAGCTTGGTGAGGGTTAAATCAGCGCCGTCGAGCAAGGTTTTAGTAGCAAGAGTAAGAGAAATAAGCCGTTTTTTGTGAATGTCGGGGCACTGTTTTGACAGTGTTTGTAGTAGGATTTGGTCATCACGCATCGTTAGCATCGCTATTGAATCTGTCTGTATCGAGTGTGTTTTTGGCGAAATTCATTAGATCAGAGGGAGCGATGCGTGTCTACCTCATTGTTTCAACTGATATTTATGAGAGGATTCGCTAGAGCAAGGCGTTATGCAGGGAAGACAATATGACAAATACTACTGACGTAAAATTTATATCAAAACTTGAAGAAACTATTAGTAGATCAATTCTGAGCTTTTTCCCGTCAGAGTGGGAAGAGGATACAATTTCGCTGATTCTGTTAAAGAAAATAAGGGAAGCATTTACAAATTACCATGTATTTTATGGGCGCTACGAACCTGAAGGGGTTTTTTGGTCAGCTTACAAATACAAAGGTAAGATAGAATATAAACACGGTGATATTGGTGTTTTAGTTAAGATTGTTTATAGGGATGGTAGCCATATTGAAGGTGTTGGCTTCCTAGAGGCAAAGAAACGCTATCCTAGAAAACTGACCTTTGATTCTTTTAGTATTCCGCAGCTTAGAAGAATTAACAAGCTTTCACCATATACAAATGTTTTACTATATGATTATGAAGATATAACTGGCTTTATTGCTAATTCAGCAATTCCGTTAGGAATACTCGAAGAAAAAAACGTTTCCCAGGGACTTGCTATAAAGGCTGTAACTAATGCACTTGTGGTACAAGCAGGTACAGTATTATCAGATGGAGCGAAAGATCTCACTTTGTATAAGTTTGGTATACCGTTGTCCCACCAGATTGGATTGCGATATATACAAGGCCTTGATCTTGATTTTAGAAAAGAGGTCGTTGATTCGGTGAAAGGGTTCAACGAAAAGAGAGGCGTGTGCAACTATGTTCTACAGATAACTGTTTCGCATATAGGTGATGATATACCTGAGTATGATATAAAACTTAACAATAATTACTATGAAGAAATCTGAGCCTAACACATATGAGCCCTTCTCCAGTCAATAGGCAATAGCATTTTTTGGCTGCGTAGCAGCCAATGCTCTCGAACAACAAAGTCGTCTACTTCGTTCTGTCATTTCCGCCATTGAGTCATTGCTGACGGCAAACACATATAGAAGGTCTCATACTGCGGTCTCACTGCTGCCTGCCAATCATGTGGTAGAGCCATTAGATATTTCTCGGTTAAACGAAGCCATATTTTCCAAGGGACGTAAAGGTGTGAAGTTTGGTAATCAAAGAACAAACTTTCAAAATTTTGGGGGGCAGGAACCGAGAAATAAAGCAAGAGTAAGTTCTGGAGATTTTTGCTTGATGTCTGCTGGTCTTTATATAAAATTTTTAGTCATTTATTTGAAGCAGGAATAGAAATATTTAAGGGGCCTTTTAATAAATTTTATGCAAGTGGTATAATTAAATCTGTTTAGTTTTCTTGCCTAGGATAAATTTAATCAAGATCAATGTTTTTTAATAAAAAGTGCTTTAATAAATAGTTTTAGAGTATTTTCTATTCACGCAATTTTTCCTGAATTAATTTAATTTTTACGGCATGACGGCTTAGATTTTGTGGTGGCGTTATGCCCACCCTAATTAGTTGTTCCTAAAATCATTAACAAGGATATGTAATGAGAAATAGAAAATGGATATTTGCAGCTATTTTCCTCATTGGAGGACCTTCACTGTTACCATTTAGTATAGAAGTGATAGCACTAGTTGAATTACTTGGTTTTTTAGGGATATGGACAATGTACTCATCCTACGCTGAGTACTTGGTGAATCACCCTAGGTATAAAAGAGGTCTGTGTTTAGCTACAAGTTGGGATCTTCAACCGCAAATGTTGTTCTCGGCGAGTGAGCTTAAGGCATGTCCTCAGTTAGTTTTTCATATGTTTCCAGTTCAGAGTGTAATAATCTGGACTTTGAATATTCTGTTTTGGAGTGGCCTAGTTTGGTGCCACATTATTTAAGCCAACAAACTTTTCAAGAGGCGTTCGAAACGCGCTGGCGGAATACCAGCGATGCATGAGGGTTTTCTCTTGATACAACAGTGTATTGCCTAACAGGCAGTCTATATGTTTAATCGCATGTTTAACTGAGGTTTGCGTCTCAAGCGCACGCCTAGGCTGGTTTGGGGTAAATCAGCGCCGTCGAGTAATGTTTTAGTGGCAAGAGTAAGAGAAATAAGCCGTTTTTTGTGAATTTTGGGGCACTGTTTTGACAGTGTTTGTAGTAGGGTTTGGTCATCACGCATCGTTAGCATCGCTATTGAATCTGTCTGTATCGAGTGTGTTTTTGGCGAAATTCATTCGATCAGAGGGAGCGATGCGTGTCTACCTCATTGTTTCAAAAGATATTTATGAGGGGGCTCGCTAGATAGCGGCGTTATAACACCGGTTAATTTTTTATAGTTAGTGAGGTATTCGTTGAAAGTAGGTATAGCCCAAATGCCTATGGATTGGACTGTTGAGGGGAACACAAAAACGATTTGTAATGTCGTTAACAAGAATCATGACTTGGATGTTCTTGTGTTTCCTGAACTGGCAATTACTGGTTTCCATCGAGATATTAAAAATCAGGCACAGAAAAATTTGGTCGAAAATGCACTGAATGAAATTTCAATTCAATGCCAACTGTCAAATACATTGGTCTTCATCGGCTACCCATTAAATGAAAATAATAAGGTTTATAATGTGTATTCTGCTATTAATGAGATGGGAGCTTTAGAGATAGTTTGGCGAAAAGTAGGGCTAACTCCAAGTGAGTGTACATTTTTTGAATCTGGTGATAAGCGTAGTATTTTGGAACATCCACTTGGGACGTTCAGCTCTTATTTGTGTCGTGAGGCAAGCGACTTTAATTGGGTTGTTGAACAATTATCAGTTCAATCGCCATCTTACATTCTATGGCCAAGCTATATTGGGCAATCTGAATTCTCCGTAAACACTGAAAATACAAATTATGAGGAGGGCTCAAAAAAGATAGCTCAATCACTCTCTGCTATGGTTATTCAATGTAATTGGCCTAATTCTTTGAATAACTCCAATGATAAAGGGTTAGGCGGTAGTAAGATAATCTCAAGTCATGGTGATATTATTGCTCAATTGCCCTTCGATAAAAATTGTATTGGCGTATTCGATACAACCACTCACGAGTTAGTAATTCGATAAGTGGACGTAAGTGTTATAACAAATGCATCGACACGATTTGCTACACTCGGCATTGTCAGTTTGTCTTTAGTTTCAGTGATTAAGGCGTTAAAACTCAGCTAAGCCTGCATAGTAGCAAACGCATTATGTTGGAATTATAGCGCACGATCAAACTAACTAGGTACTCAAGATGAGCGATAGGGTAAAAGAAGCATTGATTTGGTTTAAGGGGATCTTGGAATCAGAGCAAATTGACTATCAAATTGTTGGTGGTTTGGCTGCAAAAATTTACGGTGGTAGCCGAGCAGTTGCCAGGGCGAGATTACGTATGCTCAAATTTCAGTCAACCCTTTGATTCCGGCCAGTACAATTTGCTCTAAATAAGCAACATTCATCGATGCCATCTTCTGCTTGCGTCTAATACTTGCCTTTTTGCTGCTCTCTAACCGAAGCATATTAAGAGCCATGTGACGCACGCCAGCGAGAATCTCCGCCGCATGCCCACGATAAATTTGGCACGCATCCTCATTCATGGTCACATCGAGAACCCAGTGGAGTCGGTTTTCTATCTCCCAATGACCACGAACTGCCTCGGCAAATCGTTCCGGTGTCAGTGTCGCTGAACTAATGTAATAGCGGTATTCCAGTGATTCTTCTCCCTTTGAGTCAATGCGATAGCTAATAGCAACACCGACCGTTTGAAGCGCTTGCCAGTCGGGGAAATCTATCGCCAGTTTCTGCGCTGGCATGACGTAATATTCGCGTGCTTCGATGCGTCCATGCCCGTGCTCAATGTCGCATTCTGGGCTTATTTTAACTAACGGTGCCAGGGCTTTTTGAACCGCTTTCTCCAAGCTTTTTTGATTGCCTTTGACTGCGAGTAAATAGTCGCCACCTTGCTCAACAACTTGCTTGGCGATACCTGTTTGGCAACCCATAGCATCGATGGAAACCAAGCATCCCTTGATGTCCAACAGGTTGATGAGTTCGGGTATCGCTGTGATTTCATTCGACTTGTCTTGAGTCTTAACCTGGCCCATTACCACACCATTCGCTGTCGCAAAGGCACTGACCATGTGGAGAGTGGATTGCCTATCTTCTCGGTTATAGGAGCTACGGAGCACCTTCCCGTCGATAGCAATCAGAGCGCCGTTAGCGTGCACGTTGACGGCCTGCATCCATTTCAAAAAACAGTCCTGAAACTGGTCAGGTTCGATGGAAGAAACCACTCTGGCAATCGTGTCATGAACGGGAATGCCTTGAAGGAACAGGCCTTTATCTTGCAGCCAATCAAGGTGTGCTTCGCCAAAGTCTTCAATGTCTTCCCATCCCTCCATGCCAGCAATGGTGGCGCACACCGTTAGGAATAAGATATCGAACAAAGGGTACGAAATTTTGGCTGATTGTCGTGTGTCTTGGATAACAGAAAAGTACTGAGAAAAAGCATCGATGGACATCGTGAACTCCCGTCAAAAAGGGAGTATATGATCACAGCGATAAGTGATCGTCAAACTGATCTACTTTGCTCAAAATTCGTTCGTGATCTTGCCCTGGCAGTTGCGGACATTGACTTGTTTATCCACAATGCCAATGCAGAAAAACTGTTAGCAAAGGTTGGTTCATATGTCTCCAAACCTTTAACGCATTACGTGGAATACGGTTGGGATTTAGAGTATTTCCAATTAATCTACCATTCTCAAAAAATCGAAGTTGGTTTGTCTAAAGGAACTAGAATTCAATCGGCTCTTGATGGTTCATGGCACAGGTTAGGAATTGATATTTCTAATTCGGTTTCAATGTGTCACCAAAATGTCGAAGTGTCAGTAATCCCTAAAGACGAGTTAATAAAGTACAAGTGCTTACTGAAAAGAGAAGTGGATTTAATCGACATACAGGAACTGACTGAAAATCGAGCGCCATAACAAAAGTGTATGTCATCAATTTTTTGATTTCGTCGAGGTTATTATTCCACACGTCGCTCTGCCGCACCTAAGTATGGTAGAGCATCAAGAGAGGGAATTATGTCATTCGTTAGTTTGTTACAAAGAATCGGGAAGTATTAAGGAATATATGGAAATAGAAATAAGACCAGCCAAGGAAGACGAACTGGAACCTCTCCATTCTTTGGTTGTTTCAAATGATGAATGGACACAGTTTAATGGCCCTTACTTTCCTTACACACATCCATCACTAGAACAATTTGAGAAATCTTCATTTCAAAGATTATTAAATGGTTCAGACTTACAGGTAATCACTGTGGATGATGTACCTGTTGGGACAGTAAATTGTTACTGGGAATGTGAAGAAACTCGCTGGCTTGAAGCTGGTATTATTATTTATGATTCTACACATTGGGGGAGAGGTATCGCAGCGCGAGCAGTTCCTCTCTGGGTTTCGTACTTATTTAATACTAAAGAGCTTGAACGCGTTGGTATGACAACCTGGTCGGGTAACCCTCGCATGATGTCGCTAGCATTGAAATTAGGCTTCCAGCAAGAAGCTAGATTGCGAAAAGTGCGTTACTACGAGGGCAAGTACTACGATTCAGTTAAATATGGGATGCTGCGTTCGGAGTGGTTAGAACGCAACTGGCAAAGTTTTTAAGAGAAATCTTCAGCGTCTGGCATTTTCAGTTTTAATCAGCTTTGGTACTTACGCACAATGGATTAGCTAAGGGATAAGCGTTGTTCACACCTTAATTTGGCTCACTTTATTGGAATATTGAACGTTATGGATGATACTTCAGCAACTTGGCGTCAGTACTACGAAAAATCATTGTTACGCCCCCACAATTCACGCACTGAACTCGCCATTGAGTTGGATCAGTCTGGACTGAAAACCGCTGTTGATTGCGGTTGTGGAACAGGAAGTGAGATAGCATATCTAGAGCAGCAAGGCTATCGGGTGTATGGCTTTGATATTAATGCAGACTCTATTGCGATATGTTCAGAAAGGTTTAGTTCAAAGCCGCTGGTTAAACTTTCAGAGTGCTCCTTTGAGTCTTTCAATTATCCTTCTACTGGCATAGTGATAGCAAACTCAAGTTTGTTCTTTGCTGATCCGATAGAGTTTAAAAATACATGGCGAAAACTTGCTTCTTCTATCGTAGTTGGTGGTGTTTTTGTAGGTGATTTTATGGGGCCTAGAGATACTTGGGCAACGAATTTTCGGTTACCGACGGCTCCGTTGAGTAAAGAACAAGTTGAGCTCTTATTTGAAGAGTTTGAAATAGTCAGTTTCAAAGAACGCGATGAGCCTGGCGCGACAATGGTTGGAGCCCCTAAGCATTGGCATATTTTTTCAGTGGTTGCTGTAAAACGTACATCATAATATGGTCATGTGATATACAACATTGGTAATGTAAGCTTTTTTATTAGATTGTAATGCTGGGCATTTTTCTTGTGCGTTGGCATTAGTGATAGATATAAAAAGTATACGGTTTCTTTACTATTGCGTTTCTCCTTTTTCCACAGAGAAGAATGGTAACGAGCCCCACATTACTTTCAAATACAGGGAAAGGTTTTTTGAAGCAGAGTAGAAGTGAGTTTTGGTCAGGTGAGGAATACGATGCCCAGTATGGTAATTACTGTTCGGATGAAATATCGTTCTTTCAGGATTTAATGCTTCATCGAAATGTCTTATCCCTACTAGATGTCTGCTGCGGGACTGGCCTAGTAACAATTCCATTATCAAAGAAGTTATCTCATGCAGTAGGTATTGATTTTTCTCGTTCAATGGTTGATTTTGCGAAGTCTAAGTCATCAAATATTAGTAATGTCACCTTTTATGAAAAGGATGCTGTAAGTTTCGACTTAAAAAGCGTCTTTGATCTGATTATTATGACGGGAAATGCCTTTCAAGCATTTCTTGCAGATACAGACCTTTCATCCATGCTCGAAAATGTAAAAAAACACATGCACGGAAATAGTTTTTTTGTATTTGATTGTCGACTTCCATGTCCTAAGTACTTTGAAACAACACATAATTACGAATATTGGTCTTCCTACACGAGTTACAGCGGAGAAAACGTCGATGTATATGGTTTGGACAGCCGGCACCCAACATTAAGTAATACGATGTTGCATCGTGTAAGAAGAGAATATGAAAATGGTATGCAATATCAAAGCTATATCGAACTGAAATATCGTTCAATTAACGAGATAGGCGATCGCCTTGAGCAACACGGTCTGCAGTTAGTAGAACGTTACGCAGATTGGAAAAAGACGCCTTTGACTGAATCATCGACAAGCTTTGTGGGGGTTGTTAGGCCGCTATACCGAGATCATTGAGATCTCGCTGGACTTTTCCTTTTCTTCAAAAGGTAGCTTTAGGCTGATTGAAGTTGATGGTTACGATGTCATCCACCACTTGAGCACAGACTGGCGTATAGCAAGTGCAACGCTAAAAATAGTGATATGTCTCACCTTGAGATTCAAAGCCGCATCTTAATATGACAGCGTTGTAAGAGGGGAATCCATGTCATTTTTATGCAATAAGGAAATAAAATAGATGCAATACCTAGAGGTAAATGTCAAGACAGCGATTATCGTTCACGGTTATGACGAGTCAATCGACAGCATCCGTCAAAAACTGGAAAAAGTAGGTGTGCGCGTCGCATAACAAACAGAAGGAGCTAGCACCGACTCTCGTGTGCTAGCATCTGTAGGTAGGTGGAGTCTAGCTTATGTCACTTTATGACAAACAGAAGCATATAAAGAATCAGGAAGATACAATGTTAGTTGCTTCGGATTCTTGGTTGACAGTTAAATTTTCCCAAGAAGCAGCAAAGTCTTGGAAACGTATTCTCGCACTATTCGTTCTTGCAATTCTATGTTTGTTCGCACCAGCATTGGGTTTGATTATATCAACCATAAATGCATTCTTTTCGTAAACAACTAGGGAGTCGCTGGTTCAACTGCGAAATGCCCATAAGATACCCACGATTTTTGGTGGTTACAGTGGCTGCAAAAGCGATGGTATGAGAATTTTAGAAACACTTAGGGGTAATTAACGTAGAAGTTAAAACAGATAAGACAAGTATCCATATTGGTATGGATAAATCATTTATAAGAGACACAATGAACACAATAAATATCCAGTATTATAAACATCCTTATGCCGAATTTATCCTTGGTTCGTATCAAGGTAAGCTTTGCTTGTGTGACTTCCGATATCGCAAGATGAGAAGTGCTGTTGATGAGCGCATTAAACGGATTCTTAACGCTGAGTTTGTAGAAAAGAGCGATGATGTTTTAGCGGCTACTCAAGCTCAACTCGAGGAATATTTTTTGGGTGAGCGAAAAACTTTTGATTTACCTTTACTCTTGGCGGGTACCGATTTCCAACGGTCGGTATGGAATGCATTAAGCAACATTCAGTACGGTGACAGGGTGACGTACCAAGAGTTGGCAGTATCGATTGGTAATGAAGCCGCAGTACGTGCGGTTGGCAATGCCAACGGGGCAAATGCGTTGGCGATTATCATTCCTTGCCATAGGGTTATCGGCACCCAAGGGGAGCTTATTGGCTATGGTGGCGGTCTGTCACTGAAAAAGCGCCTTTTAGAATTAGAGCAGAACCTATTCATTTAAGGATTGAAGTGGGCGCGTATGAGAGCGGAACTGAGAGCGAAAATCCTCGCAGTATGTGATCAAAAAATCAAAGCGAAAGGTGAGAATGTCGGTGTGTCATTTTATGCGTTCTTCAAAAACAAAAATGACGATCCAGAGCAGTTGATGGAAGCCGCAACCTGGTGGATACAGACCCATCAATTAGATCATTTTGTTAAGGCAAGAACCATCAAAGAGATGGTGAAAAATAATTTATGACGACTGCAGAAATCATGGCCTATTTTGCCGACAAGGTGTAATTCAGATTTACAAGGATGGTAGTGGATAGCGGGGCACGGGCCCAGATAGTCAGATTGGCTTGGGCACACGGATGTTAGAAATCCCGCGACGGTTGAGGTAGCATTGCCGACTTTTTCTGCGGTGAGAGGCATTTATGTATATCGGCTTTGACTATGGTACAGCAAATTGCTCGGTGGCGAAGATTGAAAACGGTCAGCCGACGCTGTTACGTCTAGAAGGAGACAGCACGTTTATTCCTTCCTCCCTTGCCGTACCTACGCGCGAATCGGTGTCTGAGTATTTGTTTCGACACCGTGGCATCAAGCCGCTAGATACGATTGGCGAGCAGATGTTGCGCCGCGCCATTCATGTAAACCAAGAGGAAAGCATTGAACTTGAGGCGGAGGACATGGCGTTTGGTCAAGCGGCGCTCGACCGCTATCTCGCTGATCCGCGCGATATGTACTACGTGAAATCGCCTAAATCTTTCCTTGGCGCGTCAGGTTTACGTGATGCCCAGCTTCGGTTTTTTGAAGACCTCGTATGCGCAATGATGGATAACATCAAAACGCAAGCCGAACACCAAACCTAACAGAGTATTCATGATGCGGTGATCGGTCGGCCGATCAACTTTCAAGGTTGTGGAGGCGAGACGGCAAACCGCCAAGCCGAAGCTATTTTGCTCAATGCGGCTAAGCGGGCGGGCTTTAAACAGATTGAATTTCAGTTTGAGCCGGTAGCGGCTGGCCTGGACTATGAAGCCACACTGAGCGAAGACAGAATTGTTCTGGTGGTCGATATCGGTGGGGGAACCACAGACTGTTCGTTGATTGAGATGGGGCCATCATGGCGCGGTAATAGCGATCGTAGTGCAAGTTTGTTAGCGCACAAAGGCCAGCGTATTGGCGGTAATGACCTAGATATTGCGTTGGCATTCAAACAAATGATGTTTCCGTTTGGGATGGGCAGCAAGATGGAATCTGGTATTGAAATGCCGATTACGCAGTTTTCCAACCCTATCGCGATTAACAACGTACAAGCGCAAAACGATTTCTATGCGTTTGAAAATTTGGCGGTGCTCAAAGGGCTGCACAAGCAAGCGCAAGAGCCACATAAACTGGCCCGTTTGCTTGAGGTGTATCATGAGTCGCTGGGTTACAACATTGTCCGTCGTGCGGAAGAGGCAAAGATTGCGTTGTCGGATCAAGTTGCATACCGAGCGGGTATTCAATTGTTCTCCGAGCGCGTGGACGTTGATGTATCGCGCGATAACATGATTGATGCGATTGAGGCGCCCAAACGTAAGATGATCGCCTTAGTTCACGATGTGGTCGCTCAGGCCGGTGTAAAGCCCGACGTGATTTTTATGACAGGTGGCTCGGCACGCTCGCCTTTTTTACGTGAGGCTGTACAAGCAGAGCTGCCGAACATTCCTGTAGTGAGTGGTGACTACTTTGGCTCAGTCACCGCAGGTTTAGCGCGTTGGGCGGAAGTCTGCTTTAAGTAAGCCCAACAGCCGTTGCGGCTCGTTCAAAACAATAAGGAAATATCTATGATTCAGGATGACATAAATGGACAGCATTTACCTTTGCAGCAGGCATTGATTGAATCGGCCTGCGACGCATTTGCTTCAGAGCAGGATGTGATTGCGGCAGTATTGGTCGGCTCTCTCGCCGCGGGTAAAGGCGATCGCGTGTCCGATGCGGATATTGTCGTGTTTACACAGCACGGCTTTCATCGCTCGGCAGCGTCATGTTTTGCGCGTTTTGAGTCCGGGAAAGACATTTTCTATTGCTTGTTCAGTGATCACAATGAACAGGCGATGTTTAAAAAATATATTTTCACGGATCTAACCAGTGCCGAAATCCATTGTTTGGACGTGAGCGAACCATTTCAGCTCGCGCAGCCCTTTATGGTTTTATTTGATAAAGCAGACATCGTTCCAGCGCGAGTGACGGATGAGCCAGCCCCTAAGCACGAGAACTTTCCTGTTTACACCAGCGGGGATGAAGGGCTGATTTGGGAGCTTTTTGATTGCATCAAATGGCTGAGCCGTGGCAATAACTCGTTGGCAAAAGGCTACCTTAAAAAGCTGTCAGCCGCACTGTAACTGACAGAAACAATACTGCTTCCTACCTTGTCATTGAGGCGTCGAAAGGAGAGCCCCATGGACCATTCTACATTTAATCAGTATTGCAGCGCGTTTACGGCCGCGACACATGTGGTGCAGTGGGGCAACTCAGACGTCTGGAAAGTGGGTGGGAAAGTCTTTGCCATTGGCACCAGTAGTAAAAGCGGTCAACCGGCGTTTACCTTTAAAACCTCGCCAATAAATTATGCCTTTTTGTGCGATCTTGAGGGTTACGTACCGGCGCCGTATTTTGCTAACCGGGGTATGAAATGGATTCAACAAACCCATACCACTGGGGAGCTTGATGAAGACTTAAAGTACTATGTGGCGCAATCGTATCAGCTTGTTTGTCAGGGCTTGAGCAAAGTGAAACAAGCCGAGCTCGGCGTCGATGAGAACAGTCTTTGATAGAGGCGCTGGACAAGCCATTCAGGGTTGGCAAACGCCGGCAATAATAGGAACCAATCTTAGCGAAGACTTCCGCATTTTGACTAGAAATCATGCACCAAGGTAGGTGTGTTGGCGCGAAATAATTTTGTTAAGACAGACTTATATCGCCAACCCAGTGCCAGTAGCCGTTTCGCTAAGCTTTGATTTTGAATGGTGGCAACTTCAATGCCGCGGTAGTGATGCGGGTGCGCCTGAATATAATCGATAAACGCCGTCAGCACCCCTTGGCCGCGAACGTTGGGGGCAAATTGTAGCGAAACAATCGATAATCGCTGACTACCGATCGGGCAGTGAACCAGACAATAGCCGAGTGGGTGCTTGATCGCGGTGGAGAGCTCTGGAAAAGCGCGCGTCTGGTGACGTTGGGCTAATTGGTCATAGCCTTGGCATAGGTGGTTAAGCAGTTGCCGAGCGTTATCATCCATCGAAGTGTCTCTGAAGAGGTCGAAACGTAGCCACCATATTAGGGATTTTATTTTTTCGAAAAACAGAAAAGCGCAAGCCACGTATTTACCTCTTTTGGGCACGATAATCGTGCATAAATGGACCTTATTGCAGGCGCATGAATGCGTGTATATCAAGCAAAGCGGATAGGTTAAAAAAGGATTTTTATGCAAGAGATAGAACAGTCACTTTATGATGCGGCGTTGGCGTTACTGCAAACGCGTTACCCTACGGGGTGGGGAGGCGCGGCTGCCGTCAGGCTAGCATCTGGTGACATTGTAACCAGTGTGGCGCCAGATGTGAAAAATGATGCACTATCGCTGTGTATGGAAGTCGGTGCCTATTTAGAAGCACACAAACGCCATGAAGTCGTTACACATTCTTTATGTCTTTGTCGTGAGGACGAACATAGCCAAGTTTTGATACTTAGCCCTTGTGGCGTTTGCCAAGAACGCTTAGTGCATTGGGGCGGTGATGTAAAAGCTGCGATTTCTACGCCAGACAACCAGCTAGTTTTTAAAACTGTGCGCGAGCTCATGCCGCACCATTGGTCGTTAGTGAATGACGAGTTTTTATAAATTTATCAATCATGTACATTATGTGCTGATTTTTTAATACGGACGTTTAACGATTACGACAATCAACAAGATTCTTTCTGCGGTGGCGATGTATAAAGGATTGCACCGCAATATTTACTACGTTGCACTGGCCCGCATGATCCTCGGGATGGGCAACTTTATTATTCCTTTCCTCGTGTTGTTGTTTACCGATAAGCTCGGCTACTCCGCGTCGCTGGCGGGTACATTAGCGATGAGTATTACTGGCTTGTACCTGCTGGGGAGTTGTATTGGTGGCAAGCTTTCTGATTGGGTAGGTCATAAAAACACTATGGTGGCGGGGGAATGTGTCGGCGCTATCTTGCTGCTGATATGTGGGTTTGCACCCGATTCCCCTGTGATGGTGCCGGCGTTATTATTCGCCGCTTACTTTTTTATCGGTGTAGCGTTGCCGGCCAGTAATGCATTGGTGGCCGATTTATCTCACGCAGGTAATCGTGATGCAGTGATGTCGCTTAGTTACCTTGCCTATAACTTGGGTTCAGCGATTGGCCCCATCTTAGCGGGTTATTTGTTTTGGCAGCACACTGAATGGATTTTCTTTGGTAACGGGCTTGCCGTTTTAGTGGGTATTCTTGTGGTTGCTTTTTTGGTCAATGTGACCGAGCAAGCCGTCCCCGAGTCTGACTCTGACCTTGAACGCGCGGTAGAAGGCAGTGTCTGGTCGGTGCTTAAATCACGTCCTTATCTCATTGTGTTCACTTTACTTTGCGGCATGCTTTGGTTTGCGTTGAACCAAATGACGATGGCTAGCCCGCTTTATCTGAGTCATTTATTTGGCCAAGAAGGGCCCGTGCGTTTTGGTCAACTGATGACGTATGCGTGCGTGTTGGTGGTGATCATAACGCCACTATTGCTCCGCGCCACATCTGGACATACTGAGACGATAGGGTTGGCCTATGCAGGGCTTTTGTTTGTGTTGGGTTATGGTCTTGTGATGTTGGCACCTACGATTCCCGTTCACTTTTTAGCGTGGTTCTTCCTTTCCGCTGGCGAGGTGTTGGTCCTGACCAAAGAAGGCGTGTATCTTGCCAACAACTCACCGGCGAGTCATCGCGGTCGTATTCAAGGGGTATTGATCACGTTGCGTAGCTTATTGCTGATGCCAAGCTTTGTATTGATTGGCTATGTCATCGACACGTTCGGTTATTCGGTGACTTGGTCGCTTGTTATCGCTATGGCTATGTGTGCCAGCATCGGTATGTTTTTATTGTCGATGCGCAAGAAAACACGCCTCGCAGCGACGTCCTCATAAGATTGATGGCTTTGTGACCAAGGCGGAGTCATCATCCATGCGGTTAAGGTAGGTTAAAAGGTATACCATCAATACACCGGTGTGGAGGTGAATATGGCCTACTTAACCTTAACCCCAGAAACCTTAGATGATGCGCATATCTGCTGTGCGTTCTCGGATAAAAAGTGCCAAGCCAGCTATCAGGCGAAAAAGCAGTGGCTAAAGCAGGAGTATCAGCACGGATACCGTTTTCGCCGTTTAGATGAACGCGCCAAAGTCTTTATCGAATATGGCCCAGCAGAGACAGCTTGGCAGCCCATACAAGCGGATGGTTATCTGGCATTGGGTTGCTTTTGGGTCTCTGGGAAATACAAAGGGCATGGACACGGCAAGCAACTGTTAGCTGACGCCATTGAAGCGGCTAAACAGCAAAATAAGCAAGGCTTAGTCGCCGTGGTCGGTAAAAAGAAATACCACTTTATGAGCGATACAAAATGGTTAAAAGGCCAAGGCTTCAACGTGGCGGATGAGGCCCCTAATGGCTTTGTGCTGTTGTATTATCCGTTGAATGATGCAGCTGAAATACCGCAATTTAGAGAATCCGTTCATACCGCCAATGTATCAACCGAAGGGTGTGTGGCGTATTACTCCCATCGTTGTCCTTATGCGGAATACCATGTGTTGAACTCGCTACAACAGAGCTGTGCGCAGCGTGGTATCCCGCTTGAAGTGCATCATTTAGAGACATTGAGCCAAGCACAAGCATGTCCTTCACCGGCCACCATTTTCAGTTTGTATTATCAGGGGGAGTTTATTACCACCGATATCAGTGCCAGCATGGAGAGCCGCTTTGATAAGTTTATTCCTCATCACCCTTAACCTGTGAAATAGATAGCCCGTATGTTAGAAATCATTACCGCGCCAGATCCAAGGCTGGCCATAAAAGCAGAGCCAGTCACGGATATTACCGCCGTACAGACGTTGATTGATGATATGCTTGAGACGTTGTATGCCACTGACAACGGTATTGGATTGGCTGCTACGCAAGTGGGTCGTAAAGAGGCGATTGTCGTCATCGATATTTCTGAACGCCGGGATGACCCTTTAGTGCTCATTAATCCGGTGGTTGTATCTGGCGTTGACAAAGCCATTGGTCAGGAGGGTTGTTTATCCGTGCCTGGCTATTATGCAGATGTCGAGCGATACTCGTCTGTTGTGGTGTCTGCCCTTGATCGCAATGGTCAATCGATCACGATAGAGCGCGATGATTTTCTTGCCATTGTTATGCAGCATGAAATCGACCACTTATCTGGAAACCTTTTTATCGATTATCTCTCGCCATTAAAACGACAAATGGCCTTAAAAAAGGTGAAGAAGTATTTAAAACAGAGCGCTTAGTAAAATCTTAAACTTACATGGATGTAAGGACAAACGATGAATATTGGTATTTATGTGTATGAGCACGCAGAGGTGCTCGATTTTGCCGGACCTTTTGAAGTATTTAGCACCGCAAAACGTTTGGGCGCGGACAGTTGGCAGGTTGGACTGATTGCTGAACAAGACTCACCTTTGCTCGCGCGCGGCGGTTTGCGTGTTGTGCCGGATTATCATCTCGCCAACCATCCCACGCTGGATGTGCTGCTGGTTGTCGGCGGCGTTCACCGTGAGCAAGTCACGAACTCGTCGGTGATCGATTGGGTGAAGCAACAAGATGCGATCACCCAATGTACGGCCTCTGTCTGTACTGGGGCGTTCATACTCGCAGAGGCCGGACTACTCGATGGTCGAAAAGTGATCACACATTGGGAAGATATGGACGACCTCAGCCGTGCTTATCCGCCATTAAGTGTGGTATCAGGTAAGCGCTGGGTGAGGGATGGAAAATATCTCACCTCCGCGGGCATATCTGCGGGCATTGATATGAGTTTGCAGCTGGTGGCTGATCTGCACAGCGAAGATTTAGCCCAGCGCGTGGCCAAGCAAATGGATTACCACTGGCAGCGTTGAGTGGAAACCGACAGGTAAACCATTTGCGGCGCCATGTTAGTGATCTGACCGAGCCTCTGGCGCTGTCGAGACCCAATTCAGATGGACGTCTTGTTGCGGGAATGGAATCGAGATGCCTTCTTCATCAAAGCGCAATTTGACTGTTTTGGTGACATCCCAGTAGACGTCCCAATAATCATCGGTTTTCACCCATGGTCGGACAATAAAATCTACCGAGGAGGTATTCAGAACATGTACTTTGATCATGGGCTCCGGTGTACGAAGTACCGCAGGATGTGACTGGACAATCTCGGTGAGCACGGCTTCTGCTTTAAGAAGGTCATCTTTATAGCCAATACCAAACACCATATCCACTCGACGAATCCGCTCTCGAGTGACGTTTTTAATCACATCGCCCCAAATTTTGCTGTTCGGGACAATGATAATTTGATTATCAAACGTGCGAATCGTGGTATTCACCAAGCTCATATTGCCTACTTTGCCATCCACGCCACCGGCGTAGACAAAATCACCTACATCGAAAGGGCGGTAGATCAGTAGCATCATCCCCGCAGCAAAGTTTGATAGTGTATCTTGCAGCGCAAAGCCGATAATGACCCCAGCGATACCAAAGCCAGTGAGTACCGGAGTAAGATTGACCCCAATCTGCGAGAGACCGACCAAGATCCCAATTACCCACACAGCTTTGCCTGACATTGCGACGAAAAACTCTTGCATCAACTGCGAAAACTTAAAGTTTTTATTGGCGACCGCGGATTTCACAACGGAGCGGGTAAGTCTTGCGAGCAGTTTTGCCACCAACAAAATCAGCACAAAAATGATGAGCTGGAAAACCAACTGTGGTGCGTTGTCTTCTGCCCAGTTCAGGGCATTTGCGGACCAATGGGAGAGGATCGAATACGCGACATCCACATCCAGAATATCCTGGGTGATGTTGCCGGTAACGCCAAATAGCTGGCGTTTATATTCTGCGGTTTCGATCCCCAACTGATCGGCGAGCTGATAGGTGCGCTTTAAGCCATCAGTAGCGATAGTCAGTCGTTGTTGGGTGTTCAACTGCGTCAGCTGTAACGCGGGTTTTTCGGAATCAGGACTCGATTTGATTTGTTTCTCTTGCGCTGTGTATTGCTGACGTAGGTAGTCGATAGATGCCGAAAGGAGTCGTAAACGCTGGTTAAGACGTTGCTCTAAGGTGTTTCGCGTTTCCTGTGTCGGCTGATCGAGCTGCTCAAGCCAGCGTATGTTTTCCCAACTCGCCTCAAAGACAGAACTGAGGTATTGCTGTAGCTCCGCATACTCATTGATGAGTGGTAAGCGTTGCTCTTGGCTGGCTTGAGTGATTTGCTCATTGAGGGTATTAAGACGGACCGTGATGTATTGATACGCATCTTGCGTATACCGCCGTTGCGCCGTGACCAGTTGAACCAACTGCGGGTTATCCAAGCTTTGTTGATTGATGGCGTCGGCGAGCAGCTCTCTTAGCTCCTCGTTTTTGTTAAACAGCTGCAATTGAATCGCATCTTTGTCATCGCCTTTTGCTTGTTCAAGGCTTTCTACAAGGGTCTGAATATATTGTTTGGTGCGCGCTATTTGATGCGCTAATGAGGAGGTATCGCTCGACGTGACACTTTGCTCAGTCGGCGCCGGTGCTTGGTCGGCATAGGCCGGCGGAAGAAACAGAAGGGGAGTTACCAGTACTAGCATGATCGTATTCATGCGTTGACGGCGATGTGATAACGTTTTTATCCAATTCACGTTTCTTTCCTCTTGCCTGTTGGCGATTGTGATGGGCAGCGATGGCAGCAATCCAATGCCCAACCGAGCCTTGCCCCTGCGCTTTAATAGCGTAGCGAGTTTAGCCTTAACTGCCTATACCGTCAGCCATTTTTGTGACGCACTGGTTTTTATGATGCGTTAGCTATTGCTTGTGGATCGCGTGTGTCGGTGTCTGCCAACGGGTAATGAGAAAGACGGTCTAGTGAACCACGTGATAACGCTGACTTTGTCGCATCACAATACTGGCAGCTAACAACGTCATTATTACCGCGATCGATAAGGTGTTAGCCGGGAAGAACTCTCGCCGTTGGCTAAGGCGCGGAAATGACATCGCTGCGGGCCATTTTGACGCGATTGCTTGAGTTGTTGCGGTTTCGGATACTGAAAAAGAATAGGCGGGTAAACCCATCATACTGCATGCCTCAATAATCCAGTAAGCGGGCCCTAACGAGCCCGCTGTCGTGTTTGTCGTTAATGATGTTCTCGTAAATTAGTCAGCGTGCTTGGCGTCGGTCACCATCGTTTCGGTGGTGATCATGAGGCCGGCAACGGACGCTGCAAATTGGAGCGCCGAGCGCGTGACTTTCGCTGGGTCCAAAATGCCCATGTCAATCATGTTGCCATATTCACCGGTTGCGGCGTTGTAGCCATACTGGTCGCTGCCTGCTTTGACCGCGTTTGCAACCACTGACCCTTCGTGACCTGCGTTTATCGCAATTTGACGCAGAGGCTCTTCAAGGGCGCGTAAGGCAAGCCGGATCCCCACGTTTTGATCGTCGTTGTCACCTGTCAGATCACGCAGCGCATGCGCGATTTGAATCAATGCGACACCGCCGCCGGCCACGATCCCTTCTTCAACCGCAGCACGGGTAGCATGCAGAGCATCATCCACGCGATCCTTTTTCTCTTTCATTTCGACTTCGGTCGCGGCACCGATTTTAATCACTGCGACGCCCCCGGAGAGCTTGGCAATCCGTTGCTGAAGTTTCTCTTTGTCGTATTGCGAGCTGGTGCTCTCAAGCTGTCTTTCGAGAGTCGCAATGCGATCTTTGAGTGCACTTTCCTCTGCGGCACCGTCAATAATGGTGGTGGTGTCTTTGCTGATGGTGACTTTTTTCGCGCTGCCTAACTGCTCTAGCGTGACGTCTTCAAGCGCAATGCCCAGCTCCTCGGTGACAAGCGTACCTGCGGTTAATGCGGCAATATCATGCATCATGGCTTTGCGATTATCCCCAAATCCGGGCGCTTTGACGGCGGCGGTACGTACAATGCCGCGCATATTGTTGATCACCAAGGTCGCGAGGGCTTCACCATCGACATCTTCTGCAATAACCAGCAGTGAGCGTGATGATTTTGCTACCGCCTCGAGGATTGGCAGCAGTTCACGAATATTGCTAATTTTTTTGTCGACTAACAGGATGTAAGGATTGTCGAGCTCGACGGTGCCACTGTTTTGATGCGTAATAAAATAGGGTGACAAATAACCGCGGTCGAATTGCATCCCTTCAACGACCGATAATTCATTCGCGAGCCCTTGGCCCTCTTCAACGGTAATGACGCCATTACGTCCGACTTTGTCCATGGCTTGCGCAATGAGTTCGCCAATGTCGTTGTCGCTGTTGGCTGAAATGCTACCGACTTGTTGAATAGCGTGCTTTTCACTGCACGGTTTCGCCATTTCACGTAGCTTTGCGATGGCAGCCTCAGTGACCTTATCAATACCGCGTTTGAGATCCATGGGGTTCATTCCCGATGCAACCGCTTTCAAGCCTTCGTTGATAAACGCTTGAGCCAGTACGGTTGCGGTTGTGGTGCCGTCTCCCGCCTCATCGTTGGCTTTGGAGGCGACCTGTTTGACCATTTGGGCGCCCATGTTTTCAAATTTGTCTTCTAAGGTGATCTCTTTGGCAACCGATACCCCATCTTTGGTGATGGTTGGCGCGCCATAAGACTTATCAAGCACAACGTGACGGCCTTTAGGCCCTAAGGTCACTTTTACTGCGTCGGCGAGGATATTGACACCGCGTAGCATTTTTTGACGAGCATCATCAGAATATAAAATCTCTTTTGCAGCCATGATATTCTCCTAAATACGCTGAAAATAATTACGCAACAACCGCTAACACGTCAGACTCAGACAGGATCAGATACTCGTTCCCATCAATTTTCTCTGTCTTAACGCCATAGCCATCGTTGAAGATGATGGTGTCACCTTCTTTTACTGCCATTGGGGCGCGTTCACCGTTGGCGAGGCGCTTCCCTTCGCCGACAGCGATTACACGACCACAGGTGGATTTTTCGGTCGCTTGAGAAGTCAGTAAAATTCCTCCTTCTGTCTTGTTATCAACCACTTGTCGTTCAACAAGGAGTTTGTCGTGCAAAGGACGAATTTTCATATCCGGTGTCTCCTACGTAAGCTATCAAACTAAAAGACAAGATGATGATGCCCAAGAGATCAGGGATGGGGCATCAAAGTCGTCTCCATGGCGACTTCAAGGTTATAGATTGGGCCTGCTGTATTAAGTTCAAGACGCTGTTTCATTGAATATTTTTATCGATAAGAGAAATTTTTTTTGCCTATTACATGCTGAATCGCGAGGCGCAAAAAACGTATCTCTTGGTGCGCGAAGCGCTTTGGCACGTGTATGATGAATCACGCTGATGTCAGTCATCGACGGGCGCTAGCGGCTCATGATTAATGGCAGTCATAGGATTAAAAGGAATAGGAACATGTTTCCAGCAACATGGCGGTCTGAACGCCTGTGTTTTAGTGCGTTTGAGTACAGTGATGCAAAGCGCGTTAAAGCGCTGTTTGAGCAAAATCAGCATCTGCAATATCAAGATCCCACGTTTAAACCTTGGTCGTTGTCGACCTATCAAGCATTGATAGCGGATAGTGCGGAGAAAAAGGCGCCCGACGTCGAAGAGGCCTTTTACCTTCGTCGCATTCAGACCCATGACGGTAAAGATATTGGCTACTTACAAATCTCGCTCAATGCGCCGGATGCACAGAGTGTTTGGTTGCCCATGCTCACTATTTCCCCAAGATATCAAAAACATGGCTATGGCAGCGAAGCGGTTGCGAGCGTGATTGAAACCGTGCAAGCTTATGGGGACTATCGACGCATGGGTGTGAATGTTTACGCCGAAAACATTCGCGCGTTTCGATTCTGGTATCAGCAAGGGTTCTGTCGTATTTCCCATTTTGAACCCGAGCAAGATGAAGGACGAGATTACCACTGTTTGGTGCTCTATCGCGATTTAGACGTGAGGACACCATCACGATAGTGAACAAGGAAAGTGACTGAGTCATATAGGAAAGGAAAATGATAAAAACACCGAAAAAACGTCTGTTACTGACGCGTGTCGCACTGAGTGTTGTACTTGGCATGGGGCTTAGCGTTTCATCAACCGCGGTGCAGGCGGCTGACGCTGCACAAGTTCAGGAGCAGCGAGCGTCTGGGCTCCATCTGCAAGATTTTGATCGATCGGTTCGTCCACAAGATGACTTGTTCCGTCACGTGAACGGCACGTGGTACGACCAAACCCAAATCCCCAGTGATATGTCCAGCTATGGTGCGTTCCGTATCTTAGCGGAAGAGAATGAAAAGCGTCTGAAAGGCATCATTGATGAGCTGGTGGCGCGTGATGATCTTAAGCCTGGTTCCAACGAGCAAAAGCTGCGTGATTTTTATCTTAGCTATATGGACCAAGATAAAATTGATGCCTTAGGAGTCACGCCAATCAAACCTGAGCTTGATCGTATTGCGGCGATTTCCTCGAAGCCTGCGTTGATTTATGCGATGGCCGATTTGCGACAAATTGGTGTTGGGATCCCGTTTAGTTTTTATGCGTGGGCCGATGCGAAAAACCCTGACTATAACGCTCTGTATCTGAGCCAAAGCGGGTTAGGCTTGCCGGATAGAGACTATTATTTCCGAGACACCGAGGACGCTGAGCGTATCCGCACCGCTTACAAACGCTATCTCGAAGACATGCTGCGCTTAGCGGGCTACGATCAGGTCAAACAACGCGCGGATAGAATTTATCAGCTGGAAAAAACACTGGCAGAGCACCATTGGACACGCGCTAAACGCCGTGACGCGCAAGCCACCTACAACAAAATGCCCATTGAGGCGCTCAACCAGTTGATGGGTGAGTTTGATTATGCCCGCTTTGCCAAACGCGCGGGTATCGACAAAGCCGATGAGGTTGTGGTGCGCATGCCGTCTTATTTTGAGGCGCTAGGGCAGGTGTTTGAGCAAACCAGTCTGCAAGCGTGGCAAGATTATCTAACCATCCGCACGCTCAATGCGTTTGCACCGCGTCTAAATCATGAGTTGGTTGAACGTCAATTTGCGTTCTATTCCAAAACCCTTAACGGTATTCCTGAGCAGCGTGACCGCTGGAAGCGCGGCGTGCAAGCCACTGAAGGGGTATTGGGTGAAGCGCTTGGCCAAGAATATGTCGCCCGCTACTTCCCACCGCAAGCCAAAGCACGTATGGAAACCATGATTGATAACCTGCGTGCCGCGTTTAAAGACTCGATTGAATCATTAGCGTGGATGAGCGATGAAACCAAAGCGAAAGCATTGGATAAGCTGAGTAAATTCACGCCTAAAATCGGCTACCCAGAGCAATGGGAAGATTACAGCGCGCTGACCATCAACGCCGATGACTTGATTGGCAACAGCAAACGTGCCGCACGCTGGGGCTATCAAGATATGTTGTCGCGGATTGGTGCGCCCGTTGATCGTAAAGAGTGGGGTATGACCCCGCAAACGGTCAACGCTTATTACAGCCCAACTGCCAACGAGATTGTGTTCCCCGCCGGGATCTTACAGCCACCGTTTTTTGATATGAATGCGGATGACGCCGTGAACTATGGCGGTATCGGCGCGGTGATTGGTCATGAAATGGGACACGGTTTTGATGATCAGGGCTCGCGTTATGATGGCGATGGCAACCTATCCAATTGGTGGACGGATGAGGACCGGGCGCGCTTTGATGCACGCACCCAAAAGCTGGCTGAGCAATTTAGCCAGTTTGAGCCATTGCCGGGCTTGTTCATTGACGGCAAAGTGTCTTTGGGTGAGAACATTGGTGATTTAGTCGGCTTGACCACGGCCTTCCGCGCCTATCAAAAATCGTTGCACGGAGAATCGTCACCAGTGATGGACGGGTATACCGGCGAGCAGCGATTCTTCCTCAGCTGGGGGCAGATTTGGAAAATGAAGATGCGTGAAGATGCTCTGCGTGAGCGTGTGTCGCTGGGCCCACATGCGCCACCGCAATATCGCGTGCTTGGTGCGCCGCGCAATGTCCCTGCATTCTATGAAGCCTTTGATATTAAAGAAGGTGATGGCATGTATTTACCCGAAGATCAGCGGGTGAATATCTGGTAATCTCGGATGCCGCCGCAAGGGCGGCATTTTTTGCGATAGATATTGGTACTGTCCGTCGCGCGAACCGATGCAAGGAGGCTCCAAGTGCTAAGCACGCCAAGGACGAGACTGGTTTTACTTCCCCCAGAAAAAGCCGACATGATGGCGCAGTTTTATCAACGAAATCGTGCTCACCTTTCCCCATGGGAGCCCATACGTCCTGCCGCATTTTATCGCGAAGACTATTGGCATAGCGCGCTGCAAGAAGCGAAAGACTTGTTTCAACAGCAGCAAGCCTTCAAGTTTGTGATTTTGCATCATGAACGGGACGATGTGATAGGGGTGTGCAATTTTACCAATGTCATTCACGGCGCCTTTAAAGCGTGCCTGTTAGGTTATGCCGCTGACAAGCATTATCAAGGGCAGGGCTATATGCACGAAGCCATCCAAGCAGGTATCCGTTTTGTATTTGATCAGGTTGGGTTGCACCGTGTGATGGCCAACTATATTCCGGACAACACGCGCAGTGAGCGGCTACTTACCAAGCTGGGGTTTGAGCGCGAAGGCTATGCTCGCCGTTACCTCAAAATCAATGGCCGCTGGCAAGATCATGTCCTCACCGCCAAACTCAATCCTGCAATGGAAGAGTGAGTCGTGGAATCGCCAGTCGGACATTCCGTTTTATCCATTTAACTGTTAGGAGAAAAAATGAGTCAGTTTACCGAGTACAAAGTCGTTCATATTGTTGAAGGTGGTTGCGGCACCTTATTGCTGGGCTCAAGTGGCTTGCCGTTGCAACGCCTCGAAGCCGAACTCAATCAATACGCGCAAGATGGCTGGCAGGTTGTTTTTCAAGTCATTGAAAAGAAAAGATACATGCTGTTTTGGCAGCGTGAGGCAGTGATTGTTACCCTAGGTCGCTAATGCTCAAGTATTTGTCGCTTACGTTGATCCATCGTTACCAAGCTAAAGGTGGATCAAAGAAACTGTTCAATATTGAGTGTAATTTCGAGCCGAGCTGCTCGGAGTACACGCGCCAAGCGATCGAAAGATACGGCGCACTCCGAGGCTGGCAACTCGGATTGGCGCGCATTCGCCGCTGTAATAATCCCAATGCGATTGAAAAAATTCACGACGAGGTGCCTTAATGCGTTTTACCCAACCGATCGAAGCGCTGGAGGCGCAAGAAGAAGCACTGAGGAAGCAGGTGAATGGCTTGACCCAAAGCCAGAAAAAACGCTATTTTGCCGAGCAAGCCAGACAGCTCAAAGATCCCGATACCTATGCGGCGCTGAATTGGGCATTCCTTGGTGGCTTTCATCATCTTTACTTGCGAAGGTATGGGTTGTTTGTCGTAGAATGTGCATTATTGGTGATCGCCGTTATCGGCTTAGTGATGAGTCAGCCTTATTTTGCGTTGATTTTGGTTGGCTTAGTGCTATTTGAGTTACCACAGCTGTTTTTTGCCCAGAAAATTGCCAGGCAGTATAACTATCATGTATCACGCGAAATATTCGAACACGTCCGTCGTGGTGACTAATTCATGAAACGTCGTCGGATCCGTAAACGTCACCAGCACCATTTCTTTTTATGCCAGAAGACATATCGTCGCGCCTTAATTGATTTGATTGAGGCAGATCCTGTGAGGATGCGTGCGTTACGATGTGTTCAGTCCCTCAATTTACCCCAGTGCTATATCGCCGCCGGGTTTGTTCGCAACTTGGTCTGGGATGCATGCCATAAGTACCCGCCGAGTGCGCTCAATGATATTGATGTGATCTACTTTGATCCCTCAGACACCAGCATTGAGCACGAGCAATACCTTGAAGCCTTGTTGCAAAAAACCATGCCGGAGATGACTTGGCAGGTGCGCAACCAAGCAAGAATGCATGAAAAGCATCAAGATCGGCCGTATGCGAGCACACTGGATGCGATGCGTTTTTGGCCTGAAAAGGAAACGGCCATTGCGGTTCGCCTCGATATGAATCAGCGCTGTGAAGTGATCGCTGCATTCGGTGTACAGTCTTTGTTTGAACTGAAACTCAGCCATAATCCCGCTCGCCCTTGGTCGGTATTCCAGCAGCGAATTGATCACAAGCAATGGCTAACTCATTGGCCAAAGCTAACGGTAACAACCCAATGTTCGGTGGCAGCTAAGCCAATCAATGCGGAGTAAGAACCGATAAAGTGCGCATGGACACAGATTGTCCATGCCACCCAAGGCATACTCGTTTCTGTGTTAATCAGTATGGATACGTAAACACATGAAATATCGTATGGATGCTAACCCGAGTGATGATGATATTACAGCCATTCGCCAAGGGTTAAAGCAAAGTAATCACCCGTTTCTTGCCGGGATCCCAGAAGGGTCGTTAGCCGGTTATGCCTTTAATGATCATGATGAGCGAGTGGGCGGAATTATAGCCAACACCTGGGGACAATGGCTGTTGATTAAATACCTTTGGGTGGATGACGCTTTTCGCCAACGCCATGTTGGTAGTCATCTATTGAGCAATTTGGAAGAGTACGGCAAAGAGGTAGGTTGCAAGATGGCCTTTGTCGATACCTTTAGTTTTCAAGCTAAACCTTTCTATGAAAAGCATGGCTATCAATGTCAGATGACGTTAGATGATTACCCCCTCAACCATTCTCTGCACTTTATGACTAAAAAGCTTGCGGACTGAGTCGAACATTGAGCGGGTTAAATTCTCATTCCGACAAGCAACTGACTGATTTGTCGTGATAAAACAGTGATAAAGATTCCAAAAAACGGGTCGCGTTGTGTGGTTTATCAACGGGCTACGGCTGAGATCAATATACTTGCGAGTAACAGGACTAGACTCGCAAGTTTTTGACTCACAGATAGAAAGGAATCATGAAGACATCACGTTCATTTTTAGCGGCCTCCCTCAGCGTGCTGCTTTCCACTTCCGTTTTCGCGACCGTCAGTAATGATGAAACATTACTGGCTAACCAGCATCAATCCCTTACTGAAGCGACGTTAGGTAAGGGCTTTGGTCCTCAGTCACCCCGCGATATCGATCAACTCTCAGGCACTAACCCACAACGGTTTCAGTATGCACCTGCCGCACCGCAGATGAATTTGTGCAATATTCATTTTCATAAAAACGCAGAGCATAAAGGCGGCGAATTTACGCGATATGCTGGGATCGGGGATGGGCAGGGTTACCAATCCGGTTACCTTTATACGGGACAATTAACCGATGCTGAGCGCATGGCATATCACCAGCCTGTGTGTGCCAGTGAGCATCAAAGTGTGCAGGTTGGCGACACTTTGGAACTTCACTATGTGTATAGCACGGCGTCCGTCGCGCCGGGTCCGACGCTGGGTGCGTGCTTAAGTGATGCGACGGTGAATCCACAGTTGCGGGTTGAGGCACAAGTGCTTGTGGCGGTGAATGATGACAGTGCCGCTGATTTCACGCGCCTAACGGCGGTTGGTCAGCGCAAAGGGCGCTATCAAGCGATTCACCTGCCCGAAGATAGTGGTCAGGCGGTAAGCTATCTAGGCTCAACGACCGGCCCGGCCTACAACGAGAAAGGATCGCCGTACCAAGTAACATGGCGGGTCCGCCCGAAGGTCAAAAAGGTCAACATCGCAAGTATACAGCGCTGGTGTCAGGCAAACGTATTTGAAGAGCATCATGCGCACGGTGTACGTAATTTGGTGGTCCAGCCTGCGTTACTCTCCGAGCAATAAAAAGGGAACAGTATGTCAACGACGGCGTCCAATCGATTAACCATTCGTCGTATGCGGCCGGACGATACGGAGCCGGTTCTAGATATCTGGTTAAATGCCTCACTGCAGGCGCATGATTTCATTGATGAGGCGTTCTGGCATCAGCAACGTGATGCCATGCGTGCCTCTTACTTACCGATGGCTGAGGTGTGGGTAGGAACCCATCAAGAGGTTATCCTTGGCTTTTATGCATTGCATGGTAATACGCTGGCGGCGATTTTTGTCGATCCTGTCCATCAAGGCGCCAGTGTGGGCAGTCAATTGCTCGATCATGCCAAACTGCAAAAGCCCACTATCGACCTCACTGTGTATCAGAAAAATACCGCCAGTTACGCTTTTTATCTACGTCACGGTTTTGTGGTTGATAAAGAGCAAACGGATCCACATACCGGAGAGCGTGAGTGGCGAATGGTTTACCAAAGTTAGTTGTCGTCTGCAGACAGTGAAAAAATCCCGCTTCGGTAAAACCAAGCGGGATTTTTTATTTTTATCATATTTATCAATCCAATAAGTTGATTTTCTATTATGGGTAATGGTCGTACCAAAGCGAGGCTAGCGAGATGAGATTTGACTTTAATGGCAAAGAATTGTTAGTTTGGTCCTACCAAAAGAGAGGGTGATGATGAACACAACCACACAAAGCCTTTTTCATCCGGTGCAAATGGGCCGGGCCAGTGAAGATGTGGCATTACAAATTGAGTCAGCGATTCTGTCTGAGGCGCTAAAGCCGGGTGACAAACTACCCAGTGAGCGTGAGCTTCAGCAACAGTTCGGAACAGGGCGTGGTGTGGTGCGTGAGGCGATTCAGGCACTCAAGCAAAAAGGCTTGATTGAAATCCGCAAGGGTCAGAAAGGCGGTGCTGTCGTACGCCAAGTGGATGTTCATCATATCAGTGAATCACTGGCGCTGTTTCTCAAGCAAAGCCATATCAATGCAGAGAAAGTGGCGGAGTTTCGTGAAACGGTCGACCAAAGCTTGGTATTGCTTGCGATGAGTCGTGCGAGTAAGACGCAGAAAGTCACACTGCAAGAAACCGTCGAAGCTTTAGCGGCTGAAGCGGCGAGTGTGAGCCCAGATCTTGATCGACTAGGGGAGCTAGATCGGGCGCTAAACCTGCTGATTGCTGAAATGTCAGGCAACCCAATCTTTGAGTGGGTGATGCATGCGCTGCAACAAGGCTTTAGCTCGCACGATTATGCCCTTTATCAGGTGGCGGAGTATCGTCGCCAAACGGTGGAAAACTGGCAGCAGACCGTCCACCACATTGTTGCCGCAGAGCCTTTTAAGGCGCAGGCAACGATCAGCCACCACTATCGGTTGCTGCAACAATGCATTGATGCGCAAGCATCAAGCAAATAATAAAAAACACTTCAAAAAGGAAACCTCTAACTACATTCACCCATAACCGCGCCACCAAGATGGCGAACACGTCACTGCGCGCGGGAAGGAAAACTGGAGGTTTTATGGGACTGCAACAAAACTACGATTACATCATTATTGGCGCGGGTTCAGCAGGCTGTGTGTTGGCGAACCGTTTGAGCGCCAATCCAGATAACAAGGTGCTACTTCTTGAGGCGGGTCGTCCTGATTATCGACTTGATTTTCGCATTCATATGCCCGCCGCACTGACATACTTGCTGACTGATGGTACTTATAACTGGTTATATGAATCCGAGCCCGAGCCGAACATGCATAATCGCCGTATCGCGCAGCCTCGTGGCAAAGTGCTTGGCGGCTGCAGCAGCATTAATGGCATGATTTACATCCGTGGTAACGCCATGGACTATGAGAAGTGGGCCAACGAGCACGGATTGAAAAAGTGGGATTATGCCCATTGCCTGCCGTATTTCCGCAAGTGTGAAACACGTTTGCAGGGCCAAGATGACTACCATGGCAACAATGGCCCACTGGCAATCAGTACAGCAGATTGCGATAACCCTTTGTTTAGTGCTTTCTTTAATGCCACCCAGCAAGCGGGCTATCCATTAACCGACGATGTGAACGGTTATCAGCAAGAAGGGTTTGGCATTTTCGACCAAAATATCTATCGCGGTCGTCGCCACAGCGCTGCGCGAGCGTATCTTCACCCGGTGATGAATCGTAAAAATCTTACCGTGATCACGGGCGCGACAACCGACAAAGTGCTGTTTGAAGACAAAACGGCTATCGGTGTGGAATACCGCAAGTGGGGACGGAAGAAAACCGCCTATGGCGCTGAGATTATCAGTTGTGGTGGTGCAATCAACTCACCGAAGCTGTTGCAGCTATCGGGTATTGGCGATGAGATCATGTTGAAAAACTTAGGGATTAAGCCGGTTCACCATTTGCCGGGGGTGGGTGAAAACTTGCAAGACCACCTTGAGCTTTACGTGCAGTATGAATGTAAAGAGCCAGTCAGCATGTATCCCGCGCTTAAGTTCCATAATCAACCGAAAATCGGTTTTGATTGGCTGTTCCGTCGTAAAGGTGCTGCCGCGACCAATCACTTTGAAGCGGGTGGCTTTGTACGCGGTAATGATGAGGTGGCGTACCCGAACTTGCAGTTCCACTTTTTACCTCTGGCAATTCGCTATGATGGTTCGGCACCCAACAAAGGACATGGCTTCCAGTTGCATGTGGGGCCAATGAATACCGATGTGCGCGGTTACGTTAAAATTCGCAGCACTAACCCAGATGAGAAGCCAGAGATCTTCTTTAACTATCTCTCTACGCCACAAGAGCGTAAAGAGTGGGTGGAAGCGATTCGCGTATCGCGAGATATCATTGCGCAACCTGCGTTTGACCACCTTCGCGGTAAAGAGTTATCACCGGGCAGCGATGCGCAAACCGATGAAGAGATCCTCGACTTTGTGGCACGCGAAGGGGAAAGTGCTTACCACCCCAGCTGTACCTGCAAAATGGGCTTGGCGAGCGATGAAATGGCAGTCGTGGATGAATCATTGAATGTGCATGGGGTGAAAAATCTACGTGTCGTTGATGCGTCTATTTTCCCAGCGATTACCAATGGTAACTTGTACGCGCCGACGATCATGGTGGCTGAAAAGGCGGCAGATATGATCATGGGGCATACGCTCGCACCCGCGAAAGACGCTGAGTATTACCGTTATGTGCCAGAAACTGGATCTCAGTCGGTAGAAAAAGCGACGGCTGACGTGGCGTAATCGGCCGCTGTTTTCGGATGAAAGCCAGCAGAATGCTGGCTTTTTTATGGGGCGTTGTCCGTGTTATCTGAAGGGCTTGTTGACTGGTTGAGTTGGTACTTTGCCGCGCTATAGCTTGCCACACTGTAGGGGACGAGATAGTTGAGTAGGGCATGGCCGATACTAAATGAGCCATCGGCCCACAGCGCATCGCCTTGATTGATAATGTTGAGTATTGTCCCCACCACTAAAGCTATTTTGATCGCGTTAATGACCAAGCTT
The DNA here is from genome assembly GCF_027286365.1 of Salinivibrio proteolyticus. Lineage (NCBI taxonomy): Bacteria > Pseudomonadati > Pseudomonadota > Gammaproteobacteria > Vibrionales > Vibrionaceae > Salinivibrio > Salinivibrio proteolyticus. Next base: position 1,759,310 of record NZ_CP114584.1, on the reverse strand, counting down.
CGCTCTACGAGTATACGGATGAGCGGTTGCATCAGGTGTCCAGATCAAGATGACGTTCATTCGCCCGAGCAAGTAGCGCTTGGGTGGGGATTGTATCGATGGTTTCTTGGATCACCCGACGAATTAATGCCGTATCAGGCTTGCGACGCTGCTTAGCTGGTGAAAGCTGAATCCCGGTGGGCGCGAGGGTGTAAGCGCCGTCGTTCTTCACCAGTTTCGCTTGCTGCAAACAAACGGGGCAGTGTAGGAGGTGTCCTGATTTATCAGAGCGATACCGTGTAATGGTCGGGCCGCATGTGGGGCAATGATATAAGGGGATCCCTTCGTCGGTGTGCGCAATGATCGAATCCAGTTTACCGGCCTTGGCTAACGCAACGAAGCGCGCGCCCAGCTTTTCATCGAACTGAGTGCCGAGGTTCTCTTCAATAATGGCAATGGCTTTTTCTTTTGGCATGGCATTGCGGTAGGGGCGTTGACTGGTCATTGCATCAAACGCATCACAAATGGCAATCACCTTGGCATCGGCTGGGATAAGGTGGTCGTGAAGTTGATTGGGGTAACCTTTACCATCAATGCGTTCATGATGAAGTCCAACGGCATTACTGACAATAGTAGCGAGAGGGTGGCCTTCAAGGATATACAAGCCTTCATTGGGGTGGTTCTGGATCACGGCAAACTCGTCATCAGTGAGTCGAGCTGTCTTGCGCAAGATCTCATCGGGCACACTGACTTTACCTAAGTCGTGTAAAAAGCCTCCGAGTGTCACCGCAGCGCGATCTTCCTCTGACCAGCCTTCTTCTTTCGCCAGTGTGTAAGCAAAACGCGATACTCGCCAAAGATGCCCACCGGTATACGGGTCTTTCGATTCCACGCTCCACGCCAAAGTGAGCAGACTTTGAAATAAGCGCTGTGCTTGCTTATCGCTCGGTGCGGCGGCCAGCCACTGACGTAACCATTTCATCACGCGTACCTTTATTAAGCAGATGTAGAGAATAAGACCAGGTTTATCGTGAAACGCTTTCGCTTTCCGATGGGGCGGATACTTGTAAGAACTTCGGTAACGTGAGCACCACCATCACGCCTTGGTTGATATCTGAGTCAAAACTGAGTTTGCCTTGAAGCTTTTGTCTAACCAGATTAAACACTAAGTTGAGGCCAAGCCCCGAGCCTCCTTTGCCTCGCTTACTGGTGTAAAAAGGCTCAAAAATTCGCTGATGCAGTTCAGGTGGTACACCTACACCATTATCGGTGTATACGACTTGTACTTCGTCGCCTAAGTCACTGACTTTAACATTTATTTCTGGGTTTTCGATATTCTCAAATGCGTGCCGCACGCTATTCATTACCAAGTTTGAGACGACTTGGGTCAATACTCCGGGCAAGCTACTCATTTCTAGGTTGGCATCACCTTCGATAATGGGGACGACGGGCACTTTTTTGGTTTCAGGGCGTAAACTCCCCATCAGCGCGTCTAGCGCTTGCACGACGCGAAACTGACTGCGGCTCTCTGAGACTTGGTCGACGGCCGTTTGTTTGAAATCACGAATCAAGCGGGCGGCACGATTGAGGTTGTTTTCCAACATGTTGGAGCCATCGACGATCTGCTTCATCACCGCTTCAAACTGTTGACTGGTGAGGGATTGGTCCGCGAAGGCATGATTGAGTGTGGCTACCGCTTCTTTTATCACGGAATTTGCAGTCACCGCGATCCCCAGTGGCGTGTTCACTTCATGCGCAACACCGGCAACGAGACTTCCCAAAGCAGCCAGCTTTTCTGATTCCACTAACTGATTCTGTGCCGCTTTCAGGTTTTCCATACTTTGCTCAAGATCCTGAGTCCGTTCATGGACGGTTTTCTCCAAGTTCTGGTTCAGTAGTTGCAATTCAAGCTGGGTTTGCTTTAGCTCGGTGATATCAATTGCCGTGCCGCGAAAACCGACAAATCCTTCATCGCTGAAGTGAGCAATGCCCTGAAAAACAAAGTAATGAGGACGCTTATTCAATAATATTTTCTCTTCACACATGGTGAAGTTCTCGTAGTCTTCTAGATGGTCAAGTAACGAGTGGCAGTTCGCGAGTAAAGGCAGATCGCGGATTTTGGGCGTATTGTGTATATCAATATCAAGCGCTGTCTGCATGGCATCTGAGCAAAATGTGAGACGCTGTGCGGCATCGGTTTCCCACAACCAATCTGATGACGCGCTGGTAAAGTCCGCAAGACGCTCCTGCTCCAAAATAATATTTTGGTATAGGGTTGCCATACGTTGGGTAATTTTGTTGGTCTCTTCGGCAAGCCAGTCAAGTTCGTCATCTCTTTCCATGATGAACTTGCGATGCTTAAGTTCCAGCGGCTGATGAACGGGAGCTAACGGATCAAAATGACGCAGGTGTTTGGCAATAGAGAAGACCCGCTGGCTGACACTTTGGTGGAACACCCACAAAATTAAAGAACATACAATCAGGGTTTTTATACCGTTGAGGAGTAGCGTGATCACGAACTGACGTAACAAAATGTCGTAGATTTTTTGAGCGTCTGACTCGACAAATAGGGTTCCTAACTCAATGCGCCGCCCTGTATCTGGATGAAAATAAATCAGTTCGGTGCTACTCATCACACTGTTCTGGCTAATAGGCTGACCCGCATCAAGGACGACACCATCGAACTCAATTGACAAATAGTCGATATAAGGCAAGTTCACGAGCCCATCGAGGCGATTTTGTGCACTCACCAAGTCAAAAACCCACAGGGAGGAGGCAATCAAATCGGCATGTACATTTTCAATTTCGTAGTGACGACGATCGACGTTATCGAACGCTTCTTCATAGTCCCATGAAAGCTGCAGCAGGGTCGTCATGATGGTAAAAAAGCTACTCAAAAACACCATCAATAAGATGATCCGCCGTCCGACAATGCTGAACAGCGGGTGATTAATGCTCTCCTCAAACTTCTGCAGTTGACTCATTGCTTCCCTATCGTATGCTGATCATCTTCGCGTTGTTGTTGCGAAGTGATATTGGCGAGGTTCAACGGAATTAAAAACATAAACTTGGCGCCTTCTCCGGGCGTCGATTCAAACTGTAACTCGCCTTGTAGCTTTTGCTTGACCAAGTTAAAAACCAAATTGAGTCCAAGCCCTGAGCCACCACGTCCGCGTTTGCTGGTATAAAAGGGCTCAAAAATGCGTTGATGCAACTCTTCGGGAACGCCACAGCCGTTGTCTTGGTAGCACAGATAGAGGTGCTCATCTTGGCGTTCAAACTCAATCAGAATTTGTGGTGTGTTGGTATCGTCGAATGCATGATTAATACTGTTCATGACCAAATTGGAAATAACTTGAGTGAGCACGCCGGGAAGGCTGTGCATGATGACTTTTTCCTCGCCCTTCACTATCGGCTCGACGGGCACTTTACGCGTTTCAGGATGTAAACTGGCAATAAGTGCATTGATGGTTCTTTTTACATCAAATTCAGTATGTGCTTCTGAAACTTGGTCGACGGCGGTTTGCTTGAAGTCGCGAATCAAATGAGACGCGCGATTTAGGTTGTGCTCGAGCATGTTGATACTGTCATCTACCTGCTTCATCAGTGACGCAAACTGAGCGCTCGTCAGTGTCTTTTCCTTGAAGGCATCGTTGAGCGTCGTGGTGATTTCTTTCACCACCGAGGAGGCGGTGACTGCAATGCCTAGCGGGGTATTCACTTCGTGCGCAACGCCAGCCACCAAGCTCCCTAGCGCGGCTAACTTCTCGGACTCCACCAATTGATCCTGCGCTGCCTTTAGTCTCTCCATGCTTTCTTGTAGCTCACGGGTGCGTTCATCGACCGTGACTTCGAGGTTCTGGTTTAACGTTTCGAGCTCAAATTGGGTCTTTTTGAGCTCCGTAATATCGATACCAGTTCCGCGGAACCCACGAAATCCATCAACACCATAGTGGGCGAGTGCCTGAAAGACGAAATAGCGGGTGTCATTATCAATTTGGATGATTTCTTCACACATCGCAAAATCTTGCTGACGCTGCAAATTACCAATGAATTGATTACAACCAATGGTGGTGAGCACGTCATGCAAATAGGGAAAGTGTTTAGCATCGATACCCAAAGCGTGACGCATCGGGTCAGAGCAAAAAGTGAGTTTGAGGTCGGCATCGGTTTCCCACAGCCAATCCGAGGACACATGGGTGAAATCAGAAAGGCGCTCTCGCTCTAGCATGATGTTGCGATACAGCGTTGACATGTTGTCGGTAATTTTATTGGTTTCCGCGGCGAGCCAATCCAGCTCGTCTTCCTTTTCCATGATGTATTTTTTTCTCGGGAGCGCTAGTTTCTTCTGCCCTGGATCTAACGGGTTATAACCGCGCAAGAATTGCGCGACATGAAACACACGCTGACTCACGGTGTGGTGAAAGACCAGTAGAATCAGATAACACACCAGCAAGGTCTTAATCGCGTTGAGCAAAAGCGTGAGGAAGAACTGCTGAATCAGGTGGGCATAAATCGTGTTTGTGTCGGATTCGACATAAATCGTCCCGATACGCTGTGTACGTCCTGTATCTGGGTCGTCATATTCCAACGGATATTCATTAACAAGTTTGCTTACTTCAACCGGTGAACCCGCTTCGAACAAATAATTCTCTGAACGTACGGAAAGGTAGTTCACATGGGGCAGGTTAACGAGGCCATCTAAACGCTCTTGTACACTACTCAGATCATAAATCCACAGTGAGCTTGCCAATAAGTCGGCATGAATATTTTCGATTTCATAATGGCGACTTTCGACATTATTGAATGCGTCGTTATAGTCCCAATAGGTTTGCAAAAGCGTGGTAAAAACGGTGAAAAAGCCACTGAGCAAAATCATGATCAGCAAAATTCGACGGCCCACGAGGCTGAAGAAGGGATTGCGGATACTTTCATCGAATTTATGGCTTTTGCTCATACGTCTACGATCATCGATGGCGAGAAATAAAATTTAAGTGTAGATGAAAAAACTGTTTGCAATGGCAAGGTTGTCTGTCTTGACTCGCCTACACTAAAAAAGTCAGATTATTGAGGAGAGCATCATGCACTTGTTGATTAAAGCACTCACTAGCTTTTTGCTGTGCGTCACCGCTTCTGCATGGGCGACTAACGTGATGCTGATTGAAAGCTATCACTACGGCTATGATTGGGATAAAAGCTATATCGCCGGTTTAGAGAGGACATTGGGCAGTGATTACACGCTATCTCGGTTTGAAATGGATACCAAGCGATTGCCGCCCAGTGAGTTTGAAAAGCAGGCGGATAAAGCCTTTGCCGCATACCAAGCAACCAAGCCTGAGATTGTGGTGCTTGGTGATGACAATGCGCTGAAATACATATTGCCAAGGCTCTATGACGAGCCTATCTCGATTGTATTTTTAGGGATTAACTCGAACCCTCGCCATTTACTTGCCGAATATGAGGGGCAGGCAAAAGTCACGGGTGTGCTGGAGTTGCCGTTATTTGTACGGAATATGCGTGAAATCAGCATGCTGCTAGGTAAGAAAAACATCAAAGTAAAAGTGATGTTCGATTCGGGGGTGACTTCCGAAATTGCTGCCGAGTATATATTGCGTCAGTACGAGCAAATTCGCCGCAGCTTGGGTATTGAAATCGACATCGTGAATGCCGTGACCTTTCAAGGCTGGCAACGAGAAATCGCCGCCACACAATCCGGTGGCTTTGATGCAGTGATTGTCGGCTTATATCAAACCTTGGTGGATAGTGAAGGAAACAATGTTGATTCAAATCAGGTACTTAGTTGGACCAATCAACATGTGGAGGTGCCGACCTTTGGTTTTTGGGATTTTTCCGTAGGCAAAGGAAAGACGTCTGGCGGTGTCGTGTTATTTGGTGAGTCACAAGGCCAGCATGCAGCCGATCTTGTTAAACAAATTAATGCTGGTGCTGACGCAAGCACGATACCGATTCAAATTGGTCGCCAAGGACGTGCGATTTATAGTGCCAGTGAAATGGAACGCTGGTCGTTGACGCCTTCCTCACGGTGGCAAAACATTGATTGATGGCGTGAGGGTCAAAGCCTAAGTGCTGACGATGCCGTTGGTCAGCACATTTTGGGATAAGCAATCGCTTTGGATAACACGCACAAAAAACGCGCTCAGACGGCGCGTTTTGATTGCTGGGTAAAAGCATACGGTTAGTCTGGATGCGCTTCGCGGATTGCAATAAAGTCGTCCCAGTTATCGATCAGTAAGTCGACCAGTTTGGGCTCAAAATGTTTGCCGCGCTGCGCGACCAGCTCGTTACGAATGTCGTCATCAGTCCACGCATCTTTATAGGACCGTTTTGACCCGAGTGCATCAAACACGTCGGCCAATGCAGAAATCCGTCCACTGACAGGGATGTTTTCCCCTGCCAATTTATTGGGATAACCACAGCCATCCCATTTTTCATGGTGAGTCGCGGCGATTTCTTTGGCAACCAAAATTAAACGGCGTTTGGAATGGCTTAGAATTTCAACACCATATTCCACATGTTTTTGCATGATCTCCCACTCGTCAGCATCGAGTTTGCCAGGTTTGTGCAAAATGGCATCAGGGATAGCTACTTTGCCCACATCATGCAGAGGTGAGCCGTGTTTAATCATGGTGGCCTCTTGCTCACTCAGACCATAAAGCTCAGCGAGACGTTCACAGAACAAAGACACCCTTTGCACGTGCGCCCCCGTTTCTTTACTCCGCGCCTCCACCGCATTGGCGAGGTTGTAAACCAGCTCTTTGGAGGTTTCACGTAAATCCACCATCAGGCTGAGATTCTCGAACGTGAGCCCAATGTTTTGCATATATATTTTCAGCAAATGTTGGTCGAGCTCGGAGAGTGTTTTCGCGTGATTCACGTACAGGAGAAATTCAACATCCTCCTCGTCACGATGGAACAGCACAAACCCATCATCAAATTGGATGCTTTGTTGTTTGTTCAGGGCTTGTTGGCAACGCTCTGAAACTGTTTTAGGCAACTTCTCAAACGCACATTCACTGTAGCAATCGACGTATTCCCCTGTCGCGGCGAGGGTCAGTGCGCGTGACTCTTCTGCGCCAGGGCGAGGTTGTACCACGCAGTAAAAGGCTGAGTCATGAATGTGTAGCAATGAGGTAAGTTGCTCCAACACCGCGGTCGCATAGTGTTGCAGGTTAGTAGTGTTTTGGACGTTGGCCGACGCCTCAATCACCCGCTTTAATCCTTGTTTTTGCTCCTCAATCATGCACAAATCGCGATAAGAGCGCAGCATCGAGTAGAGTAAGGTTTTTAGCTTTTGGGTGGTGAGTTCAGTTTTTTCTTTGTAATCGTCAATATCGTATTCGCGGATGACTCTGTCTTCGGGGGCTTGTCCCGCTTGGCCAGTCCGCAATACTAACCGGATCACGTGGTCATTTTTCTCATCGCGGATATATCGCACCAGATCTAAACCAGCGTGCTCGGTTTCCATCACCACATCCACAAGTGCCAGGGCGATACCTTCCTCTTTTGCGAGAATGTCTTTTGCTTCTTGCCCTGATAATGCCGATAAAATCTCGAGCGGGCGATCTTGAAACGTAAACCCTGTTAACGCCAAGCGCGTCACCTCGTGCATCAAATCATCATCATCCACCAACAGAATACGCCAAGGCTCGTGAGTGGAAGCCTGATTCGCTTCTGGTGGGGATGGAGATGCGTTGTCACGCAGATCCGCAAACAAGTCCATGATCTTCGCCTCTATTCGCGTACTTCTTAATTAACTAAAGCGTAGTTGAGCAAAATAAAAGTTGCGAGTTGGGATAACGCACTCAATGAGAATCATATTGCTGCATTAGTGAGTTCGTTTCGATACGTCATTAGATATCACTGATCTAGCACATAACAGCTCTATTTGCCTTTGATACCCTGGAGAACGCACCCGCTTATCGGATGTAGTCGATTGCACAAGTTTGGCGGTTTGGCAGACAAAACAGCGCCGTCATTCAACGTGTTGCGTAACGCATCAGTAAGATTGTTGTGATGCGTATACCATTTGACAATAAGCGGTTTTGCGGGTTTTTGTGATCACTGTTTTACTGACTAGACAACAATCACAATCAGACTTTGATAAACAAACAAGGCAGTTATGTTTAAAAAACTTTCATTAAAAAATAAGCTTGCGCTATCGGCGAGTGTCGCCATCATCATTGGTGGCTTATTGGTTGAAGCTCTCTCATTTCGGGCGTCACTATCACGGCTTGATACCGAGGTATCGCAACGTCTCGAAAGCACGACGGCCTCATATAACCAATATGTGGCCGATTGGATCGTGTCGAAAGAACGTGCGATGACGTCGCTAAGTAGTGAAGCCAACCTTAATAGCATTGTGACGCACCTAAAACAGGTTCGCGATTCGGGTGGGTTTGATAATGTGTTCCTCGCGTATCCAGATGGTAGTCAAGACAACGCCAATGGTGTGGTCCTCCCACCCGGTAATGATGATCCGCGTAAATGGGGTTGGTATATCAACGCCAAAGCCGATCCGTCCAGTGTGTTTATGGATAACCCTACGGTAGCCGCAGCAACGGGCGCCAATGTGGTCTCATTAGGGAAAGCCTTGCAACTGGGTGGCGACATGGTGGTGCTGGGTGCTGACGTTGAAATTGGCGACATCATTGAGGGGCTTGAGAAGGTTATCCTACCTGGGCGTGGTTATATGTTTATTGCCAATGGCGATGGCAACATCTTTACCCATGCCAATACGGATCTTCTTAACCAACCCGTCAGTGATTTAGGCCTATCGTTAAGTACGATAAAAAATGCCGCTAATTCGGGCCAAGATCTCATGGCAGAGGTGAACGGTGAGCAAAGTGTGGTGTATGCCAAACCGATTGCCGATACAGGGTTAATGACGGTCACAGTGATCAATTATGACTCGCTGGTAGCGCCTTTGTTCGATGCGGTATGGGGACAAATCGCCGTGACCATCGGGGTGGTGATTGCGTGTACTTTGTTATTTAACCTGCTGGTTAACGTCCTGTTTAAACCACTGACCAATGTGTCGAATGCGCTTGAGCAAATTGCCCATGGTAGCGGTGATTTGACCCAGCGGATTGAAGTAGAGAGTGAAGATGAGGTCGGGCAGTTGGCGCACAATTTCAATACTTTCGTCGGAAGTATGCACCAACTCATCAGCCATATTCGAGAGCAGGCCGGTCAGCTGACATCGCAATCAAAAAGCAGTACCGATCGTGCACAACGCAATGTGGATGATATTAATCAGCAACAACAAGAAATTACCATGGTGGCGACGGCCGTGACAGAACTGGCCTCGGCGACGCAGGAAATTGCCTCTCATGCAGAGCACACCGCAAGCACCGCACAAGATTCAACCGCAAGCACCAATAATGGTCGGGCGGTGGTGGAGAACACCAAGACGTCAATTACGCGCTTGGCCGATGAGTTGAAGCAGGCCAGTACCATCGTGGCGGAGTTGGATAGTCACTCCCAAGAAATCTCGACCGTTCTGTCGACCATTCAAGATATTGCTGAGCAAACCAATTTGTTGGCGCTGAATGCGGCGATTGAGGCGGCGCGTGCAGGCGAACAGGGCCGTGGTTTTGCGGTAGTTGCCGATGAAGTGCGCATCTTGTCTCAGCGCACCCATGCATCGACTGAAGAAATTAAATCCACGATTGAGACATTGCAAACCACCACAGCCAATGCCGTTTCTATTATGGAAAGCAGTTCATCACTGGCGGGTGATTCAGTCGCGGACGCTGATAAAGCCACTGCGGCATTGAGTGAGATTGACGCGGCGGTTAACCAAATTAGCGATATGGCGACTCAAATTGCAACGGCTGCTGAAGAACAAACCCATGTGACTAGCGAGATCACGCAAAATATTACCTCAATTAAAGATGTGTCTGAGCATCTTGTTCATAGTGCGAACGATGCGTCTGAAGAGGCGGATGGGTTGCGTATTCAAGCGGCGAACCTTAGCGAAAAAGTGGCAACCTACAAACTTTAAACGCACATCTGGCTACCCTGACATTAAGGGTAGCCAGCTTTTTTGAAAAAAATGAAGATAAAACTGAACTTTATTCAGTGAGATTGGTCACACTAAGCACTGAAGCAACAACAAAAAGGTTTTATGCTAACCCTATTACGAAATTTTCGTACCTCATTTATCTTCTTTCTGCTTGGCATTGGATGCCTCTTAGCGTTCAATTTATCCACTCCGAACATCGCTGCCAACGGCATGCTGCAAGAACCCTTTGCGTTTATCCCTCTTGCATGGCTATTCCTCGCGGTGAGCGCGGTGATTTTTGCGTTTAAAATGGTGCAAACGGTATTGATCGTTAAACGCCAACACCTCGATTGCTGATACCAAGGTCCAGAGGAGGCAACATGATTGAACGTCACGGCCGAGAACTGGATATTGATATCGGTAATAAACATTTGGTGATTCAACGTCGTTATGAGGCGTGTGGGGCCTTTAACGACCTTTTAATCGCGATTTGGTTTTTGATTGGCAGTTTTTTCTTCTTAAACGATGCATTGATGGAGAGTGGTACCTGGCTTTTCATTGTTGGGAGCGCGTAGCTGCTGTTAAAACCGAGTATCAAGTTGATGAGTTTGGTCCATGTCTCGCGCGTGCAACAACGGGCACAGAACACAGCATAACCAACGGTTACTCAATCAATTATAAATTCATTAGCCTCTGAGCCAAGAGGCGAATAAACCCAAGAGGCAGGGTGATGACCCTGCCTCTTGCTATGGTGGCATCGCACTGGTTGGTTTATTATCGCTATTTATCCCAGAATCCAGAGCTGAAGGGCAATAAAAAAGCCAATCGATAGCCCGACCACTAACAAGGTGGATAAACGTGTACAGGCTAAACCGATCGCTAAAAGTGCACTTAATAAGTAAGGATTGGTTAAGGTGACAGAGAGGTGTCCTTCAGGGAAAAAGACAATCGGTACCCATAGCGCGGTCAGGACCGCCGGTGCAGAGTAGGTCAGGAGTCGTTGTAACCGCGGACCTATGCGTACAGGGATACTTCGTGCAAGCAACAGATAACGTACCGAGAAGGTGATCAGCGCCATCGCGACAATGATAAACCAGTAACTCATGTTGCTGCCCTCCGTGTCGGTAGAGACTCAGCCATTAGCCCCGCGACCATACCTACGCCGGTTGCAATGATTAACGCATTGGGGATGTGGTAATAGGTGAATAGCAGCATACTGACACCGCTCGCCAAGGCACAAAGCAGCACGGGGCGGGTTTTTATACTGGGCACGGTCAGTGCGATAAAGGTGGCCGCAATGGCAAAGTCGAGCCCGATGGATTCCAAGGCTTTCAATTGAGAACCGGCGAGAATCCCTGCTAAGGTGGCAAGGTTCCAACCGACATAAAATGCGGCGCCCGTATACAGGGCGTAGTGTTTAGAAAATCTACCATGCTTGTTGGTGTGTGCGGTTGAAAGCGCATACATCTCATCAGTCAGTAAAAAACCGAGGCCGAGACGCCACTTAAGTGGCAAGGGAGTAATGTACTGACGAAAGTGGGCACCATAGAGAAGGTGCCGTGCGCTAATTACCAGTGTAGAACCGAGCACCGCCGGTAAGCCCGCTGCATTGCCCACCATCATGGTGCCCGACAATTGCACCGCCCCTGCAAAAACCAGTAATGACATGGCTTGTGTTTGTAGCGCACTGAATCCCATTTGCAGCCCTAATGAACCGCAGAGTATCCCCCAAGGCAGGACGGCGAGGCACAACGGACTCACATCGCCTAATGCGCGCCATACTGATGCCTCAGGCGCATGCACCTCTTGTGCAGCCTTATGCATAGATCACCTTTTTGTTGTATTTGCTTAGTTATAAATTGTTTTTATCGGTAAGGTGCTAAAAGGTCAGGTAACGTACTGATTAACAAACTTACCAGATGTTTGTATCACATCACCGCCATGCCGCAAAGAGATGGGATTATCAACAGCCAGAGTGGCTCACTAAGACACAGAAAGGAAACACGATGAAAGCACCGCATCGCCTGAAGGGATCAACATCGCCAAGCGTGCATTTTCTCTATGTTTGGTTAGTGTCAACGGCAATAGCCAGTGCCGCTGTGGTTGGTGCATGGCAGGCGGGGTGGATAACATTGACGACGTTTGGGGATGGTGCATTTTACGTCGGGGGGCTCGTTTGGTCGGCAGCGGGGCTTGTGACGTACAGTCGTTACAAAAGCCGCTATTGGTATCGTGATTCAGTAACACGGCGGGCGCTCACGGCTCAACAACACGCGATGGTGATCGATTCATCGTCACCGCCCGATGACAAGCTCGGACTGTGGCTGCTTTTAAGAACCTATCCCAAAAGGGATTTATTCCAAACAATGAGGCCACAAGCAAAATGCAACATGGCCTCGTAGTTTTCGATTTTCTTTTCCCAACGAACAAGCAATCTACGATAACGGTTTAGCCAGCTATGAGTTCGCTCCACAACCCAACGATGAGCCTTAAAATCATCCGATTGCTTCAAGCTCGCGGCCTCTTCAGCACGTGATTGAACATGGGGAATGTAGTTCAAAGCAACCAGTTCATCATGTAACCACTGGCCTGTATAACCTTTGTCTAGGTACAAAGGTACTTTCAGCGGCGGCCGATAACACTCTAGTGCATCTAATGTTTGAAGTACCAGCTTAATGTCGTGGACGTTTGCGCCATCGCTAACAACAGCCAGTGGCAATCCATTCGCATCCGTCAACAAACTGCGTTTTACGCCTTGTTTCGCACGGTCTGTTGGGTTCTTACCTGTTTTTTTGAGCCAGCTAAAGGTGCTTTAGTTTGGCACCCGTCCATTGATATGGAACTCCAATCAACCCCTTCGTAAATCAGGCCATTTTGCCAAAATCGCTCAAAGACTCCTGCATCTCGCCACTCTTGAAAACGACGATGTGCAGAGCTAGAGGAACAAATACCTGTCGCGTTAAGCGCATTCCACTGACAACCAGTTCTGAGAACAAAGAGGATGCCGTTCATGGCATCACGATTATCGACTCTCTTTCGATGTGTTCCTAGAGGATGGTTCGTCTTGTGGATTGGTAAAAGCGGCTCAATTTTTGCCCAAAGGGCGTCAGAGATTAGGTATTGTGTCGAATTCATTTACAGTATTTTCAATAGGTGTTGATTTACTCAGACAACACCTATTGAGATAGGTTCTAAGTGGGCTTCCCGCCATGATACTCAGTGGTATATTGATGTTGGTGGCTTAACCCACCCAGTGATAATGGTGGTTCGGCTTTTTGGCGACCAATCCCTGTTGTTGTAAGTGGGTAAATAGGGCATCGACAGCCTCTTGGCTGAGCGCATACTCCGCCATTACGGCTTTCTTGCTACAACGTAGCGTTTTGGCGGCTAACGCGGCTTTGATATCGGCATAAGGCGCATCCGCATCCTCGTGAGGAGACGCTGAATCCGGCGTGGTGGATTCCGCGTTTATCTCATTGGCACGAGGAAACGCCTTGGTGTTCACTGGCGTAGGAGGCGTGGCATGCGGATGACGATACCAATGGCGGAAACGCTGCTCTTCACCAATCACGCCGACAAAGAAAGCGGCGAACAAATCTAGCAACACAGAGAGAAAAATCACCAGCCAAGATTGGGCTTGATCGGCGCTGATGCCTAATGTGTTAGCAAGGTTGCTAATCAACCCCAAGATGGATCCCTGTGCCACTGCGGGCAAACTATCGCGCTCGAACGCGAGCTGCTGTTGCTCTTTACGTAATTGGTTGTTTTCTTTTTGTAATCGCGCCACACCAGTCGCAATTCTATCCAATTCGATATAACGCTCAGCGGCTTGATTATTCAATGTGATTTGTTGCTCGATAGCGTCGATTTGCCGATTATAAGCGTCAATCTGCGCTTGGGCTTGGCGCTGCTCACTTTGCGCAGCATTGGTGGCACTATTGATACCGCCAATACTGCCTCCAATCGAGATTAAGGCCAAAATGAGATAAAAAGCCAAGGCTGATAAGGCACCCACATAGTTGCCGTGCGCCCGGCGCTCACCAAACTCGTACCATGCGTAAAACTTACCCGCTTCAAAAATCACTGCCAATGCCCCGAACAACCATTGCATTAGCGGGTTGTCGTCAAGGGATAAGAACAGCAGCAGGGAAAAAATGGTAGAAGCCACAATAGCGGCACCGGTAAAGCTGTACACACTCAACATGGCGAATCGCCCTTTTGGGAAGCGTAACGCCATCTTGGTTGGCGCTGACATGACTGGATTCATATTGTTGTTATTGTCTGTGATATTGAGAGGGCGCAAAGCCTAGCGCATCTCAGTCCGTTTGTGTGTCAGTAAGCGGTGAAAACATGAATAAGCGATTGATTCATCGCCAATATGGATTAAAAGGCATCACAAAACCGACGCAAGCAGGTCGGGTTTCATTTCTTCTTCCGTGCAGGCATGTCATAGTCAGCTTTCATCTCATGCATTAAGTAAACCCTTGAAGGCGTGTTGATATATGACGTTTCAAAATGGAATGACAGGGGACAACGGGGGCGTATGCTAGCGCGATCGTATGTGACATTAATTAAGCACCAATGGCCGTTAATTGCCTTTGGCTTTCTATCGATCTTTTTTGGCAACATTGGTCAATCGTTTTTCATCAGTTGGTATGGCAGCAGTATTAAAGATGCGCTGTTGTTGAGCGATGCAACCTACGGCGGGGTTTACGCTATTGCGACCATGACCAGCAGTGTGTTGGTGATTAGCTTTGGTGGTGTGGTCGATCGGGTGCGGGTCGACAAATTACTGATCTTTTTTGCCACGTTACTCATGGTCGCGTGTGCGTTGATGTATTCGGTTGATAGTGTGGTAGAGCTGCTGCTGGTTTTTTTCTTACTGCGTTTTTGCGGACAAGGTTTTTTACCTCACATTGCGCAAGCCACTGTGATTAAGCGTGCGCAGCAGGATAAAGGTAAAGCCATTAGCTTGGTCGGCAGTGGTGTCGCCATTGGCGAGGTGGTTTTACCCTCAATCGTCATTGGCTTAATCGCGTTTTTAGGCTGGCGTGAAAGCTGGTTGTTCATTGGCGCCACCCTGTTAGTGGTGTTTTTACCATTAGTGTTATTGCTAGTCAGAAAAGCAGATCTTAAACGGACGCGTATTGAGGCAGATAATCAAAACCACGCCAGTGATGCGAGTCGGCGTCAAGTTATTCGCGACTGGCGGTTTTGGATGATCATACCGATAGCCTTGGTGACGCCGTTTTTGGTCACCGGCGTATTTATCCAACAGGACTTTATCCTAGAAGCGAAACGGTGGACACCTAGCGTGCTAGCAGGCAGTTTCGTATTTTACGGTGCCGTGCATTGGCTAAGTTCAGTGATATCAGGCAGCTTGATTGATAAATACCGTTCGCGAAATGTACTTATCTTAATCCCCATTCCACTGTTGCTCGGGTTGATGGTGATTGCCAACGTCAATCACACCTTAGCGGCGCCGCTTTTTATGTGCCTTTTTGGTTTAGCGATTGGTGCAACCAATCCGGTGATTAATACCTTATGGGCGGAAATGTACGGAGTCTCGCATATTGGTGCCATTCGTTCTTTGGTGACAGGCATGATGATCCTTTCCACCGCGTTAGCGCCTTGGGTGTTTGGTATTGTTATCGATATCGGCTGGACGCTTAATGAGATGACTTATGCACTCATTGGAATGATTCTTTCCTTTACCGTGTTGCTGGTCCCCGTCTATCCACGCCTATAAACCGCAGCGCTGAGCGTAATGTACGAAAACCAACCTTGTCTGATGGTCAAAAACAAGCGAAAAAAGGGGTTGGCGAAAAGATTGAAATAAATCTACGTTAAAAATACCACAGAGACTCATTAACTCTATGATTTATATGGATAACGTATTTTTTTGATAAAAATGTGACGGTTGACGCTTGGTTAATAACTGACTAGGATCACGCCTTTTGATTTTCTGGGTTGCAGCAGGCCCGAGATCAGAACGCGACATCACTTTTTAATCCCAATTTATAGAGACGTTCATGATAGATAGAATTCAGCGTGATTGGTTCTCCAATGTACGCGGCGATATCCTCGCGGGTATCGTAGTGGCATTGGCTTTGATTCCTGAAGCGATTGCCTTTTCGATTATTGCCGGCGTTGATCCCAAAGTCGGTCTGTATGCCTCGTTCAGTATCGCCGTGATCATTGCCTTTGTAGGCGGTCGTCCGGGTATGATCTCGGCAGCCACCGGTGCGATGGCATTGCTGATGGTCACCTTGGTGAAAGAGCATGGCTTGCAATACTTACTTGCCGCTACCGTGCTAACCGGTATTCTGCAGATCGGTGCGGGTTATCTAAAACTCGGCAACCTGATGCGTTTTGTCTCGCGCTCAGTGGTGACAGGGTTTGTGAACGCCTTGGCGATTTTGATTTTTATGGCGCAACTCCCTGAGCTGTTTGGCCCCGAGATCATGCGCGAGGGCGATATCCTCTGGCATGTCTACCCAATGACGTTAGCGGGCCTTGGCATTATCTATTTGTTCCCTTATATCCCGCGTATTGGTAAAGCCATTCCTTCTCCGTTGGTGTGTATTTTGGTCCTTACCGGTATCGCGATGACATACAACCTTGATTTACGTACTGTCGGAGATATGGGTGAGCTGCCGGATACCTTACCTGTATTCTTGTGGCCGGACGTACCGCTAAACTGGGACACGCTGGCGATTATCTTCCCATACTCTGCGGGACTGGCGGTGGTTGGTCTGTTGGAATCGATGATGACCGCCACTATCGTGGACGATTTGACCGATACCAGCAGCGATAAAAACCGTGAATGTAAAGGCCAAGGTGTGGCTAACATTGCGACCGGTTTTCTTGGTGGTATGGCCGGTTGTGCGATGATTGGTCAGTCCGTTATCAACGTGAAATCGGGTGGCCGCGGACGTCTATCGACCTTTATCGCCGGTACTTTGCTGCTAATCATGGTGGTGTTCCTCAGCGATTGGATTAGCCAGATTCCGATGGCTGCGTTGGTCGCGGTCATGATTATGGTTTCGATCGGTACCTTCTCTTGGGAGTCCATCATTAATCTGAAGTCGCACCCACTGTCGACCAATATCGTTATGCTGACGACCGTTGCTGTGGTTGTATTCACCCATAACTTGGCGATTGGTGTGTTTGTGGGTGTGTTACTCGCGGCGCTATTTTTCGCCAACAAGATTGGTCGTTTTATGGTGGTCAAAAGCGACAATGCAGACAATGGCGACGAGCGCACGTATCGCGTTGTTGGCCAAGTCTTTTTTGCCTCGTCAGATCAATTTTTATCATCGTTTGACTTCAAAGAAGCGGTGGAGCGTGTCACCATCGACCTTTCTGCAGCGCACTTCTGGGATATTACGTCCGTGTCTGTACTCGACAAGGTGGTGATTAAATTCCGTCGTGAAGGCACTGAAGTTAACATCGTGGGTATGAATGATGCGACGGCGACCATCGTCGATAAGTTCGGCGTGCACGATAAGCCGGAAGAAGTAGAAAAAATGATGGGTGGCCACTAAGGAGACCGACCATGGAACAAATTACCGCGTGCGTAGATGGCCCGCATTATTCAAAGCAAGTCGCAGATTTGAGCGTTTGGGCAGCCAAGCGCTTGTCTGTCCCTTTGACACTTTTGCATGTGCTGGATAAATCCTCACACCCAGCGGAACCTGAGCTTTCAGGTAACCTAGGAGTCGGGAGCCGTGAACAACTGTTGCAAGAGTTGGTGGAGCTGGATGAGCAGCGTGCCAAGCTAGCCATGAAACACGGCACAGCGCTGCTGTCCGAGCTGGAAGACGACGCCA
This sequence comes from Salinivibrio proteolyticus, assembly GCF_027286365.1. Lineage (NCBI taxonomy): Bacteria > Pseudomonadati > Pseudomonadota > Gammaproteobacteria > Vibrionales > Vibrionaceae > Salinivibrio > Salinivibrio proteolyticus. Next base: position 1,741,475 of record NZ_CP114584.1, on the reverse strand, counting down.
AAGCCAAAGGGCTGGACGATGTGCGTAAACTGCAACGCCACGGCCATTTAGTAGAAACATTACTTGAGCTTGAGCCACAAACTCGTGTTTTGGTATTGGGTAAATCGGGTGAATTGCATCAAAACGATACCAAAGCGATTGGATCGCAGCTGGAAAGTGTGATCCGCTCTATCAAGGCGCATACCTTGGTCGCGAATGGTGAGTTCAGTGCGCCAGAGTCTTACTTATTGGCCTTTGATGGCAGCGACATCAGCGAAAAGTTGGTAGAAAAAGCCTTGAGCACGCCGCTGTTGGCAGGGATGACATGTCATTTGGTGATGGTAGAAGACTCACAAGAAAAGCTGGCAGCGTTTAAACGTGCGGCAGAGCGCTTGAAAACGGCGGGTGTCGATGTGGTTGAAGTGCAGTTAACCGGTGAGGTGCACCGCGCTATCCTAGACTATCAAGCGGCCAACCAAGTTGGACTGATTGTGATGGGGGCTTATGGTCACTCGAAACTGCGTCAGTTCTTTTTGGGCAGCAACACCACCAAGCTGCTGGTTGAATCAACGGTGCCTATGCTGTTGATCCGCTAACCGCGCCGGATAGCAAGCAAATAAAAACCCGCATGATGCGGGTTTTTTTGTATCGGTTGACCGTTTGTCTTTAGTACGTTTGGGGATCAGTACTTAAAGCGTGTGGTAAACATAAATTGGTCGCCATACCACTCGTTTACACGATACTCGGCACCCAAAGAAAAGAGTTCGGTGGCGTGGAAACGACCGTATGCGGAGCCAAAGGTATCTTCTTCATCATCGACGGTGAGCAAACCAATTTGGCCGCCAACTTCTACCTGTGGGCCCAACCACTGACGGATACCTAGATTCACTTCTAGACCCACATCACTGTCGTAATCCTTTTTGTTCACCCCACGAGCAAGTAGCTCACCGGTCAGGTCTGCCCAGTTATTAATCGGGGCATGAAAGCCAATCCCTGCTGATGTATCCCAGTCTGAATCAAACTCGGTGTCTGCCTCAACGCGAATGTGTGCATTAGGATGGATAGACATGCTAAATCCTGCACCATAGGTGAGTGGGCTGACACCAATGCGCCCTTCAACGTAATCGTAACTGAAGTTACTCATGGTGCTCAGGCTGGCGTCGTCTTCATTGGCCGCGGCGCTGAATGAGGCCAGAGCGACAATAGCGCCGGCTAATAGAGATTTACGCATTATCAATTCCACTTGTTATTGGTGTTGAAATCATTCTATAAGACGATTGAACGAATAAACAAGCACATCCGTGTGGCAGACGTGGCTTTTTTACCGATTTCTGACCCAATGGCGGGTATTAAGGCAAAAAGCGCTTATTCGCCGCCCACCTCGAATTTATGCTTGTTGATGGCGTCCACGAGTCTTGGCGTATCAAGTACACTGGTCCATGGCAACAGGTTTGGTTCGTGCTCAATCATAAAGCTGGTTAATTGATCGGTGACTACGCTGGTAAGCGTCGCTTTCTGCCATGGTTTGGCAATGTAGTAATGTAAACTGGCGTGGTTAATTGCCGATACAGTGTCCTCTAGCCCCGCTTGGCCGGTGAGAAGCAGTTTACGCGCCCCTGCGGTTTGCGGTTGTTTCGCCAGCTCAATCAAAAAATCGACGCCAAGTTCGCCAGGCATAATGTGATCACACAGGATAAGTGCCAATTGCGTGCCTTGCGCCGCCATTTGCTCAATCACATCGCGCGCTTCTGTAACCGACTCTGCGGCTTCTAACTCAAAATGATCAGAAAAGCCTTGTAAGTCATCCATGACGCTATCAAGCACGTCACGTTCGTCATCCACGCATAAAATCATATACTGGCTCATAACTGGGGCTCCTTACGGGTAGCAGGGGAGAGCGAAACGGGTAGTGTCACCGTCATTGTGGTGCCGTGTTGCTGAACAGATGACACACGAATATCACCACCATGTTGCTGGATAATTTGTTGGCACACGGTTAGACCAATGCCCAAGCCAAAGTGACCCTCGCGTTTGGTGGTGTAGTTTAAGGCAAAGATCTTTTCTTGTTGCTCTGGCGTCATTCCCACGCCGGTATCTGAAATCGCGACTTGGATGTAACTTGCTTCATCATTATCGACAAGGTCGGTTTGTACCGTAAGTGTGCCGGGCTCTGGCATGGCGTCGAGCGCATTGGCGATTAAGTTAGTCCACACTTGCGCCAGCGCGTAGGGCTGGGCGACAATTTCCGGCAATGGGTGGTAGCGTTTATCCAATTGATGGGGTTTCAGTCGATGCTCAAATAAGGTCAGGGTGTCTTCAATGCCTTCCAGCAGCTGGGTGCGCTGACGCTGCTCAGTATCTTGGCGCGCATAGGTGCGTAAGCTTTTGACTAAATCGGCAATGCGTTGGGCACAGACATGGTTTGAACGCAGCAAGCGGCCGCAGCGGGCGTATTGTCGCCAGATTTCCACCGTGGGCGAGAAGGCATCGCCCAGTTGCTGTTGCCAGTGCGAGACCTCATCAGCTTGATACAGTCCCATTCCGACTAAATCACGGGCAAGATGACGTTCGCTGACTTGGTCGGTTAAGTTTTGAGTGTAGGCGCGTGCTTGAGCAGTCGAGAGAGGCGTAGCTTCGCGGTTCGTCTGCAATAATGTGAGTGCTTGCTCAAGGCTATCAGGCGTTAATGGTGCTTGTGCGACCGCTTGTAATGCATCACCGAGGGCGTCGCTATTTCTCAGAATGGCCGACACGGGATTATTTAGCTCATGGGCGACACCGGCCACGAGTTGCCCAAGCAACGCCATTTTTTCCTTCTCGACCAATTGCTGATTGGCGGCGTCCAATGAGGCGAGGGTTTGTTGCAATTGAATTTCGGTGCCAATACTGCGCTTTAAGCGCTGGTTAAAATGCAGTAGTAGGTGCTGGATAAACAGCGGCAATAGCTCCGAGCGGCTACGCATGATTTTGGCAAACAGTTCGTGGTCAATTTTGATCACCTGGGTGCGTGTCAGGGTGCGGGCCGTTGAGAAAGACACTTCGCCGGTGACAAATGACATGCTGCCGATCAAGCTGCCTGCTTTTAGAGTAGAAACATGATGCTCTTGGCCATCGTCATCGGTTTTGTACAACCCCACTTCGCCTTCGGCAATAAACCAGAGAAATGCATTGGGTTGATTTTCTTTGGTAAGAACATGGTAAGGGCTGTAAGTGCGACACGCTTTGCTTTCATCATTCCCTTCGAAAAAAGCATAGAGACCTTGAATTACTTTGTCGGCAATGGCGCGGGTGTCACTACTTGAGGGGGAGAACAGCTGAGATTGGAACTGGTTAATTTCGCGTTCCACTTGTGCATCAAGCAAGGCGCGGTGATCGAGCGCTTCAGCATAGCGGAGTAAATCATGCTGGCAGTAGCGTAACACATAGGTGGTTAGCTCTTTTTCGGCCACGCGTTGTAGTTCATCCCGACGCCAAGGCTTGTGCATGCAATAGTTTAACCGTCCCTCATTCACCGCCTGCAAAATGGCATCATACTGTGGCGCATCACTGAGCAATAGAGTGCGCGCACCGATACTAGCTGGGTGATTATCGATGTTGACGAGCATATTGATGCCACTGTCATCACCGGGTTGATTATGACAAATCAACATTGCCACTTGTTGACCTTGATGCTGACATTCATCAAGAAGTGCGTTGGCGTCATCAGGGTTATCGGCACTACACAGATCGAAAACATCCCGAAAAGGGGCTAAATCGTGAGTGAGCTTCTCGATAATGATGGGATCGTGGTCGACGCACAAAATCACGTAGGCATTCATAAGGAATCGCTGAATTTCTGCTCAATGCTTTGCATTGTAAGCGGATTTAGCCAGCGATGATGCGAATCGGTCGACAATAACGCACTTTGTCACATCCTTACACAAAATAGGCGCCAACCCATGATGTGCTGACGCCTTGTACTTAGTATTACTCGATCAAGGTTTCCTGTTCGGTGGTGAGTTGGCTGCGGCGTTTACGGGTGCGGCGGTGGAACAACCATCCGACTAACAGACTGAGGCTGGCAATCACTAATGTCATCAGTGGCGCAATAATCAAAAGATGATTGACGAAACCAGCCAGTTTGGGCGGCAGGTATGAAATGGCATAGCCTGATAAGACCAACAGACAGATCCAAAAAACCGCGTTGCAGAGCGAACTAATCAAGAAACGGGGCAGTGATAGCCCTTGCCTTAACCCTATCATCATCGGGAGTAGCGACCGTACCACGGGTAAAAAACGTGCGACAAACATGGCATGCAGACCATATCGGCCGATTAACGTGTCGGCTCGCTGCAAATGCTTGGCAGGCACTTTATTCAACCAATGAGATACCCACCGCCACTCTTTTAATCGTTGTCCTTGATAAAAGGCCATTGCGCTGCCTAACCAGCCAGCCATGATTAGAATTACTATGATCACGTAGAGGTGGAAGACGCCAAAAGCCGCCAAACTCCCACAAAGCACAATAACGCTGTCGCAGGGTAAGGGCGCGGCGGGTAAAAAGCCGCTTTCTGCGAATACTAACAAGCCGACACAAACATAAAGCAATGACAGATCCATGTGCTGCAGTGCAGCGAGATCATGATTCCATAATGCAGAAAATACAGATAAAGCGTCCAAGACTATTTCCTCATCAAACCTATTCACGTTTTTCAACAACTTATGGTGAAAAAACTAGGCATGTGCATAGCGTGCGAATAGGTGAGGAAATTGCAGTAATCGAGGCACAACAACCGTTAATGTCTGTTGCTGTCTTTGACACGCCAATACTTGCATGAAGTGTGTCGCAAAGCGCAAAAACGCGCCACACGTGCCGGCAAGGTGACTAGCCGGGTGATGTGGGTTTCTGTCATCGCCGGGACTGTCGCTGTCATTTGTTGCTCGTGATAGTCCAAGGCGACTTACCAAGCAAGCAATATCAGGGCGATGGTGGCTATGGGGTGCCACGGTCGAATCAGCAATGAGATGGCCTAAGGGAGAGGCGATGTATGGCGCGGCATGCAAAGGAGGTGGCGACGCGGCGAGGATCAACACGCAAACGGCCAGCGCAGCCATTAAACACGAGAGGCCGACGCTGACGCCGCGCTGTCCGCTATTCCACGCATACCGAAAACGCGCGAATACATACATCGAAATGTGCCTCTGAGAATCAAACGTCGATCGCATTGAACACGCGATAGGCAAAGTGATGGCCGTATGAATAACTTGAGCCTTCATCTAAGCGGTGAGAGACGCGTCAATGGTAGTGTTTTCCTGCCTCATTATGCCGGGAGGGCTTGCAGGTAGGATGAATCATCATAGCGTGAGGTGGCTGGGAGATCTAATGCTATTTTATAAAATAATTACCGGTGCGGATTTGCTTTTTAACTGATAAAAATCAGTGATATATATGGTTTTTCATGTAAAAAGATTCGGAATGTTGTATCGGCAGTTGTTGCCCGTTACGCAGGATGCCATGTCAGTGTTATCGTCACCGTCTATTTTTGGTTACACTAGAGCTTTTCGAGTGCCTTGAGGGCAAAAGATATGTTTCTAGGAAAATACGGCGCCATGGCTGGCGCTGTTGCGGTGGCGGCATGTTGGCCGTTTGCCACCGGTCAAATCGCGCAATCTATGTATGAGCGCGAAGTGGCACAATTTAGCTCGCCAGATATTACGGTAGAACAACGGGAATACCATCGCGGTTACCTTGATTCTCGTGCTGTGACGCGTTTGCACTTTAAAGGTGACGTCAAACTAGCCTTAGAAGAAGCGGGCCTGCCCAGTGAGTATGATCTTGCCTCAGAGATCACGCATGGTGTGCTCGGCGTATCATCGACGAATACCTTAGTGTTGACCCCCGAGCTACAAACACTCACCCAGCGCCTATGGCCGGGTAACCCGACTCCTATCCGATTGGACATGGAAACGCTTGTGACAGGAGCGTCTGATTATCAGTTGACCGTCGCGCCTTTCTCATTCACGAATGAAGGCAAGAATCTGACAGCCAGCGAGCTAACCTTGATGGGGAGCTTGGCACGCGATGGTGAAATTACCTTCGATTTTAACTGGCCAGCGGCGGCGCTGAACGCCGATAACGGCGAGCAGATAAAAATCGATACGGCTAAAGGTCAAGGACGGGGTTATTTACAAGATGATCTTTGGATTGGTGAGCAGGCATTTTCGGTTGAAGGCATGCGTCTGGTTGATACCAGCAATCAAGCTTATCGAGTCGGAAAAAGTCAAATTCAGATCAGCAACCAAATGGTCAATGCAGACGAAAACACGCGTGCGCGCATTGATAATGCGAACCGCATTACCGTGTCTTCATTTACGTTGCCGGATAACAGTGAATGGCGCAACATCGCGTTGGTCTTTGATGCGAAAGGGCTAGACTATCAGGCGATGGCGACCATCGCCGGCCTATCATCTGATCTTGAGAACCCAGAGCAAGTTGACGCACTGGATCAAGCGATGATGACGCTATTACAGCAAGGACTATCGTTAGATATTGCACCGGCGAGCATCACCTTACCGGATGGCGATGTAAGCGCTAATGTTGCGCTGAACTTAGCCAAAGCGGACCCACAAGCCGCTGCGCAGTTAGACTTAAATGCCTTGGTCAGCCGTTTGTCAGGCAATATCGACATTACCGTGCCAGATGCATTGCTAAGCCAGCCGCAATGGCAGGCGAAAAAACAGCAGTTGATCAAAGCGGGATACGCGACGATGAATGAGGGACAGTTTGAGCTCACTGCCACTATTGAGGGTAATCAAATTGTGTCTAGCAATGGCGAGTCGATGCCGCTGATGCTATTTGCGATGTTAATGATCTAACACAATCAGTGATGGAGCACAGTCTTAGTGTGCTCCATTGTTGACCCCTTATTTCGCTAGCTGTATAAATAGTTGATAACTATAACGCTATAAGATAATTCATGACCCAAGCACTCCCCGATCTTAAAGCCAAAAAGTATAAAACAGTGCGTGAAGAAGCCGTGATTGGCTTACGTGCGGTTGGCTTTCTTAAACATGGCACCGCCACTCACGTACAAATTAAAACCCCGGTTGGGCAAATTTTTAGCTGCCAGAGTACCTTCATTGGCTTTGATGGCGACCAGCGACTGTTCTTTACCATTCCCACTCGTAACATTAAGCAGTTAAACCAGTTCTTTGTCGAAGGGTATCGCATTGCGGTTGATGGCGTATCGGATGAGGGAGAAGGCACCAAAATTCGTTTTGCCTCACGGATCTCACACATCATGATGTCGCCAGTCGCGATTATGCTGGTGGAATTACCGCAGCAAGCCAAGCTGATTCAACAGCGGAAAGAAAGCCGTTATGAGCTCAACGTCAAAGGTGAAATCCCACTTGAGAAGCGACGTTTGTCGGTCAACCTAACCGATATCTCCGCCGGTGGTTGTGGATTTAGTTTTGATGCTATTGCTCCCGTGTTTGAAATGAAGCACCAACTCGCGATTCAAGTCCGGCCTTCTCACGGGGATGACTGTTTTGTACTGAGTGGACAAGTAGAGAATCGTCAACAAAAGTGGGGCATGCAGCGCTACGGCTTGTCTTTTGATCAATCGGGACTTCAGCACTGTCGTGAATTGATTAAACGCTTAGTCTTTGACGGCTCACGCTACATTTTTAATCCCACCGTTGAAAGTGATGAGTGACAGTGTCACTTTAAGCTCCCTCCACTCTCTTTAGGCGAGGCCTTGCATCGCCATGCGCTGTCCAGTAATCGCATCATTATCACTGCGGGCAGCGCTGCACATAGATGACTTTTGCATTGATGGCATGATGATTAAAAAAGTGCAGCCAGCGTTTTTGATGGTGCTGGAGCGTATCGCCGGGTCCTTTTACTTCGACCCACTGATAGTCATCGGCTCGGCACATAAAAAGATCAGGCTGACCGCTGCGATTATGCCGTCGATCAAACAATATTCTTTCGAAACACGCTTTGAGTTGGTGGGTGGAGAGCGCGCGTAACGCTGCATCCAGTAACGGCCATTCGATAACTCCCCAGTGGACCCAATCATTGGTTATGCCGTGCTTTTCTGCATAATGCTGCTTTATCAGCGCCCGCGCGTTATCTATGTCACTGAGGCGATCGTCAATGGCAGGTTGGCGCGCAGTGCAAAACTCCTCGCTGTATAAATCACGTGGCCCGCGTTGAAATGGGTTAAGAAATGCTCCTTGGACGGGCATAAAAAGGATGTCCCAAAAAAATAGTCCAAACAGTGCGTTCAATAAGCAATTTTCGCTGTACCAGACTGTCCAACCTTGAGCACGATAATAATCGGCGACTTCCCACTCAACGCGATCGTGCAAGGGTAAAGTCAGGTGCTCTGTGTGTATTTCACTGATCGGCGTCGCAGGCCATTCATGGAGCCCAATATGTTGTTGGATCTTTTTTTGTTTGGCGAGGCGACAGGCGATGTCACGTTCATCCTCATCATGAGGAGCGCGCAACATGGTGCCGATCAGTGTGGAGGCCAAGTCGATATCGTCTTGCTTGATGGCTATCCGCGCTTGTCGTTCACGGCTTGGAGGCTGTGTGGTGGTTTGATAGAGCATTTGTGCCGTATCAAGGTTTGCATGGCGCTCGTGTTCACGGGCAATGCGATTCACTAACCGTTGGCGTTTCCGTTCCAGTGGTGGCCATGCGTACCGCGCGGGAAGCTGGTCAGTTAGGGCGAGAATGATGTCGGGTTGCTTGGCTTTTTTCGCTTGCCAATAATGCTCATTCAATGCCGACAAGTGCAACCAATGGTCGATATGTTCACGGCATTGAAAGAGGCGCTCTGATTGACGGAGCGCGTAAGATTCAAAGGTTTGAATACCCAGCTCGGCCACCACAAACTGACTTAGATCTTGACGCGAGTTACCAAAGTAGAGCAGTAAAAATACGGATAACAACTCAGGTTGCAGACACTCAATGAGCATGGTTGGGCTGTTCAAGGTGTCGCCATAAGTCGCTTGAATCGCGACTTGCCATTGCGCTTTACTGGCGCTTTTGGGCACGTCAGCCTGCGGATAAGCGTGAGCCATTTGGGGTTTGGTCAGGAGATTCAGCACCACCTCGGTGGCCGCCTGATGGGTGAGGCGAACATAGCCCTGCGTGGCTAATTCGTCGAGCAAAGGAGATAAGTCGCCGAGTTCGTGATACACCAATTTTTCGGCGACAAACCAATCATGACGACGCATCAATAATCGGATCAGCAAACATTGCGCCTTAAAGCTAAGCTGTTGAAAGGTGGTGATCCAATGACGCTCTGCGTGATTGAGCAGATCCCAATCACGTTCAGACACTAAATCCATCAAGCATAGGAAGTTATGATGATAATAATAGGGAGAAAGAGGGTCAGGCTGCGTCATCCGTTGTCCTTTTTTGTTTTGTTACGACACATGCATTCAGGAGCTGCCGCATGAAATGGAGTATCGCCTTACTATTGTCAGTTGTTAGTTGGTTGGTGTCGAGTTCTGTGTTAGCCGACGCAGAGAATACGTTTTCACCTGAGCAAGGGATCGCTGGCGTGGCTTGTATGGTGGTTGATCCTGCAGGGCGCTTGCTGCTGGTCAAAGACCGCGTCAGTGGCCGCTATGGATTACCGGGCGGCCGTGTAAGCCTTGCGGAATCCCCGCAAAAAGCATTAGCACGAGAAGTGTTTGAAGAGACCGCTATTCGCGTCGATGTTGGTAAGGTGCGCTATCAGGATCATCGCGGCGTCTTGTTTGATTGTCGCAGCCTCGCCCCATTACCGGTTGTCTCCCAAGCGGATGGCACTGGCATTTTGCCTGCGTGGCTGGCGCCGAACTTTGCCTCTGAAATTGACGAAGCCCGACTCGTACCCAAAGCGCACGCTGAAGACTATCAATACCGATTTAATGATAGGGGAGCGCTACTGTGGTCTTTAGTCGATAAAGTGCCAAGCAGCGATGTGACCGCGTTGGCAGACTTTAGCGCACTTGCCCCTGCCTTTTATGTGAGTCAGTACGGGTTAGTCTCGGGTGTCCAGCAAGCCGTTGCCGCAATGGGCGAGACCATGGCTTCGTTCACCACTCAGGTCTTTTGGCTGGTCAATATTTTAGGGGAAACGGCATTCTATCTTGCTTTTGTGCCGCTATTTCTCGTCTTCAGGGGCCATAAATCGGCCTTGTCTTTGTTGTTTTTGCTGATCAGTGCTGCCGCGGTATCAACCCTTCTAAAAAGCGGCTTTGCAATGCCCCGGCCTTTCTTTATTTGGCCCGAGTTAAAAATCGGTGATGCGAGAGGTTTTACAGTACCGAGCGGCCACACCTTACTGGCAGCAGCGGTAACAACGGCCTGGTATCTTAAGCGGCGCGCTGAGCATCCGCCCGCCTATGGAGCGTTGGCGCTGACAGTATTAGTGATTGTATTGATGGGCCTGAATCGGATGTACCTCGGTGTACACTTTGCCAGTGATGTCATCATTGGCGGCTTGATTGGTGCCGGCATTGCAAGTGTGACCGTCAAACTCGATAGTCTGACGGTAAAAAATGCGCGTCCTCTGCTCAATACCGCACGGATATGGCTGTTGGTATGCATCGTATTGGCGCTTGCAGCATTGGCGGTGAAGTTGCCAAATTTGCTGTATCTCGCCGCACTCGCGGCCGGTGTCTATACCGGTCAAGTTTGGCATAAGCTGTTCCCAACCCGTAAACCCGCACAAACACGAGGCGGAAAAATACTCACTTTTGCGTGGATTATTCTCGGCGCGGGGATCATTCTCGGTATTGCTTATGGTGTCAGCCAGTTAACTGGGGTCAGTTGGGTGTTGCTGATTTTCACGTGCATGGCAATTTGGAGCATACCGCCTTGGGCATTGATCGCCAGCCCTGAGTTAGCACGTTGGTTAGCCCGAAAAATAGGCATGCAATCGTTATAGATACGTTTGGCGAACGGTGCTTTGTGATGGGTTGATGGTGAATTATGGGTGATCGCTTTGGCTGCGCGTAGAGTTAAGGTAAAGTGACAGCACAACAAAAAGTCACACCAGGCATGGTGGATACTGCGCACAGGAACAGCAATGATACCGGCAATACACCCACAGGCGGGCTTGTCGTCCGCCGTCGTTGATTTTCTAACCGCTTTGCAGCAAGCAGGCTTTGACGGCGATATTGAGTCAACTTACGCGAGCCGATTGGCGGTGGCGACCGATAACAGCGTCTATCAGGCACTGCCACAAGCAGTGCTTTTCCCCGCGAGTGTGGACGACCTCGCACTCATTGGGCACACCGTACAAGCGCCGCCTTTCAATGCGATTAAATTCTCTCCTCGCGGTGGCGGAACGGGCACTAACGGTCAGTCACTGACGAAACATGTGGTGGTAGATGTTTCTCGCCACATGAATCAGGTATTGGAGGTAAACCCAGAGCAAGGCTGGGTCAGGGTACAAGCTGGCGTGATTAAAGATCAGCTCAATGACATCCTGCGGCCTTACGGTTTCTTCTTCTCGCCCGACCTTTCGACCAGTAATCGCGCCACCATTGGCGGTATGATCAATACGGATGCATCGGGACAAGGCTCGCTTCGTTACGGGAAAACCTCTGACCATGTATTGGGGTTAAAGGCGGTACTCGTCGATGGCAGTGTGTTAGATACGCAACCTTTAGATAGTGACCAATTAAATCATGCGATGGAGCGAGACGATCTTGCCGGTCGTGCATTAGAGACGGTCTCGTCGGTGTGTCGAGAGCACCGAGATTTGATTACGCGTACCTTTCCGCCTTTAAACCGCTTTCTCACTGGTTACGATCTTAAGCATGTCTATGATGACGCATTGAGTCGGTTTGATATCGGCCGCGTCCTATGTGGCGCGGAAGGTTCGCTGGCCTTTATTGCCGAAGCGACCTTAAACATTACTCCGATTCCGACCGTGCGCACCTTGGTCAACATCAAGTACGACAGCTTTGACTCGGCCTTGCGCAATGCGCCCATGATGGTCGAGGCCAAGGCGTTATCGGTAGAAACTGTCGATGCCAAGGTGTTGGATTTGGCACGCAACGACATTGTTTGGCACACCGTGAGTGATTTGTTGCAAGATGTGCCGGGTAAAACCATGCATGGCATCAACATGGTGGAATTTGCAGGCAATGACGCTGACGATATTGACCAACAAATTACCGCTCTTTGTGACAAGCTGGATGCCTTGATTGAGCACGAGCAACAGGGCGTGATTGGCTACCAAATCTGTCGTGATCTCGCGTCGATCAACAAGATTTATGCGATGAGAAAAAAGGCGGTCGGCCTGCTCGGGGCGACGAAAGGGAAAGCGAAGCCGGTGCCTTTTGCCGAAGATACCTGTGTGCCGCCTGAACACCTAGCCGACTTTATTAGTGAATTTCGAGCCTTGTTAGACAGCCATGATCTGCATTACGGCATGTTTGGTCATGTCGATGCGGGTGTGCTCCACGTTCGCCCCGCACTGGACCTATGCGATCCGGAACAAGAGCGAATCATGCAAACTCTGTCAGACCAAGTCGTTGCGCTGGTTGCGAAATACGGTGGCCTGATGTGGGGGGAGCATGGCAAAGGATATCGTTCAGAATACGGACCGGCGTTTTTTGGTGACACCTTGTTTACCCAATTACGGCGAGTTAAAGCGGCATTTGATCCGCAAAACCGCATGAATCCCGGCAAAATTTGTACGCCTATCAATAGCGAAGATGCGTTGGTTCGTGTTGATGACACCAAGCGTGGCTTTTATGACCGGCAAATCCCCGTTGAGGTTCGCGACAGCTTTAAAGGAGCGATGGAGTGTAACGGAAACGGGTTGTGCTTTAACTATGACACCGCGTCACCGATGTGTCCGTCGATGAAAGTCAGCTACGACCGTCGCCATTCTCCCAAAGGACGCGCGGGGATCGTACGGGAATGGTTGCGTCTATTGGCCGAGCAGGGGGTTGATCCGCTCGATGTGGAACAGGCCTTAATGACGCAATCTCCCTCGGTGCGTGAGGTGATGAAAAAATTTGGCCGCTATTTTACGCGACGTAAGCAAGCGGACGATTTTAGCCACGAAGTGATGGAAGCGATGAATGGCTGTTTGGCGTGCAAAGCGTGTGCGAGCCAATGCCCGATTAAAGTCGACGTTCCCAGCTTTCGCTCTCGGTTTATGCAATTGTATTACAGCCGCTACCCGCGCCCGATCAAAGACCACCTCGTGGCGAACATTGAAACGTTATTGCCCCTGATGGCAAAAGCGCCCAAGTTGGTAAACGCCGTCACTCAACCCCGCTGGGCACAAGGGTTGACGGCAAAATTGGTGGGATATACTGATACGCCTGCGTTATCGGTGCCCACCTTAGCAGCGTCTTTGGCTGGCGATCATGCGCTAAAATTTGATCTAACTTGGCTGCAAGCGCTGTCTGCACAAGAGCGTGAAAATTATGTGTTGATTGTCCAAGATCCGTTTACCAGCTTTTATGAAGCACCGCTTGTGCATGATCTTGTTCAGCTTGCGCGCCAACTAGGAAAAGTGCCGATGTTGGTTCCGTTTAAGCCCAACGGCAAGGCCCTGCATGTGAAAGGCTTCTTACGCCGGTTTGGGGCAACGGCACAGAATACCGCGGCGTTTCTTAATCAACTTGCTGCGCTGAATATTCCCTTGGTGGGCGTCGATCCGGCCTTGGTGCTTTGCTATCGTGATGAATACTGCGAAGCGTTGGGCAAAAAACGAGGCGATTTTAACGTTCAACTCAGTCACGAGTGGTTGATGTCAGTGGTGCCAGCATTGCCGCCAGCGGACACTATAGATGCGGGAACCTGGTACCTGTTTGGCCACTGTACCGAAAAAACACAATTGCCACATGCAGAGCAGCAGTGGGCACAATTGTTCGCTCACTTTGGTGCCGAGCTAAAACCGGTATCGGTTGGATGCTGTGGTATGGCGGGTACCTATGGCCACGAAGCTGATAAGCGTGAGACCTCGCAAGCCATCTACGATTTAAGTTGGTCAGGCAAGTTGGCCGAATTGCCGGCAGAGCGGGTCCTCGCGACGGGCTATTCGTGTCGCAGTCAGGTCAAACGGTTTAGTGAGCAACAATTGCGGCATCCATTGCAGGTATTGCTGCGTTTAGCGTGCACTCGCAGTGATCGTGTCCATACTGAACACGTAAAGTAACATTGAGCTTGCACGCAAATGGGTTTCGCGTACAGTGAAATAATAGCTAAAAACGAAGGCAAAACAGATGCTTAAAACGATTGTTATCATCTTGCTGGTTTTGGTTGGTATCACCGCGGCACAGTACCTTGATGAGGGCACGCAAAAGAAAATCGCGTGGGTTGTCGGGGGTATTGCGGGCGTGCTTGCGCTGCTGGTTATTGGCGCTGAGCTATTTCGTTAATCACCCATTTGCTCGGCAAACGATTAAACGCCCCCATCGCGAGATGTTGGGGCGTTTTTTTATCCTGTCGCTAAACGGTTATTTACGCTTGCGAGACGGCTTATTGGTAGTGGCCGACGCACGGTTTTTACCGCTGGGGCGACGAATGTCGGGTTGATTTGGGTGCTTGGTCGCAAAGCGCTGGGTGCCATGACGTCCAGAGCGGCGCTGACGTCCCACTTTAGCAGGGGCGTCTTCTTCCGGAATCAAACATTTAGGGCCGTCACCGATAAGGTGACTTTTACCCATACGCACCAAAGCGTCACGGATCAGTGGCCAGTTAGCAGGGTCGTGGTAACGTAACAGTGCCTTGTGCAGTCTACGTTGACGCTCGCCTTTGGCGACGATGAGATCTTCGCGTTTTTTATACTTCACTCGCTTCAGTGGGTTGGTCTCAGAGTGATACATCGCGGTGGCATTACACATCGGTGATGGGTAGAAGTTCTGCACCTGATCACACTCAAAGTCGTTTTCTTTCAGCCAGCATGCTAGATGCACCATATCCTCATCCGTACATCCGGGATGTGCGGCAATGAAGTAGGGGATAAGGTATTGTTTTTTTCCTGCTTCTTTGCTGTATTTTTCAAACAGGGCTTTAAAGCGCTCATAGGCGCCCATCCCCGGCTTCATCATTAGATCGAGGGTGTTTTTCTCGGTGTGTTCGGGGGCGATTTTGAGGTAACCCCCAACATGGTGGGTGACCAACTCTTTCACGTATTCGGGCGATTCAATCGCGAGATCGTACCGGACGCCTGACGCGATCAAGACTTTTTTAATCCCTTCGACTTGACGAGCTTTACGATATAAATCAATCGTATGACGATGATCCGTGTTCAACTTGTCGCAAATTTTAGGAAACACGCAAGACGGTCGCCGACAATTTCGCTCGGCTTTCGGGTCCGAACAGCCTAAACGATACATGTTCGCGGTAGGCCCACCGAGATCAGAAATGGTGCCGGTAAAGCCGGGCACTTTATCACGAATATCGTTGAGCTCTTCAATGATCGAGGCTTGCGAACGGTTTTGAATGATCCGTCCCTCGTGCTCGGTAATTGAGCAAAATGAGCATCCGCCAAAACACCCACGCATAATGTTTACCGAGGTTTTGATCATGTCGTAGGCGGGAATTTTCGCCTTTCCATATTTAGGATGAGGAACACGTGCATAAGGAAGACCAAACACGTAATCCATTTCTTCGGTAGTCAGTGGCACGGGAGGTGGATTAATCCAAAGCAGCTGATCGCCGTGTTGTTGGGCTAGTGCCCGCGCTGAATAGGGGTTGGCTTCTAAGTGCATCACGCGACTGGCATGGGCGTATAAAATACGATCGTTTTTGAGCTTCTCAAATGATGGCAAACGCACATAGGTATTTTTCGCATCGTGGCGAGAAGGACGAATCGTGATCGGTTTTACCGTGTCAGGTTCTGCTTTCTTATTGGTTTCACATTGCGTTTCGGTGGCATAAGGATTCGGCATCACCATGGCTTTACCCGGCTTATCGATGCGCGTTGAGTCAACTTCGGCCATGCCTTCTGGGGGATGCTTCATCATCACGGCTGTCCCCGCGATCCGTGTCATATCAGCCAGTGCTTCGCCCCGCGAAAGACGGTGAGCCACTTCAATCAAGGCACGTTCCGCATTGCCAAACAGCAGAATGTCGGCTTTCGCATCGCACAATACTGAGCGACGGACTTTATCGGACCAATAATCATAATGGGCAAGGCGACGCAGACTCGCTTCAATGCCACCCAGTACAATCGGTGTTTGCTTGTACGCTTCTCGACAACGCTGTGAGTATACGAGTACAGCGCGATCGGGGCGCTTTCCACCTTCATTGTTAGGCGTATAGGCATCATCATGACGCAGTTTTCTATCCGCGGTGTAGCGGTTGATCATGGAGTCCATGTTGCCCGCGGTAACACCAAAAAACAGATTTGGTTCCCCCAATGCCATAAAGTCATCTTTGCTGTGCCAATTAGGCTGCGCAATGATCCCGACTCGAAAGCCTTGTGCTTCAAGCGCGCGACCAATCACCGCCATACCAAAGCTGGGGTGATCGACATAGGCATCACCGGTCACAATGATGATGTCACAGCTGTCCCAGCCGAGTATATCCATCTCTTCTCGGGTTGTAGGCAGGAAAGGCGCCGGTCCAAAGCAAGCGGCCCAGTAGGGGGTGTAATCGTAAATAGCAGTTGGTGTCACGTTATCGTCTCTTGGTCAGCCCAGAGGCCTTGAGGATGTGTGATACCCCAAGACGGGCGATAAATTAGCCGGCGATTTTAGCGGTATTCCTGCATGGAGTATAGGGGCAAATGATCCCAGCGGGTACTCTATTACGTGGAGGGGTTGTGGGTTTTTACATAATCAATAAAGGCACGATCAGCCAAAGACAGATAACCATCCTTACGCCATGCCATTGAGATATCGAGGTTAATCGGCTGAGTGAATGGGATCCCCACAATGCCATGCTCGTGCTCGGTTACCATCTCAAGCAATGCGCTAATCGCAACGCCATGACGCACAATGTTTAAAATCATCGCCAGCAAATTCGTTTCCAAAGACAGCTTGGGGCGTATCGCGTATTGATGGCAAATATGATCCAAATAGTCACGATGGAAATAGCCGGGGCGAAACATGATCAGCTCATGATCGAAAAAGGTCTGATAGTCGAGGGTTTGGTACCCGGCAAGTGGGTGTTCCTCACTGACCACTGCAACCATTTGCGAGGAAATGAGGGGCATGGTTTCTAACGATGAGGGCACATCACTGGCGGTGATCACCGCCAGATCTAGGTCACTCTCCAGTAGCATCTTTCGCAACGAGTGGGTGCCAGCTTCGATAATGGTTAACTTTAAGTCAGGATAGCGTCGCCGAAACCCCATCAATAAGTCCGGAAAAAAGTAGGAACCTAGCATTCCGGGCACACCAATCCGAACCTCGCCTTTTTGCAACCCTTTCAGCTCATCCATTGCGGTGGACGTATCGCGCATCTGTTGCACCACACGATGCGCATGAGTGAGCAGCACTTGGCCTTCTTGCGTTAGCTGAATCCGCTTCTCGCTACGTACGAAAAGGGGCATAGAAAGATGGTGTTCAAGCTTTTTGATCGCGATACTCAACGCAGGTTGCGCAATGTGAAGCTGCTGTGCGGCGTGGGTAAAGCTCCCAGCCTCCGCGACAGCAATAAAGTAACGCAGCTGTTTAATGTCCATGTATAAATAATAGATATGGATAATATAAATTTAATATATTTTATTAATCCCATTGCCGTTGCTAGCATGATCACAACTTAATGAGATGATGAGGTTGTCATGATTGAGCTTGGCTCATCGCGTTACCGATTAACGGCCTTTGCTCTGGCATTCGGCTCCTTCCTTATTTTTTGCAACTTATATCTCTTTCAGCCGATGTTGCCAGTATTTGCGAGCAACGATGGGATCAGTGAAACCCGTGCCAACTGGTTGCTGGCTGCCGCGACCTTAGGTCTTGCCTTCTCACTCGTCCCGTGGGCGGTATTGTCCGAACGACTCGGACGCCGTCCGATTATGCTAGTCAGCCTCTGGATGCTCCCTGCGATCGGCCTTCTGATGGCAGCAACCAACAGCTTTTGGTTGATTGTTGGGTTACGGGCGTTGATGGGCGCAGCATTAGGTGGCTTTGCCGCGGTTGCGGTCGCGTATATGGCTGAAGAATTCTCTGCTAAAGCGTTTGCGATCGCGGTAGGCAGCTATATCAGTGCCAACTCTCTTGGCGGGATATCCGGACGCGTTGCGGGGGGAATGATGACCGATTGGTGGGGCTGGCAAGGGGCGGTGCTAGGAATGGCGGTATTGAGTTTGTTGGGCGTCGCCTTGGTGACGAAACTATTGCCGCGTCAGCAATACTTTACCCAAGGGAATACCTCGTTATTGACTCACTCGCGAGGCGTGCTATCCCATCTTCGTACTCCAAGGTTGTGGCTAGCTATGTTAATTGGCGGTATTAACTTTGCGTTATTCGTCAATTTGTTTTCGGTAATGGCGTTCCGGCTGGTGGCGCCGCCTTATCAATTGCCGGTGAGTTTGGTTTCATCGGTCTTTATCTGTTATCTCGCGGGCACCGTTACATCACGATTGAGTGGACGCTGGGTACTTAGGTTCGGTGCGATTCGTGGCATGGCATTTGGCACTATTGTTGCCATGTTGGGCATATTAGTGACCTTACACCATGACATCACTTGGATGATTGTTGGATTACTGGTGGTTAGTGGCGGGGCATTTTTCACTCACTCTCTCGCTTATGGTTGGGTAAGCCGACAAGCCAATCAGGGTAAAGCGACGGCAACGGCCTTGTATCTGGTGCATTACTACACTGGTGGTAGCTTAGGTGGCTTTTACCTGATTGCCGCTTGGCAACATTATGCTTGGGAAGGTGTGGTGGTCGCTGCGTGCAGCTTGGGTTTTGCTGTACTGGCACTTGTGCTTGCGCTGTACAAGTCAACGGGAAAAAGCAAACCCGCCGCCTCTTCATCAGAAACGGCGTTGAGCCATTAATGGCACTAGCTGGTTTCTAGGGCGCTATTGATATAGCTTGCCGTTTCTCTGGCATCGTTGGGACAGTGCTGGCCGACTTGATATTGACGCGTACAGTTGCGACCTTCTGCTTTCGCTTGATAGAGTGCGCAATCCGCCCGCTCAATTAACGAAGATAGGGTATCGCCAGTTTGATAGCTGGAAATGCCAATTGATGCCGTTACTTTCAGAGGCGCGTCTCTTTCGTCAATAAACACATCCATCGCGCGAATTTCATTCAGCAATCGGTCTGCAATCTGCTGTGCGCTGTCGACATTGCATTTGGGAAGAAAAACGATGAACTCTTCACCGCCAAAGCGACCAAAAATATCTGACTTGCGCAGTCGCTCTTGCACGGCACGAGTGAAGGATTGCAAAACTACATCACCCGCGTAGTGTCCCCATTTATCATTGATACGTTTAAATTTATCCAAATCCAGCAATAGGACCGAGAAAGGAGAGTGCCTGTCTTCACTGATCGCTAAGGCGCGCATCGCTAGTTGCAGAAGCATTCGGCGGTTATAAATACCGGTCAGCGGATCCAGCGTGGCTTGGCGATACAACCTGAGAATCATATGCAACTGTGAGAGCTGTGACCATAACACCATCATGGCAATCACTGTTTGTAGCCAGTAGGACGAAATATTATCCGGATTGAGCAATACACCGCTAAACGAGTCCACCCACAAATGACAGGCGAGGGTGACGCTCATCAGCGTTAAGCTCTCTTTCATGGTGAGCGGGAAAATCGTCAGCATGACTATTTGGATAATGGGCAATAGGGTGTAGCTGTATGAAAAAACACTGTTCTCAGATGGAAAGCCTAATGTATGACTGGCTGAGAAATAAAAAAGGTTGGTGACACAGACCATCGCCATCACGCCCAGCTTGGCCGCTTTAAGGTTATTCACTTTATTGACTGAAAAGCCAATCGCAATCAGGAACGCGGCAAGAATCAAGCGCTGAACGGAAAGTTGCGCCGCGATCGTTTTGTCTCCGAGAAAAAGAAAGTCTGCGGGAGACCAAGCGATGGTAAGCGCCGCCCACACATAGCAAAGCACACACAAGCGACTACGCAAATAGGTACTGCGAGTATTGTTAAAGCTATTGGCATGCTTTTTTGCGCTCCAAAGCTCGAGAAAGGAGATTTGAAGCTTATAGACAACATGACTCATGTTTTCAGTCATTGCGCTCATGTCTGCTCCTGCGTGTACAAAGGTTCCGGTAGCGCGCCTATTTTTGTTATGATCGCGATGTTGTTTTGATTCGTTTTCAATTGTCATAAGTGTGGTGTTTGTGCGCAAACCTTCCAGTTTGTTGTACATATTTACAGTATTTATTCAATCTAATGTGATCCCGCCAGTTATTTACCGTAAGAAGTAGTCACAGTTGCGGGTTTTTTATTGATCGCCATAAGGTGTTGTTTCTATGTACGCGTATGTTGCTCCTTCCCTCGTTTCGGCTATTTTGGGTGCGCAACTGGTCTTGTCGTTGGCATTACTCAAAGGTGAAATCTGTCCGGGCCAGCGAGGCCGTTTCCACCGTGCATATTGGGTGCTGGTGTTCGCATGGGTGATATTGGTTCCATCTAGCTTTTTAGCCACTATACCCTTTCTGTTTTTAGGCTTATTTGCGTTTCGATCAAAAACGGGCAAAACGCGTCACTCCGGTCCCATTCCTTTGCTACATGTCGCAAACTTAACGGCATGTGTTGCATGGTTAATCATTACGGCGAGTCAGGGCTGGATGGTCGCTGTATTTGGCTTGCTGCAAATAGTCCTTCTGGGAGCCAGTGCCGGACACGGCCTTTTAGTCAGAGCCAAATCACGCTTACAAGCGTTTGATAACTTATTGCCTCTGGCGAGCGTACTGGCCTTGATGGCCACGGTATTACTGGTTGCTGTGGCAGCATCGCTCACAACATTCACCACTTTGAATATTAATGCCTTATTTGCAGGGGTTGGATTAGGCTTGTTGGGTATTGCTGCATCCATTTGGCATTTGCTCAAAAACACCAAACCTGCATGGTGGCGTTTAATGATTGGGTTTGGTTTTTTGTTTGCTGCCAGTGTTAGCCTAAACACCATTGTGATGGGATGATTTGGCGAGTGGCCTCGAGTGTTTCTATACTTTAAACCGAGCTTTGTTGACCCAACGGGTTCAGCTGAGAAAAGGAGCGGCCACTATGGACATCAACAATATTCATCGTTTGGATGGGGCAATATTTTTCAGTATTGCGAATGAACGTTTGCGTTTAGAGTGCGATAGCCTTGAATCATTGATGGCTCATTTCGACCTAGACGATGAGCAAATCCGAGACAAATTTAACGACATTGGTTGTGAGTACGATCCGCTAACCAACCAATTGAAATTGAAATAACCGATTGTTTTAGTGACTCACCGTTTTAGCGAAGGCTCACCCAGACCTGGAGTGGGCCTTTTCTGTCTTCCTTGATTAGCATTCTGTTCAAAGTGCGCTGACCTTATTCGTGACAATTGTTTTGTTTTTGTTAAAAAATTGATCGCCCGAGCTGTGAAGCACTACGCTTAATGTGGCGAAATTTTATATAAAAGCGGCCGAATTCTCGGCAACAGGATACAGACAGAAGGACGTTTGGAATGCCGCGACGCGCTTGGAGCATCATTGTGATAACAGTCCTCGTGGGGATAGGTTTCTCTGCGCTGACTGGACATTTGCTGTTCCAGTCTGAGCAAAATGCGATTCGCAAAGAAGTCCAAAAAGATGTCAATAATGCTGCTATGGCACTGGGCAGGGAAGTCAACCTTGGTCTCGAGTTGCTGTACGCAGTGAAAAATCATTTTGATGCGGGCCATCGCCTCAGTGCACGCAACTTTCAACCGATGACATCAGGTGTATTGGAGCGTCACCTAAGTTTTAAGTCGATTGAGTGGGTGGATATAGTGATGCATCATCAACGACGGCACTATGTTCAAGATGCGATGCAAGAAGGCTCTCAACAGAGAACGGATATTGTTGAGTTTGATGAGACAGGAGCATTGATCCCCGCTCAGCGAAGAGACATGTACTTTCCTATCCGTTTTACGTCGAGCGCGAGCAGTAATCAGTCGGTGATTGGATATGATATGGGATCGACTGCCGTGACTCGCCAAGCGCTTAAAACCAGTTTCAACACCGGAGTGCCTGTTGCAACGCCTGCGACGACGGTCAAAAGGGCGTATGGCAGCGTACAGGGCTTTTTGCTGATTATGCCGATTCTCCGTGACCCAGAACAGTTAAGTGGCGAAGAGACGAGTGACCTTCGCGGCTTTTTAGTCGCGGTCATTGATATTGGAGAGCTTGTTAATCTCGCGATTAATACGGTGATTAATGATGGGATTAACTTCTCACTTAATGATATTACCAATGAGCGAAACCCTCAGCTTTTGCATAGCGAAATAGCCACTCTCAGTTCACCGGTGAACAAGACGTTAACCCAGCAGTCACTCCCGGTATTTTTCGCAGGCAGAGAGTGGCAAGTGGAAGGATATCCAACCGCTGAGTATGTGGAAGCACGCCAGTCCTACATGCCTTATTGGGTGTTCGCTGCAGGCACCATCATTTTTATCATCATCAGCTATCTGCTCTATCGACTACAACAGAGAACCTTAACCGTGCAGGCACAGGTTGATCAGAAAACCCGTGCATTACGAGACGCAAACACCAAACTCGAGTCGATGACGAAGTGTGATGGTTTAACCGGACTGTATAATCGCAGCCATTTTGAAGCGGAGTTAGAACGTGAGATTCAGCGAGCACTGCGAGAAGAAACCCCGCTGAGTTTAATGATTGTGGAAGTTGAGCGTTTATCGGATTACAACCTAAAGTATGGCCGTTTATCCGGCGATCAAGTACTTCGCCGTCTGTCAGAAGCATTAGACAATATGCTGAAGCGCCCGGGTGATTTGTTATGCCGATACAGTGGCAGCCAATTTGTCGCAATACTACCGCGCACAGAGGGCGCCCAGCGACTGGCTGAGGAGTGCTTACTGACGGTAAAACGCTTGCAGCTACCGTTTGAACGGGAAGAGGGTGCCATGTTAGTCGACGTTTATGTCGGTGGGGTAACGCTGAGTGATCACGAGCAAATGACGGTGGCGAGAATGTGCTCTTACGGGGAGATAGCCCTCGCTCGGGCAAGAGCGGATGAACCAGAACGCTGGCATTGGATGGAGATAGAATAAAGCGGCGCCCGAAGGCGCCGTTCGGTTTATCTATGGCGTGTTGCTTTGCACGGTTTTAAACGTCAGCGTCGTCTTATGGTTAGTAAGTGTTAGCTGATTGTCGGTTATGTTGATTTGACTCCAGTTGTTGAGTACGTCACTGACTGTGAATTCCATATCCATCGCTTGAGAGGCACATGCCATACGTGTGCTCGCCATCCGGTCGATACGAAAACGGCTGTTTTCGAGCTGGGCATTACCAAAATAGCGGTTACAACCGGTATAACCACTCGCGACCATATCAGTGCTAACCGTAAGGGTTGGTGCCTCTTCCGCATTAATGGCTTGGTCATCGACCATCGCCAACTGCCACTTTTGAGCGATATTCTCAACGGTGATCGCGTTTTGGTTTGACGGGCCAGCGGTGAAATCGTTGCTGCAAGCGGTTGCACCGATGCTCGCCAACGTAGCGACTAATAACACTTTTTTCATGATGATTTCCTCCTACACGGGAGAGGTGACCTGATGGGTCTTATTGTGGCAATGAAGTGATGCATCAATGTCAATTTCTTGTCTATTTTTGTTCCGCGTAAAAAAAGGCCCCGGTAGAGGGGCCAAGATATACCATCGCGTGAATTATTATCGTTATGTTTGGAGTTAGAAACCGATGCAAACAAGTGCCTAATTAGTTAATCACAACTCTATGACACTTTGTTGGCAGCGACGTATTTAACCGAAATCACCGTTCACATAGCCTCGCGTTCGGTCATCTTGTGGCTGTGCAAAGAGCGTGGCAGTTTCATCATGCTCCACCAGCTCTCCCATCAAAAAGAACGCAGTGCGGTCGGAAATACGACGGGCTTGCTGCATGGAGTGCGTCACAATGACAATGGTGTAGTCTTGTTTTAGTGACTCCATTAAGTCTTCAATTTTTTTCGTCGCGATAGGATCGAGGGCAGAGGTGGGTTCATCCATCAAAATCACTTCTGGCTCCATCGCAATCGTGCGAGCAATACATAGGCGCTGTTGCTGACCGCCAGAAAGCCCAAAAGCATGGGCCTTGAGACGATCTTTCACTTCATCCCACAATGCTGCGCCACGCAGTGATTTTTCAACCACGGCATCTAGGTGCTTTTTATCTTTAATGCCTTGAGCACGTAAGCCATAAGCGACATTGTCGTAAATGCTCATCGGGAAGGGGTTAGGTTTTTGAAACACCATGCCCACTTTAATCCGAAGGCCAGCCACATCGATATTGCCATAGATGTCTTGATCATCCATGGTGAGTCGACCGTCAATTTGGACACCTTCAATTAAATCGTTCATGCGATTCAAGCAGCGCAAAAGTGTTGATTTCCCACAACCTGAAGGGCCAATTAGCGAAGTGACACGCTTAGCAGGAATGGGCAAGTTGATGCTTTTAAGCGCGTGGTTTTCACCGTTACCGTAATAAAGATTTAAATCATTGATTTCAAATTTGTTCATGTCGGGCCTCAGAATGCGTTAATAAGTCGCTTTATTGAATCGGCGTGCAATGAGTTTGGTTAGCATGTTGATAACCAGCACGACAACAATCAGTACGGTGGCAGTGGCGTAGGCTTGGTGCCACTCATGGACGGTGTAAAGCTCTTGCGTGAGCTTGTACAAATGCACCGTAAGCGTGCGTCCTGAATCAAGCAATGTATCAGGGATACGCGCCACCATACCGGCAGTGAGGAAAACAGGTGCAGACTCGCCAATCACGCGCCCCACACTCAGAATGATTGAGGTGATAATCCCTGGCATCGCGCTGGGCAGGATTAACTTCCAAATGGTGTAGATTTTGGACGCCCCGAGTCCGTACGACCCCTCGCGATAGGTTTGAGGAACAGCCATTAAAGCTTCCTCAGTGGTACGGATAATTACCGGAAGGATCAAAATACTGAGCGTCAAGGCACCGGAGAGAATCGAAAAGCCGAGCCCCAGTACCGCCACAAAAAACGTGAGGCCAAACAGACCAAAGATAATCGAAGGAATGCCTGCCAGTGACTCGGTACAAAAGCGGATGACTTTGACTAGCTTACTGCCCACTTTCGCATATTCGGTGAGGTAAATCGCGGTCATGATCCCCAGTGGTGCCGCAATGGTAATCGAGGCCAGTACCATATAGATGGTGGAGACAATCATCGGCCAAATCCCGGATGACTCACCAATGCGCGTGTAGTCGCTGGAAATAAATGACCAGTCAACATACTGCAGGCCGTTGCTCAGAATGTACCAGATTATCCAGAACAGAAAGCCGACGGTTAAACCTGCTGCTGTCCAAATAAACCCTAAAGCTAATTTATCTTGTAATTGACGTGACAACATAACTTATCTCGCTTTCTCGCGGTTCAGGTAAAGCAGCGCGCCGTTGAGTAACATAATGAAAATCAACAAGACGACACCGGTCGCGTACAGGGCACTGGCATGCACGCCCGTGGCATAAGACATTTCTAATGCGATATTGGCGGTAAGAGTACGCGCGGAATCGAGAATCCCTTCTGGCATCGCTGGGGCATTACCCATCACCATAATGATCGCCATGGTTTCACCCAATGCACGTGCGATCCCTAAAATCACACCCGTCATGATCCCGGAGCGAGCAGCAGGCACAAGCAGCTTAAAAATCGTAAACATCGATGATGCGCCAAGTGCGAGAGAGCCTTCTTTATAGGCTCGAGGTACGGCGCGTAGTGAGGTTTCAGACACCGTAATAACCGTTGGTAAGATCATGACGGCCAACACGATGACACCGGCAAGCAGAGTGTTGCCCGCTGGAACATTAAAGATGTCTTGGATCAACGGGACGATGATGACCAGACCAAAGAAGCCATAAACCACCGATGGAATGCCTGCGAGGAGCTCAACCGCCGGGCGGATGATGTTGGCGAGCCATTTCGGTGCGACTTCTGCGATAAAGACAGCGGTGAGTACGGCGACAGGCACACCCAAAAGGACAGCCCCTGCGGTGGAGGCCAATGACGCCACAATCATGGGCGCAATGCCGTAGAGCGCGGGCGGAAGCCACTCGCTACCAAAGACGATATCGGTGAAGCCAGCGGCAGAGAGTGCAGGAATACTCTCGCGGAAAATGAAGTAGCCAATGGTGGCAAGTGATAACACGCCTACAATGGCACTGAATAAAAACAAGGCGTGAAAAATCTTTTCTCGCCAGTCAACTCGAGTGCGTTTAGTGAGACTCGAGTCCGAGACATTATTTACCTGTTCGGATGCGATGGTCATGATAACAACTCCATGCCAAAAATGGCTAAGGATGTAACAAAAGAAGGCCCAGCCATTTGCTGGGCCAAAAATCTATTTACTTAACAGCGATATAACCTTGGTTTGCAACAATCTTCTGGCCATCAGCAGACAGTACCCAGTTGAGGAAGTCGTCTGCGGCTGCTGAGGTAGTGCCTTCTTTATGAAGTACTAAGAAAGGGCGTGCGACCTTGTAGTCACCGGCTGCCACGGCTTCAGTGGTCGGTGCATGACCGTCTACACTCAGTGCTTTTAGGGAATCATCCACAGAGCCTAGCGAGATATAGCCAATCGCGAGTGGGTTGTTGGCGACAATGGTCTTCACGACGCCGTTACCATTTGCGACTTGTGCTTTTTGTGAAATCGCTGACACTTTCATGCCGTTCACTTTGCGTTTCAGACCCATGATGCTTTCAAATGCACCACGCGTGCCTGAAGCTGTGTCACGTGTCACCAGAACGATAGGTTTGTTTTCGCCACCGACGTTTGACCAGTTGGTAATTTCGCCACGATATATTTTAGCGATTTGGTCAGCAGTGAGGTTTTTGACGCCGTTGGCGTTATTGACAACAACCGCGATGCCGTCGCGAGCAATCACAGTTTCTTTAAGTGACGATTCTTTTTCAGAGGCTTTCAACTCGCGAGAAGCCATGCCGAAATAGCTGGTGCCGTTTTTAGCGGCTTTGATACCTGCTGACGAACCCGTGCCTTGTACTTCGATGTAGGTGTCTTGGTGTTGCTGATGATAGGTTTCAGCCAACACTTCCATGACTTCGGTTACTGACGTTGAGCCAGAGATTGAAACAGTTTCTTGTGCACTTGCTGAGGCAGAGAACATGGCACCTGCCATCACGATGGCGCCAAAGACCTTAGATTTCATATCGTATCCCTTATTTGCGATGAGTCGCGGTTTGTTGTTTCGAACGAGAGGCACTTTAGGAAAGAAACATGACAAATATGTTTCATTAACTTGAAGCCTTGATGACGGCCAACCGATTTGACGTCACATCGAAAAGAAAAAAACAGACCTTGTGGAATGAATCAGACATGCAAACCTCCCGTGTTCACTTGGCTTGACACTTAAGTGCGCATTTATGGGTCAAGTAGTAAAAGCCATAGTATTCACAAGGTGTATTTTTAAATGATTAACGTTATTCTTCTATTAAATGACAGCACTGATCCGTTCGCGGGCAATGTGTGTACTGAAAAGAACAACTTAGGCCAGACCTAAAAGGAATCCATCATGGCATTGAGCGATGCTGCAAAAAAAGTTCAGGAAGCGCTGGTTGCTCGTGGTATTGAGACACCGATGACAGCAAAGTCAGCGTTGTCTGCGGCAGAACGAAAAGAAAAAATTGAATTTCACATGCGTGAAATCCTGCAATCTATTGATCTTGATTTGACTGATGACAGCTTGGCGGAGACACCAGCAAGAATCGCAAAGATGTATGTGGACGAGATCTTCTCGGGCTTGGATTACACGCAGTTCCCTAAAGTAACCATGATTGAAAACAAGATGGGTTGCGACGAGATGGTACGTGTGAAGGATATTTCAGTCACCAGTACCTGCGAGCACCACTTGGTGACCATTGATGGGCGCGCAACGGTTGCCTATTTACCGGATAAGAAAGTGATTGGGCTATCCAAGATTAATCGCATTGTTCGTTTCTTCGCTCAACGTCCCCAAGTACAAGAGCGCTTAACGCGTCAGGTGCTGGTGGCATTGCAAACCTTACTTGAAACCGACAATGTCGCCGTTCGTATCGAAGCAACACACTATTGTGTGAAATCGCGTGGGGTGATGGATGCGAACAGTGAAACAACTACCACAGCGTTAGGTGGTCAGTTTAAAAAGAATGCCGCGACGCGCGCTGAATTCTTGCACGGTATCAATTAGTAAGCGAGACGCGTAGTAAGCGAAACGATAAAAAAACGCCCCCATCGCGAGATAGTGGGCGTTTTTTATCGCCTCAATGCTGAGCTTAATCGGTAAGCGACGATGAAACGACCAAGGGATAACTATTCAAACTGCTTGGCAATATCGTGGAACTGGCGGACTTTGTCGCGCAGCTCTGCACTTGCTTGTGAGACATCATTCACTTCATTGAGGTTTTGCTGCGATACCGACTCAATGGCATGGATATCACGATTAATATCATTAAAGGTCTGCAGTTGCGCCTGTGCTGAGTGATGAGTTTCACTGGTACGCGCCACCACATCGTCAATCGCCGTCGTCACCGCGTTCAAGCTGACAATGCTATGTTCTGTGGTATCGACACATTGTTGGGTTTGCTCGTGACTGACATGGATCTGCGCTTGCCATTGTTGAATGGTTTCGTGCATCTCTTGGATGGATTGCTGAATTTGTTCCGTAGCGCCTTGCGTGCGGCTAGATAGGGCGCGTACTTCGTCTGCGACAACCGCGAATCCGCGGCCTTGTTCACCGGCGCGTGCGGCCTCAATTGCGGCATTTAAGGCCAATAAATTCGTCTGCTCAGCGATACCACTGATTTCACTCATGGAATCGGTGACCCGCTCTGCGGTGACAGAAAGCTGCTGTGTCGCGGATAACGAGCTTTCAGACTGCTTGGCTAGGGCTTGAAGCTGCTCACCGGTTTGATGAAGCAGCGCTTGTGTCTCTTGGCTTTGTTGCTGTACTGATTGCAGTAGCTCAGCACTTTGCTGCGCGTTCTCTAACACTTTATTGGCTGAGTCTGAGGCATGGTCAATATTGCTGGCCACTGAGGTGATTTGATGGCTTTGGGTATTGATCGCCTGAGAAACACGCTGCGAAAGGGCGCTCAAATCATCAGAAAAACGATTGAGAGACAAGGAGGCATCCAACATACGGCCGAGGATGGTCCGAATCCGCGCTTGCAGCATCTTAATCTTGTAATCGGCGATTGAACTCAAGCCAGTTCCTGCATAAATATAGCGGCTAATACTGTCATAGTCGGCTTGATAACCACGAATTAAAGCGGGCAGAGTCAACAGCTCATCACGAAATAGAGCACCCAATATGGCTGGCATAGCGACAGCGCTGGCGATATCCCACCCATTGATATTGGGATCAAAGGCGAGGGAGAGCGGCGCAACAGCGAGGCCGGCGACAAGTAGTGCCAGTTTAGCGGCGCCGGGAATGCTCTCAATGGAGAAACCACCCAGTGATTTGCCTCCTTTTTCGGCGGCACATAGCTTTTTGTAGATCTGGGCAGCACGGTGTTTCACCGCGGGATCTGGCTTGACCCGCACCGACTGATAGCCTGTTACCTGACCGCGTTCATAGATCGGGGTCACGTAAGCATCAACCCAGTAATAATCGCCGTTCTTACAGCGGTTTTTAACGATACCGCGCCAAGGTTGATTGGCTTTGAGGTTCCGCCACATGTCGGCAAAAGCGGCCTTGGGCATATCAGCATGGCGAATGATGTTGTGGGGTGCCCCCATCAATTCGTTGTCGTCAAAGCCAGCAATGCGAATAAATTCGGGATTACAGTAGGTGATAACGCCACGTTTATCGGTGGTCGAGACGAGGCGTTCATCGTCACCAAATACAACTTCATTACCACTCATAGTATTTATCTTTCTGGTCACAGTTCATAAGAGCCTTATTAGTTTTAGTCTAGCGGCTATGGGCTTTTTAATGATATTTTTGTTAATACAATGTTGCTTCAATGAGTGCATCGACAAAAAAAAGGGCCTGTCGGCCCTTTATGACATTTCGATGACAGTGGCGCTTAGTCTAAAACCTTTGCGATGGCAGTGCAAAGTGGCCCCATATTGGTGTGCGTCATACCCGCTACATTGAGGCGGCCTGAGCCGACGATATAAACACCGTGTTCGGCTTTTAGCGCGTTCACCTGATCTTTGGTCAAGCCAGAGAAAGAAAACATCCCATTTTGTTGCTCGATAAAGCTAAAGTCGCGATTCACGCCTTTTTCTTTTAGAGTTGCTACAAACTCGGTGCGCATGGTTTTAATACGATCGCGCATATCAGCAAGTTCTTGATGCCATTCTGCTTTTAGCGTGGGGTTATTGAGGATCTCTGTCACAATACCTGCACCGTGGGCTGGTGGGTTAGAGTAGATCACGCGCGCGATGGCTTTCACTTGGCTAAAGGCGGTTGTGGCTTGTTGCTGATTTTGTGCGACCAGAGTAAAGGCACCCACACGCTCGTTATACAAGCCAAAGTTTTTCGAGAAAGAGCTGGCGATCAGCAGCTCTGGGCAGGTTTGCGTAAAAATACGTAGACCAGATGCGTCTTCTTCAACACCTTGCGCAAAGCCTTGATAGGCAAAGTCGAACATCGGCAGTAAGCCTTTGCGCTGACATAGCTCAGCCAAGACTTTCCATTCCGCATCGGTCGGATCAATACCGGTTGGGTTGTGACAACAGCCATGTAGCAAGACCACATCACCACTGTTTGCTTTTTCAAGATCCGCGACCATGCCAGCAAAATCTTTGTCATTCTTCGCGGCATCGTAGTAGGTGTATTCAGCTAGAGGTAGGCCTGCGGCAGTAAACACGCCCTTGTGGTTGGCCCACGTTGGGTTACTGATCCACACTGTGACATCACCGAGGTGGCGCTTAATAAATTCCCCAGCAAGGCGTAACGCCCCGGTGCCACCCGGCGCATGTGCAGTTTGAGCGCGTTTATCTTTGATAACTGAAGCCTGTTCACCGAATAGAAGCTGCTGAACGGCAAGGCCGTATTCCGCAGTGCCTGGGATGCTTAGATAGGATTTGGTGCTCTCTTTTTCGAGCAGCAATGCTTCGGCTTTTTTAACGGTTTTCAGCACAGGAGTTTCGCCGTGCTCGTTTTTGTATACGCCGACCCCCAAGTTGATCTTCGTTTCACGAGGATCCGCTTTAAATTCTTCAGTCAGTCCTAAAATGGGGTCGGCGGGAGCGGCAGAAATTTTCTCAAACATTGGTGTCGTCCATGGTTAATGATGAATGAAACTCAGGCTGGGATCGTTATACCACTTGTTTTCTTGGATAGAAACCGCCAGCCATGCCTAGAGATACCAAGCGTAGCAATAGGCAAGAAAAAGGCTGCGTACTCGCAGCCTTCGAATGGTTTTTTACTTAGAAGCTCGCGTTACGTGGCGAACGAGGGAATGGGATCACGTCGCGGATGTTGCTCATACCAGTAACGTAAGATACCAAACGCTCAAACCCGAGGCCGTAGCCGGCGTGAGGCACGGTGCCGTAACGGCGCAAGTCGCGATACCACCAGAAATCTTCTTTCTCGAGGCCCATTTCTTCAAGGCGCTGATCCAGCACCTCAAGACGCTCTTCACGCTGTGAACCACCGATAATCTCACCAATGCCAGGCGCCAATACGTCCATTGCAGCAACGGTTTTGCCATCATCGTTCATACGCATGTAGAAGGCTTTAATATCTTTTGGATAGTTCTTCACCACAACAGGTGCGTTGAAGTGTTCTTCTGCTAGATAGCGCTCATGTTCGGAGGCGAGATCAATACCCCATTCGACAGGGAACTCGAACGTCTTACCGCAGTTTTCCAAGATAGTGATCGCGTCAGTGTAGTCAACTTGGGCAAAATCAGCTTCAACAAATTTCTCAAGGCGCGTGATCGCCTCTTTGTTGATGCGTTGCTCGAAGAACTGCATGTCGTCACGGCGCTCTTCCAACACGGCCTTGAAGACGTATTTCAGCATGGCTTCTGCTAGCGCTGCAGCATCATCAAGATCGGCAAAGGCCACTTCAGGCTCTACCATCCAAAACTCGGCCAAGTGACGGCTGGTGTTAGAGTTTTCAGCACGGAAGGTTGGGCCAAAGGTATAAACTTTACTCAGCGCACAAGCATAGGTTTCAGCGTTTAATTGACCGGATACGGTCAAGAAAGCTTCTTTGCCGAAAAAGTCTTGGTCGAAGTCGACATCGCCTTGCTCTGTTTTTGGCACATTGGCCATATCCAGTGTCGATACGCGGAACATTTCACCGGCGCCTTCACAGTCTGATGCAGTGATCAGCGGGGCAGACATCCAGTAGTAGCCTTGCTCGTGGAAGAAACGATGAATAGCTTGAGAAAGGGTATGACGTACACGAGCAACCGCACCAATCACGTTGGAACGAGGGCGCAAATGAGCCACTTCACGCAAGTACTCAATTGAGTGACGCGTCTTGGCCATCGGATAAGTGTCTGGATCGTCAACCCAACCGACTACCTTCACGGCAGTGGCTTGTAGCTCATACGCTTGACCTTTCCCTGGTGATTCCACCACATTACCGGTCACTTCAACAGAACAGCCTGCTGTTAAACGCAGAACGTCTTGCTGATAATTCTCCAGCTCATTGGGGACCACGGCCTGAATAGGGTCGAAACAAGAGCCATCATAAATGGCGAGGAAAGAAATACCGGCTTTGGAATCTCGGCGAGACCGAACCCAACCGCGAACAGTCACTTCAGTGTCGACTGCCGCCTTGCCGCGCAGGACGTCTACTACAGGCGCGTATGTCATAATTCGCTTCTATCTCCGTTTAGGGCAACTCGGTGGTCAATGCCACCGAGAAAGTGGATTTGCAAGTTAGACTAGCAAGTTTACCTGTATCTTGTGTAGCTTCAAGGCTTGAGGCGGTCTGAAAGTTGAAATTGTCCAATTAATCCTTCTAACTGTTCAACCAGTTGTTCGAGATTTGCACTGATTGCTTTCACTTCATTCGCATTATTGGCGGTATCGTTAGCGTGATTTTGAATCCGGCCGACTTGCTCGAGTAAGGCGTCAGTCATTTGTGCTTGATGTTGGCTTTGTTGGCTAATGTCGTCCGTATTATTGTTCACGGTGGTCACTTGCTCAGCAATATCCGCCAAGGCGTCAGAGAGTTGCATCACCGTCTCGGCACGTTGATTCGCGCTTTCTGTGGTGGCTTCGACTGCTTGAGCGGAGGCTTCACTGCCTGAGCACAAGTTTTCAATAATGGTTTGGATTTCCCCGGTTGCATCATGGCTACGGCTGGCCAAGTTACGTACTTCTTCAGCGACCACGGCGAAGCCGCGACCTTGTTCACCAGCGCGAGCGGCTTCTATCGCCGCATTCAGCGCGAGTAGGTTAGTCTGCTCAGCGATTTCGCGGATCACGCCCAAAATGGTTGTCACTTGTTGGCTTTGCTGGTTTACATCCAAAATCTGGCTGCGTACTTGACCAATATCATCCATCAGTTTGCGGATATCATTGGCGGCGACGTTGGCCAGTTCACTGCCTTGATTGGCGCTACCGGCAGCAGACTCGCTCAATTGTGCAGCCTCGCTCGTACGGCTTTGAATGTCATGTTGATGTTGCTGAACATCGTTGATGGCCACAGACATTTCATTGGTTTCATGACGTTGGCTATCGGCGAGTTGGTCGGTATGCCCAGAGACGCGAATGAGGTTTAACGCTTCAGACGACAGCGTCTCTGAGGTACGTTGCACCTGTTGTAAGCTCGCAGAGAAATTATCGAGTAATTGGTCACAGCTGTTACATAACTCGCCAATCTCGTCATTGCGTTTGTCATTCAAACGCTCAGCCAAGTTTTTGTCGCGACTCGTCCGCTTCATAAAGGCCGATACATGCTTGAGGGGTGACACCACCCAACGACGGATCACAGTCAGTGAGATCAGAAAACCCAATACGGCGATACTGCCCATGATCCCGGCAGTGATCAGCATTTCTTTATCAATGGTGCCATAGAGCGGCTGTAAGTCATATTCGAGTCGAATAACGCCCAGCACGGTTCCCTCTTCGGCAACATGACATTGTAGGCAATTGGTCCCGCGATAATCACTGCTGGCTTTCATTGGCAGTGCCACAACCAACCCCTTGCCGGATTCAGAGTCAAAGGTTTCAACAATGGTCTCGCCATCAAGTGCACGTTGGTCAATATTATCTTTTGGGGCTTGTTCAGGGTTGCCTGGACCGAAAAAGCGGGTGATCGCTTCTGCCCGAATAACACGTGCCTCTTCAATACCTTTGTGTGAAAGCATTTTATCACGCAGTGTATTGCGTTGGCTGATTGTGCCGGTCAGCATCAACATATTCAGGCTATCGAAATAGTTGGATGCTTTATCGAGCGTTTGTTCACTGACTATCGAGGTCATCAGCGCTTTTTGCTGATGTGATTGATAGGCCAACGAGGTCACAAGCACCAGAGCGAAGACGAGAAAAAGCGAAAGGAGAAGTTTGCTCGCGAGAGTCATGCGCATGAGTCAACCGTTTGTTATTAAATTATATGTATGTCAATTGAATTCTGTCAGATCTATGTTAAACCGTGTCTCACCAGATGCCGCGATTCCCATATAAAATGTGTGATTTCATCGACGTAAATTGTCGCACCTTTGCGACGGGCAACGGTTTGCGTTGGCTATAATCGCGCTGATCTCAGGGATAGAGATTGTGTCGGTCAGGGAAGTTGAGTAGCATGCGCCATCTTGTTGTTGATGGGATTTGGCAGTATGACAACTGAACTGTTTAAAGAATTTACCTTTGAGGCCGCACACCACTTACCGAATGTGCCAGAAGGACATAAGTGTGGGCGTTTGCACGGTCACTCGTTTATGGTGCGTTTGTATGTTGAAGGAGAGGTTGACCCACACACAGGCTGGGTGATCGACTTCGCTGACATCAAAGCCGCTTTCAAGCCTATCTATGATCGTCTTGACCACTACTATCTCAATGAGATTGAAGGGCTGGAAAACCCAACCAGCGAAGTGTTGGCGCGTTGGATTTGGCAACAGGTCAAGCCAAACCTGCCTTTATTAAGTAAGGTAATGGTGAAAGAAACCTGTACCGCAGGCTGCACTTATCGCGGTGAATAAAAAAGAGCCGAGTATCATCACTCGGCCCTCTTATCGATACACTTCATATCGGCTAATACGATGGCTCCCATTGGCGCTAAGCAATGTTTAAATATTTGTGCGTTTGTATCGACAAGCGCCAGCCGCGCGCAATACAGGTATCAATACATAGCTTGGTGGCTCGCGGCTTTTGACTGACCGGTTGTAGCGCAATGGTTGCCTTCGGTGACGGTGGGCAGTGCTCAAGTAGGGTATCTAACTGTGCAATGTCTTTCTCGGTGCCCACAGGATGTTTGATTTCGTTCGCGCGCGCCATCGCACTGGCCAGTACCGGTAATTTGCCGCGCATATTGATTTTAGGTGATACCGTGACCCAAGTCTGCGGACTGGCTTTAACCTCGTACGTGCCACTGGTTTCAATTTGGCACTGACACCCAACCGCTTCTAGCGCCTCGGTTAAGGGCACCAAGTCGTATAGGCAAGGCTCCCCCCCAGTAATCACAATGTGTTTAGCCTGATAGCGTTGGGTGATTTCTGTCGCAATATCTTTCGCACTCAGCCAGCACCAAGCAGGCGAGTCTTCTGACTTATCGATAATAAATATCTTGTCTTGCTGATCGTTATCATCGGTTTCCCATGTTTGCTTGGTATCGCACCAAGCGCAGCCGACAGGGCAACCTTGCAAGCGGACAAAGACGGAGGGCACGCCAGTAAATGTGCCTTCTCCCTGAATAGTTTCAAAAATTTCGTTTACTCGGTACATCATGCTTTCTGGCGGTTCGATTCGACGGCGCATTATGCCAATTTATCCTCCGCAGATCTTGCTTTTTCACGATTGATTGGATTTTTACCATAGTTACTAAATCGTATGGTTTCGTGAGGCTAAACGCGATTTTCACACCTTAAAGTGATAGATATCACGCGGCGACCTTATTGTGCTTCACAATTAGTTCGCAAAGTAAAAAAATTCAATTATACGCATCATCATGAATAGGATCGCCAGATCCCAGCAGTAATAGGACAGGGCATGATTATTGGGCAGCCGGGGCATATTGATCATATCAAGCGCAAAAATGCCGGCACAGTGTACAACTTGATCGACCGCTTTGGGCCTATCTCGCGCATCGAGCTCTCCAAACGCAGCCAGCTGGCACCTGCCAGCATTACTAAAATTGTCCGTGAGCTAATGGACGCACACCTTGTCAAAGAAACACAAATTCAAGAAACCAGTATGCGTGGTCGACCCGCCGTTGGGTTGATGCTGGACAATGACGGGTGGCAATTCTTATCGATGCGTTTAGGGCGCGGTTACCTCACGATGGCTTTGCACTCGTTAAGCAGTGACATTCTGGTACAAGAGCGCCATGAGTTGGCGGTGATGCCTCAAGAGGCCTTGCTAGCGACCGTTGTCGAGTACGTTAAAGCCTTCTTTTCGCGTCATCATGAAGTGGTGGATCGCGTGACAAGCATCGCGGTGTCGTTGCCGGGTTTAGTGAATAGTGCGCAAGGAACGGTCATTCAAATGCCGCACTTTGAGGTTAGCCATATGCCATTGGGACCCGTCCTGCATCGAGAAACAGGATTACCGGTTTTTGTGGGTAATGATACCCGCTCGTGGGCGCTGGCTGAAAAGTTATTTGGTAACGCGAAAGAATCAGATAGCGCGGTGCTGATTGCCGTTCACAATGGCGTTGGGGCTGGGATCATCCTAGAAGGAAAAGTACTCCAAGGGCGCGTGGGGAATGTTGGTGAGCTGGGTCATATTCAAGTGAAGCCATTTGGTAAGCGATGCTTTTGTGGCAACTATGGCTGCTTGGAAACCGTAGCAAGTTTAGCCGCGGTCATTGAGCAGGTGGAAACCTTGCTCGCAGAGGGGCACCCTAGTCAATTGCGCGGTAAAACCCTCACTATCGACGCGATTTGTGATGCCGCCGTCGCCGGTGATGCGTTGGCGCAACGCGTGATTACAGAGCTTGGCCATCACCTAGGGACAGCGATCGCCATCGTGGTGAATTTATTTAATCCGGAAAAAATATTATTCGGCGGCGAGTTTAACCGGGCGAAATCGGTGCTCTATCCAGCAATCATGGAATGCTTAAAGACGCAAACCATCCCCTTATACAGCCAAAACTTAGTGCTAGAAGAAAGTTATTTCTACACGCAAGCGACCATGCCGGGCGCCGCGATGGTGAAACAAGCCATGTACGACGGCAAACTACTCATGAAGGTACTGGAAGGCTAAAGCTAGAAACGAGGCTATAAACGAAAAAAGCAGGTGCCAAGCACCTGCTTTTTGTGTCAAGCCTGAATGGGAGCGCTATCCGCCTTGTGCCGATAAAACGCCCTTTATGGCTTATCCGTTTTTACGCTCTTCACCCATACAGGCTGCGGCGGTAAAGACTACGTCTGTTGAGCTATTAAGCCCCGTTTCTGCCGAATCTTGCAACACACCAATGGTAAAGCCAACACCGACCACTTCCATAGCAATTTCGTGCGGGATACCAAACAAGTTACACGCCAGTGGGATCAGCAAGAGCGAGCCGCCTGCAACGCCTGAGGCACCGCACGCAGACACCGCGGCAACAATGCTAAGCAGAATTGCAGTGGCAATATCCACTTCAATTCCCAAGGTATGTACCGCGGCGAGTGTAAGAACCGTGATGGTGATTGCCGCGCCACCCATGTTGATCGTTGCCCCGAGTGGAATCGAGACAGAGTAAGTATCTTCATCAAGCTTGAGCTTACGGCACAGCTGCATATTCACAGGGATGTTCGCGGCTGAGCTGCGGGTAAAGAAGGCGGTAAGGCCACTTTCACGCAGGCAGCGGAAAACCAATGGATACGGATTTTGGCGCGTTTTATAAAACACGATCAGTGGGTTAACGATCAACGCGATCGTTGCCATACTGCCAAGGAGCACGCCAAGCAAATGAATGTAGCCAAGCAGCGCATCAAAACCACTTTGTGCCAAGGTGTTGGCGACAAGGCCAAAAATACCGATGGGCGCAAAACGGATCACGAAGCGCACAATCATAGACACGCCTTCAGACACGTCAGAGAAGACGCGTTTGGTCTCGCTTGATGCATGGTGTAAGGCAATGCCCAAACCAATCGCCCACGCGAGAATACCGATATAGTTACCGGACATCAGAGCGTTGACTGGGTTATCGACAATATTAAAAAGCAAGGTGTTTAATACTTGGGTAATGCCTTCCGGTGGCGCGACAGCTGCATCGGTTGCGGCAAACTGTAAGGTCGTCGGAAACAAAAAGCTCATGGTAACCGCGGTCAAGGATGCCGCCAGCGTGCCGAGCAGGTAGAGGAAAACAATCGGGCGCATGTTGGCGCGCTGACCTTTCTTTTGGTTAGCGATAGAGGCAGCAACCAAAACGAAGACCAAAATGGGTGCAACTGCTTTCAGTGCGCTAACAAAAAGCTTACCAAGTAAACCTGCTGTGCTCGCCAACTCAGGCGACAGATAGGCGAGTACGCCCCCAGCAAGAATACCTATAACGATTTGAAGTACCAACGAGTGACCTCGGCTGATACTGGCGAGTTGTGTTTGACTCATGTGTGTCTCACTTCACTGTGTTTTTTATCAATGGCTGTTAATGAATCGTTAGAAGTGGGGAATTAAACCAGTTTGATTCACCCTATGTAAAGTGAAAATTGATACTTTGCACTAGTTAGGTGGGATTCTGTCAGTCAGTTGGCATTAAATGAAAGTTTCTTTAGTGTAATTATTCTGTTATCACGGCGCTAGATGTGAGGAAATCGTTTTAATGCGCCGAGCATTTGTACGCATTTATTGTCTTGAACAGCATAAAAAAAGGCGGCTTTCGCCGCCAAAGATAGGATAACAACTAGCACAAGGATTTTTAGTAAATCGCATGACCCACGGTATTAAGTAGCTTACTTACGCCCTTGGTGAAGTGCAGTGGCGCATTCGCGACCGTGTAACACAGACACCCGTCTTTGGTGGAGGGGGTGTGATGATGTCGACTATCCAACAAAATAAAGTCACCCGGCGAGTATTGCCCGCTTTCATCTTCAAAGGTGCCATCGAGTAACAGCGTCAGCTCATAGCCTTTGTGTGTATGGGCTGGAACCGAGCCGCCTTCGTCGATATGTAAGAAACTCGCACGTGTGGCGCCTTCTTCAAGATTCAGCCTAGCGCGTTGCACCTTGCCGAATGATAACCAATTCGAATCACTAAAACGCTGCAGTGCGCGTGGTAGTGTGTAGGTTTTGTCTCCAACCCGAATCTCGTTAGAGCGAGCGACTTGAATGCGTGATGCCTCGTCTTGTTCAGGGGCGTCAAAAATCGCACTCATCATGTCCGCTTCTAGATCATCGTCCCAAGGCAGAGTGCCTGCCGCGAACTCGTGATCGGTCTCAGCCTCTTCAAACGCGGCTAATGCTAGCGCTTCTTCTTTCGCACTCACATGCTCACGGCATTGTTGACATAATTCAACGTGTGCAGAGAGAGCAATCGCCATGGATGTCGGTAATTGGCCGGCTGCAAAGGCATCCAGCAGTTCGGAAGAAGGATGATATTTAATCATTGTTGACCTCCAGATGATTGCGCAGCTTCTCGAGCCCGAGTCGCAAACGCGACTTCACGGTCCCTAATGGAACATTAAGTTGGTCCGATAGCTCTTGGTGGGTGAGTTGCTTTAAGTACACACCACGCACCACCTGTTGTTGTACTTCAGGTAATTCATCAATGAAGGATAATAATTCCTGATCCATCATGTGCTGAGCACCTGAGTCGGTTTCATTGTCTTGTTGACCGGATTCCAGTATCGGCCAAATCTCGTCGCTAAAATTATCTTCGCGGTTCGATTGCACCTTACGAAGCATATCGAAGCTGATGTTACGCATGATGGTAAACACCCAGGTCGTTGCCGCCCCTTTCTCGGCGTTGTAAAGATGGGCTTTTCGCCACACCACCAACATGGTTTCTTGGACTAGCTCCATCGCCTGTCCGTCCGCGCGTAGATGTTTGGTTCCATAAGATCGGATCTTCGGGCCAAAAAAGCGAAACAAACGCTCAAAGGCGACACGGTCTCGCTGTTCCGCAACGCGTAATAATAGCTCCGCCAACTCTTCCTTCGTCACGTCAGTCATTGTGGTACGTGTATTCCGTCTCGAGGTTGAAGCTTCAGTATACATGGTTTGAGGCGCAGTCATAGTTGAGTCCTATCTGTCAGTGCCGTCCATCTGACACCCCAATACGCACCACAAATCATTTGGATCACTCGACGTGTTCTTCAAGCAGTTGGTGAATGAATTGCTTGGCCTCATCGGCAGAGTCTTGTGCGATAAACCATTGTCTTTGCGCACTCGTGAGGGGCAGAATCTCTAACCAACGCTGACACGCCCAGGTGACATCCTCGAAATGAGGCTGTTCATACTGCTCGGCGTGATCAGGATGGGCAGCAAATATGTGCTTGAGGCTGGTGGCAATGCGCGCTTGCACCTCATCGTCCGTATTATCGACATAATCATCGTGTGGCCAATCATGCAGGGTACGTATTTCACCCAACCACAATTTGTCGGGCGCTTGTTCGGTTGACATAATTTCCACCCGTTGTCGGCCCGCAATGGTTATGCCCAGCAATCCATCGGGAAGCGTCTCGAAATCAACGATATCGACCAAAGTACCGTATTTATAAAGCCGCTGACCTTGCATCATTGCAAGGACAAACCCTTCTCCGTTGGCGGTACATTCGCGTACCAACCGTAAATAGCGGGGTTCAAAAATACGTAGTTTTGCTCTGCCACCCGGTAACAAAAAGAGGGGCAAAGGAAACAGCTTGGTCATATCCGCGCCTCCTGATAATCGATTGAACATGCTGACTAATACGCGCCCTTAGCGACAAGCGATCAAGCGTCCAGAGAATCGCAGAAACAATGATTGACATATTCTTCTCATTTGGCAGTATAGATGTCTAAGTGGCTTTTCGGAAAGGATTACCGATTGATGAAATCTCTACGTGCTTCTTTTATTCTCATACTCGGACTCACGCTCACGCTGGTTGGCTGTTCAGAATCACAAGATAAGGTGATCAAAATTGGCGCCACAGTGGGGCCGCATGCACAGGTGGCTGAAGCGGTTGCCAAGCAAGCAAAAGCCGAAGGTATTGCGGTCGAGGTGGTCGAATTTTCCGACTATATTTCCCCCAATGCTGGCTTGGCGGATGGTAGCTTAGATCTAAACAGTTACCAACATCAGCCGTTTTTGGATAACTACAACCAAAACAACGGTAGCCAGTTGGTATCGATGGGACGTTCCATTTTGATGCGGATGGGGATCTACTCTGATCGCGTTGAGCATGTTGATGCGCTGCCGAATGGCGCACAAATTGCGATCCCCAACGATCCTACCAACGCGGGACGCGCATTGTTATTGCTGCAAGAGGCGGGGTTAATTACCTTAGCCGACAGTGTCGGCTTTAAAGCTACCTTGCAAGATATCATCGCCAATCCTAAACAACTCGAATTTGTTGAGGTTGAGGCGGCACAACTGCCACGCAGCTTACAGGATGTCGATGCGGCGGCGATTACCATGAACTATGTGATGTCATCGGGATTAAGCCCGAGTGAGCAAGGTATTTTCTTGGAGTCGAAAAATGCTCCCTTGGCGGTGATGGTTGTGGCCGCCCGCGAAGAAGATAAAGACAACCCCGACCTACAACGTTTGGTGGCGCTGTTTCAGTCTCAACAAACCCGTGACTTTCTTGAAAAGACATTTAAAGGGACGATTGAACCCGCTTTTTAAATGCGCGTCGCGCTCAATAGTTAAGATGCCCGATTCGTGAAACCGTATCGGGCTTTTTGGATCCATCGCATGCCTTTTATTTGTGCCATGTTGCCAGTCTTGCTGACATGCGATCTTTGTCGTTAGCCGCGCTTTCCGCCATCCAACCCAACGCGAGCGAATTTTAAATTTTTGTTACCACTCAGTTGCTTATTGCGTTACTATGCCAATCAAAGTGTGATTTATGCCGCGTACTGGCTTGACACTTGCCTTTCTTCCCTCGACGCAAATGCACAGGAAATTGGATGCAATCGGCTACTCGTCCATTTAATTGGTCGCCCGTATTGCTGGCATGCTTAACCGTCAGCATTGGGCAGTTCAGTATGGGATTGGTGTTCCCGTCTTTGCCGTGGATAGCCCGAGACTTTAACCTCAGTATGGATGATGTCCAACTGCTGATCTCTGCCTATCTACTCGGCTTTGGGCCATCACAGTTTATCTACGGGCCTATCTCAGATGCGCTTGGCCGTCGCCGCGTGTTATTGGCTGGGGTATTGCTCTCCTTGATTGGTTTAACCGTGATGGTGAGCTTTAGCGCCAGTTTCACTGGCCTAGTCATTGGCCGTTGCATCCAAGGAATGGGCACCGGCTGTTGTGCCGTGCTCTCACGAGCCTTTACTCGTGACTCTTATTCCGGAGATCAACTACCGCAAGCCATGTCATATTTGATTATGGTGGCGTCGTTGACCCCCATCGTCGCTCCTGTGATTGGCGGGTTCGTTAACCACAATCTAGGCTGGCTGGCGATCTTTATTTTGCTGATGGTGTACACCAGCTTGGTGTGGTGCGTGTTGTTTTTCCTGTTCAAAGAAAGCATGCTCGCTCGTTCGCCGTTGCCTAATGTGAAGGTGATCCTCGGCCGTTATGGCGCACTGCTAAAAACACCGTATTTTCTTTATTTCGCCAGTATTAGCTGGGTGAATTTTACCTTGGTGATCACCACGGTGTCGCTGATGCCATTTTTAATGCAAGAGCGCATCGGTATGACCTCGGATCAATATGCGCTGTGGGCGCTTATTCCAACATGTGGCTTATTACTGGGTAGCGCGTTGGTTTCGCGCATTCGGCCGCGTTTGGGCACCAAGCGCATGCTGTTGATGGCACCTGTGATGCAGCTCATCTCTGCGGTTTGGCTATGGTTCACTCCGATGGATCCGTTACTGCTGATGATAGGGCAGTTCTTTATGGTGTTTGGCAACGGGATTGCGCTGCCGTGCGCCCAGTCGCAGGTGATGCAACCTTACTCTAACCAAGCCGGCACCGTCGCTGCGCTCTCCGGTGGT
This sequence comes from Salinivibrio proteolyticus, assembly GCF_027286365.1. Taxonomy (NCBI): domain Bacteria; kingdom Pseudomonadati; phylum Pseudomonadota; class Gammaproteobacteria; order Vibrionales; family Vibrionaceae; genus Salinivibrio; species Salinivibrio proteolyticus. The sequence goes on along the minus strand of NZ_CP114584.1, from coordinate 1,698,139 downwards.
GGACAGATGATTATTTCCGCGTTGATGAGTATGGCGTTATTGAGTTTGGGCGTTAGCGAAGCCTGGCACCTTGGCGTAGTGGTGGGCGTGTTTGCGTTGCTTTCTGTTCATAATATCTTTCGCGGGTTTGCCGCCCCGAAAGTCAACGTCGCCAGTACCCCGAGTGAGGCATCATGACAAAGTCACGGTTAGAAAAAGGCCTGTTTCCGCTGACAACCCCACGCCTGAGCATGCGGCCAATGATCAAAGCGGACTGGCCGTTGTTCCACCGCCTACACACCGACAACGCCGTCATTGCACAATGTTTTGATCCTATGTCACTGGATGAGATTGAAGCCCGATTTGAGCAACGGCTCACACCCTGGTCTCCTGACGCTAAGCACTGGCTGTGTTTGGTCATCGTAGAGGCGGAGACACAAACGCCAGTCGGCGTCACCGGTTTTTTGCTTGAGCAGGGTGTCGCGGAAGTCGGCTATTTACTGTTGCCGCCTTATCACGGGCGTGGTTATGGGACTGAGTCTTTGCAGGCTGTCACCGATTTTGCCATCCATCATGGTGGTGCGCGAACCATCAATGCGACAGTGACTGCGGGTAACCTTGCCTCTGCGCGTGTGCTAGAAAAGGTCGGGTTTCAACTCAGCCGTATTGACCCTGATGCTTTTGCAATTGGCGGTGTTTGTTATGACGACTGGATCTACACCTACACCGCAGTGTGATTTAAGTGTTTCCCCAGACCACTGATTTTGTTTTTGTTCGTTGACCTCAAGTTATATTGAGGTTTTATCCTTGTTCTCGATGTTTAGCTTTCCAAGCTCAGTTTTCGATAGCACGGATAAAGGGAATGAATGATGACAACAATCGAACACGTAAATATGACTGTGGTAGACATGGATGCAGCGTTAGCGTTTTTGGCGGTGGCTGTCCCCGATTTTAAAATTCGTCAAGATGCCCAATCGCCAAAAGGATATCGTTGGGTGCATGTGGGCAATGAACACTGCTACTTTGCACTGCAAGAGCCCAACCCAAGTTCAGAGCCCAGCATACAGCCACGCAGTACCTATAAATCTCAAGGCGTGAACCATATTGGCCTGATCATTGATGACATCGATACCATCCGCGAACGCCTACTTGAAAAAGGTTATCAACCCAATGGTTCAATGGCGCACGAAACCCACCGCAAGCGAATGTACTTCTATGATAAAGCCGGTTTTGAGTGGGAATTGGTCGCTTACTCATCCGACAAACCGGAAGAAAGATATCTCTACGAGTAACGCACAAAGCTGCACTGCTCGCTTTTCCAGATAGAAACACACCGCTCCATATACAACGGGGCGGTGTGTGTTGATTTGGGACAATCAAAGCGTCAACAGATAGACAGTTTTACTCAAACTATCAGGGGCTAAAGCTAAATCATAGCTAAGAGCGAATTTAACAGCATCACTAGCCCTATTGTATTATTTTTAACGAAACAGCATGCTTATCAATATTATTAATAGGCTTGCCAAGCAGATATCCATTAAACGTGTCTTTATCAAATAAAGAGGAAAATCTTTTCCCAATATAGACTGAATGCTTTTTCTCCAAAGATATATATCTGACTGAGAAATTTTCCATGCATACCTTAGCATCACATATCCAAAGATTTCGAACGCAAAACAACTCGCAGCAAGCCAAGATAGATTACTTTCCATCATCATTTTCGAACGTTCACGGAATCGAGCTGGAGCGGTATCTGAAATGCTATGTATCAATGCATATTTATTCTTTCTAAACTTAATAGATAGGTATATTAGTAGCGTTATCCATGGAAAAAAAGTAAGCAGAAAAATATATAAACTTACTTCAGGTACTGTATCAATCAAAAAATCACTTTCTCCGCGAACATGCCCACTTTATCAGATATTTCACCGCCATATAATCCCCAAAAGAGAGTTCCTCCTGCAACTAAAGCTATCGATAAGCCTCCTGTTACAGGAATGGCAGCTAAAGCTATACCTATCCTAATACCAGTACCAAGATTTACAGCACCGGAAACAACATTATTCACCAAGCTACGATTGCAAGTTTCATCAAACCAACCACTACTGTTACATATATTTACCACATCAGCAGTGTTTCCATATAACCCAGCTCCAATTACGAGGCCGTTAGCGATACCTAATGAGCGGCTGAATGACATCGTCTGTTTATACAACGCGGTCATTTCAATACCGGAAATTGCTTTAGAAAAGTCTAGATTACATGGCTCTTTTTCTAATTAAACTAGGATTACAATAATTTCGCTATAATCGCTATACATAATATTAAAAAAAACAACCAAAATCCAATGCAATTCAACCACATAAATGCATTAAACTTCCAAGAGTGAACTTTCACTCTATAACGTATAAAAGGGTACTTTAAGCAATACACCATGAATCTTGTCAAGATATTATAAGACATCATATTCTGATAATCAGAGTGAAGTTTATCGACATCTTTTGCTAACTGTTTGTCAATAAAAACAATGCGTTGAGAATCTCCTAAGCTCAATACGGCTCCCGATATAGCACCTACTACACACCAAATGACAAAGTACCAAAATATGACTATTGACAATAAGGCTAAAACTAATTTAAGAGTAATCATCAATAACTTTCCTGAGTGGCTTCGAGCTGCTCTTGTCCCCACTGATAAGCAATATAAATAACATCGCCGACATTCTTTCCTATAGTAGAACCAGCGATACCACCTACAGCACCACCTGCAACAAAAGCCCCTATTGAAGCAATCGCTAAGATCGGAGCAGAAGTTACACCAACAACCCCTAAAGCTAATAGTGTCGCACCGACTGCAGCATTACCCATGAAGCCTCCACCGTAAATTCCACCAAAAAATCCGGCTACTTCACGAGTAGTGACTTTGCCACATTCCCCTGATCCATCAACGGAGCAGGCGTCATAAATATTCTTCACGCCACTTGCGCCGCCAAGCAACAGCCCCACATAGCCGACGCCACGGGAAGCTCCAATACCGATTGCGACATTTGCCATACGTTTACCTAAATTAGGTACGAAGCCTTTTGCGATAATTTCATCGGCATGATGAACGACAGAGCGCGTGGATAGTTTGAGATTGCGCTTAATTTGTGTATAGACAGGGATTTTAACGCTACGTCGAGATAATGCAGCAAAGCTTCCATCTAGTTTTTGAAATAGTGAGGCTCGCTCAGCGACAAAAGAACCATAGTTAATACCACCAACACGGCTCGCCATCGCCACCTGAGAGACGTAGAGGTGGTTAATTTCCAAAAGTATGTTATTGATATTTTTTAAATGTTGCTCAATTCCTACAGCTACAGCACCAACTCCCATGGAAGCATAAGCATATAAATCACTTGGTAAGCCATCTTTGCTTACTTTTTTCATGGCTTCGTCAGCATAAAAATCTAGCAATTCAAAGTGACGATTAAAGGTAGAAACTTGCTCTTCAGTTAGTTTTGCTAACTCTGTACTTGCTGCTGTTGCTTCTTCAATAAGAGCCGACAGCTTACTTCTCTGTGCTTCAGTGGATGGCTCTTTGGTTAGTACGACTACAATTTCCCCTTGACGGACAGGATTGTTCAAATGTGCATTGTATTTCGTCAAAAGCTTCTGGGTGTCGTCACTTGTATCTGAGGAAAAAAGGTTTTGCCAATAGTCGTCGAGGGGCTGAGTTTTTTCTACTTGAGTGAAGCCAAGCTCAAATTCAGTTGCAACATCAGATACCTTTTTGATATTAACAACGGTCACCTCTTTTGGGACTAATCTTTTATGATTAATAGCGACTGTTGAAGTATCAACTAAACAGCGCTCTGTATAGTCATAGTAAGTGTTCAGAGGATGATTAAATGGCTTAGGGCTCTCAGGTGGTAGCTCATAAATAGATTTCTTTTCAATGTCTTGTGGTTGCGAACCCTTCACAGTTAGCAAATCACCTACCGCCAATGACATCGGTTCAGCGTGATAGTGTGGATTTAATTCCAACAGCTGCTTAGCGGACAAGCCATATTGAGCGGCAATAGCAGGCCATGATTCACGCTGGCGGGTAGTCGGATCAAACTTAACGGTATGGGTTAATGGTTGCGCTGAGTCACGAGTTTTATCGCTATCCGACTCTGCCGGTGAGTCGTCTCGATTCGCAACGGCTTGCTTAGGGGCGGCGAGCAAATCGCTGATAGATAGCTTTACGCCGTTTTCTGCTAGCCATTCATCATCTAAATTATCGAGCTCTTCACGAGTAATTGCTTCTTTAAGATAGACGAGGTGTTGATCTTCGACGTTTTTACCACCTAACTTCCAGTAAACCAAAATAGCACTCTGGTGCTTGTTAAGGCCTTGGTCATGATTGAGTTTTTCATGGGTAGAGCGCGTGGCATAAAACTGCCACTTGCCATTGCCTAACAGCTTATATTCTTGAACAAGGCGCTTTTGGTTGAAGTGATAATAATATCCCTCTGTGGGTAAACCGAGTCGTTCGCCCAACTGAATAGAGGGCGTCACCGGAATAAAGGCTTCTCTGACCACAGCGGAGCCTTCAGGTTTCATCACTACGTGGTCAGGAACACTCACACCCATGGTGTCGGCAGAGATTTTAGCCACTAGCTTTTTAGGCTCATCAAATGCGGCGTAAGCGGTGTACTTAGTACCGTGTTCGGTAGGCTTAGTTTGCCACTGGCCAATTGTGCCTTCTTGCTCTGTTTTCGCTAATTGGAAAGTACAGCCTACCGCCTTACGAAACGTGCCGTCAGAGGCTGCAATCTCAAAGCAGTTCTCATATTTCAAGGCTGGCGGCACGTCTGAACGGTCAGGCTTTACTGGCTCAGGGACATAGGTATCTTCGATATTTGTTGTCGCAGCTTGCGAGCTGTCATTCGCGCTACCCGAACCACTCGCTCCCGCTGCAACATTCCCAGATTGATTCGCTCTAGCAGAAAGAGCCGATTGGGCTTGTGGCGAAAGCGTTGTGTTAGTGCTCGGAGCAACGGACCATATCTTGTTAACGCTATCATGCACCATCGCTGATTGCTTCGGCGCATCGGTCAGTAATACATACTCACCGCTATCAAGCTTTTCCTTAAACTGAGAAAAGCTCACGCCATCAGGGATGATACTGCTGACATCGCGCTCGCTCAGCGAGCTGATATCGCCCTCTACTTGACTAAACTCATACGCCATAAGTTCGGTCAATCGCACTAATTTGTAAGCCACCTTTCTGTCCACCAGTCAATGATCATGACGCAGCATTCTACGCAACAGGCCAGAAATATGGATAGGGTTGTTGTCATGGTTACGTTAGCTATGGCTAATTTGTGAAGTGTGTGCAAGAACTTTGGTTGACGTTTTCTTGAATCAAACGAAGATATTCGTGCCAGTATACATGGATTAGATGCCGCCCCATATATAACGGGGCGGTGTGTGCGTCATCGACTCTCTACTCACCAAAAAACTGCTTAATTGCGGTGATCATCCCATGGGTGAGTTGGTGGAGTTGGTCGTCGCGGATGCAATAGGGTGGCATCACATAAACCAGTTTTCCGAAGGGGCGAACCCAAATGCCTTGGGCGGTCATTAAGGGCTGGATATCAGCCAGATTTACCGGATCGGTCAGCTCTATCACGCCAATTGCGCCAAGCACACGCACGTCTGCTACACATTCCAATGCGCGAGCAGGCGCTAAGCCAGTTTTCAGCTGCTGCTCGATATGCGCGACCGTTTGCGGCCAGTCACTTTCTAGCAAGGTATCAATGCTGGCGCAGGCCACGGCACAGGCGAGAGGATTGCCCATAAAGGTGGGGCCGTGCATAAAACAGCCTGCATCACCGCTACAGACGGTATCAGCCACATGGCGGGTGGTTAGCGTGGCGGCCAAGGTCATGTAGCCGCCGGTCAGTGCTTTACCGACGCAGAGTATATCTGGGCTGATCCCCGCATGGTCGCAGGCAAATAGTTTCCCTGTTCGGCCAAATCCGGTGGCAATTTCATCCACAATCAGCAGCACATCAAATTCGTCGCACAGAGCGCGCACTTGACGCAGGTATTCGGGGTGATAAAAGCGCATACCGCCTGCGCCTTGCACGATGGGCTCTAAGATCACCGCGGCCAGTTGGCCGTGATGGGTGGCGAGTGCGTCGCGCATAGGCTGTATGTCGCTAGGATCCCACTCACCGTCAAAGCGGCTTTGTGGGGAGGGCACAAAATGATGCTGAGGCAGAAACCCTTTGTAGAGTTTGTGCATCGAATTATCAGGATCCGTCACCGACATGGCGGCGAATGTGTCGCCATGATAGCCATGACGCAAGGTCAAAAACTGTGCGCGCGACTCACCGCGCCCCTGCCAATATTGCATCGCCATTTTAAGCGCCACTTCTACCGACACAGAGCCTGAATCGGCCAAAAACACTTGCGTGAGCGGGGCGGGTGAATGTGCGACCAAGCGCTCGCAAAGCGATACCGCGGGCTGGTGGGTGAGCCCGCCAAACATCACATGCGACATGTTATCGATTTGCTGATGCGCTGCGGCGTTTAAAGCAGGGTGGTTATAGCCGTGAATGGCTGCCCACCATGACGACATGCCATCAATCAGAACGGTGCCATCTTCAAGATGCAGTTCCGCGCCGCTTGCGTGTGAGACGGGCAAGCAAGGCAAAGGATCGAGCGTTGAGGTGTAGGGATGCCAGATATGTTCACGGTCAAAATGGGTGTTAATGCTCATAAATAAATCAGATGTAAACCAGTGTGATCTCGTTGTGTTGACAGGTTAACGTCTGTGGGTAGACTAGCCAAGCATTAAAACGACAACAACGGGGAAAACCGCGTGGAAATAAGACACAACTGGACCGCACAGGACGTGCAAGCATTGTTCGATAAACCCTTTATGGATTTGCTGTTTGACGCGCAGCAAGTCCATCGTGAATATCATCCTGCCAATCAAGTGCAAGTCAGCACGCTGTTATCGATCAAAACCGGCGCGTGTCCAGAAGATTGCAAATATTGTCCTCAAAGTGCGCGGTATCGCACCGATGTTGAAAAAGAACGCCTGATGGAAGTCGAACAGGTGCTCGAAGCGGCAGAAAAAGCAAAAGCCTCAGGCGCGACGCGCTTTTGCATGGGGGCGGCGTGGAAAAACCCCAAGCAACGCGATATGCCATATTTGCTCGATATGATCCAAGGCGTAAAAGGCTTAGGGTTGGAAACCTGCATGACATTGGGCATGTTGGATGCCGAGCAAGCCAAGACTTTGTCGGAGGCGGGTTTGGATTACTACAACCACAATCTCGATACCTCGCCTGAGTTTTACGGCAACATTATTACCACGCGGACGTATCAAGAACGCCTTGATACCTTATCTAACGTGCGAGACGCGGGAATGAAGGTGTGTTCCGGCGGCATTATTGGGCTGGGCGAAAGTGCTCGCGATCGCGCTGGTTTGCTGGTTGAGCTGGCCAATATGCCGGCTCACCCAGAAAGCGTGCCGATTAACATGCTGGTCAAAGTAAAAGGCACACCGCTTGAGAACGTCGATGACGTTGACCCGTTCGATTTTGTCCGCATTATCGCGGTGGCGCGGATTATGATGCCCAAATCGGCAGTGCGGTTGTCTGCCGGACGCGAAGACATGAACGAGCAAATGCAAACCTTGTGCTTTATGGCGGGCGCCAACTCGATCTTCTACGGCTGTAAGCTGTTGACCACACCAAACCCTGACGAAGACGCGGACATGCAGCTATTTAAAAAGCTGGGTATTAATCGAGAAGCGGTCAGCCAAAAGCCCGATCAAGTCACTGAGCACGACTTACTTGAGCAAGTGGCCGAGCGAGTGGCATCGCGCCCGCAAGAGGGCGATTTGTTCTACGACGCCAGTGTCTAAGCACCATGACTGACACAACATCAGCGCTGACCCGCCGTTATCAGGATGAGCTGGCCGCACGTCAGCAACAAGGCCTATGGCGGCAAAGTGGAGACAATGCCGTCGCCGAGTCATGGCGCAACTTTGCGGGTAATGATTATTTAGGCCTCGCGCAAGACCCGCGGCTGGTCAAAAAGGCGCAGCAGCACCTTGAACGCTGGGGCGTGGGTGCAACGGCGTCGCCGGTAGTATCTGGTTTTACCGCAGCGCATCAATCCCTTTGTGAACAGCTGTGTGACTGGCTGGGTTACCCGCAAGCGATACTGTTTAACAGTGGTTTTGCTGCCAATCAGGCGTTGTTGTTTACGCTGTTGGGTAAAGACGATGCCTTGTTTCAAGACAAGCTCAACCATGCCTCCTTGATTGAGGCTGGCGTATTGAGCCCTGCCACGCAGCGGCGTTTTCGTCATAACGACATGGCACACCTTCGCCAACTGCTCGCAAAGCAAATCCAGCCTTCCGCATCGCTGATTGTCTCGGAAGGGGTATTTAGCATGGATGGTGATGTGTCGCCAACCGAGAGTCTTGCCGCGATTGCCAATCAATCGGGCGCGCTCTGGGCTCTGGATGATGCGCATGGGCTTGGCGTGTTAGGGCAAGAAGGCGAGGGCAGTATCAGTCGTGGCGCACGGCCGGATATTTTAATCGTGACGTTTGGAAAAGCCCTGGGCGTTGCTGGGGCGGCAGTGTTGGCTTCTCCCACCATCATTGACTATTTACGCCAGTTCGCGCGCCATTATGTGTACTCGACGGCTATGCCACCCGCGCAAGCGGCACTCATTGAGGATGCGATTAGGCTGGCACGAACAGAGCACTGGCGGCGAGAAACACTCAGCGCTCATGCCGAACAGTTAACGCAAGGGCTCCATGAGTGGTTGGAGACGTCTACTGCTTTCGAACCGCACGCTGATAATCGGCAGCATTTACCGCGACTACTTGCGACGCCTAGCCCGATCAAGCCGCTGATTATCGGCGATTTGGCCGCGTTACAGCAGGTGAATCACGCTTTGATGAAAGCCCATATTCGGGGGGGAGCGATTCGGCCACCGACTGTGCCTGCTAACACCGCACGTCTGCGGATCAGCCTGTCCGCGCAGCATCATAAAACAGATATTACCGCACTGATTGAGGCGCTTAAGCCGGTATTAGCGAGCGACAAAGCGTGTGGGGTGACAGCATGACCGTCGCCGATAAACAAGCGATTGCTCGAGCGTTTGGCCGAGCCGCGCCCCACTATGACGACAGTGCGACGCTGCAGCGCCGTGTCGGCCATCGGTTAATGGCATTGGCTGAGTCAGAGCAAAAAGCTATCCATCTCAATACCGTCTTAGATGTCGGTTGTGGCACCGGCTATTTCACCCAGCAGTGGATGACTCACGCTAAAACAGTGATTGGACTGGATCTCAGCGCTCCTATGCTTGCAACGGCAAAAGCGCGCTGCGGTGATGCCATGCTAGGCGTACAAGCAGATGCGGAGCATATACCGCTGGCTGACAACAGTGTCGATCTGGCGTTTAGTTCGTTAGCGCTGCAATGGTGCGACGATTTGCATGTGCCATTGGCGGAGCTGCGTCGGGTCGTCAAACCCGGCGGGCAAATCCTTGTTTCGACATTGCTCAACGGATCCTTGTGTGAACTCGACAGCGCATGGCAACAAGCATGCGGTACGTCACGAGTGAACCGCTTTATCTCCTTCTCAGAGTTACAACAGGCGACCCAACGCGCCGGGCTGATGAACGCGACCGTGTTGCAAGAAAGCGAACAGCTGACTTTTGCCAATGCCCATACGGTGATGAAAAGCTTAAAAGGCATTGGAGCCACCTATCGCCCGCAAGGGGCGGGGCAGCAAGGTCTGGCGACAAGAGCGCAGTTTAGCGCGGTAGAAAAGGCGTATCAGCGTTTTGCACTTGCCGCCGGCACCTTACCGGCGACCTATCAAATTGGCTACATAGTGATTCACCACCATGCATGACAGTTACTTTATTACCGGCACCGACACCGAAGTGGGGAAAACCTATACCACGGCGGCACTGTTGCACGCTTTTATCGCAAAGGGCTATCAAGCGGTGGGCTACAAGCCTGTTGCCGCTGGTGCCGATTTAGCGCCTGACTACCAACTCAATAGTGACGCTGTCACTTTACAGCATGCCAGTACGATCGCATTGCCGTATGCCGCAATAAACCCAGTGTTGTTGGAAACGCCATGTTCGCCGCACTGGGCGGCCGTTTTAGCCAACAAGCCTATCGATACCCAGATGTTGAGCGATGGGCTCGCGCATTTAAAACAGCAGGCCAGTCCGGTATTGGTAGAAGGGGCTGGAGGCTGGCAAGTGCCACTGAGTGAGACTGAAACGCTTGCCGATTGGGTGGTTGCCCATCAACTGCCAGTGATCATGGTGGTGGGAATAAAGCTTGGCTGTTTAAACCACGCTTTACTCACCGCAGAGGCCATACGTGCACGCGGGCTTACGTTAGCTGGATGGGTGGCAAACGCCGTGGATCCCAAGGCGCAGCACAGTGACGAAATGGTGCGCTATCTTGATGCGCATTTAGATGCGCCTTGTCTGGGGCACTTGCCGTTTGCTGCCGATGCCTCGCCAGCACAACGGGCGTCAACGCTGGATATCCGTGCGCTTTTAGCGCCTTAAACGGTGGGCGCATTGAGTCATGCCGGACACAAAAAAAGCCAGTGAAAACTGGCTTTTTGCTAATGTAGAGGCGGGCTTGTAACAGGAATGACTGACAATGACCGCTTACTTTTGATCGTCCAGTAATCCCATTAGACCTTGCTGGACTTCTGCAATTTGTCGCGCTGCACTGGCGTCATCCGATGCTAACCCAAGTTCTGAGCAGGCTTCGTCGAAGCTCATGCCGAGATGACAGCATAAGATGTCGATAGCGACACGGTAGTTTTCTTTTTCTGCCATGGTTTCACTCCATTGATAACGCGTTGTTTTAACGCGGCTCTTGATCAGGGCTTCACACTTTGTCTCATCTCATTGACGCTTCATCGCGATGTGAACAATGAGTGAGAAAATGTTATCTAGTTTTAAACAGCTGCAGCCAAATTAGCGCCCTCTTAACGCAATTACAACTCGACTAAAGTCTATAGTAGCTTGGATTTGTCTAAAATGCTGGCTCTATGTGTTAGGTTTGTTTTTAAATTACTGAATTAGTTGTGAAATTTTATCAATCGGCCTAGCTCACATTTTATCTATATCAGATGGGAATAACGTGCCACACTAACTGGTCAGCGGAGTGATGCGGCTGTCTGTATCGATGGACGGATTCAATCATTTTATTCGTAACAAATTGCATCAAAGGATTGTTTTTATCTTGAATGCCCATACTATTTTTACCATTACAACAAGTAAGCGCTAAACACTGGGTTTAAGCGACGGAGACACACGATGAAACGCATAGGATTATTTCTTGCTACCAACCTCGCGGTACTGATCGTATTCAGCATTGTGCTGAACATCATCTACGCGGTCACAGGCATGCAGCCGGGCAGCTTGTCTGGGTTGCTGGTACTGGCGGCTGTATTCGGTTTTGGCGGCTCAATTATCTCGTTGCTGATGTCAAAATCCATGGCACTTCGCTCTGTAGGGGCGCAAGTGATTGAGCATCCACGTAATGAAACCGAGCACTGGTTGATGAACACGGTCAGTCAACAGGCTCAGCGTGCTGGCATTGGCATGCCAACGGTGGCGATCTATAACTCGCCCGATATCAACGCGTTTGCCACCGGCGCAAAACGTGACGACTCCGTGGTCGCTGTATCAACGGGTTTACTACAAAACATGACCCGTGATGAAGCGGAAGCGGTACTGGCGCATGAAGTCAGTCACATTGCCAACGGCGACATGGTCACCATGACCTTGATGCAAGGGGTAGTGAACACCTTCGTGATCTTTATCTCTCGTGTCATCGCTGGCGCGGTCAGTGGCATGAACAACGACGAAGAAGGCGAAGGCGGCGGCAACTGGATGATGTACTTCTTGGTGTCGTCAGTGCTAGAAATCGTGTTTGGTATTTTGGCTAGCATTCTCACCATGTGGTTTAGCCGTCATCGCGAATTCCGCGCCGATGCAGGCTCAGCGCAGCTGGTGGGCAAACAGAAAATGATTGCAGCACTGGAGCGTTTAAAAGTCAGCCACGAGCCGAAACTGGAAGGCTCAATGATGGCATTTGGTATTAACGGTAAGAAAACGCTGAGTGAGTTGTTTATGACTCACCCACCGCTAGAAAAACGTATCGATGCCTTGCGTCGTGGCGACTATCTCTAACCGGATAGCGTTTACGTCGAATCACAGATTAAGCGGCCTGCGGGCCGCTTTTTGTTTGTGTGCGTCGCCACTTTATCCCCTCACTGGCGAGCACCGCCCCGAATACAATCAACGCCATCGCCACCACGGTGAGCAGACTGACGGTTTCTGAGAACACCGGAATGGCGATCAGCGCAGCCACCACAGGCGTGAATGCACCTATTGCGGCACTCATTTCTGCCCCTAAGCGGCGAATCGCAAATGCATAGCTGTAATTAGCAATGATCCCCACGCCTAAACCTTGCGCCAGTACATGGTAGCCAAACTCGTCAAGAGGGGCTTGGAGCAGGTTAAAGGAGACAAGTCCGCTCATCGCACCTACCGGCAGCAACAAGACGGCCGAAATCGCTAATACCGCGCCGGCTTCTGCGGCATTCAATCCTGTCACACGCACGCCAATGGTAAACCATGCCCAGCTGATACTGGCTGCAAGCAAAATCAAATGGCCTTGCGTGACGCTCCATGGTGAGAAGAACAGCGAATGCCATAAAAACGCACCTATGCCGATCACGATAAGCCCAATGCCTAATCGCCGTCCCACTGAGAGCGATTCACCGTAAACGCCCCAAGCAATTGCAGAGACAAACAGCGGCAAGATCCCAGGAATTAACGAGGCGCCATCGGCGACCGGGGCAAACTGCATACCTGTGGCAGCGAGCAGATAAAACGGTAAGCCTGCGCCAAAGGCAATCGCAAACAGATAACGTTTGGGCACAGAGATAATATGACGGATCCGATGACGGCTCAGCCAACCAAACAGGATGGCGGCAGGCAAAAAGCGAAGCAGGGCAATATCGCCACTGGTTAACACCGATTGGCTGGCCTGACGCAATGAGATAAACAGGCTCGCCCAAATGGTGACGGTGACAAGCATAGCGGCGAGGCCTAATACACGTTGAGAGGTGGCAGGCATGGTGGGTCACTTCCTTGTTCAACAATAGAGTTAGTGTGGCAGCGTCAAAGGAGGGATTGGTGGCAAATTAAAGAGTGATTTGCCATCATGTTAGCGTTTATCATCTTTAACTATTCTTTTGTTGTTGAAAATCACCAAGGAAGCGATTTGGACAGTAAAGACAAAGCCATTTTGGCGCTGTTGCAAGACGATGCGCGGCGTACCACCGCGGAAATCGCTGATGCGGTTGGGCTGTCGTTTTCACCGTGTGCAAGACGAATCAAAAAGCTGGAAGCCGATGGAGTGATAGCGTCCTATCAGGTCACGTTAAATCGCCAACGGATTGGGCTAAACATGACCTTTTTCGTTAACGTGAGTTTGAGCAATCACCGAGAAGAGGCGATTGTCACCTTTGAAAAGGCGCTGGTAGACATGGATGAAGTGATCAACGGCCACGTCATTTCTGGCACTTATGATTATTTACTGGAAGTGGTGACACGCGATTTACCGCACTATGAAGCCTTTATGCGCCAGTTACAGACCTTGGCGATGGTTAAAGACATCAATACCAATGTGGCGATCCGCGCGGTCAAACAAGGCGCGGCGCTAAAAGTGTAGCGCCGCGAGATCATCATGAAAGGATGGTTAGCGATTAGCTAAGGTGCTGGCTTAGCCAGTCACTAAAGGCATTTTGAGGCAGGGCGCCGTTCATCATGTCAACGCGCTCGCCGTTTTTAAACACCATTAGCGTCGGAATGCTGCGAATGCGATATTGTGCTGCCAGCGCCTGCTGCGCTTCAGTGTCAATTTTCACAAACAGCGCACGCCCCTCTTCCTGCTCGGCGACGGCCTCAAAAGCAGGCGCAAAACTTTGGCATGGTCCACACCAAGGGGCCCAAAAATCTACCACCACGGGCTTGTCGCTGTTAAGTAAGGCAGCAAAGTTATCGCTCGTGCCTTCAATGGGCTTTCCTTCTAATAGCGCTGATTGACATTTGCCACACTTGGGCGCGTCATTCACGCGTTCGCTCGGAATACGGTTCATTGCTTGGCAGTGAGGGCAACGTGAGGTTAGGGTTGTCATTATTGTTCCTCGTCGAATGATTTGTGGCTAGTTTACGAGCCTTTACCGAGGAGCGAAAACAGAAATAATCTATGACAGACATAGAAAAAGCCGATGACGCGGCATCGGCTTTTGCGTCTCGCGCACATTGGGTGCGTTACAGTGTATCCACCACCGCGAGGATGGCACTGAGCATATCGCGACCAAAGGCTTGGCTGCGCGCCGGTGACCAGCCAAAATCTGGATCCGGTTGGTCGTTGTGATCTTTAAACGGCATTTCAACCGTGTACGACAAACACTTAAAGCGCTCGCCAATCCAGTTTGATCCTACGGTTAAATTGGCTTTACCGGGCGCATCTTTTTCATAGCCATGCTCATCTTGAAACTCCGGCGTTACGGTAAGCAGCGCACGTTTGAAGCGGTTTTCGAGGTCAGCCATACGTTCATCGTAAGATGGGATCCCCTCGCAACCGGCAACAAAGTTATACGGAATTGCCTCATCACCGTGAATATCGAGGCACATTTTCACCCCAGTTTGTTCCATACGGGCACGAACATGATACACCTCAGGGCTACGCTCAAGGCTTGGCGTTTCCCATTCGCGGTTTAAGTTGGCGCCGACGGCATTGGTGCGCAAGTGGCCGCGTACGCTGCCGTCGGGATTCATGTTGGGCACGATGTAAAAGTCCGCTTTTTCCAACAGTGCACGGGCGGTAGTGTCCGTGTCGTCAAGCAATCGGTCGAGTAAACCTTCCATAAACCATTCCGCCATGGTCTCGCCGGGGTGCTGGCGGGCAATCAGCCAAATGGGTGTTTTCGGTTGGGCGGATTCCCCTAAATCAGCGCGAATTTTCAAGAGGCTAATATCGCGACCATCTAGGGTTTGGCCAAGCGTTTCTAATTGGCACTGTGGGTAGGTTTGCGCTTGATGAATCAAATCCAAGTGGCGCTCATAGCTATACGGTGCGAAATACGCAAAGTACATCGAGCCGTGTTGCGGCGTCACCTTAATGGTCAAGGTATCGCCGTCGAATTCAGTAGGGACACGGAACCAGGTATCACGGTCGTATGAGGCAACCGCTTGGTAGTCTTTCCAGCCTTCAGGGTAGGCCGAGCCTGCAAGCTGCTGAATATGGAGCGTATGGGCCTGATTGACCTCAGCTTCAAGGCGAAAGTGGAACCACTGATAAAACTCAGATTGATTGTCTTGGTGAATGGCAAGCTGGATATTGTTGATGTTGTCGTCATTCAGAACGCGGATATTCCCGCTATCGAACTGGCTAAAAATACGCATAGAGCATCCTTTTTCTGTTGAAGGGCCAGCTGTGTTTGCGCCGGTATCTATAAGCCGTTGTGATTATTTGCTGTCTACTTGGGCAGACATTGTGCAGTTGCTGGCTTATAGTCGTTGATCTCAGCGAATATCTTGCCGTGCTATTCGTGAGCTGGCAAGGTGCCAGTATGATTTGGGTGAACGCGCGACGCCTTTGAACAAAAAAGGAGCCATTATGCAATTGCAGGACATGACGCTGCTTAAGACACAAGCACTGATTAACGGTCAATGGAAAGATGCCCATAACCAAAAAACACGCCCGGTGACCAATCCTGCCAATGGCGCGTGTTTGGCAAACGTACCCAATATGGGCGCCGAGGAAACACGACAAGCGATTGATGCCGCCGATGCGGCCTTGCCCGAGTGGCGAGCGCTAACGGCGAAAGCCCGTGCCGATGTATTGTACCGCTGGTACGAGCTGATGCTTGAACACAAAGACGACTTAGCGGCGATCATGACCGCTGAGCAAGGCAAACCGCTGAAAGAAGCCGCGGGAGAGATCCAATACGCGGCGTCATTTTTACAGTGGTTTGCTGAAGAAGCGAAGCGGGTGTATGGCGCGACCATTCCTGCTGAGCAGGCCGACAAACGCATCTCTGTGATCAAGCAGCCGATTGGCGTAACGGCAGCGATTACGCCTTGGAATTTTCCAGCCGCGATGATCACCCGCAAAGCCGCGGCAGCACTGGCGGCAGGTTGTACTATGGTGGTGAAGCCGGCCAGTGACACACCGTTGTCGGCGTTGGCGCTTGGAGAGCTGGCACTGCGCGCTGGTGTGCCTGCCGGGGTACTAAGCATCGTCACCGGCACAGCTGGGCCGATTGCCGATACGCTTTGCAGCGATGATCGGGTACGCAAGCTCTCATTCACTGGCTCGACGGAAATTGGCGCACAA
This sequence comes from Salinivibrio proteolyticus, assembly GCF_027286365.1. Lineage (NCBI taxonomy): Bacteria > Pseudomonadati > Pseudomonadota > Gammaproteobacteria > Vibrionales > Vibrionaceae > Salinivibrio > Salinivibrio proteolyticus. Next base: position 1,681,702 of record NZ_CP114584.1, on the reverse strand, counting down.
CTGATGGAAAAATGCGCGCCAAGCATTAAAAAGCTGTCGCTGGAGTTGGGGGGCAATGCGCCGTTTATTGTTTTTGATGATGCGGATATTGATGCAGCGGTTGAAGGTGCCATTGCGGCTAAATATCGCAATGCGGGACAAACATGCGTTTGTGTGAACCGAATCTATGTGCAATCGAGTATCTATGACACCTTCGCAGAAAAATTCACACAAGCGGTTAGTCAATTACGTGTCGGTCTTGGCACCGATGATAAGGTGGACATTGGCCCGCTGATTAATCGTGGTGCGATCGACAAAGTGAAAGCACATTTGGACGATGCCAAGCAACACGGCGGCGAGATCCTGCTTGGCGGCGATTGCCCAGAGCTAGGGGAAAACTTTACTCAGCCTGCGGTCATCAAACACGCGACACCGGCGATGCGGATTGCTAAAGAAGAAACCTTTGGTCCGGTTGCGCCCTTGTTTGCCTTTAATGATGAAGCAGAAGCTATCGCAATGGCGAACGATACCGAGTTTGGTCTGGCGTCGTACTTTTATGCGCGAGACATTAGCCGCGTGCATCGTGTCGCAGAAGCCTTAGAGTACGGCATGGTGGGGATTAATACTGGCCTTATTTCAACCGCGGTGGCGCCCTTTGGTGGGGTGAAACAATCAGGCTTAGGCCGAGAAGGGTCACAATGGGGCTTGGATGAATACCTCGAAATGAAGTATCTGTGTTTGGCGCTATAGCCTAAGGGGTTAAGCTCTCTCGCGATCACGGACAGGAGGGCAATGTGTTCAAAAATGCTGACATGTCAACATGACGTTACTCTGTTTATGGCTAGCAACTTGGTGCAAATATCACCGCGTTGGCCATAATTTAGACGGGTTGACTGTTTTTTGACAGCTTGGTGTATGAAAATTTGCGATTCGGCACATCGCCCCTGTTGTTGCCTTTTCATCCGTGGTAAAACTCAAGTAATATGCGTTAAGACACGTCCAACCGTTGCGGTGAAGCAACAAGTTGGCGAACCAAACCAAGTGGAGATACAAGATTGATCACTGTTTTCCTTGTAGATGATCACGAGCTGGTTCGCACAGGGATTCGACGTCTATTAGAAGACGTCCGTGGAATTAAAGTGGTAGGGGAAGCCGACAGCGGTGAAGCCGCACTCAAGTGGTGTCGGCAAAATCACGCCGATATTGTCCTGATGGACATGAACATGCCGGGCATCGGGGGTTTGGAAGCCACACGTAAGTTGCTTCGCTACTCGCCGGATGCCAAGATCATCGTACTCACGATTCACACTGAGAACCCATTCCCAACTAAGGTGATGCAAGCGGGTGCCGCGGGCTATCTCACCAAAGGGGCGGGCGCAGACGAAGTGGTGAATGCGATTCGCATGGTCAATAGCGGCCAACGGTACATTTCCCCGGATATTGCCCAGCAAATGGCGCTTAGTCAGTTCTCCGCTTCTTCTGACAACCCTTTCAAGGAGCTGTCTGAGCGTGAATTGCAGATCATGCTGATGATCACCAAAGGGCAAAAAGTCACGGACATTTCCGAGCAGCTCAGTTTAAGCCCCAAAACCGTTAATAGTTACCGCTATCGCTTGTTTAGCAAGCTAGGCATTAACGGGGATGTGGAGTTGACTCACCTCGCCATTCGTCACGGGATGTTAGATACCGAGACTCTGTAGTGCCAGACACATTTGATTCAAAAAGCTTTTTAAAAACGGTGCCTCACCAACCGGGCGTTTATCGCATGATGGACGCCTCGGGTGAGATCATTTATGTGGGTAAGGCGAAAGATCTGAGCAAGCGTCTTGCCAGCTACTTTCGTGTGCAAGTTTCTAGCGAAAAAACCAAAGCCTTGGTACGTAACATCGCCAATGTGGAAGTCACCGTCACTCACACGGAAACCGAAGCGCTGATCCTTGAACACAACCTCATCAAGCAACACCTGCCTAAATACAACGTGTTGCTACGCGATGATAAATCCTACCCCTACATTTATCTAAGCGGCCATACCCACCCTCGCTTGGCGGTTCATCGCGGTGCGAAAAAGAAAAAGGGCGAATACTTCGGCCCGTTTCCGGATGCGAGCGCAGTAAGACAAAGCCTGCACCTGTTGCAGAAAATATTCCCCGTTCGCCAATGTGAGGACTCCGTTTACGCCAACCGCAGTCGTCCCTGTTTGATGTACCAAATTGGTCGGTGCGCGGGGCCTTGTGTACCCGGATTGGTCAGTGATGAGGAGTACGCCGAGCAGGTGAATTTTGCGCGGTTATTCTTGCAGGGTAAAAATCGCCAAGTGATCGATTCGCTGGTGGAAAAAATGGAAACCGCCAGTCAGCAGCTTCAATTCGAAAAAGCCGCCGAATACCGCGATCAAATCCAAGCCTTGCGTCGCGTGCAAGAGCAGCAGTTTGTCTCGCAAGATAGCGACGAAGATCTGGATGTGATCGGGTTTGGGCTTGAGAACGGTGTGGCCTGTATTCATGTGCTGTTTTTACGCCAAGGTAAGGTGTTAGGTAGCCGCAGCTATTTCCCCAAAATGCCGGCGGAGACAGAACCTGCCGAAGTGGTGTCTAGCTTTGTCAGCCAGTTTTATTTGGCCCAAGCAGAAGGGCGCACCATTCCTAGCCACATTTTGATTTCTGATGACATCGGCGACGATCTTACCTGGCTGTCAGATACCTTGAGTGAAATCGCCGGGCGGCGAGTGCAACTGCAAAGCAAACCACGCGGCGCGCGGGCACGCTTCTTAAAGCTAGCTAACACCAATGCGCGTACGGCGTTAACCAGCAAGATAAACCATCGCATGACCATCCAGCACCGCTACAAGGTGCTGCAAGAAACGCTAGGGTTAAACCCCGTCAAGCGCATGGAATGTTTTGATATCAGCCACACCATGGGCGAAAAAACCGTGGCGTCGTGCGTGGTTTTTAACCAAGATGGCCCGCTAAAAAAAGAGTATCGCCGTTACAACATTGAAGGGATCACCGGCGGTGACGATTACGCCGCAATGGCCCAAGTGCTGACCCGTCGTTACAGCAAACAGCTCGAGCCAGAAAAAATCCCCGATATTATCGTGATTGATGGGGGTAAAGGGCAGCTCAATCGCGCGTGGGAGGTACTGAAACCCCTGATCGCCGATTGGCCCATTCATCCGCTTATTTTGGGTGTTGCCAAAGGGACCAGCCGTAAACCGGGCCTAGAGACACTGATCAAAGTCTCTGGCGAGCAATTCTCGTTGCCAGCCGACTCACCAGCGTTGCACCTGATTCAACACATCCGCGATGAAAGCCATGATCACGCTATTGCTGGACACCGTGCCGCACGTGGAAAAGCGCGCAAACAAAGTGTGCTGACCCAAATCGAAGGTATTGGCCCGAAACGTCGCCAAGCTTTGCTGAAATATCTTGGTGGGATCCAAGAGTTGCGCAACGCCAGTGTCGAAGAAATCGCCAAAGTCCCCGGGATCAGCCGAACACTGGCAGAGAAAATTCATTCCTCATTGCAAGGTTAGAGGCAATGGGGCAACATAACGTAGTCAATCCAACAATAAAAAGCTGAGCATGCGCCTTAATATACCCACCATTTTGACCTTTTTGCGCCTTGCGCTAATTCCGGTCTTTGTCATCGCCTATTATTTGCCCTACGAATGGGCTTCGTTTGCCGCGGCACTCGTTTTCGTGATTGCCGGTGTTACTGATTGGTTGGATGGGTATTTAGCTCGCCGTTTAAAACAATCGACCCGGTTTGGCGCCTTTCTCGATCCTGTTGCCGATAAGGTGATGGTGGCAATTGCCATGGTGCTGATTGTCGAGCATTACTACTCCATTTGGGTCACGATTCCCGCTGCGACCATGATTGCGCGAGAAGTGATAATTTCGGCTCTGCGCGAGTGGATGGCCGAAATTGGTAAACGCGCCAGCGTTGCTGTCTCTTGGGTGGGGAAATTTAAAACGGCTTCACAAATGTTTGCTCTGACGATGCTGCTTTGGCATGCCGCGCCTTGGATTGAATGGCTGGGTTATGTCGCGCTCTATGCCGCAACTGGCTTAACCTATTGGTCGATGTACCAATATATGATGGCTGCCAAGGACGATTTGTTAGCAGACCCAGACAGCGATTAGCCTGCGTTGGTGTCTCGGCCTTAGCGAGTGGGAGATGCGCAGCCTCGCCGAGTCCGACATACCCGCAGCCCAGTAAAATGCAGCTTAATGAAAAACGCAGCCCAAACGGCTGCGTTTTTTGTTGGCATCAAACACTGTGTTAGCTAGCGTTTAGGCAGGGTGAGAACAAACGCGGCGCCTTGTAATGAGGATTGGGCGACTTGAATAGTGCCATCATAGCTGGCAATAATTTCATCGCACACCGCCAAGCCAATCCCCGTGCCCGGATTTAGCTGATCGGCACGCACGCCGCGCTGAAAAATACTCTCGCGATAGCACTCCGGCACGCCGGGGCCGTCATCCTCAATAGAAAGCTGCCACGCATCCCCTTTATCTTCCAATCGGATCAGCACCTGCTCCAGACAAAAGCGGTACGCGTTCTCGAGTAAATTCCCCAACAGCTCCATAAGATCGCTGCGATGAAGCGGGAGGGTGGCATCGTCAGCAAAACCACGGATCACTGTCACTGGTTTATCTCGATAGGCTTTATCTAACATGCCCGTCAGACTATCGACAGGAATGGTTAGCGAGCTGTCATCACGCTTTAGGCCGCGTTGCCCCACCAAAGCCCGTTTAAGCTGGTACTGAACCATGTCATCCATTTGGCTGACTTGCTCCAAAATACGCTTGTTCAATTGCTCGCGACTCAGGCTATTATCATCGAGTAGGGCGTTGGTGGCCGCTAAGCGTGTTTTAAGGCTATGTGCCAAGTCGTCCATAGCGTGACGATAACGCACTTTTTGCTTTTCCCGCTGCGTGATCATCTGGTTGAGTGCTTGGGTGAGATCTTGCAGCTCATCAGGGTAATCACTGTCCAAGGTTTGTTGGCGCGATTCGGTGATTGCAATCAGCTCTCTCGCCAAGCGGCGCAGTGGCGAAAAACTCCAATGGCAGGCCGCCACAACCAGCGCAGAAGCAGAAAAGAACAGCAAACTGATGTAAAACCATGTCTCTGTTTCCAAGTTGGCGAGCTGTTGCTTCTCTTGCCCCACATTACGCAGCACATACAAATGATTAGGGCTATCGCTTGGCTGCTTATCAGAAGATAGCCGTTGGGCCACCACGTTAAACCCGGCAATCGAGAGATACTGTGGCGTGGTAGCTTGCGAGGGGAAGAGGGCACAAATGTCATCCACCTCAAAGGCTTTGACATCTCGCGATGTCCATAACGTGTGATTTTCTGGGGTGCAGAGTACCGACATATAATCCGAGCTCGACGGATCAAGCGATTGGATCCACGCGGTGAGCTGGTCGGCTCGGATTAAGCCATCGCGGCTGAGCTGCGCCATCACCATCGGAATTTGCGACACCAAATCGCGCGAGTACGCCGCCATTGAGTTTTGCTGGTACAGCTTATTTATCAACGCCGCAAGGGCAATCGAAAACAGTAAAATAATACCGATCGAGGTAGCAAGCACACGGGTTCGCAACCGCGTGCGGCAACGACACAAAGCGAATTGGCCTAATTTCATGAATTACTCAGCTTGAATTTCAAAAAGATACCCTTGACCACGCACGGTGGAAATTGGGTTTTCATGACCGCTTTGTACCAGTTTTTTGCGTAAACGGCTAATCATCACCTCGATGGTATTTGGATCGCCGTCTTGGTCGTGATACAGCACATCGAGTAAGCGTTGTTTGGAGATTACTTCGCGGCTGTGGCGAATCAAGTACTCAAACAGATCATACTCAAAGGCGGTCAGCTCTAAAGGTTGGCCTTTGACCGAGACGGATTTGGCCAGCAAATCGAGCTCGATATCGCCTGCAGTAATGGTGGGCTTCACAAAACCGGCACTCCGTCGCACCAAGGCATTCAGCCGTGCCACCAATTCTGGCTTTTGAAACGGCTTCACCAAATAATCGTCCGCGCCGGCATCTAGCCCGGTGACTTTATCCTGCCAATTCGCCCGGGCGGTTAACACCAAAATAGGCAAACGCAGCCCCTTGGCACGAATGTCGCGAATCAAACTAATACCATCTTGATCAGGCAAGCCTAAATCAATGATTGCGATGTCATTTGGAAATTGATCGGCGTAATACAGCCCCTCGCTGGCTGTGCTGGCACAGCGCACATGATGACCCAGCTCAGTCAGCTCCGTTTTCACGTGATGACTGAGAATCGAATCATCTTCGATAATAAGCACCTGCATGCGTAACCCCTTGTGAGCAAAAAAGCGCCCAAATTGGACGCTTTCATTATATGCATAGTCGCTGAATTATTGCTGACCGAATAGAAGGTTAGCCAATAAATCACACCAGAATGATCAACAGAGTACCGGCCAAGGTGAGGATCACGTTGGCAATCGCATAGGTGCCTGCATAACCCAGCGCCGGAATGGTGCTGCGGGCATGCTCGTTAATCATATCCATTGCAGGCGCACAGGTACGCGCACCGACAATGGCGCCAAACAGTAACGCGCGGTTCATTTTCAGCACATAGGCGCCAATCAAATAGGCGATAATCACAGGGATCACGCTGATAAAGATACTGGCAATGATCACTGAAAAGCCCATATCGGCGATGTATTCAAATAAGCGGCCACCGGCACTTAACCCAATGCCAGCCATAAATGTCATCAACCCGAGCTCTTTGACCATATTCAGCGCCCCTTGCGGCACATAACCAAACGTGGGGTGATTGGCGCGCAAGTAGCCCAAGCTAATTCCCGCCAACAACAAACCAGCGGCATTACCCAAACCAAAGGTCACTTGGCCGAAGGTCATGGTGATCATCCCCAGTCCAAGGCCGAGAATAAAGAAACAGCAGAACGCGAGCAGATCGGCCATTTGGCTGTGAATCGAAATAAAACCAATGCGCTCAGCCAGACCTTTCACGCGGCTTTTCTCGCCGCTGATCTGCAGCACATCACCTTTATTGAGAATAATGCCTTGGTCCATCGGCATTTCCACCTGTGCGCGCACCACACGGTTTAAGAAGCAGCCATATTCTGACAGATTCAGATCGGATAGCTTCTTCTGCGCGACGCTGTCGTTCTTTACCACGATTTCTTCTTCGACAATGCGCAAGTCGAGCAGATCGCGATCAAACACTTCTTTGCCGTTACGGAAACTGGGGTCGAGGCGGGCATGGCTATCGGGATAGCCCACTAGTGCAATCTCATCACCTTCTTGCAAAATCGCGTCACCATCTGGGTTCGCCAAAATGCCATTACGACGAATGCGCTCGATGTAACAGCCAGTTTGACGATAAATACCCAGCTCGCGCAGATTGCGGCCATCAATCCACTGAATGAGTTCAGGGCCGACCCGATAGGCGCGAATAATAGGTAAATAGACTTTACGCTGCGACTCACTCCCCAAGCCGCGTTCAATGGCGATTTGCTGTGCAGAGTGCTCTAAGTTGTGGCGCTGTAACTTCGGCATCAATTTCGCCAGCACAATCAAGCTCACCAAACCGGTTAAGTACGCCATGGCATAACCGACACTGAGGTTATCGATCATCATGCCCAGTTGCTCACCCTCAACGCCCGTGAGTCCGGAATTTAGGGCATCTTTCGCGCCTACCAGTACTGGCGTTGCAGTCAGCGCGCCTGCCATCATGCCGGTGGCAATGCTGATATCCAGCCCCAATTGCTCTTGGAAAAACAAGGTTAAGCCAATGGCACTAAGCAGCACGGTGAGCGCCAGTAGCAAATACGACTTACCATCGCGGAAGAAAACGCCAAAAAAGTTCGGGCCTGCCTCAATACCTACACAGTAGATAAACAGCATAAAACCGATGCTGAGCGCATCAGGCGAGAAAGTGAACCCAGCGTTACCGAAAATGATTGCGGTAAACAGTACACCGATGGATCCACCCAATTGCACATTACCAATTTTGACCTTTCCAACCGCAAGGCCCATGGCAAGTACCACAAAAAGGAGCAAAATATCGTTTTGGAGCAGGAGGTTATTGACGTCTATATTCACAGCACAAATATCCAACAGCGTGCGGAGGAGGTTAAAGTGGTGAAAATTATACCAACCTAAATCACAATTTGTTGTACAAATTTAGTGAAATAATCATTAATTTTGCGTAAAAAAGGACCAATTAACCGAGTTTGGTCAAATTAAACCAAAGAATTCACCACCGCCGAGTTTCTAGACGCCAGCTGTCACCTCCGCTAACACCCAGCTATTGCGGCTTTCTGCCTCCCCCAAACACCGCTAAGACGACACTTTTACACCTGCTAGTTTTTCCATCCTACGCCCGCCAAACGCGACATCTGTAACCGACCGCAAAGTAATTTTTTGGAGCGAATATCACAGAACAAGCGCTAGCTAACATTTTAGACACTAGCGTATGAAAAGGTATTTAGACATTTGGTAGGCTAAAAAGTAAACAAAGAGACAGATCGCTTACCGGATGCGGACAATCGATGGGCGGTAGCGTGGGGAACTGGGCCTGTCTTCAAAGGTAGGCTTTTTTGTCCAATTTCTCGAAAGTGAGACAATAGTAAAGAGCTGTAAGTATTTTAATAACCGTCAGTTTAGAAAAAAGCGCGTGTAACGGTGTTATATTTTAATCAAATTAAGGAGAGTTATATGAGTATTAAAGATACCATCCATTCAGCAGGTAAAAATCTTCATACGATTATGATTACTGCTCGAGAAAAAGATGGCTCTGTCGAAACAAGAGAAGCTGAACCTTATAGTTACAGAATGACCGCTGGGACTGAAAAATTTTTTTGCTATGACATCCAAAAAGATGGGATAAGAAATCTACTCGTTTCAAATATTCTTTCAGTAGAAGAAACTAATAGTTCATTTGAGCCTCGTTGGCCTGTAGAAGTTTAAAATAATATAAAATGTGACAAGTTTTTTGAGTGGAAAGTAATAGTTGGCCATCGCTTCACGATAATAGTCAATTATTGTCTTCCTCTTCGGAAAACCTTAACCAGGGACGAATGCGATGAGAAATTGGTTGAAAACCCTGCTGTTTGTATCATCTTTTTCGCCAACCCTTCTGGTTCTTGCAGGCGTTAGGTACTACACAATTAGAACTATAGATTCTTTGGTTATTCAGCTATCAATCATATCAATGTTTGGAATGTTATTGCCATTTATTATATTAGCACTAGTCAGAAGAGAGGCACAAAGAGAAAGATTTTCTGCAAAAAAAGTGGAGTCGGCTGATTATTATCTTTTGGTGTTTTTAGCCAGTTATGCGTCACCAGTGGTTATGAAAATCGCTGAAATTGATTTTTTAATGGCCGTTATTACTATTAGCCTGATATTTGTTGTCGCATGGTTTGTTTCCAATATACCGTCACACCCAATCTTATATCTATTTAAATTTAGATTTTATAAGATAGAGTCGAGCGATGGTATGGTTTACACATTGATAACCAAAAGAGTCATAAGAAGCCCTAGAGATGTAAACCGGGTTATGAAGCTAACAAGTTCTATGTTAATGGAGTAGAAAATGTCTTTAAGTCTTTTTGCTTTGACAAGCGACCCCTCTAGTCGGATCGTTAAATTTGAATTATCAAACCCAGTTCAAACAGAACTTACTGATTATATAAAAAACCAGGAAGAAATCTTCGATAACGTTGTCGATGAATTTGAGTTCGATGGAAAGTACAAGCCAGATGAGGGAGAAATTCTATACATCAATAATTACGATGATATTGATGGTCTGGCTCTGGCTATTGAAAACCCCTTAGGAGTGGAGCCTGTAGTTTCTACTGAAGACTTTTTTCTTGATATAAAAGCATTGTTCACTGGCTACCAAAAACCGAATGGTTCTGTGAAAATATTGCTTCAGAATTTTGATAGAAGAAAAGTTATTTCAACCAATGGCCTTTCTATCTTTCACGCGAACAATGTTTATAAAAAAATAGAGGGAATAGGTCTCACGGTTGATCACAAACTTACCGCAACGCTTGAAGAAGGAAAATTAAAGTTTTACAGTTTTCATTCGACGCGGCAAATGTTCGACCTTAGTGAGTATTACAAAGAAGCCACGGATGCTGATGTTGTTGATTTTGTTAATATTGATTTAATGCAGACTGTGAATTCCGATGATTTTATTCCTCTCGCGGACTCATGGGTGAGAAGAAAGATATCCTTGGTTCAACAAAGTGGAATTCTACAAAATGTTCCTCTTCATGAAATGAAAGCAGTTGCCACTGATTTTGGAATACCGTTTACGACAATCGATGAAAATGGATCTGAAGTAATATGTGTTCCTGATAATAAGTCAGACCTTAAAAAGCTTCTAAGATTCCTTGATGAAGACTATTACAAATCGCCGCTGTCAAAAACTCACTTTGTTACTAGCTCCAAGCGGGCCGTGGGAGAACAGTCCTAGAGATTAACAAGTGCATATTGTCGAAATGGTTGTCTGCTGTGCTCCAAATTAGGTGCAAATGTGGGCGTTATATTTAAAAGGTGAAAATAATGACATTGAATGAATATTTAAATCAAACAGAAGAAAAGATACTTCGTGCTTCTAGTCTATATGAAGTTGAATCTATTTTAAAAAGTGCTCAAAAAGTTCTGAATGAATCGAAGATTAGTGAAGAAGAACAAAGGCAGTTTTGGGCTGACTTATATAAAAAGTTAGGTGGTGATCAAGATGTTGTACTTGAGAAGCAAGGCGCAGACTCTCTGTCAGATATTTTAGCAGCTGCAAAAAGAGTTATTGCCGATAAGGTTAAAAAGTGATGGCTGCTGAAATATATAACTTAGTGACGGTTATTATTTACACTGTATCGGCCATCATTGCTTTGGTTATGCTGGGTATAGCTCTTTCTCAACTTAGACAACTAACAGCTCAAGTTACTCAAGCAGTAAAATCAAACTCAATAAGTCAACTTAGTGCACTTCTGGCTTTGGAACAACAGATCGCGGATAGAAGACTTGTGCTTAGTGAGGCAGCCATAGCTGTATCTGAAGCTAAAAATGCCGGAGAGGAGGAGTTCACAGCATTAGAATTGAGGCTCAATGAAGCAAAGCAAATGTATTTAAACGCATTAGATAGATTGTGCTTTTGTGTCAACAAAGAGCTGCTTAATGCTGAGGATATGAGATTAGAGTATCGAGATATTATTAAAGCTGCTGTAAATGATTTTCCTGACGACTTTACAATGGCAACTACGTATAGGAATATCAAAAAAGTATATGAGTCTTGGGCCGATAAATAAATATGATAAATAAGAATAAGTGTCGCGCAGTCGACACTTTATTTCTCGTTCCCACGCTCTTGCGTGGGAATGCATATCTAGCTCTTGCTATCATTCAAACACAAAAAGCACCATAACCAGTGTTATATTATTCCTCCTAGGGCATTACAGTGGCTTGCTTGCTAAAGGTACTGACGCTGTCCGCTAGTGTTAGAACAGAGGTCAAGTGTAGTTCGGTGATTTTATGGAGAACCCTGCCTATGATTCAAATGCATATACATTCCCACGCAGGAGCGTGGGAACGAGTTAAGAAGAATTTAACGAGATATGTGTTCGTTAAAAAAATAGAGCCTTATATACTTGCATGATATTAATAATTCTTCCTATAAACAATTGCTTGGTGGGTGATAGTTTTAAAATAGTGCGTGGTTATTTATAGGGATGTTTTTTAATTTTCAGTACTGACAAGGATTAGTTATGTCGAAATTAGTTATAGAAACAAGTGATGATATTAAACAAGCCAAAGAACTGTTGGGAAAAAGCATCCCAATGTATCGAGAGGCATATAGTGATAGAACGGCTTGGTTAATGGCATGCTTTGCTGAACTTGCTTACTTTAAATTCAATCCGCCTGTTATTACAGAAGATGTTGGTAAAAGAATTGAGAATATGCTCTTGGTGGGGAAAGAAAGCAGCCATATACTAAAGGAGGCAATTCTATTAGCTATAGAAAAATTTTCTTATGATTATGAAGAGGAAAAGCGGCTTCTTGAAAAGCAAATTGAAATTCTCAATGCTGAGTTAGTCGCTACTTTCAACGCAAATGGTAGCCAGGCAATACTGATTAAAACTAATGGTTTTGTCGTCTTATCATTTCGTGGTACTGAGCCTCTCGAGTTAAAAGATATAAAGTCAGACGCTCGTGCCACTCTAACTAAATGTGTGACTGAGGGGAGAGTTCACTCTGGATTTCATGATGCGTATAACTCAATCGAAGTAGAAGTCAATCAGGCACTCGAACAGTATCGAGAACTACCATTATTTATCACAGGGCACTCTCTTGGAGGAGCACTGGCAACAATAGCTGCGAAGAGGATAACTCATAGCGGCGGTAATGCAGCATGTTATACATTTGGCGCACCTAGAGTGTCAGACGATCATTGGCTTATGACAATGAAAACACCAATTTACCGAGTAGTGAATTCGTCTGATGGCGTAACTATGGTACCACCACCCAATATGTTCATAGAGCCTCTTTCTTGGATTTTAGGTTTTATACCTGCAGTAGGAGATAAATTAAAATCTTTTCTTCGAGACAAGTTCGGAGGTTATATTCACGGTGGTGATATGCGTTTTCTCACAAATGTCAAAACTGGTGAATACGATAAGGCTAGGTTACTCACTCATGTTGATATTTGGTATCGGCTTAAAGGATGGATGAGGAAGCAGTTTACCTGGAAAAAGTTTGGAACAGACCATAGCATGTCAGTCTACCGTTCGAAGCTAGCATTTATAGCTTTGCGCAGGAATTGAAACAGTAACAGCGTGACACTTTCCCTAGGCATTCAAGTAAGGATCCGTTTAGACAGCGTGCCGATGGAAAAACCACTGCAAACACAACATCGATAAAAAGGAGCAAGGATGACTGACGTTTTATCACTCGTTTCAATAGGGTTCGCATTTTTTTCTCGTTCCCACGCTCCTGCGTGGGAACGAATTATGGAGAATGACTTTTCCGTGGTCATTCACCGCGTGAAGAGAAAAGTTGTACTTGGAGAGATCAACGCCACAAAAAATTGAGTAGACATGGTTACCTCCGTTATTAAAGGCCGCACCTAAGAACCTATCTCAATAGGTGTTGTCTGAGTAAATCAACACCTATTGAAAATACTGTAAATGAATTCGACACAATACCTAATCTCTGACGCCCTTTGGGCAAAAATTGAGCCGCTTTTACCAATCCACAAGACGAACCATCCTCTAGGAACACATCGAAAGAGAGTCGATAATCGTGATGCTATGAACGGCATCCTCTTTGTTCTCAGAACTGGTTGTCAGTGGAATGCGCTTAACGCGACAGGTATTTGTTCCTCTAGCTCTGCACATCGTCGTTTTCAAGAGTGGCGAGATGCAGGAGTCTTTGAGCGATTTTGGCAAAATGGCCTGATTTACGAAGGGGTTGATTGGAGTTCCATATCAATGGACGGGTGCCAAACTAAAGCACCTTTAGCTGGCTCAAAAAAACAGGTAAGAACCCAACAGACCGTGCGAAACAAGGCGTAAAACGCAGTTTGTTGACGGATGCGAATGGATTGCCACTGGCTGTTGTTAGCGATGGCGCAAACGTCCACGACATTAAGCTGGTACTTCAAACATTAGATGCACTAGAGTGTTATCGGCCGCCGCTGAAAGTACCTTTGTACCTAGACAAAGGTTATACAGGCCAGTGGTTACATGATGAACTGGTTGCTTTGAACTACATTCCCCATGTTCAATCACGTGCTGAAGAGGCCGCGAGCTTGAAGCAATCGGATGATTTTAAGGCTCATCGTTGGGTTGTGGAGCGAACTCATAGCTGGCTAAACCGTTATCGTAGATTGCTTGTTCGTTGGGAAAAGAAAATCGAAAACTACGAGGCCATGTTGCATTTTGCTTGTGGCCTCATTGTTTGGAATAAATCCCTTTTGGGATAGGTTCTAAGTGTGTGGCAGATCTTCATGAGGGGGAGTCCATGTCATTCGTTATGTTCTCGGAGGTTTATGGAAAATTTCAAAATTAGCAGAATCCATACAAAGTCAGGTATTTTCAGGCTAACTGGAGTCATCAACGATGAAATTGATCTTAAAAGTATTAGATATATTTCTGCCGAATACATGGGAACTGACGGTTGGTGCGAACTCGATTTACAGTCAGAACATACTCAAAGCTTGTTACGAAGCATTCAAATTGAAGTGTTACAGCATCTAAGTTGAGGAAGTTTGTCTCATCTAGTAGACGTAGTTTTTAAACGGTCAAGAGCCTCAATTAGCTACAAACATAGCAAAGGCATTAAGGTGATACTGGACTTGCTCCGCTTAGCCAGACAAGAATACAAACTCTTTACCTTCACCACATAACAGAAAGTCACTCAGCTTACACAAACAAGGACGCGTTTTGATCACCATTAGAAAAGCTAACCAAAGTGATGCGCAGGCTATTTTTGATTTAAGAAACCGAGCTATTTTAGCTAAGTGTTCAGCACATTATACGGAAGAGCAGCTTTCACTTTGGACGCAGGGTAGCGTGTCTGAGCGTTTTATTGCCGACGTGGTCGATACGTTTTACGTCTCTGAAATAGACGGGCAGGTTATCGGTAGCGGTAAGCTCAACGCACAAACTGGTCTAGTCGATGCCATCTTCGTAGAGCCAGATTACAGCGGCAGGGGCGCGGCGAAAAAGATGCTCCAGTTTTTAGAGCAACTAGCGAGAGAGCAGGGCTTGCTATTGCTAACGCTCGAGTCCACGCTAAATGCAGCGCCTTTTTATCGCGCATGCGGCTTTGTGGGCGATGAGGTATCAACGTATCATTCCCCAAAAGGGATCCGTTTGGATTGTGTGCCGATGGAAAAACCACTTTAAACACAACATCGATGATAAGGAGCAAGGATGACTGACGTTTTATCACTGGTTTCAATCGGGTTCGCATTTTTTGTTGTCGCGGTTTCTCCGGGGCCGGCGAATATCTCCAATGCAACCGTCGCCATGAGTAAGGGGAGAAAAATCATCCTTTAACGCCGCCGCGACGGTCTCCACAACCGATAACCAAGAAGTGGGATACCGAAAATGGTTTGTTCGTGGCGTGGTTTTAAATTCCTCTAATCCTAAAACCGTGGTGGCTTGGATGGCGGCTTTGTCGGTTGGGATGGGTTCAAGCAGTGATGGGCTATTTTTTGTCGCGGCGGTGCTGACTTGTATGCTGGTCGGCTTTTTGGTGAATGGGATGTACTCCCTGTTGTTTTCAATCAACGGCGTGATGAACGTCTACCAAAAAGTGGCGCATTGGGTCGAGAGAGTAGTGTCTGGGATCTTTGCGCTGGCAGGATTAGGATTGCTGCGCTCTGCTTTTAGTCGCAATCCTGCGTGAGGCTTTACCTCAACCCTACTTGAGGGGTTAATCTGGTGCCATTCACATAAGGAGTCGACGATGACATCAGCACCCATGATTGAAGAGTATTTACACCGCCTCGCGTTGAGTGAGGCGAAGGGCGTGGCACTGGTCTCTGAGCTTATTGAAAAGCACTTGGCACGGTATGCGTTTTCTAGCCTTAATGCCTTGGCAGGGCAGCCGCTTTCTTTACAGACGGATGCTTTGTTTGAGCGATTGGTGGTGAACCAACAAGGCGGCTATTGCTTTGAGCACAATAAAATTGCCTACCTTGCCCTGAAACATTTGGGGTTTAAGGTGCGCAGTGTGCTGGCGCGGGTGATGCTTAATGGTAAACCTACCAATCCACGTACCCACCGTATGAATGTGCTTGAGCTCGATGGCGAGACTTATCTAGTGGACGTTGGTTTTGGCAATAAAACCCCGCGCGGGTTACTCAATATCAACCAGCGCACCTGCACAATCGGGCACGATACCTATCAAATCACGCGCAATGGCGATGTGGTGACGGTGGTATTACACGAGCCCGACCAACTGCCATTAACACTGTACGAGGTTGAGCTTTATGACGTGGTCGAGGCGGACTTTGAAGTGGCGCATTTCTATTCTCATCAACACCCCGAAGCCATTTTCGTCAATAACCTCGTGGTGTCGTTGATCACCGCTTCACACCGCTATTTGATTCGTAATCAGCAGTTTTTGGTGTGGGATACGGCAGGGCATCTCATTACCGAGAAAAGCATCGATAGCGTCGAGGCATTAACCCAGTTGGTTCATGAGGTGTTTTTATTGCAACCGCCGAAAGCGGTGTTGGAAACCGCGTTTGCACAGGTGATGGCTAACGCGGCGGCTTGAGTGAGCGGATATTAACGAGTACGTTCGTCTTGACGTACGTACTCGATGTCGTACAATTGTTTAAAAACCAATCACTGGAGAGGCGCTATGACGGGGATCACTGCCACTGAAGCGCGTAGCAAATTGTATCGGCTCATTGATGAAACCGCCGAATCTCATCAGCCCATTGTTATTGCGGGCAAACGTAACAAAGCAGTGCTGATTTCTGAAGAAGACTGGTCAGCCATTCAGGAAACACTCTATTTGCTTTCTGTACCAGGGATGCGTGAGTCAATTCGCGAAGGCATCGCCACGCCGACGGATGAATGCGATGAGGAGTTGGACTGGTGACATGGAAGTTGGTTTACACCAAACAAGCCCAGAAAGACGCAAAAAAGCTGGCTTCTAGTGGCCTCAAACCAAAAGCGCAAGAACTGTTAGCACTGATTGAAGACGACCCCTACCGTAAACCTCCTCCATTTGAAAAGCTTGTCGGCGATCTCACTGGTGCCTATTCACGCCGTATTAATATTCAACATCGCTTGGTCTATCAAGTCCTCGAGGATGAACAAGTGGTGAAAGTGCTCAGGCTCTGGAGCCATTATGAATAGTGGCTAATTCGAATACTCTTCTCTCATTTTTTTTAAGGAACAAAGTGTGAAATCTATCTTCTTTTTTAATTCGATGTTGACGCCAAAACTGGTCACCGGACTGTATTGGCTGCTGTTACTGATTGCGTTGTTCTCTGGACTGGGCACTATGTTTGGTAGCTACGGTGGGATGCGGTTGGAAAACGTTGCTATTGGCCTGTTTACTATTGTTGCCGGTGCAGTAGGAGCAAGAATTTGGTGTGAGTTGATGATTGTGATTTTTAAAATCAACGAAAATCTTCAAAGCCTCAAAGAGGTGAAAGAGCGTTCAGACGTGTAAATGCGTTGATAGCGTTGAGGATTAAAAAAGCCAGCGAGATGCTGGCTTTTTAGCAAGATTGTCGGCGCCTTATTCTTGATACAGGCCGAGGTTTTCTTTGGCATAGGCTTCAAATTCGGTAAAGCCGCCAACGTGCTCTTGGTCAACAAAGATTTGTGGCACGGTTTCAACCGGTTTACCGACGGTTTTTTCTAGGTCGGCTTTGCTAATACCTTCTGCGTGGATATCCACATAGCGGTAGTTGAAATCTTCACGGCTTGTTTTCAATTCTTCAGCCAAATCTTTTGCGCGAACACAGAACGGGCAGCCAGGGCGGCCAAAAATTACGACGAACATAGTCATCTCCTTTAGCGTCAATGGGTTTACTATGCCCGATCCCTGGGTAAGAAAAAAGACGAAATTACCTTTTGCATTGATAGAAAAAATCGATTGTTCTTTTTCACCGCACGTAAGGTCTTGTGTGACGCGGATGGCTAACAATATGGCGAAATAGTAGGCAGAGCAGTGGTTTGCGACACCGTATAGAAAAGTGTATACCCGTATCACCTGATGTTATACCGATTGAAAGGACCCATCATGAATCCAACGATTGAGACACTGCTTTCTCACCGCTCTATTCGTAAATTTACTCAAGACGCGATTTCTTCCGAGCAATTGACCCAGATTATTGATGCGGCGCGCGCGGTATCCAGCTCAAGCTTCTTGCAATGCACCAGTATTATCCGAGTGACTGATAGCGACAAGCGACGTTTATTGGCGGAATACGCGGGCAACCAAGCGTATGTAGCCGACTGTGCGGAATTTTTAGTGTGGTGTGCCGATTTCCATCGCCATGAGCAAATCAGTCCTAATGCCAAGTTAGGCTTTACCGAGCAGATGCTTATCGGTGCGATTGATGGCGCTATTATGGCGCAAAATGCCATGGTGGCGGCAGAGTCGATGGGCCTAGGCGGCGTATATATTGGTGGCCTACGTAACCAGCCGAGCAAAGTGGCTGAGTTGTTGGCATTACCTAAACATGTGTTGCCTTTATTCGGGATGTGTTTGGGGGTGCCCGCTCAAGATCCGGAGCGCAAGCCTAAGTTGCCTGCATCTTTGTTAGTGCACGAGAACAGCTACCAAGCGATGGATGAAAAAGCGCTTGGTGAATACGACCAGCAAGTACGCGAGTATTATCAAACCCGCACGGGGGGCAACAAAGATATGTCTTGGAGTGAGCAAATCTCGGCAACATTGGAAAAAGAGTCGCGCCCATTTATGAAAGATTTTGTGAATAAGCAGGGCTTTAGCACCCGCTAAACGCATCAAGTTTCCCTTTCATATTCAACGAGTAAAAAAGCAGCATCACGCTGCTTTTTTTATGTTTTTGGGCGCAATGTGCCTAAGTTTTCTCACTGTTTTGTTGGCTTAAAGTTGGATTTTTCCTTAATGCGCCAAAACCTATTTACATCCTTGGTATAACCCGTAATATTGCCGCGTTTTTGTGCTGTACGATCATTTTTCCTTAGGGTCGTGAGCACAGTTTTTGACTTTTGAATCATATTTTTTCGAAGTAGGGTAACTATGGAAAACAAATTGGCTAATCCAGCGCCTTTGGGGTTGATGGGTTTCGGTATGACAACCGTGCTGTTAAACATTCATAACGCCGGGTTCTTTCCGATTGATAGCATGATTTTGGCGATGGGCCTGTTCTACGGAGGCCTCGCGCAAGTGATCGTGGGCATCATGGAATTTAAAAAGGGCAACACCTTTGGCACCACAGCGTTTACCTCATACGGCCTGTTTTGGTTGACGCTGGTTGGTTTGATTGTGATGCCAAAGCTTGGCATTGCTGAGGCCAGCCCAGCCGCATTTATGGGATGGTATTTGGTCATGTGGGGTCTGTTTACCGGCTTTATGTTTATCGGCTCACTGCGCTATTGCTTCGCCAAGCAGTTTGTTTTCGGTAGTTTGACTGTACTGTTCTTCCTACTTGCCGCGCGTGATTTCACCGGCAGTGCCTTTATTGGCACCATTGCAGGCTTTGAAGGGATTCTGTGTGGTTTAAGCGCGATCTATTTCGCGATGGCGCAAGTGCTAAACGAAGAATATGGTCGCACTATTTTGCCAGTGGGCGACAAACAGCCACAGGCAGCTGTGGCGCAACACGCCGCTTAATGGCTATACCGCGATGGGCGTATAGGCTCACGCAGTTATCGTGGCTTCGCTGAGGCGTAATAGGTTAGCGCTAAGCCCAAATAAAAAGCCCGAGTTCATGACGAACTCGGGCTTTTTTATACCGTGTGAACGGTGCTTATCGCGTCAAAGACGGTTAGCACATCACCTTAACCGCAAGACCGCCTTGCGATGTTTCACGGTATTTTGCATTCATGTCTTTACCGGTTTCCATCATGGTTTCGATGACTTTATCCAAAGAAACACGTGGCTCGGAAGAGCGTTGAAGCGCCATACGAGAGGCGTTAATCGCTTTCACCGCGGCAATACCATTGCGCTCGATACAAGGCACTTGCACTTGGCCCGCAACTGGGTCACAGGTCAAACCGAGGTTGTGCTCCATAGCGATTTCTGCCGCCATGCACACTTGATGAGGGCTACCACCCATTAGCTCGGCCAAGCCTGCGGCAGCCATAGAGCAGGCAACGCCTACTTCGCCTTGGCAGCCGACTTCTGCACCAGAAATCGAGGCGTTTTGCTTATACAAGCCACCAATTGCACCGGATGCGGCGAAATAGCGCGTGTAGGTTTGCTTGTCGACGGTTTCAATAAACTTATCGTAGTAGGCCAGTACGGCGGGGATAATGCCACACGCGCCATTGGTTGGTGCGGTTACGACACGGCCACCGGCGGCGTTTTCTTCGTTGACGGCAAAGGCGAACATGTTCACCCAATCCACTACGGCCATCGGATCAATGTTGTATTTTTCGCTGGTTTTTAATTGGTTACGCAGCGCAGCGGCACGGCGTGGCACACGCAGTGGTCCCGGAAGCACCCCTTCGTTTTCCATGCCGCGGTTCATACACGCCTGCATGGTTTTCCAAATGTCAGCAAAGTAGGTATCGATTTCTTCTTGGCTGTGCATGGCTCGCATGTTGGCCATGACCAAACCGCTGATGGAAAAACCGGTTTCTTGCGTGAGCGCCAACAAGCCGTCTGCAGTATTGAAGTCGTAAGGGACCTCCACCGTTTGCATGGCAGGCTGACCGAACTCGGCTTCTTCGACAATAAAACCGCCGCCGATCGAGTAATAGGTTTTGCTCAGCACACATTCATCACCTTGCCACGCATGAATTTGCATGCCGTTTTCGTGCAAGGAGAGGTTAGAGGTATGGAAGTTCATTCCACCGTCACGCGGAAAAGCGACCACATGCTGCTGTTCGCCCAGCGGCAGTTGCTCGGTGTCTTCGACGCGTTTGACGAAGCCAGGAATAGAGTCAATATCAACGGTTTCAGGGCTGTTGCCTGCAAGGCCCATGATAATGGCGATATCGGTGTGGTGGCCTTTACCGGTGAGAGACAAAGAGCCGTAGACATCAACGCTAATCCGGTCGACGTCGGTTAAACGTTGATTCGCGACGAGCTCATCAATAAAACATTTACCGGCTTTCATTGGGCCAACGGTGTGAGAGCTGGAAGGACCTACACCAATCTTAAAAATGTCAAAAACACTGATCATGTGTCTTACCTCAGTCAATGCCCTAAGGGCAATGGATTTAGTGTTTACGCAATCCGTCCGTGGTATTGACTGTGATAACGAGCGATACCGCGCTCGTAATGAGAATCAGGAGCAGGGCAAGCCCCACTCCTGATTTTTTGGGAATCACCGCAAACATCGATGGATGCGGTTGACTGAGTCATCCCGATAGTCACCTCTATGACTATCACGCATTTTATTGCGATTTAGAAGAACAAACCGTAAAGAATGGCTGAGATTGCAATCAAACCCATGACCAATACAAAGGCGTTGCTAATTGTACCTGAATACTTCTTCATTGCTGGCACATTTTTCACGGCGTACATTGGCATAATGAATAGGATGGTGGCAATGATTGGGCCGCCAAGTGATTCAATCATACCCAGAATGCTTGGGTTTAGGGTCGCAACCAGCCAAATGGTCAGGATCATGAAGACCACAGTGAACACGTCGATTTTCTTGCGGTTAACTGGTTTGTTATCGGCGCCACGCATCACCTTGACGATCAAACCGTTCAGACCTTCACGAGCACCTAAGTAGTGACCGAAGAACGAAGAGACGATAGCTACGAACGCGACGATAGGACCTAGGTACGAAATGAATGGGCTTTCGTGCTTGTTAGCGAGGTAAGAAAGAATCGCGATGTTTTCTGATTTCGCCGCTGCCAGATCGGCAGGGGTCAGTGACAGTACGCAAGAGAACACGAACAGCATCACGAAGCCAAGTAGCATACCTGCCGCACGCAGCAAGATTTGCGCAGATTTCTGCTCGGCATCTTTACCGTGGTCACGGCTTTGTGCCATTGAGAACGCTGAAATCGCTGGGCTGTGGTTAAACGCGAAGACCAACACTGGGATAGAAATCCAAAGAGTGATGGTAAAGTCACCAACAGAAGGGACTTGTGATAGCGCCGCCGTGTTCCACTCAGGGATCAGGTATAGCGACATAAACAGCAAGATACCGACCAGAGGGTAAACCAAGAACTGGGTTACGCGTAGCATGATTTTCTCACCCAGCAGCATGATAGCCATCATACCGAGGATCAGAACCAGTGACAGGATCACGCGTGGCGGTGAGGCCATACCTAGCTGGTTGACTAAGAAAGAATCAACGGTGTTGGTGATACCGACGCCGTAGATCAACACGATAGGGTAAATGGCAAAAAAGTAGAGCAGGGTGATGATCTTACCCGCGGTCGCGCCAAAGTGTTCTTCAACCACTTCGGTGATATCGCTGCCGGGCTTCTTTGAAGATAGGACAAAGCGAGATAGGCCACGGTGGGCAAAAAAGGTCATAGGGCCAACAAGCAGCGTCATAACTACTAAAGGCCAAAATCCGTGCATGCCGGCGTTAATTGGCAAGAACAGGATACCTGCGCCTACCGCGGTGCCAAAAAGAGAGAACGCCCAAGTTGTATCTTGTTTGGTCCAGCGCAGGCGCGATGTCGCACTGGTACCTGTGGTCGAGGTCGTTTGCATAACAATACTACTCACATTGTGTAGGGGAACAGAAATCAGGGATGGCGAATTCTGGCGATTTCCACGTAGAAAACCAAGAGCTGGATCGCTATATGAAAAAGAGAGACGAGACTATTGCACCAAAGTGTGACGATAATCACCTAACTTGTCAGTAATGGCCAACAATGTCGGCAAAAGTGTCAAGTTTTTTGTTGGATAAATAAGCACCAATATGCACTAAAAGCCATGCTTGTTGCATGGCTTTGCACTTAACCAGGATGTGTAGAGGGTAATGATAATTGCGTGACCAGCGCACGTAAAAGTTGTGCCGTTGCGCCCCATATTAACCGGTTTTGATGATAAAACGCGGCAACTGGATGCCATTGTCCGTAGAGATAAAAGGATTGTTCGCGGATATGGCCGGGTTGGCACAGAGTATCAAGAGGCACTTCAAAACATTCGGCCACTTCGTTGTCATCCAGTATCGGTTGGTACTGGGGATCCACCCATGCCAGCACCGGATGAATGTAGTAACCGGTGACGGTGGGCAGAGGACAAAGCTCGCCAATGATGTGTTCGCGGCCAACCTGAATGCCGGTTTCTTCCCACATCTCGCGGGTTGCAGTCGCGATATTGTCGCAATCGACCGTTTCGCGCTTACCGCCGGGAAAGCTCACTTGGCCCGGATGATGCTTTAAATGATCGGCGCGTCGGGTCAAAATCAGCTGAATGCCGTTGGGGCGCGCCACTAAGCCGATCAGTACTGCTGCCGGTTGAAAGTCTAATCCGCGTAGAATGCGGGGGGCGAGTCGAACGCGGTTAAGAATACGATTGTCGTGACGTGCTAGTGGGCTGAGGCTAAAGCGTTGGAGAATGTCACCCGGTTGCAGTGGTGTACGCGTTTTTCTCTCTCCTCGCTCCCAATGCTGGGGCACCGCCGACGACAAGCTCTCTTGGCTGGCGGCAATATGGCGGCTGTTTATTGTATGATCGCTGAAATAAGCAGGGGTTGCAGCCACCTGCTGCAAAGGATGGTCGATAAACAGTGGGTTATGATCGAGCCCATATTGTGGTGCTGAGGCAGGTGCTCCCTCACCTTGGCTTGAGGCACGCATGGATGCCGCGAAGCGGTGTGATGTCCACATTCGTGGGGGAGCAATCTCTGTCATAACAACCTCTCTTTATTCCTGCCGCTTACCCATCAGACTGTGCTAGAACGGGCAGGATACGACTGACCTTATCGAGTGTTTCTTGATATTCCGCGTCGGCTTCACTGTCGGCAACCAATCCACCGCCTGCCCAGACATGGAGCTGGCCTTGATGCCCCACCAAGGTGCGGATGGTGATGCTAGAGTCCATTCGGCCACAACGACTGAGGTAGGCGAAACTGCCGCAATACACATGACGTCGGTGCGGCTCAAGCTCTTCGATAATTTCCATGGCACGCACTTTGGGGGCGCCAGTTATCGATCCGCCCGGAAAGGCGGCGCGTAGCAGTTCAAGCGCACTTTTGTCCTCGGGCAGGGTGCCGGTGACCGTGCTGACCAAGTGGTGTACCGCAGGAAAACTCTCTATATCAAAGAGTTTAGGCACAGAAACGCTACCTGGCGAGGCGACACGACCGATATCGTTACGTAACAAGTCAACAATCATCAAGTTTTCCGCCCGATCTTTGCTGGCTGATTTCAACGCGTGAGCGCTGTCGGCATCTTGTTCGGGGTCGCTAAAGCGTGGTCGTGTGCCCTTAATGGGTTTGGTTTCGATGTGTTTGTCGTGTACGGATAAAAAGCGCTCCGGCGAGACCGAGAGCACAGCGCTGTCTGCTAAGCGGATAAATCCAGAAAACGGCGCGCCATTGCTGGTGGCGAGTTTGCGGTAGGCTTGCCACTCGTCGCCTTGATAGCGTGCACTAAAGCGTTGGGCCAAGTTGATTTGATAGCAATCGCCGGCATGCAGGTAGTCTTTGACCTTGGCGAACTTGGCGGTGTACTCCGCTTCGCTCATGTTGGCTTGCCAGGTTTCGGTGAGCTCGAATGGTGTGGTTTGCGGCGCCTGCTGGCGGCTAAGCCATGCCCAACGTGTGTCACTATCCGGTGCAATCACCACTGCCGTTTGCTGATGATGGTCCACAATCAGCGCCCAATCATAAATCCCCACGGCCATGTCTGGCACATCGAGCTCATCGAGAGCAATGACGGGCAAGGTTTCCACACATCGGCCTAAATCATAGCCGAAATAGCCCAGCGCCCCGCCAATAAAGGGCCAAGGCTCGATAGCGTCGATATCGGGGAGTAGCTGCGCTTGAAGCGAACTTACCCATGTAAATGGATCGTCGATGTGTGTTTGGGTGTCGCCACTGGCGGTGTAATGGGTGGTAACCTGACCGTTTCGCGCCGTCACGGTGGCAAGAGGATCGGCGACCACAATATCAAAACGACTGTCCGGATGGGTACGGGTTGCCGAGTGCAACAGCATGGCCCAAGGCTGGTGGGCAATGTTATTAAACAGGGTGAGGGCCAAGTCTGTTGCGTAAGGAATCGGTGTAGTAGTCAGCATAGTGGCGTTTTGTGGCTGCATTCTTCTTTTTTGTGATCACGATTGATGCGCTGTATGGCGCGAGAATAGCGCTAAGCGTATCATAGCAAGGCCTTTTCCGGCAGACGCACACTGAATAAACCCGCCGAGGTCATGTAAACCCGCGGCTTCTATAATCACAGGGTGTGCGTGCTCAACAGACGTAACGATAATAACGAGGGGAAGGCTCCCCCACACTGGATACCCGCTTTGGGTCCTGCAAATGACACCAGAGGCAATGATGACCACAATTAAACAGCAAGACGTGATCGAAAGTGTTGCAGATGCCCTGCAATATATCTCTTACTACCATCCCCTTGATTTTGTTCAAGCCCTAGAAAAAGCCTACCACAAGGAGCAAAGCCAAGCGGCGAAAGACGCCATTGCACAAATTTTGATTAACTCCCGCATGTCGGCAGAAGGGCAACGTCCGATTTGCCAAGATACCGGCATTGTGACCTGCTTTGTTAAAGTGGGTATGGCGGTGCAGTGGGATCGCCATGATATGACCGTTCAGCAGATGGTCGATGAAGGCGTGCGACGCGCATACACCAACCCAGATAATCCACTGCGTGCCTCTGTGGTCGCCGATCCTGCTGGTAAGCGTCAAAACACCCGCGATAACAGCCCAGCGGTGGTTCACATTGATATGGTGCCGGGCAATACGGTCGATATTCAAATTGCTGCCAAAGGGGGCGGGTCAGAGAACAAAACCAAGATGGTGATGCTCAATCCGTCGGACGATGTGGCCGAGTGGGTGGAAAAAACGCTGCCTGCAATGGGCGCGGGCTGGTGTCCTCCGGGGATGTTAGGCATTGGTATCGGCGGCACGGCGGAAAAAGCGGCGGTATTGGCGAAAGAGTCGCTGATGGAACACATTGATATCCAAGAGCTTATCGACCGTGGTCCAAGCAATGCCGAAGAAGCGCTACGTCTCGATATTTTCAATCGTGTGAACAAGTTAGGTATCGGTGCCCAAGGGCTTGGCGGTTTAACGACTGTGGTTGACGTAAAAGTGAAAACGGCTCCCACGCATGCTGCCTCAAAACCTGTGTGTTTGATCCCCAATTGCGCCGCGACTCGCCATGTGCACTTTACGCTTGATGGGACTGGGCCGGCGGACCTGACTCCACCGAAATTGGAAGAGTGGCCGCAAGTGACGTGGGAAGTGGGCGACAACGTCCGCCGCGTAAATCTTGATACGGTCACCAAAGAAGATGTACAGAGCTGGAAAACTGGTGAGACTGTCTTGCTCTCGGGCAAAATTCTGACCGGGCGCGATGCGGCGCATAAACGTATTCAAGAAATGCTACGCAATGGCGAAGGATTGCCTGATGGAGTCGATTTTAACGGCCGCTTTATTTATTACGTCGGCCCTGTGGATGCGGTTCGTGATGAAGTTGTCGGTCCGGCTGGGCCAACCACCTCAACACGTATGGATAAATTTACCGATATGATGCTCGCCGAAACCGGCTTGATGGGCATGATTGGTAAAGCCGAGCGCGGTCCAGCGGCGGTAGAATCGATCAAAAACCACAAAGCCGTTTACTTAATGGCTGTTGGCGGTGCTGCCTATCTGGTATCGAAGGCGATTAAGAAAGCGCGCGTGGTGGCGTTTGAAGATCTGGGTATGGAAGCGATTTATGAGTTTGAAGTCGAAGACATGCCGGTGACCGTCGCGGTTGACTCGCAAGGGCAGAACGCGCACCAAATTGGTCCGGATACTTGGAAAGTGAAAATTGCGGAAATGGACAGCTAGTCTGTCATAAGCAGCAATAAAAAATGCGCCAATTTTGGCGCATTTTTTTAACCGTATCACCACGCGTCTGCGTTAGGCGACTTCCTCTTCGTCGAGATCGAATGAGGCGGAAATCAAGTTACGTGTGTATTCGTGTTGCGGGTTATGGAAGATTTCTTCTGGCGTACCTGCTTCCATCACTTTCCCTTTTTGCATCACCATCACGCGATCAGACAGGGCTCGAACCACACTCAAATCGTGGCTGATAAACAGGTAGCCGATGTTGTGGCGTTTCTGAATATCTTTCAGCAAGTCGATGACGGTCAATTGGACGGAGCGGTCCAGTGCAGACGTTGGTTCATCGAGCAGAATGAATGCTGGGTTGAGGATCAGGGCACGCGCAATCGCGATACGTTGACGCTGGCCGCCTGAAAACTCATGCGGATAACGGTTAATTGCAGAGCTATCAAGGCGTACTTCATAAAGCGCATCTTTAACGCGATCGAGGCGCTCTTTTTTACTCAGCTCAGGGAAGTGAGTACGAAGGCCTTCGGCGACAATCTCACCCACCGTCATGCGTGGTGATAGCGACCCAAATGGGTCTTGGAACACCATCTGCATATCACGGCACAGCGCTTTGTTTTCGCTGTTTTTAATGTCGTGAATGTCTTGGCCTTTAAAACGCACACTGCCTTCCGCGACGGGAAGCAGACGCATAATGGCACGCCCAAGCGTGGATTTACCCGAGCCTGATTCACCAACGATACCGAGGGTTTCGCCGCGGCGTAGTGACAAACTGATGTTGCTCACCGCTTCAAAATAGCGCTTATTGCCGCCAAAGAAGTCAGCGCCCAAGAAATATTTGATGGTGACGTTATCCACCGACAAGAGATTTTCTGCGTCCTCTTGTGGGGCTTCTTTGCGCCCGCGAGGCACTGCATCAATCAGCATCTTGGTGTAGTCTTCTTGCGGGTCTGCAAACAGTGCTTGGGTTTCGTTAGTCTCTACCACTTCACCTTTACACATCACCACAACACGGTCAGCCAAGTGTTTCACCACGCCTAAATCGTGTGAGATGAACATGATCGCCATGCCCATTTTCTTTTGTAGATCGCCGATCAGGTTCAATACCTCGGCTTGCACGGTGACGTCCAATGCGGTGGTCGGTTCGTCGGCGATCAGCAAATCGGGCTCGTTGACCAGCGCCATTGCGATCATTATCCGCTGTAACTGGCCGCCTGAGAATTCGTGCGGATACTTTTCAAGTGCGCCAGTTGGGTTAGGCAGCTGCACTAATTTCAGCAACTCGATAATGCGCTCTTTGGCTTTCGCAGGTGTGGTGCGGTGGTGGCACTGAATCGCCTCGGTCAGCTGTTCACCGACACGCATGTAGGGATTCAGTGATGTCATCGGCTCTTGGAAGATCATGGCAACATGGTTGCCGCGCATCGCTTGCATCTGCTTGGTGGAAAGGCGTAACACATCGGTGTCGTTAAACGAGATTTGTGACTCTGGTTTGACGATGGCGTTGTTGGGGAGCAAGCCCATTACGGCACTGCTAGAGACGGATTTCCCCGAGCCTGACTCACCCACAATGGCGAGTGTTTCGCCGGGCATGATGTCAAAGCTGACGTTTTTTACAGCATCAACGATGCCATCGTTCGTGGTAAATGACACGCTTAGATTATTGACACTAAGCAGTGGCTTAGAAGCAGATGAAGACATCATCACCTCACTGGTTGATTATTCGACGTCACTCGCCAGCCCAAGATTGTCGTACAAGGTATCAAGGCATTACACGTGCATGCTCGATACAGGGCTAGCGCTCGATTGTTAGAGATTAAGCGAGTGGGGATGCCACTTGCTCTGGTTCAATCATGTTGGGTTGATATTTGTGAGCCAAGCTCATCAACATATCCCCTAGATGCGGATATCAGCCAGCTGGAGCGACTCATTACCCATTTAGGGAGAATGAACAGCTTGCGCCAGTGGAAGAGGTAGGATACGAGTGCCGCGATAACCGAAATGCGCTTCAGGTTACCTCTCCTTGCGAACACGGCTTTTCAACATAATCAGATGTTGATACCAAGCAGCGTGAATATCCATATATCACCCACACAATATACGATTCGGATATAAAAGCAAACTGTTATTAACTGCAAGATTTGCCATGTCAGACTTTGACCTCGCAGACAAAATCACGGCTTTTAGCGTTCGCGATAGTCAATAATCAGGAGGATAAGCAAGGTTTGGGGTGTTTATCTTGCGGGCAATATTTGGCAGGGAGGCTCAGACATCGGGCGTATAAAAGGCGTGCGAATCGAGCAATTCGCACGCCCTGTTAGGTTAGCTGCGATCGAACTCTAGGCGTGTCGCGTAGCGCTCGTCACTATGCTGACCGTGCTCGAATGCGACTTGACCGTTCACGATCGTCATATCGATGCTTGAGCCAAAGGTATGGCCTTCGAATGGTGACCACTGGCATTGGTAGAAGAGGTTGTCTTTATCGACCGTTTGCGTCTGGTTGAGATCAACGAGTACCAAGTCGGCCCAATATCCTTCACGGATAAAGCCACGCTCTTTCACCTGATAACGTACCGCTGGCGCGTGTGAGACTTTTTGCACCACCAGAGGCAAATCGAAAATACCACGATGATAAAACTCAAGCGCCACTTGAAGCGCGTGTTGGACAAGCGGTAAGCCTGCCGGCGCTTTAAAATAACTGTTTTGTTTCTCTTCAAAGGTGTGAGGGGCGTGGTCGGTGGCAATCACGTCAATCACACCGTCTTTCACCGCTTTGATCAGCGCTTGTTGGTGGTGGGCTTCTTTGACGGCTGGATTACATTTGATCAAGGTGCCCTTGGTCGCGTAGTCATCACGGTTAAAGAATAAGTGATGTACACAGGCTTCCGCGGTGATTTGTTTTTGCTGAAGCGCTTCGAGCGTTTTCGCGGGCTCAAACTGATACAGTTCATCTTCAGTGGTCAAGTGCAGCACATGTAGGCGTGTACCGTGCTTTTTAGCGAGGTTGACCGCCAGCTGGGATGACTTAAGACACGCTTCTTTTGAGCGAATGTGCGCGTGGGCATCAATCGGCACGTCCTCACCATATTTCTCGCGATAAATGTTCTCGAGTTCGGTGATCATTGGAGTATCTTCGCAATGGGTTGCAATCAAGGTCGGGCAATCGGCGAAGATAGCGTCAAGGGTGTCAGGGTCATTGACCAGCATATTGCCGGTGGAAGCCCCCATAAAGACTTTAACACCACAGGCACTGTTCGGATCGAGGCGACGAATTTCATCAATGTTGTCATTGGTCGCGCCCAAATAGAAGGCATAGTTAGCGTGGCTGGATTGAGACGCACGTTGATACTTTTCTTCTAAGGCGTCGAGTGTCGTGGTGGGGGGATTAACGTTGGGCATCTCCATATATGTGGTGATACCGCCTGCGACGGCCGCTTTGGACTCGGTCGCGATGGTTCCCTTTTTGGGAAATCCCGGCTCACGGAAATGCACTTGGTCGTCAATCATACCGGGCAACAAATGTTTGCCTGATGCATCAATCACACGGCAGTCCGCCGCGGCAGGGGCACTAATATCGCGGGCAATCTGAGAGATTCGGCCGTTTTCGACCAGCACATCGGTCTCAACAACTTGTCCTTCGTTGACGACAGAAGCGTTTTTAAATAGCAGGGTGGTCATGTTGTCATCCTTACATGTAAAGGCGTCGGCGCTATAGTAGCGCAAACGATTACCTGATTCAGCCCTTGATTTTACAAGGTGATATAAACATCAATTAACACAAGTTTGACCAAATTGTCGCATGCAACTGTGCTGTACATATTGCCCTTGGCAAAGGGGTACCGCATACTTGGCAGGGTTTATATTTATAAAAGGGAGCACACCATGGCGGAAGAAACCATCTTCAGCAAAATTATTCGCAAAGAAATCCCCGCAGATGTTTTGTATCAAGACGATTTAGTCACTGCTTTCCGTGATATTAACCCGCGTGCGCCTGTGCATATTTTGGTGGTACCAAACAAACTGATCCCCACCACCAATGATGTCAAGATTGAAGACGAGTTAGCGTTAGGTCGTATGGTGACGGTGGCGAAAAAACTGGCGGCTGACGAAGGGATCGCTGAAGACGGCTACCGTTTGATCATGAACTGCAACCAACACGGTGGCCAAGAGGTGTACCATATTCACATGCACCTAGTAGGCGGACGCGCGCTGGGTCCCATGGTGGTGAGTTAACCACGGCAAAGCCGACGATGGTGTGAATGATGTGTAAAAATCAAATCCAAACTTTGATGATTGCACTTGCCTTGGTGTTGGCGGGCTGCGCAGGGAGTCAGTCGACTGACCTGCGCATTGCGCCACACCAAACCGTGGTTTTTGCCGATCCAGAGCTGGCGACGTCGCTATGGGTTAAAGAGACGATGGTTCGTCGCACTCCAAACGGAAATCAAGCATGTGTGTGGTTAGAAAATACGTCTAGTCACCCGCAAACCATGCAGTATCGCTTTAGTTGGTACGATAGCCAAGGGCTCCAATTATCGACCTCTGCGGCGTCTTGGCAATCTGTGACCATTCCTCCCCATACACAGCGCGATATTCATGCGCCGATACCTGATATCAAGGTTTCGCAGTTTCGTTTAGCCGTCATGCAACCAGAATAATCCCCTTGTTTGTTGGCACTTTTTCACGCTTTTCTGGTCTATTCATTTTTTATTTACGGAGTCATCTCTATGTCCGCATGCTGCGCATTGACGGCCGCTTCACGTAAGCCAAATGCATTGGTAAAAGCATTATCGATGGGGCTATTTGTTGTCACAGTTGCAGGCTGTGCACCTCGCACGCAGCCGATCTATCAACCGTCGGCGCCAAAAGAATCCACCGTGCAGCAAGGGGTGGTGCATGGCAGTTTTAATCAAGCCATGCGCGCCGCGGTGCAGTCCTTAATGGGCAGTGAAAGCCTGCAAGGCGCCCCTGTTACTTTGGTGCAACCGCTACAAAATCTGACTGACGGTTATATTGACACTGTGGGTGTGTCAAAACAGCTAGAGCAAGGCCTTGCCGCACAAGGGCTAATAGGAACGGTCTCACAGGCGCAAGTCGATGTGGTCCGTCAGTCGCTAGGTTTGGGTGAGGGACAGGTTCTCATTGATCCGACCACGGTGATGCAATACGGACGCTTACTGGGGGCACAGTATCAGCTTGGTGGTAAGGTCACGGGGCAAGATGAGAAAACCTTATCACTGCAGCTGATGGATTTGACCACAGGTGTGATTGAATGGCAGGACACTCAGCGTTTTGTCAGTGGTTAATCTTTCCCCCGCGTTAAAAAGCTTACTGGAAGCGGCGTTGTGTGAGCACTATTCAGCGACCGTTTCGATTCAGCGTGTTACCCCCCTCGAAGGGGGCCTGACCAACCGCTGTTTGCGGATTGATGACTCACAAGGGGGACGCTTTGTTTGGCGGCCCCAAAGTCAGGTGAGTGGCGCTTTTGCGATTTCTCGGTCGCGCGAGGCGGCTGCGCAATCGCTGGCCGCTACCTATCAACTTGCCTCCGCACCCGTTTGTCAGTTGTCAGAAGGGCTTTTGGTCCCTTGGGTGGAAGGTGAATCCCTTGATCCGCACTCAGTCGAGAGCCAAGCGATCCTGATCGACCTGTTGGTACGTATCCATTCCATGGAAGGCCGTTTGGATGCGCAAGATGTTCGCACCCAATGCCAGCATTATGAGCAGCAGTTGACCTTGGCAAAGCAGCAAACACTCAAAAAGCTGCGCGACAGGCGGCAATGGCAATTACCCACGGATCCGCTCGCCCCTGTGGTGTGTCATATGGATTTGGGTAGTTATAACCTGGTTATTCAGCCAAATGGTGAGCCCTGTGTGCTTGATTGGGAATATGCGCGATTAGGCAGTGCGTGTTTGGACATTGCACTTTTTTGTCGGGCAAACGGCTATACACCAGCACAGGTCGTGTCCGATTATTGTGCGTTGCGATGCATCGAGGACTCGGCACCGGTTCGCCAAGCGGTAGAGGCATGGCTGCCCTTTGCCGACTATCTCGCGCTATGCTGGTATGAAGTGGGCGCATCGTTATATGGGCTCAGCACTTACCAAGAGCAAGCGCAGCGGTTATATCGCCAACTGGCGGGAATGGATGAATCATAAGGAGAGTTGCAATGGCTAGGTCGCGTTTTCGCTATGGCTTGATAGGGGGCTTATTACTGATCCTGACCGGTTGCACCACCGAGCTTGCGTATAACACCTTGCCGTTTTGGATTCATTACTACATCGATGACATTGTTAACTTGCGCCCCGAGCAATCTCGCCAAGTGAAAGCCGACCTCGACAAGATTCAGCAATGGCATCGAACCCATGAGTTACCTGCGATAGCCGAACGGTTAGGGCTGATTGCCACCCACAGTACCGAGCGACATACCATGGCGCAATTACGTGACCATCAAGAGGCGGTAAAAGCGCGGATCCACGCGACGCTACAGGCGTTTGTGCCGGCGACGGCGCGTTTACTTGATAGCTTTGATGACCAGCAAGCGCAGGCGCTCACCCAGTGGATGGAAGACGAGATTCAAAAGGCAACCGAACGACGTGCAAAGCGTTCGCAAGATGAGCAATTTGCCTATCAACGTGATGATCTCGAGGAAGATACGGAAGAGTGGATTGGCAGCGCTGCGCGTCATCAACAGCCCTTGTTTGCCGAAATGGCAGAGTATCAGCAAGCGGCGATGCCAACGTTCCGTCAGGTACGAGAGCGCTTAGTCAGCCGCCTTTTTGCGATTATCAAAAATCGACAGTCGATCGACACTGAGGCCGCGTTGTCAGAGTGGGTGGACGATGTGGTGGCATGGCGAGCCGGACCGGAGACGGAAACCGAAATGGCCATCTACCGTTCACGCCGGTTAGATTGGTTGTTGCGCCTTGATCGTAGCCTTGATGAGGATCAGCGTTCTCAACTGGTCGATAACCTCATTGAGTGGCAAACGCGTCTGAACGAGATGAGCCGTTAGTCTTGTTCCTCTTCCCTTGGATTGGGTAGGGCGTGGGCGTTGCTGTATGCATCAAAGCACCTACCTCATGGTTACGCCAAATACCCTGATTATTTTTAGGGTGATCTTGCTCATTTTTCTGTCTGGGTGGCTATGCTATTGATAGGGGTCACAGCTTTGCGATAACCAAGGATGGCTTTCCATGATCTTATATCTCCACGGTTTTGATTCAACCAGCCCAGGCAACCATGAGAAAGTGTTGCAGCTCCAATTTGTCGATGACGATGTGCGTACTATCAATTACAGCACCATGCACCCAAAACACGATATGCAGCATTTGCTCAAACAAGTCCAGACGCAGCTAGACGCGAGTCAGGATCCCAATCCACTGATCTGCGGCGTTGGCTTAGGCGCATATTGGGCAGAACGGGTGGGTTTTTTGTGTGGGATCAAGCAGGTTCTGTTTAACCCGAACTTATATCCGCACGAGAATATGACTGGAAAAATTGATCGGCCGGAAGAGTATGAGGATATTGCCACCAAGTGTGTGACAGACTTTCGTCAACGCAATCAACAACGAGCATTGGTGGTGTTATCGCGAGAGGATGAAGTCCTCGACAGTCGCCGCAGTTATCAAGTGTTGTCACCTTTCTATCCTGTTCGTTGGGATGAAACGCAAACCCACAAGTTTAAAAACCTATCGGCACACCTCAACGCCATTGCGGATTTTAAAAAGCAGCCCGCCCTCCACACTTAATCGGTTCCCCAGTCGCAAAGTGGGTCTTTGCGCACTGGGGTGCGTCGAATTGACCGAATAAACATCAACAGCGCCTCAGAGCGATGTGAGATCAATAAAACAACAAATGAGATCGCGTATCACTTGTATTTATATTGCAGAGCCGTTTTCGGTGTATAAATACTTGGAGCCGTTATGTTTGTTGATCTTACTCCGTTCGATGAGACGATTTTGGGCACGCATACCCCAGACCCATTGCGTTTTGCCTTTCCGCCGAAAAAACACGCCCACGCGGCGACCCATCAAATGCCTTTACCGCTCGAACAAGGCATCGCAGGCGTTACAACACAGCTTTTATCTCCGCCTGTGCAATCTGGGCCGCGGTGTTTATATATCCATGTGCCATTTTGTCGAGTGAGGTGTACTTACTGTCACTTTTTCCAACATGCGGCGAGCCGCACACTGATTGACAGCTACTTCGCGGCTTTACTCAAAGAGCTTGGTATGAAAGCGGCGATGCCATGGACCCAAGCGCAGCCTTTTGAGGCGGTGTATGTCGGTGGGGGAACACCCACTGCGTTGTCAGCAGCGCAATTGCAGCAATTGGGTCAGGAAATCCGTCGCCAATTTTGGCTCACGCCCGACTGCGAAATCACCCTTGAGGGGCGAATCAATGGCTTTGATGATAATGCGTTCGAGCATTCGCTTGCTGGGGGATTTAACCGTTTCTCGTTTGGGGTACAGAGCTTTAATACCCAAGTCCGCCGCGCGGCAAAACGTTTAGATGATGGTGACACTGTGCGTGAGCGTATTCATGCACTGAGTGCCCGTCAGGAAGCGACGATTGTGGTGGATTTGTTGTATGGCTTGCCTTATCAAACGGCTGAGATCTTTGCACAAGATGTGGCTGACTATCTGCAAACCGGCGCCAATGGTATTGATCTCTACCAGCTGGTGGTGGCGCCAAATACGCCGATGCTGCGCATGGTCGAGCAAGGAAAAATGCCACCGCCGGCAACGACGGCAGAAAAAGCCAGCTTGTTTGCGCAGGGCGTTAGTTTGATGGACCAACACGATTGTCGACGACTCAGTGTCAATCACTGGGCACGTGATCAACGTGAGCAAAGTCGTTACAACCGGCTTGCCAAGCATGGTGCCGATATTTTACCGCTAGGGTGTGGTGCCGGTGGCAGTATTGACGGTGTCGGGATCATGCAACATCGCGACTTGGCAACCTATCTCGATGCAATGCAAACCAATACCATGCCGATTGCGCGCGTTGTAGCCGCTGTGGAGCATCGTCGAGTGTATGATGCTATCAAAGCGGGATTAGATATGGGTGTGCTTCACGCGGATACGTTACCGCCTTGGCAAGGGATGAGCGTGTTTCAGTATCTCTCGCCGTTATTCGCGGTCTGGCAGCAACATGGATTGGTAACATTATGTGAAAATAAATTACAGCTTACTCTTGCCGGTCAGTTTTGGTCCGTAACGCTTGCGCAAGCCTGCATTCATGTCTTGCAGTCACTCTAACTATCAGAATTTAAAATTCAATTGCTTATCGTCAGCTACCTTCATTTCGAAGAAAAGTGTAAGAAAAGGGCGAAATTTAACTTGTCTTAGCTACAGAATATGGTGTTTTATTTCATCATGCAAAAGGCGGCCGAATCCGAATCTATGCTCGAAGTAGGCGACGTTTTCCGGCAGAATACGCATAGCGCTCCGGCCATAAAGAACAATGAACAATACGTAGCGTGCGAGAAACAAACTGTAATTTGATTACTGGCCCAATCCCATTTTTGTCAGTGACTATATAAGTGGCTGATGTTTGAGTTTTTAATTAGGTAAGGATGTAGAAGTGACCAAAATTATCGTTGTCGGTGGCGGTGCAGGCGGGCTAGAGCTTGCAACCAAACTGGGTCGAACGTTAGGCCGCAAGCGTCGTGCACAAATCACCTTGGTGGATAAAAACAGTAGCCACCTATGGAAGCCATTGCTTCATGAAGTGGCAACCGGCTCAATGGATGAGGGTGTTGATGCTTTGAGCTATCGTGCTCATGCCAAAAATCATGGGTTCGATTTCCAAATGGGGACCTTGTGGGACATTGATCGCGACCAGAAAGTGATCACCTTGGCGCCCATGTACGATGAAAATAACGAACTCCTGATGCCTGAGCGTGAGCTCGAGTACGACATCTTAGTGATGGCGATTGGCTCGACTTCTAATGATTTCAACACACCGGGCGTTCGTGACCATTGTATCTTCCTCGATAATCCTAAACAGGCTCACCGCTTCCGCGCGGAAATGAACAATGAATTCTTGCGTTTGCATGCTAAACACGGCCAAGGCAGTGTAGATATTGCGATTGTGGGCGCAGGAGCGACTGGTGTTGAGCTATCAGCAGAGCTGCACAATGCCATCAAAGAACTGCGTAACTACGGTTTCCGTGATTTAGATAGCTCGAAACTGAACGTGACCTTGGTGGAAGCCGGTGAGCGCATTTTGCCAGCGCTGCCTACTCGTATCTCAAGTGCAGCGCACCAAGAGCTGTTGAAGCTGGGTGTCACGGTGAAAACCAATACCTTTGTCACTAAAGCAGACGACCAAGGCTTGGAAACCAAAGAGGGTGAGCGTATTCACGCCGATATTATGGTATGGGCTGCTGGGATCAAGGCTCCGGATTTCTTGAAAGATATCGCTGGTTTGGAAACCAATCGCATTAATCAGTTGGTCGTGAAAAACACACTTCAGACGTCGCGTGATGACGACATCTTTGTGATTGGTGACTGTGCAGCGTGTACGCAAGCCGATGGCAGCATGGTACCGCCACGTGCACAGTCGGCGCACCAGATGGCAAGCCGCTGCTTTAGCAACATTGTTGCTAAATTAAATGGTCGTGATCTCAAGCCTTATGTGTTTAAAGATCATGGCTCACTGGTCTCGCTCAGCCGCTTCTCTACGGTAGGCAGCTTGATGGGTAATCTGACCAAAGGCTCGATGATGATCGAAGGGCGGATTGCTCGTGTGGTATACATCTCTTTGTATCGGATGCACCAAATTGCATTGCACGGTTACGTGAAAACTGGCCTGATGATGCTGGTAGGGCGGATCAACCGCGTTCTACGTCCAAGTTTGAAGCTGCACTAAACACGTGTGAAGCTGTGCTAAAACAGCATATAACCCCAAAGACCGAGGCTTGCCTCGGTCTTTTTTATTGTTCGAATTGGCGCATTTCTAGTTGCCGCTTGACGTGAAAGTCGTCACAATAGCGCCGTAATCAAGATTATTGATATCACTTCTAGAGCAACCCTCCTGACGCCGAGTTTTTCTCATACCACGATATTGATATTCATGACCCTAAGTGATGGGCCATGCGGCCTGTGACGACATTTTTTATTTATTGAGATCAATT
Organism: Salinivibrio proteolyticus; assembly: GCF_027286365.1. Classification (NCBI taxonomy): domain Bacteria; kingdom Pseudomonadati; phylum Pseudomonadota; class Gammaproteobacteria; order Vibrionales; family Vibrionaceae; genus Salinivibrio; species Salinivibrio proteolyticus. The sequence goes on along the minus strand of NZ_CP114584.1, from coordinate 1,643,879 downwards.
AATGAGTTTCTCCTCTTTAGGACTATCTGCACCACTATTGAAAGCCGTGCAAGAGCAAGGCTATACCACACCTTCACCGATTCAGGAAAAAGCGATCCCTGCGGTGATTGAAGGCCACGATGTCATGGCGGCGGCGCAAACCGGTACCGGTAAAACCGCGGGCTTTACCTTACCGATTTTGGAGCGTTTGCAGGCGGGTAAACGTGCTCGCCCTAACCATGTACGTACCTTGATCCTGACGCCAACGCGCGAGCTTGCTGCGCAAGTGCACAAAAACGTGGAGCAATACAGCCAATACACGTCGCTCAGCTCAACCGTGGTATTTGGTGGTGTGAAGATCAATCCGCAGATGATGAAACTTCGTAAAGGCGCTGATGTGCTGGTGGCCACTCCGGGACGCTTGCTGGATCTGTACCAGCAAAATGCCGTGCGCTTTTCTCAGCTTGAAGTGCTGGTCTTGGACGAAGCCGACCGTATGCTCGATATGGGCTTTATTCGTGACATTCGTAAGATCTTGGGCTTGCTGCCGGCTAAGCGCCAGAATTTGCTGTTCTCCGCCACATTCTCGGATGAAATTCGCCAACTGGCGAAAGAGCTAGTCAACAATCCGGTTGAGATTTCAGTCAATCCTGCGAACCAAACCGCAACCGGGGTAGAGCAATGCATTTATCCCGCGGATAAGAAGAAAAAAGCGCCGATGCTGCTGTCACTGATTGCCGACAATAATTGGCAGCAGGTGTTAGTGTTTAGCAAAACCAAACATGGCGCTAACCGTTTGTCGCGTTATCTCGAAGAGTACGGTGTCAGCGCGGCGGCAATTCATGGTAATAAGAGTCAAGGCGCGCGAACGAAAGCGTTAGAGAAGTTTAAAACCGGTGAAGTACGGGTATTGGTTGCCACGGATATTGCCGCACGAGGGATCGATATTGCCCATTTACCGCAAGTGGTAAATTTTGATTTACCCCATGTGGCAGAAGACTATGTTCACCGTATTGGTCGTACTGGTCGTGCAGGTGCCGTGGGCAATGCAGTGTCTTTGGTTTGTGCGGACGAAGCGAAAGATTTGTTCGCCATTGAACGCTTAATTAAACAGGTATTGCCGCGTCATACTCTGGCGGACTTTCCCGTCACGAATCCGTTGCCAGAGTCGAAATTGGATACGCGTCCAATAAAGCCAAAGAAACCGAAAAAGAATAAACCGCGTCAAGACGGACAGCGCTCTGGCGATAACGCGCGCGGACACAAACCGGTAGGCAAAAACCGACGTCATACCGATAGCGCAGGCGACGGTAAGTCACGTGGTACCGGCAATCGCCCACCACGCACGCGCAGCGATAGCAACGGCGCGAAGCCACGCCGCGCGCGACCCGCTGCGGCAAAAACCAGCGCCTAATCTAGACGCTGTGTACTGAACAAGAATAAAAAACCGGCCACTCGCCGGTTTTTTATGATCTAATTTCAGTATCCTTCAAACGATTAGATCAATAGCCCATTAGTGGACAGGGTTAGTTTGCCTTTCTTACTTGAATAATCATGCCCATCATCGGGTTATCTAAATAGTGGGTCTCGCCACTGCGCATCCGTCGTTTGTGCGTGAAAGCATAGGGCTGCAAGAAACGTTGGATGTGATACTGCTTTTTCACCTTTTCCAAGCCTGCAACTTGTACATTGTTGGTATTGGTTGCCGCACCTTGTTGTGCGTCTGAGGTTTGCAACGGCATATCGATAATGTCTTCAACCAGCGCTCGTCGCTCGCTGGGCTCGCGCAGCACCATATCGGCCTCGACAAACAAGTAATGTTGTACATAGACGCGTAGTGTTCCATCGAGTTCATAGAGCGGCTGGCGAGGGGGGAGAGTATCCAATGATTGCTCTTCCCACTGCGATTCGGTATTCGAGGCGGTTGCGTTTGTTGGTGCAGCAGGTTGGGCCGTGATCGGGGTGCCATCTACGTTAAACCGGTCGCTATAATCTCGGCCCGCGCTAACCCGCAGTAGGGGAAGTGCTGCGCGCCCGCTATCATCTTGACGCCAAGCCACATGCACCATCGGGGTGAAGCCTGCATGGTTGGCCAGTTTGTTGTACGCGTCTGTTAATTGCCATTGGCTACGTGGTAGCGGGGTTAGGCCTGCGTTTTGTAATGCAGTTGTATTGGTGACTGGAACCGCTCGATTGACCGACTGGATATCGGTTTGGGTGGGCCAGCTTTCTTGGACACTCGCGGGATCTTGATTACGTTTAAACACAATCAGCTCGACATCATAAAGCCGTTTAGCCAAAGCCGGCTGACTGATGGCAATAAGCAGTAATGCCCAAATGCTCTGCTTGGCAATGCGGGTTAGCCAGCTTTGTAGTTGACGTTGATGGTTTTTCACAGGTTACTCCGTTCTCTCTGGCAAGCCAGTCTGATCGCCGATTAGGCGACCAGTTGGTGACTTGCAAATTGAGTCAACAGCTCATCAATAAAGTTCATCCGCTCACGTCGGTCAGTGAGGCTTTCGACAAACTTAATTTTGGTTGGCCCATCAAATTTATACTTGTCTGGACGCGATTGTAACAGTCCCACTAAGAATCCGGGATCAATTTGCGCATCCTCATGAAATTCAACCACTCCGCCGCGGTCACTGGCTTCGATTTTCTTCACCCCTAGGTGTGCCGCCCGTAACTTGATTTGTTGGACATGTAACAAGTTTTTGGTGGCATCAGGGAGCAGCCCAAAGCGATCAATTAACTCGACTTGAAGCTCTTGAATATCATCATTCGATTTCGCGCTGGCGATGCGTTTATACATCGACAAACGGGTGTTGATGTCAGGGATATAGTCATCCGGCAGCAGAGCGGGGAGGCGGAGCTCGACGTCGGTCTGCTCTTTTAACAGCGCATCCAAGCTCGGCTCTTTGCCTTCTTTTAGTGCCTCGACGGCTTGCTCAAGCATGTCCATGTAGAGGGTAAAGCCAATCGATTGAATTTGGCCACTTTGCTCATCGCCTAATAGCTCTCCCGCCCCGCGGATTTCTAAATCATGGGTGGCAAGGGTAAAACCAGCACCCAGATCTTCGAGTGAGGCAATGGCTTCTAAACGCTTGGCGGCATCCTTGGTCATCCGCTTAGGATGTGGGGTCAGTAGGTAGGCATAAGCCTGATGATGCGAGCGACCGACACGTCCGCGCAGTTGGTGAAGCTGGGCTAAACCAAAGTGGTCGGCACGGTCAATAATGATGGTGTTCGCGGACGGCACATCGATACCGGTCTCAATGATGGTGGTACACACCAAGACGTTGTACTTTTGATGATAAAAATCGCTCATGATCCGCTCGAGTTCGCGCTCACGCATTTGACCATGGGCCACGGTTACGCGCGCTTCAGGGATCATTTCACTGATTTCATTCGCGGTTTTTTCAATTGTTTCGATGTCATTGTGCAAGAAATACACTTGACCACCGCGCATAATTTCGCGCAACAACGCTTCTTTGACCAAGGTGTCTTCGCGCTCGCGAACAAAGGTTTTTACCGCCAAGCGACGTGATGGTGGCGTGGCGATGATCGAGAGATCGCGCATGCCACTCATGGCCATGTTGAGCGTCCGTGGGATCGGGGTCGCCGTGAGGGTGAGAATATCAATGTTGGCGCGCATGGCTTTGATTTTCTCTTTTTGGCGGACGCCAAAACGGTGTTCCTCATCCACGATGAGCAAGCCCAGATCACGTAGCTTCACATCCGCTTGCAGCAGTTTATGGGTGCCAATCAAAATATCGATTTTTCCCTCGGCACAGTCGGCCAAAATGGCTTTTTGTTCTTTCGCTGATTTAAAGCGAGAGAGCACCTCGACGCGGACCGGTAAGTTGGCAAAGCGGTCACGGAAGTTTTCGAAATGTTGCTGGGCAAGCAAGGTGGTCGGCACAAGTACGGCGACTTGTTTGCTGTTATTGACGGCAAGAAACGCAGCCCGCATGGCCACTTCGGTTTTACCAAAACCGACATCACCACACACTAAGCGATCCATGGCAATGGGGCGGCACATATCCGAGAGGACCGCGTTAATGGCTTGGGATTGGTCCGGCGTTTCTTCGAACGGGAAGCTGGATCGAAATACTTGATAGGCTTCTTTGTCATGTTTGAAGGCAAAGCCAGGCTTGGTTTCACGCTTGGCATAGACATCCAACAGCTCTGCAGCGACATCGCGCACTTTTTCTGCCGCGCGGCGACGTGCTTTTTCCCACGCTTCGCCACCGAGCTTATGAATAGGCGCAGTGTCTTCCGCGCCACCGGAATAGCGACTGATCAAGTGTAACGCACCGACTGGCACATAAAGCTTGGCGCCTTGCTGGTACTCGAGGGTCATGTACTCGGTTTTGAGCCCACCGGCTTCAAGCGTCTGCAGTCCTTGGTAGCGACCGATGCCATGCTCAAGGTGAACCACAGGCTGTCCCGGTTTGAGTTCGGCTAAACTACGTATCACGGCATCGTTGTTGACGCTTTGCTTGCGCTTATCACGACGACGTTGCTGTACAGCACGTTCGCCAAACATGTCGCTTTCGCAAATCAGGGCAAATTGACGAGTGTTATCAATAAAGCCTTGGTCAACCGGCCCAATGATGAGGCTGAATCGGCCCGGTTGCGCCAGCGCGTCTGAGAGCGACGATGCGACCATGGGGCGGATTTTGGCTTGAGTCAGCAGATCAAGCAGTGCCTCGCGGCGACCTTCCGATTCGACCGAGAACACCAAGTGACCGCTAAATTGTTCACTGAATTGCCGCAGTGCGGCTAGCGGCTCTTTGGCTTGATGATTGACCGTTAACGTCGGCAGTGGAGAGATATCGACATTCTCACGGCCTGCTTTTTCTGTGACGTTGTCACTTGATAGGCGCAGTTGCGGATAATCCTTCAAGTGACTAAACAGCTGGTCTTTATTAAGCCAAATAGCGTGTGGCGGTAACAGCGGACGTAAGGGGTCCACGCGGCGCTGGTCGTAGCGGTGTGCCACGTCATCGAGGAAGTGTGTCATCGCCGCTTCTATATCACCCACGGTTAAAATCAGGGTGTTATCGGGCAAGTAGTCAAAAAGCGTTTCGGTTTGGTCGAAAAACAGCGGTAGCCAGTATTCAATCCCCGCCGGCCATGTTTTCTTGCTGACTTGTTGGTAGACAGATTCTGGTTCACGGCGGGCTTCAAAGTGCTCGCGGAAGCGGCCACGGAAAAACTCGACGGCGGCATCATCGGTGGGAAATTCGTGTGCAGGTAGCAGTTGGATTTGCGCTAACTCACCCGTCGAACGCTGATTTTCTGGATCGAATTGGCGAATCGTGTCCACTTCATCATCAAAAAAGTCGATGCGATAAGGCTCATCACTGCCCATCGGAAATAAATCAAGGATCGAACCGCGGCTGGCAAATTCACCGTGCTCCATGACTTGGTCAACATGGCGATAGCCGGCATCCGTTAGCTGGTCGCGCAGCTTCTCGAGCGACAGGACGTCCCCTTTTTTCACCATTAATGCATGCTGATGGAGAAATTGCTTCGGCGTCACACGTTGTAAGGCGGTACTCGCCGGTGCGATCAGTACGCCGTCACCTTGGGTTGGCAGTTGATACAGGCACGCCAGTCGTGCAGAGATAATATCTTGATGGGGCGAAAAGCTGTCATAAGGCAAGGTTTCCCAGTCGGGAAAAATATCGCACTGCCCCTCGGTGAATTGGCTGATAGCGGGCTGCAAACGAATCGCGGTTTGGTTATCGGGCACCAACAAAAAAATGGGTCCCTGATGTTGCTGGCGAATGTTGGCGACGGCAATCGGTAACGCCGCACCCGTTAGGTTGCCTAGGTGTTTGACGTCACCCGCACCACGGGGAAGGGTAAACGTGTAAAGCGGTTGTTGAGTCATGAATTTAACTGCTTGATTTCTTTCGGTTGAGTGCGCGCTTTCGCAAAAGCTTTTGCTGATGATGTAAGGCGGCGCGGATCAGAGTGTCTCGGTCGTCTTCCAATAAGCGTGTGTACTGGATTTGGATCAAATATTGGGGTGGATGGTCACCGTCAGGCGCTTTTTCTTCACAGTGGGTGACCACGCCATAGCAATAAATCGCTGTGGGTGGAAAATCAAGAAACAGCTTCACACGCGCATGATCGCCGTGCTTTAACGGCGCAGGGCTTAGATAGGCAAAGCTGCTTGCGCCGAATGTATGGGTGGTGAAGCGCTGCGTGGGATCGTCTTCCTGACTGAGCATATAGCCCATCATTAAAGTGATCTTTTCGTTTTGCGCTTGCAAGATACGGTACAGTGCTGAGGCATCGTCCGGCTCAAGAGATTGTAACTCTTTTTCAACCGCGTTATCGACTTGGCCACATTGGCTTGCAACCCGAAAGGGCGCGGGGATTTCCGCCATAAATGCATCCGCATCGGGTTGGGCTTGGCTATCTTGAAGCGGCTCAACATTGATGCGTATGGCGGCTCTTACAGAAAAATACTCGTCTTGGCTCATCACTGTGCCTTATCTTGCAGTCATTTGATGATTATCACGCACCCGTCGCGTTAGGTAAAGTTTCAAGACCGCCTTATCGGGCGTCAACGTGCGCTTCTGGGCAGTATTCGTCAATATTCAGTCAAATCGGTGTGTAAACTTGGCGACATTCGCTCAGGCAGGTATGCTTTGCAGCGAATCAAAACAATAAGCTAGGTGCACTATGTATCAACCCTTATCGGTGTTTATTGGCTTGCGGTATTTGCGCGGCCGATCGGCCGATCGTTTTGGGCGATTTGTGTCGTCTATGTCTACTGCAGGAATTGCCATTGGTGTGCTCGCTTTGATCACCGTGTCATCGGTGATGAATGGCTTTGAAGCCCAGTTAAAAGGCCGCATTTTAGGCGCACTACCGCATGCGGTCATCGCGGACGGACAAACGGCATCGGTAAAAAACCGCGTTGAACAATGGCCACATGTGGTGGCGACGGCTCCCATTCAAACCACAGAGGCGGTGTTACAAAGCCGAACAGGGCTGAGTGCAGGGTTATTAGAAGGGGTTGACCCAACCGCCTATGAGCCGTTGGCAGACCATTTATTACAAGGAGATATTCAAGCGTTAGCCGAGAGCCGTTATCAAATCATCATTGGCCGAGCGATGGCGAGTAATTTACGTTTACGTGTTGGCGATCAGGTGCGAGTGATGGTCACCAGTGCGAGCCAATTTACCCCGATTGGGCGGATCCCTGCGCAGCGCTTATTCACCGTGGCGGGCATTTTTCACACCGGGACCGATGTCGATAATCAATTGATGCTGGCTAACATCCATGATGTCGCGCGTTTAATGCGTATTCCGCCGCAGCAAGCGCAAGACTTACGCCTTTTCCTTGACGATCCCTTTGCGATAACGGATCTCAAACCGATGGCAGAGAGTGCGGCGTGGCAAGACTGGCGCGTCTGGCGGGGCGAGCTTTTTCAAGCGGTGAAGATGGAAAAGAACATGATGAGCTTAATGCTCAGTCTGATCATTATTGTTGCTGCATTCAACATTATTGCTGCCTTGATCATGGTGGTGATGGAGAAGCAAGCCGAGGTTGCCATTTTGAAAACCTTAGGCATGCAAAATCGCGATATTGTTGCTGTCTTTATCGCTCAAGGCTCACTCAGTGGGTTATTGGGCGCATTGGTCGGGGGCGTATTGGGAGTACTCTCGTCTCTCTATATTAATGAAATCATGGCCCTGTTTGGGGTGAGTTTGCTGGGCAATGGCCTTGCGCTTCCCGTGGTCGTCAATCCAACTCACGTCGTTATGGTCATGGTGTTGGCTATTTTGCTGAGCACGTTAGCGACCCTTTTCCCTGCTTTTAAAGCGGCATCTGTTCAACCTGCTGAGGCACTGCGTTATGAATGAGTCTTTGTTGTCCTGTCACCAAATCAGTAAAACCTATCAAGAGGGTGGTCAGGCGATTCATGTATTGAATCAGGTGTCTCTTACCATTGCATCGGGAGAGCTTGTGGCGATTGTCGGCTCGTCTGGCTCAGGCAAAAGTACCTTGCTGCACACCTTGGGCACGCTTGATACACCGAGCGAGGGTGAGGTGTATTTTGAGGGCAAATCGATTAGCCAAATGTCTGCGAACCAACAAGCGCAGCTAAGAAACCAAGCGCTTGGATTTGTTTATCAGTTTCATCACCTACTGGCTGACTTTACTGCGCTTGAAAATGTGATGATGCCACTGCTGATCAACAAAGTTGCACGCAAAACGGCCACAGCAAGAGCTACGGAGATGTTGAATGCGGTCGGCGTGGGCCATCGTTTATCCCACCGTCCTGCTGAGTTATCGGGGGGCGAGCGTCAGCGTGTTGCGATCGCGCGTGCGCTAGTCAACGATCCTAAGCTGGTTCTCGCAGACGAACCGACGGGGAATCTTGACCATGCGACAGCTTTGGAGATCTATGATTTGATGCGTTCGTTGAATGCACGACATGGGACGGCGTTCCTAGTGGTAACGCATGACAGTGAGCTGGCAGCCAAACTTGACCGCCAAGTGCGAATGCAAGATGGCCAACTGCTTGCTGTGAGTGCCACTGAGGAGGGGCAATGAAACCACTGTCGTTAGCCATTGGACGCCGTTTTAGCCGTGCTCGCCAGCGTAATCGGTTGGTCTCATTTATCTCGTTGTCATCGGTGATTGGCATTGCCATCGGTGTGATGGTCATTATTGTCGGTCTATCGGCCATGAATGGCTTTGAGCGTGAGCTTAATCAGCGCGTGCTCTCTGTGGTGCCGCATGCGCAAGTGTTTGGCGTGAATGGTCCGCTTGACGATTGGCAGCAAGTAAAGCGCCAAGCCTTGCAGCATCCTCAAGTGGTGGCTGCCGCACCGTACGTGGAAATGACTGTGTTGATGGAACATGGCAGTGCACTTAAGCCAGCCCAGATCCGTGCCGTTTCACCGAGCGACGAATCGGCCGTGAGTCGCATTGGTGCTTTTATTGATGGCGGTTGGGACAGTTTGCCAGCGGGGCAATCAAATATCGTGCTCGGGCAAGGTGTCGCCGATAGCTTAGGCGTGAAGGTAGGCGATTGGTTAACGGTGATGATCCCCGCGGCGGATGCGAGCTTAAAGTTGCGTTCACCTCAGCGAGTGAGAATGCAAGTGGGTGGATTGTTACGGCTGGGCGGACAAATTGATCATGCGTTAGCCTTGATGCGTCTATCTGATGCGCAGCAGTTGATGGCACTAGATGGCGCGGTTACTGGGGTCTCACTCAAAGTTGAGCCGGTGTTGGAGGCGCGACGTATCGTCCGAGAGGTCGGTCAAACCCTTTCCGCCTATGTGTACATGAAAGACTGGACCAGTGAATTTGGCTATTTGTATCGCGATATCCATTTGGTGCGTTCGATTATGTATCTCGTCATGGTCTTGGTGATTGGGGTGGCCTGCTTTAACGTGGTATCAACGCTGATGATGTCGGTGAAAGACCGTGCGGCTGATATTGCGATTTTGCGTACGATGGGAGCAGGCGATACTTTGATACGACGGATTTTTATTTGGTATGGACTATTCGCCGGTGCGTTGGGGAGCCTGATTGGCAGTGTACTGGGGGTATTGCTGGCAAGCAATTTAACCCACTTGATCCAATGGGTGGAGCAGGTTGTGGGTCATCGTTTCCTCTCAGGTGATGTGTATTTTATTAACTTCCTACCCAGTGAGTTACGTGTGTCTGATGTGGTGGTGGTGAGTTTAACGGCGATGCTCCTAAGCTTGTTGGCCGCTTGGTATCCCGCGCGTCGCGCGTGTCAGTTACAGCCTGCCGCTGTATTGAGTGCAAAATAGCGGCTAGCTAGCGCGGCAGCTACTACAAACAATCACCAAAGGGGCCAGCATGAGTGCTGGCCCTTTTTCGATCTGTCTCGACAATTATGCGTTGGCATTACGTGGTGATAACGCCGGATGATGACTGCGTCGCAATGCGCCCTCTAGCGGCTTGTTTTCCTTTCCTGACGTTTTAGCGTTGCCTGATATCGACGTTGAATCAAGAGGGTTTATTCTGCTTCGGCAGTACTTCTTTTAACTTTTTCGGAATACGAAGTTTACGTTTTTGCCAGCTTCTTACCACGGAATAGCGCCAAATGCCTCTGACGGCAAAATAGCCAATCACGGCGAGCACCAAACCACTGGTCATACAGCCGAGAAAGAAAGGCGGTCCAATGTGGCCCATTTGTTCAACCAAATAGTGCCAAGAGAGCTCAAAATGGAAGGGATAGGGCGGTGTGTTCATCATCCACGCGCCGAGTTTATAGGCGAGATAGAACAGCACAGGCATGGTAATGGGGTTACTGATCCAAACCAGTGCGACCGACAAAGGCAGATTGACACCAAACAAGATCGCCAGCCCTGCTGCCATGATCATCTGGCTGGGCAAGGGGACAAATGCCATAAACAAACCGACCGCAAACGCCCCCGATGCGGAGCGACGATTCAAGCACCACAGGTTTGGGTCGTGCAACAGGCTTCCAAACACGCGCAGTGCTTTGTTATCGCGCAATGCCTCGCGTTTTGGCATGTAGCGTTGAAAAAACTTCTTGGGCATACCTGCTTAATTTACCTGGATGTTACGCGATGAAGCTGACATTCACGCTTGGCTTGGCTGCGTCGATTTTATCGCTGCCATGGTGGCCCAGTTTGCCACCAGTTTGGACGTGTTTCATTGCGTGTATTGTGTTTCATTTTGGGTGGAAAAAGCGCCTTTGGTGGCTCGCGGGGAGCGCGTTAGGGCTCACTTGGGCTGTATTATCCGCAACCTTATACCAAGCAGACGTGATCCACATCATTTCTAGCACAGAGGATACTACAATATCTGGCTCTGTGGGCAGCCTTTTTAGCCCCAAAGCTGGCCCACAATCGATTATTTTTGACGTTGATAAAATTAATGATAAACCACTGCCGTTTTTTCGTTCAGTTCGAGTGCGTCTTTATTGGCAATCGCCGCCGTTTCCCCAACAAGGTGAGCGTTGGAGGCTTACGGTCAGACTGAAGCCGCCGTATGGACGTTTAAACGAAGCGGGCTTTGATGCAGAGCGTTACTTTGTGGCGCGACGGATTCATGGCAAAGCCAGCCTCAAAAACGCCGAGCAGCTCACCCACACACCATCATGGCGGCAATCAGTCTTAAATGCACTGTCCCCCGTGCTTGAGCCTTTGCGTTATGGCCGCTATTTGCTGGCGCTAAGCTTGGGAGAGCGGCAATGGTTGACCCATGAAGATTGGCAGATCTTGACGCACAGTGGCCTTGCTCACCTGATGGCTATTTCTGGGCTTCATATTGGGCTGGCGTTTGCGTTGGGGTGGCAGGTAGGCTGGGGGATCCGTTTGCTGCTACCCGAATGGCGACTCACCCTTTGGTGGCCGCTCTATAGCGCTATGCTGGTTGCTTTAGGGTATGCCGCGTTAGCAGGGTTTGCGTTGCCCACCCAGCGCGCCTTGATTGCCCTATTTATCTATGCCAGTGCAAAGCGCATGGGGGCACAGGTGTCTCCCAGTACCTTATTGCAAATCACTTTACTGGCTGTGTTATTGCGCGACCCTTTTGCTGGTTTTTCGTTGAGCTTTTGGCTGTCGTTTGCCGCAGTGTCAGCGCTGTGCCTCGCGCATTACTCGCTACCTCGTTGGCGAGAGTTTCCGGCCACAGCTTATGCCCGTATGATTTGGCGGGGCAAGCAACTGGTGTTTATTCAATTCGTTCTCTTGATAGGCATGTTGCCTCTGCAACTGGGCTTTTTTTCTGGTGTGAGCGCCGCCGCCACGCCGTTAAATCTCTTTGCCGTTCCTTGGGTGGGAATATTCACGGTGCCCTTGGTCTTTGTCGCCCTAGTTGCTCAGTTCATAGCGGGCAGTACCGTCGCGACATTTATTTGGCAAGCGGCCGATTTGAGCCTAGCGCCAGTGATATGGCTTGCCGACGTTGCCCGCCAAGCCTGGCTGCAGCCTCCACCGTTATCGTGGTTGTGGTCTTTGCTGGTGGCAGGGGGATGTTGGCTGATAATGAGTTGGCGTTGGCACCGCCAAACGTCGCTTTTATTGGTATTGGTGACGACTGGTTTTGTATGGCGTGCGCCACCATTGCCCGACTGGCAGGTGGATGTGCTCGATGTAGGGCATGGCTTAGCGGTGTTAATCACTAAAAACGGCAGAGCGGTGCTTTATGATACCGGAAACCGATGGCAAGTAGGCGGGATCGCGCAAGCGGTGATTACGCCGATCCTTGAGCAACGAGGCATTGATCAACTCGATGGCCTACTCTTAAGCCATGGTGACAGTGACCATGATGGTGGAGCAGGGTATGTCACCGAACGCTTTCAACCGATTTGGCAGCGGGCCAGTGAGAAAAGACGTGGTTATTTACCCTGTCAGAGAGGCGCCAGGTGGGATTGGCAAGGGTTGAGGTTTAACGTGCTTTGGCCGCCGAGACAAGTGGACCGTGCGGGTAACAATGACTCTTGTGTGGTGCGGGTCAGTGATGGACGCACCAGTATATTGCTAACCGGCGATATTGAATCAAAGGGGGAGTTGGCATTGCTGGCGCGTTTAGAGCGTCGCGAAGCTGTGCAGAGCGACATTATGCTTGTTCCCCATCACGGTAGTGTATCGTCATCGTCACCGCCTTGGATAACCGCGGTATCACCGCACTGGGTGGTGGCGTCTACCGGGTTATTTAATCCGTGGGGATTGCCAGCGGTAGCTGTTCGCGAGCGTTATCAGCAAGCAGGGATCACGTGGTTAGATACCGCGAAAGATGGCCAATTGCGTTTTCAGCGCCGCCAGGGTCGATGGCAAATGACACGGTGGCGGCGTGACCATCAAGGGCAATGGTATCGGACGCTGTTTGAACGGCGACCGGTAAATTTGGACGACGGCGGGTAAAAGAGTAGAATGCCGGTCTGTTTTACACAGCTAAACGATTTTAATGAGCGAATATCAAGATAAAACGACCTGGCAGACGTTTAAGCAACTCTGGCCATACATCGCCAACTATAAGCTTGGCTTGATCGTTGCTATTGTCGCACTGGTTATCAATGCTGCCAGTGATACCCTCATGCTCTCCATGCTCAAGCCACTCCTCGATCAAGGTTTTACCTATGATGACGTGGCGGGGGATTTCCTCAGATGGATGCCCGTTTATCTCGTGGTATTGATGGTAGTTCGCGGGCTGTCTAGTTTTGTCTCCGCTTACTGCTTGTCATGGGTATCAGGGAATGTGGTGATGACCATGCGCCGACGCATGTTTAACCACTTTATGAAAATGCCCGTCAGTTTTTTCGATCAAGAATCCTCCGGCGCCTTGCTCTCTCGTATCACGTATGATTCCGAACAGGTTGCATCGGCGACAAGCAGTGCCTTAGTGAGCCTAGTTCGTGAGGGAGCGTCAATTCTCGGTTTGATGATACTGATGTTTTGGTCGAGCTGGCAGCTATCTGCGATTTTGTTGGTTATCGCACCTGTGGTGGCGTTTTCGATTCGCGTGGTGTCGAAACGGTTCCGTCGTATCTCATCAAATATGCAAGATGCCATGGGGTCTGTCACTAGCTCGGCAGAACAAATGCTGAAAGGACATAAAGTTGTCCTGAGCTACGGTGGCCAAGACGTTGAAAAAGCGCGCTTTGATAAAGTCAGTAATCGCATGCGCCAACAAACGATGAAACTGGTCTCTGCTCAAGCTATTGCTAACCCAGTGATCCAGCTGATTGCCTCGATGGCGCTGGTCGTGGTCTTGGTACTGGCGAATACCGAAGCGATTCGCTCCGAGCTAACTGCCGGTACGTTTGCAGTGGTGTTCGGTGCGATGTTTGGTTTGATGCGTCCACTAAAATCCCTCACTAACGTCACGTCGCAGTTCCAACGAGGCATGGCAGCGTGTCACAGTCTGTTCAACTTGATGGAACTCGACACCGAAAAAGATACCGGTGAGCATGAAGCGGATCGCGTGAAGGGCGATATTCAGGTGGACAATGTCGTCTTTACGTATCCATCCAAAGAAGCGCCTGCGCTTCGCAATGTCAGCTTTGAATTACCTGCCGGGCAAACCTTGGCGCTGGTGGGACGTTCCGGCTCAGGCAAAAGTACCATTGCCAATCTGTTAACGCGTTTTTATGACATCGACAGTGGCACCATCACATTGGATGGCGTGCCCATTGATGAATATAAGCTGGCCAATCTGCGCCAACATGTGGCGGTGGTCTCGCAAAATGTCCACCTGTTTAACGACACGGTCGCCAACAACATCGCCTATGCAGCCGAAGATCAGTTCACCCGTGAGCAGATCATTGAGGCGGCAAAACTAGCGTATGCAGACGACTTCATTCGTGAATTGGATGAAGGGTATGACACCATTATTGGTGAGAATGGCGTCAGCTTATCAGGCGGTCAGCGTCAACGCCTTGCCATTGCTCGTGCGCTGCTGCGCAACGCACCAGTACTGATTTTGGATGAAGCGACCTCGGCATTGGATACTGAATCTGAGCGCGCCATTCAAGCAGCATTGGACGAGTTGCAAAAAAACCGCACTGTGTTGGTGATTGCGCACCGTTTGTCCACGATTGAGGATGCGGATCAAATTCTCGTTGTGGATGAAGGTGAAATTGTTGAGCGTGGTAACCATCAGGCGCTGTTAGAGCAAGACGGTGCGTATGCCCAGTTGCACCGTATTCAATTTGGTGACTGACCATGGTTGAAAAACTTTGGTTTCGTGAAGATGTTCCGGTTTGGGCCGCCCCCTTGTGGCCCATCAGCAAGCTATTTGGCGCGGTGGCACGCTATCGTCGTCAGCGCTATCTGAGTGGTAAAGCCCCCAGTTATCGCGCGCCCGTGCCTGTGATTGTGGTGGGTAACATCATGATCGGCGGCAATGGTAAAACGCCGTTTGTGGTTTGGCTGGTGGAGCAACTGAAGGCCCAGGGATACCGCCCCGGGGTGGTATCACGTGGCTATGGGGGTAAATCAGAACATTATCCATTGTTGTTGTCGCAAACAACCTCTCCTCGTGTGGCCGGTGATGAGCCGGTCTTGATTGCCCGCCGTACTCAAGTGCCTGTTTGTGTTGACCCGGATCGTAGCGCGGCAGTTAAACGACTCCTCGATGAGGGCGTCAATGTAGTGGTTACGGATGATGGTATGCAGCACTACCGGCTCGATCGCGACCTCGAAATTGTGATTGTGGATGGTCAGCGTCGATTCGGAAACGGGCACTATATTCCATTAGGACCATTGCGCGAGCAGACGTCACGTCTCGATACCGTGGATATGGTGGTCAACAATGGAGGTGAGCCGCACCAAGGGGAGTGGCCGATGACATTGGTACCGACCGAAGCGGTGAATTTACGTAGTGGCCAACGTTGTCAGGTGTCGATTCTCCCTGAGGTGGTCGCGATGGCGGGCATAGGTCATCCGCCACGCTTTTTTGCCACCTTACAAAAAATGGGTGTGACCCCGGTACACAGTGAAGCGGTGCAAGATCATCAATCATTGAGTGCCGAAGCGCTAGACAGTTTAGCCGCAAAGGGGCAACATCTATTGATGACCGAAAAAGATGCTGTGAAATATCAAGGCATTGCTCAAGACAATTGGTGGTATTTGCCTGTGGCAGCGAAACTCCCTGACACAGCGGCAAACTATGTGCTAGAAAAGCTTCACCACCTGAAAAAGCATAAAAATTAAAGGAAACTTATGGATCACCGTCTGCTTGAAATTGTGGCTTGTCCTTCTTGTCAGGGTAAGCTCTACTTCAATAAAGAAAATAATGAACTCGTGTGTAAGTTCGACCGTGTTGCGTATCCGATTGAAGATGGGATCCCGGTGCTGCTCGAATCTGAAGCACGTGATATGTCATTGGAAGAGGTTCAGGGATGACAGACTTTTATGTGGTGATCCCCGCGCGTTATGGCTCAAGCCGATTACCGGGGAAACCACTCGCTGATATCGGCGGAAAGCCTATGATCCAACACGTTTACGAGCGCGCTCAAGCCGCTGGTGCCAAACAAGTCATCGTTGCGACGGATGATGCACGGATTGTTGCTGCCGTCGAGGCTTTCGGTGGTGAAGTCTGCTTGACTCGAGATGATCACCAATCTGGGACTGAACGATTGGCTGAAGTTGTGACAACCTATGGGTTTGCGGATGATGCCATTATCGTCAACGTCCAAGGTGATGAGCCTTTGATCCCATCGGCGGTGATCCGGCAAGTTGCGGACAACCTGAACACATACCAACAAGCGCCAATGGCGACTCTTGCGGTTGCGATTGACCAACCGGAGCAGGTCTTCAACCCTAATGTGGTCAAAGTTGTCACCGATCATCAAGGCTTTGCGCTGTATTTTAGTCGCGCCACCATCCCTTGGGATCGGGAGCATTTTGGTGAGGACTCGCCGCAGGTTCCTGAGTCATTACTGCGCCATATTGGTATTTATGGTTATCGCGCCGGATTTATCAGCCAGTACATCCATTGGACACCGAGTCCTTTGGAAAAAATCGAGTCACTGGAGCAGTTACGCGTACTCTGGCATGGTGAGAAAATTCATGTTGATGTGGCCAGTGAAACACCGCCACACGGTGTGGATACCCAAGCGGATTTAGAGGCGGTACGCGCGCACTTAGCGTCGTAACCGTGTGCGTTTGAGCACCAATAAAAAAGCCGCGATAGCTATCGCGGCTTTTTGTTACCTTTTATGCGCTCGGCTGGGCGATTAGATCGCGCAGCCTTTGCCATGCTTGGCCTAACCGTTCATGCCAATAACGCTCAAATTGTTCCAAGTATTGTGCGCGAGGACTGTACTTAATCCACGGCTGTTTGATTTCTTTTTGCGCCATAAAATTGGTTGGGGCAGGGATAGGGTCAAGCCCGGCGCTTCGAAATTCATACAAGGCACGATCCATGTGAGAGGCAGAGGTGACTAACACGAGGTTACTACTGCCTACGACAGATGCCGCTTGATAGGCTTCTTCCCATGTATCTTTGGCGGTTTCAAGTAACAGAATACTGTTCTTATTAACGCCCAGTGCCATGGCCACTCTCGCCAACATTCTGGCGTGGCTCACTTCATATCCGTGATCATAACCAGATAAAATCAGTTTGGAGGTTGGATACATCCGATGGATGCGTATACCTTCAGCCAAGCGCATCAGCGCGGTACGTGATAGCTCGGAGGTGGGTGGCAATGCGTCATCAACTACATGACTATTGCCTAACACCATGACGAAATCCACGGGTTTATCCGTGGGGAGAAAGGCGGGATATTGACGTTCCAGCGGCCGAAGCAGTCCAGAGGCGACGGGTTGGAAAGACGCGAGAAAGATACCTAAAAATGCCCCTAAGATAACAAATGATGCCAGCTTTTTACGCTGAGAGAACCAAAGCAGGCATAGCCCGAAAAGACCCAACAACAACAGCGCGGGCAAGGGCATTATCAAGGTTGAGATCAGTTTTTTTAATTCAAACATGCAATGTCGCCCGAAATATAGTCAAACGAGGCACAAATAGTGCCATAAACCTTTATTAACGTAAGGCTTGTGACAAAATATGCCCTTCTTACTATTCAATGATAACGAATGCCATTGTGACTGAGGACAGAAATTTCGACGACATTGCCCACAAATTTGTTAAAAACATTTATGGATCGGGCAAAGGCGAAATCCGCCAAGCAGTAGTTTGGCAAGACATTGAACAGATTTTGCGCCATTTTGACGATGATAGTCGTCCTCTGCATATTCTAGATGCAGGTGGCGGCGTTGGGCCATTATCGCAGCCATTGGCGGCGCTTGGTCACAGGGTCACTTTATGTGATCTCTCTTCGCAAATGCTCGACTTAGCGCGACAGGAGATTGAACAACAAGGCTTACTCTCGCAGTATCAGCTGGTTCACGCCCCCGTGCAAGCGATCGGCGAACATTTGACCACTGCACCGGATGTGATTTTGTTTCACGCGGTGATGGAGTGGCTAGAGCATCCAGAACAGGTGCTAAAGACGTTATTGACGTTGCTAAAGCCCGGCGGTTTCGCATCGGTGATGTTTTATAACCAGACCGGCTTACTCTTTAAGAATTTAGTGTGCGGCAATTTAAGCCATGTTCAGGCGGGGATGCCGCATCGAAAACGCTTCAAACTGCAGCCGACGAAAGGCTTAATGCCTAACGACGTGTATCAATGGATCACGCAAGCAGGATGCGAGATTAAGGGCAAAACCGGAGTGCGCACGTTTCATGATTACATGCGAGATACCCGCACCGGTGACTTTACCTTTGAACAAGTAGTGGCGCTAGAACAGCAGCTATGCCGCGAAGAACCCTTTGTGTCGCTAGGACGTTACATTCACGTCTGGGCACAGAAGGCAGAATAAGATGAGAAATGATGAAAACAACAAGGACAACGGATGAGTGATCAGGCCCAATCAACCCTGACGCGGGCAGACGACGCTCAGACAGTGCCCGAATTGGTCAACTGGGTGAAGCAAGGTGGCTTTTCACTTAACTTGCCGCCGGAGCGATTGGCGTTTTTATTGGCCATTACGGTAATGAGCCAAGAACGTTTCGAAGATGAACTAAGCGAAGGTGAATTGATTGATGCCTTCCGCATCGTGAGCGAACAGTTTGCCGCGTCGGGTGATAGCTCTGCGGGAAACCTTGCCTTTCGCGCCAACAACGCCATCAATGAAATGGTACAAGCCCGTTTGCTGAGCCGGTTTACGAGTGAAATGACCGAGGGCGATAGCATTTATCGCTTAACGCCGTTGGCGATGGGCATTGCAGATTATTATGCGCGCCACCGCGAGTATTCAGCATTGAAGTTGTCAGTGCAACTATCGATGGTGGCGGATGAAATTGAAAAAGCCCGCAGTGCAGCGATGCAAGACGGCGATGCGAAGTTTTGGCGCCACAACGTGTATGGCGTGTTGAAATACTCGGTAGCCGAAATTTTTGATCGCATCGACCTCAATCAGCGCGTGATGGACGAGCAGCAACAGCAAGTGAAAGATGATATTGCTGCGCTGCTGACGCAAGATTGGCAGGCTGCGATCGCCAATTGTGAATATTTGCTCAATGAAACCTCGAGCACGCTACGCGAGTTGCAAGACACCTTGCAAGCCGCGGGAGATAACTTACAAAGCCAATTACTCGAGATTCAAGAAGTCGTGCGCTCGCGTGATGATCTCGACTTCGTGGATGCGATGGTTTACAGCCTGCAAATGAAACTCGACCGGATCATCAACTGGGGGCAGCAAGCGATTGACTTATGGATCGGCTACGACCGTCATGTGCACAAGTTTATTCGTACCGCCATCGACATGGATAAAAACCGCGCATTCAGCCAGCGCTTACGTCAATCGGTGAGTGACTTTTTCGATGCGCCTTGGTTTTTGACCTATGCCGATGCAGAGCGACTCCGCGACACCCGTGATGAAGCCTTAGTGCTACGTGACGATGAAGTAACGGGAGAAATGCCTGCAGAGGTTGAATTTGAAGAGCTGACGGTGGTGGATGATGCGTTATCACGTCAAGTCTCTGAGATGCTGCAGCGTCACCGTCAAACCGGTCAAGCCATCAACTTAGGCGACGTCCTGAAATCTTATCTGGCCGAGCACCCGCAAGCCCGCCACTTTGATCTCGCGCGTTTGGTGATTAACCAAGCGGTTCGGATGGGCTATTCCCAGTCCGACTTTAACGCGATCCAGCCTGACTGGCAGGCCATTAATGACTTTGGAGCCAAGGTACAAGCGAATGTCATCGATAAATACTGAAATGCCAATGCCTGAAGGGTTAGCAAAAGCGATCGCTAATCCACTGTTTCCGGCGTTGGATAGCGCTTTGCGTGCTGGCCGCCATATTGCCAGTGAAGATTTGGATAACCATGCGTTGTTGGTTGAGTTTGAGCAAGAGCTGAATCTTTTTTACCAGCGGTACAACGCAGAATTAGTGCGTGCCCCAGAAGGGTTCTTTTACCTGCGCCCTCGCTCAACCAGCCTGATACGCCGCAGTGTTCTATCTGAGCTAGATATGCTGGTGGGCAAAGTCTTGTGTTTTCTTTATCTCAGCCCAGAGCGACTGGCACAAGAAGGGATTTTCACCACCCAAGAGCTCTTTGACGAACTGATGGCGCTTGCCGATGAGAAAAAGCTGATGAAGCTGGTCACACATCGCGCCAGTGGCTCTGACTTAGATCGTGACAAACTGTTCGACAAAGTCAAAACCTCACTGCGCCGTCTACGCCGATTAGGCATGATCATTCCAATTGGTGAAGGGCACAAGTTCCGTGTCAGCGAAGCTACGTTCCGTTTTGGCGCCGATGTGCGCACTGGAGAAGACATGCAGGATGCACAATTGCGCCTTATCCGCGATGGTGAAGCGGTAGTGCATACCCAAGAGCATATCCAATCCAGCTTTTTGGACGACGATCTGCATGAAGAGGATTCGTCTACCCAATCCCAACCAACTGAGGAACAGACAGCATGAGCCAACGCGGTAAATATCAATCACTCACCATGGTGAACTGGAACGGCTTTTTTGCTCGAACCTTTGATATCGATACCTTGGTGACCACGCTTTCTGGTGGTAACGGTGCCGGTAAATCAACCACGATGGCGGCGTTTATCACGTCTTTGATTCCCGACCAAACCTTGCTTCACTTCCGAAATACCACGGAAGCGGGCAGCTCGAGTGCCTCGCGAGACAAAGGGCTACACGGTAAGTTGCAGCCGGGGTCGTGTTATGCCGCGCTGGATGTGGTGAATTCCCGTCAGCAACGAGTGTTATTTGCGGTACGTTTGCAGCAAGTCGCAGGGCGAGACAAAAAAGTCGATATTAAACCTTTCGTCATTCAAGGGCTGCCCTCACACGTGACCCCGACTGAGGTATTGGTAGAAACACTGGCTAATGGGCAGGCTCGTGTTCGTCAATTAAATGAAGTGAAAGAGGCAGCCGGAGGCTATGAGACCGCGCATTTCAAGGCGTTTAACTCGGTCACCGACTATCACGCCCACATGTTTGAGTTTGGCGTACTGCCGAAAAAGCTGCGCACTCAGCAAGATCGCGGCAAATACTATCGTTTGATTGAAGCATCCTTGTACGGTGGGATCTCAAGTGCCATCACCAAATCGTTACGCGATTATTTGTTGCCGCAAAACGGTGGCGTGAAAAAAGCGTTCCAAGATATGGAAGTCGCTTTAAAAGAGAACCGGATGACGCTGGAAGCGATCAAACTGACCCAGCGTGATCGGGATTTGTTCAAGCACTTGATCACCGAAGCGACGCACTATGTCGCCTCAGACTACATGCGCCATGCCAACGAACGACGCAGCAAATTAGAACAAGCCTTGTCGTTGCGTGCCGAGTTGGGCAGTGCACAAGCGGAATTGCAGCAAAAGCAAGCGCAAGCACACGCGATGCAAGAAGAGCTGGATGAGCTGGAAGCGGGCCAAGATCACTTAGAACAAGACCACCAAGCGGCATCGGATCATTTGCAGTTAGTGCAATCTGCGTTACGTCAGCAAGAAAAAATCCAACGCTATGAAGAAGACTTACTTGAATTGAGTGAGCGCCTTGAAGAACAAATCATGGTGGTGGAAGAGGCGGCTGAGCAATTAGCTGAGGCCGAACTGCGAGCGGCGCAAAGCGAAGAAGAAGTTGATAGCCTAAAAAGCCAATTGGCCGATTATCAACAGGCATTGAATACGCAACAGACGCGTTCTTTGCAATACCAGCAAGCGGTGAATGCGCTGGAAAAAGCCCGTGCGCTGACCGGCGATGAAGAGCTACTGGCTGATGATGCCAGTGCTCGGTTGCAGACACTTAAAGCCGAAGAAGCGCAGCAAACCGATACCGTGCTGTCCTTGAAGCACAAACGTGACCTTGCTTCTGCGACGGCGAGCCAATTTGATCATGCGTTTACGTTATTACGTCGCATTGAGTCGGATGCGCTGCGCGAGAAAGCCGGAACGCAAGCGAAATATTGGGTGGAACAAGGCCGCGAGCGTCGTTATTTAGCCGATAGCCTGAATCAACTACAGTATGAGCAGCGCGAGCTGTTGCAACGTCAGCAGCACCGTGAGCAAGCACAATCACTGGTGAGTCAATATCAGGATGTAACTCACGAAACACTGACCAACGCGGATGCGGTCGAGCAGGCGGTAGCATTGCAGCAAGCGACGCGTGATGAGTTGCAGTTAGCCCGCGAGCAACAGGCCGAGCAGGTTCGCGAGCATCAACGCCAAGATGATGCACTGGCAAACGAAATTCGTGTGTTAGAGGGACAAGCACCTGCATGGATAGCCGCCAACGACGCACTGACCAAGCTCATTGAGCAGAGTGGTCAAGCATTGCACGATCGCCAAGCGGTGATGGCGGCGATGCATGAGACGCATGAGCAGGTGCGTGAACGTACCCAAGCGCGCGATCAATTAGCGGCGCAAAAAACCAAGGTCGAGCAAGCGATCGAGCATCTTGCCCAGCCAGGTGGCAGTGATGATGCTCAGTTGCAAGCGCTGGCGGACACCTTAGGGGGTACTTTGCTCTCTGAGATTTATGACGACATCACCCTTGATGATGCGCCTTATTTCAGTGCGCTGTATGGTCCGGCTCGTCACGCGATAGTCGTCCCTGACTTAAAAGGCGTGAAAGCAAAGCTGGCTGACTTAGACGATTGCCCAGACGATCTGTATGTCATTGAAGGTGATACCGATGCGTTTGACGACAGCGTGTTTGATGCCGAGGAACTCTCTGGCGCGGTGTGTGTGCACCTCAATGATCGTCAAATGCGTTATTCGCGCTTCCCTGAAACGCCTTTGTTTGGTCGCGCAGCGCGTGAGTACCGTCTCGAGGCGTTACGCGAGCAACGCGAAGCCTTGGTCGAAGACTACGCTAAAGCATCTTTTGATGTGCAAAAACAACAGCGTTTGTCTCAGGCATTTAGCCACTTTATTGCCGAGCATTTAACGGTTGCTTTTGAGGCGGATCCCGAATTAGCCATCAAGCAGCGCCGTGATAAGCGCTCGGCTATTCAGCGTCAATTGGCAGACGCCAAAGCGCAACAGCAACAAACGGACGAGGCAATCAAACGGACTCAGCACGCGCTGCAGATCCTCGACAAACTCCGTTATTGCGCTGGCGCGCTGGCTGAGAGCGATCTGGACAGTCAAATCGATGCGATTCAACAGCGGGTTGAAGCGGCAAAGCAGGCTAGTGCCTTTATCAAGCAGCACGGTGACACCCTCACCGAGTTGGAAGCGCGACTCTCGACGTTGGATGCTGATCCTGAGCAGTTTGATAAGCTTGAGCAGGCATACCAAGATGCAGACGCGCAGCTGCAACAGATTAAGCAGCAAGTGTTCGCGGTCGCCGATTTAGCCGAGCGTCGTCCGCACTTTGCCTATCAAGATGCGGCAGATATGCTCACGCAAAGCAGTGAGTTGAATGAGCAACTGAAAAGCAAGCTGAAAACCGCGGAGCAAGTGCGACAGCGTGAGCGCGAGGCACTAAAAAATATTCAGCAACAGACGAATCAATATCATCAGGTATTGGCGTCACTGAAAAGTTCGCACCAGGCGAAACAAGAAACCGTCGCCGAATTTAAACGTGAGTTAGCTGAGTTGGGCGTTCAGGCCGACGATGATGCGATGGAACGTGCTCGTGTCCGCCGGGACACCTTACATGAACAGGTTCACCAAGCGCGTCAGCGCCATAGTCAGCTTTCACGCGGTATTACTTCGCTGGATATGGAAGTGAAATCGCTAACTAAAGGCCTGCGTAAATCATTGAAGCAATATCAAGACTTGCGCACATTTGTGGTGAATGCGAAAGCAGGCTGGTGCACAGTGATGCGTATTGCGCGTGATAACGGCGTGGAAAAACAGCTGCATCGCCGCGAAATGGCCTATATGTCGGCTGATGAATTGCGTTCGTTGTCGGATAAATCACTGGGCGCGTTGCGTTTGGCAGTCGCCGACAATGAAACCTTACGTGATGCTTTGCGTGCATCGGAAGACATTGGTCGTCCTGAACGCAAGGTACTCTTTTATGTCGCGGTTTATCAGCACTTACGCGAGCGTATTCGCCACGATATTATTCGCACCGATGATCCTGTCGAAGCAATTGAAGAGATGGAAGTTGAGCTCGCTCGCTTGACCGAAGAGCTGACGCAACGGGAAAAACGTTTGGCGATAAGCTCAGAGTCGGTGGCGAACATCATTCGTAAAACCATTCAGCGAGAGCAAAACCGTATCCGCATGCTTAACCAAGGCCTACAAAATATTGGCTTTGGTCAGGTAAAAGGGGTGCGTTTGAATGTGTCGATTCGCGAGACGCATGCACAACTTTTAGCGGGCTTGGCCGAGAATGCTGAGCAACATCAAGACTTGTTTGGCAATCACAACCTCACCTTCTCGGAGGCGATGGCGAAGCTGTTCCAGCGCCTCAACCCGCATATCGAGTTGGGCCAACGTTCGCCACAGGTGTTGGGAGAAGAGCTCCTTGATTATCGCAATTACCTAGAATTAGGCATTGAGGTTAACCGTGGTACGGATGGCTGGTTGCAGGCCGAGTCGGGCGCGTTATCGACCGGTGAAGCAATCGGTACGGGTCAAGCTATCTTGCTGATGGTGGTGCAAAGCTGGGAAGAAGAATCACGCCGTTTGCGCGGTAAAGATGTGATCCCATGTCGTCTGCTGTTCTTGGACGAGGCAGCGCGTTTAGATGCTAAATCCATTTCGACGCTGTTTGAGCTATGTCACCGCCTTGATATGCAGCTATTGATTGCGGCACCGGAAAACATCAGTCCTGAGCAAGGCACGACGTACAAGCTAGTGCGTAAGATCTTCAACGATCGAGAGCATGTGCATGTGGTTGGATTGCGCGGTTTCGGTGAAGAAAAGCGCCGGGAGCTAGCGCAAGAACCCGTCCTCGGCTAGAGGCGAGACTGAAAAATAACAGGGCCAGCAGGATGCTGGCCTTTTTTGTGGCGTTGAGGTTAGGTTTTAAAGTGGCTGATGGTGTTTTCCAAGGTGGTCGCCTGCTCACTTAACTGCGTCACTGTTTCCTCAGTACTGCGGGTTCGCTCTGAGACGCGATCGGCGGATTGCGCCATGGTATTAACGTTTTGACTGATTTCATCGGTCACTTGAGTCTGTTGATTGGCGGCGGTGGCGATCTGCATGTTCATTTCATTGATATGTTTAATCATCTCGGTGATTTGACTGAGCTTGTCATTGTTTTCTTTACAGTTCTCAACGCTTTCAAGCACAGCACCGTTCGCCTGTTCGATGCCCGACGCCGCTTTGCGTGTTTCGAGTTGAAGTGCTTCGACTTTTTTACGGATTTCTTCCGTCGAGTCTTGCGTGCGTGTTGCCAGTGAGCGCACTTCATCCGCGACCACCGCAAATCCACGTCCTTGCTCGCCGGCACGCGCGGCTTCAATCGCCGCATTCAGTGCCAGCAAGTTGGTTTGCTCTGCAATCTCTTGGATGACATCAAGCACCGAGCCAATGGACTCACTTTCTTGCGACAGCTGCTCCATAGACTGCGTGGCATTGGACATATCGTTTTGAAGTTGCTGCATCCTCGCGACAAGGTTATCACCAATTTGGCTTCCTTCTTGTGCAGATTGAGTGATGTTATCTGAGGCTTCAGAGGCATTACTGGCATGTTCAGAGACTTCGCTAATCGAGGCCGCCATTTGTGTAGCAGCTGTCGCGACTTGGCTTGAGTTGCGTGCCTGCTCATCAATTTGACCACGCATATCGACGATATCGGTGCTGATATCCTTTGAGGATTGCAGCAGTAATGAAGACGCATTATGGGTCTGCTGGATAACGTCTCTGAAGCTAGCAAACATACCATTGAGGCTATTGCTAAGCTGTGAAAGCTCGTTTTTACCTTTGAGCTCAAGCTGAATGGTTAAATCCTTATTGGCTGCAATGTGTTGAATTTTATCGGCAAGGGCAAGAATGGGGGCGCCGATACTGCGGCCGAGATAGAACGCGGCGATCGATGCAACCACGGCCAAGCCCAGTGCGGTCAATAATGTCGAATAGAGGATATCATCGTTAATCTGCGCGGTAGCACTCAAGGCTTCGGACGTATCTTGCTGGCTCACGACGGCCCAAGTGATGCCATACACCTCGAGCGGTGAATAGATGGCAATAACCTCATTGCGGCGATAGCCCATCTGGGTCATGAGCCCTTGCTGACCCGTTAATGCTTTGGATGCGGCTTCACTGTCGATGGGTTGCTTACCAGCCGCACTATTCTGTTAGTCAATTTTGTGGATTGTTGCTTCATTTATGCCCATCGCTTGCAGCCGGCTAAGATAGGCGTCTTTGTCATCAGTTAGCAGACGTGGCTCAGAACGCAGACGCTTGTCAGGACCCACGAGAAATAGCTCGCCTGTTTTCCCCATACCTGATTCGGCCCATTTATCATTGTTGCTGATAATTTGGCTGATGCGCTCAATCGGCATCTGGAAAATTAAGGCACCGATTTGTTTATCATTTTTATACACAGGGCTGGCAATAAATGAGGCAGGGCTGTCGTAAGACGGGTAGTAGGCGGCAAAGTCGACAAACCCCAGCTCGCCTTTTGGCGCTTGGCGCACTTTTTTATACGCTTGTGCGATACCACTCGATGCGTAGGGACCATTGAGTAAATTAGTGGCGTAATCAAGCTCTTTATACACGCTGTAAACAATATTGCCTTGATTATCAATCAGAAATATATCGTAATAACCAAAGGTTTTTAAATAGTGCTGAAAGTTAGGATGAAATACGGCATGAATTTCGCTGTAGACTGACCCATCATTTGCGTTTGCTAATGCATCTTTACTCCCCAGTGGGTGCGTGTTTTCACTAATATAACTTTGCTGAAGACGTTTTGCGGTTTCAGTTAATTGATTGTATTTATCTAATGCACTGGTTCTCTCATCATTAATGTTTTGATATTGATTAGAAAACTGTTCTGTATAATATCGCTTTAGTGCGGCTTCTTTTTGAGGCGATGTAGAGATTTCATCATTAATGCTTTGAAATGCATAAGAAAACTGTGCCAATGCATCTTCGGTCATTGTTGAATTAGCCAGAGTTTTTATTTGATTACCAATCAGTTGGAAATAGTTTCCTATCTCCGATTTTTTGGCTTCTTTTATCGCGGTGAGCTGGTCACTCACTTTTGCAGTGAGTGACTGAGAAGACAGTGAAATGGTTCTTGTCGCAAGAATGGCAGCAACAATAATGACACAACTTAATGAGGCTGCCACAATGGCGAGGGTTATTTTTTTACTGACTTTCATTCTTGACACTCCACGTACTGCTTTAAGAAAAAGGTAGATACTAAAGTGTCACTTTGCACAGAAATAAATGCTGTGTTTGCGTGAAATTAATGATATGTACAGTAAAGGATACATATTCATGCGATGCGCGGACAGAAAGTGACGTGCGCTGTCACTTTTTGTCCAAAGAGCGTGATTAGTGGGCCGGTTCCGCCGTGAAGTGATCAATGGTGTTTGCTAAACGTTGAGCGCGTTACACCTGAGACGTCGTTATCCCGGCGTAAAAAGATACCTTGCTGCGACAAGGTGGGAGAGAATTATCCGATGAAGAAAATCACTTAACGGGTGAGATCACATTCCAGCATGGCGACACTGTGCAGTTTTCCAAACTTTTCACCCACATCACTGAGCTGACCGACTTGTTGAAAGCCATAGCGGCGATGTAGTGCCAATGAGGCAGGGTTAGGCAAAGTGATCAGAGAGTAGGCGCGGCGCAGGCCTAGTTGACGCATGCCATTGAGTAGCGTTTGCATCAGTTGCGAACCAATGCCTTGGCCACCTGCATCGTGAGCGACATAAATCGTGATTTCTGAGGAAATAAGATAGGCTTGTTTGGGATTAAAGGCGGTGTTGTATGCAAAACCGACAAGTTCGTTGTTTTGCTCCGCGACCCATGCCTGATAGCGAGATGACGTGTCAAACTGAGCAAACCAACGTTCACGCTCGATCGTTTGCCAAGGCACCAGATCAAAGGTAATCGCGGTTTGCGAAATGTAATAGTTGTAAATGGTGTTGACCGCGTCACAATCACGCAACTCCATGCGTCGAATAAGCATTTTCGCTTCCTTTTTGCGTTCTTTGCGCGAAATAAGATACCCACCTTGTTTCCGTTTGCCAAGTGTTGATGATAATTTGCTCATCGTTTGGGGGAGGAGTGAACACTGCCAACTACCAAGGTGACTGCGTCGGGAAATAAGACGAGAAAAGATTGTAGATTTATCCGGTTCGGATTAGCATGAAATTCTCACTCCTCGACATTAAGGACGTGTTTTGTCTGAGTTAACTGCAACTTCTATTTCGCCCGTCGGTCCGTATTTTTCGCCTTTGGTTCAGGGCTATTGGCGCCTTGATGACTGGCAAATGACGCCACAACAACGCCTTAGCTTTCTTAAAGCGCATATTGACCTTGGCATTACTACGGTGGATCACGCGGACATTTACGGTGATTATCGCTGTGAGTCCTTGTTTGGTCAGGCTCTCAAGCTCGATCCGAGTGTCCGTCAGAAAATTCAAGTGGTCTCGAAGTGTGACATTAAATTGGTCAGTGAAGCGGCGCCAACCCGCAAAATTAACCACTATGACACCAGCTATCGTCATATTATTCAGTCCGTTGATAACTCATTGTCGCGTATAGGCGTTGAGCGTCTAGATGTACTCTTGCTGCATCGTCCTGATGCGTTGATGGATGCAGATGAAGTGGCAGAAGCTTTCACCACACTGCGTCATCACGGCAAAGTGAAGCACTTAGGGGTGTCGAACTTTTCCCCATCGCAGTTTGACTTACTGCAATCGCGACTCGATGAGTCGTTAGTGACCAACCAAGTTGAAATCAACCCGCTGCGCTTTGATGTGATTCATGATGGTACCCTCGATCAGTTACAACGTTTGCGGATTAAGCCGATGGCGTGGTCGTGCCTTGCCGGCGGTGAGCTATTTAATGGTGATAGTGCACAGGCGACGCGGGTAAGAGAAACCTTACAAGTGATTGCGGATGAGTTAGGTGCAACCATTGACCAAGTGATTTACGCGTGGGTGATGCGTTTGCCGTCAGCACCGCTCCCCATTATTGGCTCAGGGAATATTGAACGCGTGAAGTCAGCGATTAATGCGCGCTCATTAACCTTAAGTCGTGAACAATGGTACCGTATTTGGGTCGCCTCAAAAGGGCATAATGTGCCTTAGGCACAGCGGCGAGTAGCCGAATAGATTAGCAAAATAGGGCGGCCATGGTGCCGTCTTTTTTATCACCGTAATGGGTGAAATCAGCGATAGTGTGGGGAAGCATGAATGGCGACGAGAGCGATGATCCTTTGCTTTCGTGACGCCATAACTGGCAGGTTGCCCGGTGGAGACGTCCTGTTACCTGCCGGGTCGCGACTATTTTTTAGCTTGAAGTTGCGCGTTGTGTGACGTGAGCGCAGACACCTCAAGAAGTGGGGCGGCGTCAATATCGTCAGCATTCATCATCGATGATACACGCTGGACTGACGAGAGCAATAATGACTGTTCCCACTCTTCCAAGTTTTGGAAGCGAGAAATAAAGCTTTCTTGCAAAGGTTTCGGCGCTTGCTCGAGTGCCGCTTCACCTTGCTCGGTTAAATGCGCGTGGACTTTACGCTTATCCAGCTCACTGCGCACCCGCACAATCAATCCACGCTTTTCTAAGCGATCAAGGATCGTGGTTGCAGTGGCTTGGCTCATGTTGGTGTGCGTGGACAGTTTTCGAATGGTCACTTGACCTAATTCTTTGATAGCACGCATTAAAACCAGCTGAGGACCTGTAATGCCAGAGACTTTGTTGAGTTTGCGTGAGTGCAGGTCAATCGCTCGGATGATTTGCCGCAGCGCGACCAGGACTTCTTCGTGTTTTTCCATTCATTAACCTCCACCAGTAAAACAGCGAGCGAAACTTACAATACAAGCAGATGTAGTGCAAAGATATTTAGAGAAAAAACGATGATTTACCGTTTTTTTCTCTGCGAAATAACTCGCCGTCTTTCAGTATATTATAATCGTTAGAGTTCAAATTAAATCTAATTTATTGTTATTTTTAGCTCTTTCAGTGACACAGTGCAAAAAGTACTACTTTGTCACAAACTTTCCTGCCAAACAGGTCCGATCAGCGTTGCAACTGGTTGTATTCAACACTAAGCATAATGGGTCGATCACATAAAGAGAAATAGCGCAAATTGATTGTTGCATTCAGTTACACATTGCTTAAAATCGCTTGCCAATAAAAGAGAATGGTTCTCATAACCATTTGAATCTCACTAGCGAAGGATAAAGGTATTATGGAACTGACCCCTTTTAAGCGTAATCTTATCGCGCTTTCCCTTTTTGCGGCACCTTTAGGTGCACAGGCAGCGACCCAGCAGGATGTTGTTGAGCATTACGCTGACGTTGCTCATGCGGTATTTGCTGATTCACACACAACAGCTATCGCGTTAGAGCAGGCCATCGATGCGTTTGTTGCTAAACCTTCTGAACAAACTCTTCAAGCAGCAAAAAAAGCATGGCTCGATGCGCGTGTACCTTACCAACAATCGGAAGTTTTCCGTTTTGGTAACGCTATTGTCGACGATTGGGAAGGGCAACTCAATGCTTGGCCACTCGATGAAGGCCTGATTGATTATGTTGCTGATGGATATCAAGCGGAATTAGGTAATGCGGGCGCGACGGCCAATATTATTGCTAACCAGTCCATTCAAATTGGTGCCACTAAGCTCGACGTTGCTGAGATCACACCTGACTTGCTGGCAAGTTTGAATGAAGTGGGTGGGTCAGAAGCAAATGTGGCGTCTGGATATCACGCGATTGAGTTTTTGCTGTGGGGACAAGATTTACATGGCACCCAAGCAGGCGCCGGTGAGCGTCCTTACACCGACTTTGCCTACGGTGAAGCATGTACGCACGGAAACTGCGACCGTCGTCGTGACTATCTGAAAGCGGCGGCCGATCTGTTGGTCGATGATTTGGCGTGGATGCGCGACCAATGGGCGGAAGGAAATAAAGACAACTATCGTGCGACTTTGCTGGCAGACTCAAGCGAAAATGGCTTGCGTAAAATGCTGTTTGGTATGGGATCACTGTCTTTGGGTGAGCTTGCCGGTGAGCGTATGAAAGTGGCACTGGAAGCGAACTCAACTGAAGATGAGCATGATTGCTTCTCAGACAACACACACAACTCGCACTTTTACAACGAGCAAGGTATTTACAATGTTCTGACGGGCTCCTATCAGCGTGTGGATGGTGGTGAACTGACTGGCCCTTCGATTTTGGATCTGGTTGCGGAAAAAGACCCACAAGCGGCAAAAGAGATCAAAGCGAGCTTTGACAAAGCCCACCAACAAGTCAAAACCTTGGTTGTGTCGGCTGAGCAAAACAACGTGCATTTTGACCAGTTGATTGCCGCGGGCAACACCGAGGGTAATGCGTTAGTTAATCAATCAATTTTTGCGCTGGTTGATCAAACCAAGCACATTGAACGTGCCGCCAAACTGATTGGTATTGATAACCTCAACCCAGATACCGCGGATCACCAATTCTAATTTAGCCGCGAAAGACAAGCCCCGTTCAGCGGGGCTTTTTGCTTTGTCAGGATACACTATGAAGCCCTATGTCATTGCTTATCTCAGTGCAGCGTGTATAAGTGCGTTGTACCTTCCTTCCAGCCTTGCATTTGAACGCACCTCGGGTGGCAGTACCACTGTTATCAAAGAAGGGCAGAATGCCTTTTCACAGCCAGCCGCTAACCTTCCGATGAGTGAGCGCATCGATTTTAGCGTCGGCAACAGTTTTTTTCGAAATCCCTGGGTAAGTTCGCCAGCATCTACGGATGCGCGAGATGGACTGGGACCTTTATTCAATACCAATGGTTGCCAAAACTGCCACATTAAAGATGGTCGTGGTCATCCGCCCCAAGCGGGGGATATTAACGCGGTTTCGATGTTAGTGCGGCTAAGCGTACCGGCGTTGAGTGACGCGGAAAGACAAAAGCTGATCCAGTACGGCAATATTCCCGAGCCAAATTACGGTGGCCAGTTACAAGACTTCGCGCTGCCGGGCGCCAAACCAGAAGGAAAAGTGACACTCTCTTACCAGCCAGTAACGGTCACATTCGAAGACGGTGAATCGGTGACACTGCGAAAACCTAACATTGCGATCACCGATTTAAACTACGGCCCTATGGCTGAGAATGTGCAGATGTCTGCACGCATTGCGCCGCCCATGATTGGACTGGGACTGCTTGAGTCGATTGCCGCTGAGGATATCTACGCGCTGGCCGACCCCAGTGATGATAATGGCGATGGGATTTCAGGACGGGCAAACCAAGTCTGGGACGTCGAACAAGGGCGTACCGCACTGGGTCGCTTTGGCTGGAAAGCCGGTTTGCCAACTGTTAAGCAACAAAATGCAGCGGCCTTTAACGGTGATGTCGGCCTCACGACCTCCATGTTCCCGCATCACAATTGCATGCCTTCTCAATCCGTTTGTGAGGATATGCCAAATGGAGGAACGCCGGAGGTAAGTGACAATATTCTCTCGTTTGTTACCTTTTATGCTCGCCATCTTGCCGTGCCAGCGCGCCGTAATATGCAAGATCCTAGTGTAAAACAAGGACAGGCGCTGTTCGCTGAAGCGGGCTGCCATGCATGTCATGTCCCGACTTTTACCACCCAAAAGCGGCCTGACTTACCGGCATTGAGCGAGCAGACCATTCATCCGTATACGGATTTGCTGTTGCATGACATGGGAGAGGGGCTTGCCGACCACCGCGGCGAGTTTATTGCCAACGGCCGAGAGTGGCGTACTGCCCCGCTTTGGGGAATTGGCTACACCAAAGAAGTTAGCCCAGAAGCAACATACCTTCACGATGGACGCGCGCGTACCCTGATGGAAGCGATTTTATGGCATGATGGTGAAGCCGCGACAGCCAAACAGGCGGTACTAGGCATGTCTAAAACAGAGCGTGATGCCTTGGTTGCTTTCTTACGCTCATTATAACGGTATTAACTAACACGATTATTGGAGTCATATCGCATGCGTTTTCGACTCAATGCTGTGGCGGTGCTCTCTGTGAGCGCCACGCTATGGCTAACGGGGTGTTTATCCCAAACCGAGACAGGGCCTAATCATGGCTTGTGGCAGCTGCAAAAACAACGCAGTGAGCATTTTAAACAAACGGCAGCGCAACTTGCCTCAACCACAGCGGCGGTATGTGATGATCGCGCAACTGTGGTAGAGGCTCGTGCGGCATGGCAAACCACAATGGCGGCGTGGATGCCGCTACAAGGGGTAGAAAAGGGATCGGAGCAAGCGCTCGCACAAAGTTGGCGCATCCAATTCTATCCGGATAAGAAAAACACCACCGGACGCAAAATTAATGCGTTGCTTGCTGCGGATAAAACATGGCAAGCGAATGATTTGGCCGAGCAAAGCGTCGCGGTCCAAGGTGTTGGTGCAATGGAATGGCTGCTTTATGACGCCCAAGCGGACATGCGTGATGCCAAACAATGTCAGCTCGCGAAAGCGGTGAGTGGCCGATTATCGCAAACTGCCAGTGCCCTGAATGACGCTTGGCAGCAAAATCCGTGGCAGGGCATGCCCCCATCGATGGCGATGGCGGAAAAACTTGGTGCATTGAACCACCAGTTAGATTACGTAATGAAGAAGCTTTCAAACCCATTGGGTAAGCCGGGTTTTCCCAACCCGTACCAAGGCGAAGCATGGCGTTCTCGCCATTCGTTAGCGCTATTAGGCGAGAGTATTCAAGCGATGCAGGCGATGTATCATGCTGATGGTGGTATTGAGCAGGCACTGCGCGAGCGTGGTTATGAGAAGGTCGCGGATCGGGTTAGCGAGCATTGGCAGCTTGCCTATGACAGTGTGCCGACGGACGGGGTGCCACTGTTTGAGCGCCTTAATAGCGTTGACGGGTATCGCGATATGCTCACGGTGTACAATAACTTGGAATACCTCAAGTTAGTGCTAAATGGGCAGGTCGCGCAAGATTTGGGTATCGTTGTAGGGTTTAATGCCACCGATGGAGACTAGTCTTAAACGTCGCCGTTTGCTTAAAGCGGCCTTAATGGGCGCGGCGCTTCCTTCCGTCGTGAGCTTAGTGGCAGGCTGTAGCGAAAAAGAATCGCAAAAGACCTGCACCTTGCTGGGCTGTGCCTTGAGCACGGATGGCTCTTACGCGGTGGTGGGCGCTGATGATACCGGCCAGCCGCTATTTCGTCTGCCGTTACCAGATCGTGGTCATGGTGTCGCAGCCCAGCGTCGTCACGTAGGCAGTTTGGCCGTGGCGTTTGCGCGTCGTCCCGGTGATTTCATGCAGGTTTTTGATTATCAACGTGGAGTGACCTTGTCACAAGTTGATGCCGAGCCGGATCGTTATTTCTATGGCCACGGTGCTATCTCTGACGATGGCCAATGGTTGTATACCACAGAAGGAAAACGCCAAACCAGCGAAGGCGTGATTGGTGTGTATCGCTTGTCATCCGACGGTCAAGTGAGCAAGGTGCGTGAGATCAGTGGTTTTGGTATCGGCCCCCATGAAGTAGCCCTGTACGATGCGAAAACGCTGGTGGTAGGGGTTGGCGGTATGCACACGGATGGCCGTACAGTATTGAACATCAACGAGATGCAGCCTGCGTTAGTCTACCTCGACATTGCCAGTGGTGAAGTCGTTGAGCGTGCCGAGTTGGCAAATAAAAAGCTCAGCATTCGGCATCTTATGGTGTCTCATGATGGTTATGTGGCCACCGGCCAACAGTATCACGGTGATGATAATGCTCCGTTGGTAGCGATCCATCGCCGCGGCGAGCCCATGCGACAGCTCACTGCAGAACCAGAGCAGTGGGCGCGATTTAACAATTACGTTGCCAGTATTGCGACCTTAAATGGTTGGATTGTGGCGACCTCTCCGCGAGGAAATTGTTATGGGATCTGGTCACTCGACAGTGGCGAGATGATCGGTCTTCACCCGTTGGTCGATGCGTCCGGGGCGAGTCGCGATGGCGATGTGATCAACCTTAGCTCTGGAGGAGGAAAAATGGTCACGCTGAATACCGCACACACGCCGGATTATCATATGACACCGGTGCGTTGGGATAACCACTGGATAACACTGGTGTAATCTTTCTCGGGTAAAATCAAATATCGGCAGCATCGTTTTGCTGCCGTTTTTTGTGCCATATTCCTGCCGCAAAGCGATAAAAATCAGACTATCATTTTGCTTCTGTCAGGCGAAATTTTGCCATAATTAAAGCATGGAGTAGGAGGGGTGTATGAAAATAAGGCCGGACGCCTATTTGGCTAACCTTCTGATTGTATTCAGCTTAATGTTATCGCCTGTCCATGCGGCATCGCCTAACAGTAGTAGCAGTGTGCGGTTTTTGACCGAATCAGCCGGACAGTCTTTGTCAGCCGATGAGCATCATAAACGCGCCTATCAGCATGCCCGAGATTGGCTGCAAGCGGCCGCGCCGGATGCCACTGTGCTCGCCTATCCTGATCTACTCACCCGCGACTATCTGGAACACGGATTCGTTTTGCTGTGGGAGCGAGACGATGCGCGCTATGAACTCGAAACACAAGTGAACGTCATTTCACTTGCTGGGATCAGCCCCGAGTTTGAATGGCGAGCATGGCAATTACGCCAGCTTCGCGAGCAAGGCCAAGATTTGGCATACGATGTGTTTGCGACCGATACCCTCTATGCACTCCTCAGCTATCAGGCCGCTATTCCCCAGAAAGGAAAACAATGGTTTTTTGGCGCTCAACATCGCGCGCCACTTCCGGCGCCTGCTTTGCCCGTCCGGGAACAGGTATTTCAGGCTGGGTTAGACCATACGCTTTACGCCTTTTTATACCATCGTCGCCCAGCTAATCAGCAATATCGCGCGTTAGTGACCGAAATTATCCGGCTACAACAAGATGCGAACCAACTTTGGCCAACGGTGGCATTAAACGGATTAGTCAGACCCAATGAGGCGGTAGCGACAACCTTTGCGTTGAATTTGGTAGAAAATCTGCGGCGACAAGGGTTTTGGGGGGAAGATCAACGGCTACAAGCGATTGATGGGCACAGCGTTCGTTATGGCGGTGATTTGTTGGCGGCTGTGCGCGAATTCCAAGGGCAACATGGACTGACGGTGGATGGCATCATTGGTCCATCGACGGCACGATGGCTAAATCGTGATGCGCAAGACCGTATTCGATTGCTCGCGCTCAACGCTGAGCGGCTTCGCCTATGGCCGGATAATCAGCCGAATCGTATTGTGGTCAATATTCCCGATTACCGGATGACCTTATGGTTTGACGATCAAAGTGTGTTTGAAAGTAAGGTCGTGGTCGGACGTACATCGCGCCGTACACCATTGTTTTCGTCTCGGCTTGATTCGGTAGTGCTTAACCCCAGCTGGAATGTGCCGCAAAGCATTGTGCGACGGGATATTTTGCCAAAGTTAGCGCGCGATGAGTCTTACCTCAGCCAAAACCATTATCGAATTCTGCCTGATTGGCACAGCGATCAAAGCATCGATCCAACCACTATTGACTGGCAGCAAGTGCGGGTTGATGGGTTTCCTTATCGCTTGCAGCAAGCGCCGGGCAAGCTAAATGCCTTGGGACGATTTAAATTTAACACCCCTAATCGCAATGCGATTTATCTGCACGATACGCCGGCACGCAGCTTGTTTAGCAAATCACGCCGCGCGTTTAGCTCCGGCTGCATTCGGGTGGAATATGCCGAGGAGCTGGCCAATGTGCTGCTCGATTTGTCAGGGCAACGTTTGACCGACTATCAAACCTATCTGGATGCGACGCAAACCAAGTGGATCAGTTTGCGTCGCCCACTCGCCGTACAAACCATATATCAAACGGCGTGGGTGACGGAAGGTGGGCGCGTTGCATTTCGAGATGATGTTTACGCCTATGACACCAAACCTAATCGAGATGTCACGACGCGGGAGCCGAGTTATTTGACTCAGCAGCGGCCGCTACAACAAAACGAACATACTCAGTAGTCCTAATAAGCATCCAGAAGCGGGCGGTCTCTACATAGACGACTGAGGCTAAGCGGCACGAGAGTGTCGCGCCGCTGCATAACGCTGAGGTCTATTCGGTTTGATGGGCCAAATGAGGGGCGATATAGCGCTGATAGCGTTTAGCTTTAAGCTTGGTTAAATCAACGAGGACCAAACCATCAATACAGTCGGCAAAGTCAGGATCGACGCCGAAATCTAAAAACTGTACGCCGCCAGGCTCGCATAACTCACTGTACTGTTTGTACAAAGTCGGGATCCCGACGCCAAGGTGATCCAACAGCATTTTGAGCTGTTTGAGATCCCGCTGATAATCATCGCCACTAAAATGGGCAAGTAATTCACTCTCTTTCGCCGCCGCCAAACGGTAGGGGCGTTTAGAGCGTGCGTAATCACTGTCTCCGGCAAAATAGGTACGGTAGAAAAAGATCAGCAACTCTTTGGCTGCTTGTGGCATGGCGTTGCTGATAGTCACTGGGCCAAATAAATATCGATACTGAGGACGCTGGGCCAACAGGGCACCAATACCAAGCCATAGATAGTCGAGACTGCGCTTGCCCCAATACTTGGGCTGCACAAAACTGCGGCCCAGTTCCAATCCCTGAGCAAGAAAAGGCTGCATACCTTGCTCAAAGTCAAACAAGCTGGCGCTGTAGATCCCCTCTATTCCTTGAGCTGCCACGGTTTTTTGGGTATCACACAGCCGATATGCACCGACAATATCCAGCTCGACCGGATCCCAGAGCACAAGGTGCCAATAATGCTGATCGAATTTATCGAGATCGCGTCGAGCTCCTGTCCCTTCTCCGACAGCGCGAAAGGCGACTTCGCGTAAACGCCCAATTTCTCGCATGATGGGTGAGTCGGCTTGATAGTCGATGAGAAAGATCAACTTACCATCGGGGGTCTCTCCCAGCTTTTCACTGGTTTCTAGCGCACGCTTGAGATCTAACCGCGGTTCAGGAGCGGCAATTGCAGCTTCGGTGGGGAATAAACCGGGCTTACCTTTTCCCAATCGGTAGAGGTGTTTGTGAAATAGCTTTACCCGTGTTCTCACCGGGAGATTGGCACTGGGACTGTAGCTATGGTGTGGGATCATTTCACCAATGGTAAAGACGATGGTTTTATTCTCTTGGCGGAACATTTCCTCTACCAAGAGTAAGGTCGACAAGGGTTTGTACACCATGGACGCGCCATAAAAGGTGGCAGAGTTTCGTCCGTCAACATGAATAGGAAGGATTGGGGCCTTGGCTTTGGTTGCCATCCGTAAAAAGCCTTGTTGCCATGGTCCATCTTTAATGCCAGAAGGCGCGACGCGCGACACTTCACCGGCTGGGAAGATAATTAGCGCGCCGTCGTTATCGAGCCATTGATTGATGTTTTGGAGGTTCTCTTTTGGGGTACGACCGCCCATGTTGTTGACGGGGAGCAGACACGAATGCAAAGGAGTAATTTGCATAAGAAGCTCGTTCGCGATCACTTTTACATCAGGACGTACCGAACGCACCATTTTTAGCAATGCCAAGCCGTCTAACGATCCAATCGGATGGTTGGCGATAATGACCACGCGCCCCGATTCAGGAATGCGCTCTTTTTCACGATCACTGACGCGGTAGCTGAAATTAAAGTAATCTAGTACCTGCTCGACAAACTCAAACCCTTGTAGGTGAGGGTAACGGTGGGCGAAATCGTGGAACTCCTGCTCGTGTAACAGTCGTCGCAACGTTTTAATCATGGGGCGTTTAAGCCATGCGCGTTGCTCCAGTTTGGGGTAATTCGAAGCTAATACCTTATCAACATCAAACATAGTCAACCTTGCGTCCAGAACCGTGCTCATGCACTGTTTGGTTAGACGTTAAAAACGACATTTGCTTACATCCTCACAGTCTTTAGTGCGAACTCATCGCACATAACGCGGTAAAGATCACAAAATAGCCGCTATCTATGGTTGGTGGGGGTCACCATCACCGTATAGGCATCAATGCTAGGTAGGAAAGGTGACAACGGCTTGGCAGCACAGTTGCAAACTCATGACAGCATGGCATAGTGAGGCCCATATTCATTAGCGTAGACAGAGACGGTTGTGTGTGACACGGCCTCGCGAATAAAAGGGATCTCTCATGGCGTTGCATTACGAGATTGTGCCAGTTACGGCATTTCAACAAAATTGCTCCATCATTTGGTGTGATAAAACCAAGCAAGCTGCCGTTGTCGATCCGGGTGGTGATATTGCGAAAGTGCGCCAAATGATTCATGCACTTGACGTTACAGTAACGAAAATTTTGCTGACTCATGGCCACCTTGATCATGTGGGCGGAACGGTTGAGCTTGCCAAAGCGTTAGATATTCCAGTGATTGGGCCGCATAAAGAAGATGCATTTTGGCTGCAAGCCTTGCCTGCACAGGCGCAGATGTTTGGCTTTGCGCATGCCGAGCCGTTTGAGCCAGACCAATGGCTTGAACAAGGCGATACGGTGACGGTTGGAGAAGGACAATTATCGGTATTATTTACTCCGGGCCACACGCCAGGCCATATTGTTTTTGTGGACGAGCAAGGTCGTACAGCGTGGGTTGGCGATGTGCTATTCAATGGCGGGATTGGCCGCACTGATTTTCCGAAAGGCGATCACGCAACCTTGATCAATGCCATCAAAAACACCTTATTGCCGGTGGGGGACGATGTGACTTTCATTCCGGGTCATGGCCCGACGTCCACGCTGGGGCATGAGCGACAAACCAACCCCTTCCTGACCGGGGCGTTTTAGCGCCGTTCGATAGGTAACTGCGCTCGTCGCTGTCACTCTTGGGCGGCGGCGAGATAGCGTCGCGTCACGCCTACAAAATCCTCCAACGGCCTATCCAATAAATCTTCACTGACAAAAATGTCATAGCCAAGAAGCTCGCGAGTATAACGCATGCGATTGGCGAGCATCGCCATCAGCCCTTTGTATAGGATACCGTTTTCACCGCGATATGGCGTATCGTCAAACATCATATCTTCAAGTGGTTTACTGGGCTTACTGGGGGCACGGCGATAGGCGGTAATTAACAGGGCGCGCTGAGTCATAATAATATGCGTGACCATGCGCAGGCTGATCCCCTCGAGGAGAGCGTCATAGTGCTTGATTTTAATCCCCACCCAGGGGAGAGGCTCACTGATCCCCTCTTGCCGATAAACCTGTGGAATACCGATAGCTGCGATATTTTTCCACTTTAGTGCCCACCCCCCGCGAAAGCTATGATGCTGTAGGTGCATAAAAGAGAGGGAAAAGGAGAGTTGTACGCGCTGTAGCAACTTATTGATGGTGAAAAAAATGGCGATAATGGCGATTAATCCCAGTACGCCTTGGCCGAATGACAAGGTGGGTTGGATCAGAAAAAAACAAACTAACCCGAATGCAACCGCCATGGCTGCGAGCATACTCCACCGAGCGGCTTCAAATTGCGGAGGATAGATTTTAACCGTTTTTAGCGCGTCCATGATCCTACGTGCAACCTGTGGGTAAAAAATCAGCGATGTCAGCGCTCCACTTTGCGGGTGGATGTGCCAACGGGCGACACTCTGTCTCGAGTCGAAAACGTCTCTTCTTTTAACCAGTATACGTGGAAAGTGCCTGATTAGTTTGCCTAAAAAACACTGGATTGGTAAACATTTGTCGCGGAATATCACGATCTTTACGCGTACTCGGGCACACTTACCTACAAAAGAGCGTCAAAATTTGGTATAAAACGCGCTTTGTTTTTCACCCGCTGCATTCAGAGGCTCTGAACGTAGTGCATCGGAGTAGGATGATTGAATGAAAATCTCTCACAAGCGTAAGGTACAATTCAAACTGAACAAGCGTGTAAAGGCAACGTCGCCAGCACGTCAGCGTCCAGTTAAAACTCAGCCAGTTGCCGCAGAAAAGCCTGCACCTGCCGCCGCGCCAGCAGCTGCTGCAAGCGTCTCAGTGTCACTCACGCCAAAGCAACAACAGGTGCTTGATATTGTACAAGCCAACCCAGAAGGGATTAATCCTAAAGGCATCGGTTTGGCTGCCGGTCAAGAAGATAGCAAAGCCGCCTCTTGGGCGACAGGCGCGCTGAAAAAACTCACCGAAGAGGGTGTGGTGGAGCGTGTGCAAGTGGCATCTAACAAGGTTATCTACAAAGCCTGTTAATCGCATTTGCTGGCCCGCTTAAGCTGCTGATGGCATCGATGCCATTAGCGTTTAAGCGGGTTACTCTCCCCACAGACCTTCTTATACGCTTTTCTTATTTTTATGTGGCAACAACGTGAATAATGCAGTGATTTTTCATTGAGTTGTTCTTTTATTGTTAAAAAAATCTTGTCATTATTACGCATTCGCGTGATTAAAGCTTGATCAGACGCAAAATACTGTATGATCTTCCAGACATCTGTTTAAAACTGCATATAGTAGAGGGACGTCAGTTTTCTTTCTCTGTCTGGAGGTAAAAGCCATGGAAGCGCTGTCTACCCAGCTGAAAACACCGACTGAAGTCGTTTTCGACTACACCCATTTTCTATGCGAAGAACAACAGCCCAACTGGACGTTTGTCGACATATTTCGCAGTTTGTTGCCTGCATTTAATACGGTGCTTGAGCATCACGCCCAACAGGCATTGACCGCCCAAGATCGTCTGCATCAGCAAGCGGCGCAGGTACTCTCATTTCGCAATACAGATACGGTTAACTTGGTGCGCCTGGCCAAATTGGCTCAACAGCAAAGTATTCGCGAGCTAACCATTTTGATGCCGTATGCACTGGACTACCGTCAAATGGAAGCGATTAGCGACCAAACGGGTGCACTGTTGGAGTACAGCAACGAAAATCGTGAGTGGGTACGCCTCACTTTTCCTTCTGTTTAACGTCTCGACGAATTGCTTCAATGGCAGTGCAACACGGCTGGATTTACAAACGCCACCCACTGTGTCCCTGTTTCATAGTGAGTGATTTTCTCGGCTTGCGGTGAAAAGGCCAACACAGCGCAAGAGGTATTCGCTTTCACAGCACCTTCCACGAGTGCGCAGTCATCGTAACCGTTGCGGCTGCGGATCACTCTCACTTGATCAGGATGAATTCCCCATTGCTGAAGATGTTTGGCCGTAAATGTACGCGGTGGATTGATGACAGTGATCCATTTGGGCTGTCGTGCCTTGAGCGCTAATGCTCGCATCATCGCTTGCCAATGAGTTTGTCGTGCATCTTGCATCGCATATGTGGCGGTGTGTGTTAACGGCGCGGTATTGGTTGCGTGATGTACGGACGTAATATTGGTAAGAGCTGATGTCGTGTACATGCGGATACCTGTATATATAATCAATACTGTATAAAAGAACAGTATTATTAAATCTGACCGTTGGCAAGTTGTCTGATGATTAATTTGTGATCAGGATCGTTATCTCTATCGTGTTGTGATCGGAAAGGAGATAGTCGAACAAGGAGCGTTCGTGAACAAAACGACACTGTTTTGTAGGGGCGAGGTATCGGCCACCTCTCTGCATCATCAGGGAATTCAGATATAATCAAGGACTTTTAAATTGAGTCGGAGAGAGCATGGAGCAAGAGTTTTGGCATCAACGTTGGGCCGAAAATCAAATTGGCTTTCATCGCGATAGCGTACACCCCATGTTGATGGCGTATTGGTCTGCACTAAACCCGCGTTTGGACGAGGAAGTGCTGGTTCCGTTGTGTGGTAAGTCTATCGATTTGAATTGGCTAGCCGAGCGTCATGAGCGTGTGGTTGGGGTAGAGCTTAGTGATATCGCGGTGCGCGCTTTTTTCTCTGAAAACCTTTACACACCGCAAGTGTATACGGCACCTTCTGGACACACGCATTATTGCTTTGACGAATTAGAGTTGATCAGTGGTGATTTCTTTACTGCGCGTTTGCAGCCGGCACCGTTAATTTATGATCGGGCGGCGTTAGTGGCAATGCCACCATCGATGCGTCAGCAGTATGTTGATCGCGTCACTTCCTTACTGGCCCCAGGTGGTCGCATGTTGCTTGTCACTCTGTTTTATCCACAAAGTGATGATCATCCGCCATTCTCTCTGGATGAACAGCTGGTTAGACAGACCTATCAAGGTATGAAAGTAACCTTGCTCGATACCTGTACCGAACCCTGTGGTGAGCGAGGGGAGCAAGTCTGGCTGATTCAAGCCGCTGAATAATGATAAAAAAGGGCCATCAGGCCCTTTTTCTATCGAGTACGTTACGCTGGTTTGGCTTTGGTGGCGTGATACTGACGGGATTCCCAGTGCGTGATAAAGAACACGGCGGCGATAATAATGCCGGCCCCTAACCATAATCGACCGGGTGGAACCCAGCTAAAGACTAACCAGCCAAATAACACATTTAACGGCAATTTGGCGTGATCAAACGGCTGAACAAATGAAGCATCTGCAACGGCATAGGCCTTGGCGATGGCCCATTGGGCTAAGGCGGTGAGCAGGCCAGCACCGATCAGCATCCACCATGCTGTCGCACTTGCTGGTAGCGTCCAATCCGGTACGGCAAGCACCAAATTAAAAGGCGTGATCAATAGCAACAGGTAGACCACCATAGTTGTTGGCGGATCATAGGCGGATAAACGTTTGACCATCAGCGAATAGGTGGCCCAAAAAAACGCAGCGCCGACAGGCAATAAGGTGGCCCACGTAAATCCTTCTGACCAAGGCTCCAAGATAATCATCGCACCACAGAAACCCGCGAGGGTTGCTAAGCTGCGAGCGATACCGACACGTTCTCGTAAAAATAACCCAGAACCGATGGTGGCAAATAAGGGAGAAGTCATCAGTAGAGCAATACCTTGCCAAATCGGTACAGGGTAGGCGAGGGCCCACAGCCACAGTTGAATGCCAATCACCGAGATAAACACGCGCAGACAGTGTTTTCCTAAATGTTCTGTTTTTAATGCGTGGCGTACACCCAGCTGTTTCAGCCACGGGATCATGGCAACCAGTGCGATCGCATATTGAATAAAGGCAACGGTGGTTGACGGCAAGCCGAGTTTAAAACTGACGTATTGTGAGAGGCTATTAACCAGCGCAAAACAGAGGCCGGCGATCAACATCCAGGCAGCACCTTGGATGGGATTATGAATTTGTTTCATCGCTGTGGTTATCCGAAAAAAGATGCTCGGATAGTAGCGTAAAACAGGCCGCAGAGCGACTAGAAATCAATGCGGCCTTATGTTTTGTATTAAGCTCTTAA
This sequence comes from Salinivibrio proteolyticus, assembly GCF_027286365.1. Classification (NCBI taxonomy): domain Bacteria; kingdom Pseudomonadati; phylum Pseudomonadota; class Gammaproteobacteria; order Vibrionales; family Vibrionaceae; genus Salinivibrio; species Salinivibrio proteolyticus. The sequence continues at coordinate 1,599,573 of NZ_CP114584.1, read as the reverse complement.
CCCTGCATATAACAAGGGAATGTCGGGATTAATGGCATCCAAGCTTGCTTGAGTGTCGGCCAGATGACTCACGGTGCTGTTTACTACTTCGGCTAATGCCACAGAGGCAATCTTATCCCACGAGTAGCCCGCCATATTGGCGGCAATTAAAGCAACTTGAAGCGGAGGCAAACTCGGATTAAAGGCCGCATTCTCGGCATACATTCCTTTAAATACACGGCCATCGCTTGTTTCAATCGCGACACCGCTGTAGTTGCCCGAATAAGGTGCATGGCTAATGTTCGCCGCTTCAACGGCTTGTTTAAGCAGAGGATCGTCAATATCGTCCGCCGTTAAGCCTTGCGTTTGGTCAGCAAGCAGTCGCGCTTCAATACCTAGGTCGGCAGGGCCAAATGCTTCGGGAAGATAAGCGTGCAGTGATTTAGCGTCCGATTTAGGCAGTTGAATCACTAAGTCCTCAGCACCATTTAACTCGTTCATAAACTGGCGACAATGGCCGCAAGGACTGTAATTAATGGTGATGTCGGTTAAGCGCGTCGCCCCTTTGGTCCATGCGTGGCTGATCGCAGCTTGCTCTGCATGCACGGTTTGTCCGAGTTGAACGCCAGTCAGTTCGATATTTGCACCTAGGTATAACGTACCATCTTCTCCTCTGACAATCGCCCCAACATTGAAACGAGAAATGGGTGTCACAGCATAGGCTGCGGCCAGCGGGAGTAAAGCAAGGCGCAATGCCGCGCCAGACAGGCCACTCGCGGCTTCCATATCTGCCACTTGCGCTTGCGTAAAGGTCGCATCAAACGCCGATGCGTGAAGCCATTCCGAGACGGTGCTCTGTAGTGAGTCTGGCAATTGTGTCAGTGCGTCAATGAGTGCGGTTCGCATAGCATCACTTCTAAATGGTTAACGGCCTATCAGTGTAGAGAAGCGATCTTGATAAATGTGTGAGTAATATCACGCATACAATGCAAATATAATCTTGTTGCTCAAACTTAGAGTGACGTCAACATTTTTAAGCCTGTAAATACAGTCACTATGATTGATTTTAAATACAGTCGCGAAGCTTGCTATTCCGGTTGCCAGTCCACGTAGGGGCGATGAACTTTATAATACTCACGCGCTAAAGCGCCACTGTCACGCAGGCGAGTGATCAACGCGGTGAGGTAGGCATCAATGGCCTGACCTTTCTCTCCTTTGGGGATCACAAATACATCTTGAAAATCAGCAAAATGTGCGCGGCGAATATTGGTTAGCCCTAACTGCTTGAGCATCATATCGGCTTCTTCTTGTGCCCAAACAAACCCATCAATGCGGCCAGCGGCGAGACGGCGCAAGGATTGTTCAATACTGTGCGAACGCTTGACTTTAAACGGCATGTAATAGGGTACCGCCTCAATCGTATAAGGTTCCGGATTAGCCCATAAGACATCAACGGGGAGGGGATTATTCTTATGGGTATATAAAACATGGGTGACATCGCCAAACGACTCACTGCTAAATGCAAAGGGCAAATCGGTGACTGTTTTCGTTGGGCGCACGGCGGGCAGCATTAAATCGGCACTGCCTTGTACGATGCCATTAATCGCGCGATGAATGGGAAATACGGTGATTTCGATTTGTGTGTTCGGATCTTGGTCATCGAGAAAGCGTACAAAATCCACGAACGGCCCTGACCCGTCAAGGTTTATCAGTCCCGGCAGTTCCCCCATGTGGATCACCAATGTGTGTGGGGGGGCGTCACTGTTCGATGGCTGCGCCTGTATCGGTGACGGCCCTATCAAGAAAAGCACTAACGCGCTGAGCAGAGCGCCGACTCGTCCTGCTTGGATCGACATATTAAGGTTGCCAATCATCATAGGGAGCATGAATTTTCCTGTGTTGCTGCTCTAGCTCACCGCTTTCGATGAGAGGTGTGAGCAATTGGGTTAGGTAGGCATCGATCTCTTCTCCCGCTTCACCTTTCGGGATCATAAAGACATCTTCCATATCAGCGAATAACTCGCGCTTAATATCGGTATAGCCAAGCTCTCTCAACACTTGGTCGGCCTCGGTTTGCGCCCAAATAAAGGCATCTATCCTGCCATTATGCAGCCGTTTGAGTGACTGGCGTATGCTGTGAGAGCGGACCACTTCAAAATCAAAGTCATGAGGAATGGATTCAATAATGTAACCATCTGGATTGGCTTTTAGCAGCGTTGCATTAAGTGGCTTAGATTTATGGGTATAGAGCACGTGAGGTACAACCCCAAAAGAGACAGTGCTAAAGGCAAAGGGTAGGTCACTAATATCTTCTTTTAATGGACGAATAGCGGGGAGCGCGATATCTGCTTGGCCTCGAGAGATATTGTTGATCGCGCGAAAAATTGGATAAATGCTGATCGTGATGTCTGTACTCGGATCTTGGGCGTCGAGATAACGAGCAAAATCGACAAAGGCGCCGGAGCCATCAAAATTAATCAACCCCGGAATTTCTCCCATGTGCAAGGTTATCGTGCGGTTCGCTTCCTGTTGAGCCAATGCTGAGAGACTGATCAACATGGCGACTAGCGTGGCAACAACCAATGATACTGATTTCGTGAGCATAGGCCCCTCCATACAACAAACTGGCTCTGGGCTGTTCGGGTTTACCCAAGCATGTTATTTATATCGACTGATCGGCTTATGTGAGTAATGCTGTTATTCCAATAATCACGGTTGCAGCGCTAAGAAGCACAATCAGTGGTTTGGTGATACTAAAGTCTACCGCTTGTAAATCATCTGGCTTCGCGAGCGATGGTGGCTCATCGGCTTGTGGTTGCGTTCTCGGTGCGGGTCGATGCGACAGGGTTTGTTGGGGCAAGGCAACGCGGTAGCCAAACTCGCCCACCACTTCAAAGGGCAAGCACTTTTTGCCGTTACGATAGGACTTTGCCATTAAAGACGTCACCACACTTTGGTGCTGCGCAAACGAGCTATCCGGTAATGCAACTTGCTTAAATAGCGTGCGGCTGGATAGCACTTCTCCCGCGTAGTAGCAAAGCATTTCTAGCATGCGTGACTCTTCGTAGGACAGTACCGTGATGGTTTGGTCGGTCCAATATAAGGTTCTGCTTTCTGGTTCGAAATCAACATCCGCAAATCGATAACAGCGCGTATTCACTTTGGTTGTCATAATTGAGCCCACTCCACACGATACTCTTTTTAAAAGTGTGGACTCAAATCACGGTTCTGCAACTAGAATATGGACGTTTTTTTTGGTAGACGAAGTTGGGCAGCGTGTGAGGAAATTTTTAAAAGCGACTATCTATCAGAAAGATAGTAGGCTTTCCCTTGCCAATGGCTCCGATGACACCACGGCAAGGGAAGCAAAATTAACTGACCAAGGATTCCACATAATGGTACACCGCTTTGAGGATCTTCAGCTGGTGTTCATCGTCTTGGTGAGCATCGACCAATTGCTGTAAGTTTTCCATGTATGCAGGCAAGTGGGCCTCGAAATAGTCGCGACGGTGCATAAACCATTTTTGCTGCTCAGCGTCAGTCAGTGTCCACGGATAATTACGCGCGCGATAGCGGAATAGCAGCGGCTTTATGCGCCAGTCGTCAACGCTCAAATCGAGCGCGGCAAGATTTTCAGGATCGCGCGCACGAATAATTTCCATCGCACTTTGATCGCTTTTCGAGAAAAAGCCTGCATATAGGGCACTATCGACGTCCTGATCGTCAAAGGGTTTTGATTCGGCAAAGACGGCAACCAGCTTTTCTCTTAGCTCTGGTGCGGCTTTGAGCGCTTTTAGATGACGTAAGCAGGCCTCGCGATCCACCCCTAAGCGCGCAGCATCTTCCGGACGTAGCGTTTTGGCATCGGCTAAGACCGGGCATTTGTTGATGTGCACGAGTTTCAGTGGTGCCGGTAATTCATCCTCCGCGAGTGCATGATGAGGCGTATACAAACGCTCGCGCAGCGCATCGACATCAAGCTCAAAAAGAGGTGCTGGGTCTCGCGCCAAATCAATGGTGATCACCGCATTGGGATTTTCAGGATGCCAAGCAACTGGCACGATCCAACTGGTGTTGCTTCGCTCGGTGCCAAACATACCCGAGACATGAACCAGTGGGGTCATATTCACCACATCAATCAGGGTTTTGATTTTGTTTTTATGGCGATGGGTCAGCAAATAATTGAATAAACGCGGTTGCGCAGCTTTTACTTTTTTGGCCAGCTCAATGGTGGCGTACACATCCGCCATAGCATCATGCGCATTACTGTGCTCAATGCCGTTGGCAACCGAGAGTTTTTCCAGCTTAAAGCTTGGCTTGCCATTTTCATCATGCGGCCACTCAATACCCTCGGGGCGCAACGCATAGCAAGCGCGCATCACATCGAGTAAATCCCACCGTGAATTTCCGTTTTGCCAACTCCAACCGTATGGGTCATAAAAGTTACGGTACAACGTGTAGCGGGTCACCTCATCATCAAAGCGTACATTGTTATATCCGAAGACACAGGTATTTGGCTGAGAGAGCGCCTCATGGATACGGGCGATAAATTCGGGCTCAGGTAAGCCTTTTTTCACCGCTAACTGTGGTGTGATCCCGGTGATTAAGCAGGCTTCTGGTGCGGGCAAATAATCATTCGGTGGCTGACAAAACAGCACTAAGGGCTCGCCAATAACGTTGAAGTCGCTATCAGTGCGCACGCCGGCAAACTGACAAGGGCGGTCTTTACCCGGGTGGGTGCCAAAGGTCTCAAAGTCGTAGATAAAAAACGTTGGCTGGGCGGTGTCGGTCACAATCGCATCCAATCTGATCAAAGAAAAGAAAGCAGGCTCAACCACCTGCATTAGACCGCACATGGTAACATTGGCGTCGCGGATCACCAATCCTCGCGCGCTTGCTAACCTAAACGCCTGCACATTGGCAGGCGTTTGCACCAAACAATGGGTCTTTTGCGATTAAGAAACCAGTTTTTTGAGCTGCTGTTTTGCATCGTCAATGGCTTTGCTGGCCAAGTCTTCACCCATGGCGAGGCCTTCCGCGTAGACAAATTCAACGTCTGTAATACCGATAAAACCAAGTACGGTTTGCATATAACCTGTCACGTGATCGGTGTTACCGCCTTTGTGCATCCCACCTCGTGTGGTGACAACGATAGCGCGCTTACCTGTCACTAAGCCTTCAGGGCCATTTTCGGTATAGCGAAATGTCACGCCAGCACGGGCAATAAGATCAATCCACGCTTTCAGCTGTACGGGCACCGTGAAGTTATACATAGGGGCGGCGATGATTAGCGTATCGCTTTGTTGGATCTCGTTGATCAACTGGTCAGAAAGCGCCAACGTTTGCTGTTGACGCTCATTCAGATCACTGCCGCCACGAAGGCCACCGGCAAGCTCGCCGTCAAGGATCGGCAATGGATTGGCTGCCAAGTCACGCTCAACCAAAGAATCAGGTGATAGGTTGTTTACCACGCCATCGATCACGGCGTTCGAGCTAGAATGGGGGCCAAGAATACTTGATTTGATGACAAGCGCTTTCATTACGTTCTCCTTAAAATTAACGGCTGCATATTGCGACCTTGGTTAGTGTAGAGTTTGGGCGTAAAAACACCACGTCAAGGATTCGTTAAACTTGTTCAAAAATTTCGTTGATGTAACAACTTTTCGAGTGAGCATTGGCAGTTATCAAGCAGGGGCGTATGATTGCGCTCGGCTGTCGTCCAAAATGTAAAAATAATGTTATAATGGCCGTTGTGTCGGACAGACAGCTTGCATTGGGGAAGCGCCACAATCAAATCAACAAGCCGTGTGCTTGTGTGGACGCAACGGGATTTGAGGAATAGCGCGTGAAAAATCTATTTATGTTAGACGTGGATGGTACGCTGGTAAATAGCTGCCACATGGACCACGAGTGTTTTAGTGAAGCCATTTTTGCTGTGACGGGACTGACAGTGCCTGATGATTGGGGTGGATACACCAATATCACCGACGCAGGTATCATCGAAGAACTCATCGATAAAAACGACCTGAAAAAAGAGAAAATCACCATTTTCCGAGAAGTGAAACGTGTGTTTATGCAAAAGCTCGCGCACGCCATTGCGGAAAACGGTATGACTCCCATTCCGGGCGCGGTCGAGTTTATCAATGAGATGCGTCAAGTACCTTCTGTCGCCCTTGCCATTGCGACGGGTGGCTGGGAAGAAACCGCGCGGATGAAGTTAAAGGCGGCCGGTTTTAATGTCGATGGTATCGTGTTCTCCTCATGCTCGGATGCGATGAGCCGCAGTGAAGTGATGGCACTCGCGGCGTTCCGCGCTAAGCAAGATTATGGCGTGCAGTTTGATCGCCGAATTTATTTTGGTGACGGGGTATGGGACAAACAGGCGACTCAATCACTGGATTATGAGTTCGTCGCGGTAGGGGATAAAGTGGAACATCACACCCGAATCAACGATTTTGTTAATCCACGCGCCATTTTAGGGCGTTTAGGCATAGAAGAAACCGATGCGGTGAAGTTTGCGTAAGCAATGACTGCCTGTTGAGTAATACGTAAAAGCCGGTGAGGTGTACTCACCGGCTTTTACGTTTGCTGTATCAGCGGGCTGACCGAGGTGGTAACGAGCCACTCACACACTTAGCCGTAACTTAATGCACTTGGCTGCAAGTGGTATGCTCGGCACGGGCTGGGCTCGCCGCCTCTTGATTAAAGTAGGCGCGCGTTTCATTGATCACCACATGGCGAAGTAGCAACAAGCCAATCAGGTTCGGGATCGCCATTAAGCCATTAACGATATCAGCAAGGATCCAAATGGTGTTCAGATGGATAAAAGATCCTGATGCAATCAATCCAATAAAAATGAGCTTATATAGATAGATAGCGCGTTTACCGAACAAATAAGCGACACAGCGCTCACCATAGTAATGCCAGCCTAGAATGGTGGTGAAGGCAAAGAATAACAGGCCAATATTCACCAGCATCGGTCCAATGCTACTCTCCATACCGACTGCAAAGGCATGAGAGGTCATCGAGGCCCCTGCCAGCTCCCCTGACCATGATTGGGTCAGAATTAGGGTCAGGCCCGTCATGGTACAAATCACCAGCGTATCGATAAAAGTACCGGTCATGGAAACAAGGCCTTGCTCAACGCAAGAATCGGTTTTGGCTGCAGCCGCGGCGATAGGGGCGCTGCCCAGTCCTGACTCATTAGAAAATACGCCGCGTGCAATACCGGCTTGAATCGCAAGCATCATTCCCGCACCTGCAAAACCACCGGTTGCTGCCATTCCCGTAAACGCGGACTCAAAGACCAGCGCGACGGCGTGTGGGAGTTGTTCAATGTTCGCCCCAAGCACCCATAAACACGCGACCACATAGAATACCGCCATCACGGGAACGATTTTGGCCGCTACGGCTGAAATCGACTTCACCCCGCCAATGGTTACCAGAGCCACCAGTACGGTTAAGATCCCTGCAACCGCCACGGTGGGAATATTGAACAGGTGAGTAGCGGCACTGCTGATGGCGTTAACTTGCGGGAAGGTGCCAATACCAAAGCAGGCGACGCCTAATCCAAACAGCGCGAACAGCTTCGCTAAAAGCGGTTGCCCAGCCCCTTTAGAAAGGTACATCATGGGCCCGCCCAGCATATTGCCTTTGTGGTCGGTTTCGCGATATTTCACCGCTAGCAAGCATTCTGCGTATTTGGTTGCCATGCCTAAAAACGCGGCTAGCCACATCCAGAATAGGGCGCCGGGACCGCCCAGTGCGATAGCGGTTGCGACACCAATAATATTTCCTGTTCCGATAGTCGCGGACAATGCTGTACATAAAGCCGCAAAACCAGAAACATCGCCTTGGGTTGAGGCGTCCGCCGGTTTAAAAATTTGTTTTAGTGCAAAAGGTAAACGGCGTAGCTGGATAAACCCTAACCGTACGGTAAAGAACAGACCGGTTCCGGTGAGCAGTAGTAAGAGCGGTGGGCCCCATATCCAGTCGTCAATGGTGGCGAGAAGTGATGGTATATCTGGTAGTTGAGTTAGAAATTGCATTTATCCCCCTTTAAACATCAAAGGAGGAGATAAGCCACACTAATATTAACAAAAGTGCTACATATTGGGGTGGGTATCTCCTCTGTCCTTTTGCCTGAGAGTTTCACTTGAAAACAAGCTTGCTCCTTCGGCGCCCGACTTAACGGGTCTCTCCAGAGGCTCCTCCAACAGCAGTCCATACATTTAAGTGCCTGAAAGATTTACTTCTTCGGCGGATGGCGAATGCCACCTCTCTCCTGCTGTCTTCATCGGAACGTCATATTGCGGTAAGTATGATAGATCACAGAAATATGAATGCAATGCAAAAATCAATAAAGAGTCCTATCAATTAAAGAAGCGCGCAAAATTTGCACTCTTTAAACTTTTATCTCCGAACAATATGGTGCTGGCTATACTGAAATCTCGACCCATAAATACTCAATAAATGTGATCCTTTGCCGATAACACGGAACAACACCTTGTGATTAAGTTTGCAAGACGAAGCCGTAATGATGGGCTCTGATATGACCACTTGGAACGAACTTTTAGGCGTTGGCGCCAGTGAAAGCGCCGAGCAAATTAAACAACGCTATCGTCAACTTTCTATTCGTGTGCATCCAGACAAAGGCGGAAGCACAGGGTTGATGCAGCTTGTCAGTGAAGCGTATCAAGCGGTTAAAAATGGCAAGGGCGATCACAGCCCGCTCGACAGTCAACAATCTGCTGGTGGCACGGCAGCATTGCGAAGCCAAGTGGCGCGGTTACAAAAAGAACTCGCCGCATTGCAGCAAGAGAATCGAACTTTACGAGCCCGCCAAGCGAACAACCAAATCCCTGCGCATCTGACCGCGAAAATTGCCAAGCTGGAGTTTGATAATCGCCAATGGCGGGAGCACTATCAGAAGCTGGAAAAGCAACATCATGTCTTAGAAGAGCAGCATCAGCGGTTATCAAAGCAACATGACAGTGACAAGAAAGAGAGTAAACAGCTCAATCGAGAATTAAAACAGGCACTATCTCAGGTTGAACAACTGGAAACCGAGCTCAAACATAAAGCAACGCCAGTGACGCTTAAAGCCGCAAAGCCCGGCTTAGCATGGCGTTGGGTATTGGCTTCTTGGGGCGTGATTGCGGTGCTGATGTTGCCGACTAGCCACTGGCAAAGCATGATGAGGACATTGTTAGGCCAATCGGCGCCAGAGGTGGCGCAACGTGTCAGAATTGTCGAACCGTTGGAAAACAATAAAACAACGGCACCTGCACCGACGCCGACACCCCAGGTAAGCGATTCGCGTGCGTCCATGCCGACCGCTCCGATGATCCAGCTAACTGCAACAGCGAATCAATGGCATGTGAATCAGTTTGATAAAGTACCACAACCTTATCTCGCGTTACGCAGTGAGCAAGGCTCGTATGTGGTGGCCAATTGCCAAGGGGAGTTTTACGTCTACCTTAATACCACCTATCAACCTTTACGCGTACCGCCAAATCTTGACTACATTACTCAGCGTCAACACTTTCATGTGTATGCAATTCCCTACGGACAAGGCGCGTCGATTGATAGTTGGCAGCTCGCCCGCAAAGTGAAAATATTTGACGATACCTTTGTCAGTGAGGATCTTGCCCCTCAACTCAGTGCGTTTGAACAATCGTGTCAACGAGCACCAGGGCTGACAGCGGCGAACTTTTAAAAAACCAGTAACACTTTCATTTGCATCGACATGGTTTACCGCCCAACTCAGGCGTCTGATTTGTCGCGACTGTATTACACTGATCAATAAGGCTCGATTGATTTTGTGATAAGGAACGCCAATGTTAGACCAAGCCATGTTTGCGCATCGGTATGATCCACCTCGTCAGGAAAGCGGCGGTGGGGTATTCAGGCGTTATCACATTGCTGTTTCTCACTCTGTAGCGGTAGAAGGTTTGGTGTCGGGGATCGGTATTCCCGCATGGTCGGAAGGGCGCACTGAATCAGCCAAAGATGCGGCGGTGCTGCACACCATGATGACCCAAGGCGCCAATTTAATTGGCCAACTGCAAGTGGATCCGCTTGCCTTTAGTATTACCGGCCTCAATCCTTTCTACGCTGAGCTTCGCAATCCAAAGTACCGTAAGTATCGCGTCGGCGGCAGTAATGCAGGGATTGCCGTCGCAGTCGCAAAAAAACTGGCTCACTTAGGCATTGGTAATGATGCTTTTGGCGGTGTACGCATCCCGGCGGCACATTGTGGCTTATTTGGCTATCGGCCTACGCCAGGGCTCATCGACGCGAGTGGTTTGCTACCTGCGGCAGAAACATTTGATAATCCGGGCGTCTGTAGTCAGGCATTAGCGCCAATTAGCCAGTTCCAAGAGCTGGTGGCAAAACCTTCAACGGCGATCAAAAACATTGTCGGTGTCGTGTTGGCAGAACCTATCTTCGCACTTTACTACAGTGACGAAGCCATGGATTGTTTCTACAAAAAATTAGAGGCGTTACCTTTACCGCATGAAACCACGTTGGCGATGAACAAACTGGTTTTAACACGAATTGAGAACGCCCAAGTTGCCATTGCCAGCCATGAGTTTTTACTGGTCTATCAAGAATGGCTGGAAAAGCAAAAGCTAGACTTGCCGTCCTCTACGCAAAGCTACTTGGCCCGCCTTCAAGCGATTAATTACAAAGACCATTTCCAAGCGAAAAAAACGCGCAAGCAACTCAGAGATACCGTATGTGCGATGTGGCCAAGTGATAAAGTATTGATTCTACCGTCTACGCCGGGCGAGATCTTGCCAAGAGACGCAGGCCAAGAGCAAAGCGACATCTTTAATTTGGCACAAAGACGCCTCATGGCGCTGGCCGATGTGTGTGGGCTACCGCAGTTAACCTTGCCATTATTTAACTACCAAGAAGCTCCTTACGGTGTCACATTGCTGGGACATCCCAACAAAGATAAGTTATTGATGGAAGTAGCACACCGTTGGGTCGGTTAAGCTTAGATCTGGAATCTTTAGCCACGCTGTCGTCAAGAAATTTCTATAAAATTGTATTTTATGCAATTAACTTGCTGATCTTTAAAGGTTAAATAAGTTACCCGATGTCGATTTACTATCAACAGAAACTGTGGATAAGTAGTTGGATTAGTGTTGTTTTTAACGCATAACTATTTGAAAAATAACGCTGTGAGTTAGATTGGCTTTGAGGTTGAAGCACAGACTAACCGCCAGTAGAAAGTGACAATTAGACTGTCACGTTTCCATAACGTGACAGAGACGATCAATTAACCACTCAGCCGCTTCGCTGTGACATCATTTTTATCTGCGATTGGCCTTACCGTTAGATGATTTTACTTTATATTGGCTTTTACAATGACTACGGCCCACAGACGCTGAACGCAGCGCTTTGTGCTTGGTTTTACGGCCGTTTGTGCGTTCACGCCATACCTTAAAGCTGCGCGGCTTTAACTCACGGCGCATCAGCGCGATAACATCATCTTGTCGCAGGCCATACAGTGTTTCAATGGCTTCAAAAGGGGTCCTGTCTTCCCACGCCATTTCTATAATTCGGTCAATCTCTCCCGGTTGCTCGTTCAAAGCCATATCTGTCTCCCTATGCTGGTGGCAAATAATACGGGTAGCGCAGGAAAAACCGATCAGCGTGTTCTTTCTGACCAATCAATGCTTTTACCCTTATTTTAGGGATATTTAAAAATAAACAATAAATACAGCTAGTTACGAAAGGCCCTTTTTAACAAGGGTAAAAGACGATTTTTATCCTAACAGCCTGTTGTATCGAACGATTGTTAGGTTATTCTATTGTTCACTGCCGCACAGGCAGCTTAGAAAATACCAGCGAGCGCAGATTGGCTTGCGCCAAGGTTCACTGCCGCACAGGCAGCTTAGAAATAAAACGACTTGCTACACCCTCAAAACGGCTTGTTCACTGCCGCATAGGCAGCTTAGAAAGATAGGCTCCAAGCTCTCCGGCGTGTAAATCTGTTCACTGCCGCATAGGCAGCTTAGAAATGACAACAACAGAAGTTGCAAGTAAGAATTTCGTTCACTGCCGCATAGGCAGCTTAGAAATTAACCGGTGGGGTTTTTTTATTTGCAGACAGGTTCACTGCCGCATAGGCAGCTTAGAAAAAGAAACGCGGAATAGATGCCCATCGTGTCTTGTTCACTGCCGCATAGGCAGCTTAGAAATAAGTTAAGTCCCAGTGCTATATCAATACGCTGTTCACTGCCGCATAGGCAGCTTAGAAAAGTATCGTTGTGTCACTAACTCCGAGTAATTAGTTCACTGCCGCATAGGCAGCTTAGAAATCTCTGGAATCCTCACTATCTCAAACGCAATCGTTCACTGCCGCACAGGCAACTTAGAAACGATTGAATGAGAACTCTTGTGGGCTGCTATATACCTAACGTTGTTCGGCTGAATCAATATGAGTTAAAAAGTTGGGAGTCACTTACAAAAAGCGCTATATTCATTATTCATATTTATGAATAAGTGCAATAGTTATGGCAACAACAAGTTTAAGCTTAGGGGAGCACTGGGAAGTGTTTATTAAAAACGAGGTAGCAAGTGGCCGGTACGGCTCTGCTAGCGAGGTTGTTCGTGATGCATTACGCACGCTTGAGGAACGCAAAACCAAATTGGATGTGTTGCGCGCACATCTTGATGAGGGGGCTAAACAGGCAGCCAGTGACACGTTTATCGATGACTTTTCAATGGATGAACTGATTAACGACTTGGACGCAGAATCTTGACGGCGAGCCAAATAAAAAAGCAGGTTCGTATTACGCCCAGAGCACGTGATGATCTTAAAAATATTGGTCGTTACACTGAGCGTAAATGGGGAAAAGCACAGCGTAACACTTATTTAAAGCGCCTAGCTACGCGGTTTAACTGGCTAGCAGAGAACCCGCAACTAGGCCAGCATAGAACAGACATCGAAAACGGGTACTACTGCTTTCCTGAAGGACAACATCTTGTCTTTTATCTTATCCGACGCCATGCGATTGATATCATAGGTGTTCCTCATAAAGAAATGGACATTATTAACCATTTCACTATTGGTTAGTGCGCTCATTGTGATTCATCATTACTGACATACGTACTCATAAAGTGATCTTCCTTCAAACCCTAAACTGTGCCTTGTTTCACGGGCATGCATTGCTATTTTTGTTACCTTTCTAGCGCTTGTGAGTGATCTGCTTTGTCACTCGGACAATCACGAAAGGGACATTCATGGACGATCTATCGCCCTCGGATCTTAAAACCATCCTTCATTCCAAACGCGCCAATACGTACTACCTCGAGCATTGCCGTGTGATGCAAAAAGACGGGCGTGTGTTGTACTTGGTGGAGGCCAAACGCGAAAACCTCTACTTTAATATCCCGATTGCCAATACCACCGTCTTACTGCTCGGCACCGGTACGTCAATTACGCAAGCGGCGATGCGTATGCTCTCGCAAGCGGGCGTGCTGGTTGGATTCTGCGGAGGTGGAGGCACACCGCTGCATATGGCAACCGAGGTCGAATGGTTTACGCCGCAAAGCGAGTATCGACCCACCGAATACCTGCAAGGTTGGTTATCCTTTTGGTTTGATGATCAAAAGCGACTGGACGCTGCGCGGGCTTTTCAGCTGGCACGTCTGAGTTACTTAAAGCAGGTCTGGCAAGCGAGCCGTGAACTTAAGCTTGAAGGATTCGATGTCGCCGAATTGGCTGGCTCGCTCGACACCTTTGTGGAGCGAACCGAGACGGCCAGCAAGCCAGCTGATTTATTGCTTACCGAAGCGCAGCTGACCAAAGCGCTCTACAAACACGCCGCCAACCGCACGCAAAAAAACGGTTTTAAACGCCAGCATGAGGCCGACGATCTCGCCAACCGCTTTTTAAATCATGGCAACTACTTAGCCTATGGCTTGGCAGCGAGTTGTTTGTGGGTGCTTGGGATCCCGCACGGGTTTTCGGTGATGCATGGCAAAACCCGTCGCGGCGCGCTGGTGTTTGATGCGGCTGACCTAATCAAAGATGCCATCGTGCTGCCTTGGGCGTTTGTATGCGCCAAAGAAAACGCTACAGAGCAAGAGTTTCGTCAACAAGTCCTGCAAGCCTTTATTGAGCATAAGGCGATGGACTTTATGTTCAACACCATCAAAGCCATTGCGCTGCAAGATGACTCTGAAGATGAGATAACGGAGCAGCAACGATGATGGTGACCTTTATTTCTCAGTGCGAGAAAAAGGCACTGAAGAAAACCCGCCGTGTGCTCGATGCCTTTGCCAACCGAATTGGTGATAACACCTGGCAAACACTGATCACCGAAGATGGCTTAAACACGGTGCGAAAAATGCTGAGCAAAACTGCCAGCCGCAGCACCGCGGTCAGTTGTCATTGGATTCGTTCGAGGACCCATAGCCAACTCGTGTGGATTGTGGGTAACCGCCGCAAGTTTAACTTAGAAGGCAATGTGCCGGTCAATCGCACTGAGCTTGATCTTAGCCACAAAGAGTGGGAGCAGGGGTGGCAGCTTAATGAGGTGATCGTGCTGGCAACGGCCATGGCAGGGTTGTTTCACGATTTTGGCAAAGCCAATGCGCTGTTTCAGCAAAAGCTTCGTGGCCAAACGACACACCAAGGCGAACCATACCGTCATGAATGGGTATCCTTGCGTTTATTCGAGGCGTTCGCCAAGGGCAAAAAGGATCAGCAATGGCTTGATGAACTTAGCGAGCTTACGCCTGAAACGGCTACTGAGCATGAAACTGAGCTACTGGCGCAACTGTTTACTGAAACGGACGGCTATCAGCCGGTCTTTGATGGCTTATCGCCATTCGCATCCCTCGTGGCTTGGCTGATTGTGTCGCATCACCGATTGCCCGTGAACTATGATGCCGACAACGCGCCAGTTGAGCTCTCGCAAATTGATCAATGGCTTTTCCGTTGCTTTGGCAGCCACTGGAATGCGCCCAACGCACTTGACCTCGCCAAATATGATACGCAGGCGCTTGCCGATAACTGGCGGTTTCCCGATGGCACCCCGTTTTTAAGCCAGCCTTGGCAACAAAAAGCGCGTCAATTGGCCCAGCGTGCCCGCCAATATCCGTGGAGCGCTCATGGACAAGTTGATTGGTTATCACAGCGGTTTGTCAGCCATATGGCACGTTTATCGTTAATGCTGGCGGATCATTATTACTCGTCGCTGCCGCTGGAAAAATCCAAGCCCAAATGGCGGGACGGCCATTACGCGCCGATTGCTAACACAGACCAGTCTCAGGGAAAACGCAAAAGCGCGCTGCCTAAACAACAGTTGGATGAGCACAACATCGGCGTGGCCATTAATGCGAGACGCTTTGCGGAGAATTTACCTTCGCTCAAATGGACCTTGCCGGCGATTGCTCAGCACCGCCGTTTTAGCCAAGGCGCCGAACAAGAAAAGTATCGCTGGCAAGATATCGCTTATCAGAAAACCAAAACCATAGCCACTCAGTCGGAAACACAGGGCTTTTTCGGCATTAATATGGCGTCGACAGGTTGCGGAAAAACCATTGCCAACGCGCGCATTATGTATGCGTTATCCGATCCTTGGCAGGGGTGCCGGTTCTCGGTGGCGCTGGGGTTGAGAACACTCACCTTGCAAACCGGTGATGCGTATCGCGATTTGCTGAAACTTGGCGATGATGAGTTGGCTGTGCTCGTTGGCTCGCAAGCAATCCAGCGCTTGCACGAGGCGCAAAATACGCCAAATCAGTCTTCCGGTGGCAGTGAATCCACTGAAGACTTCCTCGAGCAACTGTTTATCAGCTATGAAGGGCAAATTTACGATGGCCGATTAAAACACTGGCTGAATAATCAGCCTAAGCTGGAGAAATTGGTCAGTGCGCCGGTGTTAGTGAGCACGATAGATCATCTGATGCCCGCCACTGAAAGCCTGCGCGGCGGTCATCAAATTGCGCCCATGTTGCGTCTGCTCAGTACTGACTTAGTCCTTGATGAGCCCGATGACTTTGGTCTCGAAGACCTACCGGCGCTGTGCCGCTTGGTGAACTGGGCAGGCATGTTAGGGTCACGGGTGCTGCTCTCATCGGCGACCTTGCCGCCTTCGTTAGTAAAAAGCTTGTTTGATGCTTATCGTGCGGGCAGGGCGCAGTTTAATCATGCCCAGTTTGGTGACAGAGCGACGACAAACGGCGCTGACGGTGCACCTGTGATTTGCGGCTGGTTTGATGAATTTACCAGCGAGATCCAAACGATAACGAACAAAACCGAATACGTGACTTATCACCGTGAATTTGTCGCCAAGCGCGTTAAGCGATTAGAGGGCGAGCAACAGGTGCTACGTAAAGGGAAGACGGTAGACACCTCCGCGATTACCTCTCTGGCTGCTCCCCCAATATCCAGCGAACCTCATCTCGACTTTGAGCCGCTTGCGCAACTTATCCATACCCATATTCATCAGTTGCACCATGCGCATCACCAAACTCATGCATCCGGCAAAACAGTGTCGATAGGCGTGGTGCGCATGGCCAATATCGATCCGATGGTAGCGCTGACCCGCGCGCTGGTGGAAATCTCGCCAGATCCGGATCATGCACTCTTTGTTTGCCCGTACCACTCTCAGTTTCCGCTGGCATTACGTTCTTATCGAGAGAGTCGCCTCGATGCGGCGTTAAATCGCCATGATGAAGCGGCGATTTTCGAGCAGCCGGAGATTCGCCATGCTATTGAACATTGTGATGCCAAACACCTGATGTTTGTGGTGGTGGGGACCGCGGTGGTGGAAGTCGGGCGCGATCACGATTACGACTGGGCCATTGCCGAGCCGAGTTCAATGCGTGCCTTAATTCAGTTGGCGGGGCGGGTACAACGTCACCGCCAGCAAGCGCCGGCGACCGCCAATATTCATGTGCTCGAGCAGAACGTCCGTGCGTTAAAAGGCAAGCATCCCGCTTATTATAAGCCAGGCTTTGAAAGCGCGGCTATCCCGCTCGAAAAAGGTTACAAGGTCACGCTTGATGAGGGGCTAACGGCAATTTCCGCCACGCCGCGCATTCAGGAAGTTCCTAAGCTGGAAAAATGCGCCTTTGAGTTTGCTTTGCCGAAAAAAACAGAGGCTAAACCGGTGACCCACTGGGGCGTACAAGAGCACCGTGCGTTGCGCTTTACGTTGGAGTTGACGGGCGGGGAAAAGTATCAACCTGATTTTTTTCGAACCGGTAAGGAAGCCGAGCTTTGGTGGAACGATACGCTTGTCAGCCAAGCCGCTGGGCTACGTTTTCCCGGTAAACATGCTAGCTGGAGCGGCGAACTGATCCGGCGTACCCCGTTTCGTCACAGTCAGCGCCAAGAAAGCTTTGTGCTGGCTTATAACGACGATGACACACTAGCTTGGCAACAGTTAGATACTTCACGTTATCCCTACCAATACGCCGATCACTCATATCGCTTTAAACCCGCCGAAATATCGCTAGCAGCCGGTTGCCATTGGTGGTTTGACGTTGATCCGGAAGCTGTTTATCAGCACTTTGCTGACCAACTGGGATGGTCGATTAAAAAAGCGAGCCAGCATTTGGGCGAAATACGCCTCGCGGCTGAGCGGGAAAGCCAAAACATCACTTGGTGTTGGCATCCACAACTGGGTGCTTTTCGGGAATAAAAAGAGGGCAACGAGAGTTGCCCTCAGAAAGAAGCTGCCTATGCGGCAGTGTAACTGTTTGATAACTATTATAATTTCTAAGCTATCGATGCGATAGAGTTAGCAGTATAACGGACTTTTGTTCCCCAGCTCAAATCTGACCTTGATCACCATTCGTGGTTTTTAGTTTGATAACTATTATAAGGTTGTTGATATGATCTTCTTATGGCGGTAAGCTAGACACTGTTGTCTTGATGGATAAAGGAAGCGCTTATGGAACACAGCCTATACGATGCGCTGCTGGCATATATTGAACAGCGCAAACAGGCGAAGCTTGAGCCTTTGCAAAAGGCGCGTGATAAGGCCCTAAAAGCCGCCGCCAGCCAAGAGCAAGAGGCGATCGCCAATGCCGATTACGCAGAGAAAGCTACCCCGATAGAAGCGAAATTTGAGCCAATTCAATGGGTAACAGACGCTGCGACGCGGGCCAAGCAAATTAGCCTCGCCACCCATTGCCCCAAATTTGTTCATAGCGATGCTAGAGCGAGCAGCATGCTGGTGACTGAGAACGATAAGAGCGAGTCTCGCTACCTCACCAGCTATTCGCTGACCGAGAAAGCCATTGATGCGGTCGGCAATGCAGCTGCGTTGGATGTGGCGCGTTTTTTAAAAATCACTGTGGAAGGTGAGTCACTCATTTCTCAGTTACAAGCCGGCCATATCAGCGTACTTAAGCCACTCACTGATGACGCTAACTTGCTAGAGACTTGGCGTGCAGGCTTTTCACTGGCACTGGGTGACCAAGTGCTATCGGCTCATAACTTGATTAAGCAGACCTACTTTCCGGTGAATGAAGGTGAGTACCACCTGCTTTGCCCGCTATATTCATCGAGCCTTGCGCACACCCTGTACACCAAGGTGCGTGCCACGCGGTATGGCGAGAAAGTGAAAGCGATTCGTGAGGCAAAGAATAAACAGCATTATCACCCAGAGCGGTTAGAAGCCTTTCCGCGTACTGTTAAACAGACCTTTGGCGGCTCTAAACCGCAAAACGTGTCACAACTGAATAGTGAGCGTCATGGCGAGGGCTTTTTGCTCAATGCTGCGCCGCCAAGCTATCAGCAGCAGCCGGAGGATCCAAGCAAGCAAACCAGTATCTTCAACCGCCGTTTAGCCTACCAAACCAGCCATTTAATCCACGACTTTCGTAGCTTTTTGGCGAGTTTAACCGAACGGGACCGCAACTTTGCCACCCGTTATCGGCGCGATCATGACTTTATTCTGCCACTCACTGACCTGGTGTTTGACTATGCCGCGCGGGTTCAGCAGCAAGTTCCAGCCGGTTGGAGCCAAGGCACTGATGTTCAATCATGCCAACTAAAACGTGAACATGCACTTTGGCTGGATGTGTACAACCCCGACGATCAATTTCAGCGAGAGCGTGACGCACAAGCGTGGCTGGACACTGTCGCCTCTGATTTTGCTGCTTGGTTACTGCGCCAGCTAGAGGACAAACAACACTATCTGCTTGGTGATACGGAGTTCAATTACATCCGCAAAGTGTTCCTAACCCAGCTAAAAGCGTTTGAGCGCGACACGCCTCAATTTGAGGAGATCCGATAATGGCACAGTATCTATTGCTTAAGCACATTGAGGTGCAAAACGCGAATGCGATCGCGGGGCTGACTTATGGTTTTCCGGCGATCACGCACTTTCTTGGTTTTGCCCATGCGCTATCACGTCAACTCCCTGATGCGATGGGATTGCGTTTGGGTGGCGTGACCGTGGTGAGCCATAAAAACAACGTTCATGCACGGCAGCCCACAGGGTGGGGCGACTATGTTTTTGCCTTAACGCGTAATCCGGTCACCGCCAAAGGTGAAACGGCATCAATCAATGAAGAGGGACGCATGAATATGCAAATCTCTTTGCTGATTGAGGTTGAGGGACTGATTGCCGGTGATAAAGCCGCCACAGCACAGTTGATCGCGGAGGTGAAAGATTTGGCGCCTCAGCGACGGCTTGCGGGTGGGCAAATCTTAGCGATTGGCGAGATTGAATTGCTCGCAGATGCAAGTATGCAGAAAAAAGCGTTGCGCCGCCTCATGCCGGGCTTTGTCCTTTGCGACCGACATGATTATCTCGCTCAACATCATCAACAGCTATTGCAACACAATGCGCAGGCTAGCTTATTCGATGCTTGGTGTGAGTTTGCCATGTTGGCGTACCAAGCTGTCGCCGATAATGAAAGCGCACCTGACGACGATAACCAACCCGTGCCGGCGCAATGGCAGCGCGTAGCCAAACCCAAGCCCGGATATTTAGTGCCGATCATGACGGGCTACCGCGCTATTTCCCCTTGTTATGCCGCAGGCGAGGTCGCCAATGTGCGCGATCCCGAGGTACCGGTAAGCTTTGTGGAAGCAGCATACAGCGTGGGAGAGTGGCGCAGCGTACATCGTCTCACCGATATCGACGAGGCATGCTGGCGTTATCACGGTGATTACCCTTGGTACCTTGCCCGCGTGACGGCAGCAACGCATGACAAACCCATTGAACCTGACGTTGTGCCCACAACCGAAGATAACACTGACTTTGACCCCGACTTTTTGTAATTAAGGAGATTTCATCATGGCTGATAAAAAACTGACTACCCCTTCTGTGCTTGCCTTTGAAGCGAAACTGGTGCCTTCGGATGCACTAATGTATGCGGGCAACTGGGAAAAAGGCGATTGGCAACCCATTCAAGTGGGCGAAAAATCAGTGCGAGGCACCATCTCTAACCGCTTAAAAGCGGCCACCGCCAATGATCCCGCTAAGCTAGATGCGGAAGTATCTAAAGCGAACCTACAAACGGTCGATGTTGCGGCACTACCGCATGATGCCGATACGCTCAAAGTAACGTTCTCACTGCGTGTGCTCAGCGGACTACATGTACCGTCAACCTGTAACAATCCGGACTATCAGCAAGTGTTGGCTGATAAAGTGCGTGACTATCAATCAGAAACCGGTTTTAAAGAGCTGGCGCAGCGTTACGCACACAACATTGCCAATGGGCGTTTTTTGTGGCGCAACCGTGTCGGTGCCGAGCAAGTTAAGGTGGTGGTCACCGCAGGTGAGAAGCAATTTAGTTTTGATAGCTACGAATTTAGCTTGCACGATTTTGACGCGCACCCGGATGTCACCGCGCTGGCAGAGGTGATCCAATATGGCTTAACAGAAGCGCATGCGCTTATTCATGTTGAAGCCTACTGCCAACTGGGCGAAGGGCAAGCGGTCTACCCCTCTCAAGAGCTGGTGATGGGCGGCGGTAAAGGCGACAAAAGTAAATTCTTGTATCAATTAGATGGCCAAGCCGCGATGCACTCACAAAAAATCGGCAACGCGCTGCGCACTATTGATACTTGGCACCCTGCCTATGACGAAGTGGGCGCAATCGCTATTGAACCTTATGGCTCGGTGACTAACCGCGGGGCGGCGTATCGTCAGCCCAAAGAAAAGAACGACTTTTACAACTTGCTCGATGGATGGATGTTAAAAGACAAAACCCCAACGCTCGAACAGCAGCATTACATTATGGCGATGCTGATCCGCGGCGGCGTGTTTGGCGCGTAAGGAGGCACAATGCAGTATTACATTGATATCACCTTATTGCCCGACACAGATATTTCGGCAGATTTTCTCTGGCACAAGGTGTTTCAGCAAGTGCACATTGCCTTGGCAGAAAACAAAATCGGACCGAATCAATCGGCCATTGCGGTGGGTTTTCCGGACTATCGCCAAGGAGATTTCCCACTCGGTCATCGGTTGCGCTTGTTTGCGCAAACCGAGGCGGCATTTGAGCAGCTAAATATTCATCGATGGCTGTCTCGCTTAACCGATTATGTACATATTAAAGCGGTCAAGCCCGTGCCAGAAGGGGTGCAAGACTATGCCTACTTCAAACGTTGGAACTACAAATCGCCGCAGCGACTGTATAAAAACCTCGACCGGCGTGCGGCCGCGATTGCCAGCAAAAATGGTTATAATGAGGAGGAGGTAAAGCGTCGTTTGTTGGAAAACATCAAAACGGACGACAAACGCTGGTCGCTGCCTTTTATTCAAGTCACCAGCCTGTCGAGCCAAAAACGAGTAGGGCAGCCAAATACCGAGTTTGCTTTGTATATCGAACGGGAACTGACCAAACAGCCGCCAAATAACAGCCAACCATTCACCTGTTATGGGCTAAGCCGACGCGAACCCGACCAACAATCTGCGGTGCCGTGTTTTTGAGGGGGAAACCCCTCTTTACCCCTTCTTTTTGGGCTCTTTAAAAATAAACTTTAAATACAGCTAGTTACGGCAGGCCGTTTTTAACAAGGGTAAAAGGCGATTTTTATCCTAACGGCCTGTTGTTACTGACGATTATTAAGTTATTCTATTGTTCACTGCCGCACAGGCAGCTTAGAAATGACCGTGGCGGTTACCGCATTGGCGTACATCGTTCACTGCCGCACAGGCAGCTTAGAAAGATTACCGCAGCCTTGCCGCCAGTGCTAAGCGGTTCACTGCCGCACAGGCAGCTTAGAAAATAAACCTGATCACTTACACCGCGTGCCAGTGGTTCACTGCCGCACAGGCAGCTTAGAAAATCAACCTCTACCGCCAGTTGTACGGTGTTATGTTCACTGCCGCACAGGCAGCTTAGAAATATCCAAACCAACGGATTAACCTTTTTAATATGTTCACTGCCGCACAGGCAGCTTAGAAATCGTTCGCTGGACACTCCGCGACCCACATATAGTTCACTGCCGCACAGGCAGCTTAGAAATTTGCATCTTGGTTTCTTTCTTTGCCATTAAGTTCACTGCCGCACAGGCAGCTTAGAAATCCTTGACCTCGGCGTCACTGTCTACCGTGACGTTCACTGCCGCACAGGCAGCTTAGAAAGGTGAAAAGCTGGTGTACAAAGACGGCATCGAGTTCACTGCCGCACAGGCAGCTTAGAAATATCTCGATTGAACGATATATCAATATCACGAGTTCACTGCCGCATAGGCAGCGTAGGTGACACAAGCCCCAGCACGATTTTGGATAGGTGCACATTGCCAACGGGCGCCTGTCACGATCGAGGTCAATCGTTGGCCTCAATGTCGGAGGCGCGCGGCGCAAATCACACCAAGCTTGTATGATCGAGTTGGCGCTTGTCCGACCTACGCACAGGCAGCTTAGGTGACACAAGCGCCGCTACGGTGTTGGATATATAAAAACTGTCAATGGGCGCCTGTCATGATTGGCGCTTATATCAGCCGATGTAAATGCACCATGCTAGTCTTGATGTTGTGATTTATTTGACAATGAATACGTTGTGATTTCTTAAAGAACAACTAATATGTTGTATGTAAGCCATAATACAATATTAAAGTTGTTTGGGGATGTAATGGTGTCACTAAAAGATATAGCGCGCGCATTGCAAGCCCGTCGCAAATCACTTGGGCTAGAGCAGTCTGACATGTACATGCGTATTGGCATGAAACAACAGCAGTATCAGCGAGTAGAGGCGGGGAGTGATGTTCGGTTATCGACTTTGCTGCGCGTGCTTGAAGGGCTCGACCTGACATTAACGCTCGAGCCCAAAGCATCTCAGATGGTTGATGAGTCGGTAAACCTCGATCGTTATAAAGATGATGATAACGACGATCTCGACTTTTGGTTAGGGACGGAGCATAGCGATGACCAAAACCAGTGAAGACGTTGAGGGGCTGAACATTCAACTGCATGGCGTTGATGTAGCTGTTGTTACGCACTACGCGGGCGGGAAGAATATTCTCACGTTCAATCCGGCGTTTATCACCACCTCTCAGCATGAGCGTTTGACCTTTTCGTTAAGGCAACGTCGCGATCCGCAATACTTACACACACCACAAATTCGCACGGATAAACTGCCGCCAGTGCTCTCCAATCTGCTCCCAGAAGGCGCATTGAGAGACGTCGTCTCACAGGCGTTACAGTGTCATACAAACAATTTTATTTGAGCTTCTATCACAACTACAAAGCTGTGGCACAGTTCCGATGATAAATATACATGCGTATGCTAAATGGCTGAGTAAAGATTGCTAAGATCCTGTTTTTATAGGCGTATGTACCCTAGAGTAACGCCGCTAACGTCGATTCGGCGTCGCGCCGATGATCTTTAAATCCGCTTTTCTGCGCTTTTTCATCGTCGCGTAGAAATTCTCGTGCGAGCTGATATTAAGCAGGTAGAGCTCGAGTTTGTTTTCAATCCAAGCGTAGCCAAGTAACACTTCTTGCCTATCGAGCTTGAACTTGTGCACCCAAAGATAAGACAGATCGCCTTTTTTCTGGGTGCCAAGCGTGGGATCTTCAATGATTCTGTCTATCTCGTCCTCGACCACTTCACATTGCGCCTCGGACAACTTGTTCATCTGCTTTTCAAAAACACGAGAGACGAAAACATCAATCTGATTGTTTTGGGGTCCGTCGCTCATAACGTTTTACCTTACCAAGTTTAACTTCTTCAGATGCAATCAGCGCCTCTTGCACAAAGCTGTAGGGTAAATCAGGGTTCTCAGTCATGATTTTCCCAATTTTTGCCCAGTACTCAATTTGCTTGGGCACAGAGCGCATTTCAGCTTCTGCATGCACTTTTACATCTGACACAAACTCATCATCTAACCGCACACTGGTTGGCATGATTCACTACCTCGTTTAAAAATCTTCACTGGTTAATATGCGACAAAATGTCGCGCCTTGCAACATGTTTAGGACTGGCACATCTGGCGTGACTTAAGACGGCTCTGCTTCAACATATGTGATAAGTTGATACCCTTGCGACCCTTCTTTTTTTGACGTTCAAAAATAAACAATAAATACAAAGCGTTACGGAAAGCGATTTTTAACAAGGGTAAAAGGCCATTTTTATCCTAACGGCCTGTTGTATCAGATGATTGTTAGGTTATTCTATAGTTCACTGCCGCACAGGCAGCTTAGAAAGATAAGCGTAAGGAAAAAGATGCCATCAGCCCGTTCACTGCCGCACAGGCAGCTTAGAAATCGCTGGGATTGTCGATTTCCTCAAACGCTTTGTTCACTGCCGCATAGGCAGCTTAGAAATCGCGGTAAGCGTCGACATAGAGCGTTTTAGGGTTCACTGCCGCATAGGCAGCTTAGAAACTCGAATATCTCACACAGGAAGCGGTCCCACGGTTCACTGCCGCATAGGCAGCTTAGAAATCATCAACGTCAAAGCCGATTCAGTGCTGACAGTTCACTGCCGCATAGGCAGCTTAGAAATCAATGCCGCTGACCGTGTGGCCATCCATCAGGTTCACTGCCGCATAGGCAGCTTAGAAACGTGATTGAAGCGCGAGCACACACCACCGTCGGTTCACTGCCGCATAGGCAGCTTAGAAATTGCTCTGTGGGTGAATCGTGCAGTGATAAACGTTCACTGCCGCATAGGCAGCTTAGAAAAATCAATGGTAAAACCGTACAGCTTTGTGATGGTTCACTGCCGCATAGGCAGTGGTTTACTAATCTCGGAACAACCATTGTGGATGGTTCATTCTATTAGTGAGGGTGTCTTTCTTTTCTATAAAATGACCAATTAACTGTACTCTTTCGTGGTTTGGTATGTAACTCGACGTTTATCGCTAGTTTTATTTTTAGCGAGTAATCAAACAGTAACTTGTGGTGCAATTATCATTGCCTAGATTCTTTCAATTGATGCAGAGATTCTCTTCTACGCTAAGTCAGTAAAGATGTTTTACAGATGTTGAGTGCTGGAGTGGGATATGAACATCAATAACACCATGAAGTTAGTGTTCTTTATTATTGGAGCCGGGATTGTCGTTAGTTTTGTCACGATCATCCAGCTGAATGGGCTGATGAATAAAGTTGATGAAATGGCACAGGTTCGGTATGCCTCTTATCAAACGGCTGATGAATTGAGGCAAAGCTCTGATGATTTAACCCGTTTGGGGCGCACTTATGTTGTGACAGCCGATGATAAATACGAAAAGATGTATATGGACATCCTAGCCATTCGTAACGGTGAAAAACCACGGCCCGTTAACTATCATACGATTTATTGGGATTTGGTTTTAAATTACGGACAAAAACCTAAACCAGATGGTAAAACTATCTCTCTAAATCAGAGAATGCAAGATCTTGGTTTCACTGAAAAAGAATTTGATTTTCTCAAAAAAGCACAAGCTAACTCTGATGGATTAGTCAATATGGAAGTCAAAGCCATGAATGCGGTGAAAGGACTCTATCCGGATAGTAGCGGTAACTATACCGTTCGTGGTGAGCCCGACAAACAAATGGCGATTGAGTTGCTACATAGCCCTCAGTATCATCAAGAAAAAGCAAAGATTATGAAACCCATCGAAAGCTTTTTTATTGCGCTAGAAGAGCGTACAAGTGCGCAATTTAATGCGGCAGCGGCGAGTGTGAAAAGAACTGTACTGATAGGAAATATTTCGTTAGCGGTTGTGGTTGTTATTGCGGTATTAGGTTATGTCATTACTAAACGGAATGTCGTTAATCCTATTGATAGAATGGCGTCAACGCTCACGCAAGTGGATGATAATTCTGATTTAACACTACGCGTGGATGACAGTAAAAATAATGAAATAGGTACAATTGGCAGTACTGTTAATAAAGTCATTGTTAGTTATTCTTCAACGATTGAAAAAATTAATAATGTGAATCATATGATTTCACAGATCACAGAGAGTCTGGTTAATATTACCGACAAAAATGCCAAAGTATCTAACCAACAAAACCAAGAGTTGGAAATGGCTGCCACAGCAATGGAAGAGATGACATCGGCATTGGCCACAGTGGCTGAAAATACGTCCATGGCTGAAAAATATGCAGGAAGCACAGAAAATGAGACGAGCACTAGCAAAGAAGTATTTGATAAGACAATGGTTGAATTTGGCAGTTTAGAAACCGAATTTAACAAAACGTCAGAGGTGATTCAGGAGCTTGCCGATGAGTCCACGAACGTTGGTAATGTGCTTGATGTTATAAAAGGAATTGCGGAACAAACCAATCTGTTAGCGCTAAACGCAGCCATCGAAGCGGCGCGAGCAGGTGATCAAGGCCGTGGCTTTGCGGTCGTAGCCGACGAGGTGAGATCGCTTGCCCAGCGCACGCAAAAGTCTGCCGGAGAGATTGAAGATATGATCGGTGGTTTGCAAGGTAAGGCGGAGCAATCAACACAGACTATTCGTGTTAACGCAGATAAGATAGCATCGACACGTGACAATATGACCACTGCAAACGAATCGCTTGGCACGATCAAAGAATCTGCGGTAGAAATTCACCGTCTGAATTCATCGATTGCCTCGGCGACGGAAGAACAGCTTTCTGTTAGTGATGAAATCTCGAGCAATCTCTCGAATATCAAGACGCTTTCAGGTGATATGAATGAAGCGATTGATCAACTGGGCCCGATAGTGTCCGACCTAAAGAACAATGTTGATTCACTCAGCAGTGCGATTAAACATATTCGTACATAACTCAGTGACTGTTAGCGGATTGTCGAGCTTGGCAATCCGCTCCGTCACTCAAACATTAAGAAATACCTACGCGATACTGAAACACACCGACAAACTCTGACACTCTCGTACATTCTCACGACAGCCTTTTTTTGACTTGCTGATTATAGTCAGCCTTCTTTAGCGCATCTTATGCGACACAATGAAGTGGGTTTGGCTGTGATGAATATCAGTAAACAACATCGAATTAGCCTTGTGGAGTGGGCTGACAAAATTTATCCGAACAGCAAAGGATGGCGTGTGGTGAGCAAAAACTGGCGTTTTTGCGCGTTAGGTTCGGCATTTCCTACCATCATGGAGCGAATGATTGAGGTATTTAACGAACCGCATTTGGAGCCGGTATTGGCTGACTATCCGGAAGTGATCACCAAACCACTTAAACCGTACCTCAATGTCTCATTGAGCATGCCGGAGCGGGTTGAAATGTTGCATGACCATTATCGTTTTATGGCGAATACCTTTGGCCGTCATTGCAGCACCATTTTCTCGGTCGCGGGTCTGCCTCTAGTCAGCTTTACCGCCAATAATGGCCGTCAATATGGCGTGCGTTTTTATCGTGGTGCAATTCGCGAAGGGGCACTGGGTTTGTCCTTGTATGACGTGGAGAGCAAGCAAGGCGTGTACAGCATTTCGTTCCACTTCAACCATGAGGGGCGAGAGCTCTATATCGGTGCCTTGCAAGGTCCGAGTGATAGCGTACCTGACCGTCATCAGATCATTAAAATGTTGACGAAAACGGCGCATGGGTTACGCACCAAAGCTTTGATGTTAGAGCTGGTGTTGATGCTGGGCCGTATCATGGGTGCCGAGCGCTGCTACGCGGTGTCTAACAAAGGCCATATTTATAAAGCGATCCGTTACATCACCTCTAAGCGGAATGTGGTGACGTTTGATTATGATGAGCTTTGGCGCGAATATGATGGGATGCCATTGAGTCGGTATATGTATACCTTACCGATGCAGCCAATACGCAAAGATGTTACCCAGCTTAGCGGCAGTAAGCGACGTTTATACACCAAGCGTTATGCCTGGTTGCATACCCTAGAGCAAGATCTACGCTTGGCGATAAACGCGTTGACGGAAACGCGTGCAGAAATGCATCAAGTTGCCTGATCAGAAAAGCAAAACAATAACATGGCCTCTTTTGAGGCCATGCTCACGTCTTCTAACTACCTTCGTGCCGAACTACATCAAACGTCGTCGAAAGAGGCGGTGTCCCACGGCATTGAACAATGCGCCTGCCACAATCAGCCCACCACCGAGATACGTCCACATGGACGGCAGTTCTTGAAAGATCGCTATCCCAATTAAGGTAGAAAACACGATTTGCACATACGCATAGGCTGACGCTTCGCCAGCTTGTTGTGTTTGCATGGCTTTGGTGAGCCCATACTGGCCGATTTGAGTAAATACACCCACTAACACCAATAAGAATGTGAGTGGCAAACTTGGCATCACAAACTCTGGCCACATCAACACTATTGAGACCGGCAGAGCGACCATCGGGAAGTATAGGATGATCACCGAGCTGTCTTCGCTGCGGCTGAGTTTTCGTACAATCACGTAGGCCACCGAACTCCCTAAAGCCCCCAGTAATGCGATAGCGACACTAAAGGGCGGAAGTGCGCTATCGATCGATGTATTGAGGTTGGGTTGTACCATCAGATAAAGGCCGCCCAAACACAGGGCAATGGATACTAAGGTGGCGCCTTGTAATCGCTCTTTCAGTACGATAAAGCCAAGCACCGCAGTAAAAACGGGGTGCATGTATTGCAATACAGTGGCTTCGGCGAGTGGCAGGGTGGTAACGGCGTAATACACGCACATAAGTGCGGCCGTCCCTAATACGCTGCGCAGCAATAGTAGCGGTTTATTATTGCCAAAGGGCGACAAGCCTTTTCGTTTGACATCGGTGTAGCTGATGATAAGCGACACCAACGCCCGTGCAGCGACAATCTCAAAGAGTGGGATACCATGTAGGCTGACATATTTAACACAGGCGGACATGACCGCGAAGCCGAACGCGGAAAGGAGCATAAAGCGGATCCCAATAGGGATCGCGGACAATGAAAAGGCAGGCATAATCACACCGGCTAAAACAACAAGGCCGCTATGATAACGTGTCTCGATCCGTTTTGCTTGAGAGAACGCACTAACGCGCGGTTAAGCGCCGCGCGTCGATGAAAACGTTTAAGCGAACACTAAGGCCAAAGCCCTGTTAGTGCACTGAGTAAACCTTCACTGGCACCTTTTTGGCCTAAATAGTCGAGTACAATCGGTACAAATTGTTGCAAGGTGGCCGCATCAATGCCGAGTGTGTCAGCCACGTTATATAAACTCTCGAGCGAACCAATGTTATCGCCAATGCCACTGTCACCCAGTAATGATGAAAGGGACGATAAATCAGGACGCAGACTTGCCAGCTCTTGCTGCTGGTTACCGGAGAGCTGATTCGCCGCCATCGCTAGCAGGGCACTTGCGCCCCCAGCCGCTTGCGTCGGGCTAACATCCACTTGCTCGGTAATCGCTTGTACAAGCGGCGATTCACTGGCTTGGTCGTCCGCAAATTGGGTCGCCATTTGGGTCATCACATCCGTGGTGGTATTACCTTGACCAAACAACGCCTGACTGGAGGGAGAGATTAATATGGCAGCAAGCGTAAGTGCTGGCAGTGTCGCTTTCATAGAAGGCACCTATTATCAACCGAGAGTGATGTAGGTATAGCGGTAAATGGCGGTGAATGAAAGTCGCAGACCACTAAGACAGTGCAAGGTCGGTGTTTTTAGCTGATATGGTGCGATGTTGGATCCGCTTTTTGATGGCAAAAAAGGCCAGCGCCCCGGCGATCCCTCCAGCATGAGCGAGGTGAGCAATATCGATACCCAATGCGGCACGCATAGGCAGAGCTTGACCCGTGAGAGCATCTCCCACACATTTTACGCTCGTAATTAAGGCAATCCATTTCCCGCTAGGGGTGTGAATAGTGCTTATTCCTCCAAACATAAATAATCCATACAACACCCCAGATAGACCCATATATTGCTGATAAGGGCTCCACCACATCACCAGACCAACCACACACGCAAGCCACAAGATCAGTGACGCCAGCGTACCGGCGCTGATATGGCGATAAAACATCAGGCCGAATACGCCTAATCCCGTCATGTTGGTCAGTACATGGAAGACGTTGTGATGAATAAAATTGCCGGTTATCACGCGCCATGCTTGGCCTGAAGCAAGTGCACTGCGCTGCCACACCCACGTCTCGGCGAGCGACGAATAATGAACACCCACACACACTAGCGCGACGATTATCAGCAATCCAAGTGTTTGAATTGGCGCGTGTAGGGTGATAGGTCGTTTTCGCTTCATGGTCGCCTTTTATCTCGTTACAGCTTAAATAACAACGCTTTATTACAGTCAATATGACTGAATGAGATCTCCCTCAAAGATCATTACAAATGATAATTGATCTCAATCGTATTTGCATCTATGATGCGCGCCCTGAACTTACCCCCAATTTAATGTTTTTATAACATGAAGTTAGTGAATGCGCTGTTAATCGGGCTTATGTTTGTGTCGCCATTGAGCCATAGCGATGATGAAACGAATACGTTGTCGTCATTTTCGTGGCTGCAAAATGTGACGCAACAACAGGATAAAATTCGGGCATATCTGGAACGCCAAAATCAGCATGCGCAACAGTCGTTGACAGCGAGTCAATCGCTTCGTGATGAGTTATTGAGTGAATGGGAGCGTGCACCGCAAACCGGTTCCGAACCTTGGTTAGCGCGCGATGGTCGCGAGTTTTTACAAACACGGGTTAATGGTGAGCGCGTGCTGCGTATGCGCAAAGCCGCCAGCGAACAAGAAGCCGTTCGCGAAAAAGAAGCAGGTAGCGAAAAAGCATCGACATTGCTCAACATTGAGGCGCGAGCCGCTGAACATGCGTATTACCAGCTAGGGACTTGGTCGTTAAGTCCCAATGGACAATGGCTCGCCATTACCGAGGATATTCACGGTGAGGAAGACTACCGCATCGTGCTGATCAACCGCCAATCAGGGCAAGCCGATATTATTGCCACCGGGGCTGATGCATCTGTCATCTGGTCGCCGAATAATCAGCAGCTCTACTATGTCGGCAAAGAGGCGAAAACTGCGCGTCCCAGCCAGTTGTTCCGCCATGAAATAGGCACTACCGGTGGCGATAGCTTGGTGTATGAAGAAGTCGATCCAGCTTGGTTGTTGTCGGTATACCGTGCTAGCCACACAGATACGGCTATTGTGCAAGTCAACAATGAATCGTCGACCGAACAGCGTCTACTTCGTCTGAATGAAGGCAGCCTGTCTGCACCGCTCAAAGTGCGTCAACCGGATGTCGAATACTATCTCGACAAGACGGATGATGCGTTATGGATGCTGAGCAACCACCAAGGAAACAAGCAGTTTTATCGCGCTGCCGTCGCGACACCGAATGATTGGCACGTCGTTTATGCTGCCGAGCCGGGCGCTGAGTTAAACACGTTTTACCTTTTCGAAGATGGCATTGTCCTCACCCAACAGTACGAGGGTGAGCAGTGGTTTATCTTACTTAATGCGGACGGTGAGCGCGTGGTTAAGCAGCCTTTGGCGGCACAAGGGCAGGCCGCTTGGTTTGCGCGCGGAGGCGACTATGCTAGCAATCAGTTGTTTATTCGCAGTATGTCGCTCGTACAGCCACCACGATGGGAAGCGCTGGATCTTAAATCCGGCACACGTCGTGAAGTCAGTGCCGATCATTACCCCGACTTTGATGCATCTCGTTATCACTCTGAACGCTTGTACGTTGGGCCGCATCGTATTCCTGTTACGTTGGCGTACCGCAAAGATGCGCTGACCCCGTCATCGCCAGTCGTGCTGTATGGGTATGGCGCGTATGGCTTT
Organism: Salinivibrio proteolyticus; assembly: GCF_027286365.1. Classification (NCBI taxonomy): domain Bacteria; kingdom Pseudomonadati; phylum Pseudomonadota; class Gammaproteobacteria; order Vibrionales; family Vibrionaceae; genus Salinivibrio; species Salinivibrio proteolyticus. Next base: position 1,567,448 of record NZ_CP114584.1, on the reverse strand, counting down.
ACCATGAAGCCGTATTTTATGCCGCAAACTGTCTCGCTAATGGACCGAGGCGTCATCTATGCAATTGCGCATGTGCGTGGCGGAGGCTATTACGGTGCAACATGGCACCAAGCAGGCAGCGGGATGAATAAAAAGCATGGCATCCAAGATTTTATTGATGTCGCCAAAGCGATGGGCCGTTATCAAGACGGACAGCGTGCAGTCGCGGCTGTGGGCTCAAGCGCTGGCGGTACCTTGGTTGCCGCGGCACTTAACCAAGCGCCCGCAACGTTTGCTGCCGCTAGCCTTAATGTTCCGTTTGTCGATGTGCTGGGCAGTATGGCCAACCCGGCGTTGCCGTTAACGGCACAGCAATACCAAGAATGGGGCAATCCTGCGCAAAGCGATCAGCGCGAGGTTATGCAAGGCTATGATCCTTTGCGCAACATCCAGCAAAAACCTTATCCCCCTATGCTGGTGCGTGTCGGCTGGGATGATCAGCGTGTGCCTTTTTGGGAAGGGGCGCAATACCTTTCGCATTTAGCCGCAACCAGCACCCGATCGGGCCCATATTTGTTGTTGACGGATTTTTCCCGAGGCCACCAAGCCGATGCGCGTCATGGGCTGACGCAACAAGCGACCGACTATGCCTTTCTCTTACACCAACTGAAGCGTGTGAACTAACCGGAGTATTAAATGAAATTGTCTTCTGTCTCTGTGGCAGTGCTGACGGCACTGGCTACTGGCACCGTGCACGCCAATTCTGTCAACACCGAGGAGAATACCTCTGGTGACGTGACCAATCCCCATGTTGAGACGGTGGTCGTCACGGCCAATAAATTTGCTGAATTACCGTCAGATACAGCGGGTTCGGTCGCCATTTATCGTGGCGAAGATATCCAAAAAAAGGGCGCCACTGAGCTCTATGATGCACTGACAAACGAACCGGGTGTCAGTGTGACAGGCGGAGCGGGTCGCCCTCAAAACATCACTATTCGCGGCATGTCCGCTAACCGTATCTTGATTGTGGAAGATGGCGTTCCAGTCGCAGATGGGTTCGGTGCCGCTGATTTGAATGATAAAGCAGGGCGTAATTCCTTTGATATCGCAAGCGCCAAGCAAATCCAAGTCGTGAAAGGCGCTAGCTCAACCAGTTACGGTTCAGGTGCATTAGGCGGTGCTGTGATCGTGACATCGCTGTCCGCGGACGATCTCCTCCGCAACAAGGATCTGTTCGCCGACGCGCAAGTTACCTACAGCGAGCTCAGTGATAAAGGCCGAGTCGGCAGTCGTCTCGCGCTCCGTCATGGTGATACCAGTGCGTTGCTCGATGTGAGCTATTGGGAAGGGGAAGAAACCCGTAATTACCAGCAAGATTTGTATAACCGTACTTTGGATGGTGGCAGTGCCTCGTTGCGTCTGGATCATTATGTCTCCGATCGTTGGAAGCTAAGTGCTCGAGCCAAGTTCTACCGTGAAGATGCATCGCGACAAGAAGGGACAGCATCGATTCAACCTGACGGTAAGTGGGATATCAAAACGTTTGATCAAGCCGAACAAATCGAAACCACGCAATTTTGGCTTGGCAGTGAATATCACGCCCAGCAGCCTTGGTTAGAAACCCTCAACACCAAGCTCTATTACCGAAATACCGATTTTACCCAGAACACGAACCGTTTGATGACTCGCTGGAACATGGGGATCAATGAGCAACGTCGGGTGCTGGATGATCGCCGTTTTCAAGACCAGTCAATCGGTTGGTCGGTAGACGCCAACGCTGAGCAAATCAGCGGAGACGTGGTGCATACGCTGGTTTACGGTGGTGTGTTAGAAACGGCTTACCATGAACGCCCTGTGACGAAAACGACTCTCGATTGGAACGGCGTAACGGTGAGTGATACGCAACCGTTCGCGCCAGCACGGAGTTATGCGTTAGGTGTTTATGCGCAAGATGCAATGAGTATCGGGCAGTGGCGTGTAATGCTGGGTCTACGTGCTGATGCGTACCGATTAAGCGCAGACGATCCCCAAGCCATTGGCATGGCGAGTGTGGCGGACAATAACAGTGCAGCGTTATCGCCCAGTGCTTCGGTGGCTTATCACTGGACGCCCGCGTTCAATACCTACCTCAGTTATAAGCATGGTTATCGAGCGCCTGAATACGACAAAAGCTATGGCTACTCTAACCACGCCTCTGTGCCGGTGACGCCATTTGTGGTGCTGCCCAATCCGTCGCTTGACGCGGAAACCAGCGATAGTTTTGAGCTTGGGGCCAAATATGATGACGGCAAGCTGCGCTTGTATACCGCGGCATATTACAACCGGTTTAGCCAGTTTATTGATATTGCCGATCAGGGTTTTAATGCGGAAACCGGCCTGTTTGAGAAACGCTATGAAAACCTTGATGGTGTAAAAACGTATGGCGTTGAGGCATCAGCGGCCTATGCATTGACCGATCAATGGCAAGCGAAAAGTCAGATCGGCTGGATCTCCGGTAAAGACGACAATGACGAGTATGTTCGCAACTTAGCCCCCCTCGAAGGCAGCCTGTCGCTTCACTTCGATAACCAATCGTTTAACGGTTATACCCGTTTGAACTGGGCAGATCAGATGACCCGCACGCCCATGTGTTACACCGAGTTAGGCACCCGCACTGAGTGTGCTCAGACGTCTGGCTGGGCGAGCGTTGACCTTGGCTTGGGCTATCAGTTCTCGTCTCATGCTTCTATCAATCTCAATGTCTATAACGTGTTAGACCGCGAATACATTCGTTATCAAGACGTTGCCGGTATTTCTGAGTCACAAACCCGTTTTTCGACCGAGCCCGGTCGTTACTTCACCCTCAATGCACGTTATGCGTTTTAAGGAAGAACCATGAAATCAGCGATCAGTCTTGTGGCGTTGGTACTTGCCAGTGCCAATGCCATGGCAGGGGAATGGGATTACCCTGCGGGCAATTATCAAGCAAGTGATGCCACTCAAGCACAGCAGTATTTGCGCACGCATTATCCGTCAGTCGGGGAGCTGTCGTTGCGCTACCAAACCAGCAGTTTGCTTGGTCGTCAGTATAACTTTGATATTTACCGTGGTGGCGAGTATCAGCCGCAGCGTACGTTGGTGTTACATACCGACAAACACGGTTTGGTGACTCGGGTGTATAAAAGCCTAACCGACACCATGATCCGACAGGGTGAGGCAGTGAAAGAGGCGGCTATTGAGATCCCGCGTCGCCTGATCGCGGATGCGCCGCCAGCGCTATCAGACGGAGAATTAGTGACGCGCACCGTCAATGTGGTTGATCCGGATCTGCGTAGTATGGATAAACAGCCAGCCCCCGAAACGCTCTGGACAACGCTGGCGGATTATCCCCACGCGCCACGCTTTGTTATGCGTGATGTGTCTTTATTGGATGTGGGCGGTACGCTCTACCTGAATAATCCCAGAGTCCAAGCCGTTGATGCTATCGCCTTTGAAGACAAAAACCCTGAGTCTGGACAATGGCAGAAAAGTGACAGTGTCTCGTTTTTAAATCCGGATGGTGTCACACAGTTTGCGAGCCATGCTTCGCTCACAGCGTTGCCTTTTGATAGTCAAGATTTTGCACAAATGATGGCGTTTTATCATTTGGATAAGTCCCTGCAATATGTGTCCTCGTTAGGGTATTCATTATTTGACGGTCCGGTACGCTTTGATGCTCACGCCTTAAGTTCGAACAACTCGTCTTACTATGTGGGTCCTAACACCGTGATGTTTGGGGCGTCTGGCTCGCCCGATACACTTGATGCCGATGTCGTGGTCCATGAGCTGGCCCACGGCATTCACTACCATATTTTGCCCGACTGGGCGTACGGCCACACTGGCGCCCTGGGTGAGGGATTTGCTGACTATTGGGCGGGATCTTCTAGCTATCGCACCTTGTATCAACAAGGTGATGACTTCGAGATTGATACCGTCTTTAACTGGGATGGTTATTTCGGTTTTAAGCAAGGTACGCGCAGTTTGTGGAATCAAAAAGCGCGCTATTTTGAAAGCAGTGAATACCGCGCGCACGAAAACGTTGGTGGTGAATTAGGGGATGAGCTTTGGTCGACGCCTTTGTTCCAAACCCTCAAGCAAGCCGTCGCGCTGTATGGTGAACCCGCTTTTAAAGAGATGGATACCTTGGTGCTGGAGTCGATGTTTGGGCTAGGCCGGGGCATGAAAATGCACGATCTGGCAGAAAGCATGCTCTATGTGGCTAAAACCTATTATCCATCACGCGACTATGCAGCCTTGTTGAAAGCGAACTTTGAAAAACACGGTTTGCTCAAAGCACCGTTTCGCTTTGAAACAAGCCAGCGTTATGTTGCCGATACGGCGGCGATCCACACACGCTTAACACCACAAGGGCGCACAGCCTCAGTGCGTGGTGATATTCAAGTGGAGGGTGGAGCGCCCACGTCCATTAATCAATCACTTGATCAGGCTCAGTCGTTTTCTATCCCTCTACCGCTTGCGGCGCAATGCGGTCAGCCGCTGACTCTTGAGGCGCGAATTGACTATCAATTTGATGACACGTTGCAAACCCATCAATGGCAAGACAGTTTGACGGTGATTAAAGGCTTGCCCCAACTCACCCAATCGCGCCAAACCCTGAATGCGACCTTGCCGGATGCATCGGTGGCCAGTAATGGCGCTCAAAACAATGGTTTCAAGAGTTTTAACTTCATTATTAATGATGACGCGAATGCCATTCGTGCCGATCTTGGCGTGTATGTCCATATCAACCATGCCAGCCCATCAGATTTACGCGTTGTTCTTGTCTCCCCCGCAGGCTCACGGGTGACGTTACATGCCAATACCGCCCGTCAGAGCAATGACTTAGTGCGCTATTGGACCAGCCAGCACGACGATCTTTTACAAGCCTTTGATGGCGAACCCCTAGCGGGGAGTTGGCGTCTTGAAGTGACAGACTATGCCCAAGGCAGCAGTGGTGAGCTGGTGGCATGGCAAGTGGGACGCGTGACGGGATTCGATTGCCAAGATACCGACCTTAGCACCGAGGATGCTCTAGACACCGCTAGCTCGGGAGGCGGCGCGTTGTCATGGCCACTGCTGCTGGTGGGCTTGCTTTGGGGCGGCTGGCGAGCACGAAAGGGCGAGTCCTGATAGCGCGTTATTCAATCACCTTAACACCCTTATTAAAAAGATAGATATGATGAAATTTAACTACTCTCTACTCGCCAGTGCATTGCTACTGGCAGGCTGTAATGGTTCTGGATCAGAAACGAGTGCAAGCGACTCGATCGCGCCGACCTACAGCGTCTCTGGTACCATTAGCGCCACCAATGCCACCGGTAATGAAACCGTTTGTGCGGATTTAAATGGTGACTTTGCCTGTAACGCCAACGAACCCACCACACAAGCGGAGCAGGGGGCGTTTACTCTCACCAGCGCCGATAAAGCGATCTTGTCCTCACCGATTGTCGCGCAAATCGACACCGGCGTGACCACGTTATCGTCGCAACGAATGGGAGCGCAGACTGACGCGCCTCGCCAAGCGAATGCATTCCTTGTTGCTCCCGGCGTGCGCAAGACTACCGGCAATGAGATCAATGTGATCAGCACACTGGTCGCTAGCAACATGGCGGCAGGGGATGCCTATCAAGATGCTGTCGCTCATTTACGTGAGCAATTCGAGGCGATGGGCGTCACGACGCAAGCAGACTTGCTTACCAACGGAGCGGATAACCGTTTTGTACAGCTTGAAAATAACGTTTTATCGCTGATATCGGGGATGACGCCCACGCGGGCGAATCGCATGCTAGCGCTACTAAGCGGTGAATTGGCGCGTTACTCGGATGTTTTACTTAAAGGTGCTCCGAGTGATGCTGAGCTGAACGCGATTTTGGTTGAGTTGGATGAACGGACTCAAATGCGCCCTGTGAACGATACCGGCATTGTTAGCTATTATTCCGACAGCGGGAATGTTGCCACCGCGCCTGTCGATTACCCCGGTCAAGACGCTGACTATGGGTTTGATGCAACGGAAGGTGGGTTTAGCTTCACCAAACTGGATGACAAGGGTCAGCCTTTGCCCGATAGCGCGACCACGTGGGATTGTGTGCAAGATAATCGCAGCGGACTGGTATGGGAGAGCAAACACATGGATCCTCAATCCCCGCGATATGTGGATCGCCTTTTTGCCTATCAAGTGCCCGGGCAGTTCGAACCGTTTGACAAAGACATTGAGGCGACAGGCTGCAAAGACGCTGAGGGTATTTGCACCACGGCCCAATACCAAGCGTACCTAAATCAGCAACAGATCTGTGGCATCGATCAATGGCGCTTACCCACTTTTATTGAACTGTATAGCCTGATTGATTTCGGCGAGACGCAAACCGATAGCGATGGGCGTGTTTATGGGCTCGATACTGAGTATTTCCCTCATCAATCCTCTGCCAGTGAATACGATGCCGGCTTGCTGTGGTCCTCCACGTCTTTCTTAACCGAATATACCGCATTTGCGACGCCGGGTGCGCGCTATATCCAGCTACCGCAAACACGAGGCAGTGATCGTGGCACGACGGTATCGCTCGAGATCTATAGCGATCAGGTCGAGTCTGACTACACCTCATGGCAACTGCCTATCCGTCTTGTCGCCCAAGGAGAAAAATAATGAACAAGCTGATCATTGCCGCCAGTATCTTCGCATCTGTAACTGCATGGGCGGGCCAAGAATGCTCGATTGATTTAACCAAAACGGCACCGAATGTCCGTTACAGCTTTGATGATAATGGTACGGTAACGGACACCTTTACCGGATTAACTTGGATGCGTTGCCCACTGGGTAAAACCTGGCAAGCCGAACAACAGGCGTGTCGTGGCGAGGGCACCGGAATGTATTGGCAAGCCGCACTTAATGAAGTGCAGGCGATCAATCAAAGCCAAGCGCATCCTCTGCATCAATTTGCCGGTCACACGCAATGGCGCATGCCCAATATTAAAGAGCTAGCGTCCTTGGCTGAACATGCCTGCATGAAACCTGCGCTTAATCCAAAGGCATTTGCCGCCGGATTCCCATACTCTACGTCAGAAGAAGGCTATGGCAGTGGTGATGTGCGCGCTTACGTGTGGAGCAATAGCCATGTGCAAGCGGATAATACGATTTTGATGTTTGACGTGCGTAACGCGGAGATCTTTGCTTACGGGCCGACGCAGCTCGAGGGCAGTGTACTGCTAGTGACAGACCAGTAACAAAAATCGCCCCAGCGACATCGACTGTGGCTGGGGCGAGTGAGTTGTTATTGGTGATCGATAACCGAAGTGTTCAAGCCACCGCACGTACTTTTTCTAAGTGGGCGAGGTATTCATCGTAACTGCCGTTAAAGTGGATCAATTGCTGGTCTTTGATCTCAATGATATCGGTCGCCAATGAGGAAACAAATTCACGGTCGTGGCTGACAAAAATCAAAGTGCCTGAGAATTGCTCTAGGCCTTTATTGAGTGATTCGATGGCTTCCATATCCATGTGGTTGGTCGGCTCGTCCATCACGATCACATTGATATCTTGCATCATCAGCTTGCCGAATATCAGGCGGTTTTTCTCGCCCCCTGAGCAGCTTTTCGCTTTTTTGTTCACATCATCGGCTGAGAACAACAAGCGACCCAAAATGCCACGCACCATCAAGTCATCATGCTTGGCCGTACGCCACTGCGACATCCACTCAAACAGGGTCAGATCGTTGTTAAACTCCGCGCTGTTATCTTGCGGGCAGTAGCCAATCGCGGCATTTTCAGACCACTTAATGGTGCCTTTCTGGTGGCTTAACTCACCCACAAGACAGCGCAGTAGGGTTGATTTTCCCACCCCGTTTTCACCGATCACAGCCAGTCGTGAGCCAGCTTCAAGCAGTAGGTGACCGTTATCGAATAACAGGCCATCTTCAAAGCCATGACCCAGCTCTTTCAATTCAACCGCTTGGCGATGGAGCTTTTTGCTTTCGGTAAATTGGATGTAAGGGTGCACACGGCTTGATGCTTTGACTTCATCAAGCTGGATCTTTTCCATGCGTTTGGCGCGTGAACTGGCTTGCTTGGCTTTAGAGGCATTAGCACCAAAGCGATTCACAAAGTCTTGCAGCTCACTCAACTCGGCTTCTTTTTTGGCGTTACTCGACAGCAATTGCTCGCGTGCCAAGCTAGATGCTGCAACAAAGTCATCATAGTTACCCGGATATACGCGCAGTTCACCGTAGTCAATATCCGCCATGTGGGTACATACGGCGTTCAAGAAGTGGCGGTCGTGCGAGATAATAATCATGGTGCACTGGCGCTGTTGCAGCTCACCCGCCAACCAGTTGATGGTGTGAATATCCAAGTTGTTGGTCGGTTCGTCCAACAGCAAGATATCAGGATTGGCAAACAGGGCTTGAGCAAGCAGCACGCGCAACTTCCACCCCGGCGCCACTTGCGCCATCAGGCCAAAGTGCAGCTCTTCGGCAATGCCGGCTTGCAAAAGAATATCGCCCGCGCGGCTTTCCGCGGTGTAACCGTCCATTTCTGCAAACTGACTTTCTAGCTCAGCCACGGCCATGCCGTCTTCTTCGCTCATTTCTGGCAGAGAATAAATACGCTCGCGCTCTTGCTTGATCTCCCAAAGCTTTCGGTCACCCATCATCACCGTATCAATCACTGAATACTGTTCGTAGGCAAATTGGTCTTGGCTCAGCTCGCCCAACGTCTGCCCTGGTGTGATAGAAACATTCCCTGCACTTGGGGTGAGGGCACCGCTCATGATTTTCATCAGGGTCGATTTGCCACAGCCATTGGCCCCGATTAACCCGTAGCGGTTTCCGTTACCAAATTTGGCAGAGATATTTTCGAATAGCGGTTCAGCACCAAACTGCATGGTGATATTGGCGATTGAAATCAAAAGAGTTTCCTAGCGAATATGCTCAACGAGGGCGCGTATCATCATACTCAAAACGGAAGATGCACGGCCAAGCGAGGAGGGTGTAAAGATAAATAAGACTGAGCGCGCATTGTACAGAAATGTGATGGGATTAACAGAGTAGCCCGTATAAAAAAGGCCAGCATCGCTGGCCTTGGAGCTGCTGTGAGTTTACAAATACCGCCCTTGAATATACTTGCGGAAATGGGTTGGGTTGAGGGTTTCGCCGGTGGCATCTTTGAGTAAGTTGTCGGTTGAGGTGGTGCTGGCGCGTTGCCAGATATGTTGAGACAACCAATCAAAAATCGGTGAGACATTGCCGCTGGCGATAATGCCGTCTACATCCATTTGCTGACGCATCGTTTGCATCAATTGCGCGGCATACAATGCACCTAAGGTATAGGTCGGGAAGTAGCCAAAGCTGCCATCAGTCCAGTGGATATCTTGCATACAGCCGTTTTTATAGTTGCCAGCGGTGCTGAGGCCAAGGTATTGCTGCATGGCATGATCCCAACGGTCAGGGATATGATCGACGTCCATTTTGCCACTGATAAGATCGCGCTCAATGTCGTAGCGCAACATGATGTGTGCAGGATAGGTGACTTCGTCGGCATCAACGCGGATATAGCCGGGTGAGACACGTGTGAGCACACGGTGGAAGTTGTCTACATGGAAAGCCGGGTCGTCTTGGCGGTTAAAGGCTTGTTTGGCATGCTGACAAATCAAGGTGGCGAATGCCTCACTGCGGGCAAGCTGCATTTCACAGAACAGGCTTTGGCTCTCATGTACACCCATTGATCGCGCTTTGCCAACCGGCAAGCCGGCAAGGTGTTTGGGTAGACCTTGCTCATAGCGCGCGTGCCCCGTTTCGTGGATCACGCCCATTAACGCCGAGGTAAAGTCTTGCTCGTCATAGCGGGTGGTAATGCGTACATCGGTTGGCACGCCTCCACAAAATGGATGAGTGCTGACGTCTAATCGACCATGCTCGAAGTCAAAACCCAGCAGCGCCATCATTTTCTCGCCTAAGGCTTTTTGCTGAGCCTCTGCAAAGGGACCATCGGGCAACCGTGTGGTTTGCTGGCTTTGTTTATCCACTACCGCTTGAATGGTGTCTGGTAGCCATGTTTTAAGCTCGCCAAACACTTCATCGATGCGGTCAGCGGTCATGTCTGGCTCGTAAAGATCCAGCAAAGCGTCATAGGGCGAGCAGTTTTTCTGATCGGCTCGGATGTGGGCTTCTTCGCGCGCGAGTGCCACTACTTCTTTAAGGTTTTTGGCGAAGCCGTCCCAGTCGTTATTTTGACGCTGCTGTCGCCAGGCGTGTTCACATTTTGCACCGGCCAAAGATTTGGCTTTCACTAGGGTGTCAGGGAGTACACTGGCATGTTGCCACTGACGCTTCATTTCTCGGAAGCTGGCGCGTTGGGCGTCATTGAGTCGGTCTTGCTGCTCATCCAGCGCGCTAAACCAGTCATGCAGTTCATGCGTAGTGAGTTGCTGATGGGTATAGAGTGCCAATTCCGCCATAGCGTCGGCACGGGCTTGACTGCCTCCGCTGGGCATCATGGTGGCTTGATCCCAACCACAGATTGCGGCAAGGTGCTGAAAATGCGACAGACGTTTGAAGTGAGCTTCCAGCTTATCTAGTTGTTCCATAATCACTTTCCTTGTTTACAACGTTGCCGATATTTTGGCAACTTGGGTGAGAAAAGCAAGGCACATGCTGGCGTTCTGTAAGGTGGACCTGATAAGGAGTTATTTGGGGAATGTACTTGTTTGGCTATGGCAGTTTAATGAATCCTGCTTCGCGCGCGTTGACCGGAGAGTCAGGGTGGGCGTGTCCGGTAACCGTATCGGGGTTGCAACGCTATTGGAGCAATGTCAGTGAAGCATTGATCTCTCCGTTAGTGGTATTGGAAGGAGACGGCGCGTGCAATGGCGTCTTGGTAAAGATCGCGCCAGATGCTTTGCCTGACTTTGATCGCCGTGAGGCAGGGTATCGACGTCTTTCGCTAGACGCGTCTCGTATTGTACTGCCCAAAGGGATTGCGCTTGAAGGGCCCGTGTATGTGTATGTGGCAGAGGATCGTGTCGCGCCTGATGTGCATAAACCGATCGCGCAGTCGTACATAGATACGGTCATGGCAGGCTGCTTACGCTATTCGTCTGATTTTGCGGCTGAATTTTTACACACCACTCAGGGGTGGGATGCGGCGTATTGTAATGATCGGGCACAGCCGCGTTATCCACGCGTCGCCGGCGTGAGCGATGAAGATCGGGTGATGATTGATGATTTGATGAAAACCCATCTCGGCCAGCATCCCGCTGAAGCGGTATAATTAGACTTACTAGCGAGCCACGTGCAACGTTATTTTGTTTAGATTGAATAAAACAAAGCCGCCGCATGAACGGTGGCTTTGTTGATTAGAGGTTGTTCACCTTGTCACCAAGGGACTTATTGTACTTCGACGTAGACAAACTCAGGTGAGGTGACTTCAACGCGACGGTTTTTCGCGCGGCCGTCCACAGTGTCATTGCTAGCAATTGGCGTGGACTCACCTTTACCCATCACGGTTAAACGCTCGGCATCGATGCCCGCATCAACAAATACATCTGCTACCGCTTGTGCGCGACGCTCAGACAGTTTTTGGTTGTAGGCCGCTGGGCCTTTGCTGTCGGTGTGACCGATAATGGTTGCGGTCGCTTCTTCGTGCTGGAGTAGGCGGTTGATCAATGGTTGTAATGAGGCAGCCGCTTGTGGAGAAAGGGTTGCTTCATCAAAGCCAAACAACTCGGTTTCGCCCGCTTCTGACAAGACGATGGTTTGTGGTTCCGCAACCATTTGTGGTTCTGGCGCCGGCTCAGCCATGACGGGCTCTTCAACCATAGGCTCAGGCATCGGCTCGCTGCTGGTGCGGCCGAAGTGGTAGGTCATACCCACGGTCACAAGGTTATTGTCAACACTTGAGAAGTAGCCGTCGTCCATATCATTAATGTGTTGGTATTCAAGACGTACGTTGATGTTATCGGTCGCTTGGTGATCCACACCGATCGCGCCCATCAGTGACACGTCATCGCGATCACCGGCGCTGCTGTTCCAGTTCCACCATGCGCCACCGACTTTACCGTATAACGCGGTATCCGGTTTGAGATGGTAGGCAAATTTAGGGGCCAGTGTTAACGCAGTAAGATCGCCTGCCGCGCTGAGCGTTGTGCCTGACTGGTCAAATGAGGTATCAAAACGGCCAAGGTAGTCATAGGTACCTTCTAGCGCAAACCAGTTATTGAAGTTATAACCGGTAACTACGCCTGCCGCTAGCTCTGAGTCGCCGCAGTTGGCGTCAGAGACACAGCTGTCTTCAAGGAATGAAGGACCTACACGGCCACCGAGGTATAGACCGCTATCTTGTTGTGCATAAGCCGCTGGTGCAACGGCTAAAAGTAGGCCTAGGCTTGTCACGACTTTTTTCATGCCACTGTCTCCTAAATAAGGATGATAAGGTATTATTGTTCGCATTAACTATGCGTTGTTATCCGGCCATTTTTGGAACGACCTTCACCCCTAGGCTAGATCTGGATAATGGGTAACTCAATAGGAAAAAAGAGATTTAACCGAGATTTGACCCAACCTGACGCAACTGTCTTAAGTATGCGCCAGGCTTGACCGTTGTAGGACAATTCGAAGGGAGCTAGCGTGATTTTGTCTGACTAGTGAGACGTTTTCGTTCGCCTTGCCCGCCCACAGGGCGACTCACAGATACTTGGCGTCCTTTTTTCATGCCTTTCTCGTAATCGTCGGTGATGGCGGCCATGGCGGCTTTTAGCTGTTGCTTGAAGGTTTCTCGATCAATGTTTTCGAACTCTTTGTCGATGTAGCTTTTGATCTTATCATCGCTATCACGCGCATCGAGCTGAGGCAGTTTCTCCAGCGCCCCTTCTAGCCAGCCGATGGTAAAAGATTGCACACGGCGTGACACTTCTTGAGTGCTGGTGCCCGAACCGGCAAAACTGTTGCGGAATTGGCCGATATGCTCATTCATCTCGCGATACACCACATCAAAGGCGAACGCGGCGAATATCGCGCGATCGGCATCACCAATAAATTCTGCTTGCTTTAAGCCTTTGTAGTTGATCAGCACACACTCCACGCCAAATCGACCATTAATACCACGAATGATCTTCAGGATCGGTTCACTCACCGAGGTGGGCAGCAGGGTTTCAGAGCGCGTTTTCCCCATGCTGATAAAGTCGATATCGTCTTGGTCCAGGCCATGTTTTCGCATCAGGCGCTCAGCCATCTTAATCGCCTGCGCTGCCTCATTGACGTTTGCTGAGTTACTTAACTCAAGGCATTTGGCGATTTTTTTGAGCGCTTTGCTTTTCGGATCTGACATGCATACTTCCCGAGAACGAACAAACGCGTATTGTATCGCGTCCGTCAATAACAACAAAGCCGTGATGACGGATCAGAAGGCTTATTGTTCGGTCCTGCATAAAGGGAGGGGGTGAAAGAAATATCGCGATGACGCGGTCTATGCAGGAGTAAGTGGTTATAAGGAGCCCCATTCATGGGCATGGTCAAGCAAATGAGTTTATCGTTGCTGGTGTTAATGGTGATCACGACCAATGGCTACCTTGTGCAGTGGGGGATGGCGTGGGGGCTGGATTCGGCGAGTTTTGCCGCGTTGTGGTTGGCCGGCGGCGCAATCATGGCATGGTTGACAGCGCGTTATCTCGCGAGCAACAACACGAGCGTCTGTGCCAATGCAACCTATATGTATCCTGCGCCGCCAAAACGTGCTGCGTCGCGATTGCCTGATTCACTTTTTTCGCAGCCGACTGATGTTTGGCGTATGGCCGCGAGCTTGTTGCTTGCCGCCACATCCGCCTTGTTTGCATGCCGATATCTTGATTTAGGCACGCTAGCACTGATGGTGATGGCTGGCGTTCAAGGTGTGCACGGCTTGATGGCGACGGCAGAACGTAAAGGGTTACACTGGGGCGGCATGATGCTGTTGTTTGCTGGTGTGGGGTATTTATTTGCCCCCGGTATGTACGCCCCCAGCAGTTTAGGGTTGGGCTTGGCACTTGTGGCTGGATTGGCATGGCGTGACTATTGGCAGACGCTGTCTGAACACACTGAAGCGTACCCTAAACAACTCTGCATCAGTTTTCGGTTGAGTGTCTTACTGGCTATTGCCCTGCTGATTTTCGCGTTGCCCGGTTTAACCGTGACAATATCTGGCGCCGTAGTGGCGATGATTGCTGGAGCCCTGACGGTGCTCGGGATAATTTATCCTTGGCAGTGGCTTTCTACACAGGTTTCTCTGCTGTGGAAGCACACGTTATCGGTACTGGCGGTGCTCGCCTTAGTTGGCGTAGTGTGGTTGGACGATGGTCAGATGATGAACATGCGTTTAGCCAGTGCGGCTTGTGTGGCCTTTATCGGCGTCATCTTGATGGGAGCGACGCCGCGTGAACAGGTACGCGGTTAATATTTGGCGTGATGAGCAATAAATTAAACTGTTTATCTATACAGTGCTTTTGTCGGTTTGTTACACTCTTAGGATGATTTCTTGGGTTAGATGCTAAATAGTGGCTTTATCGACGACGTCTCAACCGTATGTTCAAAAAGGGTTCGTTATTACGCGCCAACAACGTGATCGAGGCGAATCGAGTACCATCGTGCTGTGGCTCTCTACACCTGATGGTCCGGTTAAACTCTGTATTGAGAATCAACAAAGCGTCTTTTTTATCCCCCAAGAAGAGCAACAACGTGCACAAGCACTGCTTCCTTCTGTCGACCCGCACGCTTACTGCAAAACCGTCCCGTTGGCGACCTTTCAACATATTCCTTTGGTCGCCTGTTACTTCAGTACCGTCAAACGCGCCCAAGAAGGGCAACGTGTATTAAGTGGCGCCGCCATTCCACTCTATGAAGGGGATTTGCGTCTTGCGGATCGCTATCTAATGGAGCGCTATATTTGTGGCAGCTTGCTGTTTACCGGTAATGCGCGTCAGCGAGCAGGTTACCTCGAAGTGACCCAAGGTAAAGCAAAGGCGCAGGCGTATACGCCACAATTACGCCATGTATCACTGGATATTGAATGCTCAGAAAAAGGTCAGCTGTACTCGGTTGGTTTAGACAGTGACATGGATAGCCGCGTGATTATGGTTGGGGCGCCACAACCCGACGCCCCCGCATGGATAGAATGGGTTAGCGACGAAGTCGCCTTGTTATCGGCGCTTGAGCGCTGGTTTAGCACCTATGATCCCGATGTAGTGGTGGGATGGAACGTCATTGATTTTGATTTCCGTTTGCTGGTCAAGCGTGCGCAGCGTCACCAAAAGGCACTCCGTATTGGCCGCGGCGGTGAGAGTGCCTATTGGCGAGAAGGAAATGCCAATAAGTCTGGCTTTATTAGTTTGGCGGGACGTGTGGTCATTGATGGGATTGATGCGCTGAAAACAGCGACCTATGGTTTTCGCTCTTGGGCGCTTGAGTCGGTCGCGCAAACGCTGCTTGGTGAGGGAAAGGCCATCGACGATCCGCATGATCGTATGGCGTCCATCAATCGCATGTTTCATCACGATAAAGTCGCGCTCGCCACCTATAACTTGCAAGACTGCCGATTGGTTAATCGCATCTTTGCCCATACGCATTTGCTTGATTTTATGATTGAGCGCTCGCGTCTCACCGGTGTCGAGCTAGATCGGGTTGGAGGCTCTGTTGCTGCGTTTACCAACTTGTATCTCCCGCGCTTACATCGCTCGGGGTATGTGGCGCCTAATTTGGCCAGCGACGGTTGGATTGCAAGCCCTGGCGGCTATGTAATGGACTCTAAACCCGGCCTTTATCACTCGGTGTTGGTGTTGGATTTTAAGTCGCTGTACCCGTCTATTATTCGTACGTTTTTGATTGATCCGCTAGGGCTGGTTGAAGGCTTAAAGTCACAACAAACAGGCGAGGAGCACGATATTGTGCCCGGCTTTCGCGGTGGTGTGTTTCACCGAAAAAAGCATTACTTGCCGGCATTGATTGATGATTTATGGCAAGCGCGCGATCGCGCTAAAAAAGCGGGAGAAAAAGCCTTCTCACAAGCGATAAAAATCATCATGAACTCGTTTTATGGGGTGCTAGGCTCGTCAGGGTGTCGTTTCTTTGATCACCGACTGGCGTCGTCGATTACGATGCGGGGGCACGAGATTATGAAAACCACTCGAGAGCTGATTGAGGCACAAGGCTATGCGGTGATCTATGGCGATACCGATTCTACCTTTGTGTCCTTGGGAGGCGATAAGGCGAGTGAAGACGCCGATGCCATTGGTCAAGCGCTGGTTGAACACGTTAATAGCTGGTGGCGTCAGCATCTACGAGAAACGTATGATCTTGAATCGGCGCTAGAGATTGAGTATGAAACCCATTACCAGCGTTTTTTGATGCCCACCATTCGTGGCCAAGAGACCGGTAGTAAAAAGCGATATGCGGGTCGCGTTGTGGACAGGGAATCGGGTCGCGCTGAGATCGTGTTTAAAGGTTTGGAAACGGTGAGAACCGATTGGACACCGCTTGCACAGCAATTTCAGCAACAGCTCTATCAACGCGTCTTCGATGGCGAAGAAGTGGACGAGTTTATTCGTGAGCTGGTGACCAGCACCAGCAAAGGCGAGCACGATGAACGCTTAGTGTACCGTAAGCGGCTTCGTCGTCCGTTATCGGAATATCAAAAGAATGTGCCGCCCCATGTGCGCGCGGCACGCTTAGCTGATAGCGAAAATCATCAGCGTGGGCGCGCTCAGCAGTATCAACGCGGTGGCTGGATTGAATACGTGATCACCGTTAATGGCCCCGAACCCCTTGCTTACCGGCGTAGCCCGATTGATTATCAGCATTATATTGATAAGCAGCTTAAGCCCGTTGCCGATGGTATTTTGCCGTTTATTGGTAAAGAGTTCGATACCTTAGCCTTGCCACAATTAGGCTTGTTTTAACCAAACTTGCATTTCTGCCCTGTGCCCGCTTGAATGAATAGACGAGCAGGGAGGTAGACGTGGAACAACTGGATTTCTTCGAGGTGCCAAGTCCATGCAAAGGCATCTGCGAAGTGAACAATAAAGGCTATTGCAAGGGGTGTTTTCGCAGTCGCGAAGAACGCTTTCATTGGTTTGAATTAACCAATGAACAAAAACGTAATGTTGTTCGCCTCTGCCATCAGCGTTATGAGCGCATCATGCGTGCCAAACGCAAACAGATGCGTGATGCTGCCTTAAATACCCAACCGATCCCGCAACAACCCTCATTGTTTGATGATGAGGACCCCACCCAGTAAGCATTGGGCTCATCGTTCTCTTTCTGGCTTTGATTATTTCACTGGTCATCAGTGGCGCCATTACCGAGTGTTTCTAAACTTAGGTAAGGAGGGCGAGGGCATGCGCAGTCAAACTTGTTCATTTAAAAGCAGCAAAGGCTGGTGTTGCGATCAGCCAGCCGGACAGTCCGGGCTATGCTATTGGCATGATCCGGACATTGATAAATGTGGTCATGACGTAAAAGCCGACGTGGAAAAATGGGCGGCATCAGGAAAACCGCTTGATGGCTTTCAACTTGCGCGAACTGACCTGACTGATATTGATTTGGTAAACCGAGGAAGTCGTGAAGGCTACTCGTGCCAAGGCGCGGATTTTTATCGGGCAAACATGGCTGAAGCGCATTGCTTTGGATTGGATTTACGCGGCGCCTCATTAATGAAAGCCAACTTGCTACGCGCGAATTTAAACTGTGCACGGCTAGATGGCAGCAATTTGTTAGGCGCTGATCTGGCTCGTGCAGGCCTTGAGAATGTGGACTGGGGAAAAGAGCTTAAGCAAGAACGACTGGCCTACAAAGAGCGTGATCCGGCAAGGCGAAAATCGTTATTTCAAGAGGCCGAAGAAGTCTGCCGAAACGTGCGCAAGCAATGCGAAAAGCAGGGGTTATTTGAAGTCGCTGGGTATTTTTTTAAAAAAGAGATGCGGTTTCGGCGCTACCAAATGCCTAAGTTGAGTTTTCGACGTTGGCTTTCCAAGATTGTTGATCTCTTTTGCGGCTATGGCGAAGATCCGCTGCGCGTGGTGATCTTTTCGGTTCTGGTGATTGTGTCGTGTGCGCTCGCGTATTTTGCCCTTGGCACCACACAAAGCAATCCCATCTATCCGGATGTGACTGGCTGGCAGCGATACTTTTATGAATTGTTGAACGCGGTATATTTTAGTGTTGTCACCTTTACCACCCTCGGCTACGGTGATATATCGCCTCACGGCGTGGCGCGTTTTATTGCCGCCTTTGAAGCGTTTCTTGGCAGCTTTACGATGGCGTTATTTGTTGTCGTATTTGTCAAAAAGATGACGAGATAAAAGCGCGCCTCCGTGAAGCGCGCTTAGTCACTTTATAGAAGCCCACTGATCGACTGCACTAAGCCTTGCTTCAACACAGGCTCAGCCTCAGCAAACTCTAGGTTAACTTTATTGGCAGTGGAAAGAACACGTGTTTGATATCGTTTCCATTGTGTTTCTTGGGTTGATGTTACGACCTTCTTACTGTTCGTGCCTTGCGCAAGTTGAGAATCAAGCGCTTCAGTTACTACGACACCTGCAGAGGCGCGCTCTGAGATTTGTAGGTCGGTAATCATTGAATAATAAACGTCCTCAACCAACGCATCAGCAACCAAGCCAATGGCCGCACCTGCGAGAGATGTTGCACCTCGGCCTGAACCGCCGCCAAATTGAGCACCAACAAGGGCGCCACCAACGGCGCTTCCAAAGCCCTGAGATAGGAAGTTTTCGCTATCGCGCAGATCCGCTTTACCGACTTGCAGAATATTCGCTTGGATCATGTAGTGAGCTTTATCTGGATTGTCGAGGACTTTATATCCGCGGCTTTCAATATTCGCTTTAATATCAGACTTAATATCGAGATTAGGCTTGTCGGAGGTGTTGCGAATTTGTAAGAACACGGTGCGTTTTGAAGGAGCCACTGGGTCTAAAAAGACGGTGTTACTCATTTTGGTTTGCACATCAAGGTTACGTTTTTTAACGAGAGTATTGGTGGCTGAGCAGCCCGTTAACATTAACGCCAAGGACATAAATGCAACAACAAAAATGCTTTTTTTCATGGTGGGATATAACATGTGTATTAAAAGGGAGGCTAAGTTAATCAACTTAATAGTCAAATTGGAATGCTGTTATCACGTTCATTCTCCCTTTTTTGATCTAGGTCTCCATTTATGACATTTTCATGACATGCAAACCTTACTTTTGCGCTAGGTCATGAATGCTCGGGATAAAAAAAAGACGCCCGTGGGCGCCTTTTTTCACATCATTATTCGGTGACGAATTAGATGCGGATGAAGTCCATGTGTTCAACTTTTGGCTTGAACGGGTGACGTTGGATGTCTTGTGGCTTCACTTTAACTTCTTGGCCATCGATAACCAGGATGATGCCTTCGTAGAACTCAGGCTTGTCCATTTGGTTAACAACAACTGGGTGGTTAAGTGCGATAGATACAGGCTCTTGGTTACCACCGTAAACGATAGCAGGGAATTTCTTCTGATGACGCAGGCGGCGGCTCGCACCTTTACCTTTCTCTGCGCGTACTTCAGCTTCGAATTTCATCATAATTAATAACTCTCTTTAGAGTGAAAATACAGTACTGAGCGTAGCGACCTAACTCAGTACCCAAAAACGAGCGCGGATATTAGCACTGCTTGGGGGGTAAAACAAGCCATAACGCGCAGGATGGCGCAATCGCGTGCGTTAGAGGTCGGCATCGGCGAATTGTTGGCCGCGACTTTGGGCAAGCAATGCATCAAGGCGATCTTGCGAGAGAAAGTCATCAACATCAAAAATCTTTTGGCGTAAGTGCCAAAAACGCCCTTGTTTGCGCGCGACGATAAAGTCCGGTGCTCGAAACCTGTGTTGTGCCGCCGCAATTTTGGTTGCGGCCGTGTCGGTAAAGGGACGGTGTCTATCGATCAAGTGGGGGCGGACAAAGCGTGCTAGCACATCCTGCTTTTGTTTCTTAGTTGCAAGCGGCCATACTTCATGAAGATCTGTTCCGTCACTGGTGTGATAGGTCACTTTCAACTGTGGTTTTTGATAACGGTTTTTTCCTGCAGTGAGTGACAGATCCACACAAGCCATCACCAGTGCATCTTTGAGTTTAAGTGCTTCACGGAGCTTTTTGTCCGGATCGACCAATGGATTATCACACTGATGACAGCGCCGCGCGGCGATATCGTTATCAGCACCGCATTCATCGCAGAATTTGGCGCGAAAACGGTAACCACATATTTCGCGTTCGCCGTCGTCGTCTTCCAAGTACCCTTGGCATTGACGACCATAATGCTCAATCAAAAAACCATTGTCGTCGAGTTTCCCCCAAAAGCTATTATTAAATCCACAGGCAGGGCAAGGAACGGTAACGAGTTCACTGTCGCTATCTGGCTTTGGCATGCCGATTTCGGGTTGATACAAGTCGTAGACGTTGCCGGCATAATCGAGGATTAAACAGTCTTTTTTCCCGGGAGAAAGGCGCAAGCCACGGCCAGCAATTTGTTGATACAAACTGACTGATTCGGTTGGACGTAAAATGGCAATTAAATCGACGTGAGGGGCATCAAACCCCGTGGTTAGAACAGAAACATTGACCAAGTATTTGAGCTGCTTTTGCTTAAAGGCTTGGATCAGCGCATCGCGTTCAGGACCGGGGGTATCACCAATAATCAAGGCGGACTCTTGTGGAGGCAGTAGCGCGAGCACTTCCTTCGCGTGGTTGACGGTCGCGGCAAAAATCATGACGCCCTGACGCTGCTTGGCATAGGACATTACCTGCTCAATGATTTGCGGCGTTGCGCGTGGTGCATTGGCCACGACCTTCTCTAAATCGGCTTCACGGTAGTAACCGTTGGCGGTGCGAGAGACTTGCGAAAAGTCGTAACTGAGTAAGGGAGCATCCAGCACATGGGCGGGGGTTAAAAATCCTTCATCGAGCAAATGGCTAATTGGCAGCTCGAAGACGCAGTCACGAAAAAAACGCGCTTCGGTGGTGCGGACTTTTCCACTGGTGTGATACTGATAAATCCAGCCTTGGCCCAGCCGATAGGGGGTCGCAGTGAGTCCCAATACTTTTAATCCGGCATTCACGCTTTGTAAATGGCTAATGACGCGGCGGTAGCTACTATCTTGATTGTCAGGTACGCGGTGGCACTCGTCGATAACCAGCAGCGAAAACTGATCCGCGAATGCTTCCAAGTTGCGTACCACCGATTGTACTGAGGCAAACACCACTTTTTCGTGTGATTCTTTTCGTCCCAACCCTGCGGAGAAGATGCCTCCGGTTAGCCCATATCCTTCATATTTAGCATGATTCTGTTCGACGAGCTCTTTTACATGGGCGAGTACGAGAACGCGTCCTTTCGCGATGCGAGCAAGCTCTGCAATCACCAAGCTTTTGCCTGCGCCTGTGGGGAGTACGGCGACGGCAGGCGTGCTGTGACGACGAAAATAATGAAGCACACCTTTGACGGCGTCAGATTGATAAGGACGAAGGGTATACATAATAATCAGTAGTCAGGGTTATTCTCAGTGTATTGGGGTTAACCACCAAAAACGTTGGCGGTTCGCGGTGGTTGGCGATGAATTTTTTCCACAAAAAACGGCCCTTTTAAGGCCGTTTAATTTTACTGACTTATGGGGCGAGGTACAGGACTTTACAGGCGCTTTGACATAATGCAGTGCTGACGGCGAGGTTGGTAATCAAATTGCTCATAAAACAAGCGGGCACCTTTGTTACCAATGTTGACCTCGAGGATCACCGCGACACAGTCATGCTGCTTGGCGGTCGCTTCGACCAAGGGGATCACTTGAGAGCCCACACCTTGGCGCCGCCAGTTTTGTGCGATAAAAAACTGATCAATCACGCCCACGCTGCCACCATTTTCAACGCTAAAGCTGTACACCAAGACCAAGTAGCCAATGGTCTCGCACTCGCCATTATGCTCAACATCAATCAGAAATACAGCCCCACGCTCTGGTTGTGAGAGTAGCGTTTTAAACGCTATTTCTACAGGTTCGCGTTCGAAGGGAAGCGCTTCATGCTCGTGCTGTGCGCGCGACATGGCGATTAGCGTTTCAAAAGCATTAGCGTCCGGCTGGCGAAGAGAAACAATCATAGTGTTACCTTATTTATCACTGATTAGTCGAGAGACGTCAGTATCATACCCAGTCATTAGTTAGGCTCAATCGCCACAACGTGTTGCATTGGCACGATGTGACGGACTCGTCGTCTCGATAAAAAGCCTGGGTGAGGCCTTGCATCTAATTTGTGGATTGGCGATAGCATGAGACAAGTTTATGTCACGGCCGTTCAGTATGCAGGTCAATCCATTGAAACTTGATCTGTGTCTTACTGCCTATGTGACGTATAATCGCCGCAAATACAGGTGTAACGAGCAGTCACATGCGATTAGATAAGTTTTTATGTGAGACCTTAGGGGTGACGCGAAAGCAAGCCGCACGCGTTCTGAAAAGTGAAGCGATTACGGTCAACGGAGAGGTGATCAAATCTGGCGCCGTTAAAGTCAGCGACGATGCTGAGGTTGAGTTTGAAGGCCAGCGACTGATGCTGTCCGGGCCGCGTTACTTTATGATGCACAAACCCGCGGGTGTGGTTTGTTCCCATGAAGATGCGTTCAACCCTACGGTGTTTGTGCTTTTAGAAGAAGTGAATGCGGAGAAACTGCATATCGCTGGCCGATTAGACGCTGATACAACAGGCTTGCTGTTATTAACCGACGATGGACAGTGGTCACACCGCATTACTTCACCCAAGCATAAATGCGATAAAACCTATCGTGTATGGTTAGCGGACCCACTCGCCGATGATGTCGCCGCTCAGTTTGAGCAGGGTGTTATGTTACGCGGTGAAAAAGAAGAGACCTTACCAGCGAAGCTCGAAAAAGTAGATGAGTGTGAGGTGCTGCTGACTATTCAAGAAGGGAAGTATCATCAGGTGAAGCGCATGTTTGCTGCGGTGGGTAACCGTGTTGAGGCATTGCACCGTGAGTCTGTTGGGCCGCTATGTTTGGACGACTCTCTTGAGCCGGGCGAATATCGTCCATTGACCGCTGATGAAGTGGCCATGTTTATCAAATAAAAGCACGCCTTAGGCATTCCGTTACCCGCACAGGGGCGAAAATGGGGTGCCTTTTTCAGGAGTCTGTCAGCCAGACTCCTTTATATTCCCACCGAACACTGTTTTTTGTTGCGAGAGAGACAATCTGAACCCAGATTTCATGCTGGGTGTCGTTGCTTATTGCGCTATGCAATAACAACAAAAAGAAAGACATTCTTTCCCGCACAGAAACAATAAACTGTTACAATTCGATCTACCTCACGTTATTTCCTGTTGCTCTGTCTTTCACGTTAAGGAGTGTTATGTCGCAATCATCGGCTGTCACGGCGTCACCGACACAACTCAGTTGGCTTTTGATTATCATTTTGGGCGCGATCGCGGCGCTGACACCACTTGCCATCGATATGTATTTGCCTGCGATGCCAGCCATTGCTAGCGATTTGGGAGCACCCAATAGTGCGGTGAAGTCAACCCTAGTGGCATATACGGCCGGATTTGCGATTGGCCAGCTCTTTCACGGGCCAATCTCCGACAGCTATGGACGCAAGCCGGTTATGCTTGGCGGGGTGATACTGTTTTTTATCTGCGCTGTCGTCAGTGCGCTCGCCGAAGACATCAACGTATTGATGCTGGCTCGCTCTACCCAAGGCTTTGCGGGAGCCGCGGCTGCAGTGATCATTCAAGCCTTGGTGCGTGATATGTTTGAGCGTGAAGAGTTTGCACGCACCATGTCATTTATCACCTTGGTGATGACCATTGCACCGCTTGCTGCTCCCATGATTGGCGGCTACCTGCTGACGTGGTTCGATTGGCGTGCGATTTTTTGGGTGTTGGCCGGCTGGGCGTGTTTTGTGATGGTCTGTATTGTGGTGAAAATTCCCGAGACCTTACCCAAAAATCATCGGCCGCCGCTACGCATCGGTGCTTCACTGCGTAACTATGCGCGTATGCTGAAAACGCCATTTGCCGTCGGTATGATCTTTTGCTCTGGCTTCTCTTTTGCCGGCATGTTCTCGTTTCTTACTGCTGGCTCGTTTGTTTATATCGACTATTACGGCGTCAGTGCGAAGGCATTTGGTTATCTGTTTGGCCTTAACATTGTTTGTTTGATCATCATGACCTTTTTGAATGGTCGGCTAGTGCGCAAAATGGGCTCTCACTGGATGCTGCGTTTCGGCTTGGCGATTCAGCTGGTTGCCGGTATCGCGATCGCAGTCTGTCAGTGGTTAGACCTTGGTCTTTGGGGAACCGTGATCCCAGTGATGACCTACGTCGGTGTGATCTCTACCATCGGCAGTAACAGCATGGCTTGTTTACTGTCTTGTTATCCCCAAATGGCCGGTACGGCATCGTCGTTGGCAGGGACGATGCGCTTTGGTATTGGCTCGTTAGTCGGGGCTGGGGTAGCGGTCGTCTCTGATGGCACGCCGTGGGGGATGATTGGCGCTATCGCGATTTGTGCGATACTCTCTGCCGCTTTCTATTGGTTACTCGCGCGAAAAGAACCATGAGTTACGTGACCCATATCCAGACGGTAGTGAATACCGCGTTTGCAGACATTGAAGCCGCCATTACGGCGCGAAAACTTGTTGATGCTCCCGCTGCTCGAGAAGCGTTTTTAGGACGTTGGGTGGCACAAGCGGCCAAAAAACAGCGCTTTCATCATAGTGTGAAAGCCGATTTACAACTCTGGGTGCAGCGTGCCCGTAGTGCGGGCACCAAAGCGGCGTTAGAAGCGGAATTTCGTCAAATTCAATCGGTTTATCAAGCTTGGTTCCCGGTGAATGCGCCGGCTAACAACGTGATGCATACCCAGCTATGCCAGCTAATCGATGCGGCAAAATCGGCGCAGTGGATGGTGCATACTGACGCTACCATTGACCGCAAAGTGAGAGTGATCTCGGAGGGGCAGCATTCATTGACAGTGTGTCCCGATGCGACGCAAGCGGCTTTTGACTCAGAGGGCGTATTGGTTAAGCCGTTGAGTGTGTACGTACGAGGTCCAGAAAACACCTTTATTGATTGGGCGCATCAAGCAGGATTAGCTCCGACGAAAGTGACTGCCTATAAGTCAATTGTTAAATACCATGCAGAGTATCTAATTTGGCCGCAAAACCAAGCAGATGGTTTGATGGTGATGCCCGCACAGACAACCCAAAAATAATCGATACAAACCGCCCGTTGGCGGTTTTTTCTTCATATAAAGGCAAGTACACTAAGGCCATTCTCGTTGTTGCGTGGAGTCGCCTGTGTCTGCTTTGTCCCGTCCTTTCTTTGATGCTGTTTTTCTCAAGCGTTTACTGTTAATTGCGATTCCCATTGCGTTGCAAACCATGATGTTTTCCAGCCGCAGCTTGGTGGATATTTTGATGGTGGGGCAGTTGAGTGAAGCTGATGTTGCGGCGATTGGTATCGCTGGTAAAGCGATGTTTGTCTCAACGTTGTTGATTTTTGGCGCGATGACAGGCGGATCCATGCTGGTTGCCCAGTATTGGGGTGCGGGCAATATGCAGGGCTTTCGCGAGAAAATTGCACTCACAGTGACCTTGACCAATGTCACTGCTGCACTCAGTGCACTCATTTTTTGGCTCTACGCAGATTCGATTATTAGTGTTGCCAGCGACAACCCTACTGTCATTGCGTTAGGAAAAGATTATCTACAAATCGCGGGACTGTCGCTCTTTTGCCTAGCGAGTGTGTCAGGGTTAGCTGCTGGCTTGCGCGCCATGCACAAGCCTGGGATCAGCACGTTTTTCAGTGGCGTGGGGATTAGCGTTAACATCCTCTTGAACTGGGTGTTTATTTTTGGCCACTGGGGGGCGCCTCAAATGGGCTCCAAAGGTGCCGCAGTCGCGACCGCATTGAGTGGCATTGTAGAAATGCTGGCTTTATACCTGTACTTGTACCAGCGCCAACATCTTGTTGCCTTTTCGCGCGCGGAATGGGTCTCGTCCCTCACACTGAAAGCCGTCAAGCGCTTCTTGGCATTGTCCTTGCCCACCGCCTTTAACTTTTTAATGTGGTCGTCCGGGTTGTTCGTTTATCACGCGATTATTGGACATGTGAATGAGGCCGGACTTGCCGCCATCGCGGTCATCACGCCGGTTGAATCCTTATCTTTGTCGTTTTTGATCGGCACGGCCAATGCCGCCGCCGTGTTGGTGGGGAATAATCTCGGCGCCAAGCAAACCGAGACTGCGTACCAACAAGCTTGGCAAGTGGGCGTGTTTAATTTTATTGCTGGTGTATTCATTGCGCTGGTGATGTTAGCTATTCAACCTTGGGTGCTAGGGTTTTTCCCTGCCTTGACCGGAGAAACGGCGCAAATCACCGCATACTTCTACTGGGCAATGTGCGCGCTTATCGTGGTAAAAACAATTCCGATGGCAATGATCGTCGGGGTGTTGCGTGCGGGTGGCGACGTGCGTTACTGCTTGGGGCAAGATTTTGTTGCCCAGTGGTTGATCGGTATTCCTGTGGTTCTGGCAGCCGCAGTCGTGTTTGAGTGGCCGGTCTATTGGGTTTATGCCTTATTAGCGACCGAAGAGCTGGTAAAGTGGGTCGGTTCGCTGATCCGTGTTAAATCCGGTGTGTGGCTGAACAATTTGGTTAGCGACAGCAATTGATTTTGTTATCAAATAATAATGGGAAGCTGCCCACAGTTTTTAGCCCTTTTCTCAGCGTGTTAATTGGGGTACATTGCGAATTCGTTCAGACAGTGTGACTTACTTCTCGTTTATCGCTGCTATTTAGACGTTAAAGGGTACGGATTGGCATGTTAGCAATTAAGGCGCTGTGTAAGGGCTATCAGGATGGAAGTGATTTTCATCCCGTGCTGCAAGGTGCCGCTTTGTCTGTTTCTCCCACCCATCAATTGGCCTTGATGGGGGAAAGTGGGTCGGGCAAAAGCACGCTACTTAATCTGATTGCCGGCTTGGACAAAGCCGACAGTGGTGAAATCTGGTTTGATGATAAACCGCTTCATCAAATGAATGAGCGCGCGCGTACCCAATTTCGCCGCCAGAATATTGGCCTTATTTTTCAGCAATTTAACCTACTGCCAACCCTGACCATTGCCGATAACATCCGTTTTTGCCGTCAACTTAAAGGCTTGAAAGACGATGCAGCGCTGTGGCGTCAGATTGTCTCCCAACTTGATTTGATGCCGTTGTTGAATCGTTACCCCGAAGAAGCCTCGGGAGGGCAACAACAGCGCACCGCGATTGCGCGCGCGCTATATATGGAACCCAAGCTGTTATTGGCTGATGAACCAACGGGAAGCCTCGATGAGCGTAATGCGGATGCCGTCATGCGGTTACTTACCACATTAACGCGCCAACAGGAAGCGGGCCTGTTGGTGGTTACGCACAGTGAAACTGTTGCCAATTACTTACAAGGTAGCGTCATGCTGCAAGGGGGCGTGCTCAGTGTTCGGGCCCGTCGCTAATGCGTTATGGGGGCATTATCGCCGCCATCCTTTTCAAATATTACTCGTTTGGCTGGGGCTTACCTTAGGTATCGCCTTGTTGGTGGGCGTATTATCGATCAACCAACACGCGCAAAAAAGCTACCGAGAAGGGGCTAAGCTATTTAGTAATCCCTATCCGTTTAGCATCCATCATACCCAACGCACGCAGCGCGTACCGCAAGCGTTTTATATCGATTTACGTCGGGCGGGATTTACCCAATGTGTGCCGATAGAGCGTTTACAAGTTGTGACGCCGTCACTTGATGATCTCAATCTGATGGGCGTCGATACGATCGCGATGTTACCCATGCTCAGCGAAGGTGATGGCGGTGAGGGCATTTCTCCCGTCGAGGCGATGTCTCCACCTTATCCCGTTTACGTCGGGGAAGCGATGGCGTCGCACAAGGGGTGGCAATCGGGACAAATGATCCCCTTGCTAGATTATCCGGCGATTGGCCCGTTGCGTATTGTCGATAACGATGCGCTAAGTATGGGCACCTACTTAGTGGCGGATATGGCGCTATTGCGTGCCTTGTCTCCTCATGCCGGCATTAGTGAAGTCTTGTGTGGCGCACTGAGTCAGGCCGAGCGCGAGCAGATCCGCCAATTATTACCCCCCGCTTTAACACTTGCGAAAACCCAAACCACCCAGTTAGGACCACTTACCAACGCATTTCACCTCAATTTATTGGCGATGGGATTGCTCGCGTTCGTGGTGGGGCTGTTTATTTTCTATCAAGCTATTTCTCTTTCAATGACCCAACGTCAGCCACTGGTCGGCGGCTTACGGCAATTAGGCGTAGACGGTCGGCAGTTGTCACTAGTGATGGCGATTGAGTTAGTCGGCTGGGTCATACTGGGTGTGATCAGCGGGAATGTGCTTGGGTTATTGCTGGCTAAACAACTGCTTCCTGCGGTCGCCACGACATTGTCTGACCTATATGGTGCCGAAGTTGACTTGATCATGCACTGGCAATGGCAGTGGGGATTATACAGTGTACTGTTAGCCTTGCTAGGTGCTGCAATGGCGTCGGCTTGGCCACTCATCCGCTTAATAAAAACGCCTTCGGGTCGCTTATCGCAGCGGATGACGTTATTACGTGGAACTCGCCGTGAGTTTTCGGTACAAGCGGTATTGGCGTTGTTGCTTGCGGTAGCCGCGTGGGGTGTGTCGTATTGGCCTAGTAGCCAGTGGCAAGGCTTTACGTTAATTGCGCTAACCATGCTAAGTGCCGCGTTGGTCTTACCCTATTTGTGTGGCGGCTTATTTCATCTATTGGCGCAATGGCACCAAGGCGCACGTTGGCGTTGGTTTTTTACTGATGCGGCGGCCAGTTTAAGTTATCGCGGTGTGGCAGCAATGGCCTTTATGTTGGCGGTGTCGGCACATATTGGCATGGAAACCATGGTGGGCAGCTTTCGTGCCAGCACCGAAACATGGCTACAGCAGCGACTCGCGGCGGATGTGTATGTTCGTCCTAGTAATGAGCTATTGCCCCGCATGGAATCTTGGCTGGTTAAGCAAGACAATGTCTCTCAGTTTTGGACAACGTACCGTCGTGAGCTTGATGCGCCGCAAGGCCGACTAGAAGTCCTTTCGGTTGGAAATCGTCCCCTTGAGAAACAAGCATTGGCAATCAAGAACGCCCAACCGGATTACTGGTCGCAGCTCCATCAGCAACGAGCCGTATTACTCAGCGAGTCGCTGGCTGCAAAATTCGGTGTGGAAGCGGGTGAAATAGTGAACTTACCCGCCCCGATGGGAGAGCGATGGCAAGTTGCGGGTGTCTATTATGATTACGGGAACCCCTACGGTCAGCTAGTGGTTTCTGCGCGCGGTGACGTAGGAGGCTGGTTAACTGCTGGCAGGCCATCGATGGCGGTTGTCCTCGATCAAGGCGTTGAAAGCGACCTGTTTATTGCCCAGATTCGTCGGACATTCTCACTCAGTAACGGCCAAGTTCAAAACCAAGCCGATATCATGCAGTACGCGATGCGCATTTTCGACCGTACGTTTACGGTGACCGAAAGTCTGTGTGTATTGATGCTGATTGTTGCCATCAGTGGTCTGTTTTTCTCTACGTTGGCCACCGAATTATCTCGCCAGCGTCAGTACAGTTTGTTGCGTTGTTTAGGTTCGTCAGGGCGCGAGTTGATTGCGCTCGGAGGCGGGCAGTTGGTGATCCTCGGGGTTGCCAGCGCTGTGATCGCAATTCCGTTAGGGCTACTGCTGGCGGGGATGCTAATCCATGTGGTGCTCAAAGCTTCCTTTGGTTGGACGATGACCATGAGCTTTTTCCCGCTCACCTATGCCACCACTATCGGGCTATCAATGCTTGCATTAATGGTGGCTGGTGCTTGGCCCGTCTATCGCATGATGAAGCGTACTGCGGCCGTCTCTTTGCGTGACGCGCAGTAGCGGCAGGAGAGTTAAGGAGTTAGTGAAATGAAACTAAGTCGCAAACTGTTTGGCTCCATGCTGGTGATGATTGTAGCCATCGCGCTGGGAAGTCTGATTTGGTGGGGACGCCAGCCTACGCCCCAAAGCAGCGCATCGACAGGCTTTGATGTGTTTGCCCAGCAGTCTGGTTTTCAAGCTGTGACCCCCGATTATCATCCCGAATACCCGAAAGATATGGCTGCCCATCCGGGCTTTGCCACGGAGTGGTGGTATTTAACCGCCACACTGGAAGATAGCCAAGGCCAAACCTACGGCGTGCAATGGACTCTGTTTCGCCGCGCGATTCGAGCCGAGCAGGCGCTTGGCTGGGCAAGCCCACAACTCTATATGGCACATGTCGCGATAACACGCGCTGATCAGCAGTGGGAAGCGGAACGGTTTGCTCGCGGTGGCATTGGTCAAGCTGGCGTGACGTTGTCACCATTTCAGGCGTGGCTGGATGATTGGCAATGGCAAGGTCAAGCCGATCCTTTTCCGGCGACAGTTGAAGCACAATTTGAGGCACAGAATACCGAGGTGGGTTTTGCTCTGCAGGTTGAAGACAGTGGTCTGAGAGTGAAGCAGGGCGAGCAGGGGTATAGCATTCGTCATGAAAGTGCACCGTCGGCCTCTTATTATTTCTCGGTGCCACAATTACGCATTACAGGCACCTTGACGCTCGACGGTAAGTCTTTTTCTGTGACAGGGAAAGGGTGGTTTGATAAAGAATGGTCGAGCGGTGCCATGGCCGACGACCAATCCGGATGGGATTGGTTTGGTTTGAATCTCGACGATGGGCGCGCGCTGATGGTGACTCAGATCCGCGGTCCAAAGCCCTTTGTATTCGGCTCTTTGACCTCGGCCGATGGCAAGGTGCGATCACTTGATAAACATGCAATACGCATGGTGCCGGTCAATCACGCCACACTTTCCGATAAACGGACACTGCCCGTCGGTTGGCAAATACGCATTCCCGATGAAGGGATCAACGTGACCACGCAGCCTCTAAACCCAGATAGTTGGATGGCGCTAAGCATCCCGTACTGGGAAGGGCCCGTGCGTGTCGAAGGGAGCGTGAGCGGCCGTGGCTTTATGGAAGCCACGGGTTACTGAGCATGATTAGTTTAAACCGACCCAAGCTTGGGTTTGATGCGGGCGCCAAATCGGTTGACGATCGACGGTGATCACGCCGGGTTGGTTGTCGCCTTCAGCAGCTGAAATAGCGAGGCTTAACGCGGCATCGCTAATCGCATCAAACTGTTGTGGAAGCGACTGCACCCCAAAGGGTAAAAAGTCCAAGATGCGACTGTCCCCGAATGTGGCAAAGTATAAGGCGGTCGGCGCAATGCCTGTTTGCCGGATTGCATCCAATACACCCTCACATAGGGTAAATGAGGTAGTAAGCAAGGCATCGGGTAAATCGCCAGCGTCTATCCATTCAGTCATTAATCGTTGACCTTCGCTGCGGCTAAAGGCGTTGCCATAGCGCACTTGTCCGTCCACATTGCCGACCTTCAATGCGTTACGAAAGCCTTTTTCACGCTCTTGCGAGATGGCTAAAGAGGGGACGGCACCAATTAATCCCGCCTGATACACATCGCGAGGCGCAATAAGTGTCTCGGTTAATTGATACGCACCTTTGGCATCATCACTCAGTACATTGGCGAACTGGGTCGCGTCTAGTTGTCGGTCGATAGCCACCACAGGTGTGCCTTTTCGCTGCACATCAGGATAGAAAGCATTGTCCGCTGGCAAACACGAAGCGACGATCAACGCATCAATCTTTCGAGAAATCAATGTAGTGGCAACGGTTTGCTCGCGCTGAGGATCATCATCCGAGCCGGTGATAATCACTTGGTAGCCTTGGTCATGGGCTTTGCGCTCTAGCAATTTGGCCAAGAGGGCATAACTGCTGTTGGCAAGATCAGGAACCACCAATCCGAGGGTGCGTGTTGTTCCTGCCCGTAGGGCGGTTGCGGCACGGTTGGGTTGATAGTTATGTTGGTCAACAACCGCCATCACCCGTTCCCGGGTCTTAGCACTGATCCGATAACGATCGGCTTTTCCGTTAATCACGTAGCTGGCCGTGGTGCGTGACACGCCGGCAAGGCGTGCTATCTCATCGAGCTTCATAGAAAGGATCCAGTATCAGGCCAATCGTTATTGATGGCTTTGTGAATGCGATCAAAGTTTGCACACATCCGATCGAGATTATGTTTGCATTATATGCTAAAACGATTCAGCCTTAAAGCTGAAAGGTTTCAGCTGTTCTGTATGACACTACTTTTATCACATATTTGCCAAAGACAGGACGGCAAAGCGTTAGACCGGATTCAACGTTGCGATAAATAGACCCGAAGGCAACACGCTTGAGGTCTGACTGCAACCAAAAGCTGAAACGATTCAGCTTGGCGTGAGTTGAGTGATACGAACCATCTCGCGTCTTCAAGGATTGAACAGAATGTGGGTCGATGATGCAGGCATCCGTCTGGCTCACCTTCTACGATTTACAATGCAGTTGCTGCGATGCGGTGATTGTAATGAGCCCAATATATTGCGTGCGCAAGGCGCACAAACGAAGAGGATTAACCTCATGCTCGCACTAACAGCACAAGATATCTATTTACAGCAGTCTGCCGCCTCGAAAGAAGAGGCGATCAAAGCTATGGCCATGCGACTGATTGACAAAGGATTGGTCGAGCCCGGTTATCAAGCGGGTATGTTGGCGCGAGAAGCGCAAACGAGCACCTATTTAGGCAATGGTATTGCGATCCCGCATGGCACTACAGATACCCGTGATCAAGTGAAACAAACGGGCGTGCAAGTGTGTCACTTCCCACAGGGCGTAGACTGGGGAGACGGTGAAACCGCTTATCTTGCCATCGGTATTGCGGCGAAGTCAGATGAGCACTTGACAATCCTACGCCAATTGACCCACGTGCTATCACAAGACGGTATTGAAGCGCAGTTGAAACGTATTGAGAGCGCAGACGCTATATTGGCACTCCTCAATGGGGACACGAAGGACAATAATCAGGGTTTTACGTTTACCCCAGATATGATTTTAAGTGGTTTCCCAGCGCGAGATATCACCACACTGCAAGCAGCTAGCGCGGGACTTTTGAAAAATAGCGGATGCCTAGATACCTCAGGCGTTAGTCATCTGATTGCCGCAGCGCCTGTTCATTTGGGCGAGGGGCATTGGGTGTTGGGCATTGCAAATGGCGTGTCTCACACTGGGGTGTCGTTAGTCATGCCTTCTGAGCCATTGAATATGGGTGAGCATGTCGCCCATGCTTTGTGGTGTTTTGCGGCGAAGAATGACGCGCATATGGCCCTGCTCGCCAAGCTGACCCAACTCAAAGCAGAGGGTAAATTGAACAGCCTTATCAACCAATCACCTGACGCGCTTGTGTCGGCGGTTATGCATCCGGATGCCGCTGACGTAGAGACTGTGCAGCCACCAGCATCAGCGGCAAATATTGAGGGTGAATCTGGGCTATTTACCATTACCAATGCACATGGCCTACATGCGCGACCTGGTGCCATGTTGGTGAACACCGCTAAAAAATTCAGCGCGGATATTCAAGTGGCCAATGCTTCTACCCAATCGGCTGCCGTCAACGCGAAGAGCTTGATGAAAGTCATTGCCCTGGGAGTAAAGCATGGCCATCAGCTTCAGTTTACCGCCCAAGGGAGTGATGCGCAGGAGGCGATAGCCGCCTTGGGTGAAGCTATTCGTCAAGGTTTAGGAGAACACGCATGAGTGCAATCTTAACCGTGACCTTTAATCCTGCTCTCGATATGACGGGAGCGCTTGGTATCTTGCAAGCTGGCGATGTCAACTTAGTGCAAAAGTACAACCTACATCCTGCAGGAAAAGGCGTGAATGTGGCGCGGGTGTTGGCTGATTTGGGCGCTCAAGTGACGGTGTCTGGCTTTTTGGGTGAGGAAAATCAAGATCCTTTTGCGCACTTATTTGTTGAGCATGGTATTTGCGATCGCTTTTTACGCGTACCGGGCGTGAGTCGAACAAATGTCAAACTGGTGGAAAAAGACGGTCGCGTCACGGATCTCAACTTCCCGGGAATGGCAGTAGAAGGACGCGATATTGAGGCGCTCACGCATACCTTATTGGAATTAGCTGATGGGCATGACTGGATTGTACTGGCCGGTAGCTTACCGCCAGGCGTCAATGCTGATCAGCTCAGTGACTGGGTTCAGGCTCTCACCGAGGCCGGAAAGCAGGTGGTTGTAGATACCAGCCAACATGCGCTGCGTGCTGCGGTGTCCGCCAAGCCTTGGCTTGTGAAACCCAATGAAGCTGAGCTTGCTCAGTGCTTGAACGCGCCAATCAGTAATGAACTCGATACCTTGTTAGCGCGTGGTGAACAGCTATTCCAACAAGGGATTGCCAATGTGGTGATTTCTCGTGGTGTAGATGGTGTGTTGTGGCGCAACCATCAAGGTTGGCTGCAGGCCGTTGCACCTGCGCAAGAGGTCGTCAGTACCGTTGGTGCGGGAGATTCACTGGTTGCCGGTTTGGTATGGGGATGCCAAGCCGGTGAAGAAAAAGCGACGGTACTTCGTCGAGCGGTCGCGCTATCTGCGCTGGCGGTTACCCAAGTGAGTGTCGGTGTCTCTGATCTCGACCGTGTTTATCAAATGATAGAAAAAATTAGCGTGTCACCGGTCACTATGTCCGCACACGCCGAATAAACAATCCAAGAGTGGGGTAAAAGGTATGAAACTGGTCATTGTGACGGCGTGCCCAAGTGGCGTCGCTAACACAGTTATCGCAGCAGGATTGCTTGAAAAAGCAGTCGGTGAGCGAGGCTGGCAAGCAACCATCGAATGTCAATCGAGCATTAAGGCGCCAACACCGGTCTCGTCTGAAGCGATTGCTGACGCGGAGCGTATTTTGCTCGTCGGTTCACCGGCGCAGACGGCACGTTTTAACGGTAAGCCGGTTTATCAGGCATCATTAAGTGATGTGATGGACAATGCGCAAGCGGTTCTCGATGCGGTGTCATCTCACGCTGAGGTTTATCAAGCGTCAGAGGAGCCTGAGGCGAATCAATCCATGCGTATTGTCGGCATCACCGCATGTCCGACCGGGGTTGCCCACACGTTTATGGCGGCTGAGGCGATCGAAGAGGCCGCCAAAGCGAAAGGCTACAGCGTTAAAATTGAAACACGGGGCTCGGTGGGGGCAAAAAATGCGCTGACTGACCAAGAAATCGCTGATGCGGATGTGGTGTTTATTGCCGCAGACATTGAGGTTGATTTAAGTCGCTTTGATGGGAAGCGATTATATCGAACCAGCACAGGCGTCGCGTTGAAAAAAGCCGCTCAAAGCCTTGATGATGCGGTCGCCAATGCTGAGGTCTACCACGCTGCTAAAAAGCACACCAACGGACAAGCGACTGCTAGCCAAGGTGAGCGGACGGGGGTGTATAAACACTTGATGACTGGGGTGTCGCACATGTTGCCACTCGTGGTCGCGGGCGGTTTGGCCATTGCACTGTCATTTGTGTTCGGCATTGAAGCATTTAAAGAAGAAGGCACATTGGCTGCCGCATTAATGCAAATTGGCGGTGGCAGTGCGTTTGCCCTGATGGTGCCTGTCCTCGCCGGTTTTATTGCCTTTTCTATCGCGGATCGTCCCGGTCTTGCTCCCGGCCTTATTGGCGGTATGCTCGCAGCCTCAACCGGCGCAGGGTTTCTTGGCGGGATTCTGGCGGGCTTTATCGCCGGTTACAGTGCCAAGTTTGTTGCTGATAAAGTGCAACTGCCTGCAACCATGGAAGCCCTCAAGCCTATTTTAGTGATCCCATTGGTGGCAAGCTTATTCACGGGCTTGGTCATGATCTATGTGGTGGGTGGCCCTGTTTCGGTGGCGATGGATAGCTTAACCACCTTCTTGCAAGGAATGAACTCAACCAACGCAGTGATCTTGGGTGTAATACTGGGTGCGATGATGTGCTTCGACTTGGGTGGTCCAGTGAACAAAGCCGCATACACCTTTGGTGTGGGTTTGATCGACAGTGGTACCTACATGCCAATGGCAGCGATCATGGCCGCAGGTATGGTGCCGGCGCTGGGTATGGGACTGGCAACATTTCTGGCGAAACGTAAGTTTAACGATGCTGAGCAAGAAGCGGGTAAAGCCTCGTTTGTGCTGGGGCTGTGCTTTATCTCTGAGGGGGCGATCCCTTTCGCGGCTAAAGACCCAATGCGAGTTATTCCGGCGTGTATTGCTGGGGGCGCATTGACTGGTGCAATTTCGATGCTGATTGGCGCAAAATTAATGGCGCCTCATGGTGGATTATTTGTCCTGCTTATTCCCAATGCAATCACCCCCGTGTTTATGTACTTGGCTGCCATTGCCGCGGGTACGTTAGTCACAGGGATTGTTTACGCGTTGATCAAACCTGTCAGTCAGCCATCGCCGCTGACGGCTGCAAAGCAGTCATAGTTTGCTCTCTGCTTAGCAAAAAAGGCCCATTCGGGCCTTTTTTTATGCTCTACACCTGATTACAGGCTTGCGGGTTCAGGGACCAATGGATAGCGAACGCCCATCATTTTCTCCATGCAATGAACCACTTGGCAGCTATAGCCAAATTCATTGTCGTACCAGATATACAGGACGCAACGGTTTCCATCCGCGATAGTTGCTTGGCTATCAACCACACCCGCAAAGCGAGAACCGATTAGATCGCTAGAAACCAGCTCAGTAGATTGGGTAAAGTCGATTTGGCCGGATAGCGGCGAATACAAGGCAACATCTTGAAGGTAAGCATTGATCTCATCTTTGCTTGTTGCGTTATCCAAATTCAAATTGGCAATTGCCATCGAAACGTTTGGGGTAGGAACGCGTACAGAATTCCCCGTGAGCTTACCTTTTAACGCAGGCAACGCTTTCGCGACCGCACTGGCGGCACCGGTCGAGGTGAGCACCATATTCAAGGATGCTGAGCGACCACGGCGATCCCCTTTGTGATAGTTATCAATCAGGTGTTGGTCGTTGGTGAATGAGTGCACCGTCTCGATATGGCCACCATCAA
The DNA here is from genome assembly GCF_027286365.1 of Salinivibrio proteolyticus. NCBI lineage: Bacteria > Pseudomonadati > Pseudomonadota > Gammaproteobacteria > Vibrionales > Vibrionaceae > Salinivibrio > Salinivibrio proteolyticus. The sequence continues at coordinate 1,530,388 of NZ_CP114584.1, read as the reverse complement.
TGCCAAATTTGTCGTGCATGGCTTTAAGCACTGGCGTGATCGCATTGGTGGTACAGCTGGCCGCTGAGATAATCTTATCATCGTCGTGGATAACGTTATCGTTGACGCCGAATACCACGTTTTTGATATCGCCTTTGCCCGGTGCGGTGAGCAAGACCTTTTGGGCGCCCTTGCTTTTCAGGTGTTGGCTCAACCCTTCTTCGTCGCGCCACATTCCCGTGTTGTCGACCACTAATGCATTGTGAATGCCGTACTGGGTATAATCCACATCCGCTGGACTATTGGCGTAGATCACCTGAATAAAGTTGCCATTTGCGATTAACGCACTGCGGTCTTCATCAACGGTGATACTGCCGTTGAATGGGCCATGAACCGAGTCACGACGTAATAAACTGGCACGTTTTTCTAGATCGCCTTCGCGCCCACCACGCACAACAATAGCGCGTAAACGTAATGGATAGCCGGGACCGCTTTTCTCCACCAACAGTCGTGCTAACAAACGCCCAATGCGGCCAAAGCCATATAAAACGACATCTTTAGGCTCAACACTGTTGCCCGTTCCCACTAAATGGCCTAATTGACTGTGGAGAAAATCAGCGATGCCGTCTTGGTTGTCATGAGATTGCCAGTACGTCCAAGCCAGTTGGCCGACATCGATTTTACTTGGCGCGAGATCCATTTCCGCCATCACTTCAATCAAAGGCAAGGTTTGACTGGGTGCTAAGGTGCCTCCGGTGTAACGGCGTGCGACTCGGTGCGCTTTGATAATATCAATGGTACTGGCGTTGATCAGTTGACGGCCAAACAGTTGGATTTCGACCCCTTTTTGGCGATAAAGCTGGCTGAGCAGCGGATACATGGTTTCAGAGTGGTTTTGGCTAGTTTGCCAATCGAGTAGGTAATGTTCTGGACTCATGAATCGACCTTTTTTCACGAATGATAATGGAGTGGGCAGGGTGCCCAGTAGGGTTTTGACTGATCTTTTGCCAGCCTTATGATTTTGTGGCGCAGTCTATACGATGCAGAATTATTCACCTACTAAAAATAACTGACGTATTTAATGAGGTAAACGATTAAAAAATGGCGAGATTTTGATTGAGATTCATTCTTTCTGTGTGACGTTAATCAAACGAAGATTGCGATAGGATGCAAAAAGAAAGTTAATAAATTGAGGTTGCGCAATAAGAGGCGTATTTATTTTATTAACTAAAATTAGTTGCAGGCCTTACAAGGCGAGAGTGAGTCTTCCCAACCACTAACTATGGCGACGTTAATGGTTGGGGGCCCAAGGTTCAAAGGGGAGCGATTAGATCCCTAGTTCGTCGAGTAGGTCGTTATTACCGCCACCCGTCCCTTTTTTCTCGGTGGGTTTCTTCTCCAGCTGACGGACGGTTTCTTCTTCGAGAATCGCGTCTGGATTGACCTCTTCACCTTCTTCAAAGTCTTGTAACTGGATGAATTCAGTCCGCTCCATCGCCAGCTCTAGGTAGAAAATGTGGTTGTTTTCGGTGGTAAAGCTCACACGGCGCGCTTGTGGCTTATCAATGTTGCTGTCCACGGATACCGTGAGGTTTTTGTTCACCGCCATCATCTTCGGCTGATTCTGAGTGATAGAGGTTTGAATCGAGCGTTTAATTTTCCCTGTGAAGTCACCAATGATTTGGTTCATCAACTCGCCAAGTACGTCACCGACTTCATCGGATGTGTGCAAACTCGCAAGCTCTTCGGCAGGGATCCCCATGTGTTGCATATAGTTGTTGTAGATCTCCATTGCCGCAGCAGAGGAGAAGTTGATGACGACAAGGCCAGAGAAGCCGCCATCAAATAAAACAAAGCAGCCTAAATCAGGCTTTAAACTGGTTTTGGCAATTTTTTGTACCATCGCGGCGTGATGAACCGGTGAATTGGTGGCCTTGGTCAACACAGCGGTGGCTGACTGACAAAGCTTAAGTAATATGTCCTCGGAGGTGACGACCTTGGTTTTTCTCATTATTCACTACCGTAGTTGTTTAACTGTCTCTTACTCAGTGTGGCACTGGATTGCGCAATTTGTACACTGGTTTTACAGATATCCGGATATGGGATCACGTTATCCCTCGTCATCCGCCGCTGATACCGCTATTCCGACCCGTCCAGAATTTGCGCAATAGCTGCCTCGAGGCGAGGTAGTGCTTGGTGGAGTTGGCGAAGCGCTGTATCCAATCCAGCGCTATCGCGTGCGGCCGCCGCTTTTTCTGCCGCTAGGCAATAGTGATATGTCTCTTGTGCCCCGATACTGCCTGCCGCGGATTTTTGTTTGTGTGCGGCGTCTTTTAATGCCGCCCAGTCGTGAAACGGTGGTGTGTGTTGTACAAGCTCATGTAGGCAGGGCAGGCTGCGTGTTTTAAAAACGGCGATGATGTCTTGGTAAGCATCTTGTTGCCCAGCATACAGTCGCGTGATCACGCTGGCGTCTAGGACGAGATGCTCGGCTGTTTGTTCTGCCTCGGGCGTGGTGTGCTTATCGTCTGAGACAGGGACGCCTGAGGTGAAAGCGGCAAGCGCATTGTCGTCGTTCAACCACTTTTGTAAGGTCTCGTTGAGCGCGTCGAGCTCAATGGGTTTAGTGATGTAATCGTCCATCCCTGCTTGAAAACAGCGGGTGTCTTCACCGCTCAGGGCGTTGGCGGTAATGGCTATGATTGGAATGCGTTGACCGCCTTGCTGTCGTTTTCTTAGTGCCGCGGTGAGATCGTAACCATCCATTTTGGGCATGTGGCAATCGGTGAGCACCAAATCCACCTCATGCTGTTGGTAAACACTGAGGGCATGTTCACCATCTTCTGCCATCAGTACATCGAATCCGAGATAACTAAGCTGCTGGATCAGCACTTGCTGGTTAGTGGGGTTATCTTCGACGACTAAAATTCGACCCCGTCCGGTTTTGAGTGGGGCTGACAGTGATAGCTCGTCACTATATTCACCGAGCATACTGACATCGGGGCTTTCTAGCCCTAAGCAGACACGAAGACCGTGCACCAGTCGACGATAGGTCAATGGTGAGGCGAACAGTTCCACCACACGCTTATCTTGGTGACGAGCCAAGGAGAGGGTATGTCGCAGTGCAATCACATGGGCGAAAGTATATTGGTGAAGTTGGCTATCATTTAATACCGTTTCTGGGTCTTGGGTGATAATAACGAAGTGGGTGTTATCCGTTTGAGTTGAGCTGGGATGCGCATCAAGCGGTGTGAGCGCTTTATTGTGTGTCACTCGGTGTTTGATACCTAAGTGTTTTAAATAAGCGGTAATGGCGGTGCGCAACGCTCCGGCGGGTAAATCAATAAAGACCCACAGTGGCGCGATCGATTCTGTGGCAATGGCGGGTTTAGTTTTTTCTGACAGGGGATTGATCGTGTACTCCAGCTCGACACGAAACTGTGTGCCTTTCCCTTCCTCACTGTGCACGCGGATCACGCCGCCGAGCAGGTCAACAATATTCTTGCAAATCGCCAGTCCGAGACCGGAACCCCCATACTCGCGGGTGGTGGATGATTCAGCCTGATTGAATGGCTGAAAAATGGTTTCGAGCTTCTCTTGGCTAATACCAATTCCATTATCGGTGATTTCGATATCGAGCTTGGTTTTATCCGGCGAAGAGGCAGGCTGAGGCATGATCCAGACATCGACTTTCCCTGTCAGGGTCGACTTTCCGCCGGAAAACTTCACCGCATTACCAACCAAGTTATACAGCACTTGTTTAAGGCGGTTGGGGTCCCCAATCAGCTGATCAGGAAGGCGCGGATCGATAAATAGTGACAGTGTCACGTTTCGCTTGTTGGCATGGTGGCTCACCGTTTCCATGACTTGCTCGACCGTCTCCGAGAGCGAAAAGGTGACGCGTTCAAACTGGAGCTTGCCCGCCTCCGTGCGAGAAAAATCAAGAATATCGTTAATAATCGACAACAGCGATAATGCCGATTCTCGCACTGTTGCAATCAGACTGTGTTGCGACGGTGAGAGCGGTGAACGGCGTAACATATCAATCATACCGATGACGCCATTCATTGGCGTACGAATTTCATGGCTCATGGTGGCGAGAAATTGAGCCTTCGCGCGCGAGGCACTTTCTGCGCGCTCTTTTTCTCGCATCAGCTGTTCTCGTGCTTGGTTGCGAGAGATGATATGCGCACGGAATATCACTAAACCATGCGCGATTTTACCAACCTCATCGGTGCGTTCTTGGTAGTCACTGAGCGGGGGCGTCATATCGCCTTTCACCAAGCTTTGCATGGTATCGGCCAGGTTGACGATAGGTTGTGTGAATGTGCGGTAGATATACACATACATGGCACCGCTCACAAACAAAATAAATAGCAGCAAATAACCAAGATTAAGCTGATTGGAATGAAGAATATCTTGCAAATCAACCATTGAGCTGCTGACAACCATACCCGTTTCGCGTGTAAAGCCGGAAAGCGCATTTTCTAGCGCTTGATATTCCTGATCACTGAGCGTTCGCACCGCCTTCATAGCTTCTATTTTGGCGCGAGGTTGATAGTTATTGAAAATGGCAATGCCACTGCGCTTCAGGCTGGTAAAGTGCTGAGAAATTAATTCCAGTTTGTTCAGAGACAAGGGATCATTGAGCTCGAACTTCGCCAGTGATAGGTAGCGCTCGAATGTTGCCATGTCGTCAGTGAAGTCGCGACGACTGGGTTCTTGGCCATCGAGGTATTGGTTGAGCTCGGTGAGCATGTCGCCGTTTTCATCCACGAGCTCATCAAGGTATTGTAAAATCGCGACGTTGTCGGGTTGCGTCAGCTCTTGAGCGGCTTTTAATTCGGCGACGAGGCTATCGATCGGGCGGACCACATCAATCGATAAACGTAATACTTGCTTGCGAGCCCATTGCTCAGCAACGGGGTCAAACTCGGTTAGTACTTTCTGATGAGCTTTACGTTGAAATCTTTCATACAGATGACGAATTTCCGCAAGCCGCTGGTGGCCACTTGGTTTGATTCGCGCGAGTTTGTCTAGTTGGTTCTCGAATTCTTGTTGGTTTTCAAGAAACACGGCCAATGATTCATGACGCCCCATGACATATTTGAGCATGCTGGCATTCATTTCACCCGCCGCCCGCAGTAAGGTCATGGTAATAATGGCACTGGGGATTTCTTGGTTCGTGGCTTGCTCAACATCCCGATTAACGCGCTCTTGCATCACGTAACTGGATACAGAGAGGCCGAGCACCATCAGGGTAATAAAGGTCATGATCAGCCCGATTTTGCTGACAATACTTTTGCTAAATGGGCGGGCACGGTTAGCTGTCATGCGTGTTTCCTACATCCTTGTGCGTGAATAGCGACGGGGTCATCCCGGCTTGTTGCCATTGAGGCCTCTGCATCTTTGCCAACCCCCAGCTATACTGCTGGTAGTTGCACTGGCGTTCAGTCCTTTGTATGAGCTTGTGCCTCAACACGGATTGTGGTTGTATGCTTGCCTAGCTCACGAATTTGACGACGTGTCGGTTCGACGTGGTCGCATGGCGTGCTATACACAATGCTATCTTATAGTATACATAGCGTTAAGCGGTGTACGAAGAAGCGTGACTAGCTTTCTAATTTCGTGCGCAAAAGGCGCATACACTTGACGATCGCGATACAATAGCGACATTAGAACAGTCTAAGGACAAGTAATCATGGTAGTAGACTCAGACGGGTATCAAGCACTGATCGAGCATTTTGCGTTTAATCTCTCTGTGTTTGAGCAACCGGGCGAAGCCATTGGCGATGATACGATTGCCGATATCGTCCATGATTTGGTCGCATCCAATATTATGACTATATGCGAGCAGAATCCTGGCCTTTCGTCAGCGTTGCGCTTTACCATCCTGAAAGAAGCTGACCGTGTGGTAGAAGACATGGAAGAAGTACTCGCGGGACGCTGGGAGCAACCTGTTACGGCAGAACAAGTGGGCTTTTTGGAAGAGTACATTGCACTCGTAAAAAATTTGTTTGATGGCGCTATGGTTGAACTGCGCTAAACAAAAGATCACTACATGCCACAGAGCTCAGTGTTGACTGGGCTCTTTTCCTGTCAGCACAACCTCTTTCAGCACTGCATCTCATTTTACTTTGCGTATAATAGGCACCTTTATCGTTATTGCCTGCTTGCCTTATGTCTGACGCAACCCCTTCCCATGCCATTCACCGCTTATACGAGAGGCGTCTTGCTCGCGCCACACGACCTTATCTTGCCCGAGGTGCAGGTGTTGAACGTTGTACCCAATGCATGTTGGTTCGCCGCTATTGTGTGTGTGAATACCGTCGTCAGTGTGAGACTAACGCCGCGTTTATGTTGATCATGTACGATGACGAAGTTCTTAAGCCGAGTAACACGGGGCGACTCATTGCTGACTGTATCCCTGATACCTCGGCGTATATTTGGTCGCGTACTGAGCCAGATCCTGAGATGCTGACGCGATTAGCCAATCCCGCTTACCAGCCTTATATTGTGTTTCCTGCCCAATATGCTGAGCCGTCTCGCGTTGTTTCTTCCCCAAAGCCTCATCCTAGCGGTAAACGTCCGTTATTTGTGATCATTGATGGCACATGGCGAGAAGCGAAGAAAATCTTTAGAAAAAGCCCTTGGCTTGATCGTTTTCCGGTTTTGAGTATTCAACCTGAGGCATTATCACGCTATCAAGTCCGTGACGCACACGGAGAGAACCAATTAGCGACCGCAGAAGTGGCAGCGCACGTGCTCGAAAACGCGGGTGACCGCCGAGCCGCGGTGCATTTAAGCCAGTGGTTTGATGTCTTTCGCGAACGTTATATTGCTGGGAAGCGACAAAAAACCTTACCTGAGGGAGATGCGTTAACCCAGTTTATGGCGATGCGTGACCAAACATCTTACGCGGGATAAAATATCTTGTTCTAAAGTAACGAAATATGTTGCGGCTCACGGACATTTATGACCGTTTGCTGAATAATAATTTGTATAAATAACGACACACAAAGGTGGCTGGGCCATGTATTACGGCTTTGATGTGGGCGGAACCAAAATTGAATTTGGCGCCTTCGATAAACAACTCAATCGTATAGCAACTGAGCGCTATGCGACACCGACTAAGGATTACGCAGCCCTGATTGATACCCTCGCCATGTTGGTCGAAAAGTACGACGCGAAGTTCGGCGAAAAGGGGACGGTGGGGATTGGCATTCCCGGATCAGAAGCGGCAGACGGCACGGTGTTAACCGTGAATGTGCCTGCGGCTAACGGGATGCACTTGCGAGCGGATTTAGAAGCGCGCGTCGATCGCGAGGTGCGGGTGAGTAATGACGCCAATTGCTTCGCGCTATCGGAAGCGTGGGATGAGCAAGCCAAAGAAGCGAAAACCGTGTTTGGTTTGATTCTGGGTACCGGGTTTGGTGGTGGCTTGGTGATTAACGGTAAAGTGATCAACGGTAAAAACCAAATGGCCGGTGAAGTGGGTCATATGCGCATGCCTATTGATGCCTGGCTACGCTTGGGGGATAAACCACCCATGTTTGCCTGTGGATGTGGTAATCAAGGTTGTCTCGATAACTACTTGTCAGGACGCGGGTTTGAACAACTTTATGCCCATTATTACGCGCCGCTATCTGCCGTTGAGATCATCGAGCAATACCGGTTAGGCGAAACGAATGCCGTTGCGTTTGTTGACCGCTTTTTTGATGTGTTGGCGATGTGCTTTGGTGGGCTGTTAACCGCGTTTGATCCCGATATGGTGGTACTAGGCGGTGGTTTGTCTAACTTTGATGAAATTTATCACGAATTGCCCAAGCGTCTTCCTCATCACCTTTTGTCCGCGGCAAAACCACCGATGCTGATGAAAGCACAGCACGGTGATTCTGGTGGCGTACGCGGTGCGGCGTTTTTGCATCTCGCTCACTAAGCAACGCCTGATAAAATACACAGCAAAAAGCCGACTTGATTGTCGGCTTTTTTTAGCGAGTGCGGATGCACCAAGCGTTGGGGCTAGGCTTGGCGGTTCTGACATTGATCAACCGCGTAGGCAAGTAGCTCGAGCGCGGTTTTATCTGTGGCGGGTAATTCCGCATCCGATTGTTGCAGTGGCGTAGTGCGTTCACCCCAACGAATCAATCCCGCGCCCCAAGTTAAACCGGCACCAAACGCGGCGGTCAGTAATTGGCTATGGGGTTTCACTACACCTTGTTCCACCGCTTCGCAGAGTGCGATAGGAATGGTTGCTGCCGAGGTGTTGCCATAGTGCTGAATATTCACAAATGCTTTATCTAGGCTAATGCCTGCGTGGTCACAAAGTGCTTCAATAATGCGTTTATTGGCTTGGTGAGGAACCACCACGTCAATTTGTTCAGCGCTGAGCTGATTACGCGATAGCACTTGGTTCGCGGCAGCTCCCATTCCTTTCACAGCCCGTTTAAAAATGTCGCGGCCGATAAAGTCAAACGCGAAGTGACCATTTTGCGGATCAAATCTGTCCATCGCGGTGCCAAAAGCAGGAATTGCCAACACATCGCGTCCTGCTGAGTCGCATCCGAGCTGTGCGTCGAGAAGGCCCACTTCTTGATCGGTTTGACTAATAACCACCGCGCCAGCGCCATCACCGAACAACACCGCAGTATCACGTTTGCTCCAGTCGAGGTACCATGTTAAGTGTTCTGCCCCGATGATCAGCGCATGCTGATAATGGCCGGCTTGAAGCATCTTGGTTGCGGTTTCTAGGCCATAGAGAAAGCCGGTGCAGGCTGCATTCATATCAAATGCCGCCGCGCGCACTGCACCAAGATTACCTTGGACTTTGGAGGCAATGTTAGGAATTAAGGTATCCGGTGAGCAGGTTGCAACAATCAGTAGATCAAGCTGCGCTGCCTCAATCCCAGCAGCGGCCAGCGCACGTTGAGCGGCAACGGTGGCAAGATCTGAGGTTTCTACATGACTGACTCGGCGTGACTCAATACCGGTGCGGGAGCGGATCCACTCATCGTTTGTTTCAATAATCGTGCTGAGGTCATCATTGGTCAGCACCGCCGGAGGAAGACATTTTCCCCAGCCTGTAATTTCTGCAAATGCCATAGTTAGTTACGGTTAATGAAGCGTCGCAACAGTGTAAACCTGAAACTCTATTGAAACAATTTCGGGGTGAGAGTAGAGGAGAAAAACACTACCTAGCGCATATGCTAGGTAGTGTGATTGAACAGGGTTACCAGAATAACCAAGTAAAGACGGCTAAAACCATGATACAAATAATGTTTAGGTACAAACCAATACGCATCATGTCACGCTGTTCGATATGACCGGAACCAAAAACAATGGCGTTTGGCGGTGTCGCGACCGGCAGCATAAAGGCACAGGATGCCGCAATCGCAATCAGTGCAGATAGCGCAACAGGGGAAACACCTAACGCTTCTGCAATAGTGGCAAACACAGGGACGAGTAAGGCAGCACTGGCGGTATTACTGGCAAATTCCGTCAGGAAAATCACAAAGGCGACGACACCTAACATGGTGAAGAAGATGCCGGAGCCGGTAAGGGCGCTGCTTAGGTGGTTAGCCAAAAATAGGCTTGTCCCTGTGGCTTTGAGTACGTTGCTTAGACAAATCCCGCCGCCGAAAAGGAGCAAAACGCCCCAATCAGCAGTCTTTTCGATCTCTTTCCATTTCACGACACGGGTAGCACCCAGCAGCACAATGGCAGACAACGCGACGATGGAGTCAAACTTACTGAGGCCGCCTAGTAGGCTGTTCAGTGGTTTGCTAAAGATCCATGCTGCGACGGTGAGTGCAAAAATTCCCATGGTGACTAAGCGAGGCAGCGTCCATTCGAATTGGCGTTTCTCTGCCTCAAATGCATGGCTTAAATTAGGCTTGGTCAGCACATAGAGCACCAAGACGGCGATCGGCAGCAATACCAAGGTGATAGGCAATCCGATTTTCATCCAACCAACAAAATTCAGTCCCGCTTCTGCTGCAGCAATCGCATTGGGTGGGCTGCCGACGATGGTCGCAATCCCGCCGATACTCGCGCAATAAGCAATCCCCAGTAACACAAACACGTAGGTTCCATGATCTTTTTGGTTACTGACTTTACGTAAAATGCCGAGTACAAGCGGCAGCATCATCGCCGTGGTAGCGGTGTTGCTTATCCACATTGACAAGGCCGCAGTGACCCCAAACAGCATCATCACGGCAACGGACATTTTTCCTTTCGCGACCGTCAGTACCTTATTGGCGATGGCTTGATCCAGCCCTTGTGATTGCAATGCCGCGGCAAGGGCAAAGCCACCCAAAAATAGGAAAATGATAGGGTTAGCAAAATTCGCCATCGCTGCTGGGGTTTCAAATACCCCTAAGACGACCGCCAGAATGGGAACGAGAATGGCAGTGATGCTGACATGGATAGCTTCAGTTAGCCAGAGCACCGCGATAAAGACGAGAAGGCTAAGACCTGTGGTCACTTCAGGGTCAAAGGGTAGGCTGTAGTACAGCGCGAAAAAGAGTGCGATATCGGCAAATAGGATCCACGCTTTTCTATCCAACCCGGAGGATTGGGAGGTCAAAGATTGCACATCCATAGGGCTTCCTTTTTGTTATAACGTCATCGTGCAATGCGGCACGTATTATTATGTTTTAAACACTGCACAGAACCTGCTGTGTCAGACGGCGCTAATATACGCCTTATTGAAGAGGGTGTTAATCGATTGCACGCTACTTTTTGAACGCTTGATTAAAAAGATGTGAAATTTGTGAGAGGAAAGAGAAAGAAAGGGTGGATTTGTACCCATTTACAATTCGGTAGCGGTGACACCATCAATTGGCTCTTTCGGGCCGGTAAACTTGGGTTTCACATTAAGGATAAAGCTATCTAACACGGCTTTAGTACGTGCGAGCACTTCACGCAAACGGATCTTTATGCCAGCCCAGCCTTGTGGGCTTGCTACGGCATAGCAAATCGCATCAATATTGTTCACGTCAGCAAGAAATAAGGCTCGCTCACAGTGAAACTGCTGGCTGACGACGGTAAAGCGGGCCAAGCTAAACACCGTTTTGGCTCGAACCACGGAGTCGAGTGTACGAAAACCAGCATAATCGAGGTGAATGGCGTCGTCTGCGATCCCGGCTTTCAGTAGATCGCGCTTCATGGTCCAAGGTTCATTATAGGAGCGGTGCGCATTATCGCCGCTTAAGAGTAAATGACTCACCTTGTTCGCTTTATACAGTGCCTCTGCGGCCTCGATGCGGTGGGTATAGTAAGGATTCGGGGTTTTACCAATATACTTGCTGGTACCAAGCACTAATGCCACTTGACGTTTGGGCAGGTCGTCAACGTCGGTGTAAACGCGGTCACGCGCATTGAGTGTGATCGCTAAGTCACTAGCTACCATAGTAACCAGTGCGAAAATCACTGCGATAAACACCAATCGTGCGAGGCGCCGGATCGCCATACTACTTACTGTCCCTTTCAGAAATACCATGCGGATAAGGCGTCAAGGTTGGCGCCTCAAGTGAATGGAATCCTAGCAAAAAAAGCTCCTCGAAAGGAGCTTTTTGTGTCAACCGCTGGTTAAAACGACGTGCGTTTATACTCACGGTATCTGGGTTCCCAGAAGCTATCATCAATGCGTTTTTTCAATGCCTCATCAGAGAGCTCGGCGGCAACGCCTTCTTCAATCGCCTGTTTCGCAACCGCAAAAGCAATTTGCTTTGACACATAAGTAATGTCTTCCAGCGAAGGAAGTAAGGCACCGGTGCCGCGCTTCGCTAATGGCGAACATTCAGCGAGTGCACGTGAAGAGGCCATTAACATGCCATCGGTCACGCGAGTGGCGTCCACTGCAAGGACACCTAGGCCAATCCCCGGGAAAATATAGCTATTGTTACATTGCGCGATTGGGAAGGCTTTACCATTGTCTAGGCGCACGGGTTCAAACGGACTACCTGTCGCAACCAGTGCTTGGCCGTCTGTCCAGCGAAGAATGTCAAAGGGAGTGGCTTCGACCCGGCTGGTTGGGTTTGATAGGGGGAAGATAATCGGCCGTTTACAATTATCATGCATGGCCTTAATAACCTCTTCGGTAAAGAGGCCCGGCGCCCCAGAGACACCAATGAGCACGGTTGGCTGGGCATTACGTACCACATCCAATAGTGAGATATTATTGTCTTCTAATTGCCAGTCTTTTAATGCGCTGCTCTTTTGAACCAGTTTTTGCTGGAAGTCGAGTAGGTTTGGCATGGCATCAATGAGTAAGCCCCAGCGATCAACCATAAAGACACGCGCACGCGCTTCTTGATCGGAAATCCCTTCCGATACCATTTGGGCAATAATGGCTTCAGCAATGCCACAGCCGGCAGAACCTGCTCCAAGGAAGGTGATACGCTGCTCGGAGAGCTTAGTGCCAGCGGCTTTACAGGCAGCAATTAACGAACCCACGGTGACGGCGGCCGTCCCTTGGATATCGTCGTTAAAACAGCACACTTTGTCTTTGTATCGCTCAAGAATAGGCATCGCATTTTTCTGTGCGAAGTCTTCAAACTGAATGAGTGCATCCGGCCAGCGACGCTGCACCGCTTGGATGAATTCTTCAATAAAGTCGTCGTAATCTTGACCGCTGATCCGAGTATGGCGCCATCCCATGTACATAGGATCTGACAGACGTTGTGGATTGTTGGTGCCTACATCGAGCACGATTGGAAGCGTGTACGCTGGGCTAATGCCCCCACACGCGGTGTACAAAGACAGCTTTCCGATTGGAATGCCCATGCCGCCGATGCCTTGGTCGCCAAGACCAAGAATTCGCTCACCGTCGGTAACGACAATCACTTTCACGTTGTGACGTGATGCGTTGTTTAAAACATCATCAATCCGATCGCGGTTTGGATAAGAGATAAAAAGCCCACGGCCTCGACGATAAATATTAGAGAAGTTCTCACAGGCAGCACCGACCGTTGGCGTATAAATGATTGGCATCATTTCGGTGATGTGGTTCGACACTAAACGATAAAATAATGTCTCGTTGGTATCTTGAATATTGCGTAAGTAAATGTGCTTATCGATATCGTTTTCAAAGCGTTGGTACTGTTGGTAGGCGCGCTCGGTCTGCTCTTCAATGGTTTCAATGGCATCGGGTAGCAAGCCCTCGAGGTTAAAAAACTTACGTTCTTCGACGCTAAACGCACTGCCTTTGTTGAGAAGCGGGGTTTCGAGTAACGCAGGTCCCGCATAGGGAATGTAAAGAGGTCGCTTTTGATTATTCATGGACTATCAGACTCGGCATTGTTCAGGCTGGAATATGACTGACTTTATTGCTCACTCGATAACCTTAATCGTTAAAGTACGCATTATTAATGCGGACTAATTGAGCAATTATATGAAACAAGGGGTAAAGTTTAGTCATTAATGGTGACCCAATTCAACTTTTTTGCGTGGATGTGGGCGTCAACCATCATGTTTTTGCGTGTGCTGAGTGTAAACATTCGTATTAACGCGCAAGCATGAGATATCGCTATATGCATCAAGGTGTTGAATTGTCAGAAAACAAACTTGGGGAATAGCTCACAGCCGTGTTTAAAATTACGCAGGGTGATTTTTCGCTGACTATACTCACCAGTGATAACGGTTAGCACGGTGCTTGTATGTGGTTAAACCACAACCGCATGAACACCATGTTGTGGCAACCAAGAAATGGCGTCACATATAAGTACGGGTTACCCGAATAATAATATTGGCTGGGCGTCTGTTTTTATGGAATGAACAACAAAGAGGTAGTCCAATGAAGTCACTCATCGCCGCCAGTTTACTGGTGTTTTCAACTACGACAGTTGCTGCCAACCTAAGCGACTTAAATTATATCACTGAGGTTTACCCCCCTTTTAACTATGAAGAGAACGGGCAGTTGAAAGGGATTGCCGTGGATTTCCTCGAAGCGGCTACCGAAGCAGCGGGTGAGCCTATTACCCGTGATCAAGTTAAGATCCAACCTTGGGCGCGTGGCTATGCCACCGCATTGTCTGATCCAAATACGGTACTGTTTTCAACCACCCGAACGGAAGAGCGCGAAGATAAGTTTAAGTGGGTAGGTCCCATCACAGATACCAAAATTGTCGTATGGGCACCGAAAAGTAAAGGGATCACCATTAACAGCGGCAGCGACTTTGCCAACTACAAAGTTGGGGTGGTACGTGACGATGTCGGTGAGCATTTGTTGCGCAGCCTAGGCGTTAGCGATAACGCATTGCGTCTCTCACCTAAAGCAGACTTGCTCGCTAAACAGCTCGCGGCGGGCCGCGTAGATATGTGGGCGTATGAAGAAAACGTCAGCTCCTTCATCATGAGTCAAAACAATGTGGACACAAGCCAGTTTGAAGTGGTGTATGTGCTGAGTGAAGCGCAATTGTATTACAGCCTGAGCAAAAGCACGCCTGATAGCTATGTAGAGAAATTGCAAGCTGGGGTAGATAAAGCGATTGCAAGCGGGGCGCTCGATGAAATCAAAAGCCAGTATAAGTAGTGTTAGCTGATAACGACACTGTCTTTACAAGCAAAACGGGCCAAATGGCCCGTTTTTTGTGGCAGATGTTGCACATTAGTCGCGAAAGTTTTCGAACTGGAACGGCTGCTCAAAATCACTGTCTTTTACCAGCTGAATCACCGCTTGAAGATCATCGCGTTTTTTACCGGTTACTCGGACTTGTTCGCCTTGAATTTGTGTTTGTACTTTCATTTTGGCGTCTTTGATAGCTTTAGTGATTTTCTTGGCAACGGGGGTTTCAATGCCATTTTTGAATTTCACTTGCTGCGAGAAGCTTTTGCCTGAGTGCACCATATCTTGAATATCCATGGCACGAGAATCCACGCCACGTTTGGCAAGGTTATTACGCAGGATATCCATCATCTGGTTGAGTTGGAAATCTGCCTCTGCAATGACTTTCACGGTTTCTTTGTCCAGCTCGAAGCTCGCTTCAACGCCACGAAAATCAAAACGCGTCGCCAGTTCGCGACTTGCATTATCTACGGCGTTCTTCAATTCAACCTTGTCGATTTCAGACACAATATCAAAAGAGGGCATAGTTCTGTCCTTTTCTCACATGACGGATGTCATGTCGCTGATCAATAATTAATAGGCTTGATGTCGCTTAGCACTTGCAGTGGCCAGTCGCTCAAGCAAGCGTTCAGTATCCTGCCAGCCAAGGCAAGGGTCGGTAATAGACTGGCCATATCGGCGCGACGCGCTATCACCCATAGGTTGGTTGCCTTCTTCTAAAAAGCTTTCTGCCATAATACCCGCAATGGCGGTACTTCCGTTAGCCAGTTGCGTCGCAATATCCTCTGCGACATCTAACTGACGGCGATGCTGTTTCTGGCAGTTGCCATGGCTAAAGTCTACCACTAATTTGGCCGGCAACCCGAAGCTCGATAAGGTTTCTGAGGCCGCTTGCACATCTTTTTGATAGTAATTGGGTTGATGGCCGCCACGTAAAATAACGTGGCCATCAGGGTTACCTGCTGTGCGATAAATGGTCATAGTGCCATGCTTGTCTGGCGAGCAAAACAGGTGTGACTCACGGCTCGCACGAATGGCATCGACAGCGATACGAATATTGCCATCAGTGCCATTCTTAAACCCTACTGGGCAAGACAAGGCGGATGCCATTTCGCGATGGATTTGAGACTCGGTTGTACGCGCACCGATGGCCCCCCAGCTGATCAAGTCGGCAATATATTGGCCGGTGATCATATCGAGAAACTCGGTCGCAGTGGGTAAACCCATTTTATTGATATCGAGTAACAACTCACGGGCAGTGAACAGCCCAGCACGAATATCACCGCTCCCATCAAGGTGAGGATCGTTTATCAAACCTTTCCAACCGACAACCGTGCGCGGCTTTTCAAAGTAGGTACGCATGACAATCAGTAACTGATCGGAGTAAGTCTCTGCCAATCCTTTTAACCGTTTGGCGTACTCGCGTGCAGCGTCAGGATCGTGCACGGAGCAAGGCCCAATCACCACAAGTAGGCGCGGGTCATGGCCATTAAGAATTTGGCTGATTGCATGACGCGAAGCAGTAATATGGTGAGCAACATTGTCGCTGATGGGGTGGGCGGCTTCCACCTCTGCGGGCGTGGGCATGGTATCAACCACGCGGGTGCGAAGTTCATCGGTTTTCAGTGGCATAGAGGACAGCCTTCCTCACATCTTAATCTGTTGCGAAGCCAGTAAGATAGCAAAAATCGCGGCCCTTGAAAGCATGAATGTGATATCCGTAGCGTTTTTAAGGCGGTTTTGACCAGAAAAATGCTGGTTAGGGCTGTCGACGAGCTAATTTTTTGCCCGTCATCAGTCACCGATAGTTAGGACGAACAGCTCAATGCGAGGCCTTTATTGTCATCCGTTGGCGGGTTGGCTAAGTGCGCGAGCGACGGGTGCTCATCGAAGGGATGGGCAAGTACCGTCATTAAGTCATGGGTTGGTTGTAAGTCGCCTTTTTCAGCCGCCTCGATCGCCGCTTGGGCCAAATAGTTGCGTAAAATATACTTTGGATTGGTGCGCTGCATGCAGGCCAGACGAGTCGAATCATCTAGTGTATGCACGCGCTGTTGGTACGCGGATAGCCATTCGGTTAATGCCTGCGTGTCTTGGCAGATGGATTTGAACTGGTTCAGGGTACCGGCTGTTAGGAGTGCGTCACCACGATACTGACTGAGTTGATAGAAAAAGCACGTATAGTCGGTTTGATTTCCCTCTAGCAATGCAAAGAGCTGATTAAACAAGTCACTGTCTGATGGCTGTGCGTCGGACAAGCCCAGCTTATCGCGCATGGCGCGGCTATAGGCAACTTGTAGTCGATGCTCAAAGCCGCCAAGAATATCGTTAATCACATCCTTATCCACGAGAGGCGTAAAGGCATAGCCCAGTGCGGACAGATTCCAAAGTGCGATGGCAGGTTGCTGATTAAATGCATAGCGACCACTGTAATCGGAATGGTTGCAGATATAACCTGGGTCGAAATCGTCTAAAAAGGCATAAGGGCCGTAATCGAAGGTCTGGCCGAGAATCGACATATTATCGGTATTCATCACACCGTGGTTAAAGCCGATGGCTTGCCACTGGGCAATCATGTCCGCCGTTCGTTCAACAATTTCTTGTAGCAGTGCCGCATAGGGTTTTTCGGCCTCGGCCAGTTCAGGGAAATGACGTGCAATCACATAGTCGGCCAGCGTGCCTAGCGCCTCATGCTGCTGACTGTAAAACAAGTACTCGAAGTGGCCAAAACGGACGTGACTCTCGGTAACGCGAAGTAGCGTTGCGGCAGTTTCGATGCGCTCGCGCATGACTGGGGTATCGCTGATGGCCATCGCAAGTGCCTGTGTGGTCGGAATGTTGAGCCCTGTCATGGCGGCACTGGCGAGATACTCGCGGAGCGTCGAGCGTAACACCGCACGTCCATCACCGTGGCGGCTGTATGGCGTTTTTCCCGCCCCTTTTAGGTGCCAATCCCACAAGGTGCCATCGGCATCGCGCCATTCCCCTAACAAGACACCACGGCCATCGCCGAGCGCGGGGTTATATTGACCAAACTGGTGACCGGTGTATTTCATCGCAAACGGTGTTCGGCCGGCTAACGGCTGCTCTGCGGATAAAATTGCCCGAAACGCCTCCGAGGTGAGCTCGGATTCATTCAATCCAAGCTGTTTTGCCACTTCGGCGTTATAGGTGAAAAGCCGACCGTTTTCGAGCGCGGTTGGCGTGACGTGTTCGCCAAATGCACTGCCAAGCTGGCTAAAACTAAAGCTGATATGTGAGCCGTTAAATACTGCCATGAATTCCCCCTATGGTCTTCACTCAAGCCTAACAGGGATTGCGTCGCTAACAAGAGACAGAAAGTAGGGGTATAGCGGGAAATAGGCAGTGCTTGATGGATTTTTATCCGTTTGAGTGGTGTTTTGGCTGCGCATATCAAGATGAAATTGCGTATACTCACCGCCATTACTTTCTACAGCGTTGAGACAATGATTAAACTAGGCCAATACAACACATTGACGGTAGTGAAGCAGGCAGACTTCGGGGTGTTTCTTGATGGTGATGAGTTCGGCAATATTTTGCTGCCAACCCGGTACGTCCCTGAAAATACCCGTGTCGGCGACGAGCTCAAGGTGTTTATCTATTTCGATTCCGAAGACGATATTATCGCCACTACTGAAACGCCATTGGCTCAAGTGGGTGAGTTTGCATCTTTGCGCTGTGTTGGTGTCAATTCGGTTGGCGCGTTTGTCGATTGGGGCTTGAGCAAAGACTTGTTGGTGCCTTTTAGTGAGCAACGTACGCGAATGGAAGAGGGTAAACCTTATGTGGTTCGCGTCTACACGGATAAAGCCTCGGGCCGTATCGTCGCTAGCCGTAAATTCAACAAGTTTATCAGCGACGAAAAGCCGCGTTTAAAAGCGGGCGACAAAGTGTCGGTAATCATTACGGATATCACGGATCTCGGCTTTAAGTGTGTGGTGAATAATCAGCACTGGGGGCTTATTTATCGCGCTGAAGCGTTCGGGAAGCTGTTTATCGGTAAGAAGTTGAGTGCGTTTGTGAAAACGGTGCGCGACGATGGCAAGTTGGATCTTGCTCTACAGAAACACGGTAAAGCGCGGGTTGATGATTTAAGCGATAAAATTTTGCAAACCCTAGATAAAAAAGGGGGATTTTTGCCGCTTAACGACAAAAGCTCCCCGGATGCGATTTTTTCCTTGTTCCGCACCAGTAAAGCGACCTTTAAAAAGACCTTGGGTGGCTTGTACAAGCAACGCAAGATTCGTATTGAAGCGGATGGCATTTACCGCGTTAAGTGACGGCGTCACGCAAGACAAAGCAAAAAAAGGCTCGGAACGTCCTGTTCCGAGCTCAGGGAAAGGGCTCATTGGAGCCAGATGCCAATTTAGGTTGTGATTCCATTAAAGTGTAGTTTATCAATACAGCTTTGCCAGTTTCTTTCCCTGCGAACTATTATCAACACCATTTCATATCGATTAAAACAAGTTGCTATCGCGAACTTGATCGCGAGGTAGACCATTTTTAATCCGATTCCCGACCCATTTGCCGAGTCCGAGCACGTCTCCTTGATAGGTCACAATGACATCGCCTTTTTCTGGCGTTTGCTCGGGCCAAATGTCGCGTCCTTGATACCATTCAACGGCTTGTGTCTTGGTGAGCGCAATGGTTTTACATTCAGCGAGTGACTGGGTGCTCAGTGCGATAATCGCCTCGTGTTGCCAGCGATAACCTTTGCGGTGGGTTTCGGCTAACTTGATCCCAATGCGGTCAAACTTCACTTCGCCTAACATAGGTTCGATAGCTGAAGGGAATAGCCATACCTCTTTGTCACGCAACCATAGCGTGGCCGCATCCGGCAGCGATAGCCCAAGTTCCTTTTTAAAGGTGGCGCTTATCTGTTGACTGTCTTTTTGACTCGCCGGTGAAAATGGAAATTTGCCCAGTCGCTTTTTTACACTTGGTGGAGTGGCGGATGCATGTTTACGAATGCGGGCGACAAAAAATCCCTCGCTGTCAAAAATCTGAGGGTAGA
Organism: Salinivibrio proteolyticus; assembly: GCF_027286365.1. Classification (NCBI taxonomy): domain Bacteria; kingdom Pseudomonadati; phylum Pseudomonadota; class Gammaproteobacteria; order Vibrionales; family Vibrionaceae; genus Salinivibrio; species Salinivibrio proteolyticus. The sequence goes on along the minus strand of NZ_CP114584.1, from coordinate 1,510,808 downwards.
GATGTAAAAAGCCTTCGTCGGTTAGGGCTTGCTCGGCACCCGGGAATAAATCCTTTAGTGACTCAAAAGTGACAGCGTCACCGTAGGTTTGCTTGAGCCAGTGGCAAACCGACTGATTTTCGGTGTGGTTCAAGGTACAGGTTGAATACACCAGCACGCCGCCTGGTTTCAGTGCGTGAAACGCGCTATCAATCAGAGCTTGTTGGGTCTGTGCAATGTCATCCACTGAGGCAAGGCTCCAGTTATTCATCGCATCAGGATCTTTGCGAATGGTTCCTTCGCCAGAGCAGGGCGCGTCGAGCAGAATGGCGTCAAATTGCTCGGGTAGCCAGCCGCCGAATACACGGCCATCAAAGTGGGTCAGTGCAACGTTTCTTACCCCACAGCGTTGTACATTGGCATGTAGCCCTTTGATGCGGCTCGCTGAAAACTCATTCGCGACCAAAATACCGCTGTTTTGCATGGAGGCTGCCAACTGCGTGGTTTTTGAGCCTGGCGCGGCCGCAACATCAAGCACATGCTGCCAATCAGGGGCTTGGCCCGGTTCATGCTCGCCTGCCAGTAAGGCAGTGACTGGCATCATCGAGCTTGCTTCTTGAATGTAAAACAGTCCCGCCATGTGTTCAGCCGTATTGCCTAATGGCACTTTGTCATCGTCTTGTCGCTCAATCCAAAACCCTGTGTCACACCAAGGTACGGGAGTCAGTGTCCAATGATGTTCTGCGGCACGTTGCTTAAATGCATCGACGGAAATTTTTAACGTATTGACACGAATACTGCGGCGCAGAGGACGCTGACAGGCAGCGACAAACTCCTCCATGGAGAGGTGCGAGGGCATTGTCGCCTGTATTTGGGCTAAGAAAGCCTCTGGCAGTGAGATATTGGGGTGCAAAACAGGATCTCTTGTTGATTAACTCAAAATTAGCAGCGCAAGATTGTAAACAGATCTTGGTCTTGAGTGTAGGTCGCGGGAGGAGAAAGTCGGTAATTTTGCTCAAAAAGGGCAGCCAAAGAGAATGGCTGCCCGAAAAGATAGCGCTAGGGCTTGGGGATCGCCGTGCGCCACGCAACCCATTCCGCTTTGGGTTCACGGTGCAACAAGTAGTGGCGTTTGTCGTTAGCTTTGGGGGCCAACGGAGAGGTGTCGGGCGTTGCAAAGGCGATTCCACCTTTCAGTAGGCTATCAATGGTGCCGCTTTTTAGGTTGGCACCGGTCAAACCAATCGACACATCCACGCCGGATTGATTCCAAAACACCGTGTTTTCTCGCACCAGATGTGCATACTGCGGCGTGATCTGGACACTGAATAAAACGCGGTCAGCAAACTCGCCCAATTGCACTTTGGATACAGTGCCTACCTCCATATCGCGATAGAGGATTGGGGTGCCAACAGTAATGGAATGACGTGCATCACTTTCAAGCACGAGTGACAGGCCCCGCGGGTATTTGGGTGAAGCATGTAATTTGAATTGCTGCTTGAATTCGCCCGCACCGGGCACGACTGAAATATAGGTTCCAAACAAAGAATCTAGGTTCTCAGTTTTTGTTAGGCTGAGTACTGGCTGGGTTAGCCAGTAATAGCTCCCTTGACGGGCGAGCTCATTTTTATACTCAGGATACAAACGACCGTGCACGCGGACTGATTGAGTCTTAAAATCCGGCTCTAGCTGGGTAATCTCGCCAACATCTACCCCTTGATAGCGGATTGCGCTGCCAACCTTTAACCCTTTGGCTTCGTCCGTGTTGAGTACAATATCGACCCCGTAACGTGCTGCGTCTTTTCGTGAGGGGTAGAGCTTCCAGTCGCCTTGGCGTTTGTTGCTAATGCCCGGCATAGAGCCAAAGGCGATACCGCCACTGAGTAAAGAACGAAGCGAGCCTGTGTTGATTTCTACGCCACTACTTAAGTTGGCTTTGATGTCGAGACCGGATTGGTTCCAAAATACTGTGTCGCGGTTTATCAGGTGGCGATAGCGATTGTTCACGGCAATCGATATCGTGACGCTTTTGCCATTCAGCTGGTAGCCTTCCACTTGCCCGACGATAAAATTGCGATACATGACTGGACTGCCCTCGTTAATGCTTGGCAGTGCATCAGCCACTAGGGTAAAGCGGGTTTTGCCTTGCGCGTCTTCTCGCGCGTGTTTGGCTTGGATACGTGAGGTATAGAGCGGATAGCTATCGCGTACACCTTGCTTGCCTTGGCTAGTAAAGCTTAATGCGGGATCGGCGATTTGCTCCATAGCAGGCACTACCACATCGAGCCCATTGCCGCTTAACTCACCGGTAATTCCCCCTAATATAAAGAATTGCGATTGTTGTTTGACAAGGTGGCGGTATTGCGGATAGATCACCGCTTTTATCGTGACGGTGTCACTTTCGTTGAGGCCGATGTGGTCAATAAAGCCCACCTGAATACCGCGATGGAGCACTTTGGTGTGAGGCGTAAGGCCGTAAGCGTCATCGGCGTCGAGCGTAACTACCAAGGCATCGGCGGCCTCTTTTTGTTGCTGCTGCCACGTGCTGGCTGAGAAGCGATAATGACTATCAACAGCCGGAGCATCAGGGGAGCCGGGCACCACGGATAAGAAGTTCCCCAACACCAGGTTGCCGATATTTTTAAGACCGTTAAAACCAATCTGTGGTTGTTCGATGGTGATTTGGGTCTCTTGATTGAACAGCCAAAGCATACTCGGGTCAATGGCGGCTGTGGCAGACGCGTTTTGGCTGTCAGGGTCGATGCGAATCTCGGTAATCTCACCGATCTGCAGTCCTTGATAGGTCACTCGGGCGCCAGCGCCTTGAATACCGTGGTTGGTGGGCAAAGCAATTTCAATGGTTTGACCTCGCTCGGCCGCACTCAGGCTTGGGTATAACCGAAAGCTATCATTATGCGACGCTTGTCGGCTGGTACTCGGTGAATCAAACGTCACACCGCCGGCCACCAAGCTGGCAAGACTATCAAGTTCAACATCGACCCCAGACAGATCGACATTCGCTTTCAAACCACTAACGGACCAAAAGCGCGTGTCTTGCTTCACCAAGGCACTGAACTCAGGTTTGATCAATGCAGACAGGGTGACGCCTTGATTATCATCATCAAGACGATAACTGTAGATTTCGCCGACTTGGATTTTACGGTAATAAAGTGGCGAGCCGATATTGAGCGAACCTAAGGTCGGTGCGTGGAGCTTAAAGGTCGTGCCAGCTTTATCCGTCATCTCAGCGGGGGGCTCATCACGTGCGGTAAAGCGAAGGCTAGGTTCACCCGTTCCCGGCTGAAGGGCGATGTAATTCCCCGACACCAGTGTTTCAAGGCCGCTGATCCCCGTTAACGACGCGCGTGGTTTCACTAACCAGAAATCACTGCCGGTCGTCAGTAACTGCTTGGCCTCTGGATAAATCGTGGCATCGACATAAATACCATTGAGATCATCTGCCAAGGTGATATTGCGAACTTTGCCGACTTCTAGCCCTTGGTAACGAATAGTTGTTCGTCCCGCTTCTAAGCCTTGCGCATCGCTGAATAGAATTTGAATCCGCTGTCCGGCTTCATTAATGGATTGAAAAACGAGCCATCCCGCTAAGCCTAGCGCCAAGATGGGCAGGATCCATAAAGGAGAAAGGCCATAGGTAGTCTTAATGGTTGGCGTCGGCACGTCGTGTTTGTCGCTCATGATGATCCCATATCAAACGCGTATCAAGAAGGTCAGTGGCCAGCATAGTGAGTACCACCACAATACCAAAAGCAATGGCGCCAGGGCCGGGTGTAAAGTCCATAATGCGGCCACGATCAACGAGCGCGACCATAAATGCAATCACGAATAAGTCCATCATTGACCACTTGCCAATCCATTTCACGCTTCTATACAGCCACATGCGTTGGCGAGGTGTAATGGCGACAGAGGTATGCAAGCTAATCAGAATGAAACCAAGTCCGAGAATCTTTGCTACCGGCACAATGATACTGGCGGTAAAAATTATCGCCGCTATTCCCGGCATACCATTGTTAATCAGGCTGGCAACGCCAGAAAAAATCGTGTCCTCGAGTCGGATGCCGTTCGAGAAAAAAATCGAGATTGGATAAAGGTTGGCGGGCAACAAAAAGACCGCAGCGGTGAGCAGACACGCCCATGTTTTTTGCTCGCTGCGTAGCAGGCGAACGTGCAGGGGACGCTCACAACGTTGGCAATGGGTTTGAGTACCGTGGTATTGCGTCAAACCACAGTGATCGCAACGAATCAAATTATGGATACTGGTGACAGGTTTAGGGGCTAAGAACGCATCCCAGTAGCGTCGAGTATTAACACGTACAAGCAACACCGAAAGCAGAATTTGTAGCGTGGCGTAGCAGGCGAGCCCCAATGAAAAGCGAAGCTCGGCGTAGTCTTGGATTTTAAAGCACGCAATCGCCAAGCTAACCATAAACACATCCGCCATGACCCAATGACGGAGGTGGTCAATTAGCGTCACGGTAGGCCGGAAAAGGCGAATGTTGCCGTGACGGCGCGCCAAGTGCATGACCAGAATGGCTAAGGTAAAAAGGAGTGGTGCAAGGCTGGCACAAAAGACCACCAGCGCAGTGACAAAGGGATAGCTGGTCCATAGAAGGTTCGCGCCAGTCAGCACCGATGCGCTAATATCCTTGCCTAATAGATTGATTGATAACAGCGGTAGCCCATGGGCGGGGAAAAATAGCACCAGTACGGTTAGCGCAATGGCCAACTCACCGTTAAACGATAATCGACGTCCTTGCTGCAATTTGGTGGCGCAGCGTGGGCAGACGGCAAGGTGATCCCAATCGGTCTCGCAACCGGTCAACACAAGATCGCAACCGGGACAGCGAATTAACCCTGTCCGTGGTTGGGGCTCAAGACGAGTGACCGATTGCGTGTGCATGCTATTTCCCTGCTGCTTGTTGAATGGTGCCATAAAGCGTTTGGTAAACACCCGGGGCGGTCACCAACTCGCCGTGGGTGCCTTTTTGGGTGACTTGGCCATCCTCCAGCACATAAATCAAATCCGCTTCTTTCACCGCAGAGAGCCGATGCGCGACAATCAGGGTGGTGCGACCGGCTAAGAAGGTATGCATCGCTTGGTGCAATGCCCGCTCTGTTGCGGTATCCAATGCCGATGTAGCTTCATCTAGAATGACCAGTTTCGGGTCGCCAAGCAACATTCTCGCGATGGCGACGCGTTGACGTTGCCCGCCCGATAAACGGATCCCTTGTCGTCCTAGCGGTGTATCTAGCCCTTGAGTGAGCTTATTCACGACATCGCCAAGTTGCGCCTGTTCTAGCGCGTGCCAAAGCTCGCTATCAGTCACATCTCGCCCCAAGCTCAAATTATTACGCAGGGTATCGTTAAACAACATGGGTTGCTGTAGTACCACCGCAATCTGTTGGCGAAGCGCGGCTAAATTAAGCTGATTGATCGAATAGCCGTTATAGCGAATATCGCCGCGTTCAACCGGATAAAGGCCCAGCAACAATTGGATCAATGTTGACTTGCCGCCACCACTGGCGCCGACCAATGCGACACGCTGTCCCGCTGGGATATGCATGTTCAAGCCATTGAGAACAGATTTATCCTCATCATAGGCGAAGTGCAGATCCTCAATCTCGATATCCAAGGCTGTATTGTCGCTATCACTTGGATTTTGGCCGTCAGGACGGCGAGCCTCTTCTTGCAAACTCAACACATCGTTGACTCGATTCATGGCTGCTTTAGCGCTATACCATGCAAACTGGATCCCTAACAGTTCCTGAACCGGACCCAACATAAACCAAAGATAGCCGAACACAGCAAACATTTGGCCAATGGTCAGATCACTAAAAAAGACCATGCCCATCGCCACAGCGCGGAAAAGTTCAAAGCCAATCAAAAACATCAAAAATGATAAGCGTCCCGCGGCCTCTGACTGCCAAGCATATTTATCGGCACTGACCTTAATATCGCCTGCACTTTGATCCAATTGGTGAAGATATTCACGCTCTCGGTTGGCGGCGCGGAGTTGGTAAAGCCCATCGAGTGTATCGACGAGACGTTGCTGGAAGCGCTCAAACGCTTGGTTTTCTCGTTTTTTAAGATGTTTAACCCGTTGGCCTAGAGCGCGACTTAAGGCAACCACGATCGGGTTGATGAGCAAAATAAAAAGCCCTAACCGCCAATCCAGCCACAAAAGCACCACCGCGGTGCCCATTACGGTGAGAATGCCGATAATAAACTTACTCAGCGTAGTACCAATAAATTTATCAATGGTTTCGACATCGGTCACCAAATGAGACGTTAACCCGCCACTGCCGCGCAGTTCATACTCTTGCATGCTCACACGGCCTAATTTCGCAATCAGGTGTTGACGAATTTTATAGGTAATGGCTTTGCCGACCAGGGTGAACTGACGGCTTTGAAGGATGTTAAGCGCTTGGCTGGTGGCACGCATAAACACCACAATGACAAGCACCGCCGCGATATAAAAAGCGGCATGTTGCCAAGCTTGTGGCAATACGTGGTTTAGCACCGCGAGCCCCCAATCGGGTTTATCGAGCAGCACTTCATCGACCAGTAAAGGCATCAGTAAGGGAATGGGCACGCTGATCAAGGTGGCGGTAATTGCCACAATATTGGCCCAAATCAGGCGGGTACGATGAGGTCGGGCTTGGTCAAGAAGCCAGCGCCAAGTAATCATAAATCAAGATACTCAATTGAAATGTCTTTGGATTATTTCTATTGTAATGGTCTTGTTGTTTGAGATGCAGTGATTTATGGAAAACAAAGCTGATTTTTACCGTCTGTTAACCCAACAAGCGGTTGCTTTATGTGAGGGCGAGCCAAGTTTGATTGCAAAACTGGCGAACGTGAGCGCATTACTGAATAGCCAACTTGAAGACATTAACTGGGTGGGTTTTTACTTGAGTGATGGCAAAGAGTTGGTGTTGGGACCATTTCAGGGGCTGCCGGCGTGCGTTCGGATCCCATTTGAAAAAGGGGTTTGCGGTGCCGCCTTTAGCCAAGATAAAGTCATGCGGATTGAAGACGTACACGCATTTGAGGGGCATATCGCCTGTGATGCCGCCAGTAACGCTGAACTTGTCGTCCCGGTTAGAATCGACAACCAACTCCAAGCTGTGCTTGATATTGATAGCCCAACCGTGGGTCGTTTTGACCAAGAAGATGAACAGGGCCTGACTACCTTGGTCAAAGAAATGCAAAAACACCTGTAATTTCGTCAATCTCGGTAGTTTTTTAATATCAGGTATCTATAATACGCACCACTTTCATACTTAAATACACGTAGATATTCTGCTGCAGCTTGACTACAGCAGGCCAGGAAAAAACATGGAAAATACTGAAAAGCTCGCGAACAGCAAAGAAGTCATTGCCTACATTGCTGAACGTTTCCCTAAATGTTTTACTGTTGAAGGCGAAGCCAAGCCACTAAAAATTGGCATTTTTCAAGATCTTGCAGAACGCTTGAATGATGACCCTAAGGTAAGCAAAACCCAATTGCGAGCCGCGCTTCGCCAGTACACGTCTTCCTGGCGTTATCTGCACAGCGTGAAACCGGGTGCGTCACGCGTCGATCTTGATGGCAACGCGTGTGGTGAGCTAGAACAAGAGCATATTGATCACGCGGCTCAAACTCTTGCTGAAAGCAAAGCGCGTGCGGCGGAACGTCGTAAGCAACAAGCGAAAAAAGCAGACGGTCAAGGCAAAACGCCAGCCAAAGGCAAAAAAGCGGCAGCTCAAACGGCAAAAGCTCGTACGAGTAAACCAAAGCCAGCTAAAATGACTAAGAAAGCTAAAGAGCCACGTCGCGAACTCAGCGCCAGCGACGTTGTCGTAGGAAAAGACGTAAATGTGAACATGGGCAATGGTAATCTACCAGCGACCATTGTTGAAATTAACAAGGATGAGGTGCGTGTTCGTCTTACTAACGGTTTGACCATGTTAGTGAAAGCGGAGCACCTCAGCGCCTAAAGGAGACTCCTCGACGCATGTTTTGTCGACGCCGCTTTTCGGCTATCGCTGCCAGCTTGATGCTGGCAGCGTCTGCCCAGGCCGTAGAGGCCAACTTTCAACTCAGTGATTTGCCAACACTTTCCGCTGAACCCCAACACAAAACCGCTTCAAAGCGTGTCACCTCGCGCTTTACTCGCTCGCATTACAAGCAGTTTTCTCTCGACGATGCTTTCTCGGCCGGGATCTTTGAGCGTTATCTCGAGACGTTAGATTACAACCGTGTCTTTTTAACCCAGAGCGATGTCGATACCTTATCGCGTTGGAAAGATCGGCTGGACGATCAGCTCAAAGAGGGGGAAACCGACGCAGCCTACGAAATCTACAATTTGGTACTCAAAAAGCGCTTTGAGCGATACCAATACGCACTCGAGGTTCTCGATAAGCCGTTTGATTTCTCTAAAGACGAGTCAATGGTTCTCGACCGTACCGAACTGCCTTGGGCGGCCAATGAGCAAGGACTCGATGCGATTTGGGATAAGCGGATTAAAAATGATGCGTTGAATCTCCGTCTAACGGGGAAAGACGATGACGATATTCGCGAAACCCTAGGTAAGCGCTATAACAGCGCATTGAAGCGCCTCACCCAAAGTCACAGTGAAGATGTGTTTCAAGTCTACATGAACGCCTTTGCGCGAGAAGTGGACCCGCACACTAGCTATCTCTCTCCACGTAATGCTGAGCAGTTCCAATCTGAGATGAACCTGTCACTCGAAGGGATTGGTGCGGTGTTGCAGGTGAAAGATGAATATACAGTGATTCGCTCGCTGGTGGCCGGTGGTCCTGCCTCTAAGTCTAAACAGTTATCGCCGGGAGATCGCATTATCGGTGTCGGTCAAGAAGACGAGGCGGTGGTGGATGTGATTGGCTGGCGACTCGATGATGTCGTCGAGCTGATCAAAGGACCTAAGGGAAGTGAGGTCCGGCTACAGATTTTGCCTGAAGGCGCCAACGCTAAAAGTTACAGCGTCACTATTACCCGTGACAAAATCCGCTTAGAAGACCGCGCGGTCAAATCCGACGTGATTGAACGTGGCGATCAAAAAGTAGGGGTGCTGACGGTACCGGGCTTTTATGTCGGCTTGGCTGAAGATACCAAGAAAGAGTTGGCAGCGCTCACTGCGCAAAATGTCAGTGGTATCGTGGTGGACTTGCGTAATAACGGTGGCGGCGCTTTGAGTGAAGCAACAGCGTTGAGTGGCTTGTTCATCGACAAAGGTCCGATTGTGCAAGTGCGCGATAGTTACGGTCGAGTTAAGGTCAATAATGATAGTGATGGCAAGAGTTTCTACAACGGGCCGATGACGGTACTGATTAACCGTTACAGTGCGTCGGCGTCAGAGATTTTTGCCGCGGCCATGCAAGATTACCACCGTGCGATTGTGCTTGGCGAACAGTCATTCGGTAAAGGTACAGTGCAGCAGCACCGCTCGCTAAATCATATTTATGATTTGTTCGAAAAGCCTTTAGGTTACGTGCAATACACCATTCAAAAATTCTATCGCATCAGTGGTGGCAGTACCCAAAATAAAGGCGTGGTACCCGACATTGCGTTTCCATCGTCGGTATCCCCCGATGAAACCGGTGAGAGCATGGAAGACAATGCGTTGCCATGGGATCAAATTGCCCCTGCGGAATACTCGGCAATGAAGCTGCCTGATGACGTGATTGATGCGTTGACCAAGCGCCATCAAACCCGTATTGCCTCAGACCGTGAGTTTGGTTTTATCCGCGAAGACATTACGCTTTATCAGCAGGAAAAAGATAAAAACAGTATTTCCTTGAATGAGAAAGTGCGTCGGCAGGAAATGGATCGCGAGGATAAAGAACGTTTGGCGCGCCTAAATGTACGTCAAAAAGCCATGGGCGAACTGCCGTTTAAATCGCTCGAGGATGTGCCGAAGGATTACGAAGAGCCGGACGCCTACTTAGAGGAAGCGGCGAGCATTACCAATGATCTTGCCTCCCTAATCGCTAACCGTTGATCATCCTCGGTTGGTGTCACGACAAGCCTAGGCAATTGCCTAGGCTTTTTTTATGACATGGAGATGACGTGCCGATATTGATGAACCGATAAAACGAGATCAATATCAAAAAATTGTAGCATTTTGAGATCTGCGTCTAACCTTATTGATAGGAATAACGGTCAGTGGGGTGAGTTATGCGTCTCTTACTTGGGTGTATGTTAGCGATCATCGTGTCGCTTCCGGTTCGTAGCGAAGAGCTCTCTCGCGTGGATTTCCCATTACTGCTGGGAGATTGGTATTGGTTTAGCGACATGCCCGTTGAGCAAGCCCCACATCCTTACAAAGCGATTAATCTGTCTTTTAATTCCAATTACGAGTTTCGTATCGATTTGTTGCGTCATGATGGACAACTCGAAACCGCTGCAGGGCAGTACGACATCAACGAGAACATATTACGCCTGTACGATAATGAAGGCATCGAGCAGCGGCATGCCTATCAGCTCAATCATAACCAATTGCAATTGCAAGGTGCGGTCTTTACCAAGCTCCTGCCAGAAGATTTAAGCGGTTTGTGGCGTTCCCACAGCATCTCAGGCGAAGATGTGAGTGAACACGTTGACGGAGTATCGCTGCAATTACGGCCTGACTTCTTATTCGCGATGCAGGTGCGCGGGGATGATGGGAGCTCAGTTACTCATCGCGGGGTCTATTTGGTGGAAGGCGACAACCTGATGTTGATCTACCGTAACGGTCGGCACTCATCGCAATTCCAACTGGCGGCAGATACCTTGCGGTTAACCAATGATGTGTTTGGGATGGAAGCGATTCTGGAACGGCAATAGTGCGCCAAACAAGACAATAAGCCATCACGCGCTGAAAAAAATGCCCGCATCACAGCGGGCATTTTTGTACCTGATTCTTTTAATCAATCAGTCTAAATGCGGCTTTCAGCGCACTCAAATGCGCCTCGTCTTTACAAATTGCTTTGTTTGGCTCATCGGAGATTTTGGCGACGGGTTTGCCTTGGCAGCTAGTGAGTTTGATCACCACGTTAAGGGTTTTCACATCGGGTAGATCACAGGTTAATTGGGTACCAATTCCAAACGATGTTTGCACCCGTCCTGAAAAATGGCGATAGATATGAATAGCCTTGGCTAACGTGAGGCTGTCAGAGAAGACCAGCGTCTTAGTGTCAGGGTCTATATCATGATGCTGGTAGTGGGCAATGGCTTTTTCTCCCCAAGCGATGGGATCGCCACTGTCATGACGCAGGCCGGTAAAGGCTTGCGAGAGTTCGCTGTCAAAATCACGAAGGAAAGCATCCATATTGATGCAATCGGTCAGGGCGATGCCCAGACTGTTTGGATATTCCTTTAACCAAACACGTAGCGCGAGCTGTTGTGAATCGGCCAACGCTCCCGCCAGCTGCTGATGCGCTTGAAACCACTCATGAGCTTGGGTACCAACTGGGGGCAGGCCAAGCTCTTTCGCTAACCAAACATTGGAGGTGCCTTTTAGCGGGGGATAAGCGGCTTTCAGGCGTTTAACGATGGCGTAGTGCACATCACGCGAGAAGCGGCGACGTGTGCCAAAGTCGACCAATTGAAAGTCATCGGCAAAGCCGTCTTCGGGTAAATGATTCAGTTTCTCCTCGAGTCGGGCGAGTGCGTGCTCCACCCCGTACGTGGGGTAGCAGATGCGATTCCGTAACTCACAGATAATCGCGAGTAATGGCACTTCCCAGAGAATCACTTCGCACCACGGACCAGCAATATGAATCGCCAGCTGTCCTTCTTCGATAGTGACAGTGACTTGCTCTGGGCGAAGCTGAAAGTACTTCAGGTATGAGAGAAAATCTGCTTGATAGAGCTCGAGCGAGGCCAGATAATTTAACTCCTGCTCAGTAAAGCGCAGTAAGCCTAGCGCGTTCACTTGCGCTATCACCGCGTCTTTTAGCGGAGTCAAATTCTCATCACTCCGACAATAGAAGTCCGCGGTGACGTGAACGTCACGATAGTGATGAAAGACGGCTTGCTGCATATTCAGCTTGTATGCGTCCGTATCCAGCAGTGAAGTGATGATCGGATTGTGCATGCGTGTGGAACGCCTTACGTGTTACAAAACGAAATTGGCGTCATAGTACCGCAATTTCTGTAAAATTTAACCGTCGTCACATTATATTTCCTGCCGGATTGGCAGCCTGCGTTGACAATATGCTGCACAATTCGCCAATTTGAGAGGTTTTATCGTCACATTGACAGTTTGTGAGGCGTTTTTTACACATCGCATACGCAAACAATTGATAACAAAGTGTTAAACCTATAGTCATCTTTTTGCGAGCGCGGTATGGTATAGCACGCTGCTCGCCAAGGTTGGCGTCAGGCAGTCACTGACACGATTTGTTGGCTGAGGTACACCCAATAATAAGGATTCAACATGTCTCAACAACCCACTGCGAAATATCGCAAAGATTATCGCGCCCCTGATTTTACCATCACTGACCTAAACCTAGAATTTGATCTTGAGCCAAACGCAACCTTGGTAACGGCCGTGAGCCAAGTGAAGCGTTTAAATGACAATGCGACTGACATTGAACTGGATGGCGAAAACCTAAAGTTAGTGCGTATCGACATCAATGGCGATGCATGGACGGCCTACAGTGAAGAGTCAGGCAAACTCATCATCCGTGATGTGCCTGCGGCGTTCACGCTCACGATCCAAACCGAGATCGACCCAGAAAATAATTCGGCCCTTGAAGGTTTGTATATATCAGGCGGTGCGTATTGCACGCAGTGTGAAGCAGAAGGCTTCCGCCGTATTACTTACTATCTCGATCGCCCGGATGTCTTGGCACGTTTCACCACCAAGGTGATTGCGGATAAAGCGTCTTATCCATACTTGCTGAGTAACGGTAACAAAATTGCGTCGGGCGAGTTGGATAACGGTCGTCATTGGGTTGAGTGGCATGACCCGTATGCAAAGCCAAGCTATCTGTTTGCGCTAGTTGCTGGTGATTTTGATGTGTTGCGTGATAGCTTTGTGACACGTTCAGGCCGTGAAGTGGCCCTCGAAATTTTCGTAGATAAAGGCAACTTAGTTCGCGCCGATCACGCCATGGTTTCGCTTAAGAATGCGATGAAATGGGATGAGACACGCTTCGATCTTGAGTATGACCTTGATATCTACATGATCGTGGCCGTTGATTTCTTCAACATGGGTGCCATGGAGAACAAAGGCCTAAATATCTTTAACTCCAAGTATGTGCTTGCCAATGCAGAGACGGCAACCGATGCCGACTATTTGGGGATTGAGGCGGTTATTGGTCATGAATACTTCCATAACTGGACGGGGAACCGAGTCACCTGTCGTGATTGGTTTCAGCTGAGCCTGAAAGAAGGGTTAACGGTTTTCCGCGATCAGGAGTTTTCGTCTGACTTGGGCTCTCGCTCGGTCAACCGTATTGAAAATGTTCGCGTTATGCGCGGGCCTCAATTTGCTGAAGATGCAAGCCCGATGTCGCATCCGATCCGCCCGGAAAAAGTGATCGAAATGAATAACTTCTACACCCTTACCGTCTATGAAAAGGGTAGTGAAGTGATCCGCATGATGCACACCATTCTTGGCGAAGAAGGGTTCCAAAAAGGTGTGAAGCTCTACTTTGAACGCCATGATGGCACCGCTGCAACGTGCGATGACTTTGTGCAGGCAATGGAAGATGCCTCAGGGATTGATTTAACCCAATTCCGACGCTGGTACAGTCAATCGGGCACGCCGGTTCTCAATGTATCTTCAACCTATGACGATGCCACTAAACAACTGGCATTGCATGTGAAGCAACATACGCCAGCAACGGCCGATCAAGCGGAAAAACTACCATTGTATATTCCGCTCGATATTGAACTATATCGTGCAGATGGCAGTGTTATTGAGTTACAGCGTCACGGAGAACCTGTACACCATATTTTGGCGGTGACTGAAGCAGAGCAAACCTTTATTTTTGATGCGGTGGATGAGCAGCCAGTGATTTCGTTGCTACGCGAGTTCTCGGCACCGGTGAAGCTTGAGTATGATTACCAAGATCAAGACCTAACCTTCTTGCTGCAATACGCGCGCAATGATTTTGCTCGTTGGGATGCCGGACAAAGTTTGCTAGCAAAACACATCAAGGCCAATGTGGCACGCGTACAAAATGATGAAAAGATAGTGATCCCAGCGTCAGTGGTTGATGCTTTCCGTGGAGTACTACTGAGCGAGAACACTGAACCGGCATTGATTGCAGAAGTGCTCAAGTTACCTTCTGAAAACGAAGTGGCGGGCTGGTTTGATGTTGTGGATGTGGATGCGATTCATAGGGTCATGGCTGCTTTCAAACAGCAATTCGCGGATGAAATGGTTGATGAGCTGGAAACGGTTTATCGCCAATATACGCAAGCGTCATATGAAATCAGCCATAAAGCGATTGGTGAGCGTGACTTACGCAACACGTGTTTAAGCTATCTTGCACATACTGAAAACGGCAATGATTGGGTCGAAGCACAATACCGTAATGCCAACAACATGACCGATACAATGGCAGCACTGCATGCGGCCAACGCCGCGCAACTGCCATGCCGCGAGTCCTTGATGAAGCACTTTAGCGACCAGTGGCAGCATGACGGGCTAGTGATGGATAAGTGGTTTGTGCTGCAAGGTATAAATCCGGCAGAACATGCCTTGGAAGGGGTGAAAGCACAAATGGCTCATCCGGCATTTAGCCTTAAGAATCCAAACCGAACCCGTAGTTTGATTGGTGCCTTTTGTTCGCGCAACCCCGTGCACTTCCACGCTAAAGATGGAAGCGGCTACCGATTCTTGAAAGAGATCTTGGTAACGTTAAACGAATCGAACCCGCAAGTGGCTTCTCGTTTAATCGATCCATTGCTTAAACTGGCGTATTACGACACTGAACGTCAGCAGCATATGCGCCAAGTACTACAAGAGTTGGCTGACATGGATAACTTGGCTAACGATTTGTACGAGAAAGTGCAAAAAACGCTCGAACAATAGGGCGAGCTAATCGTGACCCAATGATCATCAAGCCGTCCAATTTGGGCGGCTTTTTTGTTACCCTTTGCAGAGAAAAAATGACTGAGCATCAACACGATGGATTATCGTTTTAACGTCAATATTTCCTATTCAGAGTATCAGCTCTATTACAGTGGCGCCGCGTCGAGTGTGGTGGTTACTACCGATAAGGGATTACGCTTGCAAATTCCCGCCGCACGCTTTCGTCCTTATCTCTCACAACTCGGTATCCGAGGCCGTTTTAAACTTACCACCGATGAGGAGAATCGCTTTCGCTCTCTCGAGCGCATCGCCTAACCAAACGTAGCAAAGGAAATAGCTACACCAGTCACATTCTCGCGAAATTCGTATAAATCCAGCTGTTTAGATATAACGTTTTTGTGTAGCAAGCCTTACACTAGGCAGTGCGTATGTTAACGCAATGTTTACCTCTAATACTTACTACAAAGATAACGTCTAAAAAAGGACTACGGAGTTCCAGAATGACCTCGCGTGACCCTATAGTACCGGTGTTACTTGAGAAAGTTTATCAACTGATTGCCGATAAACTGGATGATACTCAACAGCCACTCGTCGATGCATTAGCCAAAAGGATATTGGGTCAAATTTCTGATAATGATTTGCAGGAGCGCAATGAATCAGATCTCTATGGTGCCGTGATGAGCATGTGGCATCACCTCAACACATTCGAACAAGATAAAATATTCGTTAAGGTCTTTAACCCCAGCCTCAGTGGTAACGGTTGGCAATCAACCCATACCATTGTCGAAATCCTCGCCCCGGATGCGCCGTTTTTGGTAGATTCCGTCCGTATGGCCCTCAATCGATTGGGGATCACGACACACCTGATGCTAAACACGCCCGTGAAAGCGTTGAAAAACCAACAAGGTGATGTGGTTGAGATCAGCGGTGAAAATGGCCAATTCCAAAGCACTTTCCACATCGAAATCGATAAGATGTCAGAAGATGCTGAAATGGCAGCGTTGGAAAAAGAGCTCCATGAAACGCTAACCGATGTGGTGATGGTCGTGAATGATTGGCAGCCAATGCGCAAGCAAATGCTGTCTTTGGTGAAATCACTGAAAGAGGACACGCTGCCGTTTGATGATGAGCGCCGTCAAGAAGCGATTGAATTTCTGACTTGGATTACCGAAAACAACTTTACCTTCATGGGTTACAAGTGTTTTGACCTTGTGGCCGTTGAAGGGGACTATGAGCTTCGCGCCTCCAGTGAATGTGATGCACTCGGTCTGGCCAAAAAGCACAAATCACCGAATGTGGTGCGCTTGTCGGAAATGCCCGAGTCTGCGCGTGCAACGGCATTAAAGAAAGAGCTGTTGGTACTGACCAAAAGCAATGCGAAATCCCGTGTGCACCGACCTGCCTATGTTGACTATATCGGCATCAAAAAATTTGATGCGCAGGGAAATGTGATTGGTGAGCATCGCTTTACGGGGTTGTATGCGTCATCGGCGTATAACCAATCGACCTCCAGTATTCCGGTATTACGCAATAAAGTACGCCGCATTTTGGATAACAGCGGCTTCTATCAAGAGTCACATTCGTGGAAAGCACTGGCGAACATCCTCGAAAACTATCCACGTGATGAGCTGTTCCAAGCGACCGAAGATGAGATGCGTAATGTCGGTATGGGCGTCGTGCAAATGCAAGACCGTGACATGCTGCGTGTGTTTGTCCGTCGCGATCCGTTTGGCCGTTTCTTCTCATGTATGGTGTATATCACGCGTGAGCGGTACAACACAGAATTTCGTCGTCAGACGCAACGTATTTTCCAGCAGTACTTTGGTTCTGATCAGGATGTTGAGTTCAACACCTTCTTCTCTGAAAGCCCATTGGCACGCACGCACTACATTGTGCGGGTCGATAATAACAACTTCGATATTGATGTGAAAAAGATTGAGCAAAACCTTACCGAAGCGGCTTCATCATGGGATGACCGTTTACAAGAAGCGGTGATTGCCAACTTTGGCGAAAACCGAGGTACGCCGATCGCGAAGCGTTACCTACGTGCGTTCCCTCGTTCCTATAAAGAAGCGATGTTGCCTGGTTCTGCGGTGGCTGATATTGAACGTTTGGAAGGCTTAAGTGACGACCATAAGTTGGACATGTTGTTCTATCGTCCACAAGAGGTGAGTCATCACTCGAATGCGGTGAGCTTGAAACTGTTCCAAAAAGGCGAGCCGATCCACTTATCCGATGTAATGCCAATGTTGGAAAACCTCGGTCTGCGTGTCATTGGTGAGTCGCCGTATGAAGTCGAAACCAGTCATGGTGACATCTATTGGATTCTCGACTTCTCGATGTTGCACAGTGCCGGTTCAGCCTTCAACTTGTCGAAAGCGCGGGATCGTTTCCAGCAGGCCTTTGCTGATATTTGGCACGGACGGTTGGATAACGATGGGTTTAACCGTTTAGTCTTGAATGCAGGGCTATCGGGCCGTGAAGTGACTATCCTTCGTGCCTATGCGCGTTATATGCGACAAGTCGGTTTTCCGTTTAGTCAGGCATACATTGAAGAGACGCTGGCATCCCATCCTGATCTAGCGAGTTTGCTGGTTCAACTGTTCAACAAACGGTTTGATCCGGCAGCGAAGAATACCCAGCGCGCGCAAGACAAATTGATCGCCCAGATCGAAGACGCGCTTGAGCAAGTGGAAAGTCTGGATGACGATCGGATTATCCGTCGTTATATGGAAATGATGTTGGCGACATTGCGCACCAACTTCTTCCAAAAAGACCCAGAGAATGGCCTGGATAAGCCGTATCTATCATTAAAATTGCAACCTGCAGACATTCCCGAGATCCCTCAACCGGTGCCAGCCTACGAGATCTTCGTATACTCACCCGATGTGGAAGGTGTGCATCTGCGCGGGGGGAAAGTCGCTCGGGGTGGTTTGCGTTGGTCAGATCGTCAAGAAGACTTCCGTACCGAGGTGCTTGGCCTCGTTAAAGCGCAACAGGTTAAAAATACCGTGATTGTGCCGGTAGGCGCGAAAGGCGGATTCGTCTGTAAACGCCAACACCAGTTTACCGGTCGCGATGAGATCTTTGCTGAAGGTCAACGCTGTTACCGTATTTTCATTCAAGGCCTGTTGGATATTACGGATAACATCATCGAGGGCGAACTAACCCCGCCAAATGAGGTGGTGCGCCATGATGATGATGACGCTTATCTGGTGGTTGCGGCGGATAAAGGCACGGCAACCTTCTCTGATTTGGCGAACAGTGTCTCAGCACAATACAACTTCTGGTTAGGGGATGCCTTTGCCTCTGGTGGCTCCAATGGTTACGACCATAAGAAAATGGGTATTACTGCGAAAGGGGCCTGGGAGTCGGTAAAACGCCATTTCCGCGAAATAGACATCGATTGCCAGACGACAGATTTTACCTGTGTCGGTATTGGTGACATGGGCGGCGATGTATTCGGTAATGGCATGTTGCTTTCTAAGCATATTCGCTTAGTTGCGGCCTTTAACCATATGCATATCTTTATTGACCCAGATCCGGACGCCGCAAAAAGTTGGAAAGAGCGTGAGCGTTTATTCAACTTGCCTCGTTCTAGTTGGGAAGATTATGACAGTAAGCTGATCTCAAAAGGCGGGGGCGTTTTCTCTCGTCGTGCGAAATCCATCACCTTGACGCCAGAGATCCAAAAGCTATTGGGTACGCGCAAGCAATCTATGGCACCGAACGACTTGATCAAGCAGATCCTACAAACCAAAGTGGATCTTCTTTGGAATGGCGGGATTGGGACGTACGTGAAAGCCGCAAACGAGACCCATACCGAAGTGGGTGATCGTGCGAATGACGGATTACGTGTTAACGGTAAGGAAGTGGGTGCGCGCATTATCGGTGAAGGCGGTAACCTCGGTATGACGCAATTAGGGCGTATTGAATACGCACTAAAAGGTGGTCGCGTTAATACTGACTTTATTGATAATGTGGGTGGCGTTGATTGCTCGGATAACGAAGTAAACATCAAGATCCTATTGAATGGCTTGGTGGCATCCGGTGATCTTACCTTGAAAAAGCGTAATCAACTGCTGGAGAAAATGGAGAATGATGTTTCTGAGATTGTGCTGGAAGATGCCTACAGTCAAAGTGAATCTATCTCTGTCACGCACAACCAGCAAGCGTCGTTGCTCAAAGAGCAGATCCGCTTTATTCATTATCTCGAGAAAGAGGGCAAGTTAGACCGTGCGCTTGAGTATCTGCCTGATGATGAAACGCTCGCGGAACGTAACTTGCGTGGAAATGGTTTAACACGTCCAGAAATTGCGGTGCTGGTCGCGTACGGCAAAATGGTGTTAAAAGAGCAGCTGGTGGTCGATGAGGTGACACAAGATAGTCACTTTGGTCAACTGCTCCCCGGTTATTTCCCGAAGGAGTTACAACGTCACTATCGTCAAGAGATGGAGTCGCACCCACTGCGTGGTGAGATCATTGCGACTGTGCTGGCAAACCAAATGTCGAATGATATGGGCTTTAACTTTATCACTCGTATGCAAGACGAAACCGGTGCCAGTGTTAGTGACATTGCTAAATCTTACGCGATTGCTCGTGAAGTCTTTGGTTTCGAAAAGATATTTGATGATGTTCGCGCATTAGATAACCAAGTGAGCGCGTCCGTTCAATACGACATTTTGTTCCGTTGTCGTCGCATGTTGCGTCGTGCGACTCGCTGGATGCTTCGCAACAAACGCAAAGGCGAGAGCATTGAAGCGCAAGTAGCGTTTTATCGTCCTGCGTTACAAAACTTGGCAGCGAACCTGGATAGCTACTTGGTCGACAGTGAGATTAAAGAGCACGACGATCAGGCGGAGAAACTGCGCAAAGCGGTTGTACCCGACGAGTTGGCAAGCAAAGTGTGCCGCTTGACCAGCATCTTCTCGGGCCTCGACTTGGCGCAAGTATCCGAGCAGCTAGATAAACCGTTCGAGCTGGTGGCACGCTTGTACTATGTGCTGGGTGATACCTTATCGCTGCATTGGTTCTTGAAACAAATCAACAACCAACCGGTCGACAACCACTGGCAGGCGCTTGCACGTGCTTCATTCCGAGAAGATTTGGATTGGCAGCAACGTTTGCTGACTGCGCGCATTGTTTCAGAAATGGATCCGAAACAAGATGCAGAAGCAGGACTCGACGCTTGGATGGAGGAGCATGACATGATTCTGGGCCGCTGGCGCAGCATTGTGGATGAGTTCAAAGTCGGCTCGGTCCATGAATTTGCGAAATTCTCGGTTGCGCTGCGCGAATTATCGCTTTTAAATTTGAATTAAAGCAGTAATAAGGCAATAATCTAGCCCCGTTTATAACGGGGCTTTTTTATTAGGAGGGATAATGCTATACCGCCTCGCCAGACCGGCAATCTTTCAATTGGATCCAGAAAAAGCACACGACGTCACGATCAGCTCGCTTTCCCGTTTTCATTCGACCCCCCTTCGTTTTATCTACTCTCAGCATCTTCCTCCTCGTCCTGTTACCGTTATGGGACTCAACTTCAAAAACCCCGTTGGTCTTGCCGCAGGGCTTGATAAAAATGGTGAGTGCATAGAAGCGTTTGGAGCGATGGGATTTGGCTTTGTCGAAGTCGGAACGGTGACACCACGACCACAACCAGGAAATGATAAGCCGCGATTGTTCCGCATCAAAGATGCAGAAGGGATTATTAATCGCATGGGCTTTAATAACCTGGGTGTGGATGCGCTGATTGAAAACGTTAAAAAAGCCAAAGGGTTTGATGGGATCCTAGGCATCAATATCGGCAAAAACAAAGATACGCCGATTGAGAAAGGCACGGATGACTATGTCATTTGTATGCAAAAGGTATATGCATACGCCGATTACATTGCGGTGAATATCTCGTCTCCCAACACGCCTGGGCTGCGAAGCTTGCAATACGGTGAAGCGCTAGATGAATTGCTGAGTACCTTGAAAGCGGAACAAGCGCGCTTGAGTGAAGAGCAGGGTAAGTATGTGCCGCTTGCGGTCAAGATAGCACCTGATCTGACTGAAGAGGAAATTGAGCAAGTTGCGCAAACATTAGTGCGGAATCAGATTGATGGGGTGATCGCCACGAACACCACCTTAGATCGCGCACTGGTTGATGGTATGCCACATTACCAAGAAGCGGGCGGTCTCAGTGGTCGACCTGTACAACTGAAGAGCACCGAAGTTATTCGCCGTCTTCACCAAGCCTTAGAGGGTGCCTTACCCATTATTGGAGTCGGTGGGGTTGATTCGGTGATGGCGGCTCGCGAAAAAATGGCTGCCGGTGCTGCGCTGGTACAAGTTTACACCGGGCTGATTTATCAGGGACCGGGATTAGTGAAGCAATTAGTTCGTAATATCTAACCATCACTAAAATTTGTATAAAAAATAAAGGTTTTAACGTGAAAAGGGGAAGGTTTCTTCCCCTTTTTTTTTGCCCTTAAGCCATTACACTTCGGGAATGTGGCACGTTTGGCAAAGCCAGATACCCCATTAGATGTATCGTCGCGGGAGCTGAGTATGTTAAAACCTAACAATGCATGGACATGGTATTTCGACACCGAGTCGGAATCGCTAATGCTTGATTTGGGCGATGACATGCTATTTCGCGTCGCCATCAGTGCCAAACACCTCATCCCCGATGCGTTCTCTGAGTCCCCATTCTCTGTAGAGGACGCATCCCTTTTTCAGAGCATGACAGATACCTTGTCATGCCTCGATTTGTCGGCTCCTCGACGAGCCGAACTCGCTTTGAACGCAGTGGCAGCCTATCGCTTCCACAAACCTATCTTGCCGAAAAGTTGGTTTTTTGACCCTCAGCTTGAACCGCTCTCAGCGCCTGAGTGTGGTCAGGTTGTAGAGCTTCAAAGCCAAGCGGGAGATAGGGCGCCATTTCTAATCATAGAAAACGCAGGCTCGGCTTCATTGTGCATGCTCGCTCGTGAGGCCGATTTTCAGCTTAGCGACAATAAAACCTTGGCGTTTTGTGGTGCGATTAAAGTAATGAACGACCGGTTATCTCAATTCATACCTCAAACAAATAACCGAAAAGGTCGATTTGCGTTAGTGGGCTGAGTATCATTTTTGGTACCAGCCCACGCTTTATTTGCTTCCCCCCTTAAAATCTCCGTTCATCATTCACGAATTTTCTCCGCTTCCTTGGCCAAACTCGTTTCTAATGACGAACAGCCTGTCGATTAAAATGTGATCTGTATCTACTGGTTGAACAAAATTTATTCGGAAAATCGCACGGCCATGAGGCCAATCTGACGTAAAAGACACCGCTTTTGCGGCAATCTATTACCGCTTTCTTCCTATTTTTTCATGTTGAACGCTTTTAAAAATACCATCTGGTATATACCAATTAGAGGTGGGTTTATTGTTGCCTGATGGGATTTAATCTGTCTAGTTAAAAGCACGACCGCCTTGTTTGCGTGAGTTTTGTTCATAGTGAATGCTTACCAATTGCTATGTTGAGTCGCCGCCAACCCTCGCCACGAAAGGGATTTATCCTAGTGTTTCTGTTGAGAAACAGGGTGCGATCGCGGGTAGATATATTTGTTTCTTAATGGAAACAGTTGGCATGGGTAGATTGATTCTTATCAGAAACAAATTGGTGGTGATTATTTCAACAATCAATGTGGATGATGTGGCTTAATCCCACGAGTATGTTCAGTTTGATGTATAATCGGCGCCAATTTGATAAATGACGCCCCAAGGGTGTAGAGAACCAATGAAACACTATCTCGCGATAACCGCTCGAGGCCTCGAGCACTTGCTTGCACAAGAGCTAGAACAACTCGGTGCCACCAACCTCAAACAAGTTCACGCAGGCGTGAAGTTTAAAGCCGACGACGCAACCCTGTATCAGTGTTGTTTATGGAGCCGTATTGCTTCTCGCTTTGTGTTGGTACTGAGTGAGTTTACGGTGCGCGATGATATGGATCTCTATCTCGGCGCCACTGCCATCAATTGGCCGGATTACTTTCATTCCAGTCAGCGTATCGCCGTCGACTTTAACGGGACTAACCGTGAAATCCGCAACAGCCAATACGGTGCACTGAAAGTAAAAGACGCTATCGTCGATAAGTTTGAAAAAATGAACTTCCCTCGACCGAGTATCGATCGCGAGCAGCCCGATTTACGCATTCACATGCGCTTATCTAAAGAGCAGGGCGTGCTCGGTATCGATATGGTTGGCAGTGGTTTGCACCAACGCGGATATCGTACACAAGCTGGTGCGGCGCCATTGCGTGAAACCCATGCTGCTGCACTGGTAAAACGTTGTGGTTGGCAGCCTGAGCAACCGTTTATGGATGTGATGTGCGGTTCAGGCACTTTGGTGATTGAAGCGGCGATGATCGCGGCGAACGTGGCTCCGGGCTTGAAACGGAAACGTTGGGGGTTTGAATCATTACTTGGGTTTGACAGTGACGCTTGGAAGAGCATTAAAGCTGAAGCGAGCGTTAAAGCAAAACGTGGCGTGAGTCAGTGCCAAACTCGCTTTTTTGGCTTTGACAATGACCCGCGGGTGGTCGAAACGGCGAGGGCGAATGCAAAACGCGCTGGGGTTGGCGAACTGATTACGTTTGACGTTGCCGATGCCACTCAGGTTACGCCACCTGAAGACTTTACCGGCGGTCATATTCTCTCTAACCCACCTTATGGTGAACGCCTTGGCACAACCCCAGGTTTGATTGCGCTATATACCCAACTCGGTGATCACCTCAAGCAGAGTTTTGCCGGTAATCAGGTATCACTGTATTCAGGCTCTGAGGAGTTGCTGAGCTGTTTACGTATGCGCGCGGATGACAAGTTCAAGCTACGCAATGGCGCGATTGATTGCGTAATGAAAACATATGGTATTACCGCGCGTGGCGAGAAGCCCCGATCCGACCAGGATAAAGAGGCGCACGGGAGCACGGATGTCGCGCCCGACTTTGCCAATCGCTTGCGTAAAAACATGGCCAAGTTAGATAAATGGGCGAAAAAAGAAGGGTTAGAATGCTATCGCCTATACGATGCGGATTTGCCGGACTATAAAGCGGCCATTGATCGCTATCGTGACTATTTAGTCATTCAAGAGTATGCCGCGCCTAAGACGATTGAACCAGAGAAAGCGCGTCGTCGTTTGCTGGATATGGTTCGAGCATCGATCGCGGTGACCGGGATCGACGTCAACAAAGTTGTCCTCAAAACCCGAGAAAAACAAAAAGGGAATAACCAGTATCAGAAGCTGGCGGCAGGCGAACGTACCATGACGGTCAATGAATATGGGGTTGCCTTGGAAGTTAACCTTTACGACTATCTCGATACCGGCTTATTCCTCGATCATCGCCCCACGCGCAAACTCATTGGCCAGAAGGCCGCGGGGAAAGATGTGTTAAACCTTTTTGCCTATACCGGCAGTGCATCCGTCCACGCGGCGGTTGGGGGCGCTCGCTCAACAACCACGGTCGATATGTCCAAAACCTATTTGGCGTGGGCCGAACGTAATATGAAGCTCAACGGCATTGTGGGTCGTCAACATCAATTTGAAAATGCCGATTGCTTGCAGTGGATCCGTCAATCAGACCGCCAGTTTGACTTGATTTTTATTGATCCACCGACGTTTTCTAACTCCAAACGCATGAACACGACGTTTGATGTTCAGCGCGATCACGTTGATGTGTTGTTAGCACTGAAAGAGCGGCTTCGTCCAGACGGTGAGATCATTTTCTCTAACAACAAACGCCATTTCAAAATGGATACCGACGCGCTGGCTGAAGCTGGGTTACGCGTTGAAAATATAACTAAGCGCTCGATACCAGAAGATTTCGCGCGCAATCCTCACATTCATAACTGCTGGATCATTCGTCACCAAGAGGTCTAAGTATGGCATTAATGCTCTACAGCACGGAAGGCTGTCACCTCTGTGAGCAAGCCTACGAACTCTATCAGTCGTTGGGGTGCCAGACACCCCTCGACACCCAAGATATCGCCTTCGATGACAATTTATTTGAGCGTTACGGTGTCACTATTCCTGTGATTGCTGTGCTGACGTCAGAAGGACAGGTGAGGTCAGAGCTTGGCTGGCCATTTGATTCAACACAATTACAGGCTTGGTTAATAGAACATGGCATTGATTAAAATTACCGGCGCACAGTTAGCGTACGGCGATAATCCTTTACTCGACCACACGGATTTTATTTTACAACCGGGCGAACGCGTATGTTTGGTGGGACGCAACGGTGCGGGAAAATCGACGTTGATGAAGGTGCTTGACGGTCAAGTTCAACTGGATGATGGCTCGATTCAACGCCAATCTGAATTAAAAGTCTCGCGTCTTGAGCAAGATCCGCCTCGCGACAGTGATGGTACTGTCTTCGATTATGTCGCCGAAGGGTTGGCCGAGGCGGGCGCGAAGCTCAAGGAATACCACCAGCTGATCGCGACGATCGAAACCGATCCTAGCGATCGCAACATTGCCGCGCTTGCACGTGTGCAAGAGGCTCTTGACCATGCAGACGCGTGGCGCTTCGACAATCAGATTATGGTAGTGCTAGGCGCATTAGGTTTAGACGGCAATACCGCGTTGAATGCGCTCTCGGGAGGTTGGCAACGTAAAGCCGCACTAGCGAGAGCATTAGTCTGCGAGCCCGATGTACTGCTGCTTGATGAGCCAACAAACCACCTTGATGTATCAACCATCCTGTGGCTTGAACAGTTCTTAAAAGACTTTAAAGGCGCCATTGTCTTTATATCTCACGACCGTTCTTTCATTCGAGCCATGGCAACGCGTATCTTAGATCTCGATCGCGGCAAGCTGTCCTCTTGGCCCGGTGACTACGACAAGTATCTTGAAGGCAAAGAGGAAGCCCTGCGCGTTGAAGCGGAGCAAAATGCCGAGTTTGATAAAAAACTGGCGCAAGAAGAAGCGTGGATTCGACAAGGCATCAAAGCGCGAAGAACGCGTAACGAAGGGCGAGTGCGTGCGCTGAAAGCACTACGACAAGAGCGAGCTAACCGGATTGAGTTACAGGGTAACGCAAATCTCCAGCTCGATGATGCTTCTCGCTCCGGTAAGATTGTTTTTGAGGCTGAAAACATCAGTTTCACCTATCAAGAACAACCCTTAATTAAACCGTTTAGCTTTACAGTGATGCGTGGCGATCGCATTGCGTTGATTGGTCCCAATGGGTGCGGAAAAAGTACGCTATTAAAGCTCATGCTTCAGCAACTCGAGCCTGACACTGGCCATTTGCACGTCGGCACCAAGTTAGATGTCGCCTATTTTGACCAATACCGAGAAAAGCTCGACCCGGAAAAAACCGTTATCGACAATCTGGCGGGTGGGAAAACCGAAGTCGACGTTGGCGGACGTAAACGCCATGTGATGGGCTATTTACAAGACTTCTTATTCCACCCTCGACGTGCTCAAACACCGGTCAAAGCGCTATCGGGCGGTGAAAAGAACCGGCTATTGCTGGCGAAACTCTTTTTAAAGCCAGCTAACTTATTGGTTCTCGATGAGCCAACCAATGACCTTGATATTGAAACCTTGGAGCTACTCGAAGACTTACTGTCGCAATTCCAAGGAACGCTGTTGCTCGTTAGCCATGACCGTCACTTTGTTGATAATACCGTGACGCATAGCTGGATTTTCGAAGGCGATGGAACCATCAATAAGTTTGTAGGCGGCTACCATGATGCACAACAGCAGCGTGAGCAATTTTTGCAAGCGGTCACACCGTCAAAGTCCGATCCCAAGCGTGTAAAAGACACCCAAGATACGGAACAAAAGACGGCAAAACCTAAAGGTAAGCCTCGTAAGTTATCTTATAAATTGCAACGAGAGCTTGAGGCCTTGCCAGCACTGCTTGAAGCGCTAGAAGCCGAAATCGACAGCCTACAAACAGAAATGAATGATCCTGAATTTTTCTCTAAAAGTCAGGAGGTTACTCAGCCAAAGCTCACAAGACTCTCGGAAGCCGAGCAAGAATTGGAGCAAGCCTTTGAACGGTGGGAAGAATTAGAGGCCATGCAGCAAGATACATAGTGACGTTGTCACTAATAGGCTTGGGCACGACTCACAATTTCATTGTCATTGGTACGATATGTCTTGATTAAAAAATAATCATGATCGAAGCTGTAGAGGATGCTTCATAAAAACGTCACGGACAGAAGCATCCTTGCGACAGCAAGTAGCACTGAATAAGATGGAATAAAGAGGGCGACTCTATGAAAAGACAGAAGCGAGATCGTTTGGAACGTGCACAGTCAAAAGGCTTCCAAGCAGGTATCAACGGTCGATCGTCTGATATATGTCCTTACCAACAAACGGATGCAAGGAGCCACTGGCTTGGTGGCTGGCGTGAAGGCAGAAGTAGTAAATCTGAAATGATGAAGTGATCATTTATTGCCGTGTTTTTGGCCTTATCGTTCGGGTAAGGCCTTTTTCTTGGTCATTTAATGCACTATAACTTTCAGTGTAATGCAAGATTAGAACATACCTAACGAGTTCCCAATAAGCTAAATCACTAAGTTCAATTCACAAGTCTATTTAAGCGAGTCGGGGATAATAAAAAGCCGGCGTAGATGCCGGCTTGGAGAAGTGTAGAGATACAGTATTAGCTAGAATGCTGATGTATCTTGGAACAAACCTACTTTCAGGTCTTTGGCGACATAGATTTCTTTGCCATCGACAAGCACGCGCCCGTCAGCAACACCCATCACCAACTTGCGGTTAATCACTCGCTTCATGTGAATTTCGTAGCGTACTTGCTTGGCAGTAGGAAGTACTTGGCCGGTAAATTTGACTTCACCCACACCAAGCGCACGTCCTTTACCTTCGCCACCAACCCAGCCAAGGAAGAATCCCACAAGCTGCCACATTGCATCAAGACCTAAACAACCCGGCATCACAGGATCCCCCGGGAAGTGGCAGTCGAAGAACCAAAGGTCAGGATTAATATCGAGCTCGGCGATGATGACCCCTTTGTCGAAATCCCCACCTTGTTCGGTGATTTCAGCGATGCGATCCATCATGAGCATGTTAGGCGCGGGGAGTTGCGGTCTGCCAGGGCCAAATAGTTCACCCTGGCTAGAGGCGAGAAGGTCTTCACGATTATAGGAATTTTGGCGTTTCATTATATCTAAACTGCTCCTTATTCAATTGCGAGCAGATTAGCGTACACGTGTACGCCAAACAACTCGGATCAGTACTGGCCCAACCAGTTTTTTAATCGGCTAAACAAAGTGTTGCAGGTTTGTTTTTCACCATTATGAAAGTGATCGATCCTGTCAGAAATTTTGCCAAGTAATGTTTCTCCTTCGTCTCCTGAGAATGGGAGCCCAGTCACGATAGGAAGCGCTTGTTCGACATCATCAACCGCCCAAATATGAAATTGACCGGCTTTTATCGCATCCACGACATCTTGGCGTAGGCAGAGCGATGACAGATTTGTTTTCGGTAATACAATGCCTTGCTGACCAGTTAAGCCACGATGCGCGCAAACTTGATAGTAACCTTCAATTTTTTCATTGATCCCTCCTACGGCTTGCACTCGTCCAAACTGGTCGACAGCGCCCGTAATCGCAATCGCTTGATTGATAGGTTGCAAGGAAAGCGCGCTAACAAAAGCACACAGCTCTGCCAAGGAAGCGCTGTCACCATCGACCTCACAATAAGATTGCTCAAACACAATGGACGCTGAGTAGGGCAATGGTTCATCAAGATTAAGCGCAGCACTAACAAAGGCCTGCATAATCATCATGCCTTTGGCATGAATATTACCCGCGAGTTCCGCTTTGCGTTCCACATCAGCAATGTCGCCGTCGCCAGAGTGTACGACACATGAAATACGTGCCGGTTCACCATAGCTCATGGGATGGCCTGGGACTTCAATGACAGTGAGACCGTTGATTTGGCCAATATGTTCACCGCGAGTATCAATAAATACTTGGCCTTTATGGATATCTTCAATGGCTCGTTCAGGTAAGTAGGCGGCACGTTGATAGCGCTCTGCTAATGCCTTAGCAATCGCGTCCCCGTCCAATTGGTTTTCAGCATGCATAAGTGCTTCGCCAAGCAGCTGCTGATACCACACTGGGCACAAAGGCATACGGTGCTGGGCTTCGCTCTCTCGCGCCCCTGCTTGCATCAGTTGGACAATGGCAGTGTCAGTGATGGTTTTATCTGTCAACTGATTTGCAATGCCTTTTAGCCAAGCAAGATAGGCTTCAATATTGTTCTCATTGACTTCAATGTCTTGCTCGTACTCCGCGAATGCGGCGATACCATCGTACAAGTCAGGTTCATGAGTCTCAAAATCTGCTAACCATTGTCGATCGCCCACCAGTATCACTCGGACGCTGAGCGTCTCATCAGGCAATGCGGTCAGTTGATCGGCACGTGCTGTTTGCCAGGGTAAGCGACCCGTGGCGAGTAGTTGACGCAAACGAAGCCAAACACGCGGTTGTTGAAGCACATCTGCGATTTTGAGAATGATGGCGCCTTGATGAGCTTGATGAATTAAGCCAAATTGCTTTTGTGACGCTGTAACGTTTTTATTTTCATCATAAGCAAAGCCGAATAGTGATGTCTCAGTGATGTTTTCACCCACAATCACAGGGGTACGTGCATCAATTTGGGTTAACGCATCTTGGTACGCATTAAGATAGCCCGGCAAATCAGAGGACATGACGACTAAGCACTGTGTTGGACAGTCTGGTGTCATTAGCCACCGGAACGCGCGACCAAGTCGAGATTGGAGTGAGAATAGCTCAGCCGCTTCCAATGTCTCAAATTGAGCAATTGCTGGGGTAAACTGAGAATAATGTGGTTTGGCATCACGCCAATCAACTTCATGCATGTCTATGATTACTGACTAGGATTAGAATGGAACGAGTATAAAGGATAACACACTGGTCGAATAGGCATACTCGCTATGGGCACACCGGTAAACGACGGGCAGGGGATCAATACGCCGCTTTTACTATGTGTGATAATTGAACAGATTGACAGTTGGTGTTACGCTGTCACCAATCGGCGTGATCAAAGCTTGGGCATATGAAATATCAACAACTCGAAAACCTCGAAGCGGGCTGGAAATGGACCTATCTAGTCAAAAAATGGAAAGATGGTGACACCGTCACAAAATACATTGATAGTTCCGAAATACAAACGGCTATCGATGCGTTAATGGCGATTGAGCATGAGCCAACGCGCGTCAATCAATGGATTGAAAAGCACATGTCGCCAGCGCTCGATAACAAGCTCAAACAAGCAATTCGTGCCAAGCGAAAGCGTCACTTCAATGCCGAGCAAGAACACACCCGCAAAAAATCAATTGATTTGGATTATCGGGTTTGGGAACGGCTATCACAAAAAGCGCATGAGCTAGACGCGACCTTATCCGATACCATCGAGTATTTGTTGTCCGAGGCAAACCGTACAGAGAGCGCAAGCAAGCAAGTTGATGCATTGAAAAAAGATTTGAGCAACTTACTCGATATTTAGCCGTTGGACAGATTGCATTCACAGCAAGAGTCTGACTCTGGAGCAGTTAGAGCAGTATTATGGGTTATTTTTTACTTATATCGTTCGCGATTTTTCTCGCGTTTATGTTGATTGATAGACCTTTGATTGTCATCGCATTTAAAGATGGACAGCTTGTTCGTCACAAAGGCAAAGTGCCAAAAGGTTTCTTGCATGATTGCCAAGAAATTGCCAAACGAAATCCGTTTACCGGAACCGTTAAAGTGTATAGCAACCGTTTTAAGCCGGCGAAATTGGTCATGTCACGCAGCATCGATAGTCGCACACAGCAGCGCATCAAAAACGTTTTTCCACATCAATCATTCAAATAGTGCTAGTTTTCGCTCAAATAACATGACTGTTGGAGGCGATAATCAACACGTCGCCTCTGTGTTAACCATTAAAGCCAAGTGCGCATTATATAGATTATGTTAAATGAGGTGTGCAATTGATTGTAATGTCTGCCGATTAACCATACGCTTCTCTACTTCATCCGTGCCATTAAACGTAATTAGCTATTTACCATAAAATAGCTAATTACTACTTCTTTTAATCTGATTATCCCAACTTGGTATAAACCGATTCAACTCATTGTAATTAGACCTCGCAATGGCTAGCGCGAGTTACTCGGTATGTAATCCGGGCTGGTAGTCACTGAGCACCGCATGGAGGCTTTCAGCTCTGACCGGTTTGGTGACGAAGTCGTTCATGCCCGCTTGAATGCAGCGACGGCGGTCTTCGTCCATCGCGTTAGCCGTTAGCGCGATAATTGGTTTGTCAAAGCCTGCCATCCGTAATGCCTTGGTCGCGGCAATGCCGTCCATCACTGGCATCGACATATCCATGAGCACTAAATCAAAATCATCGAGGTGTTGCTGAATATGGTGAATGGCTTCTTCACCGTTGGATGCCAAAATGACTCGATGGCCTTGCTTTTCCAGCATGAGTCTCACCACCATTTGGTTGGCGCGACTGTCTTCGGCCACTAAAATCGTCATCGGAGGCACTACATCATCATGATTTTCATCTGTTTTTGGTCGTTCCGGCGGTAATGCGCCATCGGGAGGCGCAATGATGGGCAAACGAACACAGAAATCTGTTCCTTGGTTTGGCTCGCTTTGCACGCTGATGGTCCCACCCATCATTTCAACCAGCTTTTTACAGATAGACAGTCCTAACCCTGTTCCGCCGAAACGGCGCGTGATACTGCCATCTGCTTGAGTAAAGGGATCGAATATCCGCGCGAGTTGATTTTCTTCGATACCGATGCCGGTATCTTTCACCCATAACACCAACGTGTGCTGCTCGGCATCAAGAGATACGGTGACACCACCACGATCAGTAAATTTGAGTGCGTTACCGATAAGGTTCAGTAAGATCTGCGTAAAGCGATTTTCATCCATAAAAATCGTCTCTGGAACCACAGATGAAACCGACATGGATAAGTAGATATGTTTTTTATCGGCACGATCGACCAATTGCTGATAGACATTTGTGACACTGTCACTAGGGCGCATGACGGAGGGAGACAGAGAAAAGCGATTGGATTCAATTTTTGATAAATCAAGCACGTCACTAATAAGCGTTAAGAGCAACTGAGCCGATTTATCCATCTGCCCTACCCATGCCATTTGATCAGCGTTAAGCGAAGAATTTTGCAGTGCGTCAATCAGCCCCAGCACCGCGTTTAACGGAGTTCGTATTTCATGACTCATCACCGCCAAAAATTGAGACTTCGCATTATTGGCTAGCTCTGCTTGTTTGCGTGCTTGTTGTAGCTCTTCGACACGACGCTTGGTGATAGTAATATCCTTGGCCGTGCCACGATACCCCACTAATTCTCCCCGTTTATTATAAAAGGGGCGGCCCGACAAACTTACCCAGTAATCATTTGTACCGGCGCGCATATGCCATTCAATATCACTGAACGCTTTCTCGTGGCGGATGAGTCGTTCTAAGCGTGCTTTCAGCGCCGTATCTGATTTAATTTTATTAAGTAGCGCTTCCGGATCGATATCCGCATCGGTTGACGGCGAAGAAAGGTAAGTAAGATGAAAGCTGTTGTCTAATTCCCAAAACCAATCACTGGCTGTTTGGGCAAAATCTTGAAAACGTTGACGACTTGCATTGAGCTCTTGGGTGCGGATCCCAACCAGCGTATGCAGGCGGTGACGATAATCGATATCCATAATCGTCCGTTGGATTAATGGACGAAATCTGTCTAACACTTGCTGGGCTTCGTCGTTGAATGAATCGCGTCGATGCGACAACAACACCAACATCACTTCACTGTCGTTAACAGTCAGTCCGCTGATCAGTGCTGTTCCATTGATATATCCAGCATACTGGTGCGTCAAACAGTGCAGTTCTTTGACCAATCCTGGCTTATAAATCGCGACTGTCTCACCGCGGACACAACGACGAAACACCTCCCCCGTTTGCCAAGTCACGGTTTCCAAAGAACTGTCTGTTGCTACGAGGCAGCGGAACGCGTCTTCAGTTTCTCGGTTTCGGCTCAAGGCTAAGGCGCTATCAAAGCTGACATAGCGACGGATCACACCTAATAGCGAGGCAAAGATATCCGTTTTAGTCGTCGCTTCTGTCATTGCTGAAATCGCAGATAAGATGGCATCGTTTTCTTCACGCAGACGCTTTTCTCTCGCCTCGACGCGACTGAGTTCGAACAATGTTTCTTGGAGCGATTCTGAGTCTGAGCGAGCAGACGCAGTGAGTCGTTGCGACGCCATGATTAATCCTTGTGAAATAGCACAGCTGAGATCATTAAATTACCGTGAGACAACTCGCCACCTTTGAACAAACCCTGCTCGCCAAAGGTAAACGGACAAACGAAAGGCGCATCGTATAACGCAATATTGATATTGTGAGCGACTTGCTCTAGCTTGTCTTTGACATGCAGCATGCATCCTGCACAGTAAATCGCTAATCCACCTAAGGGTTCAGGCTGTCGCAACGCATGATCATTGGCTGATTCCACTACTCGGCTAGCGCGCGCGACTAATCCTTCGCTGGTCCCAGACATCAAATACACCGATTGACCGACCTCGAGCTGAGAGAATAGCTCTAAATGGCCTTGCTCATTAAATGCCATTGGATGGGCCAATGTGTAATAAGGTAGACCATGAATGGTGCCAGTTTGGGTACCCAACGGATACAATGTGGATTGCGTAAACACTGGTTGTTGTGTATCGAAGGCAATACCGGTTTCCGCCTCGTACCATGCTTTGTAGACCTCTGCCGCGGGCTGGTGATCAAGACTAACCAATTGGCGCCCTCTTACATCCGTCACTGTTGCACTGCGCTGAGTAGCTGCGTAGCCGGAATGAAACGAGTAGCTGACTCTTGCAGACGGATAAAACACACTAATCGCAACCCCTGTATTTGCGGTGCGTTGGCTATCGAAGACACGCCATTGCCCTTGCACACTATCCGCGGCAGCTGAGCCACCGATCACCGGCACTGCAACCCCCAGTTCTTCTCGAATCGCGGCCAATGTATGTTCTTCTTCACCAGGGGTGCTATGAAGTGCAATGAGTTTTGGTAACTCACCACATCGGCCACTGTTTTCGATCGCTTGGTTCAAGGCAATACGCGCAGAGTCAGCGACTTGACGATGGGGTTCGTGCGGCACCAAAGCGGAACCATAGCACCCTTTCTCATCATTGCACGCCCAGACAGCAATGGACGGCCCTTCTATATAGCCACTTTGTGTCATCACACCACAACAGGTTGAGCAGCCGACCATTTGGGCTTCTGGAAACAGTTCAGATAATGTCTCTCTAAGCTGATCGGCATCATATTGCTCTGTAAAATACACCATTAAGAGCTGTGGTGTGGTTAATCGTGCTTTTAGCGAACGAGCAAGGGCGTGTGCCGCTTGGCTCGCATCGCTCAGTCGCGTATGTGCTGTCGCTATTTTCATACAACCCGTATGTTTTAATGACACATTAATGAGTAAGAATAGTCATGATACGCACATTAGGCGTCGAATTCATCGCTTTAGGTGGCTGAAATTGCACCTAATCTCGCGTATCCTTAGTGCAACCTTGTTACGGATAGACAAAAAAACATGGACTGTCGACCTATCGCGCTGCTGGGTGGAGCCTGCAAACTCGGTGCCGTTTTGTCTCATCAACTCGCCGGCAAAGGCTTCATTCCCATCTTGATCGATCACCGAATAACCAACGGCTTGGACATCGTCGCAGACGAGCCTCGTGCTCGCTTTCGTGAAGCGCAACCTTCGGCGAGTGAAACCCTTAGAGTATTGGAAGAATGCTGTCGGCAAATGGGACCTCTTCATGGCGCTGTCGTGCTCCTTGAGCAAGGTCAGACATATTTATCTGCCGTGGGTTGGCATGATTTGATGGCGGCCTGTATTCACGAGCCCGCCTTTGTCATGCTCCAATCACTTAATCCAAATGGCCCCGCACACAAACCCGATACAGAATGTGTGAAACGCTTTAACAGAGTCATTTTCAAGTCGGATCACACAATTAACACGAATGACGAGTCGTTACTAGAAGGTAAAAAGTGCGAAGTTTTGTCATCTCTGACCGGATTCCTAATAAGCGAAGATTCAAAATTCATTGATAATCAGTCATTTGAAATATCACTGTAAAAAAGGATTAGAGAAGTCTTTAGATAAATACCACTCTAGTAAATATACGACACCTATCCCTTAAAAAGTGAATTTACACGCATATCAATTGGGCTTTTTTAGGTAATTAAAGTTGAATTGATACTGATCAATGACAACCACAAACGTGTCTTGACCCTCGGGCCGAGTCTCTGATGTCCACTGCCAAACTCGTTGCACGCCTTCTGGGGTTTCTTCTGACGATGCTGCGACTTTCGGCGCCTGTGCGCCATCTTCCAACCAGTAGGCAGCATGTGGCTTTGTCTTTGATATTAAAGAGAATTTTAAATTACCCCCTTCTTCTCGCCATTGATAATTAAGCAATTTCGGGGAATGTGATGTGCCACAAACTCCTTGGCGACCATCGCAGTCTATACTCGAAAGTCCCGGCGTATAGATAAGGGTGCGCCAAATGAACGCGGAGATTAAAAGTGTAAGCATCACCAATATTTGCGTGAGTCGGCCTTTGGTAAGTTTTTCTGCTGCCATAGTTAGGTTTTTCCGTGTTACAGAGGTCAAAGTTTTATAAGAAAGAGGGGTAAGCCGTACTGAGTGTGTGGGTTAGCCCCTGTTTTTCACCCATTATCTACAGTATGATTCTGGCCGAAAATGCCATTTTTACAAAGAAATAGCAACGGAGCGAGCAAAGCGGTTAAAAACCGTACGCGACGGATGATGTGCTTTGGGATGGTATGTAACAAGACGAAGCGGAGGCTTCGTCCGTATCAAACGTGAGTGTAGTTAACCAAAAAGTGGAAGCATGCAATATGAGCCAAGTTAAGCAGCTTGAACAAGACTACAACTACCGCGTTGTCCGCTTATTTACCCTAACAACTATTTTGTGGGGTATTGTGGGCATGGCAGTAGGTGTACTTATTGCCGCTCAGTTGGTGTGGCCTGCGCTGAACTTTGATATTCCGTATTTGACCTACAGCCGTTTGCGCCCACTGCATACTAACGCAGTGATCTTCGCATTCGGTACCAGTGCGCTGTTTGCAACGTCTTACTACGTTGCGCAACGTACGTGTCAAACACGGTTATTCGGAGGGAAGTTAGCAGAGTTTACCTTCTGGGGCTGGCAAGCCATTATTATCGCCGCAGCAATCTCGCTGCCTATGGGATATACCACCTCGAAAGAGTACGCAGAGCTAGAGTGGCCAATTGACCTCGCTATTGCTGTTGTATGGGTGGCATACGCGATTGTGTTCTTTGGAACACTGATTAAGCGTAAGACCTCTCATATCTATGTTGCGAACTGGTTCTTCGGTGCCTTTATCCTGACCATTGCTGTACTGCATATTGTTAACAGCATGGCGATCCCCGTTTCACCGATGAAGTCCTACTCTATCTACGCCGGCGCCGTCGACGCCATGGTGCAGTGGTGGTATGGACACAACGCGGTAGGTTTCCTACTGACGGCTGGCTTCCTAGGTATGATGTACTACTTTGTGCCTAAGCAAGCAGGTCGTCCAGTGTACTCATATCGCCTGTCTATTGTTCACTTCTGGGCACTTATCTCACT
This sequence comes from Salinivibrio proteolyticus, assembly GCF_027286365.1. Lineage (NCBI taxonomy): Bacteria > Pseudomonadati > Pseudomonadota > Gammaproteobacteria > Vibrionales > Vibrionaceae > Salinivibrio > Salinivibrio proteolyticus. The sequence goes on along the minus strand of NZ_CP114584.1, from coordinate 1,474,049 downwards.
GTATATCTGGGCGGGGCCTCACCACCTCCACTATACAGCACTGCCTGACTGGACCCAGTCGTTGGGTATGGTGATGTCGCTGATCCTGTTTGCTCCATCTTGGGGGGGTATGATCAACGGTATTATGACTCTGTCTGGTGCATGGCATAAACTGCGTTATGACCCAATCTTGCGCTTCTTGATCGTTTCTTTGTCGTTCTACGGCATGTCCACGTTCGAAGGCCCAATGATGTCAATTAAAACGGTCAACGCATTGTCGCACTACACCGATTGGACCATTGGACACGTGCATTCTGGTGCTTTGGGTTGGGTTGCGATGGTATCGATCGGTTCCATTTACCACCTTATTCCAAAACTGTTTGGCCAAGAACGTATGTACTCCGTATCACTGGTTAACGTCCATTTCTGGCTCGCTACCATTGGTACTGTGCTGTATATCGTGGCAATGTGGATTTCTGGTGTGATGCAAGGTCTGATGTGGCGTGCAGTGAACACTGACGGCACCCTCACCTACAGTTTTGTGGAATCACTAGAGGCCTCATATCCGTTCTATTTCGTCCGCTTTATCGGCGGTGCAATCTTCCTCTCAGGGATGTTCCTGATGGCTTATAACGCGTACAAAACGATTCGTGCGCCAGAAGCTAGCTTGAAGTCGCTTGAGCCTGCGGTATAAGGAGAACGAATAAATGAGTGCCAATCGCCACGAAATCGTTGAAAAAAATACCGGTCTGCTTGCGATTTTAATTATCGTTGCAATCAGTTTTGGTGCGCTGGTCGAGATCACTCCGCTGATCTATCAAAAGCAAACCACTGAACCGGTAGATAACCTTCGTCCGTACACAGCATTAGAGATGGAAGGACGCGACATTTATGTGCGCGAAGGCTGTACTGTTTGTCATAGCCAAATGGTGCGCCCTTTCCGCGCAGAAACAGAGCGTTACGGCCATTATGCAGTGGCTGGTGAAAGTGTTTGGGAACACCCGTTCTTATGGGGTTCGAAGCGTACAGGTCCTGACCTTGCACGTGTGGGTGGCCGCTATTCTGATGAATGGCATCGTGTTCACCTGATTAACCCGCGTGACGTGGTGCCTGAATCAAACATGCCAGGTTTCCCTTGGCTTGCTGAAAATAAGCTAGATGGGAAAACCACTGCTGCTAAGTTGAAGCTGTTCCGTGACCAATTCGGTGTGCCGTATACCGATGAGGACATCGCGAATGCGAAGGCATCAGTTGAAGGTAAAACAGAGATCGAAGCACTGATTGCATATCTTCAGTCACTCGGTCATGCAATGAAGTAAAAAAGGAGGGCCTATGGATATCGGCACCTTTCATAGTATTTGGACAGTAGTCCTATTTGTTAGCTTCATTGGGATCGTTATTTGGGCTTACAGCAAAGGTCGCAAAAAGCACTTTGATGATGCGGCCAATCTGGTGTTCGCCGATGAGGACCAGGATAAGTCCAAAGACAAGACAGGAGATAATCGCGAATGAGTACGTTTTGGAGTCTCTTTGTAACAATCATCGTACTCGGCACCATTGCAGGGTGTGCAGCCCTTATCATTTGGACGACCAAAGATAAGATGGGTGTTGCCGAAGGGGATGATATGGGTCACGACTACGACGGTATTCGTGAGCTGAATAACCCACTTCCCAAGTGGTGGTCTTACATGTTTTGGGCCACGTTAGTGTTTGGGATTGGGTATCTAATCTTGTATCCAGGTTTAGGTAACTTTGCCGGCGTTCTAGGTTGGAAAAGTTCTTATCAGGATATAAGAAGTGTCGAGGAGTCGCGTGAATTGATGGCGAAAGCGCAAGAAGCGCAGCACATCAACCAGTACGCGATGGAACTAGAAGCCGCAGACAAAGTGTTCGGTGAAGCCTTCCGTAAGCTTGCTTACCAAGAAGACGGGAAAACGCTTCGCCCTATTACGCAAATTGCGGATAACGAAGAAGCCTTAAAGGTTGGTCAACGTTTGTTTATTCAAAACTGTGCACAATGCCACGGTTCTGATGCGCGTGGCCAAGCGGGCTTCCCTAACCTGACCGACGACGCTTGGTTATACGGCGGTGAGCCTCAAACCATCAAGGCAACCTTGATGCACGGCCGCCAAGGTAATATGCCAGCGTGGTTAGACACCATGGGTGAAGACGGCGTAAAAGAAGTCGCTGCCTATACCTTGAGTCTTTCTGGTCGTAAGGTTGACGCGCAAATGGCCGCAAAAGGTAAGACGCGCTTTGTTGTCTGTGCTGCATGTCATGGTACAGATGGTAAAGGTAACCCTGCCTTCGGCGCACCAGACCTCACCGATAACGTCTGGCTATACGGTGGCTCTCGCCGTGCAGTTGAAGACACTATCCGCTACGGTCGCCAAGGTGTGATGCCTGCGTGGAAAGATATCCTCGGTGAAGAAAAAATTCAGTTGCTCTCTGCTTATGTATGGCGTTTGAGTAACCCTGAAGTAAAATAAGCACTTACGTGTGAACATGGCCCCTGTTCCGCAGGGGCTTTTTTTAACGCTCAAGCAAAGGTGTTCCCCATGATAAAGCCCTGGTACAAGCAGTTCTGGCCTTGGTTCCTTATCGCGCTTCCCGCTTCTGTTGTTGTCGCCAGTTTGCTCACAGTGACAGTGTTCTCATTGAACTCAGTGTCGCTTGTGGCTGAAGATTATTATAAAAAAGGAAAAGCGATTAACGTCGACCTTTCTAAACTTCGTGTGGCGGCTCAAAAAGGGGTTTCCGCGAGTCTATCGACGACGCCGGACGCATTACGCATTGCGCTCAATAAAGGCGAACTTGAACGTTTCCCAACCCTTCGGGTACATGTCCAACACCGCACGCTAGAGCGGAAAGACATCAATGCGATGGTGAATCCGAACCAAGCGGGCATTTATCATATTGATCTTGCCGAGCCAATTGAGGGGCCGTGGTTTGTTGAGATCTCGTCGTTTGACGATAGTTGGAAGGTAAACGGACGTGTAAATTTCCCTCTCTCAAGTGATTGGACACTAAGCGGTAAGCAGTAATCATGACCCACTCCTGTTATCACTGTGGTGAGCCAGTTTTGACTGGCGACACCTATCAAGTTGTGATCTTTGATCAACCTCGTCTAATGTGCTGTCCCGGTTGCCAAGCAGTGGCAACCACTATTGTAGACAGTGGTTTGAGTTCTTATTATCAATATCGAACCACCCAAGCAGACAAAGCCGACCTCGTGCCGGAAGAGCTCAAATCACTGTCGCTATATGACAATGAAGATGTTCAACGTGAATTTGTTCGCGACCTTGCCGAACAAAAAGAAGTGACGCTGTCACTAGACGGTGTGTCATGTGCGGCTTGTGCATGGCTGATTGAAAAGCAATTGCAGCGCGCCCAAGGCGTGACGCATATCCAAGTCAATACAACCACGAACCGTGCGACTGTGCGTTGGGATCAAACCCAAACATCACTCAGCACTATTCTTACACACATTCACCAACTCGGTTACAAAGCTGCGCCGTTTGAAGCGGATAAGCAAGAGCAGCAATACCACCGCAATATGAAGCAATATCTCTATCGTCTAGGGATTGCAGGCCTCGCTACCATGCAAGTGATGATGCTTGCCGTGGCAATGTACTTTGAAGTCTTTGGCGATATGGATGAAACCTTCCGAAACTATTTCCGTTGGATAAGCCTTATCTTTGCGACTCCCGTGCTGCTTTACTCCGCGCTTCCGTTTTACACCAATGCGTGGCGAAACTTAAAAGCACGTACACTGGGTATGGATGTGCCCGTTTCTATCGCCCTGCTCTTTGCCTATTTTTCAAGTTTGTACGCGACCGTTACCGGCAAAGGCGAAGTCTTCTTCGAATCGGTCGCGATGTTTACCTTCTTCTTACTGTTGGGGCGTTTTCTGGAAATGCGGGCAAGACGCACAGCGGCGGCCGCGAGTGCAAATTTGCTCAAGCTGGTACCGAAAATGGCACGTTATCTTGATGGTGAAGCAGTGCCTGCTAATAGCCTCTCGGTCGGAGAAAAAATACGCGTGTTGCCAGGTGAGCCTTTCCCTGCCGATGGTGTGGTACTAACCGGCACAACCTCAGTTGATGAAGCAATGCTCACCGGCGAGTCACTGCCGCAAATGAAACAACAGGGAGACGTTGTTTACGCGGGGACCATGAATGTTGAAGGTAACGTCGACCTTGAAGTGACAGCCAATCATAAAGAGTCATTAGTTGCTAACATTGTTCGCCTACAAGATGAAGCACAAATGGCGAAGCCAAAAGTCGCTGTCCTCGCAGACAAAATTGCCCGCTATTTTGTCGCCGCTATTTTACTTATCTCCGCCTCAACGTGGTTATATTGGCATTTTGAGCGACCTGACGATGCATTTTGGATCATGCTGTCAGTGTTGGTGGCGACCTGCCCTTGTGCGCTGTCTTTAGCAACACCGACCGCATTAACCTGCTCAACCTCAACCTTTGGTCAGCTCGGTATTATGTTACGCCGCAGTCATGTGCTGGAGACGTTAACGAAAGTCAATCGGTTGGTTGTCGACAAGACGGGTACCCTGACAGAAGGTAAGATTGAGATCAGTGATGTCGCGATCGTCAATCCTGAATATGATGAACAAAACGTACTGGACATTGCCGCCAGCTTAGAAGCGTTTGCCAACCACCCGATTGCCCACGCTTTTCAGTTGAGAGCCTTAACGTATTATGACGTCGTTGACGCAGATAACCACATTGGGCTAGGTATCAGTGGCACAATTAACGGACAACATTGGCGGATCGGCAAGCCGGATTTTGCGCTGACCACCACAGAGACAGCATTTAGCCATTACCCAGTCGTGCTCTCGTGTGATGGTATGCCCATTGCCGCCTTCTCGCTCAATGACCCAATTCGTGATAGCAGTGCATCCTTAATTGCTGCGTTCAAACACGCAGGCATTCAAACCACCATGCTCACCGGCGATCAATCTGCCAATGCCGACATGGTCGCAAACCAGCTTGGCATTGAAACTGTGATATCAGGCGTATCGCCACAAGGAAAACTGGCGTATCTTCAAGAGCTTTCAAGCGATACGATTACATTAATGGTCGGTGATGGTGTTAATGATGCCCCTGTACTTGCAGGCGCACACCTCTCGGTGGCGATGGGTGGCGGTACCGACATCGCTAAAGCCTCCGCCGATATGGTGTTACTGAGCGATGATCTAGAAAAACTGCTTACGGCGAGACAACTCGCGCGCCGCACACGCCGTATCATTGCCGAAAACCTCGCATGGGCTTTAGGGTACAATGTCACCATTCTTCCCCTTGCGGTAATGGGGTTTGTCGCGCCTTATGTTGCCGTGGTAGGCATGTCAGCAAGTTCCATTATTGTGGTATCGAATTCACTCCGTCTGCTCAACCGAAAATAAGGAAATCTTATGGCCAGCCTTTATATTTTGATCCCAATTGCCATCATGCTGGTCTGTGTGGCTGCTGTGGTGTTTATTTGGGCGGTGAAGTCCGATCAATTTGAAGATTTAGAACGCCAAGGCTCATCAATCCTATTTGATGAGGAAGAGCCAGAGAAAAATGCGCAGCGTAACGAAAACGAATCCGACAACCAGCACTCATCCAAACATCCCTAAACGAGCCTTGTATGACTAACGTTGATTTTATTGGCGCCTTCGTCATTGGTTTGGTCGGTGCCGGGCATTGTATTGGGATGTGTGGTGGTGTGGCGGCAGCAATGTCACTCGGTATCCCCAAACATAAAGCGAAATGGCCCTACCTACTTTTGTATAACCTTGGACGCATTACCTCCTACACCATTGCAGGTGCACTGATTGGCGGTGCAGTTGCCTCTATTCTTGCCATGAGTGATCTCACCCATCAGCTGGCGGTCCTACGCCTTTTTGCCGCGGTGATGATGCTGTTGCTTGCGGCTTATCTGGCACATATCTGGAACGGCTTAAGTTATATCGAGCGGGTTGGTGGCAAATTGTGGCAGCGCGTCTCCCCGCTTTCCTCGAAGTTATTGCCGCTTAAATCACCAACCTATGCACTTCCATTTGGCTTAGTCTGGGGCTGGTTGCCCTGTGGACTGGTTTACTCTGCACTCAGTTGGTCAGCGGTTGCAGGTAGCGCATCAGGAGGCGCCGTGATTATGTTTGGCTTTGGTCTCGGTACTTTGCCTGCGATGATCACAGTGGGTGCACTTGCGGAGCGGATCAAACCCATACTCAATAATCGCCTAATACGTTTGACATGTGCTACATTGATGGCATTGTATGGGGTTTACACAGCGTATGGTGCATTAAAGTTACTTTTGTAGATAGACCTTAAGGATAAGGTCGACCAAGCACGCCATGATGGTGTAATATTACTAACGACGTTTTTTATTTCAGGCAGGTGTATGGTGTCTAATAAGATCATCACTCGGCGGGTACAGTCTGGTGGCTGTGCAATTCATTGTCAGGATTGCAGTATCAGCCAATTATGTATCCCTTTTACGTTAAATGAGCAAGAGTTGGATCAACTGGATAGCATCATTGAGCGAAAAAAACCTATTCAGAAAGGCCAAGAGTTGTTCAAAGCGGGTGATCATCTTCGAGCACTTTACGCAATTCGGTCAGGAACCATCAAAAGCTACACCATCACCGAACAAGGTGATGAACAAATTACCGCGTTCCATTTAGCAGGCGATCTGGTTGGCTTTGACGCCATCAACGAGAGGGAGCACCCAAGTTTTGCGCAGGCGCTTGAAACCTCGATGATCTGTGAAATTCCTTACGAAACGCTAGACGATTTGTCAGGCTCTATGCCAAAGTTAAGACAACAAATCATGCGGTTGATGAGTAATGAGATCAAAGGAGACCAAGATATGATCTTGCTCCTATCGAAGAAAACCGCAGAAGAGCGTCTTGCTGCCTTCCTTTACAGTCTTTCCAAACGATTTGCTCAGCGTGGATTTTCGCCTCGTGAGTTCCGGTTGACGATGACCCGTGGCGATATTGGTAACTATCTCGGCCTTACTGTTGAAACAATTAGCCGGTTGCTAGGTCGCTTCCAAAAATCAGAAATTCTTGCCGTGAAAGGGAAATACATCACGATTCTCAATCTGGAAGAACTGGCGCGTTTAGCGGGTGAAGAGTGCTAAGCTACCCTTTCAACATGTAAACAAATTCCTAATAAATGGCGCATTATGCGCCATTTCTCTTTTTTACTTCCCTATCTCGATTTTATATCGCTCTCTTAGATGTTGTGCGTTACATTGAAACTACACGGTGCATCTGTGCTAAGGAGGCAGATATGTCCAGGTATACAAATCTTCTGGTTGTGATCGACCCCGCCCAAGACCAACAACCCGCACTGTCTCGCGCAGTCACATTAAGTGAGCGTTGCGATGCGGATGTAAAACTGACCCTATTTCTTGCTATTTATGATTTCTCTTATGAAATGACCTCGATGCTCTCATCCGACGAGCGTCAAGCAATGCGAAATGGCGTGATGCACCAACGTGAAGAATGGATGAATGACATCATTCAGTCACACAACGCGCAACATTGTGATATTGAAAAAGAGGTGGTTTGGCATAACCGCCCTTATGAAGCCATTGTTGAGCGAGTATTGAGCCATCAGCATGACTTAGTGGTTAAGGCCACGCACAAGCATGACACCTTAGGCTCTGTGATTTTCACTCCAACTGACTGGCATCTATTACGCAAATGTCCAAGTTCTGTGTTGTTGGTGAAAGAACATGGATGGCCAGACAAAGGCAAAATCATTGCGTCCGTGCATGTTGCCTCTGAGAGCGAAACACACGCCATATTGAATGATAAACTCGTGGATGAAGGCGAAGTGATGAGCGCCATGCTTGGTGCTGAGCTTCATTTAGCCAATGCCTACCCGGCAACACCGGTGAACATTACCATCGAGCTACCAGAGTTTGACCCCACCTCATATACCGATGCGGTTAGAGGACATCACCTCACTGCCATGAAAGCGCTCCGCCAGCGTCACCACATTGAAGAGGCGCGTACACATGTACATGAGGGATTGCCTGAAGATGTTATTCCCGAGATCGCACGTGAATTAGATGCAGAGCTGGTGATTCTTGGCACAACAGGACGAACCGGCCTTTCCGCGGTCTTTATTGGTAATACGGCAGAACATATGATTGACCAACTGGATTGTGACTTGCTCGCCATCAAACCGGATGGTTACATCAGTCCACTTGATCCTCGCGCGAGCGATTAACCCTTCAACCCTAGCAGGCAGTGCGATTCACTGCCTGCTGCTGGCATTTATAGTCAAAATCCGTATCATACCCGCCATTCATGCATTCACTGCAGCGCAACGTGGTTGCGCTGCCCATCACGCGAAAGTACTTATGAGCACGCAAGAGCTGACCAAAGCACAAAAATACGGGTTTAATAAACTGCAAAAGCGCATTCGCCGTAATACCGGCCAAGCCATTGCTGACTTCAATATGATTGAAGATGGCGATCGTATCATGGTGTGCTTATCTGGCGGAAAAGACAGTTACACGCTGCTAGATATGCTACAAAGCTTGCAAAAAAGCGCTCCCATTTCGTTTGAGCTTATCGCGGTCAACTTAGACCAAAAACAGCCCGGCTTTCCCGAGCATATCTTGCCAGAGTATCTTGAGAGTCTCGGTGTCGAGTATAAGATTGTTGAAGAAGACACCTACTCGATTGTGAAAGATAAAGTGCCGGAAGGCAAAACAACGTGCTCACTCTGCTCACGCTTACGTCGCGGTATTTTGTATCGTACGGCTAAAGAGTTGGGAGCCACTAAAATTGCCTTGGGCCACCATCGCGACGACATCCTTGAAACCTTATTCTTGAACATGTTTTATGGCGGCAAAATGAAAGGCATGCCACCCAAGCTTGTCTCAGATAACGGGGAACATGTGGTGATCCGTCCTCTGGCCTATTGTCGCGAAAAAGACATTGAACGTTACTCGGAGCAAAAAGCGTTTCCGATTATTCCATGCAATCTATGTGGCTCGCAGCCTAACCTGCAACGCCAAGTGATCAAGGATATGCTGCGTGATTGGGACAAGCGTTTTCCTGGACGTATTGAGACCATGTTTCGCGCGATGCAAAATGTGGTGCCTTCGCACATGGCTGACTTCAACTTGTTTGATTTCAAATCAGTGGCAGCAGGTATGGCCTATGAAGGTGATGGAGACACTGCCTTCGATAAAGAAACCTTTACCAATCCGACACCCGATAATGATGATGTGGTTGAGGTAGACCCGGCATTAACATTAGATGTGATGAACGTGAGCCACTAGCTAACCCGTTCGTTATCGTAAAAAAGCGCTCCAAGAGCGCTTTTTTTCTATCAAGAGGAAGGGTCTTTTGGTAGCCAAGGTGATATTTTAATTGGCGTGGCTGGAAGCGTTAAGCGTGACTCCGGTAGCAACGCACTGGCATCAATGGTCACTTTACGGTTCTCAATCACGTACGATTGGCCGGTTGTTGATACCACATTACCGCTAACATCTGGTCCAAAATGCACCACGACACCCTGCGTTTTCGGCATAAACCACGACGCGAACATACCGCCGAGATTATTCATCATCGCATCCATTTGAGGCAACCAGCCTTGAATTTGCTCCCCCGTCAATTGCTGATCAACCGGCGTATTCACTAGAACCTGAAAAGAGATGTCGCAGGTCATGCCCGCTGGAGTTTCCACAAACACATCTGGGTTCACTTTGCGTAACTGGTTATCTAGTGGCAGTGGCAATGCTTGCGATGGCGGGATATCAAAGGCTTCGTAATGTTCCTTTTTGCGCATCCACGCTCGAGATATGGGGCACACCTCGCCGGTGTCAGGCGAAACCATAAAATACGCGACACCAATATCTGGGTGCCCTTCTTCAACATTATGCTTGAGCTGAGTGAACAATTTGCTGTAGCTAAATCTCATGGTATCGGCATGGGCAGGCAAGCTCATACAAGCTGCCAGTACCAATGCACTGGTTAATTTTTTCATGGACACTCCGTGTACGGGCTAAACGCCAATCAGGCATCAAAAGTATCGTTGCCTGACGAATGGGATGTTTCAGGGGTGGCATTGTTATCGTTATTTTGTGACACCGTCACTTCGACGCCGACACCAAACATTTCTCGGTAAATCACACCCTTAACATTGAACAGAAAGGGTAATGCCCAAACCAATGCAAAGCCAGCGGTAACAAAAGAAATGAGAAATAGCACGCCGACCACCGCATAAATGGTGGCAAGGGCGAGCACTTTCTTGTTGACGGCACGGAAAGACACCGCCAGCGCCTTTAACGGCGTCAAACGCTTTTCACAAATCAGTAGCGGTGCCATTGAAAAGGCCATCGCGACATATAAGCTCAATAATGGAAAAATCATACTGGCGACGCTTTGTAACGTCGCAGACAAACAAATCACCACGGTGACAGGCAGTGCAAACGCCAACCCCTTAACTAGATGGCGAGGTTTGGACCTAAACCCAATTGCATGCGCCAACCCCATCAAGCTTGCACCTGCATACAAGGGGGCGATCAGCACCTCAGAGGTAAAGTTAGATAACCACACGGATGACACCATATCTGTGGTCATTTCGCGCTGCCCGACTAACCCCTCGAATAAATGAGAGGGATCGCCCAGAAGTAACGTCAACATCAACACTAGAATACCAACTTGAACGGCAAATAAGCATAAAGCCGCGGGCAGAAAGGACCAGAAGTGTTTAAATGTCAGCGAGAACGCTTCTTTAATAATCTCAAATGGCTCGAGGCGATATCGACCGTTGAGTGCGGTCTCTATCGACCCACCAATATGTAGCGCATTGTTGAAATCTTGTTGACTCATAATCGTTATTTGTCATGACTGTTGTTGACAGTATATCTGACTGTTGCCAATAGCCAAAAACCAATCTCACCAGAAAACAAGGAATCCGTGCTATTTTTACCCAACGTTAACATCAAGGATGTTTCATGATTTACCCATGATAGCGGCTGATTAGAGCACGGCGAAAATGTGTAAAAAATTGCTTTAACTTAGCAGGATGCACGTCTATCATGCGCCGTCTATTTTATGGGTAAATCCGCGAACAACAATTTGCCAGGTAGGGAGAGAACGAACCATTGAACCACGCGCATGTATCTCACAAACCGGTTGTTGAGCTTAAATCTCTGACCAAAAGCTTTGACGGCAAAGAAATCATTTCCCGTTTCAATCTCACCGTTAACGATGGTGAATTTCTGACTATCCTCGGCCCTTCTGGCTGCGGGAAAACAACCGTATTACGTCTTATCGCTGGCCTTGAAGATGCGGACAGCGGCCGTGTCATTATCGATGGAAAGGATGTCACAGATATCCCCGCCGAACAGCGCCACGTAAATACGGTATTCCAGAGCTACGCCCTTTTCCCGCACATGAGCGTATTCGAAAACGTTGCGTTCGGACTGCGGATGCAAGGTGTGGATCGTACGACGATCGAGCCTCGGGTGATGGAAGCACTGCGTATGGTGCAACTTGACCATTATGCGTCGCGTAAGCCACATCAGCTATCTGGTGGCCAGCAACAACGTGTTGCAATTGCTCGTGCCGTTGTCAATAAACCGAAAGTGTTGTTGTTAGATGAGTCTTTATCCGCGCTAGATTATAAGCTGCGTAAGCGCATGCAAATGGAGCTCAAACAGCTACAACGTAAACTGGGGATCACCTTTATCTTTGTCACACATGACCAAGAAGAAGCACTGTCGATGTCCGATCGGATATTAGTGATGCGTGATGGTGAAATCGAGCAAGACGGTAGCCCTCGTGAGATTTACGAAGAGCCGAAGAACCTGTTTGTGGCACGCTTTATTGGTGAAATCAATGTGTTCGATGCTACCGTGATTAAACGGATGGATGAGCAACGCATTTGGGCGCGTATTGAGTCACGTGAATGTGAGGTCTACTGCAAACTGGATGTAGGTGCCGGCGATCAAGTCAAAGTCTTGCTGCGCCCAGAAGACATTCGCATTGAAGAAATTAGTGATGATGCTAACCCCAATGGCCTAATTGGCTACGTGCGTGAGCGTAACTATAAAGGCATGACGCTAGACTCTGTGCTCGAGATGCCATCAGGGCAAACCGTGATGGTCAGCGAATTCTTTAACGAAGATGATCCGGATGTTGACCACTCACTCGACCAAAAAGTGGCAATCACTTGGGTTGAAAGCTGGGAGGTGGTATTGGCCGATGAAAAAGCTTAACCTGCAAACCGCCATCATTGGCTTGGTTGTCGGTTGGTTATTGGTTTTTGTCTTTATGCCCAACCTGATGATCATCATCACCAGTTTCTTAACCCGTGACGATGCCAACCTGATTGAGATGACCTTCACACTCAGTAACTATGCCAAGTTACTGGATCCTCTCTACGCCAAGGTGGTGTGGCATTCGTTCTATATGGCAGCCATCGCGACTCTGATTTGCTTGTTAATCGGTTACCCGTTCGCGTTTATCATCGCCAGAATGCCAAAACGGATGCGCCCGTTAATGCTCTTTTTGGTCATTGTGCCCTTCTGGACGAATTCACTGATCCGTACCTATGGCCTTAAGATTTTTCTCGGCACGCGCGGCTTATTGAACGAAAGCCTGATGTGGCTCGGCGTGATTGAGCGCCCCATTCGCATTATGTATACCGAATACGCGGTCATGATTGGTCTTGTCTACATCTTGCTACCGTTTATGATTTTGCCCTTGTATTCCAGCATTGAAAAGCTAGACAACGCGTACCTTGAAGCGGCACGCGATCTTGGGGCGAATACGGTTCAACGTTTTATTCGCGTGATCCTTCCCTTAACCACACCGGGGATTATTGCTGGCAGTTTGTTGGTATTACTGCCCGCCTTGGGTATGTTCTATGTCTCTGATTTATTGGGTGGGGCGAAAAACCTCCTGATTGGTAATGTGATTAAGAGCCAAATCCTCAATGTACGAGATTGGCCATTTGGTTCCGCAGCCAGTATTTCTCTGACCGTTCTCATGGGTCTGATGTTGTTCGCCTATTGGCGGGTTGGCAAATGGATGAACCGTAAGGAGACACTTGCATGAGCCGCATCTTACGCAGTGGATTCTTATCCTTAGTTTATGCCTTTTTGTATATTCCAATCATTATATTGATTGTGAATTCCTTTAATGCCAGCAAGTTTGGGATGAACTGGAAAGGCTTTACTTGGAAATGGTATGAGCAGCTTATCAACAATGACAGCTTGGTTCAGGCGGCAGGGAACTCGCTCACCATCGCGATTTTCTCTGCCTCTGCGGCGGCAATTATCGGTAGCCTCACGGCAGTCGCCTTGTTCCGCTATCGCTTTCGTGGCAAGCAATTCGTTAATGGTATGCTGTTCGTGGTGATGATGTCGCCTGATATCGTGATGGCCATTTCACTGTTGGCATTATTTGTCTTGATGGGCGCACAATTGGGCTTTCTTACTTTGCTGCTCTCGCACATCACCTTCTGTTTACCATTCGTGGTGGTCACCGTGTACAGCCGCTTAAATGGCTTTGATGTCAAAATGCTTGAGGCAGCTCGCGATTTAGGCGCCAGTGAGTGGGTCATTCTGACCAAAATCATTCTGCCCCTTGCCGCGCCTGCGGTGGGCGCGGGCTGGTTACTGAGTTTCACGCTCTCCTTGGATGATGTGATTGTTAGCTCTTTCGTGACGGGCCCAAGTTATGAAATTTTACCTTTGAAAATCTACTCAATGGTTAAAGTTGGCGTCTCACCCGAAGTTAATGCCTTAGCGACCATCATGCTAATGGTATCGCTCGTCTTAGTCATGTGCTCACAATGGCTGGCTAAAGATCGACTAAAATAAACCTTTCCTCGGGCTGCTGCCCCGCTAGCAGCCCGCTTCATGTTGTCTGTAATGTCTAGGAGTTTTCACCATGACCAAATGGTCTTCACTCTCTGCGTTGGCGCTGCTGGGTGCGTCACTGGTCCCATCAACGGCTTCAGCTGAAGATGATGTTCTCTACTTTTACAACTGGTCCGAATACATTCCAGCATCCGTGCTAGAAGAATTTACCGAAGAAACCGGTATTGAAGTCATGTATTCCACCTATGAGTCCAATGAGACCATGTATGCGAAATTAAAGACGCATCCTGAAGGCTATGATTTGGTTGTTCCCTCAACCTATTACGTCTCCAAAATGCGTCAGGAAGGCATGCTGCAGAAAGTGGATAAAACCAAGCTAAGCCACTTTGACGGCCTTGACCCAGATAACCTGAACAAACCCTTTGATCCCGATAACCAATACTCTATCCCTTATATCTGGGGAGCAACGGGCATTGGGGTCAACACTGATTTTATGGATAGCAGCGCTGTCTCTCGCTGGGCCGATCTGTGGGATCCGAAATGGCAGGGTCAATTGCTGATGATGGATGACTCGCGCGAGCTCTTCCACATCGCACTGCGTAAGCTGGGCTATTCAGCCAATACCACCAATCCGGATGAGATTAAAGCCGCCTACGAGGCGCTGCGTGAGCTAATGCCAAATGTATTGGTATTTAACTCCGATTTCCCTGCCAACCCCTACCTTGCCGGCGAAGTCACCTTGGGGATGCTTTGGAATGGCTCTGCGTATATGGCCCGTCAAGAAGGCGCTCCCATTGAGATTGTTTGGCCAGAAGAAGGCGCTATCTTTTGGATGGATAGCCTTGCCATTCCCGCCAACGCTAAACATGTCGACGCAGCGCACAAGATGATCGACTTCTTGCTGCGTCCAGAAAACGCTGCGAAGCTCGCACTCGAAATTGGCTACCCAACACCCGTTAAAGCGGCTTATCCGCTGTTACCGGCTTCCTTTAAAAATGATCCTAATATTTACCCACCGAAAGCGGTGATGCAGGCCGGTGAATGGCAAAACGCGGTCGGTGATGCCAACCGCTTATACGAAGATTATTTCCAGCGCTTAAAGGCGGGGATATAATAACGAGACGCTGGGGCCTGAGGGCCCCTTTTTACTGTTCAAGGGCGAGGATTTCATCCACCAGCGCCGGTACGAGCGTGCTGGCTTTGCCGTAACGGCGTTCACTGAACTCACTTTCAACCGCACTAGGCTCCAAGTTGATTTCAATGGTGTGAGCCCCATGCATCGCCGCTTCATGTACAAATCCCGCCGCGGGATAGACTGCACCAGACGTCCCAATAGAGACGAATAAATCAGCTTGGGTGAGTGCATCATGGATTTGTCCCATCCCCAGTGGCATCTCGCCAAACCAAACCACATGAGGACGAAGGGGCGCAGGCATTTGACAGCAATGACAGTGATCAGCCTCAGTAATATCCCCTACCCAATCAATGGTCTGTTGCGAGTGGCTGCAGCGTGCTTTGAGGAGCTCGCCATGCATATGAATGATGTGCTGCGTGCCGGCACGTTCATGAAGATCATCAATATTCTGCGTGACCACCAGCACAGTGGCATCACTCTCTTTTTCTAAACGGGCTAGCGCGTCGTGTGCCGCATTGGGCACTACACCGGATTGAAGCTGGCGACGGCGGTCATTATAAAACTGCTGAACCAATCGCGGATTACGCGCAAAGCCTTCTGGCGTCGCGACATCTTCAATATGGTGCTCTTCCCACAGGCCATCTTGGTCACGAAAGGTACGAATACCCGACTCTGCAGAAATGCCCGCGCCGGTAAGCACAACAATGTGTCGGTAGGGAAATGTCATAGCCCATCCTTGAATTTTTTATCTAACACCTTCATTTATAACACCCAAATTGAAACCTTTGAAGCATGGTGGCTTTAGACCTTGGTCGCGAAATGGTTTCCTTAGGAAAAAATGCTCGACAGCGATCACGAACCGCTAATGCAACGACTGGCTAGACCAATCAATCGGTCCGCTTGGGTTACAATACTCACTTGTTTATCGCTTTTGTTAACAATTATGCAACTTGAACGTTATTATAGTGAGCAGGACGGAAAACTGCTTTTTACTCGCCAGCAAGCCAGTGACTTTGCTAAACGTGTTGCCGGTGACTTTAACCCTATCCACGATACTGAGGCATCACGCTTTTGTGTACCCGGCGATCTTCTGCTCTCTATTTTGCTTGCAAAGATTGGGATCAGTGAGCATATTCAGATTCATTTTAATGGCATGATCAGTGCGAACACGCCATTAAAGATTGTCGAAACCGAGCATGAAGTCACTGTGGTCGATGAAAACCAAAAGCTCTATCTTACCCTGACCCGCCGCGGTGCTGTGCGACACGACCCTGCGCTTGCTAACGAAATTGCTCAGCACTATGTACAGTTTTCAGGTAAAAACTTTCCCCATATCATGGTGCCATTGATGCGTGAGCAGCAGATGATGATCAATACCGATCGTCCGCTGGTGATGTATGAGAACATGAGTCTGTCGTTTGATGATTTACAAATTAGCTCGGCAGAAGTTGCCCTTTCTAGCTCAACCATGAGTGTCAACGGTAAACGTGGTAAGGTCGATCTCTCGTTTGATTTTATGGTTGGAGATAGGCGTGTCGGTCATGGTTGCAAGACAATGGTCGCCAGCGGGTTACGCCCTTATTGTGAAGACGCGATTCAAGATTTGGTTGAGCGTTTTAATGCCCGCAAGCAAGCATACTGTACGACTTAGTTTTTTGCATTTTATCTGCACCCATGTTTCGCCCTGATCTATAGTTAGATGAGGGCGTTTTTATAGGAAAGTTATTATGCAATCCAGTAGCTTAGTTGAGCGTATCGATAAATTACCGAAGATCCCCAAAATTGTGCAAGAACTGATTGATTTGGTAAACAGTGACAGTGCCGATCTCAATCAAATTGCGGACAAAATTTCATACGATCAAGTGATTTCAGCCCGAGTACTCCGCTTATCAAATTCCGCCTATTTTGGACGAGCCCGGAACATTGGCTCTGTCAATGAGGCAGTCATTCGGCTTGGGCTTGGCCCCGTGCGCACCCTCGTCGTTTCAAGTGCATTAATGAGTGCGTTTGACGTCGATAGCGAATTGGATATCGACGCATTTTGGCAGCACACCTTTGAAGTAGCGACCATCAGCAAAGCGCTCGCGGGCTCATTAAAAATGGATCCGAATGAGGCGTTTACTGCGGGGATGCTTCATAACTTGGGCGAATTGCTGATCATGACCACCGCTTATGAACAGCTTGATAGGATCAATCTACATATAGAAGCGGGTAAACCCAAGCAAGAAGCGCAGGAACTCATTTTAGGTGTCACCAGCGCAGAGTTAGGCGGTGAGTTAGCACGTAGGTGGAATTTTCCTGATCGGCTTTGCGATGCGATTCGCTATCAATTTACGCCCGTCCATCAAGAACAATTCTCGCCACTGGCCGGTATCTTACGACTGGCGGGAAAAGTCGACGAATCATGGCAGGAGTTTGTCACCACCGACTCCAAGCTCGAGTGGCTTAATCAGCAGCTCGAATACAATATGCTCGGCTTTCCTAAAACCGTGGTCGCCGCCGTTGATGATGTGATCGGCAAAGGCCGTGAAATGGCGAAGATGCTGAAATAGTTAAATCTGACTATACATAGAATACAAGCGCCATCGCCATCCAGCATGGCGCTTTTTGGTTGTCACCGAACGTTGCCATTGCAGCCAAATAAACGCGGTATCTGTTTATACATCACCTTGCTAGAAACAATGGCGAATATCTAAATACTTTTGCCGAATGTGCTCAATGAGTAAGCGGATCTTCTTTGGTGGCTGACGGGTAAACGGGTACACGGCATAAATCCCCAATCGCTTGCCCACCTGATCGGGAAATAGATCAATCAAGTCGCCCCGAGTAATATCCTGATAAACCAAACAACGCGGGACATACGCAATACCGTGTCCCCCAAGCGCGCCTTTCCTCAATGCAATGGGGTTATCCGTCGAGATATTCCCCGACACTTTAATCATTTGGTTTTTGCCCTCACCTTTAAATTCCCAATCACTTGCCCCTGTGGTTTGATAGGCATATTGCAAACAGTTATGGGCTTTCAGATCATGAGGTTGCTGCGGACGACCATGACGTGCAATGTAGCCCGGTGCGGCACAAACCACCCATTGAGAGTCGAGAATATGCCGGGCAATCAAACTGGAGTCCTCGAGATAACCGGTACGGATTACCAAATCAAACCCTTCATCAATCAAATCAACAAAACGGTTTTCTAACGACATATCAATGGTAAGCCCCGGGTATTGGCTACAAAATTCCGCGACTGCCTCTGCTAACAGTAACTCACCAGAAATTGTTGGTACCGAGATTTTGATATGGCCACTGATCGCCTCACCAAAGCCCGAGACAGCATCAAAGGCTTCATCAGCGGCTTGCTTCACAGTTTTTGCGCCTTGATAGAGTGTCCGCCCCGCATCCGTCAGTGTCAGCTTTCGGGTTGTTCGATACAACAACTGAACGCCTAGAGTCTCCTCCAGCTTCTTAATCCGTTTACTAACGACTGAATTTGTAAGGGAATTTATTTCGGCAACTTTGCTGAAGGAACCATATTCAGCGACTTGAGCAAAAAGTACGAGATCGTCTGTTTTCGGCATATTATGTCAATTATGGAAGTAATCATTTTCATTATTTCCATATATCAAGAAAATGTAAACGAGTAATGTCACATCCAGTTAACATCACGTCATCACGATGTCAGCAAAAAAACAACAGATGCGACAGCATAAAAATACGATGGCGTGCCTTGCTTTTACGTGAACTAACGGAAGAGACGTCTAAAAGGACAGACTATGACTGATACCCTCTACGCCCTTGTTGCGTTTTCCCCCATCGTGGTTGCTGCCATTTTGCTGGTGGGATTAAATTGGCCCGCCAAAAAGGCGATGCCAGTGGCATTTATCATGACAGTGTTAATCGCACTATTCCAGTGGCAAATGAGCCTTACTCGTGTCTCAGCCTCGATTTTACAAGGACTAATCATTACAGCCGCTGTCCTCTGGATTGTCTTTGGCGCGATTTTGCTGCTCAATACATTGAAACACACCGGTGCGATTACCGTGATCCGTAATGGTTTCACCAATATTTCAGATGACCGGCGTATTCAAGCCATTATTATCGCTTGGTGTTTTGGCTCTTTCATTGAAGGCGCGTCAGGATTTGGGACCCCCGCGGCCATCGCTGCCCCTTTGTTGGTTGCGATAGGCTTTCCTGCGCTGGCCGCCGTTGTGATTGGTATGATGATCCAATCCACGCCCGTCTCTTTCGGAGCAGTGGGAACCCCTATCATTGTCGGCGTCAATAAAGGGCTTGATAGCCACACTATTGGGCAAACATTACTGGCTAACGGCAGTGACTGGGCCAACTATTTACAAGCTATCACCACCCAAGTCGCACTCATCCATGCCATGATTGGCACCCTAATGCCACTATTGATGGCCATGATGTTGACCCGCTTTTTCGGCAAAAACAAAAGCTGGCGCGAAGGATTGGCCGTGGCGCCATTCGCCATTTTTGCGGGGTTAGCCTTTACCATTCCTTATGCCTTGACCGGGTGGTTACTCGGTCCTGAATTCCCCTCGCTACTTGGTGGATTAGTGGGTATTGTCCTAGTCACCACTGCGGCACGGAAAAACTTTCTTGTTCCCAAAAAGCACTGGGACTTTGATGATGCCTCTACGTGGCCAAGTCAATGGTTAGGCTCGCTTAAAATGGATCTTAAGGTTCAGGAAAAGCCCATGAACATGGCCATGGCTTGGGCGCCTTATTTACTCTTGGCACTGTGTTTGGTGATCAGCCGCGTCAGTCCAACGGTAAAATCACTACTAACAGATGTGAGCTTAAGTTTTAACGCGCTATTGGGAGAAACCGGCATTAACGCGGCGATTCAACCTTTGTATCTTCCTGGTGGGATCCTCGCATTCGTCGCCTTAGTTGCCACCTTACTTCACAGCAAACGCCTCCAGCCTCTATTCAAAGCAGCGAATGAGTCTAGTAAAACACTCATCGGTGCAGGCTTTGTGTTGGTGTTTACCATTCCTATGGTGCGTATATTTATTAACTCAGGTGTGAATGCCGCCGATTTGGTCAGTATGCCAGTGATGACAGCGCGGTTTGCTGCGCAACTGGTGGGTGATGGTTTCCCTGCTCTTAGCGCCACCATTGGTGCATTAGGGGCCTTCATCGCCGGCTCAAATACCGTCTCGAATATGATGTTTAGTCAGTTTCAATTTGAAGTCGCACAAACACTGGGCGCATCAACCGTCACCGTGCTGGCACTTCAGGCCGTCGGTGCGGCAGCAGGTAATATGATTGCCATTCACAACGTCGTTGCCGCCTCCGCCACTGTGGGCTTATTAGGGCGCGAAGGCGCGACCTTACGTAAAACTGTGTTACCTACGATTTACTACCTGATTGCCGCTGGGGTAATTGGCATCATCGCGATACATGTGATTCAAGTTGCTGACATCCTGATGGCGGCGTAATCTGACGATGATAGGCCGAGCGCAGAACTCGGCCTGATTGACCTAACTCAAGCGGGCCAGCCAGGCTGACCCTCAGCCTTTTTGAATATATGGAAGGAAAGGAACGCTTATGAACACCCCATCACGTTTGTCCTCATCACAACAACAAGCATTGATACAAACGCTGACGGATATTGTCGGTCACAAGAACCTACTGACGGATGCAAGTCATACCCAGCACTATCGCACTGGGTTTCGCTCTGGAGGAGGCAGTGCGCTGGCGGTCATTTTCCCGACCTCATTAGTGATGCAATGGCGTGTCTTGCAAGCCTGTGTTGACGCCGATGTGGTGATCATCATGCAAGCCGCGAATACGGGCTTAACCGAAGGATCGACGCCGAAGGGCGATGACTATGACCGCGATGTGGTGATAATCAATACCACACGATTAGACGGCTTACAGCTGCTTGATCAGGGCAAGCAAGTGATCAGCTTTCCGGGGACCACACTTCATCACTTAGAGCAAACCTTACGCCCTCTTAACCGAGCCCCGCACTCTGTGATTGGCTCGTCGTGTATTGGCGCATCGATTGTCGGTGGTGTGGCCAATAATTCTGGTGGCGCGTTGGTTAAACGTGGCCCTGCCTATACAGAATATTCGCTCTTTGCGCAGTTAAACGAAGCCGGTGAGCTAGTCTTGGTCAATCATTTAGGGATTGCGCTTGGCGACGACCCGGAAACCATTCTCGCCCGTGTCGAACGCGGCGATTATCGTCCTGAAGACATTACCACGGATACGCGCAAAGCCTCCGCGCATGATTACGAGCAAATCCTCCGTGATGTCGACGCAGATAGCCCTGCACGGTATAACGCCGATAAACACCGTCTTCATGAAGTGAGTGGCTGTGCAGGAAAACTGGCAGTGTTTGCGGTCAGGCTAGATACCTATCCCATTCCAGAGCGTGAAAAGGTGTTCTATATCGGCACCAACAATCCTGATGTTTTGTACCAGTTACGTCGTCGTGTGCTCAGCGAGCTGTCACATCTTCCCGAAGTGGCAGAATACATGCATCGCGAGGCCTTTAATATTGCTGAACGATATGGCAAAGACGTGTTTTTAGCCATTGGCCGACTAGGGACGGACAGCATTCCTAAAATGTTTGCCTTAAAAGCCCAAATTACCGCGTGGCTGGATAAAGTGCCCTTGCTGCCCAATTCACTGCCGGATAAAGTCATGCAGTACGCTAGCCAGCTTTTTCCGCAGCATTTGCCTTCTCGTATGCTCGCGTTCCGTGACCGCTTTGAGCATCATTTGATTTTTAAAGCATCAGACGAAGGTATTGAGGAAAGCTCGCAATTCTTGACGCAATTTTTTGCCGACCATGATGACAGCGACTTTTTTGTCTGTACCGAAGAGGAAGCCAAAAAAGCCATGCTTCACCGCTTTGCTGCTGCCGGCGCAGCGATTCGCTATCACACCATGCACAGCAATGATGTGGAAGATATTCTCGCGCTTGATATTGCATTGAAGCGCAATGAAAAACATTGGGTCGAGCAACTGCCTGATACCATTGAGTCACAGTTGGTCACCAAGCTCTATTACGGACACTTTTTCTGTCACGTCTTTCACCAAGACTACATTGTGAAAAAAGGTGCCGATGTACATGCAATTAAGGCAAAAATGCTTGCCCAGCTCAACGAACGCGGCGCGAAATACCCTGCCGAGCATAACGTGGGGCATCTCTATGCCGCCGAGCCCGATTTAGCTCATTTCTACCATCAGCTTGACCCAACCAATAGTTTTAACCCGGGGATCGGAAAAACCAGTAAGAAAAAATACAGTGCAGACTGTCAGTGCCTTGATCACCAGCTTCGTCATCGAGCAAGTCAGGACACGTCACCCGCCACGCATGAGCACTAAACCGACCTGCAAACCCGCCAACCGTTAGGCGGGTTCTTTTTAAAGCATGGGTTTCTCGCGAATAAAACGCGCAAAGCGTGGGATGCCCTTTTCCGTCACACCATTGTGCCTAACCAAAATGGTACTGCCGATTTCAGGTGGTTCAGCCCGCTGTGCATCGCTAAAGCCTGATCCCACGCGAAATTCAGTACCATCCGCAAGACGTACCACTAAGGCCCCCATCAAGCCTTGTAACCGACCTTTTCCGGGCGTCATACCAACAACGATGGCATCTTTCTCTTGGTAGGTTTTTAGCTTGACCAAGCTCTCTACCCGATCTCCTAAGTACAGGCTATCGGGATGATGCAGCATCAACCCTTCTCCCCCCGATTCATTGATGGCAATAAGCTGTGCTTGGAGCGCGTCATTGTCAGTCACTGGCGTTTGCTTTACCAAGGCTAAGAACGGCGATGCGCTGTTGGCGACTATCTTTTTCAGTGCTGCATAGCGATCAGAAAACGGGCCAGGTTCATCCGGTAAATCAAACGCATAAAAACGAACGTTCTGCCACGCGTCAGGGTCTGGTTTATCGTCCAACACGGTACGCAACACGGTTTGAAACTCGCCTCTTCCGGCCCATAACTCACCATCTAAAGCCGTCGTTGGTAGCGTTCGTATCAATGCATCCGGTGCGTGAATGGGATTTCCTTGTCGGGTTAAGAATTGCGTGCCCGTCCAATAGGCGCGGATCCCATCCAGTTTTTCACTGGCCCAATAGCCACGATAGTCATGTTCGGCAATCTGCCCGTCAACACCATGCATCAACGCTGGCGCGGACGGTGCAGCATCCCCATCACTGCTAGGAAACAGGGTAAACGCGGAGAGTAAGCATAAAGTAACAGGATTTAGGCGTGCCATGCATTCCTCCTTAGTGGTTAAGGAGCATACGCTAGCGCGATAAAAGGCGTCTCGACATGCCTTTATTTTTTGTTGGTAGAGAATTTGCGTTCACGGTGAACAATGTGCAGGTGTTACATCGCCCACCGTGAAATGACTCGTGAAACCTCGTCCGCTGCGCAATCAAGAACCATCAAGCTTGGCTGGCAAACGCATAGATAAAGGTGCCATTTTTTATTGCATCAATCACGCGCGCGGATAAGTAGCTAGGTAACGCCGGGCAGCCCCAGCTTCTACCTAATTGGCCGCTTTGTTTAATCACCTTAGGATGAGCATAATCGGCACCGTGGATCACAATCGCTCTTGCGCGCGCATTATCGTTTAAGCCCTTCGAAAGCCCATCTAAACGCAGTGAGTAGCCATGTTTACCATGATAGGTTTCAGCCGCACGATAAACCCCTAATGATGTTTGCAAGGAATTAATCTGATTCGAGAAACGCTTTGCGTAAAGGGCGCCACTATTCTTGCCATGAGAGACATAAGAGCGAAATAGCACTTGGCGTTTTTTCACATTGATCACCCAAAACCGCTTTTCTGACGACGGTTTGCCGTAATCAATCAGCGTCATCACCGGCTTGCTACTTTGGTTGTGCTTAAAATGGCGATACGCATCAGAAAAGGCCTGATACGACACCTCACCGGCGAGGTTGAGAGACTGATATAAACCACTGACCTCATCTTTAAAACTGGCCCATACTGTGGTTGGCATGCTGAGCGCTAACACATAAAAAACTACCCGATACCAAGGGACCACACCTGCTTGTTTCATTTTTCTGCTCCTTACTTTGCCACTGCAACACGAACGACCGAGCCGTTTGTTGTCCGTATTGGCAAAAACAAAAACCGTGCCATTTGACACGGTTTTTATTAACTATTGATATTTATATAAATTAATTATCGTTCACGATTTATCCATTCACTGACGTCACACGGCGGCACGACCTTGCCGCGTTTAAATCGCCGCAATGGCGTTTTTAATCCGCTTGTCTGAAATCGGATAAGGCGTACCCAGTTGCTGCGCGAAGTAACTCACTCGAAGCTCTTCAATCATCCAGCGTATAGCTTTTACCTCATCAGGGAGAGTTTTACCTTTCGGTAACTTATTCAGCAACGCCTTATAGTCATTCATCACAGATTCAATCTTGAGCATATGACTGCGATCTCGCGCTGGATCAATCGGCAGCTTCTCTAACCGACGCTCTATCGCTTTCATATAGCGTAAAATATCGGGCAGCCGCTGCCAGCCTGATTCGGTAGCAAAGCCTTTGTAAATCAGCCCTTCTAGTTGAGCTTTGATATCCGACATCGCAAACGCCATCGAAAGATCCACTTTGCCTTTTAGCTTTTTATTGATGCTAAAGGCATGGGTTAAAATCTGTTCGACCTGTTGAGCAATATCCACCACGGTATCACCTAGCTCCGCACGCACCGTCTCTTTAAGGGCTTCGAATGCTTGCGCTTCCCAGGTTAACCCGCCGTGTTGCTCAATGAGCTTATCCACGCCACAGGCGATACAGTCATCAATCAAATCCAAAACACGGCCATAGGGGTTAAAATACAGACCGAGTTTCGACTTGTTGGGCAAATGGGTGTGCAGGTATTTTATCGGCGATGGCACATTGAGCAAGACCAGTCGACGCTGCCCCGCTTGCATGGCTTTATGTTGTTGATCTTCCGTTTCGAAAAGGCGGATCGCGACACTGTCTTTTTCATCGACTAAAGCCGGATACGCTTTGACTTCAAACCCGCTGCGCTTTTGCTGGTAGCGTTTCGGCAGTTCCCCAAATGTCCATTGGGTGAGTCCTTGCTGTTCAATGTCATCATCTGCCACATCCGATAACGTCGCTTGCACCTTATCTTTCAGTGACAGTTTCAGTGCATGAAGATCTTCGCTTTCAGCCAAGGTGCGATTTTTATCATCCACAACGCGGAATTGAATGCGCAGATGCTCTGGCAATTGCGCCACATTCCAGCTGTCGCGCGCAATGGTGACACCGGACATCTGCTTTAGGGCTTTTTCCATGCTATCGAGCAAAGGCGCTTCCATGGGCGTCACTCGTTGCAAGACCGCATCCGCATAGTTTGGTGCCGGAACAAAGTTACGTCGTAACGGCTTAGGCAAAGATTTAATCAGCGCGACAATTAGCTCGTGACGTAGCCCGGGGACGTGCCAATCAAAGCCTTCTTCTGACACCTGGTTAAGGATCGGCAGTGGGATATGCACCGTCACCCCATCGTGGTCTTGGCCCGGCTCGAATTGGTAGCTTAATTTGAGTTTTAGGTTGCCCTGATACCAAAAGTTAGGGTAATCCAGCTCCGTGACATGGCTAGCGTCGCCTTGCAATAGCATGGCTTTTTCAAAGTTAAGCAGGTCCGGATTGTCTTGACGTGCCTTTTTCCACCAGGTATCGAAGTGACGCCCACTGACCACGCTATGATCGAGGCGCTGATCGTAAAAGTCGAACAAGGTATCATCGTCTGCCAAAATATCGCGCCGGCGAGATTTGAGCTCGAGCTCCTCCACTTCCGCCAACAGCTTTTGGTTTTGGCGGAAAAAGGCATGTTTGGTCTGCCAATCTCCCTCAACCAATGCCGAACGAATAAACAGCTCACGGCTAAGCACCGGATCGATGGCGCCATAATTGACTTTACGGCTGGCGACAATCGGGATCCCGTATAGCGTGACCTTCTCGCTGGCCATGACAGCCGCTTGCTTGCGTGACCAATGTGGTTCACTGTAGCTGCGCTTAATCAAATGCTGCGCCAGTGGCTCCACCCATTCAGGTTGGATACGCGCAACAATTCGCCCCCAGAGTTTCGAGGTTTCAACCAGTTCGGCAACCATCACCCATTTAGGCTGCTTTTTGAAAAGCCCAGAACCCGGGAAAATATGGAACCGTGCATTCCGCGCGCCTTGGTATTCGTTCTTTTCTTGGTCTTTCAGGCCAATGTGGCTTAATAGCCCGGCGAGCAGGGCCATGTGAACGGCCTGATAACTGGCAGGCTCTTGGTTGAATTGTGCATTTTGCTCTTTCATTACTTGGGTGATTTGATAGTGAACGTCTTGCCACTCTCGCACCCGCAAGTAATTGAGATAGTCTTTTTTGCACTGTTTACGGAACTGGTTATTCGATAGCGCTTTTTGCTGCTCTTTGACGTAGTCCCAAAGGTTTACATAGGCCAAAAAGTCCGATTCTTTATCGGCAAAACGACGGTGCTTTTCATCCGCTTGTTGCTGCTTATCCGCTGGACGCTCACGCGGGTCTTGGATTGCTAAGGCCGCGGCAATCACCATCACCTCATTTAAGGCACCATGCTTGGGCGCCTCAATCACCATGCGTGCCAAACGCGGGTCAATCGGCAGTTTGGCCAAGGTTTTACCAATCGCGGTCAGCTTACGTTTATCAGTGGCTTGGCCGGGCTTGATCGCCCCCAGCTCTTCGAGCAAACGGACACCATCTTTGATGTGACGGCTATCAGGCGGCTGAACGAACGGAAAGGCTTGAATATCACCGAGCCCTAATGCCGTCATTTGTAAGATCACCGAAGCCAGATTAGTCCGCAGAATTTCTGGGTCGGTAAATTCAGGACGGCCTAAAAAGTCCTCTTCGCTATACAGGCGCACACAAATGCCTTCCGACACACGGCCACAGCGCCCTTTACGCTGGTTAGCACTGGCCTGTGAAATCGGCTCAATTGGCAATCGCTGCACCTTAGTTCGGTAACTATAGCGAGAAATACGCGCCGTACCGGGGTCAATCACATACTTAATGCCCGGAACGGTTAGCGAGGTCTCAGCGACGTTGGTGGCCAGTACAATCCGGCGCCCCGAGTGAGATTGAAATACACGATTTTGCTCGCCTGCAGAAAGCCGCGCGTATAAGGGTAAAATTTCGGTGTCGCGCAGTTGACGACGCTGAAGGTAATCGGCGGTGTCGCGGATCTCACGCTCACCGTTCATAAAAATCAGGATATCACCCGGCCCTTCAAGGCAAAGCTCATCGACCGCATCGCTGATCGCTTCCAGCTGGTCACGATCGCTATCGTCCTCTTCCACCAAGGGGCGGTAGCGCACTTCCACCGGATAAGTACGGCCAGACACCTCTATCATAGGCGCGTTATTGAAGTGCTTAGAAAAACGTTCAGGATCGATGGTTGCCGAGGTAATGATGACTTTGAGATCGGGGCGCTTGGGCAATAACTCGCGCAAATAGCCGAGAATAAAGTCGATATTTAGGCTGCGCTCGTGGGCTTCATCGATAATGATGCAGTCGTACTGATTCAGATACCGATCGTGCTGAATTTCGGCCAGTAAGATCCCGTCCGTCATCAGTTTGACTTGCGTCGCCTCTGAGACTTTGTCATTAAAGCGCACTTTATAGCCGACGCTGCTGCCTAACTCAACGTCAAGCTCTTCAGCAATCCGTGAAGCGACCGAGCGTGCAGCCAAGCGACGTGGCTGAGTGTGACCTATGGTACCGGCGACGCCTAGCCCAAGCTCCATACAGATTTTGGGCAGCTGAGTGGTTTTGCCTGAGCCCGTTTCACCCGCAATGATCACGACTTGGTTGTTCGCGATTGCCTCGGCAATGTCATCTTTCTTCTGACTGACTGGCAACTCTTCCGGGTAGCGAACGGTTGGCGTATTGGCTCGACGGGCGAGCAGGCGCTGCATACTCTGCGCCATTTCAGCGGCAATTTGATCGTACACCGCCTGTTTGGCGTCGTCTTTTTTGATTTTTTGTGCGCCATGGATGCGCTTTTTAAAACGAAAACGGTCTTGCAGCATACAATCGTTTAACGCTGCAAACAGTGTCTCTGACGTGTTGTGATGACGTGAACTCAAGGCGATTCCTGCTTACTGCTTAATCTTTTAAGGCGTTTATCAGTGTCACAGCCGATAAATAAGGTTGATTGGAGACGCATCCTATCACAAAGTAAAAAGAAACAAAGCCGCGCCATCGACGTGCAAACCGCCAATACGGTGTTGCTAAAGTAAACGTATTGCCCGTTCACTACGTACTCAGTGTGTAAATACGGCCAATAAACTCCGCAGTTTGGGAGAACAGCCATGCTAAAACAGCTTTTTAAAAAACTTGAATCCGCCCTCGCCGCTGATGCGGCGCAACACAGTGACGTTGGGCTATCGCTGCATCAAGCGATGGCAGGCTTACTGAGTGAGGTTGCAATGGCCGATCACGACATTGATGAGCGCGAGTTTGTGACTAAGCGCGATCGCATTTGCCAATTACTGAACCTCGAGCCATCGCAAGCGGATACACTGTTGGCCGAGGCACAAGCTCACAGTAAACAAGCGACGTCGCTATACGAATACACGGACAAGCTGCGTGATTTAGACCCACAAGCACGGATTGAACTGATTGAAGCCATGTGGTCGGTGGCGTATGCCGATGAAAATATCGACCCGCTCGAAGAAGCGGTGATCCGTAAAACCGCCGAGCTGCTTTATGTGGATCACGCGGAGTTTATCCGGGCCAAGCTGAACGTCATCGAAGCGGATTGAGATCGGCTTGCTCGCCAACCCGCACAATCACCGGGCCGTATGCAGTACTGACCTGCACTAAAGGAGTCGCAAATACGTCAGACAAGCGGGTGTCCGAGAGTACATCACGGGGTGCACCGCTCGCCACCATCCGGCCTTGGTTGAGTAAAACCACGTTATCTGCGTGCGTCAGGCTGCGGTTGAGATCATGGTTTGCCATGACGACGCACAGTCCCTGCTTGGCGGCGTGAGTAATTTCTGCGTAAATCGCTTCTTGCTGAGCAACATCCAGCCCCGTCGCCGGCTCATCCAGCAATAACACAGAAGCTTGTGGGTTTAATTGCCTGTCAACTTGCAATAATACCCCAGCCAGCCTAACCCGTTGCCATTCTCCTCCTGACAAACTGTCAACACGACGATGAAGCTTGTCATCAATCGACAGCGATTGGCATACACGTCTTACCACCGCATCACGCGCAGACACTTGGCCAAGCTGTAGACTGTCGATGACCAAATTGAGGTATTCATACACGGCCATCACGAAGGCAGGTTTTTGCTGTTGTATTAAGTAACCGCGAAGATGCGCGAGATCTTGGCGGCGTAGGCCGGCAATAGCGGTGTCTTGAATGCTCACCTGGCCGTGTTCAGGCATACCAAGCCCTGACAGCAAATGTAATAACGTGCTTTTGCCACTGCCGTTAGGGCCAATCAAATGCGTCACTTGCCCGGGCTGAAAGCGGATAGACAGTGGCAATAAACGCGGCGATAAGCTCAATTGATGTGCTGTTAACATTACACCGCCTTAATCAGCATCCAAATGAATAAAGGCGCA
The DNA here is from genome assembly GCF_027286365.1 of Salinivibrio proteolyticus. Classification (NCBI taxonomy): domain Bacteria; kingdom Pseudomonadati; phylum Pseudomonadota; class Gammaproteobacteria; order Vibrionales; family Vibrionaceae; genus Salinivibrio; species Salinivibrio proteolyticus. Next base: position 1,444,439 of record NZ_CP114584.1, on the reverse strand, counting down.
CCAATCACACTGGTCACCACCCCAACGGGGAGCTCTGCCGCATCAAGCAGCAATCGACCCAGCGTATCGGCACTGACCAATAAAATCGCCCCAGCCAACGCCGACAAAGGCAGCAAGTAGCGATTCCGGCTACCAAACCACAAACGCAAATAGTGGGGCACCACAAGACCAATAAAGCCAATCACGCCAGCTGCAGCTACCGATAATCCGACCAAGATGCTGATCAGCACAATCAATTGCCAACGCAATCGATGGGTATCTAGCCCCAATTGTTGCGCTTGTACATCACCAAGCATGAGTTGATCCAATTGCTGGCCAAAATGACACAATATCGCGATACACGGCGCGGTCAGTGCCAACCACGCGATATGGCTTAAGCGCATACCGGACAATGAACCCATTAGCCAATACATCAATTGGCGAAGATTAAAATCAGAGCTGAAATAAAAGGCTAAGGTCACCACCGCCCCGGCAAGGATGCTCAAGGCGACGCCCACTAACAAGATGCGTGACGTGGCTAAGGCACGCCGAGCAAGCAACACCAATATCAGTGTAAAGAGGCTAGCACCAAGCATAGCCGCAACCGCCATCATGCCGCCGGATGCCCATGCTGGCGCGAAAAAAAGCAACAATACGACTGCGACACTGGCGCCGCCTGAGATCCCCAACACACCGGGCTCGGCAAGCGGGTTACCGAGTAACACCTGTAAACTCGCCCCTGCGATGGCAAGCGACGCGCCAATGAGTATGGCCGCCATCACCCGCGGCAAACGCAGTTGTACCAGCAGCTGCGACTCTAATACTGAGTGATTGCCAAACGGAGCGATCCAGATCTCCCCAACGCTCAGAGCAAACACGCCAACGACCAGTAAAACGCCACTAAATGCTAATAAAGCACGCCGCCATCTGGCTTGTTGGCGTGCAGTAAGTTCGGACACTCGCATGCGTCATCCATTATTTTGATTCTGTGACGCACTTTACAGACTGGCGTGAGGCTTGAAAAGCGCTACGCAGTGGCTTTTTGTGGTACATGCACATAGAGTGGCTGACTCGCATCGGCTTCAAACGGTGTGGCAAGCAACCCAGCGCGATGACCCACTTGGACATTCGCGTTTGGAAAGATCACCACTTCACCGTCGTGTTCAGCATAAATTTCTTGTTCCTTGTCGGTCGCCAATAACACGCCCTTTTCAAACGGTGTAAAGTTTTTGGCGGTGGAGGGAAACGTGAGTGCAAATTGCTCGCTGTGCTTGGTCAAGGTTCGAGTCACGCGGTAAAAGCGCATCGGCGCCAATTCAGTCGGTAACGTAGCGGCTTTTAACAAGCCTCGTAAGGTGCGATCAAGTGGCTCGTACTCACGCATATCATTTTCAAACAACGGCGCCACACGGCCCATTTCTAAGGTTGCAGCCAGCGCATCATGGTGATTGGCGCTATACCAACTAAAGGTTGGTGAGGGTGATTGAGACAGGACAGTGGCATCCATTTTCGCGTCATTGAGTAATGCGGCCAATGGGCGTACGTCTTTCTCGGTCGGCGTGGTTGGGATCACACCAAACATATAGTGGTAGGACTCACGAATCGCACTGTGTAAATCGAGATGCCAACGGGTCATGTTATCCGGTTGAGCTGCGAAGAAATCGCTCACCGCTTTTTGCAGCTGGTTGGCAAGGTAGTGCTCTTCGTTTTTTTCCTCATTCCAGCCTCCGAATAAGCGGTTGAGGTTATCTTCAATAAAACGAGTGTGCGCTTTAATCGCCTCAGCATGACCAATGATCAGTAACAGTGGTACATCAGGAGTAAATTGCCCTGCGAGCATATCCGCGAGCAGCTGATCAATCAGTTCAATCGGTGCAGTTTCGTCTCCATGGATCCCCGACGATAGCACCACACAACGGGAAACGTTGGCCGCATCGGGTTGGATTGAGATAATACCGGGCGCACTGTGATTGAAGGCCAGCGAGCCAACTCGCCATGAGTCTGGGGTAAAGGCGTGAGGTGCAGTCAATGCCGCATCAATAAAGGCACCAGGACGTGTTGTCAGCATAACGCTTCCTTTTATTACAACTAGACAACAAAACGTTACAGCGACTTAACCGATAAACCCAGCGTTTTCCCTTCACAGTGTGATCATGTATAGACAAATTAAAAAGCCGCCAACCTTTCGGTCCGCGGCTTTTTATGCGTGGCATCGTCACCACTGGCACGAGTAACGCTCTGTTTATTTCTCTACCTCGGCGTTCTCAACCCGTGCTTTTAATTTTTGGCCAGGTCGAAACGTCACAACGCGTCGCGCAGTGATTGGAATATCTTCCCCTGTTTTAGGGTTTCGACCGGGACGTTCATTCTTGTCTCGCAAGTCAAAATTACCAAAACCCGATAATTTCACCTGCTCGCCACTTTCGAGTGCTTTACGAACTTCTTCGAAAAACGCTTCGACTGTCTCCTTGGCGTCCCGTTTGCTAATCCCGATATTTTCAAACAGGTTCTCAGCCAAATCGGCTTTAGTGAGCGCCATAGGTTTTTCCCTCAAGAATTGTTGAACACATATGCAATACCGCAGTATCGACACCACCATTCTACACGTGGTCCACACGTCTTTAGCCCTTGTATTTTAGGGATATTTGAGGACCAACTCAAAACAAGTGTATGCCAACTGGCTGATTTGCGCCAACTTTTTTAAGTTGCAAAAGCAAGAACAGTGTCCAAAAATTTGACCTTTGTTACCAGCCACTTACCACGCGTATTTTAGTCACGCTATTTGCATATATCCATTAGTGACTGATTTTATGCAAATTTATCAATATCTGAGCGGATTTTATACAGATTTAGTGAATTTACTCAGCTTTTCAAACGGATAGATGTTAGATCAATTAGGCATAAAAAAAGCAGCGTTTCCGCTGCTTTTTTCTAATCAGAGTGGGATTAATCACGCAAAGTTACGCCCAGTTTCTCTGATAAATGGGCCACAACACCAGACACGGCATCGCTAATATCGGCTTCTTCCAGCGTGCGCTCATCAGACTGAAGCGTAAGGGCAATCGCTAAGCTTTTCTTGCCTTCTTCCACCCCTTTGCCAGTGTAGAGGTCAAACAGTTTCGCCCCTTTCACCAACGCATTACCACTTTCCAAGCACGCAGCTACTACGTCACCAGACGCGAGTGTTTGGTCGGCAATCACCGCAATATCACGGCGGTTTGCTGGGAATTTAGAAAGGCCAGCGGCTTCTGGAATAAAGCGGCTGTCAATGGCTTGCCACTCAATCTCAAACACCACGGTACGACCATTTAAGCCAAACTCACGCTCAAGCTCTGGGTGTAAGGTGCCCATATAGCCAACGACCTTGCCATCCAATTCAATCGCAGCAGTTTGACCCGGGTGCATCGCTGGATGCTTGGCGGCGACAAAACGGAAGTCAGACAACTTACCGCTCAATTCAAGCACAGCTTCAAGATCGCCTTTCAAATCAAAGAAATCCGCTGTCGCCGTTGCCATATCCCAGTGCTCCTCGCTACGAGGACCAGCAATCACACCCGCAAGCATACGCTCTTGACGAATATTTTCTTGGCGAACAGCACCCGTCATATCGCCTTCTGGAGTGAAACGTAAACCAAACTCAAACAAACGCACGCGCGGTTGTTGGCGTTTTTGGTTGTACGCCACCGTATTCAAAAGCCCCGGAAGCAGGCTCAAACGCATGGCTGACATGTCTGCAGAAATTGGGCTTGGTAGGATTAGCGGCTCAACATCTGGCACAATCAACGCTTGCTGTTTTGGCTCGACAAAGCTGTAGGTAATCGCCTCGTGGAAGCCACGGTCAACCAACAAATCGCGTACACGTTTTAGCGGCATCGCGGCTTCTTGATGCTCGCGCATAGTCAGTGCGGCTTTCGGTGCGCGCGTCGGAATGTTGTCGTATCCATAGATACGGCCCACTTCCTCAATCAAGTCTTGCTCAATAGCAATATCAAAACGCCAGCTTGGTGCTGTCGCTTGCCAACCTTCCTGCGTCTGTGTGACGCCACAGCCAAGACGGGTCAGAATGTCGGTAACGGTGGCATCGTCGATATGATGACCCAGTAGGCGATCAAGCTTCTCGCGGCGTAAAGTCACAGTGTCACGCTTAGGTAGATGCTCAGATGACTCACCCACCACAATTTCACCGGCTTCTCCGCCACAAATCGCGATCAATAGTTCAGTCGCACGCTCCATTGCCGCAGTTTGCAGTGCTGGATCAACGCCGCGCTCAAAGCGGTGTGACGAGTCAGTATGCAAACCATAGTTACGTGCACGACCACGAATGGCTTCAGGCGCAAAGAAGGCGGACTCTAGTAAGATGTCCTGAGTCTCCGTCGTCACACCTGAGTCTTGACCACCAAAAATCCCCGCCATCGCCAAGGCTTTTTGGTCATCGGCAATTACCAGTGTTTGCGCATTTAGCTTCGCTTCGTTGCCATCGAGTAAGGTCAGTGCTTCGCCCTCTTCAGCAAGACGCACGACAATGCCGCCTTCAATTTTGCTGAGGTCAAACGCGTGCATTGGCTGACCTTGTTCGAGCATCACATAGTTGGTGACATCAACAACAGGATCAATGGCACGAATGCCGCTGCGACGTAGTTTTTCTTGCATCCAAAGCGGTGTTTGTGCGTCAACATTGACATTGCGAACGACACGGCCGAGGTAACGTGGGCATGCCTGAGGCGCATCAATACGTACCGTGACTTTATCATCAATGCTAGGTGCCACTGGAGTAATGGTCGGCTCGGCTACATCGGCGCGATTAAGCACGCCCACTTCGCGAGCGAGGCCACGCAGGCTCAAGCAATCAGCACGGTTGGGGGTCAAATCAACATCAATCGCAGCATCATTGAGTGACAAGTATTCACGAATATCGGTGCCAATCGGTGCATCGGTCGGCAGCTCAATAATGCCATCAGATTCCACATCGATACCTAGCTCGGTAAAAGAGCACAGCATCCCGAACGATGGCTGGCCACGCAGCTTCGCTTTTTTGATCTTAAAGTTTCCAGGAAGGACCGCACCAACGGTCGCTACTGCAACTTTCAAGCCTTGGCGACAGTTTGGCGCACCACATACAATATCAAGTAGCTCATCACCGCCAACATTGATTTTGGTGACACGCAGTTTATCCGCATCTGGATGCTGACCACACTCAACCACTTCGCCAACCACTACGCCGGAAAAGTCGCCGGCCACTGACGCAATGTCGTCTACTTCTAAGCCGGCCATCGTGATTTGGTGGGCAAGCGCCTCGGTGTCGTTTGCTGGGCTAACCCACTCTCTCAGCCAAGATTCACTGAATTTCATTATTACCTTGCCCCACTGATTACTTAAATTGTTTCAAAAAGCGCAGATCGTTCTCGAAGAACGCACGAAGGTCATTCACGCCATAACGCAACATGGTCAAGCGCTCTACCCCGATACCGAAGGCAAAACCTTGGTACGTTTCTGGGTCAATGTTTACCGCACGTAGGACATTCGGGTGAACCATGCCACAGCCTAAAATCTCAAGCCACTTGCCACCTTTACGGCGCACATCCACTTCTGCTGACGGCTCAGTAAACGGGAAGTAAGACGGACGGAAACGCACTTCTAAGTCTTCTTCAAAGAAGTTACGCAAAAAGTCATTTAACACGCCTTTCAGGTCAGCGAAGTTAATGTCTTTATCAACCAATAAACCTTCCACTTGGTGGAACATGGGGGTATGGGTCTGGTCGTAATCATTTCGATAAACACGGCCCGGCGCAATAATGCGGAACGGTGGCTTACCCGCTTCCATGGTACGAATTTGTACACCCGAGGTATGGGTTCGCAACATCAGATCAGGGTTGAAGAAGAAAGTATCATGGTCTGTGCGTGCCGGATGGTCCGCAGCAATGTTCAACGCATCAAAGTTGTGGAAGCCGTCTTCGACTTCTGGGCCAGCGGCAACAGAAAAGCCTAACTCACCAAAAAACTGTTCGATACGCTCAATAGTACGCGTTACAGGGTGAATACTACCGTTTTCAATACGACGGCCCGGCAAGCTGACATCAATGGTTTCAGCCGCAAGCTTCGCTTCCAACTCGGCGCGCTCAAGTGCATTTTTACGCTCAGCAATCGCTTGTTGTACGGTTTGCTTCGCTTGGTTGATCGTTTGACCTGCTTCACGACGCTCTTCCGGAGGCAATTTACCTAAAGCTTGTAATTGCGCGGTTAATTCACCTTTCTTACCCAGGAATTTCACCCGGACCTCATCCAGTGCAGCAACGGATGCGGCACTGGCGATCGCCGCTGTTGCGCTAGCAAGAATTTCTTCTAATTGTTGCATTGTTTCCTCGTCGACCCGTGGGGCTGTCCAACCAGATTAAAGAAGTGGCATACCAGTTGGAAATCGTGGTTTACCAATTGTCTGAGCAAACTGACAGAGCGCCGATTTGCACTACCATGCCAATTAACTGAGAGAACGGGTAATAAAAATGACCTTACATACTAATTAATGCCACGGCTAATGCCAAACCCTAAACCGCTTTTGTTGGATTTTTCCACACTGATTTGCGGAGAAAAAGTAAATTTGTCTGCTCTTTAAGCAGAGTTGTCAGTCACAGCGACACTCGGAGATGATTTTTATTGCTATTTGTTCCCGCTCGCCTTAGTGAGTTTGTTATTCTACTGCCCAGCTTTTTGACTGATTGGAGCCTTGCATGAACCCTAACTCTCTGCCGCTGCGCGTTTTTGTATCTACGTCCACTCACCCTTGGTTCAATCTTGCCGTGGAAGACACCATATTTCGCACCATGTCGGCCCAACAAAATGTCCTGTTCTTGTGGCGCAATGACAATACGGTGGTCATTGGACGCGGTCAGAATCCTTGGCGCGAATGTAATACGCGAAAGATGGAAGAAGACAAGGTGGTCTTAGCGCGTCGTCAAAGTGGCGGTGGCGCAGTGTTTCATGATCTCGGCAATACCAATTTCACCTTCATGGCAGGCAAACCCGGCTATGATAAATCCATTTCTACGCAAATCGTCCTTGATGCGCTCAAGTCGCTTGGCGTGAATGCCTCCGCCAGTGGACGCAACGACCTGGTTATGGACACCCCTGAAGGACAACGTAAAATTTCTGGCTCGGCGTATAAAGAAGCCAAAGATCGTGGTTTTCATCATGGCACATTGTTGATTAACGCCGATCTATCTCGATTGGGTGATTACCTCAACCCCGACCCCAAAAAACTGCAAGCCAAAGGCATTACGTCAGTCCGCGCTCGCGTCGCTAACATTGCGGAGTTTGTGCCATCGGTGGATCACGAAAAGGTCTGTGACGCCATCAAACAAGCATTCTTCGCGCACTTTGGTCAGCACACTGAGATTGAATACATTTCTCCCCAAGCAAAACCTGACGTCGAAGGGTTTGATGCTATCTACGAGAAGCAATGCAGTTGGGAATGGAACTTTGGCCAAAGTCCGCAATTTATGCACACCTTTGACGAGCGATTTGATTGGGGTGGCGTTGAGCTACACTTGGACGTCAAACACGGTGAGATTGTGGACTGTAAACTGTTTACCGACAGCCTGACGCCCGGTCCGTTAGAATTACTGGCCAATCAAATGGTGGGGCAAGCGTATCACCACGAAAAGCTTTATCACTTTGTGATGAGCTGGGCTGATGCCGATCAGAGCCACCAAACTATGTACGAAGATATTGCGCTGTGGCTACGTAACGCTATTGTCTGATTTCTATCCAAACGCACTCTTCATAGTGACACACGTCACATAAACACCCTTCTTTTGATCCCACTCAAAGATTTAAGAGGCTGCTACACCAACTATGATGGTGGCAGCCTTTTTTGAAATCATCAGAACACAATATTTCAACTACCTGCTCGAAAGTTAATCAAATGACTCATAAAGAGATTGATTAATAGATTTTAATTTTGGTAAAAAACCATTACTCTAGATTTAAATATTTTGTTACAAATTACATTTAAGGAGCTCACCTAACCACAACCCTCCCTCTTGGCGACGTACTGCACGCCAAATGACGAAATGCAGACCCAACAAAAACTTTAAGTGAATAATTAGATAGTTATGGAAAACCAAAAGAATATACTCGGCCACCCTCGTGGGCTATTTTTGCTTTTTGGCACTGAGCTTTGGGAGCGCTTTTCGTACTACGCGATGCGCGCCATCCTCGTCCTTTATTTGACCGATCAGACCATTAACGGTGGTTTAGGCTGGTCAACCAAAGATGCACTTGAGCTTTATGGCTACTACACAGGCTTGGTCTACATCACACCATTAATTGGTGGGTGGTTTGCCGACAACTATATTGGTCAGCGACGTGCGGTGGTGTTCGGTGGTGCCTTAATGGCCATCGGTCAGTTCACCCTTGCATTTCCCGCTCACCAATATGGCTTGGATATCGTGCATACCTTATATGCTGGTCTTGCCTTACTGATCACTGGTTGTGGCCTGTTAAAGCCCAATATTTCAACCATGGTTGGCGACCTGTATAACGAAGGCGATCACCGCCGAGATGGTGCCTTTACCATCTTCTACATGGGGATCAATATTGGTTCACTGCTCGCCGGTTTTGTCTCTGGTACAGTGACGAGTGCTTACGGTTGGCAATACGGTTTCTTCGCGGCAGGCGTTGGTATGCTAATCAGTTTGGCAATCCAGCTTACCATGGCGAACTCATGGCTGGGCGAAATCGGTAAAGTACCCGCCGCACAGCAAGCGCGAGACGCCAATAAGTCGACCACCAATGCCCCATTGACGAAAAAAGAAATCGATCGCCTCAAAGTGATTTTATTGATGGGCTTGTTCGTGATCATTTTCTGGGCTGGCTTCGAGCAAGCAGGCGGACTGATGAATATTTATACCCAACAATACACAGATCGTATGGTGGGGAGTTTTGAGATCCCTGCGGCTTGGTTCCAATCGCTTAATCCATTCTTCATCATTGTGTTTGCCCCAATTGTCGCATCACTATGGGTTCGCTTGGGCAGTAAAGAGCCAAGTTCACCCGTGAAGTTTGCGATGGCGCTATTTATGCTCGCGTTAGGATTTGTGTTCATGATTGGTGCCGTTTTAGAACAAGGTGGCGACACGGCGGTTAAAACCTCTATGTTCTGGCTAGTGGGCGCGTTCTTCTTCCATACCATGGGCGAGCTTTGTCTCTCTCCAATCGGCTTATCGCTAGTCACCAAGCTTGCACCACTACGTTTGGCCTCGCTAATGATGGGTGCATGGTTTGGCTTTAATGCAGTCGCTAACTATGTAGCAGGTATTATTGGCTCACATGTGGGCGATTACGGTGCCATGGCCATCTTCGGTGGTATTGCAGCAACAGCCGCGATTTCCGGTGTGATCTTATTGGCGCTATCTGGCACGCTAATTCGTTGGATGCACGGTGCTGAATCTGGTGCCACACCAAGTGAAGAAATCGAACAACAACAAGTACAAGTGGCGTAATACACCCACTTCACCACTGAAAAAGAGGCCATTTGGCCTCTTTTTTGTGGCTATTAACCGCGGAGGAATTTATTCTGCGCCTTGAAAATATACCGCGGGGAAAATAAATGACTACTTCTTGCTTAAATCCAGCTTTCCGCTGAATACAGTCACTGTTTGGCCTTGTAGCAACACATGGTCTTCGCTAAGCGTCATCTTGATCTGCCCACCGCGCGTGGACGCTTGATAACCGATAAGCTGCTTTTTACTCAACGCTTGTGACCAATACACTGCCAGCGCGCAATGCGCCGAACCTGTCACGGGATCTTCATTCACTCCCACCCAAGGGGCGAAGTAGCGAGAGACAATATCGACCGTATTATCAGAGCTTGCCGCAGTCACCACCACGCCACGTCCAGGCTGCGTATTTAGCGCCGCAAAATCCGGAGACAGCGCTTTTACATCGTCTTCAGAATCAACCACCAATAGCTCTTTTTCACCAAAGCAATAACTCGCGCGGATAACAGAGCCATGTAGACCTAAAGCTTCTAGTCGCGATGGGTTTGGCGTTACTTCTGCAAGCTCAGGAACAGGAAATGCCATCGCTATCCCCTCGCGTTTTACCGTCACCTCAAGAGGCCCAGACTGCGTATTAAAAGTGACGCTGTCACCCATTTTGACCTCACCACGCTCAGCCAAAACATGTGCTGTGGCGAGTGTGCCATGCCCGCAGAGAGCGACTTCAACTTTCGGTGTAAACCAGCGTAAAGACATGGTATCCAAGGCAAGAAATGCCGTTTCAGAGACCGCCATTTCCTCAGCAATGGCCAACATAGTTGCTTCATCCAACATGGACGCCGAGATACACACCCCTGCCGGATTTCCCTGAAACAATGACGCACTAAAGGCATCAACTTGATAGATATCGACAATCATCATTTAGCTCCAAGCCGGCGACGCAGCGAATGATACATTTCCATGATAAAGGTCGTAAAGCCAACGATAGGATCGTGTTGAATGTAATCCTCGATTGCATTGAGATTAATCTGGCGGAATTTTTCAATCGCAGTCTCCGCACAATCAGCAACAATCACATCTCCTTCGATGATCAATCCCTGCTCTAACAATGCTTCTTTTTCAGCAAGATAGCTGGGGGATTCCTTGATCAAGTAAGTAAACTGGTCACAGTTGTTAGGCTGACAAAAAAAGACGTATTGGTTCATCGTATATCCTTATCGTTTTTGAGGTGGTGAGCGACACGACACCACTGCTGAGAAAAAGGCAGAAATTCCTGATGAGGAATAAAGCGCTTTGCAGCAACATTATTGTGTAAGTACACCTGCTCTAGCGGCCAAATATGATGATCCGCATATATACCCCAAGCTCTGGCTCCATCTATCAGCTCCTCGCCAGTCAATGGTAATTGCGACATATAGCCACCAATAAAGGCACTTGATAGCAGAGGATCCATTTGAAACATATATGCACATGCGCGAATCACATCATAGGCACGTGGCATATTCTGCAATAAATCCCAATCAATCAGCCCTGACACTGCACTATACCTATCGAAAAAGAGATTAGCCTGATGGTAGTCGCCGTGAATTAGCTGACGCTGAGTGGCTATTTTGTATTGGTGCACACCGTTGTTATTCGCTAAGTACTCTTGCTGTTTTTCAGCACGGCGCATTGCCCAGTAGTTGTCAACACTGGTAGGTGCCTGACGAATTCGTTTGATGATCGCTTCCAGTTTGAGTAGCCACGCCTCTTTTTCCCAACTAAGGGTAATAGACGGAAAGGCGCTACCATCATGCTGAACAAGCGCACTATGCACGAGTGCGAGCGCAAAACCTGCCGATTTAGCCTGAACTGACGAGAGTTTACTCACAGAGTTCCCATGAGCAGCAGGGTACAGCGCGTAAGATGCACCATTAAATTTGATTAACGTTAACGCTTTGTCCGTGAAGCAAGGAGTAATCACAAACGGCAGCTGGACCGCTAACGAGCGCTGAATCTGATGAGACTGTAAGATTTGCTCGTCAGTTAAGGTTAGATAACAACGTAAAAAGTAAGTATGCCTAGCATGAATCTTGTACGTAACATTCACTGCCCCGCATTCGACTTCTTCAATAGACGAGCACTGACCGATGTAAGGCCAATGCATTAACAGTCTATGTAAATCTTTAGCATTGATGAGTAGCCCTCCTAGCTCCGAAAGTCTGTCATTAACGGCGCGCTTTCACTGCTTCTGCATACAACGCTTTTACTCCATCTCCTAGAACTTCGATTTGAACATCCTCAAACATCGCCGCATCAAGATATTGCTGTGTTCCTTTCGGCGTGAGCTTTATCGCACCAGCAGGCTTGTTACCGTACATTTTGATATAACGATACATGAGTCCAATCTGCTGGAATAAACTCATGCTGTATTGGGTCATACTCATCACAATCAGCCGGCCACCGGGTTTTAATACTCGCTTTGATTCAAGTAGTGCTGCTACCTCAAGTACTACCCCGAGATTGTCTAACTCAGCAAGTCTCGATTTCACTGTGTCTATAATGGCCTGCCCAACAGCGTAGGTATTTCTCTGCTTGAAGCTATCAGAAAATGCTTCCCACTTATTTACAGTTATCATGCTATTACCCTTCTAACTAAGGCCGGAGGCCGATGAAGATTTAATAGCTCAACAAAGCGTCAGTGAAACTTTGCCTACTTAAAGTGCGAAGGCATTATGCAACTTATTATCTAAGCAATATACCACGGTATTTTAGTGAGATGGTGTACCCATCACTCATTTTAATATGCACGAAGTGCAATTATCTAGACACATATCAATAACAAAAAAGGAGAGCCGAAGCTCTCCTTTCTCAGCAATTCTTTACTGTAAAAATTACAGTGAAGCTTTCGCTTTTTCTACCAGCACAGAGAATGCTGCTTTGTCATATACCGCGATATCGGCAAGGATCTTACGATCGATTTCGATAGATGCCTTTTTAAGACCGTTAATCAGACGGCTGTATGACATACCGTTTTGGCGAGCCGCAGCGTTGATACGTGCGATCCACAGTTGACGGAATTGGCGTTTCTTCTGGCGACGGTCACGGTAAGCATATTGACCAGCTTTCGTTACCGCCTGAAAAGCTACGCGGTATACGCGTGAACGCGCACCATAGTAGCCTTTCGCTTGCTTCATTACACTCTTGTGACGTGCACGAGCTTGTACACCACGTTTTACGCGAGCCATTGTGTCTCTCCTAAACTAAATAAACTAAAACTAAAAACTTATGCGTATGGCAGCATGCGAGCTACTTGCGCGGTTTCGCACGCTGGTAGGATCGCGTTTGGACGCAGCTGACGCTTGTTCTTAGTAGTACGCTTAGTCAGGATGTGACGTTTGGTTGCGCGCTTGTACTTGAAGCCACCAGCAGTTTTCTTGAAACGCTTAGCAGCACCTTTGTTGGATTTCATCTTAGACATGATGAATAACTCCGCATTGTGTTAATAACATAGCAATTTGGCGAACAAAACGGCCGCACCTTTCGGCGCAGCCGATCGTTACTTGGAAGCCAAAATTACTTCTTCTTAGGGGCAAGAACCATGATCATTTGACGGCCTTCGATGCGTGAAGGGAAGCTTTCTACTGAAGCGATTTCAGCAGTGTCTTCTTTCAAGCGGTTCAGCACGTCAACACCGATGCTTTGGTGCGCCATTTCGCGACCACGGAATCGGATTGTAACCTTGACCTTGTTACCCTCTTCAATGAAGCGAACCAGGTTGCGTAGTTTTACCTGATAGTCGCCTACATCTGTACCAGGACGGAATTTAACTTCCTTAACCTGAATAGTCTTTTGTTTTTTCTTCTGCTCTTTCGCAGCTTTACTCTTCTCGTAAAGGAATTTGCCGTAATCCATAATACGACAAACCGGCGGCTCAGCGTTCGGACTGATCTCGACCAAATCTAAGCTTTCAGCTTCCGCTTTCGCAAGCGCTTCATCAAAGGGTACGATACCGAGTTGTTCGCCGCTGTCATCAGACAATCGAACTTCTTTGACACCACGAATTTCGTTGTTTAGACGATGAGCGTTCTTCTTTGCCGGGGCTTTTCTTGCGCCTTTAATACCTTATTCCTCCACAATATTGAGTGTTCGATCTTGCACTTCTTGCTTCAATTGAGCTAAGAAATCATCAATCTTGAATTTACCCAAATCTTTACCTTTACGGGTCCGTACTGCGATTTCACCAGCTTCCATTTCTTGGTCACCACAAACGAGCATATACGGAACACGCTTCAGAGTGTGTTCGCGGATTTTAAAGCCAATCTTCTCGTTTCTCAAGTCCGCAGATGCTCTAAATCCAGCTTTTTGCAGTTTTTTCGCAATCTCTTGCACATAATCAGCTTGGTTATCCGTGATATTCATCACAACCGCTTGCTGTGGTGCGAGCCATGCAGGGAAGTGTCCTGCGTATTCTTCAATAAGAATACCGATGAAACGTTCCAATGAGCCCAAGATAGCGCGGTGGATCATCACTGGCGTATGGCGTTCGTTATCTTCGCCGACATAAGTGGCGCTCAAACGCTCTGGTAGGGCAAAATCGAGTTGCACCGTACCACACTGCCAAGCGCGATCGAGGCAGTCATGCAAAGTAAACTCAATTTTCGGACCATAGAACGCGCCCTCACCTTCTTGAACTTCAAATGGAATATCCATTGAGGTCAGTGCTTGGTTTAACGCCTCTTCGGCACGATCCCACATTTCTTCTGAGCCAACACGCATTTCAGGACGTGTAGACAGTTTGACTTCAATGTTCTCAAAGCCAAATGTTTTGTAGGTATCGTAAACCATTTCGATACACGCACTTACCTCTTGCTGAACCTGCTCAGGCGTACAGAAGATGTGGGCATCGTCTTGGGTAAAGCCACGCACACGCATGAGACCGTGCAGTGCACCTGAGGGCTCATTTCGGTGGCAGCTACCAAATTCCGCCATACGCAATGGCAGATCGCGATATGACTTCAAGCCTTGGTTAAAGATCTGCACGTGACCAGGGCAGTTCATTGGCTTGAGTGCATATTCACGGTTTTCAGAGTTAGTGGTAAACATGTAGTCAGCGTACTTGTCCCAGTGACCAGAACGTTCCCACAAGATACGGTCCATGATTAATGGGCCTTTAACTTCCTGATAATCGTACTCAGTCAGTTTGTCGCGAATAAATTGCTCAAGCTCACGGAAGATCGTCCAGCCATTGTGATGCCAGAATACCATCCCGGGCGCTTCTTGCTGCATATGGTACAGGTCAAGTTGCTTACCCAGTTTACGGTGATCGCGCTTCGCGGCCTCTTCGAGACGCACAAGGTGTGCTTTAAGTTGCTTTTTATCCGCAAATGCTGTGCCGTAAATACGCTGCAGCATTTTGTTGTCGCTGTTACCACGCCAGTACGCGCCAGCTACGTTCAAAATTTTGAAGTTCTGACAAAAGCTCATATTTGGCACGTGTGGGCCACGACACATATCAATGTATTCTTCGTGGTGATACAAGCCCGGACGGTCGTCGCGTGATACATTCTCATCCAAGATTTCCATCTTGTATGACTCACCGCGCGCTTCAAACGTATCGCGAGCTTCTTGCCAGCTGACGTTTTTCTTAACGACTTGGTATTTAGTTTTCGCCAGCTCTTTCATGCGTTTTTCAATCGCATCGAGATCGTCTTGAGTCAACGACCGCTCAAGATCGATATCGTAATAAAAACCATTGTCGATGGTTGGACCAATCGCCATTTTGGTTTCTGGGAAAAGCTGCTTAATCGCGTGACCTAACAAGTGGGCACACGAGTGACGGATGATTTCTAAACCGTCTTCATCTTTCGCAGTAATGATTTCTAGCTGTGCGTCAGTTTCAATAAGGTCGCAAGCGTCAACACGCACGCCATCTACACGACCGGCAATACACGCTTTGGCAAGGCCTGGGCCAATATCACTGGCAACATCAAAAGTAGAAACGGGGTGGTCAAAAGCACGCTGACTGCCGTCAGGGAGGGTAATTACAGGCATTGATAACAATCCTTCTCAGTGGTGCCACACACCAAGTGGCACATGAATGTATTTCACGGTTTGAGAATAACCGCGCAGAATAAGTAAGCGTCGATTATGAAGATACCGCTTTTGTGATGCAAGTCATCCCCTCAATTAATTCCCTTTTCTTTTCGTCCTTATCAACCCATTTGCACCTGCCAGTCACTTGATTTTGTTATAAACTTCATCAATGCTCATTTGTATACACAATAAACAATGAAAGGATCACGCATGGCCAAAGCGCCCCGCTTTCAGCAAATCAAAGACTACATCGTAAATAAGATTGAGCAGCAAGTGTGGCCTGTGGGCGCGCGTATTCCTACTGAGCATGAGCTCTGCGCGCAGTTTAATGTAAGTCGCATGACAGTGAATAAAGCGGTACGCGATTTGGTAAACGAAGGCCGGCTAGAGCGTACACCGCGACTAGGCACATTTGTTACGCAACCCAAAGCAGAATCGCCGCTAATGGATATCCGCAACATTGCTGATGAAGTAACGGCGCGAGGCCAAACCTATCGTAGTGATATTCGCACCCTAAAACGGATATCGGCCTCTGCAGATGTCGCGATGCGCCTAGGTGTCATGCTTGGCACTGACGTCTTTTTTAGTGAGATAGTGCACTACGCCGATAATGTCCCTCTGCAGCTAGAGCAACGGTGGGTTAATCCTGCATTGGCCCCCGATTATCTGCATCAAGACTTTAGTCAACACACGCCCAACGAGTACCTGTCGCAGGTATGTCCAGTAAATACCATTGAACACACGGTAGAAGCGATCATTGCCTCGGATTCGGTCCGTCAGGCGCTAGCGATGAAAGCCGACGAGCCGTGCTTGTTGCTGCATAGGAGAACATGGAGCCAACAAACATTGGTCAGTGCGGCACTACTCTACCATCCCGGCGCTCGTTACAAGCTGACTTCACGCACCGATCGATAATTAGATCGAATCGATCACAAAACCTTTACATCCCCTCTTGTGCCCAACCACTTATTTGTCTATACATTTGTATAGACATTTAAAGAGGTAGTAAGGCATCACCGATGAGAAAGGTATATACCCACGCCAAATTAGTGACTATGGCCACCGATGTTTATGCATCTGACGGTTACAGCTGCCAAGACAACCAATCTATCGCGGTTGAAGACGGCAAGATTGTCGCCCTTGGACACGACGCTGAAGTGCTGGATTGGCCCTCCCAATCACTGAATGGCAAGTTAGTGACGCCAGGGTTCATCGATAGCCATACCCATTTAGTTTTTGCAGGTAACCGCGCTGGCGAGTTTGAACAGCGCTTAAACGGTGTGCCATATCAAACTATTGCAGCTCAAGGTGGTGGCATTCTGTCGACAGTAAAAGCGACACGAGCAGCCAGTGAGGCAACCTTATTGGAACTGGCTGTACCGCGCGCCAATGCGTTGATACGTGACGGCGTCACAACAATTGAAATCAAATCCGGTTATGGGCTCACGCTGGAAGACGAGCTCAAAATGCTACGTGTCGCGAAATCAATAGACCAACACTTACCGGTCAATGTATCAACGACGCTATTGGCCGCACATGCACTGCCACCTGAATACCGTAATGATGCAGATAGCTACATTGATTTTGTCTGCCACACCATGATTCCGGCTGCGGCAGAACAACAACTGGCAGATGCTGTTGATGTATTCTGCGAGAATATCGCGTTCAGTGTCGAGCAAGCAGAGCGTGTTTTCGCGGCCGCCAACGCTCATGGTTTAAAAATAAAAGCACATACCGAACAACTTAGCGATCTGGGTGGCAGTGTCGCTGCAGCCAAAGCCGGCGCTTTATCCGTGGATCATATTGAGTATTTGTCAGAGGCCGATGTGCAAGTCCTCGCTGAATACGATACCGTCGCGACGCTGCTACCCGGTGCGTTTTACTTTTTGCGTGAAACACAGCAGCCTCCTATTGCCGCTCTTCGTGAAAGCCGGGTCCCTATGGCACTTGCCACCGACTTTAATCCCGGCACCTCACCGTTTGCGTCACTCACGTTGATGATGAATATGGCATCAACCTTATTTGGTTTAACCCCCAAGGAAAACTTATACGGCGTCACACGCCATGCCGCGCAAGCATTGGGATTATCACACAAAGGACAAATCGCTGTCGGGTTCGATGCCGACTTAGCCGTATGGGACTGTGAAACGCCAGCCGAGCTCAGCTACATGGTCGCTACCGCCCCACTACTTGGCCGTATCGTCAATGGTGATTGGTATGATGAGCAAGGAGTCCGAGGATGAAACATATACCTGCCGATATGTCGCTCTGGCAAGGACGTACCGATCCTGAAGATGGCGAGCGCGGCCTGCGTTTGCATCAACATATTCAAGCACTGAGTGACGAGAGTCCGAGAGCCGGGACTGTCTTATTTGGCTTTGCGTGTGATGAAGGTGTCGCGCGCAATAAAGGCCGCCAAGGCGCGGCGCTTGCACCCGATGCGATCCGTCAAGCACTCGCGAACTTCGCTTGGCATCAATGCCCACCATTATTTGATGGTGGCACTATCGCCTGTGACGACGGTGACCTTGTCTTAGCACAGCAAAGCCTAAGCGCACAGATTGCGAATGCCCTTCCCCACCACAATGTACTGACATTGGGTGGCGGGCATGAAACGGCGTGGGCAAGCTTTCAAGGCTTATCCAGTTATTTATCGCGCCACTTGTCTGAAAACAGCCAACGCGCTCCTAAAATTGGCATTATCAATTTTGATGCGCACTTTGACTTGCGTACGCCCCAGGGGCTAAGTCAGGAAGGTAGCTCAGGGACGCCCTTTGCACAAATTGCGCAGTTTTGCCAACAACGAGACTGGCCATTCCATTATGCTTGCTTAGGCGTCAGCCGTACCAGCAATACCCAAGCCTTATTTGATAAAGCAGAGCAGCTTAATTGTTGGGTCGAAGAAGACACCCAGATGCACACTGACGCACTGCCGGCACTTAAAACCAAGCTCACCCAATTT
Source organism: Salinivibrio proteolyticus (assembly GCF_027286365.1). Classification (NCBI taxonomy): domain Bacteria; kingdom Pseudomonadati; phylum Pseudomonadota; class Gammaproteobacteria; order Vibrionales; family Vibrionaceae; genus Salinivibrio; species Salinivibrio proteolyticus. Next base: position 1,425,929 of record NZ_CP114584.1, on the reverse strand, counting down.
ATCCAAGGGTGTGACTATCTCTATCTCACTCTCGACATGGATGTTTTCCCAGCCGCAAGTGCACCCGGCGTTAGTGCGCCTGCCGCTTATGGTGTGCCCGTTCATGTCATCGAGCCTTTGCTCCAACACATCTTTACCGATGCCCACCAGCAGGCCATTCGTATTCCTGTGTGTGACATCACCGAAGTGAACCCAAACTATGACCGCGACCAACAAACCAGCCGCCTTGCCGCACGCATGGCATGGTCAATGTTGCATGCATCGCCAACCCGTATCGACAATCAAGGAGAGTAACCATGACGGATCCACGTTTTGACTCACGGACCATCCAAGCACCAACAGGTACAAAACTAAACGCTAAAAGTTGGCTAACCGAAGCGCCTTTACGCATGTTGATGAATAACTTACATCCAGATGTCGCCGAACATCCGCATGGACTGGTGGTTTACGGAGGTATTGGTCGAGCCGCACGCAACTGGCAATGCTATGACAAGATTGTCGAGGTGCTAAAACGCCTTGAAGATAACCAAACTTTACTAGTGCAATCCGGTAAACCCGTTGGAGTCTTTACCACTCATAAAGATGCACCTCGTGTTCTGATTGCCAACTCAAACTTGGTACCTCATTGGGCAAATTGGGAACACTTTAACGAGCTCGATAAGCAAGGCTTGATGATGTACGGCCAAATGACTGCAGGAAGCTGGATCTACATTGGCTCGCAGGGCATTGTGCAAGGCACTTACGAAACCTTTGTTGCGGTTGCTAAAAAGCACTTTGGCGGCGACGCCAAGGGACGTTGGATCTTAACGGGTGGTCTGGGTGGCATGGGTGGCGCTCAGCCACTTGCTGCAACCATGGCGGGCTTCTCGATGATTGCGGTTGAGTGTGACGAAAGCCGTATTGATTATCGCCTGCGCACTGGCTACGTCGATCGCAAAGCAACGTCACTCGATGAAGCGCTTGGAATGATTGAAGACGCCAAACAGTCCGGTAAGCCCGTCTCTGTCGGTCTATTAGCCAATGCTGCCGATATCTTCCCAGAACTAGTGGCACGAAACATCATCCCTGATGTAGTTACCGATCAAACGTCAGCGCACGACCCACTGAACGGCTACTTGCCACAAGGCTGGACGATGGAGCAAGCCGTCGCACAACGAAAAGAAAACGAATCTGAGGTCGTCAAAGCGGCAAAAGCATCGATGGCAGTACAAGTTAAAGCCATGCTTGAACTCCAATCTCGCGGTGCGGCAACTCTAGATTACGGCAACAATATTCGCCAAATGGCATTAGAAGTGGGCGTTGAAAATGCGTTTGATTTTCCGGGCTTTGTCCCTGCGTATATTCGTCCTCTGTTCTGTGAAGGTATTGGGCCATTCCGCTGGGCAGCATTATCCGGCGATCCCGAAGATATCTATAAAACTGACCAAAAAGTAAAAGAGCTGATCCCCGATGATCCGCACCTACACAACTGGCTCGATATGGCAAAAGAGCGTATTCAATTCCAAGGGTTACCTGCGCGCATTTGTTGGGTTGGCCTTAAAGATCGGGCGCGCTTGGCGTTAGCTTTCAATGAGATGGTAAAAAATGGCGAACTCAAAGCGCCGATCGTGATTGGTCGCGACCATCTGGATTCTGGCTCGGTTGCCAGCCCTAACCGTGAAACCGAGGGCATGATGGATGGCTCTGATGCTGTCTCTGATTGGCCTTTACTCAACGCTCTTCTTAATACCGCATCAGGCGCGACCTGGGTGTCACTTCACCACGGTGGTGGCGTCGGTATGGGCTTCTCGCAACATTCAGGCGTCGTGATTGTCTGTGATGGTACAGATGACGCCCATGCACGTATTGGTCGTGTACTCCATAACGACCCTGCAACCGGAGTGATGCGCCACGCTGACGCGGGGTATGACATCGCGATTAATTGTGCCAAAGAACAGAACCTAGATTTACCGCTGCTGGATATTCCTAACCAGCCGCTGCGCTAAGGAGAGCAAAATGACCACATTGACGTTACAACCGGGCGAGCTCACGCTTGCCCAGCTACGCCAAGTGAGCCGTGAACCGATAAAGATTGCATTTGCAGATGGCATTGAAGCCACCATGAAAGCAAGCACAGACACAGTTGCAGAGGTCCTTGATCAAGGACGTGTGGTTTATGGCATCAACACTGGGTTTGGCTTGCTTGCCAACACCCGTATCGAACTTGATGATTTGGAAACACTGCAGCGCTCCATCGTATTATCTCACGCAGCTGGCATTGGCGAGTTTATGGATGATGCCACAGTACGATTGATGATCGTGCTCAAAATTGCCAGCCTTGCGCGCGGCTATTCGGGTATTCGCTTTAGCGTCGTCGAAGCCTTGGCAGCACTGATTAATCACGAAGTGTACCCTTGTATTCCCAAGAAAGGCTCTGTTGGCGCTTCAGGCGACCTCGCGCCTTTGGCGCATATGAGTACTGTTTTATTGGGTGAAGGCCAAGCACGCTACAAAGGCGAAGTGATCTCAGGTGAAGCAGCGCTCAAAATTGCCGGACTGTCCCCGATCACGCTTGGGCCTAAAGAGGGCCTTGCACTACTTAACGGTACGCAAGCATCCACGGCATTTGCACTAGAAGGCTTGTTTGAAGCCGAAGATTTGTATGCTGCCGCCACTGTGTGTGGTGCCCTATCTGTCGAAGCGGCATTGGGAAGTCGCCGGCCGTTTGATCCTCGCATCCATGCTGTGCGTGGACATCAGACGCAAATGGATGCCGCCGCTGCCTATCGTCATCTACTGGGTGGAACCAGTGAAATTGGCGATAGCCACCAAAACTGTGAAAAAGTACAAGACCCATACTCGCTGCGCTGTCAGCCGCAAGTGATGGGCGCGTGTTTACAGCAAATTCGCCACGCTGCCGACGTATTGACCACCGAAGCCAATGCAGTATCTGATAATCCTTTGGTTTTCCCAGAAGATGGTGACATCCTCTCTGGGGGCAATTTCCATGCTGAGCCGGTGGCGATGGCAGCGGATAACCTCGCGTTAGCCATTGCCGAGATTGGCAGCTTATCTGAACGTCGTATGGCCCTGCTTATCGATAGCAACCTCAGCAAGCTGCCTGCATTTTTGGTTAACAATGGTGGCGTTAACTCGGGCTTTATGATCGCGCAAGTCACCGCAGCCGCGCTCGCAAGCGAAAACAAAACCTTAGCGCACCCAGCCTCGATTGACAGCTTGCCCACATCGGCCAACCAAGAAGATCATGTATCTATGGCTACCTTTGCCGCCCGTCGCCTCAAAGACATGAGCAGTAATACACGTGGGATCCTCGCCGTTGAGTTGCTTTCTGCTTGCCAAGGTATCGACTTCCGAGCACCGCTGAAAAGCTCAGAGAAATTGGAGCAGGCGAAGGCGGAGCTACGTGGCGTCGTGCCTTTTTATGACAAGGACCGTTACTTTGCCCCTGATATTGAAAAAGCAAATGCACTCCTCCAAACAGGCACCTACAATCGTCTGATGCCTGCTGGCGCGTTGCCAAGTTTGCATCAATGATTTGCGCGTTATCTACATAATCTAACCATGAGTGAAACGGCCCTGTCCTAACGAATCGTGTTAACACACGCATAACTAAGGATTTGGGTCGTTTTTTATATAAAGTGTCGCCATCTCCACAGATATTGGGCGAAATCATAGGCTAATATATAACCAATCGCTGTTACTTCCCCCTGACCTCGATGTAACGGAGTCGCTTATGTGGCATGCACTGTCGGTTCACCTTTCAGATCAACTCAATATTGATTTTGAAATCACAGAGAAAACGCCGGTTTCTGGCGGTGATATTCACGACGCTTATTGTGTCAGTGACGATAAAGCACAGCGGTTCTTCGTTAAAATTAATGAACGCGAATGCCTACCCGTTTTTGAGGCCGAAGCAGAAGCACTGCGACAACTGGCTATCAGTGAACAAATACAAGTGCCACAGGTCCATTATGTTGGCCCAGTGAAAGATCAAGCGGCATTAGTATTAAGTTATCTCCCGATTAAACCTCTCGATGACACCCAAGCCTATCTACTGGGCCAACACCTCGCTCGCCATCACCGTTGGGGCGAACAGGTTGAATATGGGTTTGATGATGATAACTACATCGGCATGACGGAGCAGCGTAACTGCTGGCACCGCAAATGGTGTCAGTTTTTTGCTGAGCAACGGATTGGCTGGCAGTTGCAACTTGCTGCCGAAAAAGGCCTCCATTTCGGCGACATCGAAGCCATCATTCAAGGCGTAAAACTCGCTTTAGCGGGTCACTCTCCCAAGCCATCTCTGCTACACGGTGATTTGTGGCATGGTAATGCCGGATTATCGGTGAACGGCCCAGTCGTGTTCGACCCTGCCAGTTACTGGGGCGACCGTGAAACCGATATCGCACTGACTGAGCTGTTCGGCGGCTTCCCTGAAAGTTTCTACAATGGCTATCACGCTGAATGGCCGTTAGATGAGGGCTACCAGCAGCGTAAAGACATTTATAACCTTTATCATGTACTCAACCACGTAAACCTATTCGGCGGCCCTTATTTAACGAAAACAGAGCAGTTGCTGACAAAACTGGGACTGACGGTGTAGCATGCGCTATCCATGCATACAGATAGAGGTTGGCAATGTTATCTGCCGCAATTTTCGATATGGACGGCCTTTTGGTCGACTCAGAACCCTTCTGGCAACGCGCTCAAATCGATGTACTGAGCGAGCTAGGAGTTTCCATTAGTTTGCAAGACACCCGTGACACCACTGGTGTTCGAATCGATGAAATTGTAAAACACTATGCACGTACGCAACCTTGGCAAGGCCCTTCAAATGCCGAGGTTAGAGAGCGTATCGTCGCGCGTGTGGTCGAATTGGTTCAGCAAGAAAAACCCATGATGCCGGGCGTGAAAGAGGCATTGGCCATTTGCCGCCAAGCCGGCCTTAAAATCGGACTTGCGTCTTCGTCTCCCCTGTCGCTCATTCACCCAACGCTAGATGCATTAGGGTTAAGTGATCAGTTTTCTATTATTGAATCCGCCGGTGATTTAAAGCACGGAAAGCCCCACCCAGAAGTCTACCTAAATGCTGCGCAAGCACTAGACGTTGAGCCTGAGCAATGTATTGCCTTCGAGGACTCATTCACTGGTCTACTCGCCGCCAAAGCGGCCTCGATGAAAACCATTGTGGTACCCGCCGCTCATGAATGGGATGATCCACGCTTTGTCATTGCGGATCACAAACTTGAGACTCTTAGCGACTTTACCTCAGAGATGCTGTAACACCGATATCGTTCATGGGCGTTTCCATAAGGCGGCATTGGCCGCCTCTTTTATTTCCATCACTCTCCCACCTCCCTCAGCACCTCGATACACTTTGCCCAAGGAGGGCCGCGCCTCATCATATCTTCTATACTTATCAAGAAAGCCTTATTGGAGAGAAAGTGACGTCCCATCATGAGGAGGAATAATGAAAGACATCACTGACCGGATCGTGAGCTGCCCCCATTGTGGGCACCGTTTTGATATTACGCTTGATTTAAGCGGCGGAAACCAAGAGTTCTATGAAGATTGCCCAAATTGCTGCAATGCCATTCACTACAATATGCAGATTGATGAGTTGCATAAAACGGTCAATTTATTTGTCGATGCAGACGACGAGCAAATCTTTTAACTGATAAGACGCTCTCGGGCCTATCTAACGCGACACACTCAGCGTTGTCCCGTCTGTCAGAAATAAAGGCGCCGTGCCGAGTTTTGCTTTCTCTTTCACCGCTCTAGCACGTATAATCTCCCTCGTATTATCTGTTCCCTCCTTCCCTTTTAGACAACCGTGTTGAGGCAGTCGTGCAGCAGTATCGTGATGAAGCGAGCGCCATAATTAGGCTCAGTATTCCAGTGTTTATCGCGCAAATCGCGCAAACGTCGATGGGCTTTGTCGACACCGTCATGGCCGGTGGCTATAGCGCGACCGACATGGCCGCCGTCGCCGTTGCATCCAGTGTGTGGATGCCAGCTATTTTGTTTGGCATTGGCCTGTTGATGGCTATGGTCCCGATGATTGCTCAGCTTAATGGCGCAAGCAAGGACGACCAGATCCCCTATCAATTTCAGCAAGGCCTCTATATGGCGCTGTTTCTGAGTATTCCTATCGGGTTGGTTTTGTATAAAGCTGGCGTCATCATCAACTTGATGGATGTTGAAGCTGCATTAACCGATAAAACAATCGGTTACTTACACGCGGTGATTTGGGCGGTTCCGGCCTTTTTGGTGTTCCAAGCGATTCGTAACCTTTGCGAAGGCATGTCGATGACCATTCCCGCGATGGTCATTGGTTTTATCGGCCTTGCCGCCAACATTCCGTTAAACTGGATGTTTGTGTATGGCAAACTCGGTGCGCCTGAGCTTGGCGGTGTCGGCTGTGGGGTCGCAACCGCCATTGTGTATTGGCTGATGGCCGTATTGATGTGGATTTATGTGGTATTCAGTAAAAAACTGAGCACCTTACAGCTGTTTGTTTCGCTTTATGCGCCTGCGTTTAAAGAACAAATCCGCCTGTTTCGCCTCGGTTTCCCTGTTGCCGCGTCACTCTTTTTTGAAGTGACCTTGTTTGCAGCCATTGCGATTTTGATTGCTCCGCTGGGACCGATTACCGTGGCCGCTCACCAAGTTGCGATTAACTTTTCGACCATGATTTTTATGCTACCGATGAGCCTCAGTGCAGCGGTCAGTATTCGCGTAGGTCATTTGCTGGGCAAACGCACCACGGTAGGTGCGGGCAATTCGGCCAAAATTGGTATTTGGCTTGGCGTAAGCACCGCGTGTATTACGGCTATTCTTACCGTTTGGCTCCGCGACCCTATCATCGCACTCTATTCGGACAATGTGGAAGTGGCGACACTGGCCTCATCCTTGATGTTATTGGCAGCGGTATATCAAATTACCGACTCTATTCAAGTGGTTGCCGCCGGTGCACTGCGTGGTTATAAAGATATGCGCGCCATCTTCCAACGAACATTGGTGTCTTACTGGGTGTTTGGTTTGCCACTCGGCTACGTATTAGGCATGACAGATTGGCTGGTACCGGCAATGGGCGCTCACGGTTTTTGGGTTGGGATCATTATTGGTATTTCCACCGCCGCCCTCTTGCTCGGTCTGCGATTGTTTTGGATGCGCAACCAGTCCTCTGAGTTTCAACTTGCCATGTCAGAACGCTAATCCTATCGCCCTGCTGAGGTTTTCTTTCAGCAGGGCAACCTCCTCTCCCACCTTTAATCTATTCCCAACGTAAAATCGTCCAATTGGGCTGGTCGGCTTGGGCGCGTAACTGCGAACAAGGGTTGACCAAGTAAACATAATCAGCGTACAAGCATAAAGGCAAGTCGTTGATCGAATCGGTGAAAAAGTGAATCGCTGAATAGTCGGTTGACTGACCATTTAGCCATGCCTCTAAACGTGCCACCTTCCCTTCTCGATAGCTTGGTATGCCAGCAATGGTAGCGGTATAACGATTGTGCGCTGTCACTAAATCAATCCCCAAGGCGTCAGGGATCCCAAGGTGGTGCCCCACCGCCTCGACAAGAAACGTAACGCTGGCTGAAATAATCACCCTATCGATGCCATCACGGTCTAACTGCGCCAGCAATGTTTTCGACTCGGCAAACTGCTTAGGTAAAATTTTGGTGTGCAAACACTCTTCTACCAACGCATGTACCTGTTCGACGGATAAGTCGGTCAGGGGCGCCATCGCAAATTGAAGGTAGCTCGCCATGTCGAGCTTTCCTTGCGTATAAAGCTGCATTAAACGCTGATCTTCCTTTAAAAAATCGGATTGCGTCACCACGCCTTTTTCTACCAAAAACGCGTTAAACAACATGGCACAGTCACCATTAATCAAGGTATCGTCCATATCAAAAACGTACAAAGGTGACGACATAGCTAAGGCCTCACGGGTTGGAGTTCATTAAGGTTAAAAAGCAGCTCGAGCTGACTACCGTTCGCCAACAAACGCTCAGATGAGCGATTGAGTAGATCCACGGTGAGCTGGCAGTCATCGACCGCCACTTGATAGCGAATCACATTACCAAGCAGTTGATGATTATGGATCCGACCGACACGTGGCGCAGAAATATGTGAGCCATATTGGCGTCCCGGCTCTTTGATATAAATGGACTCAGGGCGAATCGCCACTTTCCACTCGGTATCCAGATTAAACAGCTGTTTCGCTTTCTTGGCCTCCACCAAGTTGTAATGGCCCATAAACCCGGCAACAAACTCATTGGCCGGCTGGGTATAAATGGCTTCCGGCGTGCCCGCTTGTACGATTTCACCTTTGTCCATCAAGAAAATACGATCTGACATGATCATCGCTTCTTCTTGGTCATGAGTAACAAAGATCGTGGTCAAATCCATCTCTTTTTGAATGTCACGGATTTGCTGGCGAAGGTGTTTGCGAATTTTGGCATCCAGTGCCGAGAGTGGCTCATCTAGCAATAAAATTCGCGGTTTCACGACCAAAGCGCGAGCAAGTGCAACACGTTGACGCTGTCCGCCAGATAATTGGTGTGGATAGTGTTTTTCCTTCCCCGTCAGATCAACCAGCGCAATAACCTTAGCCACTTCACGTTGGATGTCAGCCGTCCCCCACCGCTTCATTTTCAATCCAAAAGCAATATTGGCTTCAACCGTCATATTGGGGAACAAGGCGTATGACTGAAACACCATGCCAATCCCTCGCTGCTGAGGCGTTTGGTGAGTAATATTTTCACCATTTACCCATATCTCACCATCATCAACGGGGTTCAAGCCAGCCAGGCTGCGTAGCAAGGTTGATTTACCGCAACCACTCGGCCCCAACAAAGTAATAAATTCGCCTTGCTCAATCGTGAACTCAATGTCTTCAAATACAGTGTTATCACCAAAGCGTTTCGTCAGGTTATTGGCACGAACGTAACTCATTATTTCACCCCTCGGCTAAAACGACTTGCGAGCCAAGTCAGTAAGAAAATAAACAGGAAATAGGTCATGACCAAGGCGGAAGTAAAGTGACCACTGGTTTGACGCATATTGTAGAGATAGATTTGCAGAGTCTCGTAACGGGTTCCCACCAAGATATTGGCAAAAACAAACTCGCCGAGTAGAAACGAAAACGACAAGAACAGTGACGCCATGAGGCCTTTCTTCACATTCGGTAGTACGATCAGTAAAAAGGCTTGGCGGGTACTCGCGCCGAGTAAATGAGCGGCATCCATCAGATCATGCAGGTGAATTGCCTCGAAGCTATTGGCAATCGCACGGTACATAAAGGGCAACGCAATGGTGAAGTAGGTGCCAATCAAAATCCAAGGAGTGCCAATCAGTGCAATCTCGCTGTCGGCATAAAGCTGAAGTAACCCCACCGAAGACACCACAGGTGGCACGGCAAAGGGAAGCAGGATCATCACATTCATAAGCTTGTCGAGGGATGGAAAGTAGTAAAACACGACAAAAATTGCCGGTAAGATCAACACCACACTGAGCGTCAACGCGGCGATACAAATAAACAGCGAGCGACCAAATGCTTCTAAAAAACGCGGATCGGTAACCAGCTTTAGGTACCAATCCAACGTAAATCCATCGGGTAACACTGTGGCGCCCCAACGCGATGAGAATGAATAGATTAAGGTCGCTAAGATCGGGACTAGCATCACGCCAACAATGCCGTAAACCACGGTTTTGTGGTATCGGGTATTCATCGTATCCATCGCTATTCTCTCCCCTTTTTGCCCGCGTAGCTTTTTGCAATAAGCCATTGGTTAACGACGGTAATAAACGCCAGTAACACCATCAGAATGACAGAAATCGCCGCTGCCAGATTGGGCTCAAGGAATAAATCGCCCGATACCAAACTGGCAATGCGCACGGTGACAAGGTTGTAATTACCCGACGTTAGCGCATAAACACTGGCATAAGCGCCGATAGCATTGGCAATGAGGATAATAAAGGTGCCAAATAACGCGGGAGAGAGAACAGGCAAGGCCACTCGCGCCCAGTATTGTGATGTGCGAGCCCCCAACAGGGCAGCGGCGGCTTGCCAGTCATCACTCAACGCATCAAACGCGGGATAGAGAAGCAACACCGCAAGTGGAATTTGAAAATAAATATAGATCGCCAACAATCCCCACTTGCCGTAAAGGTCAAACTCGCCCAGTACACCGTATTGCTTGAGGAGCAAGGTAATGGCGCCATTAGTGCCCAAAATAATGATAAAGGCAAACGCCAATGGCACGCCGGCAAAGTTGCTGCTCATATTGGTAAAGGCAATCACGCCATCACGAAGTTTAGAATCGACACGACGTAGCGAAGACACCAACAAGGTTGCGATGGCCAACCCCACCACACTCGACCAAAACGCCAGCCACAAGCTATTACTAAACGCCTGAAGCATAAAGGCAGAGTCGATGATTTCGACATAGTTATCGACGCTTAATGTGTCGTCGTAAATAAAGCTATTAACGAACACCCAGACCATGGGCGCAATCTGAAACAGATAGAAAAAGCAGCCAAAAGGAACTAACCACAGCGCGGGTTTCCAACGTTTAAGTCGAGTCACCCAAGCGAGCTTAGTTTTGGTCGGTGTATGGGTGTGCGTGGGAGTAAGAGAACTGTCCATCATGCTAACAATTCCTGAGTAAAAGGTTTGGGGTGGTCGAGCTGCAATAGCTGACACACAGTGCCGCACAGTTCGGTTTGTTTAACCTTGCAGGCTTGATGGCTAAAACGCTCACCGATAACAAACAAAGGTACATCGCGCTCTTCTGCCAACGTACCACCGTGCGACCTGTCATTATTCATCCCATGATCGCTGGTGATCAGCACTTGATAACCGTCGGCTACCCAAGCTTCGATGTAATTCGCGAGCAAACTATCAATATGCCGCGCACCATTGCGATATTGCTGAGAATCCAAGCCGTGTTTGTGCCCGAGATCATCCATATTCATGGGGTGGATGAGCAAAAAATCGGGCCCGAAAGTACGACGTAAATACTCTGCGTCCAACAACAAGGCTTCATCTGGGTAATGATCCCAATGGTAGAAACAGCCATGCTGAATATTGAGTGATGTGTCATGCGTAAAGCGATCTCTAACCGGCTCAAAAGGCGCACGATTATAGAGCTCGCTGATCCAATGATAGGCCGCAGCCGCGGTTACCTTGCCTTGTGCGCTCGCCAAGCTAAAAACTGAATCATGCTTGGATAAACGCACAATCGTATTGTTGACGATGCCGCTTTCTATCGGGCGGATCCCGGTTAAGATGCACTCATACAAAGGGCGAGACATGGATGGCAATTCACTTTGCAGCTGATAAAGCGTGGTGCGCAGCGCTGATTGGGAATGAGGTTGTTCTACAAGACCGTTCAGATAGCCCATGCAATCACGGGCTACCTGATAATTCAGTCCGTCAAGAACAACAAGGATCACCTTATTATTCATACTAACCGACTTCTATTGCTAGTGGATAAGCACACTTTCTTGCCATTGACGAGGTAGACGGCGCGCTGACTTTTCCCATGCCGAGAAGTTCGTCACTGGGCGCACATTGCTGTATTGGTCATTGGCGATCAGTTTGTCTTGGATCGACTGAGGTAAGGTGACATTGGTACGAATCGGACGAGCATATCCCTCGGCAAGATTAATTTGCCCTTGGTCACTAAAAATGTACTCACGCGCCAACTTCGCCGCGTTGGGGTTTTTCGCGTATTTATTGATAATGGTGGTGTAACCAGAAATCACGGAGCCATCTTGAGGAATATTTACTGTGAAACGCTCACGATCAATTTTGTCGCGGTAATTCAGCGCATTGAAATCCCACATAATAGCCACTTCGATTTCACCTTTTTCAAGGTTCGCAATGCTTGGGTTGGTGAACGATAAGCGTCCCTGCTTGGCCAGTTTTGCAAAGAAATCGATCGCTGGCTTTAGGTTGGATTCATCACCGCCATTGGCAAATGAAGCCGCTAAGACAGCATTGTTTGCCTGAGACGCAACGCCCACATCCCCGACCGTAACCTTGTAGTCCCCTTCAAGTAGGTCCTGCCACGATGTTGGCGCATCTTTCACCAAGTTATTGTTGGCGATAAACGCGATCGTGCCGGTATAAGCCAACGCCCAGTGGCCGTCTTTGTCTTTTGCCCAGTCAGGAATATCATCCCAAGTACTCGGCTTATAGGGCTGGGTGACACCCTTTTTCACCGCAACACGCGCAAATGCAAAGCCGACGTCACCAATATCCGCGGTGGCATTTTTCTTCTCAGCTTCAAATTTGGCAATTTCTTGTGCCGAGCTCATGTCAGTGTCTTGGTGGATTAACCCATAATTTGCCTTCAAATCCGCCCACGTGTCTTTCCAATTCGCCCAACTGTCGGGCATACCCACGCTATAAACAGCCCCCTCTTGCTGGGCAGCCTTGGTCAAAGATTCCAGGTTGGTCTCTTTAGCCACCGCAGGAAACGCCAGTGTAGCGGCGATCAGTGCTGCTGGCACCATACGCTTCGCCGGTAAAGCAACGGAACGACTTAGCAAAGTTTTCATTGTCTCTATCCTTCTGGACTAGGTCAGTAAGTTCGTTTTGCATGCTAGGGCGCAAATATGACGATTAGGCATCAATAGATTGACATTTCTGCTTACATTTCATGTCACTTTTATTGCAGGCATCCTGTGTCCAAGCGACTGATAGCTGTCATATTTCTGTTAACTCTGTGACTTATCTTGCGGGGATACTCTTTACTGGACTAGATCACTAATGAGCGTGACGACAACTCGCCAATACGGTACGCAACTGACATACATCAAGCAGAATCTGCGAGAGCAAATCCAAGCAGGTGTGATACATCAAGGACAGAAACTCCCTTCAGAACGCGAACTCAGTGAGCTCTACGGTACCACGCGTATTACGGTTAAAGACGCCTTGGTTTCACTGGAGACTGAAGGGCTGATTTATCGCGAAGAACGTCGAGGTTGGTATGTGTCCCCCGAGCGAATTGGCTATAACCCTCTATCTCGGACCCACTTCCACCAAATGATCCGCGAACAAGATCGCACCGCGGATACTCGATTAATCAGAGTGCGCAACGAAGTCGCATCCGGCGAGTACGCTCGTGCGTTGGACGCAGGCCCTATGTTGCCCATTCATATCATTGAGCGGTTACGTTATATCGATGGTCGAGCGGTACTGTTTGTCGAGAATGTACTTAAAGCCGCTTTGTTTGAAGGTATCTTAACTGAGGATTTAACCCAGTCACTGACAGGGATTTACCGAGACAAATATCACTACGAAACGAAACGCTCGCGGTTTGAAGTCATCCCCACCTCAGCCCCCGCTCACGTTGCCAAAGCATTGAACCTTGCCAATGGGCAACCCATCCTCAAAATATGCCGAATCAACTACAAGCAAGATGGTGAGTTGATGGATTGCGAATTTGAATATTGGCGACCCGACGCGGTGGTGATCCGTATCGACAGTGTCGACCCCGCTGTTCGATAATCGACCTTATCGGTTCTAGAGCGATGTAACGGGAATAAAACCATCCTACTGACATAAACTCAGTAAGTTGCGTAAACTATGAGACGTGGCGATCGGGTTGCGGGTCGCCTTCGTATCGACTGGCATCGACGCTAAAGGAATCACCGTGTTATGCGCTTACTCGCTCCCCTTCTGATTGTTCTATCGATAAGCTTGCTGACTGCTTGTGAACCAGCCGATCCGGCTAAAGCCATGATGGCCGACTACCAACAACGCCTCGGAAATGTGTTGGATGCTGATCCCTCTCCCCTTAGCCTACCGGCGCTGCCCTCTTTGCCTCGTAAACGGGAGCTGGTACAACCCATCGCCGATCTCCGTTTAGGGTTGCTCGATGCTTATGAACTGCGCCAATGCGGGCTGTTTAATTTAATTGCCGAGCGTAATTCCTCACTGGGGAAAGTCGCCGATCGCTTTCGTCAGCTTGATTACGAACTCAGTTTTATCCGTGTCGCTAAGCAATGCCTGCCAAAGGTGAAAGATGACAGCATCCGAACCGCGCTCAATGACGCCATCGTAAGCAAAACCCAGCAACTTCCCACCGTTATCTGGAATACGGTGATTGATAGCAGCGCCTGGCAAGCACAGTGGTCATTGCCGATTCACACGTTGCCGATTGAACTTCCCGCGCATAGCAATGCGGTCAGCGCGATGACACAATTCGGCCGCTTGGTTCAACAGCCATCGTCGACTCATGAAAGCATTCTTGAGTGGCAAGAAAGTATTGAAAAACAACCGATTTTAGGCGCATTATTCGTCAGTCTGACAGCGCATACGGATTGGCTCAATCAAACTAGCCAGTTGATTGCTGACAATCAATCCAAAGTACTGTGTGGTGAAAATTTTGATACTACCCGCCTCGAGCGATTAAAAACCGTGTTTTACAAATATTATGTCGGTGAAGTACAACCTTATTTAGCGCGCGTAGACGGCTTGTATCGTGATGTATCGCCAACATTAAATCAACTTGCCTCCCTAGAAACGCCTCCGCCTTTTTCTGCGTATAAATCCGCCTATTGGCAAGGCGAGGCATACACGGCGTATAAACAGGCCATTCGTCATCATGCCGATGTATGGCAACAGCTGTTCCAACGCTGCAACGTGACCTTAGGCGGGTAAGTGTCCGCCTGTCACGTCGCGATCATAAAGAAAAATGGTGAAAAACCATCAATTTGACCACCAAATCGCCAAACAGACGTCAATGTGCAAAAAAGTGCGCTCAAGCGCTTGCGTGACACAGATGAACTCGCTACTATTCATCCCGCTTTCAAGCACTGTGCGTCCGTAGCTCAGCTGGTTAGAGTATCGCCTTGACATGGCGGGGGTCGGTGGTTCGAGTCCACTCGGACGCACCACTTTGCTTGAAACGAAAAATTATGCGTCTGTAACTCAGTTGGTTAGAGTGTCACCTTGACATGGTGGAAGTCGGTGGTTCGAGTCCACTCAGACGCACCACATTTTGAAATTCGCGTCCGTAGCTCAGTTGGTTAGAGTACCGCCTTGACATGGCGGGGGTCGGCAGTTCGAGTCTGCCCGGACGCACCATTTCCAGAGAGCCTGCTTTTTAGCAGGCTTTTTTGTTCTCCGCGAATACCGCTACCTGTTCTTTAAAGCAAGATAGGCTCACGCCACATCAGTAAACGACACCATCAATACCATGAAATTAAAACGAGGCAGGCACAAACACCCGCCCCATTGATTTATGCTTGTTCGTTTTACGCTACGGCGCTATCCGCTGCTAACACAAACTTTTCAATCGCTTTGGCCACACCGTGCTCATCATTGCTTTCGGTAATGTAATCCGCGATTTGCTTGGTTGCTTCCATGGCATTAGCCATCGCAATGCCAAGGCCCGCGTATTCCAACATCGCGTGATCGTTTTCAGCATCGCCCATGCAAATCACTTCATCGGGTTGAATACCTAGATGCGCTGCAATGGCGGCCACCCCCGCCCCTTTATTGCTCGCAGGGTTTAGAAACTCGAGGAAGAAAGGCGCACTTTGCACGACCGTAAATTCCTCGCGTAGCGCGGATGGTAACGCACTGATCACTTCGTTTAACTTGCTTGGCTCTGCCACCATCAACACTTTGATAATCGGATGATCATCGCTTAGGGTCTCGAAATCCATCACGGTAATATCTAGGCCGTTGATCTTGCCTTCAATTTCGGTATACGGATTCTGTGCTGGTGTAATTAAACCGTGCTCAGTACTAAACGCGTGCACGTAGGCACCCAATGCTTCAGCATGTCGAGCCAGCGCTTTCGCGGCTTTGCCGTCTAGCCCTTTTTGCAAGATCACCTCATCGGTCCCTACGTTTTTCACCATCGAGCCGTTGTAATACAGCACAAAGTCTTTATCCGACCCGATTCCCAGTTCGTCTAGCTTAGGCTGCATGCCCTCAAGCGGACGGCCAGACGCTAATACCACAGTCACGCCTTTCTCACGCGCGCGGGCAATGGCTTGCTTATTCTCAGCAGATATTGCTTTCTCGCTGTTTAACAAGGTGCCGTCCATATCTAGGGCGATTAATTTGTACATCGTTTACTCGCTTCAACATCAACATAAAATCAGAAATTGTCCCAGAACCGCAAACTAAACGCCGTGCCTACAACAACATATCGTCTTCAATCGCAATAAAGCGATCGACACTGTTCACCAAGGAATTAGCCGTTAGGGAAGGCACACCAAGCACCACCGCTTCAGTGTGATAGCGCAAGCGGATTTTGTTCATCAGCAAATCAAAATCTCCGTCGCCGGATAACAGCACCACGGTATCAACCTCGGGCGCGGCTTCCATCACATCAATGGCAATCCCCACATCCCAATCGCCTTTAGTACTGCCATCGGCGCGTTGAATATAAGGTTTAAGCTTGACGGTAAAGCCAATGTGGCGAAGGGCATCTTGAAATTTGATTTGCTGATCGTCATCGCGGCGAATGGCGTAGGCATACGCGGTTACCACCTCCCCCATATCATTGAGGGTTTGCCACAACTGGCGATAATTAAACTGACGCCCGTAGGCTTGGCGTGTGGTGTAGTAGATATTTTGAACGTCGACAAAAACCGCGATTTTTTTCAAGTCAGGCTCACAGTCGGTGGGAGAATTAAGGTCAGAGAGGATACCACACCACGCTACCATGAAGACAATGACGAGCGTGGCCGCATCTAGCAAAAACAAAAAAGCCGCTGACAACAGCGGCTCTCGCGAGGGTTAGTCTCATTAACTCAACCCAACAATATTACCCTCATCATCAAGGTCAAGGTTCATAAACGCTGGTTTTTCCGGTAGACCGGGCATGGTCATCACGTTGCCACATAAGGCATAGACAAATCCGGCACCCGCGCATAATTTCAACTCGCGGATCGGTACATCAAAGCCTTTGGGAGCGCCTTTTATCGCATCATCGGTTGAAATAGACAGTGGCGTTTTCGCCAAACAGACTGCCAAGCCGTCATATCCTTGCGCTTTAAATTGTTGCAGTTGCTGTTTCGCGGTGTCACTTAACGTCACGCTTCCCGCGCCATAACTAACTTCCGCAACCGCCATTAGTTTTTCTTCCAAGCTTTGCTGGGCGTGATACAAGGGCGAGAATGATGCATTGGTTTTACATTGCGCGACCACTTGTTCCGCCAGTTCACGCGTACCCTCACCACCTTGGGCAAAGCCTTCACTGATCGCTACCCGCACCTTGTTGGGCAGCGCTTCAATCATCGCCTTGAGTGTCGCAAGCTCCGCATCACTGTCTTGTGGAAAGCGATTAATCGCCACCACCGCCGGCACACCATATTGAGTCACATTATTGATATGCCATTTGAGGTTTTCGAACCCTGCTACTAATGCCTCATTATCATCCGCAAAGAGCGCGTCGGGCATAGGCTGACCAGGCTGTAAATTGTAGTGACCCGAGTTGGCTTTTAAGCCGCGCAATGTCGCCACAATCACTGCACAGTCTGGCGCTTTACCGGATGCTTGCGCTTTAATGTTGCAGGCTTTTTCAAATCCCATGTCCGAGCCAAAGCCACCTTCGGTGACGGTATAATCACCTAGCTTAAGCGCAATGTTATCGGCGATAATTGACGAATTACCATGGGCAATATTGGCAAACGGACCGGCGTGAATCAGTGTCGGCACGCCTTCTAGGGTTTGCATCAAGGTGGGTTCAATCGCTTCTTTCATACTGACCGCCATCGCGCCAGCTACTTGTAAATCTTCGGTGGTGATCGGCTCACCGGTATGGCTATAAGCCAACACTATGCGGCCGATGCGCTGACGCAGATCGCGAAGATCGCTCGCCAACGCCAAAATCGCCATTAGCTCAGAGGCGGCAGAGATATCAAACCCGCCTTCACGCTCGTAGCCGTTGATGGTTTTGCCCGGCTCGTTTTTACCCACAGTTACCATACGCAAAGCGCGATCGTTGTGATCCATCACCCGCTTCCAGACCACCCGATTTGGGTCGATTTTTAACGCTTTTAAGCCACTGCGCGCCTCAAAATCGTCATAGCCTCGACGTTGCTCGTGATAAATTCGCGCATCAATAGCCGCAGCAGCCAAGTTGTGCGCCGCGGTCACCGCATGAATATCACCCGTCAGATGGAGGTTGAGCTCCTCCATCGGAGCCACTTGCGAATAACCACCGCCAGCTGCACCACCTTTCACACCAAATACGGGCCCCATCGAAGGCTGACGAATACACGCTGTTACAGAATGATTCAGTTTCGCCAAGCCTTGCGCAAGACCAATGGTGGTGACGGTTTTGCCTTCACCCAAGGGCGTGGGAGTGATGGCGGTGACCAGGACTAACTTTCCCGTTCGGTTGGGGGCAAGACGCTTTAAGCAATCGAGAGAGATTTTGGCTTTATAGCTACCTTGCGTTTTAAACTCTGAGTCAAGGAGGCCAGCTTGCTTGGCAATGGTAGATATGGGGGCGAGTGTGGTGTTACGACAGATCTCGACATCAGGTAGCATGAAACCCTCTCAATAGCGCACAATATGTTCAAAGCAAACGTTTGCGTGAGCATAATACCGCTAAATTGCATATTGTAAAGCGAAAGGACGCTTGCCGTAAGCGTCCTTTAACGTTTTTATCATGCCTTGCGCGTACGCTTTCGCGTGGGAGCGAATCAAGGGAGATTTAGGCGACTTTAAATTGCCCGACCAAGGTATCGAGATCTTGGCCAAGCGAGCTCAGCTCTTCCGCCGCATGTGACGATGCCTCACTGGAGGTCAACAAGCTAGCGACAATGTCGCGAATCGATACCAGATTACGATGAATATCTTCTGTGACCGTGGTTTGTTCTGACGCCGCGCTAGCTATTTGCGAGGTCATATCGTTTACTTGCGAGAACGCCGCACTCACCGAGGTGATTCGTTCGCCAATTTGCGCTGAAATCGTTGCCATGCATTGGCACTCTTGATCGCTATCAGCAATGGTTTTGACGGCACTATCCACATGCACGTGTAGACCATCAAGCATGTCACGGATCTCATGAGTGCTGGTTTGGGTACGACTGGCCAAGGTGCGCACTTCATCGGCCACCACCGCAAAGCCTCTGCCCTGCTCGCCCGCACGGGCGGCTTCAATCGCTGCATTTAGCGCCAGCAGATTGGTTTGCTCGGCAATTTCACCAATCACAGACAGT
Source organism: Salinivibrio proteolyticus (assembly GCF_027286365.1). Classification (NCBI taxonomy): domain Bacteria; kingdom Pseudomonadati; phylum Pseudomonadota; class Gammaproteobacteria; order Vibrionales; family Vibrionaceae; genus Salinivibrio; species Salinivibrio proteolyticus. Next base: position 1,406,726 of record NZ_CP114584.1, on the reverse strand, counting down.
ACCGAGGTGATTTTATCTGACTGAGCTTTAAGCTGATCCACTTGCTGACTCGACTCGCTCATTTTCGCCACCAACCGCTCAACCGACGCGATAGATTCATGCACTTGGGTTTGCGCGTTTTGCGCATCTTGGGTGGCAGACGTAGCGGCATCAGCAACCTGCGTGGTGTTTTGTGCTACTTCCTGCGCAGCAGAGCTCATCTCTGTCACCGCGGTCACCACTTGCTCGGTTTCGTTATCATGAGTTTGTAAGTGCTGGGCTACCGTCGCGGTCTGCCGCGCCATATCACTGGCAGTGCTATTCACTTGTGCGGTGACCTGAGCGACCCGTTGGATAGTTTGCTGTAGTTTGTCCACAAAGCGATTAAACGCATGACCAAGTTGGGCAATTTCATCATGGCCGTGCACATGCAAGCGCTGAGTGAGATCGCCCTCGCCACTGGCAATATCATTAAGCTTATCGAGCATGTTTTTCACTGGTTCACCAATGCGCTGCGTAAACCAGCTCACTAGCAACACTGTGATAATCACCGTGCCCAACCCAAGCAAGGTTAAACGCCAGATCTGAGCATCCAATGCTTGCTCTGCTTCACTGCGATAAGCGGCTACCTCTCGCTCGATATCATCGATATAGGCACCGGTACCAAGCAACCATCGACCATTATTGATCATCACCGCATAGCCAATTTTCTCAATCAGCTGGTCAGCGCCGGGCTTATCAAACATAAAATTGAAAAAGCCATCGCCTCGCTGTGCGGCCTCAAGCAGGCCTTGAATAACCTTGTTGCCTTTCGGATCGGTAAAATCAATCAGGTTTTTCCCTTCAAGGGCTGGTTTAACAGGGTGAAACACATTAATCCCCTGTTTGTTGTAGATAAAAAAGTAACCCGCTTCGCCAAATTTCACATCAGTAAGCGCCGTTTTCAGCGCCGCTAGACGTGCCTCACTGGTACCGGGATTGATGCGTTCTACAATGTTCTCGGCCACCTGAGTCACTTCTTCGAGTTGTTTTTTACGCTCGTTGACTAGTTTTTCCCGAAACGTGGCAATGTTCTCTTCTATTAGTGTCCGCTCGTTATGTGCCGTGATCGCACTCAAAATCAATATCGAGGCAATAAGCGGCACAATGGCAAGCAGCAGTATTTTTGTTTTAAACATCAGCTTCATTAGCATTTACCCTACAGACTAATTTTGTAAGCAAATGCTACTACTTAGCTAGACAGGATAAAACATAACCAGCTGTTTTCTATGAACTAAGCGACACTCAATTAGCGAAGCTGTGATACTGGTTGAAGTGTCATGTAACTGGTAGGAACCGTGTCATATCGTGGCGTGGGTGTGATTTTTCATCCCATGATTATCTGTGGAGAGAGGAACATAGGATCAATTATCGAGCGCACTATGACTTCGCTCTGTGTTAATGACTCTATTTTTACGGTCTAGATATGCACAGACCTTAGACGTCATGATGGAGATAAACGTTATCACACCAGTGTGAATACCTGCTTTGTACTCGCTGAAACCCCAGTATTCGTAGTTTGAAAACAGCTTTATGGTCCCGAAACTGACTAGAAAAGGAAGAGCAACAAAGAGTATTAGGCTTTCAAGTGTTTTTAGTAATAGTGACTTCATTTTGTTTTTATCACGCTTCTATAAAAGACTCTCATCCATGCTTATAACGATTACGTCACTTCCACGCAGGAGTGGGGAGCTAAGCACGTACAAGTTGACGATTATCCGGTGAGTTGCGCCTTAAAATCAAGAGCTTGTAATTACCACCAAACCATTCCCCTGCTTTTTCAGTACGTCATCCAATTGCCATACGCTAACCAACCTTATGCGATAGAGGCAAATAGCGACTTCTTTAAAGTTTATGTAAAATGGCATTAAACCACATTGTCTCATTTTGTGGCCTATTATCTGATGTAAGCCAGGTTTTTCTTATAGTTAGACCACCGACATCCCGAATGACCTGTTCAAAACGCTCTTCATTCATATCCGTGAAGTGACGTTCTCCCTCTTGACGCTCAGAGTCTCCATATTTAAAACTGACGATAAATTTCCCCTCGTTTGAAAGGAATTGAGCCAAATGTTCAAAAGTTTCTGGCAAATTTTTATGAGGGACATGAAGCAAACTTGCGCAGGCCCAGATCGCATCAAAGCTCTTTTGAGATGAGAACTCCATGAACGTACAGCAGTGTACTTTGTGCCCAATAAGTTGCGATGCAGCCTCCGACATAGCTTTACTTGCATCGAACGCTTCAACGTCAAACCCCATTTTTTTAAAATTCAACGCATCACGTCCAGAACCACAACCAGCATCAAGAATAGCAGCTCCAACTGGTAGTAACGGAGTCAGTTGCTGGTAGAGATTACTCATATCAACCTTTTGAGTTGTAAATATAAAAGTAGCGGCATGCTCGTTATAGTAGTGAACGGAGGATTTAACTGTATTACAGTATGTCATTATTCGGTCAATCCATTTTGATAAGCTCATCATTAACAGGATATGGCTCAGTGTCAGGACAAGAAGTTTCAACTTTAACTCAACATCCGGATGTTCTCACGACCGGATCGCAGCAGCCCTTATTGCCTCAACTACTCCATGCTATCAATCATGCCAATGAAATAGAAATAACGGTATCTTTTATCCGCCTTAGCGGTCTTACCCTTATTTTAGATGCCCTCCATGAAGCGCTTGAACGTGGAGCAAGCCTCAAGATATTGACATCTGACTATTTACATATCACTGATCCAAAAGCGCTAGAACAACTGCTCAGTCTGCCTGGGGCGGAGTTGCGGGTCTATCAATGTCAACCGAAAGATGGCTTTCATATGAAAGCGTACATTTTTATCTGCAATGAACAAAGAGAAGGCTGTGCCTTTATCGGCTCAAATAACCTCAGTCGACAAGCATTGACTGACGCCCATGAGTGGGCCTTACGCTATGATCTCATCAAGGATAACAGCTATAGTCAAAACCAGTTTTCCCGAATACGTGAGGCATTTGATTATATCTTTCATCACCACCAGACCACCGAGCTGACATTTGAATGGGTCCAGCAATATATTGTACGGCGTAATCCACCTCAAGTGACTCACTTGTTTCCTTCAGAAATAAAAGAGGCTATCTACCCAAAACCGGACCAAGAGCTAGCTTTAAAAGCTTTGGCTGACACTAGAGAACAGGGGTATCTTCGGGGTTTAGTTGTCCTAGCAACGGGAATGGGGAAAACTTGGTTAAGTGCTTTTGATGCACAGCAGATAAAAGCTGAACGAGTCTTGTTTGTTGCTCATCGGGAGGAAATTTTACGACAGGCTCAGAGTACGTTTTCTCAGCTACTGCCGGACTACAGCACGGGACTTTACGCTAGCAAGGTACGTCAAAAAGATGCTGACTGCTTATTCGCATCTATTCAGACCATCGGGAAAAAAGAGCATCTCGCCCAGTTTGATCCGAGCCATTTTGATTACGTTGTAGTCGATGAATTTCATCATGCAAGCGCGCCAATCTACCGTATCTTGCTTGATTACTTCAAACCTCAATTTATGCTGGGCCTTACCGCAACGCCGGAACGAAGTGACCAAGCTGATATTCTGAGTCTGTGTGATAATAATCTAGTCTTTGAACGCAACCTAGTTCATGGCATAGACAATGGCGCTTTAGTGCCTTTCCATTACTACGGGATCTGGGATGGTCATGTCGATTACACCTCTATACCTTGGCGGAATGGTAAATTTGATCCCGAAGCTTTGGAGCATCAGTTTGCCAGCCAACTTCGAGCTAAGCATGCTCTTGAGACTTGGAATAAATACAAACAGCATCGCACTTTAGCATTCTGTGTATCCACCAAACACGCCGATTATATGGCAGATTATTTTAATCGCCATGGCGTCACATCTGCCGCAGTTCATAGCAAGTCACCTTTGCGTCGAAATCAAGCTCTATCACTCCTAAAAGACGGACAACTGAAAGTCTTATTCACTGTTGACCTGTTTAATGAAGGGGTAGATTTACCGAGCATTGATACTGTTATGATGTTACGCCCCAGTGAATCTAAGATTGTATTTCTACAGCAATTGGGCCGAGGCTTACGATTGGCAGAGAATAAAACTCACTTAGTTGTTATGGACTTTATCGGTAACCATCACAGCTTCCTATTGAAGCCTATGGCCATACTCGGAGCTTCAAGCATCCGGCAAGCCGTGAAGAAGGTGAAATCTCCGGAGCTTCCAAAAGGCTGCTTTACCAACTTTGATCTAGAAATAACAGACTTCTGGCAGAAATTAGCGGAGCAACAGCGCACAACAGCTTTAGAAGATTTGATGTACTTGGAACAAAAACTGGGACATAGGCCAACAGCAACCGAATTTTATCATGAGTACAAAAGCCTGAAGAAAGCCGATAAAAATCATGGTAGCTGGTTTGAACTAGTGGCTGCCTACGAAAAAGATGACAAGGAAGTGCAGAAACTAATCCCATATTTTGAATTTCTGCGACAGGGCGTACAAAAAACAAGCATGACCAAATGTTTTAAAGCGATAACATTGCGGGCTTTTATAGCACTCGATGGCCTACTTACGCCCCCTAGCCTAAACGACTTGGCAGAAAAAAGCTGGTATCTTTTGCAGCATTACCCTCTCCTTGCTGAGCGCGATATCCTTAATAAAATGAAGGGAGAGCCCGCAAATTCTACCGCTTGGTTAGCCTATTGGAAAAATAATCCGATAGCTGCTTTCACCAAGGAGACGAAAACGGCAGCAGCATGGTTTCGCGTCGAAAATAACCGATTTGTTCTCAACTGTCCAGTTAGGCAGGACGATACGGAAGTGCTTAGTAGCGCCATAGTAGAGCTTGTTGACTATCTACTGACAACTTATGGTCAGCGTGGAAATAAAGAAACTTCTAGTTAAGTGTGCAAAAACTTGCTTTAAATAGAGTCAATTGACTCAAAGCCGCTAACCATGAACTCAACATAGTCACTGGACTTAAGTGCAAAGCAAGCTATTGCACAAAACTAGGTTACAGCACTTCAACGGTTCCTACATGTAGCCTAATTACATGCGCTCGGTGATTTGGTGACTATTTTACCTCAATATGCATTCCCACGCAGGAGCGTGGGAACGAGCGCAATAAACAAGGATAGTGTGATCAGCGTAAATCTCCACCAAACCATTCCTCGGTTTATACCGTACACTAAGTGGGTGATAAGGAGATGGTTATGAAAAGTAGCAAGGTTCCTCATGGGCGATATTCTCGGTTAGGAGCACTGGCTTCCCTAGCGGGGCGTGTGGCGTCGAATGTGGCGTGGGAAGGTGCGAAGCAGTTTGCACAAGGCAATCGGCCGAGCCGTAAAGATTTGGTGATGTCGCCGGCTAATATCGCCCATGTAGCGGACAAACTGGCGGATTTGCGCGGTGCAGCGATGAAGGTCGGTCAGTTATTGTCGATGGATGCGGGCGATTTAATCCCACCCGAGCTCAGTGATTTATTGGCTCGATTACGCAATCATGCCACGCCTATGCCATCTACCCAACTTAACCAAGTACTCACCGAGCAGTGGGGGCCCGAATGGAAGCAAGCTTTTACCCACTTTCGTTTTTCGCCCATCGCGTCAGCGTCGATAGGCCAAGTGCACGAAGCCTATACCGATGCTGGTGACAAAGTGGCGGTGAAGGTTCAGTACCCGCGGATTAAAGACAGCATCGATAGCGATGTCGATAATGTGATTACCTTATTGCGCTTGAGTGGCCTGATCCCCAAAGAAGCCAATTACCAAGCCTTACTCGATGAAGCGAAGCAACAGCTGCATGATGAAGCCGATTATCGTAAAGAAGCGAATGCCATGATGCGCTTTAACGAGCGGCTGAATGCCCTTACGGATTTAGTGGTGCCCAATATCCATTCAACCTTAACCACAGATCGCGTGTTGACCATGGATTTTATGGCGGGTGAACCGATTGAAACCCTAACAAAAGCCGAGCCTGCAGTGCGTCATCGCGCGGTGAGTCAACTCTTTACCCTACTCTTTGAAGAGGTGTTTGTGTTTGGGGAAGTCCAAACAGATCCTAACTTCGCCAATTATTTATACCAACCAGAAAGTGGCCGTATCGTCTTGCTCGATTTTGGTGCAACCCGTCAGTACACCTCACGATTTACTGAGGGCTATCGCAAGTTGTTCTTAGCTGCCATTGAAAAAGATAACCCCGGCATTGACGCAGCGCTGACCCAAATTGGCTTTTTTGCCGAGGCGATCTTACCGGAGCAAAAAGCCAGTGTGCTTGAGCTTGTGAACACCGCCTGTGAGCCAATAGCGACGGATGCGCCCTTTAATTTTGGTCAAGCCGATTTAGCCACCCGTTTACGTAACCGTGGGATGGCGCTGAGTATGGAGCAAGGCTATTGGCACACACCGCCGGCGGATGCGCTATTTTTGCATCGTAAAATTGCGGGACTATATTTGCTGGCTGCCAAATTGGATGTCACTTTAAATGTGCGAACCCTGCTAATGCCTTACCTCACGGCAGAGCGCGTAAAAACAGCCTAATCATGCAAGCGAATTAACCATTGTCTCGCAGCGCTTCACAATAGGCGACTAAGTCTTCGGCCACCCAATGAGAGGCCACACTGCGTGCGGTAATAGCGGCATCGATCCGGCCCGTTTGGACCACCTCAAACCAGTGGTTCAACATGGCTTCAAACCCTTTGCTGGCCTGCATGCCCGTCCAATCAGGGAGAGCCAATTGCGCGACTTGATTGTCTTGCATGCGTTCACCGCGCGTAAATCCATCAAAGAAGTAACACTCGTTACGGTAGGCTGCGGCAATGGTTTCCTTGGTGGCGCCATATTGGCGATTCATACTGGCTTCAAATAAGCTATTGTCGCGATGCCAACGAATATCTAAACGCGCGAGCAGTCCTTCATCAAACTGGGCAAACACATCCAAATCATCAATGTTCATGTCACCGTGCAGGTTAATACTGTCAAGCGGGTGAATAAAGTCATCGAAAATGAATCGACGGGGCGCATCTGGCAGCGCATGACGATGCTTTTCCCATCGCAACGACAACAGGAGCGAGCCGAGTTCATCTTCTGGGCGCTGGCCGTTTAAATGGGCGTTTAACAACGGCAAATAACGGCGATTAAATCCTGCAAACAAAGGCGTATTATGCTTTTCAGCAAGGTTAAAGAGAGCTTCAACATCCGCCCCCGATTGGGCCACCGGTTTGTCGACAAACACGGGAATACCTGCGGCTAAGAACGGACGCACCAACGCCGAATGAGCATGAGTGGCAGCATGAATCATCACCCCATCCACGTTCAGCGCCAATACTTCTTCAACATTGGCTGCTGTGTGCGCTACCCGATACTGCTGCGCCAATTTCGCGAGTGTATCGGCTTGGCGGCTACACAAGACCCAGTCGAGATCGGGCCAGCTTGCAAGTAGTGGCAGGTATGCCTTTTGGGCGATGTCACCCAACCCTATCGAGGCAATTCTCATGTTTTCTCCTTACCGCGCGCGACTTGCGTTGAGGCTGGAAGTCGCTAGTAGAAATCAGTAACCTAGCAGCATTCTACAGAGTGTGACGAATTATGAATATTATTATCTCTTGGCTTGCCCAAGGCGGCGCTTGGCTAACCCCTTGGTTAAACGAAATCGCCATTGCGGTCACCGCATCTTTATTGGTGGTGTTTGGTAACGACATTAACCGTACCCTGCGTCGTTTACTGACCGGCCACAACTTTTTTGTCCGCACCTTGGTGTTTATCGGCATCAATGCATTTGGCTACGGCGCATTTATTGTGGCAGTCTCCCCTTGGCTCGCCGCGAAAATGCGCGCATGGCCTGATCAATGGCTGATGTGCGCCGTGGTAGGTGTCTTTGTGTTTGTTGGCTATTGGGCGCAACGTCAACGACAGATCTAATCCTAGACCCAATTCGCTGTTTAAAACATCGGCATCCATACTTACTGATCAATCTGGATGTCGATTCTCGGCGTATTGGCGAGAAAAAGGAGATCAACATGCAACGCGGACTGATGTGGTTTCGCCACGACCTTCGAATTCATGACAACCCTGCGCTCGCCAATCTTGCTTCGAGCTGTGACGAACTCACCTGTGTGTTCGTCATTGATCCGCGCTGGTCACGCGCGGATCACTTCCAAAGTAAACATCTCGGCCCTCAGCGCGAAGCGTTTTTGTGGCAAAGCCTTATCGAGCTTCATCGCGCGCTCGACGTCATGGGACAAAAACTCATTATTAGAACAGGCACACCTTTGGAAGTGCTCGCCGACCTGTGTACTCAACATCAAATTGATGTTATTGGTGTCACCGATCACCCAGGCCCCTTTGAGCGCCAGCAAATAGATACCCTTGTTAGCCGGTTTCCACAACGTGTGGTGGTGTCTGATGCACATACACTGTTTAGTCAGCATCAGTTGCCCTTTGATTTACCGGATATTCCAGCCACCTTTACGCAATTTAGAAAAGCGGTCGAAAAGCGCGACATTCCGCCACGTTTACCGCTTGCCGTGCCAGAGTCCTTACCGCGTCCTATCGATGGTATAGTTACCGAGCCCGCACCTTTATCGGATCGCCGCATTGCACCATATCAAGGTGGAGAGATTGCTGGCCGCGCGCAACTGAATCATTACTTATGGGATACCCATCGTATTCAGCGCTACAAAGAGACGCGAAATGGTTTGGATGGTTGGGATTTTTCATCCCGTTTATCCGCATGGCTAGCCAATGGTTGTTTGTCTGTGCGTTGGGTCGCTGCAGAGCTGGACCGTTATGAGCGTAATGTGGAAAAAAATGAGTCTACCTATTGGCTCTATTTTGAGCTCCTGTGGCGGGAGTATTTCCAGTGGATGTTGTACCACTACGGAGCGCGCTTTTTCCGTTTTAGAGGCATTGCCGATAAACGTCCGCTCACCACGTTTTACGCCGAAGCCTTTATGGCATGGCGTGAAGGCAACACCGACTTCCCGATCATCAATGCCGCCATGCGCCAGCTAAAACACACGGGATGGATGTCGAATCGGAGTCGTCAATTAGTCGCGAGCTGCTTGGTGCATGAGCTCGGTGTGGACTGGCGTTACGGCGCAGCTTACTTTGAGCAGCAACTGATTGATTTCGATGTCGCCGCTAACTATGGTAATTGGCAATACCTCGCCGGTGTCGGTGCAGACCCGCGCGGCAGTCGCCGGTTTAATCTCGACAAGCAAACTGCACAATACGATCCTGAGGGGACGTTTATTGCTCGCTGGCTCGCCGATGAGGTTCCGTCACATTAGCGTTAGGGTTCAACTTGTGCGGCTTGGTCGGAAGCAGGCTGGTAGCTGTCGATAATGGCGATCACTTTATCGCTCACCCGACGAGAAAACAGCAATGCAATGTGGGTGAGCGGAAAGATATCATGGCTGCTCATGCCTTCGATTTTGGTTTCTTCGACCAGCACAGTACCGTCGCAAACTTGGTTCTTTATCAGCAGCGATGCTGGGCCCCACGGGCAATTTCCGGCAATACTGTGCAAAGGCGGTAATCCCTGCCAGGGCATCACCTCATCGGGCAACAAAATAGATTGGCTCCGTTGAAACAGCCAGCCGCCCCACCCTAAATCATCAAACACCTTGGCGAGTGTTGCTCCTTGATGGGGGGTGCCTAGGGTAATCACCGCGTGTACCGCATCAGCAGGGTTATCGTCTAATTGCACACTCTGCTCCAAATAGCGACGAATAATCAGCCCGCCCATCGAGTGGCCGATTAAAATCGTGGGCTGATGATCAATAAACGCATTGATGCGACGAGCAATTTGTTCAAAGTCCGGATCTAGGGTGTTATAAGAAAGGTTGAGCACCTCATGTCCTTGCTTTTCTAGGCGTTCACTTAGCGGGATCAAAAACACACCGTGCATGTACAGCCCATGAAGTGTCACTATTTTCATCCCATCTCCTTATTAAACCCTTACCGCTTATCATTTCGTGATAGACGAGTGGTGACATGCGAGATAATCCGCGTGCATTTACCATACCAAGCATAACGTGCTACTGCATGGATTCGTGACCCCAAAAAAACGCCCCACGTTGAAAACGCGAGGCGCTTAACAGACTGTTCTGGCCTATCGGCTTAGAAAATCAAATGTGCGACACCAGCGATCACCGGTAAGGTCACCAAGGTGCGCAAAATAAAGATCACAAACAGTTCCCAGATTTTGACTGGAATTTTACTGCCTAGCAGCAAAGCGCCCACTTCTGACATGTAAATCAACTGCGTGACCGACATCGCTGCAATCACAAAGCGAGTCATTTCGCTATCAATTTCCGCGGCAAGAATGGCAGGGATGAACATATCCGCAAAACCAATCACAATAGTTTCTGATGCTTTAACCGCCTCAGGAATATGCAGTAGCTCAAGCAAAGGAACAAACGGTGCACCTAGTACGTTAAAGATACTGGTGTACTCAGCCACCATCAACGCTGCTGTACCAATCGCCATCACGACAGGGAGTACGCCCAGTACCATATCAACCGCGTTTTGAGCCCCTTCTTTGAGTACGCTGTTCACCGAGCGAATTTTTTCAGCACGGTTAAGCGCGCACTGTAAGCCGTAGCTCAGCGTAGTATGACCTTCAGGCAACACTTCTTCGTTCGATTCGCGGGTTGAGCCGTCAATCAACTCGTCTTTTTTCCAGCAAAGCGGCGGAAGACGAGGAACAATAATCGCTGCAGCAATCCCCGCCAGACACACCGCCAAGTAGAACCAAGTAAACATGTGCATCAAGTCAACTTGGGCGATCACAACCAAGCTAAAGCTGATCGATACCGCTGAGAAGGTGGTACCGACAACCGCGGCTTCACGCTGCGTGTAAAAACCTTGCTCGTATTGCTTGCTCGTCATCAAGATACCGACACTGCCGTCGCCTAACCAAGATGCCGCACAGTCAACCGCCGAGCGGCCAGGCAAGCCAAATAATGGACGCATCACTTTGGTGAAAACGGCGCCTAACATCTCCAGCAGGCCAAAACTGGTCAGCAATGGCAACAGCAATCCGGCAAAAATAAACACAGACAGCAGGATAGGCAGCAGATCGTTAAGCACAAACGCGCCAGTAAGCTCACCCATGATCAGTTCAGAGCCGTAACCGAAGAAGGTCATGGCAACAAATACACCACCAATCACACGGGTGGCTAGCCAAATCGGTGAAACATTGAATAGGCCGTTGAGGAAACCGTGACGAGTAATAAAGCGGGGTTTGGCTAGCGTGACAATCAATGAGGTGACCGCACTGAAAACCACCAATGCGGTGACCACAGCGGTTGCCGAGCCGCCCAATAGATCAAGAACACTTCCGGCCATGACCGCAATGGGGATGGTGACACCGTCGCCGAAATTCACCGGCGTCATAAAGAGAAGTAAGCCAAGAAGCGATGGGATGGCGAACATCAGAATATTTCTCATCGAAGGCACCGTCGTCGAGAGATAGTCAGTTTTTTGCATACGTCTGAATCCTGAATTTTTATTTGTGTCACAGTGATAAAACGACAAATTGTCGATTAATTATTCACTCACGGTGACTATCTGCAATCGAGATTACCGAATCATGCATGCGATGTAAATGTTTATTTAGTCATAAATACTGAATAAATACATCCATAGAGCACAACTACTACGGCTCAATTGCGTTTTATAGTTCATCAAACCTTCATTTGTGAAAAGTTTGTTACACTATTTTATTGACCAAGATCAGATTCCGTTAGCAACTTGTAGGGTATAAGGTGGGCCAGCTCACAGATTATCGTAACCACGTTTTTGGATAACGGGTTGATATACACTGCGTATTGGTCCTGCTAACCGATTTTAAAGTCAATACGTGCATATTCTTTGATCAACCAGTCACCAAAGTCATTGAGGAGCATCATAACAGCACGTTTTTTTACAGGTTTGCGATCTAGCAGGATAAAAAGTCGCTCAATTGCTTGTTGTTTAGCAGGATAATGCTTAATAAACAATTCTGCACAGTCAGGTAGAGATTCCGTCCACGTTCCTTCTTTATGCAATACCAAGCCAAACGCACCACGAATTAAGGTATCGGCAATGCGCTGAGCTGCAGTCAGTTGCGTGTTCCATGTCGTGGCCGCTTGAATTTTATGCTTGGCACGTGCCAGTTTACCGCTCAAATCAGGATTCATCGCTTTCGCTACTTCCCAACTCGCCTCGAAATGGCCAAAACTCTCGGAAAGATCTTGACCATACAGGCACATTGCACGATGTTTGAAAAAGAAGCCCCAGTGAAAGATTTCGGCCAAATCACGAACTTGTGACACTGTCACAGTGTCGATATGACAGCCATCGATGACTTTGCTATGGCTGGTTTTAATTCGCCATAACAAGGTATTCATGGCACTGGATTGGTCAAGCGTTAGTGGTTGGTGGCATACCACGGTTAAATGCAGGACAGACTCCCCCACTGTCGCACGACGCCAGACAATATCGCCGCTCACGTAGACACTGTGAAGCCGCTTACCGATCAAAGCACGAAGCTGTTTGATCGCTTTGACCATGACAGGGATAAATTCAGATTGTAGCGGCGAGCGCCGATCCGGCTCTGGTAAATAAGCCGTTTGAGATTGCAACTGAGTCACGACTTTCACACAAGGTTGAATGCGTGCGCTATTGTTGGTCATCTGCATGGACAAATCAACGCTCTACCACCGAATCTCACGCTGTATCAACGCGCTTGCTTAAATTGAGTATAGGGCTCTGCGTAAAGTTAAGCATAATCCTTGCCAGCTGTCGCGTTGGATAATTGACGGGCTGAGAATTCGTAACCACCGTGGTATAGTCCGAGCACGCCCAGAACGAATAGAGAGCACCCAATGACGCAATCAGCGCTAATGAGCTTGGATGAAATCCTCGAAACCGCCTTTGAGATCTTCGCGGAGATGGCACCGGATAATTTGGAGTATGACGATTTGGCGGCATACGAATCCCATTTTGAGGAAGACGGCGGCGCCATCGTGGTTGAAGTCGGCAGCGATTGGCCTGAGCATGTCGGGCCCGACATCAACCTCGCCCACTGTGCGGAAGTACAAATTGGGATGGCAAAAGAAGGCGCCTTGGCCGATGTGTTTGTGCGTATGCTACTCAGCCGCGATCCGGAAGAAAAATTCTGCCACTTATTGTGGAAACGCAGCCCCACACAACTGCACTGATGGCAGACCTCACGTCTACGATTGACGTGACAGCTCGCCTTTCTCGACCGCTATGGTCTGGATGAGAAGTTAAAAACGGCAGCCCATGCTGCCGTTTGCATTTGTATCCTTAGTGGACCGGTGCCGAGGTAGGATCGTCCCCGTGTTGGTCCGCACGATAACTCATCATCAAGCCAATGCTCGCCAGTATGCCGAGAGCAAGCATCATTGAGCCCAGAGAAAGCTGACTCGCGACACCTAATCGACTGGCCGCTAGCGTCACAAGACCTGCAAGCAGGTTTTGAGCGCCCCCCAAGATAGCACCGGCTGTGCCCGCATGATAAGGAAATGGGCTCAGTGCCCCCGTACTGGCCGCAGGAAATAACACGCCTGCACCGGCAAAATACACACAACCGCCGCCAATCAAGCTATACACAGAAATCTCGCCCATTAATCCTGATACAACAAGGATCCCTGCCCCCATTAATGCCATTACGCTACCCAGCGTCAATGTCGCGTAGTAGCCTATGGTATCGGCAAAGCGGCTAGATAGGCCCGAGCCCACTAAATAGGCAGGCAGTGGCGCTACAAAAAGGACACTGATCAGCGTCGGTGATAAATGTAATCCATCAGACATAATCACCCCAGCGGCCGCTTCAAAGACCGACACGCCCGAGAAGACCGTGATCAAACACAGCAGGTAACCTCGAAAACGCCGCGAGCTCATGACATGGCGGTAACGACCGATAAAATTACCAGGCTGACGTGCCTCTTGCGGTAACGTTTCGGTAAAACGCAGCGCCATCACTGCATAGACCACGATCGCTAGCAGCAGCAAGAAAAAGTAACTCGCCCGCCAGTGCAATACCTCGGTAAGGTATCCTCCTAATAAAGGCGCCATTAATGGTGAGAAGATAAGCCCCATACTCACCAAACTGTTAGCACGGTGCAACTTCGCGCCAGAGAAACAATCTCGGGTTAAGGTGCGCGCCATGGCGCCACCACAGCCAATCCCAGCGCCTTGCACCACACTGCCCACTAAAAACCACGAATAGGAATGCGCCAACAGCGTGATCCCTGTCCCGACCAAGAATATGGCAAGGCCGGCCAAAATAACGGGCTTACGCCCAATGCGGTCGGAGATGGGGCCATAAATAAACTGAGACAGCCCGTACGGGATCAAGTAGCACGCCATCACCGCCTGCAATAGCGCCGGTGATACCGAGAAATCTGCGGCCATCGCTGCAATCGATGGAACATACATGGTTTGAGTCATTTGACCCACCGCAGCCAGCATTACAATGAGCAGCAACAACTTACCCATAGGCATTGCCGAAGACATTCCTACACTCCTAAAAATGAATTATGCGAAATAATGATTTGATAAGTGGATGTTGCAAAGTTCTACGCTAGGCACACGAAAAACATCACAACCAAAGACAGCGCGATAATAGGCCTGAGCAGTGGGGAAAGCAATGGGCGTTTAGTCGCCGCAACACGATTCTTTATCATGATTGAGATTAGTTTTTCTAATCTCAAATCCAGCGTCTGACTTGTGCCCGATATTCAGCAAAAGCGTCGGGCCAATGCGCAGCGAGTCGCTGCTCTTCAGAGAAGATAAAGGTCATTGACAGGTAGGTCATATAGGCGGGAACCAAGCCCCAACACCAAAGAGAATTAAAGTAGAATCCAGCACTAACGATGATCAGTACCAAAGCGAGATACATCGGATTGCGCGTATAGGCATAAATGCCGGTTGTGACTAAGGCTGATGGCTCTTTGATTGGATCAACGGTGGTGTGATGACGATGAAATGCCCACTTCGCCGCCACCAGCAGCCCGATGGCCAGAGCAAGCGGAAACCCAGCCCAATATGGCGAACCTAATCTGAACGGAAAAGAAAAATAGTGGTTGAGCAACACACCGAAACCCACGGTGAGTAACATCGCAATGGGTGGCAAAGGTGGGAAAATATACTGCCAAAATTGCGTTTTCATGACTCGTCCTTGAGTGAAAGCTTATATATCGCGCCGCACTGTATCGAAAAAGGGCAGTGACTGTCACTGCCCTTGTGTAAAGTTTGCGACTAAGCACAACTCACTACCGCTTAATCTTGCTCGATATTCAGACGATGTTTGCCATGCTCAATTTTGGCTTTTAAATAATTGCGATTGCCTTCTTTGAGGTGCGCTTTGGTGCCAATCACTTCTTTGAGATCAATACCGGCAGCTTGGAGTTCTTCGATCTTTTTCGGGTTGTTGGTCACTAACCGAATGCGATGAATGTCCAAGGCTTTTAGCATTTGTACGGCTTCAGTAAAGTCACGTAAATCGTCTGCAAAGCCAAGATGGTTATTGGCTTCGTAAGTGGTCATGCCTTGGCTTTGTAGCTCATAAGCATCAAGCTTATTGTACAGGCCAATTCCACGCCCTTCTTGACGAAGATAGAGGATAATCCCGCCATCTTCCCCCATCTTTTGGATCGTTTCTTCGAGCTGCTCACCACAATCACACCGTGATGAATGGAATACATCGCCCGTTAAGCACTCAGAATGCATTCGCACTAGGGGAGTTGGATCGGTCACGTCCGCTTGTTTAAAAATAAGCGCAACGTGCTCCTGTCCAGACGCTAGTCCTTCAAAAGATAGAATTTCGGCAGGGATGTGGCTCCCTACTCCAACGTTCAGAGGCACCCGAGCCCTTACTTTTACCATTAGAATTTGTCTCTTACTACTGACACCCGAATCAGGGCGTTAACATTACTACAGCGTTACCAGGATGCCAATTAGAAAATGTTATATTATAACATTTTCCACCCAAGTAATGGCTACCTCTATTGTAAACGCCGGACAACCTCGGCTGGATTACCTGCCACAATGGAAAAAGGTTCGATATCTGTATCCACCACTGATCCCGCCTCAATCACCACACCCTCACCAATCGCAACGCCTGCTTTGATCACAGTGTTGCCCTCGATAATGACGTTATTGCCAACAATCACGCTTTGTGAGGTTTCACACTCTCCACGAGTAATGTCGAGCGGCAGTACGCGATGGCGCGTGGTATAGATACCCACATTGGGACCGATGCTGACATTATGCCCGATCCGAACATGGGCCCCATCAAGCATGGTGCAATTAGGTCCAATACTAACGTTATCGCCGATTTCAATATTCATCCCGTAGTGACAAAAAAACGGCGCATCAATGTCCACATTGGATCCGATCCCTGCAAATAGCTTGGTCGTTACTATCGCAAGGTTATCGGCGTCTTCAGGATCGATACGATTAAACTGTTGGCATAAGCGGCGCGCAGCATAGCGAAATAAGGTTAATTCCTCATCGGCTGGGGAATACGGCAACCCCCGCTGCATTTTTTCAAACTCCGTCATCGCCTATCCTTGGTGTGGTAACGCTACTGAGGTGGGCTCAAAAGCCTCACTTTTAACGGTTGATATGGTATTGAGAGCATCGCCGTATTGCGCCATAAACTGATTGCCAAGCGATAAGCCCAGTTGATAGTCCGCATCGAGTTGTTCAGGCTTACTCAATAATGCACTGCTTTGTAGCGGTGCGCTCGGCGCAATTTGTAACACCTGTGCCCGAGGTGGTGGCTCGGCTAAAAACTGCAATTCGTTTTGATAGCTTTGATAGTGCGTAGTGAGCATTTTGAGCATCTCGCTGCTCAGCGGTTTACCCGATAACGACTGCAACCGGTAAATCGTGTCGCCGCCAAAGAGCCAGCGTCCACCGTTTTGCATCGCTTTTTCTCTCATTCCATCGCGAACACGGCTCACCCATTGCTCACGGCTGGACTTGTAGCGTTCGGAGAGTTCGGCCAACTGCTTGTTCAACTCCTTCTGAAAGGTCTCAAACCGGGTTAGACGGTACTTAAATTCAAAATTAGAGAGATAGTCAGAGAGCTTAAACTGCGGCTTTTTGGCTTCAAACTTGGTCCGTAATGTATCCAAAAAGTGGCTTTGATCTTCTGAGCTGCCTTTGTCTTGCTCCAACGTCGGCTCGGTGCGAATCACCACAATAATATCCGCCCCACGAGCGAAGGCTTCTTTCGCTGGAACAGCGGCACTCACGCCACCGTCAACATAGCGCTTACCATTAATGCAAACCGGGTGCGGATAAAGCAAAGGGATGGCACAGGTTGCTTTGAGTGCATCTGGCCAAGTGTCATCGGTAATCGAGAAAAAGGCCGGTTTCAGGGTATCAACTTCAGTCACGCACGCGTAGGCCTCTCTTCCGTTCAAGTGTAGCTTCGCTGTTTCAATGTCCAGCGCAGCCTCATGACCCGGCAATGCCGTACTAAGCGCCCAATCTAAATCCATATGGTGTTGGCGACGCACATACTTCATCAGGTGGAAAAAGCGCTCTTGCGTGGTGAGCTCAGTGATAAACCGATGTCCATAACGGTGCTGCTGGCATACATATGCCGTCAAGTTGAGTGCGCCGGCAGACGTCCCCAAATAAAGTTGAAACGGATCAAAGCGGGCACTAAGAAATGCATCAAGCACGCCTGCGGTAAAAATCCCGCGTTGCCCGCCTCCCTGCAGTACCAGCGCGATACGCTGTGGCCGGGTAAAATGGCGCGGTGCAATTGGCATTGCCGTACCGGGAGAGTTGTCTGTCAAAGCTTGCTTACTTCTTAACACTTTCGCCCCTTATTCATCGTGCATAACGCTTTATACGAGCATAGCTATTTATTAGCGTGTAGCTTTTGATTAGCGTATCGCTTTCAGTGTATTCGACCACTTCCTGCGCGCTCGCCGCTATGCATGGTAACGCTTACCGCGCAACGTCGCTACTCACAATTAGGGCGCCAGTGTCCATTCTCGTTAACAGCGAACCGATGATAATTAAGACAACACAGCGACTGCAGCAAAAGTGAAAATCATACCCAGCGCGCAAACAGCGGTTGTCAGTGCGTATGCAAGTGTTTTATCCATGCTGATACTCCTTGTTGACATAATGATTAACCCAAAGACGCCGCGGATAAGTTGCAATACCTATTAATCCAAGTATATACCCTCTCCTGTCAAAGCTGCACCGACGTCGATTAGGTTGGCTCTTACAAAGCTAAACTACTGATTAAAAGATGAAAAACATCGCTATTATGTAGCGAATAAAATGGCGAATCTGAGGCGGTCATCATGTTTTCCCTATCCTCATCGTGAGGATCCGCGAGTAAAGACACCTGTGTGAACTTCAATTCAAGGGGGCATTTTGCTGTTTTTTTCGTCACCCAGACAGCAAATCAAAATAACGATCATTCGCCTTTATTGATAACTTTGACAGCTCAATCGTCTACCTAAAAAGCAAAAGTCCAGCATGAAACACCATTTATAATTGTTTACACCAAGTTAACAAAAATTTTTGTGCTAACTGCTTGGTTTTGCGGCTATTGATTTAGGCCTGACCAGTGCTTAATCTGCCATCAATGCCCGTCCTAGATAAAAATTTCAACATACGGGCAACAGGAAGTTAAAACTTATAATTGTGGGAATGTGCTATTTCTTTCATATAAGCCATAAAACGATCTGCAGCCTCACAACACTGCGATACCTATATGGTGAAAGATGGTAGCGATTCGCAAAGGAGTAGATATGAAACGAGAACAATGGGGCTCGCGCGCTGGCTTTATTTTAGCCGCTGTCGGGTCAGCGATTGGCTTAGGGAACATTTGGCGATTCCCTTATATGGCCTACGAAAACGGTGGCGGCGCCTTTTTTATTCCATACCTTTTCGCCATGCTCACCGCCGGTATCCCCTTTATGATCATGGAGTTTGGGTTAGGCAAAAAACTCCGCGGCTCGTCGCCTGTGGTCTTTTCTAAACTCAATACCAAGTTTGAATGGTTAGGCTGGTTCCAAGTTCTGATCGCCGCAACCATCGGTATTTACTATGTTGCCGTTATTGGTTGGGCCATCTCTTATTTTGGCTTCTCGTTTGGCCAAGATTGGGGCACAGATACCAACGCGTTCTTTTTCTCTGACTATTTGAAGCTAGGAGAAAATTCACCCACCAACTTAGGCGATTGGCAATGGCATATTGCAATTCCGATGATCATCGCATGGGCAATCACTTATGCAGCTGTCTACCGTGGTGTCAAAGGTGGGATTGAAAAAGCCAGCAAGATTATGATGCCGCTGCTATTTATCATGGTGATCTTACTGATTGGCCGCGTGGTGATGCTGCCAGGTGCCCTTGATGGCTTGAACTACTTATTTGCGCCTGACTTTAGCAAGTTGTTGGATGCAAAAGTCTGGTCGGCCGCCTATGGACAGATTTTCTTCACCTTGTCCGTTGGGTTTGCCATCATGCTGGCCTACTCCAGCTACCTGCCTGAAAAATCGGACGTAAACAACAACGCCTTGATGACAGTGCTGATCAACTGCGGCTTCTCCATTGTGGCAGGGGTATTGATCTTCTCCATTTTGGGCTACATGGCAGCAGAGCAAAGTAAAGGTATTACCGATGTCGTCAGTGGTGGTGTAGGGCTTGCCTTTGTCACGCTACCAGCGGCGATCAACTTACTGCCGATCCCCTATATCCTCGGGCCATTGTTCTTCCTGGCGCTTGTCGTCGCGGGGCTGAGCTCACACATTTCGATTATCGAAGCAGTGACTGCATCGATCATGGATAAGCTGAACCTTGCACGTGAAAAGGCAGCGACAGCCGTCTGCGGCGTTGGCTTCGTGGTTTCGATGGCCTTTGCAACCAATGGCGGCCTGCTGCTTCTCGATTTGGTGGACTACTTCGTCAACAACGTAGCGCTGCTAGCAAGCTGTTTGATTGAGCTCATTGTCGTCGGCTGGTTGGTGAAACTTTCCGATATTCGCCAATACGTTAACCGCGTGTCTGAGTTTAGTGTTGGCCAGTGGATGGAAGTGTGTATCCGCTTTGTCAGCCCAATTATGTTGGCCGTGATCATCACCAAAAACTTGATCAACACGGTTAATGAAGGATACGGCGGCTATGCACAATTCGAACTCATCACCCTAGGTTGGGGGCTCGTCGCAGCCATGGTTGTCGTTGGCATTATCGTGAACTCAACCACAACGCCCGCACGCGATATGGAGACAGAATCATGACCACAGGCGCAATTGTAATGATGATCATTGGTTTCGCGGTCACATGGGGTGGCGCGGCACTGTGTATTCACAAAGCAATGCACAGCGATAGCGAGTAATCCTGTCGAGCATCTCGCTAAGATTTCTAAAGCCCTCTTCGGAGGGCTTTTTCGATTTCGGCTATTTTATTCTTTGTTTGCCTGCATTCTCGTTCGTTCTGTCTAAAGGATGTGGTCTGACCTTGATCAAGTCGCTGATTAATTATGCAAAGTGCGTCATTGTCAGTAGCATCACAGGCCCAAACCACCGATAATGGCGCTCATTGATGTTGGTAAAAAAGGGTATCGGCGCTATGGCTGCAGCCAAACGCATTTTAGTGGTTGATGACGATGTAGAAATTCGCGAGCTTTTGCAGGCCTATCTGTCCAAAGCAGGATATGAAGTGACCACCGCGCAAAATGGTCATGAAATGCGCTCGAAGCTTGCGGTCCAATACCCAGACCTTATCTTACTTGACGTGATGCTTCCCGGTGATGATGGCTTTACCTTATGTAAAGCCATTCGCAAAGACTCCAGTGTGCCAATCATTATGCTCACCGCAGTGTCTGATGAGACCGATCAAATCGTTGGCCTAGAACTGGGCGCAGATGATTATATTGCCAAACCCTTTAGTCCTCGCCAGCTCATTGCGCGTATTCGTGCTTTGCTTCGCCGCACCCAACAATTGCAAGAAACGACCTTATCGCGGCCGAAAGCGATTCGGTTTGGGCAATGGCGCTTGGAGCCGGCTACACAACAGCTACATCAAGTGGTCACCGGCATGGAGATTGAACTCTCGGCATCGGATTATGCACTGCTGATGTTGTTTATAGATAACCCCCACCAATTGTTAGATCGCAACGCCATTAGCCAAGCCACCCGCGGTCGCGACGCTCAGCCACAAGAACGAGGCATAGATGTCCAAGTGAGTCGCCTACGACAGCGCCTGCGTGATAATGGTAAAGCAAACCTAATCAAAACCGTCCGCGGTGCGGGCTATATGTTTGTCGCTGAGATCCAATATGAATCATGAGTGGTTACAACGGCTCGTACCGCGCTCGCTCCTCTCGCGTACGCTGCTCCTGACCCTATTGTCCGTCGTGCTCGCACAGGTGATCGCGACATCAATTTGGTACACCCAATCCAAACGCACGCAGCTGGCGGGTTTAGAGTCCGCGTCAGCCAGCTTGGCGAATATGTTCGCATCGACAACCACCTTTTTTCAGTCCTTGCCCGTCGCGTACCGCCATATCGCATTAAATCAGCTACGCAATATGGGCGGAACCCGTTTTTTTGTCTCTTTCAACAAAGAAAAAATCAACATCACCCCCATAGAAGAGACCCAAGCGAAACAGGTAGCGGTCAATACCGTCTCGCAAGTGCTAGAGGCGCAATTGCCCGCGCTGAGCACCATTGACGTGGAATTTTCCCGCCCCGAGACGCTGCGCGTCTTAAACAACGACATATTACTCCGCGACCTACCCAAATCATGGGCGCATCATACTCTGAGCCTTGAGCCACTTAATCCCCCGATTTTAGTGGTGCAAATGGAGCTCAAAAGCAATGAGTGGATTTACATCGCAGCCTTGCTCCCCGCGCCGTATGTCACCTTAGACGATACGTTGATCACGGCGGATCAGGTGGTCTTTATTGTGGTGATCACCGCGTTACTGTTGTTGTTTACTTACAGTTTAATTCGTCAACAAGCGCGGCCACTCAAACGTTTAGCGAAAGCGGCGAACCTGTTTAGTACAGACATTGAACAACCACCACTCAAAGAAGAAGGCGCTGCAGAGATCGCGATTGTGACGCGCGCATTCAACCGTATGCAGCGTCGATTACAACGGCATTTGCGAGAGCGTGAAACCCTATTTCGCTCGATGTCACATGATTTAAAAACCCCGATAACCCGATTACGTCTGCGGGCCGAATTGATTGATGATGATATCCAAGCCGCCAAAATGAACAAAGACTTGGATGAGCTCGAAATCATGGTAAAAGGTGCCGTTCAAACCGTGCGTGATACCGACATTCACGAAAACATGGCCGAGATTGATGTGATTGATTTCTTGGCGGTGATTGCCGAGCCCCACAATCAAGATCGGGTGCGTGTCACCATCGAATGTGAGGCGGTGAAAGGCTTTACCTGTAAACCTCTGGCGTTTAAACGCTGTTTATCCAACCTGATTGATAACGGCGTTAAATACGGCGAACAAGTCACCATCTATGTGATGGATGCCGAACACACGCTGGATATCACCCTCATCGACCAAGGGCCAGGGATCCCGGAAGAAGAGCTCGACTCAGTCTTTGACCCCTATGTGCGCCTTCATACCGATAACGAGGGCTCAGGGTTAGGGCTTGGCATTGCGCGTGATATTATTCATGCCCACGGCGGTGACATGGTACTCAGCAACCGCAATGAAGGTGGCCTGCAAGTCGATATTAGTTTTCCACGGGTAGAAGAATAATGCGATTGACTCTTAAAGCACTGTGCGCCAGCGTCATTCAATCGACACTGCTGTATGTGACGCCTGCCGCCCATGCCAGCGAAGTGGAAGTTCTCCATTGGTGGACGTCGGCAGGAGAAGCCAAAGCGGCCTCTGTTTTACGCGCTGGGATCGAGCAACGCGGTCATCAATGGCGTGATTTTGCGGTCGGCGGACAAGCGGGGATCAGCGCGATGAATACCTTAAGGATCCGCGCAATCAGTGGTAATCCTCCCCTCGCCGCACAGATTAAAGGACCAGAGATTACCGAATGGGCGCGTTTAGGCTTTTTACGCAACCTCAATGACATTGCGGAAGCAGAACACTGGGAAGACAAAATCCCTGCCCCGCTTCGTGACGTGATGCAATACCAAGGGGATTATGTCGCGGCCCCGATTAATATTCACCGCGTGAACTGGCTTTGGATCAATCTGCGTGCCTTTGAGGACGCGGGGGCGGCCATTCCCCATGATTTTGAGAGCTTTTTTACCGCTGCTGACAAGCTACAGCAGGCTGGCTATATCCCACTGGCATTAGGCGGAGAACCTTGGCAGGTGGCGACCTTGTTTGACACACTCGCCTTATCCGTAATGGGGCCTGAACATTATCAGCAAGCCTTTCTCGACTTTGATCGCGAGGCGCTATTAAGTGACGGCGTCACAAAATCATTTTCTCTCTTAGCCCAAATGCGCCCCTACACCGACTCCGACAATCTCGGCCGGAATTGGAGTGATACCACACGGCTATTGATCGATAACCAAGCGGGCATGCAAGTGATGGGCGATTGGGCGAAAGGCGAATTTCTTGCTGCGGATCAGCAAGAGGGAAAAAGCTTTACCTGTGTCGCGGTCCCCGGTACAGAGCAAGCGTTTAGCTATAACATAGATAGCTTTGTCTTTTTTAAGCCAAACAATGCCGAAGAGCGACAAAGCCAAACAGATATGGCCGAATACTTGCTAACACCCCAGTTTCAACGCGATTTCAATCGCTACAAAGGCTCACTGCCTATTCGCTTTGATATCCCACTCCCGAACGGGGACACCTGTGCCGAAAAATCGCGTCAGGCCTTTCTCTATGCCGAGCAGCACAACACGCTTAGCCCAAGTATGTCGCATGGATTATCGACCACCCGTTACGTCCAAAGCGCGATTTTTGATGTGATTAATGAATTCTTTTATAACCCTAAGCAAACACCCGAGGAGGCGACCCAAGCCCTCTATCGCGCCATTTTATCTGCACAGGCCTAATTCAACAGATTAGGCCTCATCCGTTGGCCCATCATGCTGACACAGTACGCGGGGAATGGTGTCATCTAATCCGGTGTAATTGGTAAAGACACAATCAAACGTCGCAAGCGATGTCACACGAACCGGCGCTTGGCGTTGCCATTTTGAGCGGTCCGCCACCAGCCATCGCGCGGTTGCATTGGCTAAAATCGTTTCGCTCACCGCCGCTTCATCGGGAGTAAACTCGCACGCCCACCCTTGTTCACTGACAGCCGCACAACCAATAATGGCAATATCAGGCTGAAAACGAGACAAAAATTGGATCACCGAATGGCCAACCATATCTTGATCATTGGCGCGTAGTTTTCCCCCCGCTAACCATACATCAATATGCGGATTCGCCCCCAAACGATGCGCCACCTTAAGGTTATTAGTCACCACCCGTAGATCTTTGCGAGAAAGCAATTGATCCGCAATCGCCGACGCCGTAGTACCGATACCTAGCATCACGGTGACACCATCAGGGATACGCGCAGCAACCGCCTGAGCAATCGCTTCTTTTTCGCGTGAGTGACTTTGTAAGCGTCGCTGATAATCGGTATTGGCCAACGCTGCCGGCACACTGATCCCGCCATGATGGCGTCGCGCTAACCCGAGTGCACACAGTTGATTGATATCGCGACGGATAGTTTGGGTAGTCACCGAAAATTGGACCGCCAAGGTATCCGTTTCTAAGTGTTCTACCTCATTGAGCTGGCGGATAATCGCCTGCTGACGTCGATTTAAATCAGCCACGTCTGTCAACGTATTCCTCTCCTAGATTCGCTCATTCCGTTGGCTCAAAACCTAAATAGTTAGATGGCGCGTCGGTGATCATCATATCGACCCCCCATTCCCAAAGGTGCGCAACCTCTTCAGGGTGATTAGGGGTGTAACATTTAATCTTTAAACCGCTCGCTTTAATCGCTTTGGCTTGTACCTCTGTTATGCCGCGATAGTGACAATGGATACTGTAGGTTGCGAGATCTTGATAACGTTGCCAGTCTTCGGGCACCACATCCCATAAAATCGCTCTTGCCACGCTCGGCATCGTCGTTTGACAGTAGGCAAGCGCCTCGAGAGAGAATGAAGAAAGCAGTACCCGCTCGAGTGGGAATTCGGTTTCACTCAGTGTGGCGGCAACTGCATCACACAAACGTGGAATATCCGTTTCAGGGTAGGTTTTTATTTCGATATTGATGTGCAATTCATCGGCAGCCACTTGGGCTAGCACGGCGGCCAAGGTGGGAACGCGCTCGCCTTGATATTGCGTATCAAAATATCCGCCAGCATCGAGCTGCGCAAGCTGGGCATAAGGTGTTTCTCCTAGCCGACCCACACCATTAGTGCAACGACTCAGTGTGTCATCATGAAACACAACGGGTACCCCGTCTTGTGTCAGTTGGACATCGATTTCAACCCATTCCATTCCCCATAAGCGCACTTGGCGAATCGAAGCCAAGGTATTTTCAGGAGCATCCGCGGCGACACCTCGGTGGCCACAGAGTTGTTTGGGGCTAATTTTCATTTGAACATTTCTCTTTAGTCAGTAATGGCAGCGCCAATTTGGCGATCCTTAGACGCATTGTCGCCGAATTAGCTTACAGTTTTGTTACTTACAGGTGTCAGATATTTCAGCACTTTCATGCACAAAGTCTGCGCTCGTTAACAGAGATTTAACCTTAAGTGCGACCCCAGTCAAAAGTCATCAAATCGTCATCTCCCTTTTCGTATCCGTTCATATTATGTTCATTTTTGTTCATTAAGTTGCGTCATGTTCACACCCACTCAAAAGGAGTTATGCATGAAAACCCAACGCTTAACCGCGATCTCTTCGGCCCTTCTGTTGGCCTCTTTTTCTGCCAACGCAGCAACCGAAATTGAATGGTGGCACGCGATGGGCGGGAACTTAGGCGAAAAAGTGAATGAAATCGCTGAAAAGTTCAATGCCAGTCAGGATGACTATATTGTTAAACCGGTATACAAAGGCAACTATACCGAAACCATGACCGGCGCCGTCTCTGCGTTCCGCGCCAACAAACAACCTCATATTGTGCAGGTGTTTGAAGTTGGCACCGCGACCATGATGTCAGCAAAAGGCGCCGTCTATCCGGTGTACAAGCTGATGAAAGATGCCAACGAGCCCTTCGATCAATCTGATTATCTCTCGTCTGTCACCGGCTATTATTCGGATGAAGACGGCAACATGCTGTCAATGCCTTTCAATAGCTCAACGCCCGTCCTGTATTACAACAAAGACTTGTTCAAACAAGCCGGTGTTCAGCCTCCTAAAACCTGGGAAGACGTTGAAACCGCATCGAAAAAGCTCCTCGCGAACGGCGCGAAATGTGGCTTTACCACAGGTTGGCAATCGTGGGTACAAATTGAAAACCTTGGCGCCCGTCACAACGCCCCCATTGCGACCAATGACAATGGCTTTGCCGGTATCGACAACAAAATGTTGATCAACAAAGCACCTTTTGTCGATCACATTCAGAAGATGGCCGATTGGCAGCAAGCTGGCATTTTCGAATACGGTGGCCGCCGCTCTGACAGTGCACCACTGTTTTACAGCGGTGAGTGTGTCATGTACATGAATTCATCGGCCTCTTATGCCGGTGTGAAAGAAAGCGTCAAGGACTTCGAGTTTGGCGTTGCAAAACTGCCGTACTGGAACAAAGCGGTCGAGCAGCCACGCAATACCATTATCGGTGGTGCTACTCTATGGGTTCTGCAAGGCCACGAGTCTGAAGAATACAAAGGTGTCGCCCAGTTCTTCTCTTTCCTCTCAAAGCCTGAGATCCAAGCTGATTGGCACCAATTTACTGGCTACTTACCCATCACCCATGCAGCGTACGAGCTGAGCAAGAAACAAGGCTTCTATGCGCAGAACCCAGGGACTGACATTGCTATCAAGCAAATGACAGAAGTCGAGCCAACCCCTGCATCAAAAGGGATTCGCTTGGGCAACTTCGTGCAGATCCGCGATGTGATCAACGAAGAGCTTGAAACGGTTTGGTCTGGCGACAAATCGGCACAAGAAGCACTCGACGAAGCGGTTGAGCGTGCCAATGGTCTGCTGTCTAAATTCGCGAAAGCGAACAAATAAGTTAGTTGTTGTATGAAGGAGCGGTGCCTTAGGCCCGCTCCTGTTATTGAGAAAGCCTATGTCCAATAAACCCACATTTAACCATTGTGCGTTTCCAATACTGCTCCTCACGCCTCAGTTATTGATTACGTTTGTCTTCTTTTTATGGCCCGCCGCACAGGCCATTTGGCAATCAACCTTATTAGAGGATCCATTCGGCCTGAGCACCGAATTTGTCGGGGTGGAAAACTTTATCGAACTGCTCGGTGATTCAAGCTACTACGGCTCCTTTTTTACCACGCTGTTTTTTAGTTTTGCCGTCGCAGGCACCGCGTTGATCTCTGCCCTTATCCTCGCAGTCATGGCCGACCGTGTGATTAAAGGCGCCACAGGCTACAAAACGTTATTAGTATGGCCCTATGCCGTCGCACCAGCTGTCGCTGGGGTACTGTGGCTCTTTATGTTTAACCCGACCGTCGGTGTATTGGCACATGCGCTGAAAGCGCTGGGGCTAGACTGGAACCCGTTTACCCTCTCGGGAGACGCAATGACCATGGTGATCATTGCCGCAACATGGAAGCAGATCAGCTATAACTTTCTGTTTTTCCTCGCAGGGTTGCAGTCTATTCCTCGCTCCTTGATTGAAGCGGCTGCCATTGATGGCGCCGGCCCAGGTAAACGGTTTTTTACCATTATCTTCCCGCTGCTCTCGCCCACCTCTTTCTTCTTACTGGTGGTCAATTTGGTGTATGCCTTTTTCGAAACCTTTGGCGTGATCCATGCCATGACACAAGGTGGCCCAGGACAGTCCACTACCACCTTGGTTTACAAAGTCTACGCCGATGGGTTTGTCGGTCTAAATCTGGGCTCATCAGCAGCGCAATCTGTGGTGCTTATGCTATTGGTCGGTGCGCTGACCGTTATCCAATTTAAATATGTTGAAAAGAAGGTGGCTTACTGATGGTTGAACGTCGCCCTTGGTTAACTTTTTTCTCGCACTTGGTATTGATGCTGGGTGTTGCGTCAGTGGCCTTGCCAGTATGGCTTGCACTTACTGCCGCTACGCACGATAGCAGTGCGTTTGTGAGTGGCATGACGCCGCTGTGGTTTGGGGATAAAGGTTTGTCGGTGTTTCAAGAGGTCCTCACAGAAGGCACCTCGCGCGAACTCAAGATCTCGGTCGCAGGCATGTTGTGGAATTCTTTTTTAATGGCGATGGGAATTTCACTGGGTAAGCTGGTCATTTCTATTTTATCGGCCTATGCGGTGGTGTACTTTCGTTTTCCCGGTCGCATGCTGGCTTTTTGGGTGATCTTTATGACCCTGATGCTGCCTGTTGAAGTCCGCATTATGCCCACGTTTCAGGTGATTGCTGACCTCAATATGCTCAATTCAATGCCGGGATTAACCATTCCGTTAATTGCCAGTGCCACCGCCACTTTCTTATTCCGTCAGTTTTTTATGACGGTCCCCGGAGAAATGCTAGAAGCGGCACGCATTGATGGAGCAGGCCCCTTTAAGTTTTTCAAAGACATTTTATTGCCGCTTTCTCGAACAAATATCGCGGCTTTGTTTGTAATTACCTTTATCTATGGATGGAACCAATACCTTTGGCCCATTTTGATCACCACCGACGATCAGTACTACACCATTGTGATGAGTATTCAACGTATGCTCTCAGTCGGTGATGGTGAAGTGGAATGGAACCGCGTAATGGCGACCACATTGATGGCCATGCTTCCCCCGGTTTTAGTCGTGTTGGGGATGCAAAAGTTGTTTGTAAAAGGTTTGGTGGAGACGGAGAAGTAAATGGCGACGGTAACCCTTAATCATATTGAGAAAACGTACCCAAACGGGTTTAAAGCAATTCATGGCATTGATTTAGCCATAGACGATGGCGAAATGATCGTACTCGTCGGTCCCAGTGGGTGCGGTAAATCGACCTTGCTACGAATGATTGCCGGTCTGGAAGGGATCTCTAAAGGCGATCTGATTATCGACCAGAAAAAGGTCAACGACTTGGAGCCCGGCGAACGTGATATCGCGATGGTGTTTCAAAACTACGCGCTCTACCCGCATATGAGTGTGTTCGATAATATGGCCTATGGCTTGCGTAACCGCGGAACGCCAAAGGACAAAATCCAGCAATTGGTCCAAGAAGTCGCGACCATGCTTGAACTCGACCACTTACTAGACAGACGCCCAAATCAACTCTCTGGCGGACAACGCCAACGTGTTGCCATGGGCCGCGCCATTGTGCGTCGACCAAAAGTCTTCTTGTTCGATGAGCCGCTATCAAACCTGGATGCAAAACTGCGGGTACAAATGCGGCTCGAGATAAAAAGCCTACAACGCAAACTGAATACCACGGCGGTGTACGTCACCCATGATCAGGTCGAAGCCATGACGTTAGCGGACCGCTTGGTGGTCCTTAATGGTGGCAACGTCGAGCAAATTGGCACACCACTCGAGGTTTATGACGCACCGGCAAGCTTGTTTGTCGCGACCTTTATTGGCTCACCCGCCATGAACATTGTTACCGGAAGCCTCGAGCACGGTCAGCTCAACATCGGTGCACACACACTGGCAACCTGTGATGTGGTAGGTCATCAATCCGTCTCTGTTGGGTTACGACCAGAGCATTTGAAAGTGGTTGACACGAGTAAAGCGTTGTTCACCATGACGGTAACCCTTACCGAGTCACTCGGTGCAGATTTGCTGGTTTATGGACACATACGTGACACCGACAGCTTGCTGACGCTCCGCCTTGAAGGCCATACCAAAGTGAACGAAGGCGATCAGTTGCCGCTGACGATCGCTGCTCATAACCTGCACGTATTCGACGGTGAGCATGGCAAACGACTGGATGTCACGCTACAACAACCAGAACGTCAGATTGAGACGGTATCCTAACATCGGAGTATCACCATGACCGCCCCTTTGCCGATTGACCAATTGTCACAGTCTGCTGCAGACTGGCATGATCTGCGTTGGTTGCTAACAGACGTGGACGACACGCTCACTTGGCAAGGGGCGCTGCCTTGGCAAACGTTACAAGCACTTAGCCAACTTCGTGATGCGGGAATCCGCGTGGTACCGGTAACGGGGGCGTGTGCAGGTTGGTGTGATCATATTGCAAATGCATGGCCCGTTGACGCCGTGATTGGAGAAAATGGTGCATTCGTGATGCAGCGTCAAAACGGAACCTTAAACACCACCATCAATCACACTGCCCAGCAAGCACAAGCGGCATTACTCGCTTTCGTACAAACGCTTTTATCTCAGTATCCGGCACGACGCATTGCCAGCGACCAAGCCTACCGTGTCGCAGAAGTGGCGATTGATATCGGTCAGCACACTCCGGCTGCGCCAAAGGATGAAATCCGAGCCCTTCTTGATGCGCTCCACGCCTATGGTGCCAATGCGACAGCAAGCTCCATTCATATCAATGCCTGGGTGGGCGATCACAGTAAGAAGGTATCGAGTTTTCGCTATTTAGCCGAGCAAGGTTTATCCGGTAAACAATACAGTGAACAAGTTGCGTTTATTGGCGACTCGCTAAATGACAGCCAAATGTTCGCTTCGTTTCCCTTGAGCGTCGGCGTCGCGAATATCGCGCACCATTTACCCTCACTGCCCCATCCCCCACAGTGGATCACCACCCAACCGGGCGGTTTTGGCTTCGCGGAATTTGCGCACCAACTTCTCACTCTCAAGCGTCAATAACCGGCTAACCGAAGGCGCGCTATGTCGGGATAATAGGACGCAATTTAATATCGTTCGGACGAAAAATCACCACTAAATCTGCGACCTGCCTCATACCTAGCTAGACAGATGGCTTTTTATATCAATGTTTTATTTAACTTTAACAAAGGCTCGTTCTACAATGTCGCCCGTTAACGTTTAAACTAACGCCCAAAACCTCACGTATCGCTCGCGGTTATGTCGCCCTGTCACCACCAACTGTGGCAGTGAAACGCATAGAGCGATGATAATAACGATAAGGATAATGTTATGAAACGCTATGCCCTAGCGCTGTTAGCAGCGGTAATGCCAGCGATGTCACAGGCGGCTCCCGTCGAGAATGCGGATTGCTATACCGCCAAATACCACGATTACGTTGACGCCTCGATCAACTGGTACCAAGATTTAGTATCCTTGACTGTCAGTAAAGACGAGTCGTTAAAAGACGTTGCCGATTGGTTCTTACGTGGCCGAGAAAACCATTTTAAGCTCAACGCACAAGCCTTTGACTATTATCTCAGCAACGATACCGCCAAGCTAAGCCTCGATGCCCCAGTTGAATCTTGGCTACAACTCACGCAAGAAGACGTCAAAGCCCTTTCACAATCGTCATTGCCACCAGCTAAGCTCGCCAAAGAAGTCTTTGAGTTTCGCCAAGGCGAAGCCATGGAAGGGAACTATGCGCTGCGCAGTGCACTTGCTGACTTGCTCAGCCATCCCAAAGAAATTGATACCGCGCTTAATCAGTACAACAACCAAATGGCCGCGATTAATCAGCGCCAGTGTAAATAGTCTGTACGCTTAAACGCCACCTAGTTTTATATGGTTGCAGGTAGAGCCGGTTCACCCCGGCTCTTTGTCCATCTACCGGTGAACAAAGCACGACGTCATTTCGCTTTCACTCCCCTACGCGTTGGGGATAACACCTTGCTGACTGATAAAAAAAGCCTGATGCTAGCCGGTTTTTTTGCTATGTTGTGGCCATTTCTCAGCAAGTGCTCTCGTGACCATCAGTGACCCTGTCACTTAATGATGGCCAATCTTGAACTGCGAAGCAGATACAAAAGAAGAATTCCATGGCAACACAAAACAAAGCTGCGGACGCCACACCGGAAACGCTGCACCGGATTTTTACTGTTCCAGAAGCGCCCGATTCAACATTGAGCAAAATCGAGCAAGAGATCTCGCAAAACCTCAATCGATTTTTGCAAAACCATATTGCCGCCAGCGATCGCTCTTTGGCAGATATTGAAAGTGACTTTAGTGATCCGACGATCCCTGAAGATCCTGCGTTTGTGTCCGACCATACTCAGTTTTTGCTCGATAAATTGGTCGCACAGTCTGTACATACTTCCTCGCCGCGATTTATCGGTCACATGACATCGGCGCTGCCGTACTTTTTGATGCCGTTATCTAAAATTATGATCGGGCTAAATCAAAATACGGTGAAAATCGAGACATCGAAGGCCTTTACGCCATTGGAGCGTCAAGTCTTGGGCATGTTACATAACTTGATTTACGGCCAAGACGATGCCTTCTACCAAAGCTGGATGCACAGTGCTAACCACTCTTTAGGGGCATTTTGTTCGGGAGGCACCATTGCCAATATGACCGCCCTTTGGGTCGCCCGTAACAATGTATTGAAACCAGACGGTGATTTTCCCGGCATTCATAAAGCGGGACTATTCAGTGCTATGCGCCACTATGGCTGCCAAGATCTGGCCATATTGGTGTCTGAGCGCGGTCATTATTCACTCGGCAAAGCCGCCGATGTATTAGGCATCGGTCGAGACCAGCTGATTTCTATTCCTGCTGATGACAATAACCGCATTTGCATTGATGCACTGGAAGAGAAAATTGTTGAGCTTAACCAAGCCAATATCAAGCCAATTGCGATTGTCGGTGTCGCAGGGACCACAGAAACAGGCAACATTGATCCGCTTAATGCTCTCGCAGACATTGCCGAGCGTGAAGGGATCCACTTCCACGTCGATGCGGCTTGGGGTGGTGCGACCTTGATGTCGAATAATCAGCGACATAAGCTGGCGGGCATTGAACGGGCCGACTCTGTCACCATTGATGCGCATAAGCAACTCTATGCGCCTATGGGTGCCGGTATGGTGCTGTTTAAAGACCCGTCTCTCGTCGCATCGATTGAGCATCACGCTGAATACATTTTGCGTAAGGGTTCAAAAGATTTGGGCAGCCACACGCTTGAGGGCTCACGGAGTGGAATGGCGATGCTAGTGTTCGCGTGTATGAACATTATCTCGCGACGTGGTTATGAGTTGTTGATCGATCAGAGCATCGATAAAGCCTCTCATTTTGCACGCATGATTGACGCTCACTCTGACTATGAGCTGATTTCTGAGCCCGAATTATGCCTACTCACCTATCGCTTTGTGCCTCAACGTGTTCAAGCGGCACTTGCAATTGCCAGTGATGAACAGGTCGATTTGATGCACGATCTGCTCAACGATCTAACCCAATTTATTCAAAAACGTCAGCGAGAGTGCGGCAACACCTTTGTGTCACGGACGCGTCTCACCCCCGAGCAGTGGCAACGTCGCACCACCACGGTTTTCCGCGTGGTATTGGCCAACCCACTCACGACCCATGACATTCTCCATGAGGTGTTAGAAGAGCAAGCCCGCATTGCACAGCAGAGCGAGTTTGCCTATCCGCGACTGATGACACTAGCCGAAAGCATTCTCAAAGCCTGTTAACCCATTGCTATAGTGCTAAGTTGCCGGGTAAGAGACAAAAGGCAGTCATCGACTGCCTTTTGTTATTTGAGCGGTCCCGTTTTCGGGGGATCGGTCGATTGTAAACAGTGTGTTTGGCCCAAGGCCAACTCCCGCTCATGTTCAATTTGCAGTCTCGCTTGCCGCCATTGCATCAGCACTTGCGATTCGTTCATGGCCTTGCCGGGCTCAGAGAACAAAAAGCGCTGCAGGGTGTGATTGAACTCATGCGTGTTTTCCTGTTCATCATAGGTCACCCCCATTAGCTCAAATGCACGCGCTTTCTCTCTTTCTGTGCCGACCACAGTATACCGCTGCGCAATATCTAATGTGTTGTCGTATCGACAATGGACCAGCGCTTGTTGCGCACCACGCAATTCTTCATTAAGGCCAATGGTGCTGTAATTACGCCATAAGTCAGAAAACTGTGGTACCGCGCAGCCGGTTACGGCCAGCGATACACTTAAAATAACCACCTTTTTAATCATGACCTGTCCCTGATTGCCCCTGACTTCACTGATGACCTAAAACAATGCAATTTAAATGCCGACTAAGAACCTATCCCAAAAGGGATTTATTCCAAACAATGAGGCCACAAGCAAAATGCAACATGGCCTCGTAGTTTTCGATTTTCTTTTCCCAACGAACAAGCAATCTACGATAACGGTTTAGCCAGCTATGAGTTCGCTCAACAACCCAACGATGAGCCTTAAAATCATCCGATTGCTTCAAGCTCGCGGCCTCTTCAGCACGTGATTGAACATGGGGAATGTAGTTCAAAGCAACCAGTTCATCATGTAACCACTGGCCTGTATAACCTTTGTCTAGGTACAAAGGTACTTTCAGCGGCGGCCGATAACACTCTAGTGCATCTAATGTTTGAAGTACCAGCTTAATGTCGTGGACGTTTGCGCCATCGCTAACAACAGCCAGTGGCAATCCATTCGCATCCGTCAACAAACTGCGTTTTACGCCTTGTTTCGCACGGTCTGTTGGGTTCTTACCTGTTTTTTTGAGCCAGCTAAAGGTGCTTTAGTTTGGCACCCGTCCATTGATATGGAACTCCAATCAACCCCTTCGTAAATCAGGCCATTTTGCCAAAATCGCTCAAAGACTCCTGCATCTCGCCACTCTTGAAAACGACGATGTGCAGAGCTAGAGGAACAAATACCTGTCGCGTTAAGCGCATTCCACTGACAACCAGTTCTGAGAACAAAGAGGATGCCGTTCATAGCATCACGATTATCGACTCTCTTTCGATGTGTTCCTAGAGGATGGTTCGTCTTGTGGATTGGTAAAAGCGGCTCAATTTTTGCCCAAAGGGCGTCAGAGATTAGGTATTGTGTCGAATTCATTTACAGTATTTTCAATAGGTGTTGATTTACTCAGACAACACCTATTGAGATAGGTTCTAAGACTGGCGCGTTCCGATAACCACCTCACCCGATTGCTCAAACATGGCCACCTCTTTACGGCGGCGGCCAAGCAAGATGGGTTTATCATCATAGAATAGAAAGTTCTTCCAATATTTTTTAAAGATTCCCCAGCGAGACTCCACGACATTGTGTTTGTCGTAACAAAAATAGATCGCAATGTTGTCCTCCCAGGGGAAATGCGCCAAGAACTCATCAGGAAGATCCTCATCATTATCCCATGCGCTCTGCCATACCAAGCGGTTTTTCCATACGCTTTGGTGAGTTGGCCAATCTTGTTTGCCAAAATGATCGGGCGTAGGACTGTCTTTGCTGACAAACTCTTGCCATAGTTGTCCAGCACGGGCCTCCGTCATGGGTTTAATATCGGCGAGATCGCTCTCCGTAATCGGTAATGATTGATGGGTGAAGATCCACTTGCGCTTATAGTCGGATAAAGGGATATAGTTCATGGTGTTGTTCGTTATCACATTGGCGTAAGACGCCACTTTACCATATCCACAGATCGGTTGTTACTGAGGCGCGCGCATACAAAAACGGCAATGCGCGAGGCATTGCCGTGAATGACTAAATGGCCGTGGTTAATATTAACTGTTTACCGCAATCTCGTCGGTCGATTTAACGTCTTCGTCGCTACCCACTTTGCGGTGGCCTTGATCAAGGTGAACCATTCCCACCAAATCATCATTGCCTACTTGGAACGCTTGACCAAACCCTTTTACGTACAAGCCATTTTCTGGCACCAAGCGGAATAAACGGAAGTCTTCCAACCCACTTAAGTTACCAATAATGTCACCAAAGCGTGCTTTCAATGCCTCAATACCAGCATGCCACGCCTCAGTATTGCGGGCCACCATCTCGGCTTGAGCGTCAAAGCTGAGTCGTTGACGGGCAAAAATCTGCTTCGCACTGCCCTCATCTTCGATCATCATCAAAGACAGGTTGGGATTTTCTTGCAGGTTACGTGCATGGCGAGCAATTTCACTGATCAAGATATAAAAGCCATCTTCACGCTGAGCAAAAGGGGCATAACTGACGTTGGGTTTACCTTGCGCGTCGAGTGTTGCAAGCTGCAGGGTACGGCAGTTTGCACGAAATTCTTTAATTTCAGGGCCAAGACGATTTTGTAGACGTTCTTGTTTAGTAGCTTGATCCATGATTATTGCTCCGATTCTGTCAATTGAGAGGTTGCCAACTGTGTTTTTAGTTGATTGAAGGCTTCAATCTGATGTTCAAGAAGCTGACGCTTTTCGTCACGCCCCAAGTAAATTTTAAAAATTGAGTCACCTTGTTCGGTGAAAAAGCCGATGTAGTGGGTGACTTTGCCGCGAAAAGGCTTACTGACAAATGCAATACCCGCCATGCGCTCTAGTTTTAGGTGGCCATGCATTTCGCCCGGCTTTCCCATCAAGTTGTAGTAGCCATAAGCGATCTTGCCTTTAGGAAAAGGGGCCTTCACTTCAAATATCGAGCCGCCAGAATGCACGATCGCGGTCACCGGACCGCCCCACTCGGCCACCTGACTTAACACCGTTTCGGCGTGTTGCCCATCCACCCAAGTTTGATATTCGGATGGCATCGCGCGTACCACCTCACCTTCACTGACACCCAGCGTATTAGCCATATCGACGGGCAGCATGGAGGCGTTCTCGGTGAGTAAGGCATTGACTTGCTCGGTCAATGTAGTTGTCATGGTTTACTCCCAGCCTATTGTTATCGTTTTCTGTTGGGCAGGGACAACCCTGCCCATGTTTAGTGATTCATTAAAATTGATAGCGAACGTTGAGTTTAATATCTCGCCCCGGTGAGGCGACTTCAGACCACGCCGTGGTGTAATACTCATCGGTGAGGTTTTCGATCGCGAGATCAAACTTCACACCATCCCAAGCACCTTTAGGGCTATAGCTTGCATACAGGTCCCACAATGTATAACCGTCATAGGTCTTCTGATCGGGGTTCTCGTTTTGATCTGCATAATGAGACACTCGCGCACCCAAGTTCACCGGTAACGTCGCTAAACGATAATCCGTTTCCGCGACCAGTTTATGTGCGGGAATTTGCTCTAAGTAACGACCATCTGCTTTATCCTTGCCTTCCATTTGGCTATAGCTCAAATCGTTTTTAAACTGACCATATTCATGATGGAAGCTCAGCTCTACCCCCTCCAATTTGGCATTGCTTACATTCTGGCGGGTGGTTGTCGCTCCCATAAAATCCACGTTCATTTCGATAAAATCTTCTACATCATTGCGGAAAACACGCGCATCGATATAGCCACTATCCAGATAAGCCATCGGAGCAAACTGGTAGGTCAGCGCTAATTCTTTGTTTGCACTGTGTTCAGGTTTGAGGTTTGGATTAGGGACAAAACGGTTGATCAGTTTTGAGGGTCCCATTGGCACCACAAAATGGGATCCACTGGCATACATTTCCTCTAAACTTGGCGCGCGAAAAGCTTCCTGATAGCTTGCCGTCAACGCCAACTGTTCGGTCACATTCCACGTCAGTGCAGTCGATGGTGACCATTGGCTGTCACTGGCATCCTCAATGGTTGATGTTGCTCGCGTGTCTTCATTTTTGTAATCGTCGAACCGCAGACCGGCAGTCCATTGCCAAGATTCTGCAAGCGGAATCTCTAGCTGGCCAAACACGCCAATGCTTCTCGCTTTCGCATCTTGTCCCTCAGGACGCTCTCCCGGCGCACTTTTATCGTCACGCTGAGTTTGGTAGTGATCGAGATAACCATCAAATCCTGCGATAAATTCAATATCGTTGAAATGAGCACGATTGGTGAGTGACAATCCTAAGGTTTGCATTTGGTTGTCATCATGCTCATCGGTTACTAAACGATATTCTTTCATTTGCGTATCGTTCCAATACACTCGAGATGAGAGGTCAATCCAATCATTCATTGGTGTGTATTGATAGGCTACAGCAAGGCTTTGGTCTTGAGTTTGGCGATACACCAATGGATAGTTACTTGACGGGTCTTGAACCGAGGGATTCGACGGTGACATGGCATCACGGTCGCCTTGGCGCGCCGAGAAAGTCCACTGGTGCACGAGAGACGGGGTATAGGTGACCTTAGCAAGCCCTCCTTTCTCACGACTCGCGGAGTAGGATAAAGTTTTACCATTGCCCAGTTGATTGTCATCAGCGTCGTGATAATAGCTCTGCACTAGCCAATCAATCGTATCCGTACGCCCAAATACAGCGCCACTCGTACGCGACGCATTGTCGTTACTGTGGAAACCCTGCTTTAGGTAGCCACCAATGTCTTGGTCAGCATCTAAAAAGTCATAGGCAGACTTGGTGCTTTGCGCCACCACACCACCAATCGCCCCCGATCCCCACACGGTACTCGCAGGGCCACGAACAACATCAACAGTCTTGAGTAACTCTGGATCGATAAACAAGCTTGAGCGATGTCCCAGAGAGAAATTCTGGCGTGCACCATCAATCAGTTGAATCACGCGCCCGTTATCACTACTGAGCCCACGAATCACAATCGCTTGTGATTCATCACGCCCACCACCGGCAATAGATACATTGGGTAAATGGCTAATTAGATCCGCTACGCTGGTCCCCTGCCGTTTTTCAATTTCTTCGAGTGATACCGTGCTGACCGCAGCGGCACCGTTCGCTTTTTGTGCGTCAATGCGGCTTGCATACACCGCGATAACGTCTGATGACGAATCCGCCGTGTTTTGCGTCTCTGCCAACGCTGAAGGAACAAATGCCAATGTGCCAAGGGCAGCACCGATAGCAAGCTTGATCGTAGAAGGAGTTAATACTTCCGAGACGTCCGTTTTTACCAGCATGGATCTTCCTATTGAGCCAATCAAAAATGAGAATCATGAACAATTTGGCAGGATTGTATTGATCATTAACGGCAATGTAAACGATAATTGCTCGTAATTAGGTTTGTAACTCATAATTACATTTCCGTTCACTAACAGTGTGTAATGGACTGACGTCGAGCATTGCACTCACATTGACTGGTTTAATAAATAAAGGAATTCATCATGGCAACTGCCGCGGTTAGACTGCTTGCCCTCGCCTCAGCACTACTCTCACTCTCTGTCACAGCATCACCACGCATTGTCAGCGCGGGGGCCGGTGTAACAGACTTACTGGTTGAATTAGGTGCAACAGAACAGATAGTTGGCATTGATGTCACCAGCCATCTACCGAACAAAGACGTGCCGAATGTCGGCTATCATCGCCAGCTCGCCGTCGAAGGTGTGCTGTCTTTATCACCGACTCTAGTCGTAGGCTCAGATGAAATGGGCCCTACCCCGGTTTTGGAGAAAATCGAAGCGTCAGGGGTAACCGTGGCTCGACTGTCTAGTGAACCCAGCGTCGATACACTCAAAACACGGATTAAAAAAGTCGCGAGTCTCACCCACACAGAGTCCAAAGCCGCAGAGTTACTGACCGACATAGACACCAAGATTGCGACATTAAAAGCGCATGCCCCCAAAACCGCGCTCAAAGGCGTGTTTCTTCTGGTTCACCAAGGACGTCCTGCCAGTGTCGCGGGTGCCAATACCTCACCGGATACCTTGTTGTCGCTGATGGGTGCGACTAACCCTGCCGCCACGGCGCTCAGTAGCTATAAACCACTGTCGCCAGAAGCGTTACTGGGCTTTGATCCGGACTTTATCTTGGTCATGCAACGTTCTCTCGATCAGCTAGGCGGTGTTGAAGGACTCGCTGATGCCGTGCCTTTACTCAATGCCACGCGCGCATTCCAACAGCAGCGTATTATTCCAATTGACGGCAGTGTGTTAGTGGGAGGGCTTAGCCTGAAATCACTGGATGAAGCCATTCGTATTCAGCGCACCGTCGTTGGAGAGAACGACTAATGCAAGCGTCTTTTCGATCCTCACAGTCGCATGTTTTTCCAGCGCTCATCGTCGCACTTGTCGTCGTAGGGGTAACGTCTATCGCGGTGGGACAATGGCAACTTGGCTGGCTGACCAGTTTACAGAGCTTAACCCCTTGGCATGACAATGTTGAGCCGCATGTACTCGCCATCGTTCAACAAGTTCGATTACCTCGAACCTTGCTGTGTATTTTTATCGGTGCATTGCTCGCCGTTTGCGGCACTTTGATGCAGGGGCTTTTCCGCAACCCTCTCGCTGACCCGGGTATTATCGGTGTCTCTGGCGGCGCATCATTAGGAGGCGCACTGGGCTTGCTATTGCTCTCTTGGGGCAGTATCGAGGCTAGCTTTGTGTTTTCGGTGCCTGCCTTTGCGTTTATCGGTGCACTACTGGCGACCCTGTTTGTATACAGAATTGGCACAACGGCCATGGGCAGTTCGGTGACCATCATGTTGCTAGCGGGCATTGCGATCAGTGCTTTGTCCGGCGCTGCATTAGGCTTAATTAACTATGTTGCGGATAATCAAACGTTACGAGACATCGCCCTTTGGTCGATGGGGTCGCTGACCGGTGCGACTTGGGGACAAATTGTTCTCACTGGCATCGCTGCATGCTTACTCACGGTATTTGCCTACCAGCGCGCACGCCACTTAAATGCCCTTTTGCTCGGTGAAAACGAAGCGGCGTATTTGGGCATTGATGTACACCATTTAAAACGCCTACTCATTGTTGTGACCGCGGCGGGAATGGGCATTGCGGTAAGTGCTGCCGGTCTTATCGGCTTTGTGGGTCTAGTGATCCCACACATTGGACGTTTAATTGCCGGCCCGGATCATCGCACACTGGTGCCCTTATCAGCCATTCTTGGTGCCCTGTTACTGACCTTGGCCGATATTGTTGCCCGTGTCATTGTCGCCCCCGCCGAATTGCCTGTTGGCATTATTACCGCCCTAATGGGTGCTCCTTTCTTTCTATGGCTTCTTATTCAACAACGAAAAGCAGTGGTTCACGAATGACAGATTCTGCCCTTCAAATCTCCAAGCTCAGCTATGCGCTTAACGGCCGTCAACTGCTAAGCGAGATTGATATAGCCTTTACTGCCGGCCAGTTACACGTTTTACTCGGGCCGAATGGTGCGGGGAAAAGTACACTGTTAAAGCAATTGATTAGCGACAAACATCAGCATGGCAGTGTGCAGTTTTGGCAACAGCCAAAAAGCCAGTGGCAAGGTGATGAATTTGCCCGACGAGTTGCCTTCCTTCCCCAACATAGCGGGCTCACGTTTGCATTCTCCGCGCAAGAAGTGGTCGAGATGGGGGCGACACCACTAAAGGCAAACCGAGAACAGATCGCGGCCCTTGCCAGCGAGCAACTAACGGCATGGGATATTAGCCATCTTGCTCATCGACCGTATCCGATTTTATCTGGCGGTGAAAAACAACGCGTACACATGGCACGCGTGTCATTACAGCTAGCACAAACCGCACCGGATCAAGCGATACTGATGCTGGATGAACCCACTTCGGCCTTAGATATTACCCATCAGCATTACACCCTAAAGCGCTGTCGAGCACTCGCAGACCAAGGAATGACAGTGCTATTGGTGTTGCACGACCTGAATTTGGCGGCGCAATACGCCGATCAACTGCATTTTTTAAAAGCGGGTCGAATCGTCCTATCCGGCGACCCGTGGCAGTGTTTTAGTAGTGATAGAGTGGCAGACATCTACCAATACCCGCTGACCGTTCTGACTCATCCGGAGCATGACTGTCCACTGATCGTGTCTTAATTGATAAATACATCATAGCTGGCTCACAAAACCGTCTGTTGGTCCATTTTCGCTGATCAGACCAATTGCGAGTGTGCGCCAACCTAAGTAAACTGAGAGCGCAACCGATTAGCTATGAGAATGAATGAAATCGGATTCGTTACCTTCGCAACCGTCTGATGTGCCGGGATTGTGAAAGACATCGCCGCTGACGAACAGCGGCGTTTTTCTGTAAGGTCGCGAGTAACGATCCCTACGCATTACTACAAAGAAGAATCAAGATGGCAACGATTAAAGATGTCGCGCGTCTCGCCGGTGTATCGACCACGACGGTGTCACACGTGATAAACAAAACCCGCTTTGTCGCCGAGAAGACGACTGAGAAAGTATGGCAAGCGGTTGAAGAATTAAACTACGCCCCAAGTGCTGTGGCGCGAAGCTTGAAATGCAACACAACACGTACACTGGGTATGTTGGTGACCAAATCCACTAACCCCTTTTTCGCCGAGCTTGTTCACGGTGTGGAAGACTATTGCTACAAGCAAGGCTACACACTGATTCTCTGCAATACCGAGGGAAACCTCGAAAAGCAACGCGACTACCTGCGTATGTTGTCAGAAAAGCGCGTCGACGGACTCATTGTGGTGTGCTCTGATCTCAACGAAGATTTGATGCTGTTATTGGAAAAAAAACGCGATCTGCCTATGGTCGTGATGGATTGGGGCAGTCACCATATTGATACAGACCGTATAGAAGATAACGCTGAATTAGGCGGTTACCTTGCCACCAAACACTTTATTGATAATGGACATACTAAAATTGGCTGTATTTCTGGCCAAATGGATAAAAATACCTGTAAGCATCGCTTAAACGGTTATTTCCGTGCGTTAAAAGAAGCCAATATTCCAGTGAATAAAAATTGGCTGATTGAGGCAGATTTCGAAGCCGATCAAGCGCAAATTGCCGCGAAGCAATTGGCGACGATGTCAGACCGCCCGACCGCTGTCTTTTGTTTTAATGACATTATGGCATTAGCGGCCATTAGTACATTTAACGAGCACGGCTTGAAAGTGCCAGATGATATATCGGTGATTGGTTACGATAATATTGATCTCACCGAGTATTTCTCGCCACCATTGACAACTATTCACCAGCCCAAACGCCGTCTAGGCAAAACGGCCGTCAAGCTCTTGCTCGCGCGAATTGCCAACAACGAGACTCAACAGCAAGTGTTCGAAATGCAACCTGCACTAGTGAGTCGACAGTCAGTTAAAACACTATCTTAATGTTTTAATGAAACTTTTATGAAGAGCACCGTCAATGTCTTGGCGGTGCTTTTTTACGCGACTACTCTTCCGGTAGTGCTTTTACTCTAGTTCATCAATTACACCCACCCTGAACCAAGATCACATTTTGTGTGATGGGAGAGGACGACATCGGTGTCTAATTATTATATGCTTAATAGCGTTTGAACAAGGCAAACCATGGCGAAAGCATGGGACGCAAAGCCTCCGGCCTAACGGTAATTTGACATGATGTCAAAATATCAACGGTAGCGGGGTTGCCAACATATCAAAGCTGACAAATTTGATGGCTCGTTGACAATTCTGCGATCTTGCCTTGTTACATTATGACGTCTTTTTTAGGCATTAGTAATTCATCGAGATTTTAATCAAATGGATAAACCAGCTTTAAAGAACGCAATGAAGTTATTTGCCAAATTTGGCAGCATAAAGTCCCGTTCAATGTTCGGTGGATTTGGTATCTTTTGTGAAGACACCATGTTCGCGCTTGTCGTTAACAACACTCTCCATTTACGTGCTGGAAAAGAAAACGAAGCACTATTAAAAAAACAAGGCTTGGCACCCTACGTGTATAAAAAGCGCGGCTTTCCTGTCGTGACGAAATATTTTGCGATCCCTGAATACTGGTGGGATGACCAAGATAAGCTGCTCACAGAAGCCAAAGAGGCGCTGGATGTCGCGACCCGTGATCGTGATTTGAAAAAACAAGCCACACCGTCTCGTCTAAAAGACTTACCTAATTTACGGCTCGCGACCGAGCGCATGCTGAAAAAAGCAGGTATTGAGACGCCTGAAAGCTTACAGCAACAAGGTGCCGTCAATGCCTATAAAGCGCTCCTTTCTGCGCATGAAAAAGAGCTAAGCTTGGAGTTACTGTGGTCACTAGAAGGTGCGATTACTGGCAAGCATTGGTCTGTGGTTCCACCCCAACGTCGCCAAGAATTATTACAACATTTAGAAAATTAATTCCTCACAACCCCCATACCTCTCTACCTTTTTTGTGAGCAATGTTCGCGTCCAACACCGCCTTCATGGCGGTGTCGCTTTTTCTGCACGCACTAAACGCTCAATAAATCATCATTCAAACTGATTTCAGACAAAAAACGAAAGTTTCTTTCGATCGGTCGGGTCTGGTTAAAGGTACGATTAAGGACACAGTTCCTCAATGTAACCGACAAATCAGCCAGTTAATTTAGCTACAGCACCTAAAGTAATAACTGGGCCCATTTACTATCGGACGAGACACAGTATGCCAGTAAAAAAGATCTTGCTTGGTTTAGTGGTGGTGGCGCTTGTAACACTTTGGTTCAGTTTAGAT
This sequence comes from Salinivibrio proteolyticus, assembly GCF_027286365.1. NCBI lineage: Bacteria > Pseudomonadati > Pseudomonadota > Gammaproteobacteria > Vibrionales > Vibrionaceae > Salinivibrio > Salinivibrio proteolyticus. The sequence goes on along the minus strand of NZ_CP114584.1, from coordinate 1,362,371 downwards.
CTCAGCCAGTGGCTCACGCTTGAAAACGCCAAAGCACAACAAGTGGCATTGAATGATTACATTATCGAAAACGCGACCACCGCAAGCCTGGTGTTTTTTGTCGGCTATGTAGTGATGACCGCCCTGTCCTTACCGGGTGCGGCAGTGGCGAGTTTATTGGGCGCGGCACTCTTTGGCTTTTGGTGGGCATTGGTGTTGGTCTCCTTTGCTAGCTCGATTGGCGCCACCCTCGCCTTCTTGGTGAGTCGCTTTATGTTGCGCGACTGGGTCCAAGCCAAATTTGGCAATAAGCTCGATACCATTAATCGCGGCATAGAGAAAGACGGTAGCTTGTATCTGTTGACCCTCCGCCTGATCCCGATTTTCCCGTTTTTTCTGATTAACTTGGTGATGGGGCTAACCTCGTTCAAAACCCGCACCTTCTATTGGGTCAGTCAGCTCGGTATGTTGCCGGGTACCGCAGTCTACGTGAATGCAGGGACCCAACTGGCCCAAATCGACGCACTTGGCGACGTGGTGTCACCCTCGGTGCTTGGCTCACTCGCCTTACTGGGTGTCTTCCCACTGGTGGCAAAGTGGGTTATGGCGTGGATCACGCGTCGTAAACGCTATCAAGGTTGGAACAAGCCCCATCAGTTTGACCGCAATATGGTGGTGATTGGTGCCGGTGCAGGCGGCTTGGTATCAAGTTATATCGCGGCGGTAGTGAAAGCGAAGGTTACGCTGGTCGAAAAAGGTTCGATGGGAGGAGACTGCCTAAACACCGGATGTGTTCCCTCAAAAGCGCTGATCCGTGCGGCGAAAACCATGCGAGAAATTGGCAAGGCTAAGACGTTTGGCATTCATACCCAAGCGCCAGCGGTTGATTTTCCGGCGGTCATGGCGCGGGTTAAGCAAGTCATTACCCAAATTGAGCCTCACGATTCGGTCGAGCGTTACACCAAACTCGGCGTGGAGTGTGTGCAAGGCGAAGCACACATCGTTTCGCCATGGGAAGTCGAGGTGAATGGCGAACGCCTCACTACCCGCAACATCGTGATTGCGACCGGCGCACGCCCTATGTTGCCCCCGATTCCCGGTTTGGCTGAGGTCACGCATTACACCTCAGATACGATTTGGTCTCTGAATGACCTGCCGCCGCGGTTGTTGGTTTTGGGCGGGGGTCCCATTGGCGCAGAATTGGCACAAAGTTTTGCGTGTTTAGGCAGCCAAGTCACGCTCGCGGAAATGGCCGACCAACTTCTCAGCCGCGAAGATAAAGATGCCGCCCAGTTGGTTGAACAGGCGTTAGAGCGTGACGGCGTCACGGTTTTAACACAGCACAAAGTCAAAGCATTTCAACACAGTGATAATGAGCAAATCGCCTTACTCGATGGCCCTGACGGTGAGAAGTCTGTCTCATTTGATGCGGTGCTGGTCGCATTAGGGCGCAGTGCCAACACCAAAGGCTTTGGTCTCGAAAAGCTCGATATTCCAGTGACCGAGCGTGGCACAATTCAAGTCAACGAGTATCTGCAAACCGCCTACCCGAATATCTATGCGGTAGGTGATGTAGCGGGTCCGTTTCAGCTCACCCACGCCAGTGCTCATCAAGCATGGTATGCCGCGGTGAATGCACTATTCGGGCAATTTAAACGCTTTCGTGCTGATTATTCAGTAATGCCTGCCGCGACCTATACATCGCCAGAAGTCGCGCGCGTGGGTATCAATGAAAAAGAAGCCAAAGCCAATCAGCAAGAGGTGGAAGTAACCTATTACGGCATTGATGATTTGGATCGCGCGATTGCTGACGGCAATGATCACGGTTTTATTAAGGTGCTGACACCAAAAGGAAAAGATACCATTCTGGGAGTGACTATTGTTGGCGAGCATGCGGGCGACTTGCTCGCGGAGTTTACTCTCGCCATGCGGCACGGGTTAGGACTAAATAAAATTTTGGGCACCGTCCATCCATATCCCACCATGAGTGAAGCGGTGAAGTATACCGCCGGGATGTGGAAACAAGCCCATGCACCCGAGATGCTACTGAAATGGGTCGAAAAATATCATCGTTGGATGCGTCACTAATTGAAAAGGGAAACGACAATGAAACACTGGATAGCGGCGTTAACATTGGCAATTGCAAGTACCGCCAGTTTTACTGCCTCTGCGAGCACGGAAAACGACCGTTGGGAAAGTATTGAGCAACAAGCCAAGGGTCAAACCGTGTATTTTAACGCATGGGGCGGCAATCAAGAGATCAATACTTACCTGCGCTGGGCAAGTCGCGAGTTACAACGCGATTACGGTGTCACACTGAAACATGTCAAAGTGGCGGATATCGCTGAAACCGTGAATCGTCTGCTTGCCGAAAAGACCGCCGGTAAGGATAGCGGCGGCAGTGTCGATATGGTTTGGATTAACGGCGAAAACTTCAAATCAATGAAGGAAAATGATTTGCTGTACGGCCCTTTTGTCAGCACGCTCCCCAATTGGCAAATTGTCGATAAAAGTTTACCGGTTGAAGAAGACTTCACTGAGCCAACAGACGGCCTCGAAGCACCTTGGGGGGTGGGACAGCTGGTGTTTATCCATGATCAGAAAACCTTGGCCAACCCACCTCGCTCTTTCGCCGAACTGTTAAGTTTGGCTAAAGCATTCCCTGGCCGTATCAGTTACCCCAAACCACCCGAGTTTCATGGCACCAGTTTTTTGAAAGCCGCCCTGCTGGAACTTACCGATGTGCGCGAGGCACTTTACCTGCCGGTTGATGAGGTAGACTTTGACGCCGTGACCGCCCCACTGTGGCGCTATCTAGACCAACTACATCAAGTGGCATGGCGCGAAGGCGCTCAGTTCCCGTCAGGCAGTGCCGAAACTATCCAACTGTTGGACGATGGTGAGCTTCTCGTGGCGATTGCGTTTAACCCTAATGCGGCAAAAGCAGCGGTAGCCTCTGGAAAACTCGCCCCGTCAGCGCGTGCGTTTGCCTTTGACCAAGGCGCGCTATCGAATATTCACTTTATGGCGATTCCATACAACGCCAACGCTAAAGCCGGCGCTATGGTCGCTATCAATTTCTTGATGAGTGAAAAGGCACAACTGCGTAAAGCCGACACCCAAGTATGGGGCGATCCACCGGTTGTTAAATTATCCGACACCGCCGAGGTCAGTCGCTTTAATACCCAGCCCGAGCCACATCCAAGCTGGCAAACCGCGCTTGAGAGTGCTTGGCTGAAACGCTACGGCCAATAGAAAAGAGGCTGATATGGCACGTTTGCTGTTTGCCATTACCCTAACGGTATGCTGCCTGCCCTTGTTGCCAGGGGTTGGCGGCATACTCGCGAGTGCCTTTGCGTTCGTGCCCACACTAGGGCTTATGGAGGCTAATATTAGCGGCTGGCGACATGTGATCGCATGGCCGGGCCTGTATCAATCGATTCAACTTACACTCATCTCAGGATTGGGCAGTAGCCTGCTCGCGGTGGCACTTAGCTTTATGATTTTACAGGCCACTTGGCAAACGCCCATTTGGCAGAAGATCAGTGCGCGCTTGCCCGCCCTACTTGCGTTACCACACGTCGCCTTTGCCATTGGTCTGGTTTTACTGCTTTCCCCCTCGGGTTGGCTGTTTCGCCTGCTAAGTCCCCTTCTCGGTGATAACCCCGTGACTTGGGCGCTGGTACAAGACCCTTATGTTATTGGGCTCACCTTGGCGCTGACGCTAAAAGAAACCCCCTTTTTATTGTTGATGAGTCTGTCGGTGCTGCGTCAAATTGATGTCTCTCGGCTGACGATGGTATCAACCAGCCTCGGGTATAACCGCACCGCAACTTGGCTAAAAGTCATTCTCCCGCTTTGGCTGGCCAAAATGCGTTTCCCGATTTTTGCCGTCATCGCCTACAGCCTGTCAGTGGTTGATGTAGCGATGATCCTCGGGCCGAATACGCCGCCTACCTATGCGGTATTGGTATGGCAGTGGTTTAATGACCCGGATTTAGCACTATTGCCCAGAGCTTCAGCCGGTGCCCTGCTGCTATTTGCCCTGTGTGGCTTGGCCTTATTGCTGTTTCGCTTTTTGGCGTGGCTTGGTTGCCAATGTCTCAATCGCTGGCAATACACGGGGCGCCGCCACGCATGGTTACCTGGTAAGTCACTCTGGTGGCCGGTGTTTATCACTCCCCTTGCGATTATGCCTGTGTTGCTGATGTGGTCATTCGCGCTGCGCTGGTCATTTCCCGATTGGCTCCCGAGTCGATATAGCTTACGGTTCTGGGAGCAAGAGCTTAGCTATGTGTGGTCATTGGTGGGGAACAGCATCGTTCTGGCAGTGATCAGCGCCAGTGTCGCCTTGCTGTTTGCCATCGGGTGTCTGGAACGCTCGGTCAATCAGCAACGCTCTGTGCCAAGAGCCGTCATCGCCATTCCGTTATTGGTTCCTCAACTCTCTATCTTGTTTGGCATTCAGGTGGCGGTGTATAGCCTCCCCGGCCAGTGGCACGTGCCGGCAACCCTTTGGGCTCACATTTTTTTCGCGTTTCCTTATGTGTACCTCGCACTCGACGGGCCGTGGCAGCAGTTTGATATGCGGCTTATGCAAACCGCCAGAAGCCTCGGTGTCAGCGCCATGCTTGCATGGTGGCGGGTTAAACTGCCGCTGCTTTTGCCCGCCATTATCTTAGCGTGGGCGGTTGGCGCGAGTGTCAGTTTGGCGCAATACCTGCCCACACAATTGCTGGGCGCGGGACGCATTAATACGCTCACTACCGAGGCAGTTAGCTTATCGAGCGGCCTCGATCGTCGTATCAGTGGCTTATATGGACTGATGCAAGCGATGCTTCCCCTTATCGTTTTCGCCTTGGCTACTGTGATGAGCCGCGTGGCTGAACGCCGTCTTTTACCTACATCAACACCAACTATCTCAGGAGCTCAACACCATGACACTGTGTGTCAACCAACTCACCATAAACGCGCCTGATCAATGCTTGGTGCGTGATTTGTCATTTTCGGTCGCCCCGGGAGAAATACTTACTGTGATGGGACCCAGTGGCTGCGGGAAATCGAGTCTGCTGAGCGTATTGGCAGGGCACATCCAACCGCCCATGCATTACAACGGTCAACTGACGTTAAATAGTGAGCCTTTTGATCACTTACCGCCTGAGCAGCGCCATATCGGGATTTTGTTTCAAGATGATTTACTCTTCCCGCATTTAAATGTTTGGCAAAACTTGGCGTTTGCTTTGCCATCCTCGATGCGCAAAGCGCAAAAACGTGATCAGGCCATCGCAACATTAGGGTCTGTCAATTTAGCGGAGTTTGCCGATTATGCCCCCAGCCAGCTCTCCGGCGGGCAGCGCGCGCGGATCAGTGTGTTGCGTGCATTACTCGCCGCCCCCGATGCTATCTTGCTTGATGAGCCCTTTAGTAAGCTGGATAAGCCGCTGCGGCGGGATTTTCGCACCTTTGTGTTTGAGCAAATCGCGCAGCGAAACATCCCTGCGTTGATTGTGACGCATGATGCCGAGGATATTGCGGACCAGAGCCGCTGTTTAAATTGGCCTAAACGCCCAGCTGACTCAGCACTGCAAGAGGAGATACAAAATGCTTGATCGCTATGCCATCGCGGTGATCCGCTGGCCATTGAAGCAGGCAGCGGTGCAGCTTACAAAATGGAGGGTAAAACCTGATACCGTCACTCTCTCAGGCTTTTTGATTGGCGTACTGGCGGTGCCGGCTCTCGCGCTACAAATGTACTGGCTAGCACTTATGTTTATTATCATTAATCGACTTTTCGATGGCCTCGATGGTGCGCTCGCCCGCGAGCAAGGGCTCACGGATGCTGGAGGTTTTTTAGACATAACCCTCGATTTTATCTTCTACGCGGCCATCCCTTTTGGGTTTGCCCTGGCCGATCCCGCCAGTAACGCCATTGCTGCCAGTTTTTTGCTGTTTTGCTTTATGGGGACAGGCGCAAGCTTTTTAGCGTTTGCGATCATGGCCAGCAAACACCAGATTGATAACCCGGTTTACGCCAACAAGTCGATGTATTATATCGGCGGGATCACCGAAGGGACGGAGACCATTGCAAGCTTTGTGTTGATGTGTATTTTCCCTACCTACATGGCGTGGATTGCCGGCATTTTTGGCGCAGCCTGTTTAATCACCGCCGCCTCACGAGTTTGGGCGGGCTATCATACCTTGCGTACACTCGATACGCCCTCCTCCTAGCTTATAGCCACTGGTGTTGCAGCTGCTCTTTATCGCCTAAGTAATCGAGCAGCCAGCGCACCGGTGGTGATTCTTTGTCCGAGCGCCATGCAATGCAGCACGGACTGCTTAATAACGGCTCTTCAAGGGCAAGCTCCACCAACTCACCTCGCGCAATCGCGTCCTCTGCCATGTGTGAAGGCATCACACCAATGCCCAGCCCGGCCTTAAAACATTGCATGGCACTGTGCCAATTAGGGACGGTAAGACGGCGCTGATTATCCAGTAGCCATGTCGTACGACGCGGCAAGCGGCGCGAAGTGTCTTCCAAACAAATAGCCGGATACGGCGCAAGCTGCTCATTAGCCAGTGGCTGAGTACACTGTACGAGTGGATGCGATGGGCTCACCACAAACCGCCAGCGCAGGGTGCCCATTTCCCGATAGCGAAACGCGCCGCTCACTGGGACAGCAGCCGTGGCACCAATCGCAATATCAGCTCGATCATCAGCCAGTGCATCCCATACGCCGTTAAACACTTCCATGGTTAGCAACAACTCGACATCAGGAAACGCATCATAAAAATCCCGCACCAACGTATTGACGCTATCTTCGCGCACGACGTTATCCAGTGCTAACGAGACACTTTGTGTCCAACCGTTGGCCACTCGCTGCGTTTGTAGACGAATATCTTCCATAGTTTTCAGCATATCCCGTGCTTGCGCCACAAAGTATTCTCCTGCCGGCGTCAACCGCACTTGGCGGTGAAGTCGCTCAAACAGAGTAACGGCCAGTTTGTCTTCAATCTGTCGTACCGTGTAGCTCACCGCACTCGGCACCTTGTGCAATTCATCGGCCGCCGCAGAGAAACTTCCCCGCCGTGCAACCACATCGATCACATGAAAATCTTGGTAAGAAAACATTCAAATCAATTTTTTTGAAAGCAATGTTCAAATCATAGCGTTTCACAGCCAGCTTTGTCAGCCATAAACTATCTCTATGTCGAGTTTTCTATCAAGAGACAAAAAATGAACAAGCAAGTACCGTTTATGACGCTACTGTGGCTAGCGGGGCTCAGTATGCTGGGCTTTTTAGCCACTGATATGTATTTACCTGCCTTTGAGGCGATGCGACTCGATTTGGCGACCTCTCCCGCCAATATCGGCCTCACCTTAAGTATCTTTTTGCTAGGGATGGCCTGTGGACAGCTGGTTTATGGTCCGCTGTCTGATCGCATCGGCCGCAAGCCCGCGCTGTTGATTGGCTTGAGCCTTTATTTAGTCGCGACTGTGGTGTGTATTTTTGCTAATAACATTTATTTATTGCTTGGCGCACGTCTAGTTCAAGCCTTGGGAGCGTGTAGCGCTGCGGTAATTTGGCAAGCCGTGGTCATTGACCGCTATGATGGCAAACTGGGACAGAAAGTGTTCGCAACCATCATGCCGCTCGTCGCATTATCGCCAGCATTGGCGCCACTTGTCGGCTCACACCTGCTCACCCTATATGATTGGCGCAGTATTTTTGTGGTTTTATTTGCGTTAGGGGTTGGTTTTGTTGCCTTTACCTTACGAGAAAAGGAAAGCCTTTCAAAACCCACACAAGATACTAAAATTATTGATAAACTTGTAAGTGACTATCAGCAAGTTTTTAAGTCAAAAAAATTCATCGGTAACATGCTTATTTTCGCAGGTTGTTCCGCGGCATTTTTTGCTTATCTGACGGGATCACCGTTCGTGATGTCAGCCATGGGTTATACCGAAGCGGATATTGGTCTGAGCTATATTCCACAAACCATTGCTTTTGTCGTCGGTGGTTACGCCTGTCGTCATGCCCTCAATAAGCTTAAAGATCACAGTATCTTGCCTTGGCTGCTTAAGCTGTTTGTTATCAGTGTTGTGGTTATCTTTTTGATCAGCTGGCGTACCGATGTCACCAACATCTGGGTAATTTTAGGTCCGTTTTGTTTCCTCGCGGCAGCGAACGGTGCCATCTATCCACTGGTCGTCAATCGCGCCTTGGAAAATTTCAAATCCTGTAGTGCGACCGCTGCGGGGCTATTGAACTTCTTGCAAATGATGGTCTGCTTCGTAGCGAGCGCTGTGGTGTCTGCGTTTGCAGCCTCCGGCTTGATCGCCGTCACCACCGTCATGCTGTCAACCTGCGTGGTGGTCATTATTGGCTTTGGCTTGGTCTGGCATGCAAACCGTCAAGCTCAAACGCTAGCAGCCGCGTAATACCACTGAGTTTCGAGACTAAAAAGGCGTCTTTCGCGACGCCTTTTTTATCCTGCCAACTTTCAATCACGCAAATAGGCAACAATCTCACCTTTCCCAATGGGAAGTACACCCACATCGAGTTCAGGCTGTTGCTCAAGCCATCGCTTAAAAGGAGCAACATCATCAGCGTGGGATAATGCATTATCGACTACCAGCACACCCTGAGGCTTGAGGAGTTGGAACAAGCGTGGCGCTAGGGACAGGTACTGACTTCGGTCGGCATCAAGAAAAATGAGCTCAAACTGTCCCTCAAGGCGAGTCATCCAGTCACTCGCGTCGCCCAATTTCGCATCTATCCGTTTATCCATGCCGGCTTGCCTAAAGTGCTGCTGCGCTTGTTGGTGTTTTGCTTCATCGCGCTCAATCGTTACCACCTGCACGCTATTGCCGCCTGCGCGCGCGAGCCATAACGTTGAATAGCCCATTGATGTACCGATTTCTAAAATACGGGTAGGCTGAATTTCATCCACTAACAGCGCTAAGAATTTTCCGGTTCCAGGCGTAATATTCAGCCATTTTTTACTTTTATCCTGTTGCAGGGCGTCGTTCTCTGTCCCCTGCATTTGCAGCTGTTCCAGTAAGGCGTTCATGATTATTAATCCAAGACAAGGCTGCCGTTATCATCAAATTGCCAACAATCGCCATAAGCCACTTCCCAAAGATAGTCATCCGGATCGGCAAAGTAGCCGCTGTAGCCTCCCCAAAAAACGTCTTGTGCAGGTTTAACGATCCGACCACCACAACGCTCTGCCAGCGCCAGTACCTCGTCGACCTCTTCTTTAGATCGCGTGTTATGCGCCAATGTGATACCACCAAATCCTGTCTCATTAACGGTGAGTCCGGGTTTAATATCATCGGCTAACGCGTCAGCGGGATATAACGCTAATCGCGTACCTGCGGTACTAAAAAACACGATGCCTTCTTCAGGGTGATTGTGCGTGGGAAAACCCAACTGGCGATAAAATTCATACGACCGTGATAAGTCAGCGACACCCAACGTGATAATGCTTATTCGTGCTTCCATACCGCTGCTCCTTCGCTTAATCGATAGAGGCATTGAGTCACTTTCATATCACACTGTAGCGTGTCAGCCATAAGGTAAGTGTGCGAGTAGTCACAGCCTTACAGTGTATCTAACTCAATATGTTGATTGATGTTTTTCAGTGTGACCCCTGCAGCAGTGAGGCGAGTTTGTATATCATTCAGAACGGCTTGGTAGTCATCACTCCGTTTAAAGCTGGCTAGCGTCTGCTGGTCTTTAAACATCAACCGCACGATTAAGCTTTGTGGAAAACGCTGATAATTCACCTCATGCGTCAGCCACTCGAACCCCTCGATATTTTCCATCGTGAGCTCACAAACCTCTGTCAGTGCCTCTCGAATCGCTTTGTCATATTTCTTGTCTGTTTTTCGCATGATGCTTCTCTTTTACTGCTCATTGCTCTTATGTTTGGGATCCGTGCGAGTGTGATCGACAAAAATCAGCCCTTCAGTGGCAAAACCCCGCTGTTTTGCCGCTGCAATAAACTGTTCCTTTACCGACTCCGAGACGGTTGGCGTGCGCGATAGCAGCCATAGGTAATCGTGGTCAGGCCCCGAGATAAAGGCATATTGGTAATCATCATCCAGCTCAAACACCACATACGACCCATAGAAAGGCCCAAAGAATGAAACCTTCAGGTACCCCGTTTTATCATTTTCAACGAAGTACGCCTTGCCTTCCGCTTCTTGCCATTTTCCCTCTTCACGGCTGTAGCCACGATTAATCACTTTCACGCCACCGTCTTCACGCAACGAATAGGTCGCGGTCACATCCGACAATCCTCGTTCAAACGAGTGATCCAGTCGCGCCACTTCATACCAAGTGCCTAAATAGCGGCTAACCTCAAAGTTTGTTACTGGCGTGACTTGTTTTGGCATGCCTAAACACCCGGTCAACATTAAGGACAACAACCCAATCATCCAGCCTCTTTTCATCGTTATTCCCTCTTTAAATCCAACATGATAAGTCTTACTCAGCAACAAGTTTGATCGTTTACATGCTTTGTCAATTTTTGGTCAACTCGCTGTTTTTCTGCTTGCCAAGGCGCCAAACTGGTGCTTATATAAGCGCTCTTTAGTCACAGAGGTAATCACAATCCATGGACAGCGACCGATGTCGTTTTATGCCCTCCCCCGCTTCCTTTAACGAGGAGGTAATCGTATGTTAACACTCTTTATGGAACCCCAAACGTGGGTGGTCTTTTTTACCCTTCTGACCCTTGAAGTGGTATTGGGTGTTGATAACTTAGTCTTTATTTCCGTATTGTGTGAGCGTCTCCCCAAAGAGAAACGCCGCTTCGCGCGTACCTTGGGTATTGGTCTTGCCGTGATCAGCCGAATTGGCTTGCTGCTCTCCATCGCATGGGTCATGTCGTTGACTGCGCCACTGTTTACGATTGGTACGGAACCGGTTACCGGTAAAGACCTTATCATGCTGTTTGGTGGTGGCTTTTTGCTGCTAAAAAGTGCCAAAGAGCTGTGGGCATGGTTGGGTCATGGCGAACCCGTGAGCCACTCGACACAAGTTCGCACCGGCATGGCAGTAATTTTGCTGCAAATCGTTGCGGTAGATGCGGTGTTCTCGATGGACTCAGTGATCACTGCGGTCGGTCTCACCCAAGATGTACCCGTGATGGTCGCCGCCATTGTAACCGCCGCCATCATTATGATGATCGCGGCCGAACCCGTGAATAATCTGGTCAGCCGTTATCCTGGATTTAAAACCTTGGCCTTGCTGTTCTTGGTGCTATTGGGCTTGCTGCTGATGGCCGAAGGTGCTGGCATTCATATCAACAAAGGCTACGTGTACGTTGCGATGGCATTTGGTTTGATACTTGAGCTCTGCCACATTCGATTGCGTAACAAGCAGCGCTTGAACATCAAGCGTATTCGTCCGCACTTTTCGTTAAAAGTGTCACGTCGGATTACTAACAGCCGTTAATTCTCAGGGGCCGTCGCCACACTTTTGATGGCGGCGGCCCTATCTTTAAACTGGATTTTTCCCACACAGCATTGACCCAGCTGCGCATAGTGCGCTTGGACACGCGCCACAAGCTGGTCAAGTGGCATGACTTGCCCGCTTGGCTGCCAGTGCTGCCCCCCATCTTGGCTCAACCAGCAAACGCCTTGGCTATCTACCAGCCGATCGTCTTCTGTGATCACGTTTTCGCTCAGCGCCTTAAGCGACGCCGAATCGTAGGCAGACGAGAGTTCGTCATCGCCATGCCAAATCAGGAGCGCCGGATAGTCAAGAAACGTATTCATTGCTTGGGCTTAAACATAGCCAAATTGAGTTCAACAGACGGACCCATCCAACCGACATGATCAGTGTGATCTATGTAATCATCGCCCGTCACGCCATGCAAAAACACGGTTAAATCGCCCCGATGCGCCTCAAGCCATGCCATCACCTCATCGAACGCAGCGTTGTCAAAAGCGATTTGAAAGCTCCACTTTGGGTGTGGGCCGACACATTTGCGATGAAAGCGGCCAAGATCGATGGGCAGTGACGATGCAGCGGCTGCTTGATAGATAATATCCGCCTGCGCTTCGGTGTCGGCCTCATAGTAGACATGGGCGTGGTAAGCCTGATGAACATTGGGAAAAGCGTGTAAAAAAGACATAAGCATCATTCGATTCAACAAGATGGAATTGAGAATAGTTTACGTGAAACCAAGGCAAAGAAATAGTGACCAAAGGTGTGGCTATTCAATCATAGCGTTAGCTAACACAGCATCAGGTAATAAAAAAGCGGCCGAAGCCGCTTTAGTTTGGTAACAACCTTTACGATAACGCGCCGGTTAATTCAACACATTGTTATCGTTTTTGACACTATCCAAGCTGGCGTCTCCACCAAAATCAACCGCTTGACGGATCATTTCAGCGTGCACAGCTTGCTCTGCAAGCTCCGTCGTTTGTGGGAAGATAAAGGTGCTATGGCTAGCGTTATTACCGGCAAAATCAACAAAGTTCTGGCCACCTTGTGCATCGTGTGAGCTGGCATTGATGGTTGGTAGGCCAAGTTTCGAGGCTAATGGCTCAGAGCCGGCAAAATTATCCACAATGCCCGGAACCGTGTAAGCAACGTCGTTCGGGACCGTATCATCACCATCAACTTGCAGCATATAAATCGGCGTGGTGCTGCCAGTAATATAGCTTGCATTCGTATAGGGATCGACGGTATCGAGCAAGGTTTGGGCTGCATAGCTAAATTGCTGAATCACACCCTGAACCTGAGCATTTGCACTTGCTGAGCCATTTGCCTCAAAGGTCTTGTAGCAGGTCACATTGTTTTCTGCGCTATTATCGAGCGTACAATTGTCGCCGGCAAAGGTCTGGTAAGCGGCACTGCCTTTAAAAGCGACACTGTGCTTAATCAAAGGACCAAACGAGTCTGACCCGAGCAACAAGTTAGCAATTTGCCCTCCAGAATTCGCTACGCTTAGCGCAGAGAAATCATAGTAAGGGCCAACTCCTGTTACCGCGTTATCACGGTTAGACGCCGCAAACGCAGTGGTGCCAACAATACCGCCCAGCGAATGGCCTAATAAACGTGGCGCCGAGGTCGCGAAAGGCGATATCGCTGCTAATGGCGTCTCTGCGAATCCACCCGCCAATTGGGTACGGGTTAAACCAGCGCGCACGCCCATCACATCCAACTCACTTTGGCGCACATTGTCACGCGCCACGGCTAGGTTATTGAGGTTCAAGTACGCTGTCACATCCACGTTGGCAGAGCGCTTCGCATCTAAGCTACGCTCGCCATGAAGCGGCAAATCAATCGCCATAATGGCTTGATTGGCATCAGCAAAGTTAGGCGCAAAGAAGTAAGCATTTTCTTTTGCCGAGGTAATCCCATGCTGATAAACCGTTAGTTGGGCTGTGTTATCAACCGTCGCTGGCGTAAACAGCAAGAAAGGTACCTCTTGTACCGATTTAATCTGCGGTACAGGGCTATAACGGGTAATAATGCGCTCAGGGTCTAATTGACTGCCATCAGCTTTGGTCAGCGTCACGCCGGCCAGCTTGAAAAGCTCGTTGACGATCTGTGATTTATCGTTACCCGTTAATACAGCAACGTCGACACCCGCGCCTGTCAACTGAGCGGTGATGGTCGCCTGCTGCTCAGGGTCTTGCAGCGCATTCAGTACCTTGACCAAGCTAGGGGTGGCTGACTCAAACGGCTGACTATTCCAGTTGCTATCCGTTTCCAGATAGTAAGGTAGCTTGATGGTACCTTTGCTCACATTAACATTGACGCCGTTGAACGCTGCCTTGAGCGTGGTCTTAATATTATTGGCATCATTGGGATCGAAGTACTGGGTAAACTGGGCATCGGCGTCCAATGCCGTGTCATAGTCCTGAGTGCTGGTAATGTCGATGGTGTAGGCATCCGATAAATCGGCATTATTGGGGTTGGCGCCCGCTTTCCATATTGCAGCTAGGCTTCCAGCATCAAACCCAGCCGCCGTCGCTAGCTTGGTGTAGTTTAAGCTGTCACCTACCGATTGGGTGGAAAACCAGGTGGAGTAGACGATTTTGGTCGGATCAACACCTTCTGCGCCAGCGACCAATTTTTCAACTCCCTGAATCACCGCTTCTGGTGCTTCAAGTAGTGAGTCCTCATAAGTGACAGTCTGGGATTTTAATCCCGCATAGCTCGATGGCATGCCAATCGGATCGCCGTTTACGTCCTGAATATCATCGGTTAGAGCAATAATGTATTCACTGCTGGCGTTGAGATCCTTAACAGGCAACACCGTCAGTGTGTCACTGGCCGCATCGCTTAATACGTTAAAGTCGGAACCTTGTTGGAGCACGGCTTTAACGTTAGGTATTCCCGTCATTGAGTCGGTCAGTTCAATGAGATAAACCCCATTAGCCACAGGCCCTGAATTAAGGCCTGCGCCACGGAAATTAAAGACCAAAGGCATCGAGGTTGACCAACCGTCCATAGTATTCATAGCAGCCTTGGGGTTGGTAAGCGCATTGTCACCTTCCGTGGGTATTTTTAGCGTGCCATCTTCACTGTCCATCAGCAAAAAGGTAGGAACAGGCACTGCTGCATTGGCACCTTGCAAGGTAAAGTCAACCGAAGTGGGTCGATCAATGGCGGTTTGAATATAACTCTCAAATTGAGGTGTGTTGGTATCACTGGCATTTTCGTCGCCACACCCAGCCAAGATGATCGCGGTTGCCAAGACTGACAATTTTAATTGTGTTTTAAGCATCATGATATCCCGGTTAGAACTGGTAATTAAGCTGAACAGAGCTGATGTAAGCGGTTCCGTTAGAATCAAACTCGAGGTTTTGTTTCAGCGCATTTTTTTCTGTGAATGAGCCGTCACGGCTACGTACGATGGCAAAGCCAGCATCAATGCTGAGATCGTTATCGTATTGGTAGGTCAAACCTGTGGCATACCAATAACGGTCAGCGTCTGGGATACTCAGCGTGGCTTCACCGGCTTGTTCGTCATAGGCAAAGCCAAGGCGGCCCGTCCAGTGTTGATTAAACTGATACGTCGAACCGATTGACCAACGATCGTTGTCTTTATACGACTCGTCTTTAACAAAACACACCTTATTGTCGGTACATTCATCAGAGGTGGCGCGCAGCTCGGTAAAGCTGCTCCAATTGGTGTGTTGATAGCTATAGTGGACGGCAAACGCGTCGGTCAGTTGGTGAAAGCCTGATACTTCCCAGTAAGACGGCAAAGATAGCTCGAGGCGTCCTTTAACCGACGCCGAGGTCGCGCGGCCACTGTCGTAACTATCAAAGGTGCCATCATCAAAATCGAGGTCCACCTTAGAGCGATAGCCAACACCAAAACGGTGATTCTCATTGATTTCGTACAACGCACCAAGATTCCAACCATACCCAAAGGTTTCACCCTCTAGACCAATCAATTTATCGGATGGATTATTGCTGGTAACGCTGTTCTTATTGTTCAAATAAGGCGCAAGCGCCCCCTTATGGCGGGTTAACTTTGCTTTGGCATAGGTGAGGTTGACGCCCGCGCCGAGGCTTAATTCAGGGGTGACTTGATACGCAATCGCCGGATTTAAGTTGGTTGAGAGCAGATCGGTGTCGCCGGCCAAGTCGCCTGCTTGAATATCGTCAGGGTAATCCGTCGCGATACCATAGGTGGTGAATAGACCAATCCCCCACGTCCATTTACCCTCTTGCGGGCTAACATAGAAGCCTGCAGGGACGACCTTCATCGGCGCCACATCTTTGGCATATTCATTGTTGGTGCGATCTTTTACATCAACATCGGGATCAATCAGGGTCAACGCACCGGATAATTGGGCGCGGTCAAATCGCATCATGGCTGCGGGGTTACGTGCCAATACCGCGGCATTATCAGCCACCGCGGCGTCGCCTGCAAAAGCGCGCCCTAGCCCAGACGCTGATTGCTCGGATACTTGAAACCCAGCACCGTAGGCTTGGGTTGCTGCAAATACGCTGAGCGCAATGAGAGAATACTGCTTCTTGTTCACTAGTCAGACCTCCGAGGTCTTGTTTTAATATTGAGTTACAGATGTTAATTATTGGTAAACACCATGTCAAATCAGTCGATTACAACAAGATGTTAAAGAGGGCGAATTATAGAGGGCCGATATGTGAGATAAAGGAGAACTTAATTGGTAAGACCAGTTAAGCGGAAAAAGCGGCTATTTTGCAGGCAAAATCGCGAAAACCCGCAGTTATTGTCGGTATTTTTATCAAAGCGTTAGGCGTACACTGATACGGTAGATTATGCTTTTTTGCTATGACTTAACAAGGAGTCACCATGATTGAGCAAGGACAACCGTTACCCACTTCCACACTCAGCGAACTCACTGCTGAAGGAATGCAAACCCACGATATTCCTGACCTTTTCGCCAACAAGAAGGTTGTACTTTTCGCGGTGCCGGGTGCCTTTACCCCAACCTGTTCAGAGTCGCACTTACCGGGCTTTGTGGTGAAGGCGGATGAGATTAAAGCAAAAGGCGTCGATATGATTGCATGCGTCTCCGTCAACGATGCCTTTGTGATGCAGGCGTGGGGCGAAGCACAAAACGCCAATCAGATTCATATGCTGGCCGACGGTGATGGCAGCTTTACCCAAGCGCTAGGCCTGGAAATGGACTCAGGGAAGTTTGGGGGTATTCGCTCACAGCGCTATGCGATGGTGATTGACAATGGCATCGTCACGCATTTGAACCTTGAAGCGCCAAAAAGCTTTGACGTCTCCAGTGCCGAGGCGGTTCTCGCCCTGCTATAGCAGTTAAGTAGCGGTGGCGCTTTCTCGCCACCGCTTGATGATTTACACTGACTTTTCAGTGACTTTACGACGAAGCACATACTTTTGCACTTTGCCCGTCGATGTTTTCGGGAGCGCGGTAAAGATCACTTTTTTTGGCGCCTTGAAGTGCGCCATTTGTTCTCGACAAAAAGCAATAATATCGGCTTCGGTGACGGCGGATGCTTCGGTCGTTTTAACAAACGCACAGGGGACCTCACCCCATTTTTCATCGGGCATCGCAATCACCGCCACTTCTTCAATATCAGGGTGACGGTACAGGACATCTTCCACTTCGATACTGGAAATGTTCTCCCCGCCACTAATGATAATGTCTTTGAGTCTGTCCTTGATTTCGATGTAATTATCGGCATGCCATACCGCTAAGTCGCCAGTGCGAAACCAGCCGTTACTCATGGCATCTTCCGTCGCGCTCGGATTCTTTAGGTAGCCTTTCATCACAATATTACCGCGAACAAAAATCTCACCTAGCGTGCCACCATCTTTTGCCACTGGTTTAAACGTCACCGGATCGGCAACCATCAGTCCACCTTGCATTGGGGCCCGAACACCTTGGCGTGCTTTCATGCGTGCTTTTTCTTGTTGCGAGAGTTGATCCCAGTGGTGTTGCCAGTCACACACCACACAAGGGCCGTAAGTTTCAGTGAGGCCATAAACGTGGGTCACTTCAATCCCCATCGCTTCCATCCCTTCAATCACAGAAGCTGGTGGTGCCGCCCCTGCGGTCATCGCTTTAACTGTATGATGAATCTCAGCTTTTAGCGCAGGATCTGCATTATTCATCATGTTCAGCACAATCGGCGCACCACAAAAATGGGTTACTTTGTGGGTTTTTATCGCATCAAAGATAGGCTCTGCCCTGACATGTCGTAGACTAACACTCACCCCCGCCGTTGCAGCCACCGTCCATGGGAAACACCAACCATTACAGTGGAACATGGGTAGCGTCCAAAGATAAACAGGATGCGCACCCATATTCCAAGATAATACATTACTCACCGCATTCAGATGGGCGCCGCGATGGTGATACACTACCCCTTTGGGATTGCCGGTTGTGCCTGAGGTGTAATTAAGTGAAATGGCCTGCCATTCATCGTCTGGCAATGCGTACTGATAATCACCATCACCTTGAGCTAAAAAGGTTTCGTACGTAGTCTCACTGATACATTCGCCATGTGGATAGAGCGGATCATCAATCGCAATCACCAGTGGACGGTGTTTGATCATTTTTAACGCCCGTTTTGCGACGGCTGTCATCTCTTTGTCGACGATAAAGACTTTGCTTTCTGCATGTTCGAGGATAAACGCGACGGTTTCCGCTTCCAGCCGGGTATTAATGGTATTGAGTACGCCACCTGTCATCGGCACGCTAAAATGCAACTCAAACACTTCGGGCAGATTGGGGGCCATCACCGATACCGTATCACCTAGCCCGATGCCGGCTTGACGTAATGCCGAGGCAAATTGACGGCATCGCTGATCCACTTGCTGCCAACTCCAACATAGATGACCATGAACGCTAGCCGGATAATCTGGATAGACGCTAGCGGCTCGCTCGAGGAAAGAAAGTGGACTCAGTGTTTGATAGTTGGCTGGACTTTTGTCCAAGCCAAGCTCATAGATGTTACTGGCTGACATAACGCGCTCCTTGCTGACTTTGTCTAGATAACTAGATCAACCTAGCATGTCATCAAGCTTGCGCTATTCAACTTAAGTCTATATGGCGGCGATAACGCAAAAAAGGCCCAGCAATGCTGAGCCTCGGTAATTAATGATACGTGAAGTTAGAAGTGTAATGACACGCCGAGGACGACTTTGCGCTCTTCGCCCAACGTGGTTTTATTTTGTGCACCACCAGCGAGATAGCTTTCGTTGAAGAGGTTTTCAACATTCACACTCAGTTTCAAATCCGTTTGTTCACCGGCTTTAATGGTATGGCCCACACCTGCATTCACGGTGGTGTAACCTGGCTTATGATAGGTATTTTTCATATCGCCATAACGATCACCGACATAACGCGCACCTACGTTCACATAGGTTTGGTTATCAACATCATAGCGAGACCAAATGCTGGCGCCCCACTCTGGCGTATCGGCAGGCTGTTTGCCATCGTTCGCAGGATTGAACGGGTCTTCGATGCGTGCATCTAAATACGTCGCTGAGCTATGCACTGACCAACTGTCAGTCACTTGACCGGCAAGGCTGACCTCAACCCCTTTATGCGTTTGTTTACCTAATTGTGTGGTGCGTGAAGTGAGACTGCCTTGTCCGGTGATTGCCTCTTTGACCACTTTATTTTCTTGTTCAATTTGGAACAAGGCGGCACTGAATAACGCTTGGTCGTTCAATAACGATTGTTTATAGCCAAACTCGTAAAGCTTACCCTTCACCGGCTTTAGCGCCATGCCGTCATTAATATCGGTATCACTATCAACCGGGTTTTTCGGTTCAAAGCTCTCAGAATAAGTCACGTACAGGGTTTGTTCCGGTGACGGATGATACATTACCGCGGCTTTAGGCAACACGTTATAATACGTATCCGTCTCGTTATCCTCGCGATCGTAGCGAAGCCCTGCAAGCAGCTGCCATTGTGGATTCAATGTCATTAAGTCTTGCGCATAAAAGCCAATGGAATCAGTAGGCTCAGGATCACGCGGAGTTGCTGTGCCATAATGAATATCCGGCTCCGGATACGCACCACCAATCACGGCGGTTTGGTTTTTCTTCATTACACGCTGACCGACATAGTCATTACGCAGCGCATTGGCGCCAATCAGCACCTGGTGATCGATATTCCCGAACTGAAATGCACCGGTCACATCAAGATAAGCCGTATCCAGTACCCAATTGTCGTGACGGTCCATGGCAAAGTATTTGAACGATTGGGTATTCGCGTCGTACGTTTCGCGCTGTCCGAATCCTTCATGGTAATGACGTTTGTAGTCTTGGCGATTGTAGCCTGATTTGACTTTCCAATCCGGCGTTAATTGGCTGACAATATCGACTCCGTAGTTCTCGACATCAATGTCCATGAACGACCAAGGCGCTTCCCAGATAAATTGGCTGCCCAGTTGCGGTTTACCATTGATGATGTTGGCACCGTTATCGCTATTACTGTCATCAATCACACGATCATAATGAAGAGAAAGCTGGGTATCGGGCGTGATGTCGTAATCTAGCATCAAGCCTGCAATTTGGCGGTCGAGCTCAGGTTCACTGCCATCCAAATAGCGACGTGATGAGCCCTCGCTTTGTTTCGATAGTACCATCCGACCGCGTAAGGTGCCGCTCTGGTTGAGAGAACCCGACGCATCGGCGACGGTGTGTTGATAATCGTTAGTACCGACTTTCTGACTGATTGACGCTTGGAACGCAGCTGTTGGTCGTTTGGTGACCATATTCACCAGGCCGCCCGGTGCGGACTTGCCATAGAGCAAACCTGCTGGCCCTTTTAATACCTCAACGCGTTCCATCAGCTCAACAGGATGTCGATAATAAGACCATTGCTGCTGGCCATTACGCAGGTAGCCTGTTCCGGTATCAAGTTCAAAACCACGTAGCATGAAAATCTCACGATTGCGGTCCGTACCCCCTACACCAATGCTGGCGTCATTTACCAACACATCTCCTAGTGTCGTGGCGTTTTGCTCTTGAATCAGCGTTTGATCCATCACAGCCACTTGGCCCGCTGTTTCTAGTTGGCTGACATCCATTCGCATCGCCGTTTCGTTGCTATTAGCCTTAAAACGTGCCTGATGGCCTTCAACCACATAGACTTCATCAACGGGTTCTGTCGGGTTGGTTGCGGCTGTACTGTTAAGGGGTGACAGCGCGACAGCCACAAAAACGGCAAGGGGGTGTTTCTTCAACATGAGACTTCCTGTAGCTAACGATTATTTGAACGCATTGGAACATAAACGATAACCGGTCTCATTTCTATTTGTTTTCACCCATACGCAACTGTTTGCGCTTTTTTTCGTCAACATTGTACAAGTTATGTTACAAAGCTTTGAGGTTTCATAAACTTACTGATGATCTACCGTTTGATACCTTCGGCCTATACCTTGTAGCCAGCGAGCGAGATCTTGCGTGGCTATGACCCAAGTTTGATCATGACAAAAAGGCTGGCATTCCACCGCTTGGACGTGCCATATCGCATTCGCGATCACCAAACTCACGCGATGCTCAGGATCATTCATCACATCAAATACCGATACGGCACCTGATTGCGCCTGTAAATAGGTGTCGAGTTGCTGCGACGAGGCAAACGATAAGCGAGACGTGCCCAAGGCTTCACTCAATCCGACTAAATTAACGGTGGCTTTGCCCGGTAACACGACCAAGAAAAACTGTTTTCCCTTTCTGTCTTTCAACAGTAAGTTCTTGGTCGGGTTTGCATCAGTATGCAAACCGAGCGCGTCTGCTTGTTCACACGTATAGACAGGCTGATGGCGGTATATTTTTACTGAAATACCGTGCGCTTTGAGGCTTTGAAGCAGCGCCGTCTGTTGACCTGAAAGTGGTGGCGTCCCTGTCATGCTGTTCCTTATTAGTTAGCTTATTCGTCTCCATCCGAGCCTAAGGGCACAGACTGTTAGGTTTATAGTACGCCCAGCGCGCCCATATTCACTATTAGGCTTTCTTATGTGACTTAAGAATAATTAAATACACTTATTCAGAATAAAAATGTAACTTTATCGCAACGTTAATCACAAGGAGAGAAACATGGTACTCAAGGTGAGTTTTCACTCGGGTCGTCAAGTGACCTATCATCGATATGCTAAAAAGCTACACACTCACTTAGCAACGACCAAGCTGTCCACACGCTGGGCCAAGCGCCCTCTACCCTCTGTGCGTAGCACACGATAACGCATTACTCTGACGTTGGTTGCGGCTGGGGCTGCGAGGTAACTGACTGAAAATACTGTGCACGGAGCGCTTGTAACTCACCACGTTGAGCCGCACTGTCCAAATACTCGTCAATCTGCGCCACTAAGTCATTCGCTTGTGGCGCATATCGGCTCACTTGAGCATGAAATGCTTTCGGGTTGGGCAGCGCGATGTAAGCGAGATCGCGTGAAAACTGATAGAGCCCGAGCCGTATTCCCCCTAAAACGGGCTCGATTTCACTGGCAAGAAAGCGACAACGCCCCGCCTCTAACATCCGCAAGGCTTGCTGCAAAGTATTGGCTTCAAACCTCGGTCGGGGGTTGTCGCCAAATGCGGCATAGTTATAGCCGTTCACACCACAAACCGATTGTGTCGCCGATAAATTCGGTTGTGCTTGTGTGTCAGGTGCGCCCACGTACAGATAACCCAAGGATATCGAATAAAGTGGCTGCGTAAAGCGACTATATTGCGCTCGCTCGGGTTTGTAACTCGCATCCCAAGTAAGATCACAACGGCCGGACTCACGCGCCAGTTCATGTTGCACGCGTGCCCAAGGCATAAAGACCAGCTGATAGGCAATGTCGTTACGCTCTAATGCGGTGAGCACCAAATCTGTCGCATAACCTGTCAAGGTGTCCGCTTTTTGCTGGCGCGTTTCTCCCTGCCAATAGGTGTATGGCGGCCAAGGGCTACCGTCACCCACACAAACCTTGAGTGGCTGTGAGGTCGATGGTGCGGCCCATAGTTGAAAGGAGAAAAGAGTTAGCCAAATCGCAATACACGCTTGTGTCCAATGGGTCATCCAACCACTCACTATGTTGACTCACTACGCTGTCTATAAGACTAGCATGCCATCTCTATCGACATGCTCAAGCGCTTTGCTATTTATTCGGACGTTGCGGTTAACGACAACGAAAGCGTGAGAACCGCATCTCGGCTGCGCCCTGTCTCCACAAACCCCAGCGCTTGATATAATGAAACGGCGGGATTTTCTGCAAAAACACGCAAGGCTAAATGCGCATAGCCAGACGTTTGCGCATAAGCGATCGCCCAAGCGATTGCCTCGCGGCCGATCCCTTGCCGCTGTTTACTCGGCTCTATCTGTAAATCGCGGATAAAAAGTGTTTCACCGTCTGCCTTCAAGCGAATCACACCACAACGCTTTCGCTCATGGCGAATTTCATAATTATCAAAAACTCGCCAACTTTCCATAAACCGCTGAGGGTTCCAAGCGATTTTCCTCGCTTCATAGTAAGGGGCCATGTTCTCTTGGGTCAGCTTTTGGCTGTAATTAGCATCCGTTGTCGGACCAATCGCAACATCCATGTCGTTCTCCTTTCATTCACGCTTTGCTAAACGTGCCTTGACGGCACTTACACCTTGCCAATCTTCTAACTCTTGTTCGGGGTGCTCGGATCGAAATTGCTGATACAGTGCAATGCCCTGCGGATCTTCCAGCACATCAACCGTCACCCCTTTCGCTTGTAGCATCGTCTCGTTACCGCTAGCACTGGTGACATCCCCCACCACCACGCGAGAAAAACCGCGCATGGTGATCAGTGCCGCGCACACATCGCATGGGCTTAAACTGGTAAACAAGGTTGTTTGGCTAAAATCAATTCGTCCAGCATCGCGTATCGCCGCCGTTTCACCGTGATTATAGGGATGATTTTCTTGTACCAAGGTATTGTGCCCTTTACCGACGATTTGACGTGTCTCATTGTCAACAATCACCGCACCGATGGGGCACCCTCCTTCATCAGCGCTTTTTTGGGCCAACAACACCGCGATGCGCATCAAATCCGCATCGGTCAGTTTTTGGCTAAAGCTGTTATCCAGCAGCACCGGCAAACTGCGCGTTGGCATATGCGCCACGGCACGCAGCGCCGCTTCCGTTACCGTGCTATTTGCATTGAGTAGCATCGACGTTCTCCTTATTCGGCTTCGCTGATGACACTGACCTGAGCTAATCCACAAGATCATCAATTTACCACCAATGACTGAACCAAACAGTGATAAGGTTTGTATTGGTCAGTTCGATATTTGTTATTGGTTAAATCAACCTTTTGCGCCTTCGTCTGTACTAAAAAGCCAAGGGTGGTGACAGCAATTCTGTTCAGGGATTTTTATGATAAAACGTTTGATTATTATGTTAGTCGCATGTGGGCTCGTTTTTGGGGGAATTTTTGCTTACAAAGCAGTAGGCAATCATTTTATGAACCAATTCTTTGACAACATGCCTGCCCCTACGGTCACCGTGACGGCCACGACAGTCTCAACGCACCCTTGGCGTGAACAACAAACCACCATTGGTAGTTTTGCGGCCATTAATGACACCCAGCTAACTACCGAGGCAAGCGGCATCGTCAACAATATCTTGTTCGACAACGCGACATCGGTGAAAAAGGGACAATTACTGATCACCTTGGATGCCAGTGTTGATGAAGCAGAGCTTCGTCGGCTCGAGTCCGTCGCAGAGCTTGCCCAACTTGAGTTGAGGCGCTATCAACGGCTGTTTAAAGACAAAAATATTTCTGAATCCGAACTAAAGCGCAAAGAAAGTGAAGCCAAGCAAGCGATTGCCGCCGTCGACAGCCAAAAAGCGCGCATCGAGCAAAAGGCATTAACCGCGCCTTTCGATGGCATCATTGGTATCCGAGAAGTCAGTCTTGGCCAACTCATTGCGCCGGGGACAGCCGTTGCGACACTCACGTCAGTGACCCCCATCCACCTCAACTTTACCTTACCCGAGCAGCAGCTCAGCACGCTGAAAAATGGCCAAACCGTTTCTGCCACGATTAGCGCACAGCCCGACGAGGTCTTTACCGGCAAAGTGACTGCAATTTCGCCGGTTGTCACGCCCTCGAGTCGCAGTGTCGACATTCAAGCCACCTTTGACAACCCAGATGCCATTTTACGGTCAGGCATGTTCGCACGCGTGAGTCTTGATCAAGGTGAAGAAACGCAAAATGTCTTGCTGGCACCACAAAGCGCGATTCAATTTAATCCGTATGGCAACGCAGTCTTCGTGATCCAAGCGCAAGATGATGCATTGACGGTCCAACAGCGCTTTGTGCAAACAGGCGCGCGACGCGGTGACATGATTGTGATTAAAGACGGCCTTCAACCCGGTGACCGTATTGTCACCTCCGGCCTCCTCAAGCTCCGTAACGGCAGCAACATCAAGATCAGTGACAACGAACGTGTTCAGCCAAGCGAAGATCTTGATCCCAACGTTGTGAATCAATAGGAGCGATTCGATGCGATTTACCGACGTCTTTATCAAGAAACCCGTATTGGCCTCCGTGGTGAGCCTATTCATTATCTTGCTCGGCTTACGCGCTATCACCGACATGAATGTGCGCCAATTCCCCGAGATTAAAAATGCGGTGGTGAGTGTCTCTACCACTTATATCGGTGCAGATGCTGACTTGATTCAAGGATTTATCACGACACCGCTAGAGCGTGAAATTGCTGCCTCTGAAGGGATTGATTACTTAGTCTCGACCTCAACCGCCGGTGTGAGCACCATTGAGGCCTACTTGCGTCTCGATTACGATCCGAATGAAGCACTCACGCAAATTGCCGCACAGGTGAATAAGGTGCGCTCTGAGCTGCCTGATGATGCCCGTGAGCCCGTCGTTACCCTGCAGGTGGGGGAAACAGTCGCGGCTATGTACCTCGCGTTCTACTCTGACGTCCTCACTGACAATCAAATTACCGATTACTTGGTCCGGGTGGTCGAGCCACAACTGTCGACGATTCCCGGTGTCCAGCGTGCTGATGTGTTAGGTGCCAGTAGCTTTGCGATGCGGATCTGGCTCGACTCGGTCAAAATGGCCGCTTACGATCTCACAGGCACGGATGTGATTGCCGCCCTGCGCAGCAATAATGTGCTTGCTACGCTGGGGCGCACCAAAGGCCAAGACGTGGCGATTGATTTGAACGCTGCCACCGACATTCATGACGTTAAACAATTTGAAGATCTGGTGATCAGCAGTGATGGCCAATCTGTTGTGCGTTTGAGTGATGTGGCGACCGTTGAGCTCGGCGCCGAAAGTTACCAAACGTCGGTGAACTTTAACGGGCTTGATGCCACCTTTATCGGCATCGAAGTCTCGCCAGATGCCAACGCGCTGGATGTGATTGAGGCGGTGAATCAGGTGTGGGATGCCGACATTACCACCCAATTGCCTCAAGGGTTATCGGCCTATATCGCCTATGATTCAACCGAATATATTGATAACGCCATTGATGAAGTGGTGATATCGATTATTCTCGCCCTAGCCATCGTGGTGTTTGTGATTTATGGCTTTTTGGGGTCGTTACGCTCAGTGATTATTCCTGCGGTCGCGATCCCCGTATCGCTTATCGGCACCTTCTTTTTGATGTGGCTGTTAGGGTTTTCCATCAACCTACTGACACTGCTTGCCATGGTGCTTGCAATCGGTGTGGTGGTCGATGATGCGATTATCATGCTTGAAAACGTGCACCGCCATATCGAAGAAGGCAAAAGCCGAACACAAGCTGCGCTTGAGGGCGCGCGCGAACTGGCGTGGCCGATTATCACCATGTCGACCACCTTGGTCGCGGTATTCCTGCCCATCGGCTTTGTTGGTGGCTTAACCGGGGTACTGTTTGTTGAATTTGCCTTTACCCTCGCCGCGTCGGTGATCTTATCCGGCGTGGTGGCGCTTACGCTCTCGCCCATGATGTGTGCCTATGTGCTCAAGCCCTATCAAGCGGACAAAGCGACCCAAGAGCGCTCCCTTGAGCACTGGCTGGATAAGCAGTTTGACCGACTGCATCATCGCTACCAACGCACACTCCATAGCTTGTTGAATACCAATGCGGTGATCCTCACGTTTGGCGCGATTGTTTTAGTGTCTTGCTATTTCTTGTTTATCACCAGTCCTTCTGAGCTTGAGCCCGCTGAAGACCAAGGGTTTGTGTTCTCCATCCTCGAAGCCGACAGCCAAACCACGCTGGATGCGTTGTCTGCCAGTACTGACGAATTAAACCGACTGATTGACGATGTACCAGAAATCGACAACGTCTTTATTATCAATGGCTCTGGCGGCACCAATAACGCAATCGCGGGTATTGTACTTGCGCCATGGGATGAGCGAGAGCGCAGTACCCAAGCCATCTTGGAAAACGAAATCCAACCCTTTATGGACAGCCAACCAAGCTTAAGTAGCTTTGCCTTGGTGCCCCCTTCACTGCCGTCTCCGGGCGGCGGCACGCCGGTTGAATTTATTATCGGTTCGACACAACCCTTTGAAGCGATTAATGAAGTGGCGAACAATATCGTGGGCAAAGCGATGCAAACGGGGCGCTTTATCTTTGTCGATACCGATCTGAGCATTAACCGCCCCAAACAAACGGTCAACATCGACCGTGAAAAGGCGGCTTTGATGGGCGTGAGCATGCAACAGCTTGCCGCGGATATGGGCTCATTGTTATCCGGGGCGGATGCGGGACGCTTTTCACTGGAAAACCGCTCTTACCGAGTGATCCCCCAAGTGGCGCGTAATGAACGTCTCACGCCAGAACAATTACGCCAGTTTTATACCCGCAACCAAGACGGTGAATTGGTTCAGCTATCAACGTTAGTGACCTTAGAAGAAAGTGTGCAGCCCCAAGCATTACGCGGTTTTCAGCAGCTGAATGCGGTGAAAATTTCCGGTGTGCCTCGCCCTGGCGTACCTTTGGGGGAAGCGCTGGGTGTACTCGAAGAGATTGCGGCGACAGAATTGCCAGCAGGCTTTAGTGTCGATTATGCCGGACAGTCACGCCAGTTTATGAGCGAGGGCCAGCAACTGGTCGTGACCTTCTTCTTTGCTTTGATTGTGATTTTCTTGATCTTAGCGGCGCAGTTTGAGTCGTTTAAAAACGCGATCATTATTTTGGTCACCGTGCCAATGAGTGTCTGTGGCGCGCTGATATTTATCAGCCTCGGGTTTACCACCTTGAACATATACACCCAAGTCGGCTTGCTCACCCTCGTCGGCCTGATTGCTAAACACGGGATACTGATCGTCGAGTTCGCCAATCAGCTCCAGCAAGAAGGACGGACCAAACGTGAGGCGATTGAAGAAGCGACCGCCATCCGTTTACGCCCCATCTTGATGACCACGGCGGCGACGGTGCTCGCCATGATCCCGCTCTTGATTGCCTCAGGAGCCGGCGCAGGCGCCCGTTTTGCCATGGGATTAGTGATTGCCAGTGGGATGACATTGGGCACCTTGTTCACCCTGTTCGTGGTGCCTGCCATGTATCTGTTCTTAGCCAAAACCATCACGCCAGCATCCACCGAGTTATCGCCAGCGCACACGCATCATAGCGATTAATCGAAAAATCGTACCCATTGGGGCCACTGAAACGTGGCCCCTTTTATATCGAAATCAGCCCTTTTATGTCTGATTACGCGCTAAGAGGACATGAAACGTGCGAGGACGAATTCCACCAACAACCGGACGCGCAAAGGCACCTGTTCGCGATCTCGATAGAGCAAAAATAGCGTGCGCGCTCGACTGCACCATTGCGGCAACACGCGCTGTAATTCGCCCTGCTCTATCAAAGGTAGCGCAGAATAATCAGGAATATAGCCGATACCAAATCCAGCCTGCACCGCATGGGTGAGCATTTGAATTTCATCCACTTCTGCACGTATGCCGGTGGTGGCTTGATAATCAAACGCCTCCCCCGTTTGATGGTGTGTAAGCTCCCAAACCGTCATCGGATGACAAATCACCACCGGCTGACCACCCAGATCATTGGGTGAGCGCACATTGTGATAGTCACTGTCAGGACTGGCACACAAAATGAAGTGAATATCGGTGAGCGGCCGTGCAATCCAATTTTCTACCACTGGATTCCCGACTCGAAACACCACATCCATGCCTTCCGCTTCAATATCTATCAAGCTATTAGAAAAGTTAAGATCCAGTTGAATCTCGGGGTACTCACGCATAAAGTCGAAAAAAACGCGGCGTAAAAACTGTTTACCGGCATTGATCGGTGCGCTAATACGAATTTTGCCTTGGGGGTGATGTTTCTCGCTCACCAAGTCATCATTGAGTGCCTGCAACTCATCGAACAATCCTGCGGCACGATCAAAGTAGCGATGACCAATTTGAGTCAGCGAGATACGATGTGCATCACGATTGAGTAAACGCAGAGCAAGATCTTGTTCAAGCTGGCGAATACGACGACTTAGGGTGGATTGCGGCATGGCAAGCTGCTGCGCCGCGGCTTTAAAGCTCCCTAGCTGCGCCACGGTACAAAAACAGCGCAAATCGTCTAACGAATAGTTAGGTTTCATATTTGGAATCTACCGTTCTGATATTGCCGGTTTATTCATATTTTGAAACTTATACACTAGCGCACATCACTCAACAAGTCAGGTCTTGCTATGACAACTACTGCTTCACTGTGGAAAGCCGTTGCCCTTCTCATTTTATGTGCCTTTTTTTGGGGCAGCACGTTCCCAATTGGTAAAGATGCGCTGAATGAAGTGAATGCGCTCACCTTGGTCTTTTGGCGCTTTGCCGTCGCCGCAATGTGTTTAGGCTTTTATCTCAAGCTCACCCGTACCCGCGTCCCCACACTCAGCGCTAAACAATGGCTGTGGGCAACCACCGTCAGCGCCGTGGGGATTGGCGGCCTGAACCTCTGTTTGTTCACTGGGCTCGAGTACACCCAAGCGACCAATGGGTCATTAATCATGGCGCTCAGCCCGTTGGTGACTTCACTTATCGCCTGTATCGCAATTCGCGCATTGCCACGTAAAGGGCAAGTTTTCAGCTTAGTGGTGAGTTTATCGGGCGTGCTTGTGGTGATCACCAATGGTCAATGGCAGATGCTCAGCCAATTAAACTTTAACCAAGGCGATCAGATGATTTTCACTGGCATGTTTGCATGGAGTGCATACACCTTCTTCAGCCAAGGCATTGGCCGCTGGATGCCAGTGATCCCCTACACGTTTTTGGGCATGCTGAGTGGCGCAACCGTCATTGGCATCATGTGTGCACTGACCCCAAAGGTTCATCCATTTGGCGAAGTCTGGGCTGCAAGTCCGCTGACCGTCTCCGAACTCCTGTATATCGGTGTGCTGGGTACCGTCGCTGGTTACTTACTCTGGCTCAACGGCGTGCGCCATCTAGGCTCTGCCAATGCAGCACTCTTTTTTAACTTTGTGCCTGTGTTCGCGGTACTCACCGCATTTTTGATGGGACAAGCCGTGAGCCAACTTCAGGTGGTGGGCATTGTCATTGTGATCGCAGGACTGTTGCTGCCACGCCTCCCTCACCCGCGACAGTGGCGCGTTGCTCGAACCGCAAGCGAGGCTAAATAAAGCAGTAGCCTTTCCCGTGCGCAGTTTGGAGCCTTTCGGCAGGGAAGCCCGCATCGGCCAATTTTTTTCTGATCCGGCTCAGGTGCATATCCAGACTGCGATCATCTGGCGCGAAGGTTTTCTTCAATACTTGGCGATACAGCAGCGGTTTACTGAGGGTTGTGTCTTTGTGCTGCGCAAGGAGCCACAGCAACTCAAATTGAAGCGGGGTCAATTTTACTGGCTGTTCGTTAACACGCACGCGGTGCGTATCCTTTTGCATCCAGAGATTATCGATTTGTAGCTGCCCGGACGTATCTCGCATCGCAGACGTTGCATGGCGACGGTGCATGGCGATCGCTGAGCGCGCTAGGCACTCTTCCAAATCAACGGGCGTCGATACTACATCATCAGCGCCCGCATTCAGCGCCGCGACACGGTCTGCCGCCGCTTGACTCGCCATTAACGCAATAAACGGGCATTGCTCACTGAGCCAGCGTAATGTGGTAGTTTGAGCGCCGCCTTCCGGCACCCAGCTGATAAGCTGAACCGTATCCCAATCCGGCATGGCATCGTCAGGCCCAATCACAGTGACATCACAGCCATACTCGCGTAGTTTCGCTTCGAGAATGGCGATAAATGACATATTTTCCGGACCACGCACGACGATGGCGGGTTTGGCGATCGAGAAATACTCCTCGTACATGGATACTGTCCTAGCTGAGTTTGATAGCGGCGAAAATGCAGGGCCGCCATGTCATCGATAGGCGACCTTGCAAGGGCAAAGCGATATTGTCTTATAGCTTCGGTATTTAAAGCAACTTAGAGTACGAAGTCATCTGGCGTTTGGGTTGACTCATCGTGCTCAAATGCTGCGAATTTCACCTAAACAACCCACGCCTTAACAGCAGAGACATCCGGGCGCAGGCTTAAAACCGGTCGACGCGATAAGGCTGCATATCGATCGGTGTGTCCTCACCATCCATCATTTGTCCGATAAGTTTTCCGGTGACGGGCCCCAAAGTAAAGCCTTGATGACCATGACCAAACGCGAGCCATAATCCTTTTTTGTTCGGCGTTGATCCGATGACAGGCTTCATATCCGGCATACACGGGCGCCCACCTTTCCAAGGTGCGGCATCCACGCGAGCGCCAAGTGGATAGAGCTCGCGCGCTACCTTTTCCGCTGCCGATAATTGCCGATCGTTCAAGGGAGCATCCAACGTTGTCAACTCAGCCCCTGTCGTTAATCGCACGCCCGCGCGCATCGGTGCAAGTAAATAGCCCACTTCAGCGTCCATAATCCAATGATTGAGCGGGGTGTTAGCGTCACCTTGATAGTGCATGTGATAACCACGTTTGGTGAACAAAGGTACCTCTATGCCTTGTTGGCGCAACCAGTACGATGACCACGGCCCCATCGCCATCACAACCTGATCCGCACGAAGGCGCACGTGATCTGTTTCGATGACCCACTGTCCGTCTTCCTGCTTAAGTGCTCGCAAATTGGCACGCTTTATCTCGCCGCCTTTGGCGATAACATCGTCGGCGTAGGCTTGCACTAAGGCTCCGGGATCGGTGACAGTCCAAGGTTGTTTCCAATGAATTGCCCCCGCTAGCGGCGCGGCTAAATGCGGCTCCAACGTAGCGAGCTGCGCTTTATTGAGCACCTCATACTCCACACCGTAACTGGCATAGTCAGACGCGGCACGCGAGCACTCTTCATCCAACGCTTTTTGGCTGCGGAATAACTTGAGGTAACCTTGCTTACGGATCAGTGAGGCCGCGCCCGCGGACGTGATCATTTCATCATGCGTATCGAGGCACTGCATGATCAATGCCGCATACTCGGGGACCAACTTTTTGTATTGGTTTTCACTCGAATGATGCCAATATTGCAGCAATGGATGCGCGGCACGCAGTACACTGGTGGGTCGATAACGAATATCGACAGCACGATTAGGTAACACACGCAGCAAGGTCGCAAGGTCGCGAGGAAAGGCATAGGGCCGAACAGCTTCGCGCTGAATAATGCCTGCGTTGCCGAACGACGTTTCTTGCCCAGGCGCCATTCTATCGACGACCGTCACATCGTAGTCTCGCTTCAAAAGATGCCAAGCAACAGACACACCGACCATGCCCGCTCCCAGTACCACCACATTTTTGGCCATTTTTTCACTCCCTGAACAAGATTCCCGGTAAAAAAACAAAAACGCCGAGGCACATTCGCTCGGCGTTATCAGGTAGAGATTAACGCTTAGACCGCGCGTTCAGTCGCTTCTCTATCTGACGTTTTTCCCACTTATCACCAAAGAGATCGACAATGCCCAGAGCACTGACACCGTGGCTGACCACTGCAATCCCCCATCCCATTGCAGCCCACCAAGCCCAGTAATAGCCGGGGCTAGTTTGCCAGTTGATAATAAACAGAATCGCCATCACGACCACATAGCGCGTCAAATGAGAATAAAACCCGCCGAGGGCACGGACGCGATTGGCAATCGCTCTTTCTTCTGGACTCATTGAAGTATCTGCCTGCATGTCTGTCTCCTTTTGCAAATCAGTAATGTCGATATCAAACACAGCAGCCAACGATTTCAGCGACTCCAATCCGGGTTTGTGGCCGCGCTCGATACGTTGAATCGTTCGAACACTTAACCCACTAAATTGTGCTAATTGGTCTTGCGACCACCCTTTTTGAACTCTGAGTGCTTTCACGTTCATCCTTGCTCCTTTGTGCTCTTCCCTATCGACACTATGCAAAATGGGGGCGACATTACCACGACAGCACCCCGACACCTTAACGACAGTTATTTAAAATTAATCGCTTACAAACAAAAACCACCCAATAGCCAATCTGCATATTTTACCCTTAGCAAAAGGTATCAATATACAAGGCTTCGACCTTATCGCGCGCCCACTGCGTTTTACGCAAAAATTTCAACGATGATTTCATCGAAGGATCGTTAGAAAAACAGTTCACATTGATGTGTTGGTAGAGGCCTGACCAACCATAGTGTTCAACCAAACGGGTCAAAATGGTTTGTAGGGTTAACCCGTGCAGCGGGTTATTAGGTTGTGTATCCATAAGGGTTCTCAGCAACTCGAGCACGCGCTCGTCAATAAAAGCGCTACTTTACGTGACGATATTGCAAAACGCGAATTTAACCACGGTAGCGCGCCAGCTTATAATCAAGGTTTAGCTTAATCGCCGGCCATTCGCTTTCGATAATCGAGAACACAACGGTATCACGGTATACGCCATTCACGATCTTGTGGTTACGCAACACACCATCTTGTTTAGCCCCTAAACGGGCAATGGCCGCACGCGATGCCTGATTCAACCAATGGGTGCGAAACTCAACGGCAATCACCCCCAAGCTTTCAAATGCATAAGCGAGTAATAACCGCTTACACTCGGTGTTTACCGACGAGCGGTGATAACGGCTGGCGTACCAAGTGTAACCAAGTTCCACGCGCTTATTGGCGGCATCCGCATTGGCCAATCGTGTTGACCCAATCACTCGCCCCGATTCTTTCTCAATCACGGCGAACGGCAATGCTTTATCTTTCGCCTTTTCGTCCAAGGCGCTAGCGATGTAGCCTTCCACCGATTCTGCGTTCGGGACCGAGGTATACCAAAGCTCCCAAAGCTTTCCATCGGTAGCGGCTTCAACTAATGCATCCGCGTGCGAGGCAGATAAAGGGACCAAGGAAACCATGTCACCGTGCAATATGATGTCATCTTGAGTAAAAAAGCGTTCCATTCTCATGGTTCATTCCTGATGGTTAGGCAAGTTGACGCGATATAACGGGTTAACGGGCTGATCAACAAAGTAAGCCCAAACATGATCATATACGGCATGCTGATTTGGATACGGCGCCAAGGCTTTTGCCTCATCAAGTGAGCACCAGCGAAACTCGGTGTGTTCCTCATTAAGCGTGATGGCTTGATTATCATCACACATCACCACAAATACAGGGATAAGCTCGATCACATTCACCGATGCTTCGTAAAACTGCTCCAAAAATTGCGCGTTATATAAATCAGCCACCGCAATCTGGGTTTCTTCGCTAAACTCACGGACGATGGCGTCCACTCCGGTCTCACCCGCTTCAATCGAGCCCGCAACATGGCACCAGAAGCCACCTTTCACTCGCTTCATCAGTAGCATTTTTGTCTCCCCGTCAATACGAGAGAGCGCTACGCCCGAGACCACGGTAGTATTCACAGGGATCATTATTTCTCCTTTGTTTAAAATGCCGCCACTTTGGCGTATACGACAGTGCTAGAAATCGCACCGCTCGGCAGGATACGGTCATTGGTAAGAATCGCCTCTTGGTGATACCCACAACGCTCGGCTACCGCGCGGCTGCGGGTGTTTTCGTAGGCGGTTTTGATTTCAACTCGCTTGGCATTAAGGCCATCAAACGCGTACTGCTCTAGCGTCCTCACCGCTTCGCTCATATAGCCAAGGCCTTCTTTGGAGCTCCGCAGCCAATAGCCTATTTCAAAATAAGGAATCGCGATATTACGGATGATTAAGCTGATCACACCCACCAGTTGCCCCGTCGACTTTTCAAAAATCGAGTAGCGTAGCTCATTAATAAACATGTCGAAGTCATCAATCGCTTGTTGGGTGTTTTCAATTGAGCTCGATTCGGTCAGCGCGTGCGGAAGCCAATCCATAAAAGGCGCAAGGGTGTGCTGACTTTCCAACACGGCTTCTAAAATGAAAGGCTGATGGGTCATATTGGGTGCCACCAGCAACAGACGATCGCTGTCCAATTGGTCTACGCGCGGGGAGTCATCCATTAATATCCACCCAGTACCGAGCCAATGATTCATTGAACACTTCACCATCGATGATGTTTTCTAACATGCCGCCATTGGCTTCAATCACTTTGCGCGATGCCATATTGTCCTCATTCGCGGTAATTAGAGCGCGAGTGATCCCCAGCTCTCTTGCCTTGGGCAGCGCTAAGGCTAACATTTGCTTGCCGCATCCGCGTCCACGATATGACGGCGCAATATCGTAACCAATGTGTCCGGCTTCTTGAGATAGAAATGGCGTATTAATGTGATGGCGGATCCGAATCGCGCCAATGATTTGTTGCTCAGCATCAAGCAGCCAAAAATGACTACACGACACATACCCTTTACGAAGGTTTTTACCCAATGACTCATCCGTTAATCGCGTCACGTAAGTAGGGAAATCGTCTTTCCCCGGCCGATAGTAATCGGCATTGTCGGGGTCAAACTGAGCAAAATCATCATAAAAACGTGTAAAGGCTGCTTGGTGATTGAGTGCGGGGGCGACTAATTCCATGTGCTTGTTCCAATTCTTGTCATAGAATAAGGCTATCTCATTGATATTGAGAAATAAACCCTTATTGGCCGCCTATCATCCGCCGCCTTAGCGCGCCCTGCTCGCCACACAGAAGTGATTGAATGGTTGATTGCCGCGCATCACTGCCAACGCATCACCGCATCAAACGTTTGACAATGTTGAACCGCTTGCTCCGCCTCTTGCAGATAAACTTGTTGGGCACTTGAGGTTGGATAGGTTAAATACTCGGAACATTTCGCGCTTTGACCGTTACCCACCACAATCTTGGCGCCCGGTTGCAAGGTGCACTGTACCAATTTATCGAGCGGCGACCATTGATAACAAATCTCATAATCTTGGCGATAATCCGCCACCAAGCCAGACGGTTGTGATAACGACCACCAGTGACCAAACTGACTATGCGGGTTGGTGCTATTCCACGCGCGATATACTGTCACCCCTTCAGTCGCCTGATATACCTTGCCTTGGCAAAGCTTCCCTTCCAATGGCTGACCCAACGACGACGCCAGTAACGCTGGATCGTCCACAGCGACAAACTTGTCTGCCCATGCGCTTGGCAACGCCGTACTACCGACACATTTTGCAGCGTCGGTCGTTTCATTATCAACGGGCGCACTGGTGCATGCTTGCAGTGTCACCATCAGTGCGCCAAGCAGTGCTTTTTTCATCATCCTTGCTCCCATTCGTGTCGTAATATGGCGTAAACCACCGTATCCCACCACCGTTCTTTAAAGAAACGATGCTGATGAAAATGGGCCTCTTGTCGCATGCCAAGTGAACGACAAAGCTTGGTTGCAGCAAGATTATCGTAAATAGTCTCAGCGTATAACCGATGCACACCCAGAGACTCAAAACCAAAGTCGGCCAGCGCGACAGCCGCCTCTCTCATTAGCCCCGCGCCTTGCGCCTCTACAGCTAGGCCGCACCCGATAGAAGCTTGATGGTTGTCCTCAAGCCTTAAACCGACGGTGCCTATACATTTTTCTGATTGCTTGCAGATAACCGCTAACTGATAAGCCACGCGTGGATTTGTGTTGGCTTGTTCGATAAAGCGCGCGTGTAAGTCTCGGTATGTCTCTGGCTGGCAGTCCGTTTCGCTATAAAAACGCTGGTACTTCTGGTGTTGCGTGAAGTGAACAAACGCCTCTTCATCGCTCGGCTGCATGTCACGCAGCACAAGTCGACGTGTTTCAATCATAAACATCCTTGTCTCTCTTGTTGTTTTAGTTCAGCGCCTTGACCATGGTAGTGGCGCCTGAAAAGCCGACTAACCATTTTAGGTGCGGAAAGCGCTCTTCTTTAGTGGCGACAAAGCCTCTAGCTTGATAAAGCTTGCGGGCTCTGGGGTTGCTATCAATGACACCTAATCGAACGCTTTCAAAGCCATGCGCTTGGGCATAATCCATAATGGCATCCAATAATTGGGAGCCAATCCCCTGACCACGTATCGCGCTATCAACAGCAATGCCATCCATCATCAATTCATTGTGTGCCGCTTTACGCTCAAACAGCGCCAATATCGCGCAGGCCCAAATGCCTTTGATGGGCCCCAAACTATCGATCAACTGTTTCGCGTCCATGCCCTGTGTCAGTGCGCCGGCTTGAGTTTGAAACCCAGCCAACCCCACCACCTTGCCGTTTTGCATAGCGGCAAACGAAAAGTCTGGGACAAAACACTGAGACAACACCGCCACGCGTGCTGCCTGATTAGGAATTGCCCGTGCGAACTTCATTCCAAACGCTTGCTCATATAACTCAGCGACGTGTTGTGCTTGCTCAAGCGGCCATCCTTGCCGGATCGCTATCTCCATTGGCTCCCCTCTGTCTTCCTCAATAAAAAACACCCACACATTTATCTTGACGTAAAGATTACTAGCACCTATCTTTACATCAAGATAAATAATTAGTCACAACTTAATCAGTTCAGCATGGTTTAACCACAAGCGTATGACAGCCACCCTTTTTACTGGCTATTGCGCGGCATAAGGATACACAGGAGTCATAACATGGAGACTAACGTAATGAATATAATCGTATTTGGTGCCACGGGCGATATTGGCAGTCGAATTGTATCGGAAGCGTTGCAACGCGGCCATAAGGTCACGGCAGTGACACGTAACGAGGCAGCATTCAGCAAGCTACCCGACGGCGTAAAACCTGTCGCCGCCAATTTGAGCGATGCGGACAAGGTGGCATCGGTAATGGCTGGTCATGATCTTGCCATTACGGCGTTACGCCCACCGACAGGCGAAGAAGCGCAATTACCGGTGTTAACCCAAGCCGTCGTCCAAGGCGCAGCCCACCATCAAATGCGCGTTCTGATTGTCGGCGGTGCCGCTCGACTGATGATTCCAGGCACTGACGGTGAAACCGTGTTAAACACCGAAGGATTTCTCCCTGCTTCAGCGGTTGAGATTGCACGCGCGTGCCAAGTGCAATATGAGCAGTGCCTCGCCAGCCAAGATGTGATTTGGAGTTACCTCTCGCCTGCCGCCATGATCGCACCTGGTACTCGCACCGGTCAGTACACATTGGGGACAGACACCTTAGTGACAGATAGTGACGGACAGTCTCGCATTTCAATGGAAGACTTCGCGGTCGCCATGCTTGATGAGGCCGAAACACCTAAGCATCTGCAGCAAGCATTCACGGTGGGCTATGGCACCTAACAGGTGCTAGATCGTAAACGTAAAAAAGGAGCGCTGTGTTGAGCGCTCCTCACTATTCAATCTTTTCTTACCAGCTTAAACCACTGACAGCTCGACCTTAATATTGCCACGCGTGGCATTAGAATATGGGCAGACTTGGTGTGCTTGCTCAACCAACGAGTGCGCAGTATCTTTATCCAGATCACCGACAGAAACCGCCAACTTCACGGCAATGCCAAAGCCGCCATCACCATCGGAACACGAGTCTTTGATTCGCTTATTCGTCACATCGCCAAACTATTACTTGGTCCTGCCACCCTTTATTGAGACAATCGCCGCTGTTACTTCGACAATTACGGACAACAATGAAATTACTAGCTCGCAATCTTGCTCGCACCACTACCGAACACCAACTTCGTCAGCTATTTTCTGAGTATGGTGATGTCGCCGAATGTAATCTGGTGCTGGACCAAGAGACTGGCGAATCCAAAGGCTTTGCTTTCGTGACCATGCCTGATGACACACAGGCGAAAGCCGCGATGGCGGCGTTGCACTTAACCAGCGTTGCGAAAAGCAAAATCCGCGTTAAAGTCGCAAACTAAGCAAAAGGCTCCCTTGCACTTACATTGGCTATGAGGCGAGAGCGATAGCCAACACGATCACACGTGTTGGCTTTTGTTTATGGTCGAAACTTCTGTCCATGGGCGAATACTATTCAGCTGATCTTCGAGCTCATGTTCAGTAATTTCAGTATCATAGGCCACTTGAGCACGCAGCCAATAGCCCTTCGACAATCCAAAAAAACGGCATAAACGCAGGTCTGTATCAGCCGTTATAGCCCGTTTACCAGCAATAATTTGACCAATACGCTGTGCGGGCACTCCGATTTCTTTAGCCAAACGATATTGCGAAATCCCCATCGGGGTCAGGAACTCTTCTTTTAGTAACTCGCCAGGTGTGACAGCTTCTACAGTACGCATGAGCGACCTCTTAGTGATAATCAACGATTTCGACATCTTCCGCACCACCTTGAACCCAGCGAAAGCAAATGCGGAACTGATTATTGATTCGAATGCTAAATTGCCCTTTACGATCACCCTTTAGCGGCTCTAGTTTGTTACCAGGTGGTATTTTGAGATCATCTAAATCGGTTGAGATTTGTAGCTGGCGCAATTTTCTAAGCGCGACTCGCTCAAAATTGACGAAGCGCTTTACCCGCTTTCCCTGTGCTAGCTTTTCAGTATCTTTGCAATTAAACGTTCGAATCATAAACCCAATAGTAACGCATAACGTTAATAACGTAAAGCGTCATTAAACGATAGCTAATTGACAGCCTACGCCCGACTCGTCACTATCAAGCTTTCGGCATCTAGTGACGCTTGAGCAATCAACATGGCAAAGCCAAATAAAAAAGGGCCCACCAAAACCATCGATATTTTCTGTAAACGCTGTAATGCACCACTGTTTAAATACCGCAAAGGCGGCAAAGGTGCATTGGTGAAGTGCTTTAAAGAAAGGATTGTTGAGGATGCCACCACCACGCCGTGTCACTGCCCTCAATGCGAACAGCCCTTTGCGCGTGACACCTTGGTGCGAGGCACACCAGCCTATAAATTTATTGGCGGTAAGGTATGGTTCAAATGAAGATAACCCCTTTAGGCGATACATTAGGGGCACAAGTCGATAATATCGATTTATCCCAGCTTTCAGAGGCTGAGTTTGCGGCGCTGTACCAAGCGTTTTTACGCTACAAAGTGCTTTTCTTTCGCGAGCAGCCTCTATCTACCGACAACCATGTCGCACTGGCAAAACGCTTCGGCGAGCTTGAGCCACCTCACCCGTTTTTTCCGCACCTGCCCGACAACGAGCAAGTGGTCGTGATTGAAACCAGCCGCGGTAATCCACCCAGCCAAAGCTATTGGCACACCGACATGACATGGCAAGCGGTGCCGCCCAAGTGCTCGGTTTTACACGCGCAATATGTACCAGAACATGGCGGGGATACGATTTGGTGTGACATGGCAGCAGTATGGGCCGATCTAACCGACAAAGAAAAAATCGAGCTACGCGAGCTCGACACCATTCACGCACTGCACGCCGTTGAAGGCAGTCGTTACGATCATCAAGACGCCGACGGCCAGAGTGTGGTCTCGAAACGCGCTCAAGACTACCCACCCATTCGCCGTGCCATGGTGCAAACCCACCCAGAAACCGGCCAAGAAGTACTATTTATTAACGAGCAATTTACTCGCACGATTGCCGATTGGCCAGAGGCTGACAGCCAACAACGGCTTGCGACACTGTTCAGTCAAGCACGCCAATCGAAATATCACGTTCGTTTTCGCTGGCAAAAACACTCGGTGGCAATATGGGACAATCGCGCCACCCAACACTACGCAGTAACCGATTATGGCGACACACCCAGACGATTACACCGCGTCACGGTTCAGGGTGAGCGGTCCCAGTAATCCAATAACGGTATTGAAGAGCTTTTTGGGCAACGGCGGATCTCATCCCAAAGCTTACATGCAAAAAGCCACATCGTTTTATCTAAGCAACTGTATCAATGTCACCGGCGCTGAATAACCACTCATGGGATAATACTGACATTACGGCTTTATCAACAAACTCACCATTGCGAAAGCCAGACTGACGCATCACTCCTTCGTGTTTGTATCCCGCCCGCTTATACGCACTGATAGCACGAGAGTTGAGAGTGCTAGCGGTGAGCTGCACGCGATGCAAACCTAGCGTTCTAATGGCATAGTCTGTGACTAATTTGGTCACAAGAGTACCTATGCCTTTTCCCCAAAACTGCTTGTTGCCGATTAAAATAAAAAATTCACCACTACGATTTAGTGTACTGATATCACTAATCCCTGCGTAACCAATCAGCTCATTCGTCGCTCTAGTACAGATCCCAAAAGAAACATTTTTAGGATCTGCATTAATGGTCGACAACCATGAGGAAATATCCGATCGAGACTGCGGATACGCATAGGCTGATAGGCTATAAATTGTTACTTCCCTATCTTGGGACCATTGATAAAAATACTCTGTATCACTGATATCCAGAGATCGTAAGTAATAATGTTCTGCTTCCAGCTGCATGGTTTACTGTATTCCCTATTATGCACCATTGCACTATGACCAAGCATAATCGCGATAGTTGAAAATAAGCTGGCTCTTGTGAACAAACAAAGAACCACTTTTGTTTATCTATTAACGGATATATTCATACAGATTGTTGCTATGCCCATAAAGCATGATTGGGTGTTGTAGCCGAAACCCTAGCTTTTCAAGCAAGTGGTTTGAGGGTTGGTTGTCCGGTAAGGTCACCGCCTGAACCGTAGTCAGTCCGCTCGCTAACAGAGTTGCTTCAAGCACCGCCTCGGCGGCTTCTGTGGCATATCCCTGCCCGGTATAACGCGATAAAAACGCGTAGCCTAAATCTGGATATGCCAATTCATCGCGCTTGAGCACACCGCACATGCCGATGGGCTCACCATCTTCCCGCCGTTCTACCAGATTCAGGCCAAAGCCATGTGCTTGATAGCTCGCAAGCGGTCCGTGACGGAGATACTCGATCGCATCTTGTTCAGTACGCACCTTTTTATCTGCGATATAGCGTATAAACGACGCCTCATTAAGCAGCTCCACAATAAACGGCGCATCGTCGAGATGAAACTGTCGCACATTGAGCCTTTTTGACCGGCATATCAGTGTCATAAACCACTCGCCTACTGAAACATTCTATCGCGCCATAATCGCATATTGGCACGAATAAGTATTTAGGCTGGCAACCAACACTGATAAAAATCGGTCTTCGCATGTTTGGGGTTGGCGCGAACAAATTCCCAGCCTTGATGGCGATAAAAGGTTAACGCGCGATGATTATCACGGCTTACAGAAAGCATTGCTCGGCGACACCCCGCGTTTGTTAAGGTGGTTTCGATATAGCGCTGCAGCAAAGGGGCAAACCCTCGACCACGAAAAGCAGGTGCAAGGTAAATCAGATGCACATAACCAGTCTCAGGCTCTGGCGACGTGCTGCGAAATTCAAGCTGCCCAGCCCATTCTCCATCGACAAAAATATGCCGATAAAACCATTCGGGCTGACCCACGCGTTCACTCACTCGTTCAAAATAGCCAGCCAGAAAGTCTTCAACCCCCTCATCGGAGCCAAAGCTACACACAAAAGCATCCCGACGTGCAGCCACACAATTAGCAAAATCGGTTTCAAGATTGATGGGACGGAAAGTCAGGTGCATGGGTGTCCTAAAATTGATATTTACGTGATGATGCTCCAATATCATAAGGCTTTCTGTGACTATTGTAAGTATTTACTTTTAAATACCTAGATAATGACTCTCAGGGAACAAGTATGCCGGTTTCAAGCTTTAAAGGTGATTTTTGCAATATAGATAGCTTTGAGCCTAGCGCTCAGACCCTTGATGGAATCAAGGAAATGAACAGGATAATCGATACTGCCAATGTACTTGAAGCAGTCTTATCTGGTGTTCCACTATTTCAACTATTTGCATCAAGAAGTGCAAATGGTTCAGTTATTATTGAGGGTTCAGCATCGGTAGTATCCACAGGTATTAATATTAGTATATATGACTGGAAAGGTTTCGCTGATGCATTTAAAAGTGTAGGAATTATT
This sequence comes from Salinivibrio proteolyticus, assembly GCF_027286365.1. Classification (NCBI taxonomy): domain Bacteria; kingdom Pseudomonadati; phylum Pseudomonadota; class Gammaproteobacteria; order Vibrionales; family Vibrionaceae; genus Salinivibrio; species Salinivibrio proteolyticus. The sequence continues at coordinate 1,319,669 of NZ_CP114584.1, read as the reverse complement.
CGGCGCCGTAGACTGCAAGATCACGCTGATATGACAGCACTAAATGCAACAGGAAAAGATTACGAATTTTGGAGATGTGTTTCTAATGCTCTGTAGAAAAGCCACCTTACTTTTACTGATAAGCCTTCCTATAGTAGGCCATGCCCTTACATGGGAAGAATTTTTAAAGTCCGAAATGGATAGTACTTATTCTGCACTAGAAGAAAAAGCAAGTAATTGCCGTAAAAATCGTCAACCATTAGAGCCGATCAAGGAAAGTTGGTTTGTTAATCTCAGTCGAAGCGAAAAAGTAGCAGCAACTGGTTATATTAAACATCTAGCAGAAATTGATTGCTGGGGAAAAGAGCTATCTTCCTACAACTCTGCTTTATTAGCGTATACTTCTGAATCTAAAGATACTCAGTATTTAGACGAGTGGATCGAGCTATCGAATGTATATCGGAGTAGTGCCTTTAAACGTGATTTTCATGCATTGGATGTAAAACCGCTTGTAAATTGGTACAAACGACAACCAAAAGTCATGCCTTTCAATATGGTTGAGTTTCTTGAGCAATACCCTGAATTTCAAAAGAGCAATAAATAGCAATGGAGATATCAAACCGATGCTACAACACCATATAATCCGAAAATAATCAGTAGCTTTGGTAGCTAAGTGAATTCCGACAATCGTATTACGAATATTGTTATCATCACTACTAAGCAACTAACTACACAGTTAAAGAAAGATCGTGTATTTTTCGCCCCCAAAAGGAACAGCTTGACCATTAATCCTATCTGTATTCATGTACGCCAACTTTACGTCTATTTATGATTTCTCTTGAAAAAATATCATTAACTTATACAATCCATTAATGAAAACCCTGATCAAGTAAAACATAAGAAAATAAACCATTGGAACTACTATCATTATTGCTGCTTCGGAACGAGTAAATCCGTAAACGATATAAGCAACAATATATGTAAAATCGTTAAGTTCTCCAGATACAATTGCAACCAAAAGAATGGAAAGTGATATCGCTAAGCTTATCAGTGTTAATAAATTGCTAGCTAAAAATTCTCTAACCAAGCTGATATCATTAGTTCTATTATCTTCTAAGAATAAAAACTCCCCATCTTTCCATGTGGAAAATCTATTTTTTATTAGTACATCTATGACTCTTTCTTTCTCACTTTCATCATAATATTTCTTTGATAGCTTTGAATACATTCTTTTTGCAGTGTACGATGAGACCGTACTCTTTCCTTGGTATAAAATTTTTCTCTGCTCTTCATACGAAAGATATAAGCTTAAGATATTCATCACCATCATCTCCACAAAGCTATAATAGCTTTTCATTATATTACGCTTTATCAGCTAAAGTCACTCCTGATTTTAATCTATATTAGCGCACACAGCTTTCGTTAATCTCATTGTTTTTAATCGTATTATTAAACATTCTTCTTATTCATCAAACAGGCCCACGGAGCCCAATGAGATTTCCAAATGGATCAGTGACTTGGCACATTGATAGTCCATGCTCGATCGCCATTGGACCGCGGTATAAATCAGCGCCGATTGCCTTAAAGTGATCTAGAGCGCTTAACAAGTCATCAACCAGCCAATACAGCACAGTCCCGCACTTACCATTGCGGACTTTTTCATCGGCTTGCACAATTTCCAACTGAAAACCATTTAAGTCGAGGGCGGTAAAATCAAAGTCTGGATAATAAATAGGCATTGCTTTAGGAAAAGCCTTGCGATACCACTCTAGCCCTTCATTCACGTTAGGTACATGTACAAGCAATGCAGATGGGTAAACGGACATACCATTGGAATAACCTTGTCTAGTATTCATTGAAAGTGACTCGCAAACTTCTCGATAAAAAATTAACTGTCGTAACCCAGTAATTCATCAAATCGTCTCAGCAATCAGCCGACGCCGCTATCGTTAGTGTGATTTAGACTCAATTAACATGATCTTGCATGTGCCCCTAATCACATTGAGGGGGAAACTTAATATCAACAATGGCTATCTTTATTTTTACACCATACACTTCTCACACCAACATGCCTAAAACCGACTGACTTACAGTTACGACTACTCGTACTGTTTGGCATGACATCCGTCAGCACTACTTTGGCACCTAAAGAAATAGCATCTTCAATTCGTGCTCGAAGTAACGCAATTTGACACCCTTTCGAACGATAACTCTCTTGTGTATACGCATTGGCGAGTATTACATATTCGCCCTCGATATAACTCGTTGCCCAAGCACATGGCTCACCGTTTATTTTCGCAACATAGCAACGAAACCTTTCTGTGCAGTAAAGCGGACGTTTCTTCTGCCAGATTTCGTTCGAACACTCTAAACCTGATGTTTTAAGTAAAGCTAAAAAATCATCAACATTATCATGTAACCATTGTTCAACTGACACTTGTTGGGATTTATCTGTACACGCTACATACTCATCAGGCTTCAGTTCGAGAAATTCATGCTCATATTCTGATACAAAGGCACGATTTAATAACCATGTTGTCAGCTCATTTGTTATTGCCTGCGGTTCGACGGATATTTCAGGGGGCAAGTCACGTGTGTAAAAACTCAGATAACTCTCTAAAGTCTCTATGCTAGAAAGTTCATGGATGATTATTTGATTATCATACTTACGTGTTTTGTCCACGAAAACAGAGCAACCCTCAGATTCAACCGAAAAAAGTTCACTGGCTAAATCAGTTGACAGTGTTCGTTCATTATTAAAGTGAAAGTAAGCGTTATAGACGTCTCTTACTTTTTTATCTTGCATCGTTCCCTCGATACTATATTAAAAATTAACGGATTAGCCCTTTATTGATAATCAAATTCACTTAGACACGACCTTTAATACAGGAGGTAACTATATCTAATCAATTAATTTTGACGCTAATCTCTAAGTACCAATTTTAAGGTAAAAGTATATACCTTACTTATTGGCTGCTCTCGCGCTGAAAGAAGTGCCAGAGGCAGCTAATCGTTTATTATCTATTTGGTGAAGTGTATCCCGTTGTTGTCGCTACGACTTCAAAACCACGCTTTGATACGATTGGTTTACTCATATCTGAGGCATCGATTATAAGATATTTAACCCCTTTCGATTTCGCTTCAGAGATGCGTTTGTTAAGGATCAAACTATAATACCCATTACCGCGAAATTCTTCGATTGTGCTTCCGCCCCAAATACCGGCAAATGGGCTATTACCATTAAATGTTAGCCAAGCAGAGGTCACTGGTCGGCCATTTACATATACGACGTAGATAGACACAGAATAAGGAGAATGTTCCTTGAGGCTTACTAAGTAATTATATTGCCAATCAAAATCTCCACCCCAGACCTTTTCTTGAACTATTATTGCGTCACGAATACCCTCTCTATCAAATACTTCTGTGATCTGAGATTCATCGAAAGATAGGTTCGCTGTTTTTTCCAGGTCTAGAACCATAAATGATTCGGTATCTTCTTGTTCAAAACCATTTTCGAGTAATACACTGCCGATATTACTTGGTTTATCGGTACTGTAGGTTTTCCATTCAAAGCATAAATTGCGCTTGTTAAAGTATAAAAGTTGCTCTTTAACTATTGATTCAGTGAGACTTTCGTCGAAGCTGAAGAATGAAACATAGCTACCATGACGGTCATTTGATACGAACTTCGTCAGATTATTATCTGACTCCTTTACACCATTAAACGAGGGAAAAAGCTTTCGCTCAAACTCATTGTAGTCTCGCATTACATCCACTGTATTCATTTTATCCTCATTGATTGCTACCTTGCAGCAATACGCTAGTTATGAACTAATCAACACAATCAGGCATAGCATCCAACGTTTTTTCTAACCATATTGAACTAATATAATGTCCATTTTTTCTTGCGTACTCGTTGAAAACACCAACCTCTTTAAAACCAAAGCGTTTATGCAAAGCTATTGATGCATCATTTGGTAATGCAATACCGGACAATGCGCGGTGAACTCCGCACGTGCTTATCGATGAGAACAACTGCTTATACAGCCTAGTCCCTAAGCCTTTGCCTTTCGCCTCTGGCGCTAAATACACTGTCACCTCGACCGTATCGTCAAAAGCAGAATTCGCCCTATACGGTTGGGAGCATGCAAAACCACATACTAAGCCGTTTTCTATCGCCACATAAAGCTGATGCTTCGTTCCACTCGAAAACTGCGAAAACCATTCTTGACGGTTCTCTACTGTGAACGGATCTACCTCAAATCGAGCATTGGTATGTTCGATATAATAATTAAAAATGTCGGTAATAGCCGACACATCTGTATGCTTGCCAGTCCTAATTTCCATGCAATATCCTTGTTCTATATCGTCGATGTTCACCATCACTCGAATTATCAAGACGACACCGTCTAGCTCGGCACTGTTTTAGGAGAAAAAAGTTGAGCTCGCCAAGCACCGCTTTTCTCTTTATTCAGAGATTAATTACAAAAAATTGCCATTATTGCCTGTGAACGTGAGATGATGGTGAGCTTAGGTTCAATGCTCAAAGACGGCGTGATGTGGGATAGAAATCTCACCGAAATTTAAAGATTGACGCCATGCTCGTTTGCTAGCTACTGATTGCACACTTAAAGTTTTGATATCTCGTCAGAGCAAAACTCAACTAGCAGACCATCCTCGAGCCAAACCTCATACAAAGGACCACCAAAGTGTTTTCTAAAGCGATGAGCTAATTGATGTTTCTCTGCTATTGCGACTAACTCATCTACCGTTTTGTTTGCTTCGAGCATAAAGTGAGAAGCATGAAAATTTTGGTTTTTACCTTGCTCTTCATAAATTGCAGCTAAGTCACCGAACGTCAGTTTATACTGCGCTGGAATGAACTCAATTAGCTCATTATCACTCTCACTCCAAACACACATCCATGCACCAGTCATTGTCTTTGACGGAAATGCTTTAGCCTCTCCATTAGTAAGCTCAGCTAAAATCTCCGAGCTGCGCTTCGGTTGGAGTGAGTTAATAGATAAATGCTTAATTTTCATTTAATTTCTCGATCTTCCCTAAGATAGCCAGCGCCCGCCTAAGGCGCTGACAACGCATTTCCACTAAACTCAATCACAACAACCATAACCACCACGGCTCAATGGGACTGGAAACGCCACGCGTCGCCCTTCTATTGAGGCGTTTGTTATCAGGATTTTGCCAGCTTATTCAAATCATTACCTTCAAATCGGTAATACTCTTTTTCTCTAATCAAACTTGCTCCGATTGATTTGTAAAACTTTCCTGCTATCGGATTCGTACTTTCTGCTGTCCAGTCTAGGCGCTTACAGTTATGAGTAATAGCGATAGTAGCCAAATGTTTCATCAATTGAAGTCCGATACTTTTACCACGAGCAGAGGAAGATACAAACAGGTCTTTCATATACATCTGGCCTGATAGTTTTGGTGCCGGAACCATTATTGTGTAAGTTGCAAAACCCAAAACCTTATCGTGGTCAAAGGTGCGATCACATTTACGCCTGAGTGCTCAGAAAATACTTGATGACTAAGATAGTTGGCTAAGTCCTGTTCTGGCGCAGCCTTATCACCGATAATAGTACTGCTCAAGTTCAATGAAGATCTCAACTAAATCAAGGCAATGGTTTTTATCAACTCTTTTGATTTCTACAGACATTTACATCCCTATAACGAATGACATTAATTCTCCCTCTTGAAGATCTGCCACAATTAGATGCGGCTTTTAATAACGGAGATAACCATATCTACTCAATTTTTTGTATTAATCTCGCTAAACACCACTAGCCTCTTTTACGCAATGATTAACTACAAAACATGCGCCAAAATTAAACGATTGACGACATGCTCGTTTGTTATAGCGCAACTTCAGCTATCATTTTAACCGCAAGCAACGTCAATAAAACCTGGATTATTTTAATAATATAACCATTTTTTGTACTTAGTCGAAGCTTCGTTCCTATAAACGAGCCTAAAATAGCGCCCAAAACCATATAAACAATAAGATCTAAGTCAGAAAACATGCTCTCAGTGAACGACAAGTACACGGGGACTTTTGCTAGGTGACTAATTGTCATAAATAACGCGCTTGTTGCTATGATTTCATCTTTAGATTCCAGTTGTTTTGTTAACACGCTCAAACTCAACGGTCCAGTTGCACCTACTACCAACCCTAACTCTGTTTGTAAAAAGCCGATCAGATAAAAGCTTTCGTATCGACTGACAGACGCTGAAAACTTTGGGCTCCATAGGTTCAGTAAAATATACAGGCCAATTGCAGCTGGGACATACTCCATTGAAATATGAGACAAACCATACCCGATCATCAACGCACCGACGACTGACCCAAGTAAGAAGCGAGGAACAAGCTGCCACCTAACATGTTTCAATGAAAACAGCATACGTGACGAGTTACTTGCCAATTGAACCAAGCCATGAATTGGTATTATCAAAGCAGGACTTAGGAAGACAGGAAGGACTGAAATTAGAAGCATTCCACCGCCAAATCCAACGATGCCAGCAACCATGGACGTCAGTAATACTATTAATCCCAATAGATATTCGATCTTCGATTTCTCCTTGCGCTATAACGCCTAGATCAGCAGCGCGTCTTTCTGCGTCGGCTGGATTTAATTGTTAGTTTCATAAATGTGCGTTCCCAAAATCCAGCTTCCGGATCAACTGTGTAGCTAGGGTTTAACTTTTGTACTTCATTCAATATTCGGCTTTCTGTTTTCTTAGCTTCTGCCGACGATCGCTCGCTGTAACATTCACCAATTTTAAACATCGTTAAGCTGAGAGCTGTACCTACCTCAAAGGCAACGATAATTCTAATAAATCCGCCTTCCGCTACGATTTTCGAGTCTCCTAAAGTTGCCATAACAACTATTGAGTAATACAGGCTGTTTAGATAAGTAAATGTAAGATCTTGAAAGTAGACAAAGAACCCATCGAACGAAAACAACTCATACTTGTCGTCAGCCTTAATCTCGCGCAGGCCGGATATCATTTGTTCTTTTGCATCGATTACTCCAATAAAAAAGTAACCTCCGGCACACAGCACAGCCAATGTTACAAAGAGAAACTTAAGCTCTTTGATTGATGTTTCGCTTTTGCTTAGCTGTTTGATAACATCAAACAGCAACTTACCAATATACCCATAGAGAACAATCGCTAATAAAACTAAAAGCGCCCCTGCTAAAGAATGTCCTCTCGCATAGGGAATCACAAGGCCCATAACAAATACACAGGCCGTGAAAAAAAGGTTCTTTGAGTAAATTCTAGTTAAGTCTTCCATGTTCCCCTAAGAAACTAACATTGTATTAATGCGCATTCTCGATTTACCAAAACCGTTATACGCATCTTTTATCGTCTAAATTACTGTTATTAAAATTATTTTAAACGCTTCAAGCAATCAACTCGTCTGCAAAAATGTGCGTGCCGTCCATCACAGCTCAGGCGTTCACATTACCCCGAAACGATACTAACTAACCCATAACGCGTTACCACGCAGGAGTGTGGGAACGAGGTGATAGGCACCGCTATACCAATGGCTTCACTTTAACACCCACGCTACCGCCCTTCGGTTGGCGGCGTCCAAAAGGCCATGTACGGGCGAGAATTTTAGGGGGCTTAGATTATCAAACGCTGGGTAATGTGTTTAGACAGAGGCGTCTAAAATGTTGGCGTGGTCAGGGTTTGGGGATTTGTGGAGGGGATAAACGCAAAAAAGCCGCTGAATAATCAGCGGCTTTTCGGTATGTGGCGGAGAGATAGGGATTTGAACCCTAGAAGGGCTATTAACCCTTGCCGGTTTTCAAGACCGGTGCTTTCAACCACTCAGCCATCTCTCCGGAACGCGGCGTATATTATTGGGTTCGCTGTGGCTTGTAAACCCTTTATTTGCCGCTTTTTGTCTGTTCGCTCAAGCTGTGATCAGGTTGGCGATATTGCTAGCAAAAGGCGATTAGCTTGCCGCCAATCGCCCTACTTTACTGAGACACTTTAACCGAGTCTCGTTACCGCGCAGTACTTATAGCGCGATAAAAATACCCGCCAGAGCCGCACTCATTAGGTTGGCAAAGGTGGCGGCAATCACTGCGCGCACGCCTAAGCTTGCCACATCTTTGCGACGCTCCGGCACCATCGCACCGATAGAGCCGAGCTGAATGGCAATCGAGCCGATATTCGCAAAGCCACACAAGGCAAAGGTCACAATGACTTGGCTTTGCACCGACAAGTTCGCTTTGATATCAGCAAACGATAAGAAGGCAACAAATTCGTTAAGCGCAATTTTCTGGCCAAGTAAGTTACCCACGGTGAAGATCTCGTGCACCGGTACACCGGTGAGTAGTGCCAGCGGTGAGAACAGGTAGCCAAACAGCATTTCTAGGCTTAGACCGTCAATATCGACCAACTCACCTAAACTACTCAGCCCAGCGTTTAGCATCGCAATCACGCTGATAAAGGCCACCAGCATGGTGCCCACAGCCACCGCGACTTTCATACCGTTCATCGCGCCGCTGGCGAGGGCGTCAATCGCATTGGCTTGGTCGCTGTCACTGATCTCTACATGGTTTTGTTCTGCGGGCGTCTGTGTTTCCGGCACAATGATTTTTGCCATCAAAAGTCCGCCGGGGGCAGCCATAAAGCTCGCGGCAATCAGGTATTTCAAATCCACACCCATCGCCGCATATCCGCCCAACACACTACCGGCGACCGAGGCCATGCCTCCCACCATCACAGCGAAGAGCTCAGAGCGTGTCATTTGGCTAAGAAAAGGGCGAACTACCAAAGGAGATTCGCCCTGAGAAAGAAAGATGTTGCTGGTTGCCACCAGAGACTCTGCTCGGCTGGTGCCGAGTAATCGCTGTATGCCACCGCCGAGAAGTTTAATAACCCACTGCATAATGCCGAGATGATAAAGGAGGGATATCAGCGCACTGATAAAAATGATTAGCGGCAGAACTTTAACAGCGAAAATAAACCCATCGTTGGCGAGAGGGCCAAATACAAACTCAATGCCTTCGTTGGCAAATGAAAGCAGCTTCGCCGCGCCATTGCTCATAGAGCCCAGCATGGCTTGTCCTACTGGAATGTAAAGCACCAGTGCGGCAAAACCCGCTTGTAGGCCAAATGCCCCAAGCACTGTACGCCAGTTGATCGCTTTACGGTTAGAGGAGAACGCATAGGCGCACAAAAACAGAGCGACGATGCCGGCCGCACTATAGAGAAGTTGCATAAATAGAATACCTTGCCGTGTTGTGTTGCACTTGCGGTACAGATGAGTACGACACGCTGCCAAGGTGGCAAGAGGTTCCATCATGCGTTTCATCGTACCGCGGGTTCGGTGAAGGTGGGCCCAACCTTGGACACTTTTTCTTCAGCCGCGAATCGCGACACAGCCACTCTTTGCCTTTGGGCTGGCGAAGAGCGCATGTTGGGCGGGCATTCTATTGTGATTTGAATCGCATTTCCAGCTAAATTTGGCCTTTGATCACATTTTATTCTCAGCCGCTCACTGAGCGCTACGACGATGGTCGGATAGGCTGCGAGACGGGTTTTTGGCAAGATTGATTGACACAGATCGCTCATATGTTATTGATAACCTGCTATTGACAATAAAATTAATCAAATAGCGATAAAAACAAACACAACAACGCAATTATTATAAAGGAAACAATCATGCAAACCGTCTCTCCTCATGAGGCCGGGTCGCGTTTATCTGTGATCCAACGTGTTCGCGCCTTGGGGCCGGGCATTATGATGGCCGCTGCCGCCGTGGGTGGCTCTCATCTGGTTGCCTCAACCAAAGCCGGTGCCATTTATGGTTGGCAATTGGCCGCATTAATCCTGCTGGTAAATCTCTTTAAATACCCTTTTTTCCGCGCAGGCGTGCAATACACGGCAGGAACCGGCGAAACCTTAGTAGAGGGCTATGCCCGCCTCGGCCGCGGGTATCTGTGGCTTTTTATTGTGCTCAGCGCGGTATCCGGCGTGATCAATACAGCTGCACTGACTTTATTTAGCGCCAGTCTGCTGAGCTATTTTGTGCCGTTTGATCTTTCCCTGACCGCCCTTTCCATCATTATTGTAATGACTTGTTTGGTCATTCTAATTGCTGGCCATTACAAGGCGTTGGATTGGCTATCTAAAGTGATCATGGCGACGCTCACCTGTGCCACCTTGGTCGCGGTGACTGTGGCAATCGGCAACCCTGTCGCGGTTGAGCCTAATTTTCAGACTCCGTCCATTTGGTCAGTCACGGCGATTGGCTTTATCGTGGTCACCATGGGTTGGATGCCCGCCCCGATTGAAATTTCTAGCATCACCTCGGTGTGGCTAAAGCGTAAAGCGCAATCTGAGCCCATTAATGCTAAAGCGGCGCTGTTTGATTTTAACGTCGGCTATATCGGCACCGCTGCATTGGCGATTGTGTTTCTATCACTCGGTGCCCTGCTGTTGCATGGCAGTGGGGTTGAATTAAAGCAATCTGGGATTGGCTTTTCGCATCAATTGGTTGGCCTGTATGCTGCTACGATTGGTGAATGGTCCCGCTACTTGATTGCGGTGGTCGCCTTTTTCTGTATCTTCGGCAGCACCATTACCGTGATCGACGGGTATGCGCGGGTCGTGTCTGAATCTCAGCGCTTATTGCGTCGCCAGCCACAAGCCTCGCCACAGGTGACTCAAGGCTGGATGTTAATCACGGCCGTGTTAGCGCTCGGTATTGTCGCGTTTTGGACCGGTGCATTGCTAACCATGCTCGATTTCGCCATGATTGCTGCATTCGTGACCACGCCGTTCTTTGCATTACTCAACTATATTTTGGTCACCAAACACCGCTTACCGCCTGAAGTGACCATGAGTAAGTCGATGCGCGCACTGGCGATCGTGGGCCTGATATATTTATTCGGCTTTTTAGCAGTATTTATCTGGTGGAAGTGGTTGATGTAACAAAGTTTACCTTGTTCACGCTTGAAGGGCTGGGTTAACATCCTTTTACAACTTCACCATAGGCGTTGAGCACGGATAAGGTATTATTTGCTTTATAAAAGCCAGTCATGGTTTAGGTTAAGGACGTGGGTAGCTTGAAAAAGTGAACGACTGCCCACATAACTGTCGTATTAAGAAATGGATTGTTAACCCAACCGGGAGAACGTTATGAACGATCGTATCGTTTCGCACAGCCAGTCACAGCAGAGTGCGTTATCTACTAACAAAGTGCTACGTAACACGTATGCACTGCTATCGATGACACTGATCACCAGTGCTATCGCGGCCTTTATCGCTATCGCTGTCGGCATCGGCCCAATGATGTCGCTAGGTATGACCCTAGGTGCGTTGGCGATCGTGTTCTTTGTGCTACCTCGCACCATGAACTCCTCCGCGGGTATCGTGTGGACCTTCGTGTTCACCGGCCTTCTGGGCGCCTCGTTAGGCCCAACACTGACCTATTACCTGAGCCTGTCGAGTGGCCCAGGGATTGTGATGCAGGCGCTTGCTACCACAGGTATGGTATTCCTTGGCCTGTCGGCTTACGCCATCACATCGAAGAAAGACTTCTCTTTCATGGGCGGTTTCTTGGTTGCCGGTGTGATTGCCCTACTGGTGGCGATGGTCGCGAACATCTTCCTACAGATCCCAGCGCTGAGCTTGGCGATCAGCACCATTGCGGTACTGATTTTCTCAGCCTTTATTCTGTATGACACCAGCAACATCATTAACGGCGGCGAGACCAACTACATCCGCGCCACCGTGTCGCTGTATTTGAATATCTTCAACATCTTCGTTCACCTGCTGAGCATTCTTGGCATCATGAACGACGACTAAGTGCCACACAAAAATTGTGTATGCACCACCAAAGCCGGCTATTGCCGGCTTTTTTTATAGCAGCACGCACAAGCGTGATGAAGAAACCTGTCCGCAACAAACGTCAGTTGCACTCATTCCAGTCGCTCGCTATGCTTTGCAGCCTTATCAACGGCGAGAACATCCGCTGGGATGACGAACAAAGGCAAGACTATGTTGGTGTATGAAGGTGAAACCGTTGCAACGGATGCGCAAGGGTATTTAAAAAACGTAGACGATTGGCACGAAGCGCTGGTTCCCTTGTTGGCTGAGCAAGAAGGCATTGCACTGACCGAGGCCCACTGGGAAGTGATCCACTTTGTCCGCCATTTTTACCAAGAATACAACACCTCACCGGCGGTGCGTTTATTGGTAAAATCGATGGAAAAAGAATACGGTCCGGAGAAAGGTAACAGCAAATACCTGTTTAAGCTCTTTCCGAAAGGCCCGGCCAAACAAGCAACCAAATTGGCAGGCCTCCCCAAACCCGCCAAATGTTTGTAACTAAGCCGCTTTAAAGACCTTCCCATGACCTACTGAATGGCAAACCCATCCACGGAACGCCATTCAGTATCTTCGTGTTTAACGTGATTCACGCTCGCGGTGGGCGGCCCTTGATCTAACCATGCAATAAGGGCATCAACCGACTCTTCGCGGCCACATGCCAACACCTCAACACGTCCATCTGGCAAGTTCTTCGCGTACCCAGTCAAAGACAGTTTTAATGCCTCGTGCGCGGTGTGATAACGAAAGCCAACGCCCTGAACGTGACCTGTGACATAGGCCTTGACGCATTTTTGAGACATCGGTCACCTCCACTGTATTTCCATTGCATAATGACATCTGTATAACGCTACATGAGACAGTCGTTTGACAGGATTACGTCATGAAAGAAGTAGCGTTTCGATGGATTGATAAATACCTCATCCACCTTCGGCTCCAAGAAAAATTTTACCTTATCTTTTTCCTTCCCCTCCTCGCAATGATAGTGATAGCGCTGACACTCGATGCAGCGTCGGACACGCGAGTGGCAACCAACATGCAGGCGGAAGGCCAAGCCATTCAGGCCCTAGTGGCGAAATACGATTTGCCAGCGCAAGAAGTACGCACGGTACTACAAAACCAGCAAAGCGGGTTTACGCTCACGCCGTCGGGACAGCTTGACTATCAACCAGATGGCACCTTGTTCACCTACCTTGGCACACTCGATTGGAGCTTGCTGCTTGGCATGGTAGTGGTGATTGCGCTGTTGACCTATTACATCATGACCTTTATCGGCGGCGCGATGTACACCATGAACCAAGCTCTCTTAAAGCTAGCAGATGGGGAACTCAGCTACCGAATGAACTTCTTCCCAGTACGGGATGAGTTCAGCCAGATCGCGATTACCATCGACAAAGTGCTTGAGCGTGAGCAAAACATGGTAAAAGCCATTCAGCAAAGCGCAGAGATGATGGATAGCTTGTCATCAAGCCTGCAGCAGCGCAGCGATGAAAGTGAATCACTGGGTGAAAGCCAACGTCAGTATCTTGATTCACTCGCCAGTGCCACCGAGGAAATGGCGGGATCGATTCGTGAAGTGGCGAGCCACGCCACCGATACGTCTACTCAGACCCAAGAGGCCACCGAGGCGGCTCAGCAAGGGCGTCAGCAAGTTCAGCAAACCATGACGGCGATTAACGCGCTGGCCAGTGAGATTGCTCAAGCCGCTGATAAGGTGACGGAACTGAATCAAAATGCTGAGCAAATTGGCAGCGTGGTGACCACCATTAACGCCATCAGCGAGCAGACCAACTTATTGGCCCTGAATGCGGCGATCGAGGCTGCCCGTGCGGGCGAGCAAGGGCGTGGCTTTGCGGTAGTCGCCGATGAGGTGCGCACCTTGGCAAGCCGCACTCAAGAGTCCACGGTCGATATTCAAACCATGATTGAGTCGCTGCAAACGCATACCACAGAGTTGCGTCGAGTTATGGAGGGCACCGTCGAAAATGCGTCTGCCAGCGAAGCTGCGGTGCAAGAGATTGATGCCGAGATCAGCCAAATCGCCGCTCGTAGCAGCACGATTTCTGATCGCAGTACCGAAATTGCAGCCGCCGCCGAGCAACAAGGCAACGTGGCGAGTACGATTTCACAAGATGTCGAACAGGTGCGCAGCCAGTCCACGCAAGTCGCACAAATGCTGCGAGATTCTGCGACCGAAGTCAGCGAGCTTGGCACGCAAGCCCAGCAATTGAAAACCTTGGTGGCAGGACTTCGTACCTAACTCCCTAGGTTTCGCCCGCATGCTTCCTATCACGCGCCCACCTCTGGGCGCGTTTTTATTGCAATGACACCGGCCTTGCTCGACAATACCCGCCCTTTTTTGCTTTATCCGCAAGTCACGTCATGATGCAGGTGCCTTACTCAGCATTTTGACGTGTTTTGCACCACCAAATTGTTAGGAACGTCCATGACTGCCACTGTGTATCTCGCCAAAGACCGCGATAAATCCATCAAACGCCGCCATCCTTGGATTTTCTCGCGCGGCATTGCCCGCATCGAAGGGAAACCTGCTTTGGGTGACACGGTCACTGTTTGTGATCATCAAGGTGAATTTTTAGGGCTAGGCGCCTATTCACCGCAATCGCAAATTCGAGTTCGCATGTGGTGCTTTGAAAAAACTCCCATCGACAGTGACTTCTTCCTTGCCCGTATTCGTGCGGCAAAGCCGCTGCGCACCATGCTCGCTAAGCGTGATGGTCTCACTGGTTATCGCCTATTAGCCGCTGAGTCTGACGGCGTCCCCGGTATCACCGTCGACAAGTACGATAACTACTTGGTGTGTCAATTGCTTAGCGCCGGTGCGGATGCTCAGCGTGATAACCTCGTCACTGCCCTGCGTACCGAGTTTCCAGAGTGCCATATCTACGAGCGTTCCGATGTGGCGATTCGCAAAAAAGAAGGCCTTAAACCGCGCACCGGCGTTTTACACGGTGAGGAACCGCCTGCGTCCGTCATCATCGAAGAAAACGGCGTGGCGATTGAAGTCGATATTGCCAATGGCCATAAAACCGGTTTTTATCTCGACCAACGGGATAGCCGCGAACAAGCGGTGAAATACATGGATGGCAAACGGGTCTTAAACTGCTTTTGTTACACTGGCGGTTTTGGCTTGTATGCGCAAAAAGGCAATGCTAATCAGGTCACTAATGTGGATGTCTCACAGCCCGCGCTCGACAAAGCGAAAGCCAATGCGGCGCGAAACGGCTTTGATCTCACCCGTGCTGAGTTTGTGAATGCCGATGTGTTCAAGCTGCTGCGCACTTATCGCGAACAAGGCGAACGCTTTGATGTGATTGTGATGGATCCGCCCAAATTTGCGGAGTCCAAATCCCAACTGACCGGCGCATGTCGCGGCTACAAAGATATTAATATGCTCGCTATGCAGCTTCTTAATCCGGGCGGTGTACTGCTCAGCTATTCGTGCTCGGGCTTAATGGATGCGGGCCTGTTCCAAAAGATACTGGCAGACGCGGCATTAGATGCCGGTAAAAATGTGCAGTTTATTGAGCGCTTTGCACAAGCGGCGGACCATCCCACTCACAGTGCATATCCAGAAGGTTTTTACCTCAAAGGCTTTGCGTGTTTGGTGCAATAACACACGGTCTTTAACTGGTGTGCGGACGGGCGCAAAGCGCGTCCGTACTTCTGGACACGATTGTCTGATGAATCTACGTTTAAGTAAGTAGCGACCCGACAGGAGTGTTCAGATGCTAAGCCCCATTAAGCCCAACGACGAAGCTCAACGCCTCAAAAAATTACAAGACACTGGCGTGCTTGATACCGAAGACGAAGAGCGCTTTGATCGCATCACTCGCTTAGCCAAACGCCTTTTCGATGTCCCCATCGCCCTCGTCAGCCTCATTGACGATGATCGCCAGTGGTTTAAATCCTGCTTTGGCCTTAACGTGCGCCAAACGCCACGCGATATCTCTTTTTGTGGTCATGCTATTTTGGGCGATCAACCCTTTGTGGTGAAAGACGCCAGCCTCGATCCACGCTTCGCCGATAATCCCCTCGTTGCGGGCGAGCCACATATTCGCTTTTATGCCGGATACCCGCTCTCGCTCGGCGACGGGAGCAACATGGGCACCTTGTGTGTGATTGATGATAAGCCGCGCCGTTTTAGCGATGAAGATCTGCGCTTTTTGAAGGATTTGGCCCTACTCGCCGAGAGTGAGCTCTCCTCAGCGCAAACCGCATATACCGATGATCTCACGGGAATATCTAATCGACGCGGCTTTATGCAGCTAGCCAGTCGCGCCGTACAGCACTGTCAGCGCATGAACTCGCCGTATTCGCTCGCATTCATCGATTTAAACGATTTTAAAATCATCAATGATACTTATGGTCATTCCGAAGGGGATATCGCCCTTCGCCATATGGCTAATCTGCTGCGCGCCAACATGCGCGAATCCGATGTGTTTGCGCGGTTTGGTGGCGATGAGTTTGTGGTGTTTCTCTCCGGTGCTGGGCGTGAAGCCGCCGAGCAAGCACTCGACCGTTTTGCCGGTGTGGTAGAGCGGTTTAATCAAATCAATCGCCACACCTACCCTATCTCATTCAGTTATGGCGTGGCGACCAGTTCCATGTCGACGCCGCGCAGCTTGGATGATCTACTGGATGAAGCCGACACCAAGATGTACCAGCAAAAAAATGCCAAGGTGTAAGCCAAAAAGCGGGGTGTCCTACCCCGCTTTACGTTAATACCCGTGCGAATGCCTGCCTATCCCTATTAGGAAGAAGACAGCGCCGATGCAATGGTCTCCAAACTGCTCGGATCGTCAATCGTCGAGGGGACTTGGTAAGATTCGCCATCCGCCATCTGACGAATAATACGACGCAAGATTTTACCTGAGCGTGTTTTAGGCAACTTCTCCACGATAACCGCGTGTTTAAAGCAAGCGATTGCGCCAATTTGATCCCGCACGCGCTGCACCAACTCTCGCTCTATCTCGCCACTCACTGAGACAAAGCCGTCTTTCAGCACGACTAGGCCGAGCGGCAATTGGCCTTTGAGCTCATCGTGCATGCCCACCACCGCACACTCGGCGACCGCTTCATGGCTGCCTAACACCTCTTCCATTTCGCCGGTCGATAAGCGGTGGCCCGCGACGTTAATCACATCGTCAATCCGTCCCATCACAAATACGTAGCCATCTTCATCCATATAGCCACCATCACCAGAGACATAATAGCCTGGGAACTGGCTGAGATAGCCGGCTTCAAAGCGATCGTGGTTGCGCCACACCGTCGGCAGGCAGCTAGGCGGCAGAGGACGCTTCACGGCAATATATCCCTGCTGGTTTGGTGCGGCAATCTCTCCCATTTCATCGAGAATACACACCTGATAGCCAGGACTTGGCATGGTTGCCGAGCCGGGCTTGGTCGCAAAGCAGGTTAACCCCAATGGATTGCCCGCAATCGCCCAGCCAGTTTCGGTTTGCCACCAGTGATCAACCACGGGTCGCTGGGTCTTTTCTTCCACCCACTCCAATGTCGGTGGATCAAGCCGCTCGCCGGCCATAAACACCGTACGTAAAGATGTCATCGGATAGCGCGCAAGGTGCTCACCGTTTGGGTCTTGCTTTTTAATCGCCCGAAAGGCGGTAGGCGCCGAGAATAAGATGCTGACGTTATACTCATCACATACACGCCAAAACGCTCCCGCATCCGGTGTACCGACGGGTTTGCCTTCAAACATCACCGTGGTGCAGCCGTGTAGCAAAGGGGCATACACAATATACGAGTGGCCCACTACCCAGCCGACATCCGATGCGGCCCAAAACACTTCACCGGGTTTGACGTTGTAAATCGCGCTCATGCTGTACTTCATCGCCACCGCGTGGCCGCCATTGTCACGCACTACGCCTTTGGGTTTGCCCGTGGTGCCGGATGTATAGAGGATATATAAAGGATCGGTGGCATTGACGGGCACCGGCGCCGCAGGGGTGGCTTCAGCTAAGAGCGACGCCCAATCAGCATCACGCGGATTGTCTAAATTAGAACGACACATCGCACGCTGATAGACCACCACATGGTCGGGTTTGTAGCGACTGTCCATGATGGCCTGATCAACCATCGGCTTATAGGCCAAGGTTTTCGCGCCCTCGATCCCGCATGAGGCGGTGAGTACCACTTTAGGCTCCGCATCTTCAATCCGTACGGCCAGCTCGTTCGGGGCAAAACCACCAAACACCACCGAATGGATCGCACCAAGCCGTGCACACGCGAGCATCGCCACGGTGGCTTCTGGGATCATGGGCATATAAATCACCACGCGGTCCCCCTTTTCAACCCCTAAGCCTGCAAGCATGCCAGCAACTTTCGCCACGTAGTCACGCAACGCGGCATAAGTGTAGGTAGTTTTTTTGTCAGTAACCGGTGAGTCGTAAATAAGCGCGGTTTGTTCGCCCCGACCTTGTTCAACATGCGCATCGAGTGCCATATAAGCGGTATTCATGGTGCCATCGGCAAACCAGCGCTCAATGCCATTATCGTCTTTGCTAAGAATAGTTTGTGGAAAGGTAAACCAATCGAGCTGCTTGGCCTGTGCCTGCCAAAATCCCTCGGGGTCACGACTGGCCCAATCCGCATGGTGTTGGTAACTTGCTTCTTGCATAAGCGGCTCCTTATCGCCCACCCTTGGCGGGCGATACGTTTGCAAGCAATGGATTCATTCCGCGTGCTTAGTTAATCACAAACAGCGACATAAATTCGTGCACCGGGGTTTTCTCCAGCGCGGCCTGATCGCTACACAAGGCAACGATTTTTTCACTCTGTGCGCGCGGGAAACGGGTCGCCAAGTTGGTGCGGAATTTTTGCTCCAGCACGGGGATCCCTTCTTCGCGACGACGGCGATGACCAATAGGATATTCCACGGCGACTTGTTCAGTGCTGCTGCCATCGGTAAAGAAGATTTGGATCGCATTGGCAATCGAGCGCTTGTCGGCTTCTAGGTATTCCGCGCTATAGCGTGGGTCTTCTTTTATCACCATTTTTTGCCGTAGCGCATCAATACGCGGGTCGGCGTGATGGAAGGCGTCTTCATAGTGCTCGGCCACTAGATTGCCGTATAGCAGCGGTACTGCCACCATATATTGCAGGCAGTGGTCACGGTCAGCTGGGTTAGCCAACTCCCCTTCTTTAGAAATGATGCGAATGGCCGATTCATGGGTGGTGATTTCAATACGTTCAATCTCATCCACCCGGTCTTTCACCTGTGAATGCAAGGTCACCGCCACTTCCACCGCGGTTTGAGCATGAAACTCAGCAGGGAAGGAAATCTTAAACAGCACGTTTTCCATTACGTAGCTGGCAAAGTCTTGTTTGACACTAAAAGCGTTGCCGTTAAATAGCACATCGTAATAGCCCCACTTAGGTGCGCTGAGCACCGACGGCAAGCCCATCTCGCCTTTCATGGTGATCATCGCCAACCGCACCGCGCGAGAGGTGGCATCGCCCGCCGCCCACGATTTGCGTGAACCGGCGTTCGGCGCATGGCGGTAGGTGCGCAGCGCACAGCCATCCACCCAAGCTTGTGAAACGGCATCAATAATCTGATCGCGATTACCGCCCAGCATTTTGGTGACCACGGCTGTTGATGCCACGCGCACCAATAAAACGTGATCGAGCCCAACACGGTTAAAGCTATTCTCAAGGGCGAGCACGCCTTGGATCTCATGCGCTTTGATCATCGCGGTCAACACATCGCGCATGGTGAGTGGTGGTTTGCCTTCGGCCACGGCCACGCGGCTTAAATAATCGGCGGTGGCCAAAATTCCGCCCAAGTTATCAGACGGATGGCCCCACTCGGCGGCGAGCCAAGTATCGTTAAAATCGAGCCAGCGAATAATACAGCCGATGTTAAACGCGGCAGTGACCGGATCAAGCTCGTGAGAGGTGCCCGGCACCCGCGCCCCGTGGCGTACTGTGGTGCCCGGCACCAGTGGCCCTAGGTGTTTGGTACATTCAGGGAAACGTAGCGCCAGCAAGCCACAGCCAAGGGTATCCATCAAACAGTTGCGTGCGGTGTTGTAGGCCTCTGCCGAGGCAATCGGCGTGCTATCGACATAGTCAGCAATTTGCACCAATAAGGCATCAGGGTCAGGGCGCTGGTTCAGTTCTACGTTGTTGCTCATGGTCAATTCCTTCTGTGATTTCAATCGGGAGAATGCGCGCTGATTAAGCGCGCTGATCGATAGGTAGCCAATCTTGGTGTTCAGGGCCGTCGTAATCGGCACTTGGGCGAATAATGCGGTTATTGGCGCGCTGCTCAAACACATGCGCCGCCCAGCCCGTTACTCGGCTCATCACAAAAATCGGGGTAAACAACTTGGTCGGGATGCCCATAAAGTGATAGGCCGATGCGTGATAGAAATCGGCATTGGGGAACAAGCCTTTCTCGCGCTTCATCACTTGTTCGACCCGCTCAGACACGTCGTACAGCCAAGCGTCTGGTGCGTTTTGCGCCAGCTGTTTCGACCAATGTTTGATAAGCGCATTGCGGGGGTCGGACTCACGATAAATCGCATGACCAAAGCCCATCACCTTGTCTTTATTGGCGAGCATTTGCATTAATCCTGCTTCGGCTTCGTCAGGTGTGCGCCATTGTTCTAACATCGCCATCGCCGCTTCATTGGCACCGCCATGCAATGGGCCGCGCAAGCTGCCGATGGCCGCGGTAATGCAAGAGTGCAAATCAGACAAAGTGGACGCGCACACACGGGCGGTAAAGGTCGAAGCATTGAACTCATGCTCGGCATACAGCACCAGCGAGCAATGCATCACGGATTCATGCAGTGGCGACGGCGTTTCATCAGTGAGCATTTTGAGGAAGTAACCGCCAATGCTTTTCACCTCCGGCTGATAGGTATCGACTCGCACACCATCATGCGAATAGCGATACCAGTAGCAGATAATGGCCGGCAACATTGCCAACAGCGTATCGGTTTTATCCGCTTGCTCACTAAAGTCGGTTTCTTGATCCAAATTTCCCAACATCGAGCAACCAGTACGCATCACATCCATAGGGTGCGCATTGGCAGGAATTCGCTCCAGCACGGCTTTTAAGGCGTCAGGTAACCCCCGCTTGCCGACCAAGGTTTCTGTGTAGTCGCCCAGTGCTTGGCGATTGGGGAGTTGGCCTTTGAGTAGCAGGTACGCCACCTCCTCAAATTGGGCGTGATTGGCTAAATCGGTAATGTCATAACCCCGGTAGGTTAATCCAGTGCCGGTTTGCCCGACCGTACACAAGGCGGTGGTGCCGGCACTTTGGCCACGCAGGCCTGCGCCAGAGGTTGGTTTCTCGTTAGGTGCGACGGCGACATTTGTCATGATTGGCTCCTTTCCTTTGATGCCATCAGATTCAACCGCTGCATGAATCCGTGAACGTGATGATAATTCCAGTGGTGTAACCGACGTTTTCACACCGTGGGTGTGCGTCTGTGATCACTCTTTGCCAAATAGGCGATCCAATTGCTGTTCGTAGGCGTGATACCCCAAGAAGTCATAGAGCGCATCACGGGTTTGCATGGCGTCGACCACGTTTTTCTGGTGGCCATCATCCAGCAGGTGTTGATACACATTGAGGGCGGCTTGGTTCATAGCACGAAACGCAGAGAGCGGATACAACACCATGCTGACCCCCACGCTCGCCAGCTCTTGACTGGTAAACAGTGGGGTTTGACCAAACTCGGTGATATTGGCCAATACCGGCACCTTTACTTGCTCGACAAAGGCTTGGTACTGCTCGAGCGTTTGCATGGCTTCGGGGAAAATCATGTCCGCGCCCGCTTCTACGTACGCTCTGGCGCGGGCGACGGCACTGTCCATGCCTTCCACCGCCAACGCATCGGTGCGCGCCATGATCACAAACTCAGGTTCAGTGCGCGCATCCACCGCCGCTTTAATGCGGTCGACCATTTCAGCTTGGCTGACAATTTCTTTGTTGGGACGATGACCGCAGCGCTTTTGCGCCACTTGGTCTTCTATATGCACCGCGCCCGCGCCGGCACGTTCCATTTCACGAATGGTACGGGCAATATTGAGCGCGCCGCCAAAACCGGTATCAATATCTACCAGCAAGGGCACGTCGGTCGCTGCGGTGATCCGGCGAACATCTTCCAACACATCGTTGAGAGTCGTGATCCCCAAATCCGGTAAGCCGTAAGAGGCGTTAGCAATCCCGCCTCCGGATAGATAAATAGCTTGATGCCCCACCCGCTCTGCCATCATGGCGCAATAGGGGTTAATTGTGCCGACGACTTGCAGCGGAATATTGTTGCGTACCGCTTGGCGAAAACGTGCACCTGCACTCATAGCATTCTCCTTGTGAACTGATGGCTTAGCGGGTTTAACCGCCGGCATTTTGTAGCCAATAGCGTGTTAGTTAATCGGTAATTTGCTGTTCAATCAGTTGGCGACTGCGCTGAATATGACGACGCATCAGCATTTCCGCCAGCTCGGCATCGCGCTCGCGAATTGCCGCTAAAATTTGCATGTGCTCTTGCAGCGCCTGCTTAGGGCGAGAATGCGCCCGCGGCGATTGAAACCGGTACATCCGCAGCAAGTGGTATAACTCACCACACAATAGGTTGATCAGTTTCTGGTTATGGCTGGCTTGGATGATGCAATAGTGAAAATCAAAATCGCCTTGTTGGTGAAAGTAGGCCGCCCCTTCCACCCGTTCGATATAGGCATGGTGGGTGTCGAGCACCGCACTTAACTGTTCAATTTCCGCATCGGTGATGTGCACGCAAGCCAGTCTTGCGGCCATGCCTTCTAACGCTTCTCGTACCGCGTAAATCTCAGCCAATTGCCGATGAGTGAGGGTTACTACCCTTGCCCCAACATGTGGCACACGCTCGACCAACCCTAAGGCTTCGACCCGCATCATGGCCTCGCGCAGTGGGCCTCGGCTGACGCCAAATGCGGTAGCCAACCCCGCTTCCGATACCTTGGTGCCCGCTGGATAGGTGCCGGTGACAATCGCCTCGATAAGCTGCTCGGTCAGGCTGGCTGACTTGGTGGGCTCACGTGAATCAGCTGGCAACGATTGCGCGTGCTGCGCGGGAAATTGGTCATTTGTCGACAATAAAGACATAAATACCGCCTAATAACTTCAATAAAGCCAGAATAGAATAAGATTGTAGACAATGTAGATTAGACTTTGGTCTGTAGCGATACCTTTTTATCGTGATCACAACCACAACGTAAATGATAATGTACGCATTGAATTGTTATTCACTTGTTATCAAACGGGCGTTTGACTCGACCTATTGCGAGAGCGGCGTATGGTAGTGCGGTCGTTTTAATAGGGATAGAACGCAAATATGGATAGAAATCATTCCAAGCGTGAAAACGCACTCGCGCTGCTTATCGGCAGTAGTTTGGTGTCACTCGGCATCTTCTTTTTCAACCAAGTAGGGTTATTGACCGGCGGCACCGCTGGATTGGCGCTGTTTTTACAGCGAGTCACTGACTTCAGTTTTGGTGAGCTTTTCTTCGTGATCAACCTGCCTTTTTATTGGCTCGCCTACACCCAAATGGGGAAACGCTTTACCTTAAGTACCTTGGTTGCGGTCAGCATCGTCTCATTTTGCGCCGATCACTTAACTGCAGTACTCACCATCAACACCATTCATCCTGTTTATGCCGCGCTATTTGGCGGCGGGTTAATCGGCATGGGTATGCTAGTGATGTTCCGCCATCAGTGTAGTTTGGGTGGATTTAACACCTTAGCGCTGTTTTTGCAGCAACGGTTTGGCATCCGGGCGGGAAAAGTGCAAATGGCGCTAGATTGCTCGATTGTGATCTTATCGCTGCTGGTGGTCGAGCCTTGGCTAATTGGCTTATCGGTCGCTGCCGCAATCACGACCAATCTCGTCCTTGCTATGAACCATAAACCCGGACGCTACCAAGTTCAGCCACCCCAAGCCGCATAGCGGGCGTGACTGACACGGAAAACACAGATAAATATAGATAGAGGCGGCCTTCCGCCTCTTTTTTCAATCACTTCCTCTGCGACACCTTTTCCCCAATCGTTACGATAGCACCTCGACATCTAAATACGAATCACTCTTACAATTGATTGCTGCACATGCTAAATTTCGCCTTTTAGGCGCCAATCATAAGGAGTGTTGATGAACGCGGCCGATCCTAGCTTTGACGCACCACAACTGCCTGCCGCGGTTGCACTGTCCCCTTTTCCCACTGCTTTAGGCTTGTCAGTGATCCCTGATGATGTGCAAGGCGTGTCGCTTCGGGAACAACTCACCACACCACAAGGTCTCGCACAATGTTTTGCCGCGGTAAACTCGACCTATGGCGATGCCGATAGCCGCGCTCAAGGCACGCTTTTTATCGGTGCCTATGCCTATGAGTTTTTGCTTCCGGTGCTGGCTAGCTGGCTTCAGGCTGGACAGCTCCCCTCGCTGGACTTAGATAACTGGCAAGTTAAATACCAACCTACCCGCGTCACTAAACCGAATGGCAAGGAGCTGGTGTATCACAAGCCACATTTTTATCTCAATGCCTTGATTGGATGGAAACAACCCGCGGCAGAAGAGTGGCTAACTATTTTGCACGGCGCGTTATTACGCCACTTTTCACCTATCGTCGATGCGGTCGCGGAACAAAGCGGTATGCGTGAGGGGCCACTTTGGAAAGTGGTTGCCGATTCAATCTGTATTGCCTTTTTGATGGTGGGTAAACATCGTGATTGCGAGCAGGCCGCACGTGACGCGGCACTGTCGATCGTCCATCAACGCGGCACCCCGCTTTATAGCAAGCGCAGTGGTTTTCACGATGTGACCGTCTACGACCCGAACGACACGCAAACCGTGTTACAAACCCACAGCTTCCGTTTGCGCGGCGGCTGCTGCCGGATCTTTACCGTGGATGAACACAGTTATTGCTCAACCTGCTGTTTTTTAAAGCCTGACGAACAAGCTAAGCGCCTCGCAGAAGTTGCGTGTCAGCGTGAAGGCGTGGCGCTGGACACGCAGCCTCGCTAACTCAGCGCCACATCGACCCAAACAAGACGATGATCGGAGTGAGCACGCGCATGCTCTTGGCCGTTTTTATCACAAATCAGTGGGTAGTCGGCGTCATCAGGGGCAGGCCAAAATACGCCGGAGGCTAACACCGCGAGCTCACGCGAAGGTAGGACATAATCGAGGCGCAACCCACCGTTATGGGTAGCAATTGCCCGCCCTTTACCATTGATAAAGCGAAACGCGTGAGACTGGGCCGCGTCACTTTTTGGCACCTGCGTGCCGACAGCAACCCCGGGATGCACACGCGGATGGTGAAGCAAGGCGCCAATGGCTTGCTTATCCCCATCACCGTAGCTCGGGTCTGCATTTAAATCGCCAATTACCACAAACGGTGTCTTGGGAGATATTCCGCCGTGAGCGCCCTTGTCGTCCACCAGCCAATCCGCGTTATCCAAAAGGCCAATCAGTTGGTGAATTTCATCACTGTTGCGCCGCCAGTTACGCTTTTCTGGCCCATCAAACACGGGCGGTGTGGGATGACACGCCACCACCTGTACTCGTTCATCACCAACCAAAATCGGCACTGAAACCAAGTTTTTCGAGGCGAGACGTAGCGCCTGTTGTGCTTGTTCGGTGTAATAATCCGCAGGGAGTTGATGGTGAGGTAATTGATGCCACGCAAAGTGCTGCCAAGTGCGAATCGCATCATCTTCGATGGGGTAACGCGATAAAATCACATAGCCAAATTGACCATGATAGTCGCCAAAGCCATGACACTGCTGGGCATTCGTTAAGTGTTGATGTTCACTGACCGGCACCGTGAGTTTTAATCCCGTGTTGGTGGCGGGCAAGTAGCGATACGGATAATCAATCGGCATGTCACCGTGTTGCGATTCAGCCAAATGCCGCTCACAAAATGCGGCGAGCGCACCATCATCACCGCCATCACCTGGATGATCAAACTCGCAAAGCACCACCACATCGGGGCGCACACGTTGTAAGGTCGCGGCGAGGTTTTTAATTTGCCGGCTGGGGGTGGGCGCTAACATCTTTGCTTTGATCTCGCCGGCCTGACGTCCCGCTAGAGACAGGTTGAATTGTGCCAACCTAAGGGTTGAAGGTGCTGTCATAACATCCCAACAATGCGCTACATGATGGGCTATTTTAACAAGCTATCGAGAGCACGACGAATTTGTCGCGCATCTTCTTCAGCACGATGCGGTGCTGGCCCCAACGCCTCCATTTCGCGGCTAAAGTCACGCCGATCGAGATCACTGTGCTTTTTTAGCCACTGATTCACCTCCATTAGGGTGAATGAAGGGCGCATGTAGCAGGCTTTGTAAAGCCGCCCCATCCAAAACAGATCCCATTGACTGTCGCACAAAACATGATCAAAAGGCGCGAGGGTCTGGTTGAGATGCTGGCATACATCGAGCACACTGATGCCTTCGCTAAAAAGGCGTTCACGCGAGATCCCATGTATTCGGGTTTCGGCTTCTTTGTCCCAGTGATTCCAGTGGCCACTGGCGGTGGAAGGGTCAATCAAAAAACTGTTGCTGTCGCCGCTTGGCAACACGTATCCCACCTCGATGGGATAAGACGATAACGACAAACCGGATGCTTCAAAATCCAGTGTCACCCACATACGCGTACTCCTTGCTCATAAACTCTCCTGCATGACTAGGCACTTCCTTTGCCTTGTTAGTTAACTGTAGCCTTTTTATTGCCACTTCGATGGGTTGTCGCGCTACTTTTGCGTGCTTGGTTAACTTGTGACTGAAAATCCTGACGTTTTTCATTGGATGCGTCAGTTTTTTCTTATTATGTGACACTCTAAACAGTGCTATGCCAAGGTTTTGTCAGCGGTACGCTATATTTCACTACCGGATTGAATTAGGCTTCGATAACACCCTGCTAAACGCAGTTTGACGTTAAACCGCCATGTTTTAAATAGGAAGCAGCATGAAACAAACGTCTCGCACCATGTCCGCGCGCAAACACGTTGCATTAGTGGCGCACGATCACTACAAAGACGCCTTGAGTGAGTGGGTGAAAGAACACCAAGATGTGCTCAGTCAGCATGAGCTTTATGCGACCGGCACCACGGGGCATATTCTTGCGCGCGAAACTGGATTAACGATCACACCATTGATTAGTGGCCCTATGGGGGGTGATCAACAACTGGGCGCCATGATTTCTGAACAAAAAATCGATGCGATGATTTTCTTTTGGGATCCGCTCAATGCCGTCCCGCATGATCCAGATGTTAAAGCGCTACTGCGTGTCAGCACCGTATGGAATATTCCCGTTGCCACCAATCGCGCCACCGCACGGTTCTTGATTACCTCACCACTGTTTGGCCAAGAAGTGGATATTCAAATTCCTGATTATCAAGCTTATTTAGACGAGCGCTTGTAATCTTTTACCCCGCACTGTCCGTCGATGACTAATGTCGCCTATGACTAACAGTGCGGGTTCCCGTTTCTTAAAGGTACCCTTTCAGTTCCTCCACAAACGGTGAGGCATGGCCTTTTTGGTGTACTAGCCACACTTGTTTTTGGGCACGCGTCAGGGCGACATAAAACAATCGCCGCTCTTCCGCGTGCTCAATTGGCTCTTCATTTTTCCCTAATAAAGCCTCATCGAGTGAGAGCGAGCGAGGCTTGGCGGGAAATACGCCCTCATCCAGACCGAGAATAAACACATAATGCGCTTCTTGCCCCTTGCTGGCGTGTGCGGTGGTATAGCGAAGCGCCAATGAAGGATACGCATTCTGCCAGCTTTCTAGCGCGTCAGGACGAATAGCATGCGTGCGACCTAGCAGCATCACACTCACAGCGTGCTCTGCGTTAGCATACTTTTTGGCAAGGCTCGCCAACGTTTTTTCTAACTTGTCGTCCGTGATCACCTTGATCGCTTTAGGCGCTTTCGCTGGTGCCTTGTCACGCGCGTAATCCAACTGCTTGCTGAGCTGCTTGGGGTTTTGCTCAATGAACTGCTGTGCTACCTTCCCCAAAGTAGACGGATAGCGATAGCAGGTGGTCAGCCAGCAAATTTCACTGTCACCGAAACGCTGCGCAAACTCTGTGGTTAAGCTGACATCGGCACCAGCAAAGCGATAAATAGCTTGCCAATCATCCCCCACTGCAAACAAGGAGGCGCGTGGTGATTGGGTTTCACCTTCCGCTTTGCCATGACACAGTGCCTCTAACATTGCCAACCGTGCAGGCGAAATGTCTTGGTATTCATCAACCATGACAAACTGGATCGGCGTGGTAAATTTTCGCTGCTGAAACAGCTTGGTGGCTTGGGTAATCAAGCCGTCAAAGTCTACCGCGTTCTCCGCTTTTAGCGCCTGTTTGTAGGCTTGGTACAATGGCCAAATCACGGCCAGCTCATTTTTTAAGGCGGCCTGCTCCTCAAAGCTTGCCAGCTTATCGTTCAGCGCACGCTTGATGGTATTGGCTTGAACCACCCGTGAAAGGCGCGACCAAACCCAAGTGTGCAACCGGCTGTCATGGGCACACGCAGTCAGTTCAGCGTTATCATCAAGCGGCAGTGTTTGTTGCTGATGCAGTTTGTCCCATGCTTTACGGGGAGTGGGCTGTTGCCACTGTTCGGCGAGTGTTTGAGTCAGCCAGGCCGCTTTTGCCGTCTCATCACTGGCGAGTGGAGAAATCATCGGCGCCTGCCCTTGGTGCTCGGCGAGTTGCTGACGGGCAAAGCCATGAAAGGTGGTGACGTTCACCTCATGGCCGGTTTTGGTCTTTATCCGCGTTTTCAGTTCTTCAGCAGCATCACGACCAAAGGCCAGCAGCAATAGCTGCTCTGGTTTGGCTTGACCACTTTCAATCAAGTAGGCGGCGCGTGCCACCAATACGCTGGTTTTTCCACTACCGGGCCCCGCTACCACCAAGGTATGAGATTCATCGGTGAGCACGGCGGCGCGCTGCCCGTCATTCAATGGCGATGATTCGATGCGATCAAACCAAGCTTGCCACTGATTGAGCATCATCGCTTGCCATTGCTGATTGCGCGTCTTGAGCCACTGTTTATCCCCCCGCAAAACGGGTGCCAGTGTCGTTGCCATCACTTCATCTAAGCTAGCCAAGAATGAGGCTGGGATCCCCTCGCCTTCTAGCTTGTCGACTAGGATTTGTTGCGCCGCGCGCAATTGCGATAAGCGAACATAAGCGGGTGCATTCACCAGTGCATCATACTCTGCCAGCAAACTGGGCCGGATCATCGCCAGCCGTTTTTGATAACGGGCAATATAGGCTTGATAACTGCGATAAATGGTTTGCCCTGCCTGCTGGGCACGGTGCCAAGGCAAGCCAAAGACCTCAAAAGGCAGCGGATCGCCCTCGTCAGTATAACCGGTGAGCGAAATCGTTCCCCACAGCAACCCGCGCGACACCGTGAGCTGCCCATCCCATGCCGAAAAAGGAATATATTGACGATGGTGGCGAGATTCGAGCAATAAGCCGTCATCTTCGAGCTGCAAGCTGTAATGGTCGCCATAAACAAGCCATTGTGCCCAGCGGTTTGCGGAGAGTTTCATACTCATGAGTCAGTGCGTAAAAACGCGCTTTCCAGCCTTGATAAGATGACAGGCATGCTACTGCGCAACTCTCGATAAATCAATTCACTAGCAATATGGCTTCCCGCCGCATCACCTATAGCACGCTATGGATTTGACTTGTCGCAAGCTATTCCTAAAAAGCGCACGAAAACGCGCGGATGACGCTTAGTTTTTCAGTATCTTTCTGCTATCTTGCCCTCATTGTTGGCTTAATCCGTGTTTTTATGTCCTTTTCGTTGCCACGCTTTCCTTCGATGCCACTGACGCTACGCGAATACTGGGCGAACCACCGCATCAATGACAGTATCCGCGTCCTAATCGCTTTAATGGGGGTTGCCCTTTACGCAGGATACGCTGGTCGCACCGATATTGTCACGCCACTGGTGCTCGGGGTCATCGCTTCAGCATTAGCGGAAGTGGATGATCACCTATGGGGTCGGGTAAAAGCCTTGGGCGTGACGCTCACCTGCTTCGCGGTCGCCTCTTTCTCGGTTGAATTGCTTTACGATTGGCCTTGGCTGTTTGCATTAGGGCTAACCGTTTCCAGTTTTGGCTTTATCATGCTGGGGGCTATTGGGGAGCGTTATGGCACCATCGCCTTTGCCTCATTGCTACTAGCGGTATACACCATGTTGGGGATGGAGCAAGGCAGTGATCTGTGGCTTCAACCCATGATGCTGCTCTCAGGCGCATTTTGGTACGGGTTACTATCACTGGTTTGGATTGTGATTTGGCCGCACCGTCCCGTGCAGCATCGGCTCGCAGCGGTCTTTCGTCAAACCGCCACTTACATGGAAACCAAGTCTAGTTTGTTCCATCCGGTTGCCGAATTGGTTCCGCAACCTACCCGCATCGCCGCCGCCAACCAAAATGCGCAAGTGGTGGCCGCGCTCAACCAAGCCAAAGCATCATTACTGGCGCGAGCACGACGCGGCCGTCTGACCCAGCGGCATCAAACCTTGCTGCAAACGTATTTTATCGCCCAAGACATTCACGAGCGGGTTAGCTCCTCCCATTATCGTTACCAAGATCTTGCCGCCCACTTTTTCCACTCGGACATTTTGTTTCGCTTCGAAGCACTGCTCAATGTGCAAGCGCGCGCGTGTCGCGAGGTAGCGCAAGCGCTCTCGTTGGGGATCAGCTATCAGCACCATCATGCAGGGCAGCAAGCGTTAACGGCTATCCAGCAATCGATGGCGTATTTGGCTAAACACCAAGACAGCCATACTCGTACCGCATTGCTAAATCAGTTGCAGTTTTTATATAAGAACCTGGAGACGGTTGAGCAGCAGTTGGCGAGTTTGAGTAACCTCGCAGTTGATAGCCGCGCCCAAGAAAATGAATTGGCTGATCCCGATGCGCGCTCGCTTGGTGAGATGGTCTTTCGCATTCGCCAACAACTGACGTTTCGATCATTACGTTTTCGCCATGCGGTGCGCTTGTCGTTATCGCTCCTCGCGGGGTATGGCGTGATTCAAGGCCTCTCTCTTGAACATGGCTTTTGGATCTTGATGACCATTCAGTTCGTTTGCCAAACCAATTACTCAGCCACACGCAGTAAGCTTAAAGAGCGGATTGTCGGCACTGTGGCTGGCTTGCTACTCGGCGTGCCGGCCTTATACCTGTTTCCCGATCCCAGCAGTCAATTGGCCTTGATGGTCGTCACTGGGGTGCTATTTTTCGCGTTCCGCACCGTTCAGTACACCCTAGCCACCTTGTTTATCACCTTATTGGTATTAATGTGCTTTAGCCAGTTCGGGGAGGGTTTCGCAGTGATCTTACCGCGTTTGGGCGATACCGTCATCGGCTGTTTAATTGCCGTTGCGGCGGTCCGTTATGTGTTACCGGATTGGCAAGCGCACCGTCTCCGCGGGATCATGACAGAAGCCTTGCAAGCCAATCGGGACTATTTAGCCCACGTGATTGCTCAGTACCGAGTAGGTAAACGCGACACCCTTGCCTATCGAGTTGCGCGGCGCCAAGCGCACAATGCGGATGCGGAGCTGACAACCGCGATCAGTAATATGTTGGCGGAGCCCGGCCGCTATCGCACCAACATCGAAGAAACCTTCCGTTTCTTATGTTTAAACAACGCGATGCTGAGCTATATCTCTGCCCTTGGCGCGCATCGAAGCCGGATGGATGATGAGGTCAACCATCAAAAAGTGGCCCAGCTTCACCGTGATATCCACCAAGGGTTAACCCAATTGACCGAGCTACTGGCCCAGCCTACCAACCATGATGCACTGCTGGCGTTACAAACCACTGATGACATGCATCAGACTCACGGCGGCTACGGAGAGCCTGTCGATAACACACCGCTGACGATGGTATTGCAGCAATTACAACTGATTCAGCGCATGCTGCCGGAGCTTAACCAGTTGACACTCACGCTGCGCCAACAGGCCTTGAAACAAAGTCGCGCATAATTAGCGGCGGGGCCAAGGTCCCGCCTTCGGTGACTCACCCTGTGTACCAATACTCGCGTTGCGTGCGGATACCCGGCTAGCACGCCAACGCTAAGTCAGCGGGATGTCAATTTACAACAATTTACGTTGTTGACGGTTGAAAGCCCTAGTCGTAGACCGGATATTATTAACAAAGCCACCTAAGTGACTTAACGCTATACCCAAATGACTCGTTTGGAAGCTAGGGTATACACTTATATTTTTAGCGGCTCGTTTAGCCGCATCGCCCGCCTGGAGCAATTATGGCTATTCATGTAGGAATCATCGACTCGGATCCCGTCCGATTGGTCACCCCCGTGTTACACCAGCAACTGCCGGTGAGCAAGTTGGTGTTAATAGGCACCCTCGAGCAAGACCTAGAATTTGAACGCCTTACCCGCGTACTTGCGCCAAAAGGCATCGAAACCGAGTTTTTTGAAATTTCCGATGATATCAATATCCGTGAATTAAAAAGCCAAGTGAAACAACTGGCCGAACAGCTTAGCACCACCTCTGAAGATATCCTTTTTAACGCGAGCTGTGGTCTCCGTCATCAACTGCTGTCTGCTTACGAAGTGTTTCGCACCTATCAATGGCCCAGCTATGTTATTGAACCTTATAGCGATGAATTATGCTGGTTGTATCCAGATGGGTTGCCACAACAACAAGTCGAAGACCATATTAGCTTGACTGAATACCTCACGATTTTTGGCGCCCGTTGTGAGCGTCATGACGACGATGTGGTCGGTTGTTTAACCGATGATATTTATCGTTTGGGCGAAAAATGGGCCAGCAATGCTTATGAATTAGGACCTGGCTTGGCGACACTGAACTATTTAGCCACCACGTGTCGCAAGGAACAGTGCCTTGATGTCACGTTAAGCGAGAAACAGCAAGGCTACCGTGAACTCGGTATGCTGCTTGACGATCTGACTGAAGCTGGACTCGCAACATACCAAAATGGGGTGCTAACCTTTAGTTGTGAGGAAGCGCGTCGCTTTGCTAATGGTGAATGGTTAGAAAGCTACGTGCATTACACCGTCACGTCTATTCAAAAAGAAATGCCAACCATTCAAGATAATTCACTTTCCGTGCAAGTGTATCGCCAGATTGGCGAGCGCGAAGTGCGTAACGAGCTTGATGTGGCGACTGTGGTCAATAACAAACTGCATATTATTGAGTGTAAAACCAAAGGCATGTCGAGCGATGGCGATGATACCTTGTACAAGTTAGAGTCACTGCGCGATCTACTTGGAGGGTTACAGGCGCGAGCGATGTTGGTGAGCTTCCGTCCGTTGCGCCATCACGATATTACTCGAGCTACCGATCTGGGCTTAGCACTGATTGGCCCTGACCAACTCGGTAACTTGCGTACCCACCTTTATGATTGGTTTGTCGCCGCCGGTGGCACCGTCGCGATTCGCACCAGCTAAATGGCGCACTCAAAACACCATAAAAAACGCGGCGCTCATGATGAGCACCGCGTTTTTTTGATACCGCAATGTCTGAATTACAGCAGTTTACGAGCGGCTTCAACCACAATCTTGATCGAGCGTGTTTCGGTTTCTTTAAGCGTTGCGTGGTCAGGGATCTCTTTTTGGGTACGGTTAATAATCACACCCGCAACACAGCCAGCACGCAGACCTGAGCTAGCACACATGGTAAGTAACGTGGCGGACTCCATTTCAAAGTTCAGTACGCCCATGTCTTGCCACTCTTGCATCGAGCCTTGGAAACGACGCACGACACGACCACTGAAGGTATCGTAGCGTTCTTGACCCGGATAGAAGGTATCGCTTGATGCAGTCACACCGGTGTGAACCGTTGCGCCATCTTCATCAACCGCCGCTTTCATGGCCGTTGCCACATCAAAGTTAGCCACGGCTGGGAATTCCATCGGTGCAAAATGGGTACTCGCGCCATCAAGGCGAACAGACCCTGTGGTGACGATCATATCGCCAACATTAATGTTAGGTTGAATAGCGCCGGTAGTGCCGACACGCAAGAAGGTGCGCACACCCAATTGCGCCAGTTCTTCAACCGCAATCGAGGTTGATGGGCCACCGATACCGGTTGAGCAAACCACCACAGGCTTACCGTCTAACCAGCCTAGATACAAGGTATACTCGCGCTGAGAGGCAAGAAAGGTTGGGTTGTCCATCAGGTTCGCGATTTTTTCTACTCGCGCAGGATCGCCGGGAATAATCGCAGTGGTAGCGCCTTGTAGGTCGGCATGGTTAACGCCAAGGTGGAATACAGGGGTATCAGACATAATCAGTCTCCTCGCTGGATGCTGTCAGCAGCATCTTCAAATGATTAAAGGCCTGCCAAAGCAGGCCTGAACTCGAAGTTGTTATGCGTCTAGGATACCCAATTCTTCGGGTATTTATGTGACTTTTATCGACCTATTACACTGTCAATCCTTACAGATTTCAGAATTTAGAGATCGCTATCACTTTATGACGGTGTATACAGACAAGCGCTGTCAGCTTTATTGGCGCTTATCTCTCAACAGCCGTAATGCGTTCAACGTGACCAGCGCCGTCGCGCCACTGTCCGCTAACACCGCCACCCAAAGCCCGGTGATCCCCAAGACACTCGTGACCAGAAAGACACCTTTTAGCCCTAACGCAATGGTAATGTTTTGACGGACATTCGCCTGCGTTGCGCGCGCCAGCTGTAAAATCCCGGGCAATTCAGTCAAACGGTTATGACTTAATGCCGCATCAGCCGTTTCAAGCGCAACATCCGTACCACTTCCCATCGCTACGCCTAATTGCGCCGCTTTCATCGCCGGTGCGTCATTAATACCATCTCCCACCATAGCAACACGATAGTGTTTCGCTAAGGCTTCAACAGCATGAACTTTATCTTCCGGCAATAAGCCTGCGCGAAAGTCGATACCCAGCTCTCCTGCAATCTCTGCTGCTGCAGCCGGATTATCACCGGTTAGCATCACCGGATGAATGCCCAAATCACGTAATTGGTTAACGGCTTGCTTGGCATCGTCCCGCAAGGTATCACGCCAGCCAATCAGTCCGTACGGCGCGCCCTCAACCATGACGACCGCCACCGTGACACCTCGCTGTGCAATCTCTCCGGCTTGGTGTCGCTGATTCGGTGTCAACATATCATCCGTCAGTCGATCGAATGCAATTAAGCGAATCCGGCACCCATCGACATCCCCTTTCACACCCTGTCCCGCCTGCGCTTGGATATTACGTGCTTCTGGCACTTCAATGCCTCGCTCGGCGGTATAAAGCACCAAGGATTTGGCCAGTGGGTGATGACTGCCTCGCTCGATTGCCGTGGCATACTTAAGTAAATCCTTCTCATCACCTTGCCATGTCAGCACATCAGTCACAGTCGGTTTCCCCTCAGTGAGCGTGCCCGTTTTATCAAAAGTCACCGCATTGACACTGGCGAGCATTTCTAACGCTGCACCGCCTTTAATCAATGCGCCTCGACGCGCTGCCGTCGCCAGACCTGATGTGATCGCTGCCGGCGTTGAAATCACCAATGCACACGGACAGGCAATCAATAGCAAAGCAAGGCCTCGATACAACCACTCTTGCCAACTGGCGGCAAAAAACAACGGCGGGACCACAACGACTAATGCGGCAAGCGCAATCATGGTCGGCGTATACCAACGGCTAAATTTATCGATAAACCGCTCAATCGGTGCTTTTTTCGACTCAGCCTGTTCGATTAAACGTAAGATCCGGTCAATCGCATTTTCGCCTTGTGCGGATGTGACGGTAAGCTGGACCGTTTTATCGGTCGCAAGGCTGCCTGCCATCACAGCATCACCGACCTCAATATCAACCGGGATGGGCTCTCCCGTCAGGGCGCTTTGGTCAAAGCTTGCCATTGCCCCCATCAACTGACCATCTGCAGGCAAACGCTCGCCAGCGCTAATTTCAATCACATCCCCTGGTTGCAGTGCGCTCGCCGCCACGGTTTCACGCTTACCAGATGCATAAACGCGAGTCACTGTCTCAGGAACCAAGGCCATCAGTGACTGAATACCATCTCGTGCCCGTGAGGCAGCATAACCTTCCAGCCTTTCACCAATCAGGAACAGTACCAGCACCATCGCGGCCTCGGTGGTCTCACCCAAGTACAAGGCCCCGAGTGCGGCGATGCTCATCAGTGTTTCAATAGAAAAAGGTGATCCGCTTTTTACCAGTCGGATCGCTTTGCCCACGATTGGCGCCAGTCCAACTAAGGTCGCCAAAGTAAACAGCGTCCCCGATAAAGGTTCAGACCAATAATGGAGTCCCCACGCCACCATCATGACCGCAATTAGCCCGAATAACAGCGCATCTTGCCGCCACTTGTTCCATCCGGTTACCTCAGGTTGTGTTTGGTTGAGAGCGACGAGAGGAAAGCCCGCTTTTTGGGCGGCTTGTTCAACAGCACGTTCGGTAGAAGCCTGTGCATCGGCCGTATAAGTGACACGCAGTTTCTCCGTTGCAAACATCACCTGTGCTTGCACTACGCCTGACGTTGCCAGAATGGCTTTTTCGAGTTTCGCGGCACAGCTCGGACAGTCCATACCGGTCACGCCCCACTCGTGCGCATTCACTGAATCGATTGATGCGCGCTCAGAAGAGGTGTCTGCACGTTGTCGCTGAGCATGCGCGTGGCAATGCTCATCCGGATCATCATCGCCGGCGTTACCCTCGCCCTCCGCATGACTGCTGCAACACCCGCTGTCTGGTGCACATTGTGTGGTTCCAACCGCAGAAGTGGTCGGATTCTGATGGTGATGGGGTTGATGACAATGGTGCGATCCACAGTGTTTACACATAGTCGGCTCCTTATGGGCGGTATATCGAACGTTTATACCTACTATAAGGGTTGGAGCCCACTCCAGAGTCAAGCGATGATCGAAACTCATCGTATTTGTCTTACGTTGTGGGTCGGGGAAAGTGCTTGGATAAAGGGAAAGCGCTGTGATGCGGGGAAAGAAAGCGAAAAGTGCGCTCAGTGATTAGCACTGAGCGCGTTCGCTTACTGAATAATAAAAATGTAGCCCTGCAGAATGATAAGGTTGACAATATCGATGAAGAAAGCACCGACAATGGGCACCACCATAAAGGCTTGAGGCGCTGGGCCAAAACGATTAACAATCGATCCCATATTCATCACGGCTGTCGGCGTGGCACCTAGTCCAAAGCCACAATGGCCACCGGCAATAACTGCCCCTGTGTAGTTACTTCCCATCAACTTAAATGTCACGTAATAGCTAAATACACCGATTACGATCGACTGAATGGTCAGAATAATCAAGAAAGGGACAGCCAGGTCGAGAATATTCCAAAGCTTCAATGTCATCAGCGCCATGGCAAGGAATAGTGACAATGACACTGTCCCGACCATATCAACCGTTTCTGATTCCAGCTTTCTAAATTTAAAGATCTCAAGGGTATTGGTAACAATCACACCCAAAAACAAGGCATATACAAAGTCTGGGATCATTAACCACTGAATATTAAAGCTATTAACCCATTCCGATAAATAACGCGCGCCCGTAATACAAAGCAATAAGATGAATAAGACTTCGATCACTTTCTTTGCGGTTACTTTGTCTTCTTCATTTTCGTTATATGTCACCAACTCAGGATATTTCTGATGTGTCGTCGTGCCACGACCATATTCTGATTCTAATTGGTGCTTATTAATCAAGCGTTGCGCAACCGGGCTGCCGATAATGCCACCAATGACCAGGCCGAGTGTGGCGGAGGCCATTGCAATCTCGAGCGTGCTCTGGATACCGTATTCATCGGTCAATATCTGTGCCCATGCCGCGCCTGTGCCATGCCCACCAGACAAGGTAATGGAGCCAGCCACAAGGCCCATCAGTGGATCCAAGCCAAGCATCGATGCAAAGCTCACCCCAATCGCATTCTGAATAATAATGTAGAAAGAAGCGATAGCGAGGAACCAAAATACTTTTAACCCACCTTTCACCAATTGTTTATAATTAGCCGCTAAACCCACAGTGGCAAAAAACATTAGCATAAAGGTGCTTTTTAACGGCAAGTCAAATTTAAAATCTATACCGTTTGAATGCAGCACTGCAATAACACAGGCAATAATTAACCCGCCGACAATAGGTTCGGGGATATTAAATTTACGTAATGCAGGAATTTTTGAATTAACAAAATGGCCTAGAAAAAGCACACCAATGGCGATCAAAAATGACTCTAGTGCACCAATAGAATTGAGTTGATACATATAACCTCTTTGTTTCTCTCATCACATCCTCCCTGATAATCCAATTTGACCTTTATCTTTTACCTCATGTTATTCACGTTGAAGTCAATGCTGGCTTCCACATCCCAACGACATCTCAGCATCCTGCTTATCGTTTTTAGTTGTTTGACACTGCGAGTATCGCCAACAGTTGCTTGACGCCTCGGTGTGTCTGATTCGCGGCACAATAGCAGAAATCTGTGATTTTGGCACCAAGTATCGAACTTTATGCGTCAATATCGCTGCCAATCATTGAATTAGCGAGGTTATTTACGTCATAGCCAGTGAGTAATGTTGTCGACATTTTCAGCAAAAATCGCCTACATTCGCATCTGTTTGCGACAAATGACGGAGGCGGCGCCGCAGATCGATCGCTAACCATGCCCCCACAGGTATTGCCAATGCCAAATTAGAGGCCGGATAGGCCAGCCAAACCCCATCCAATTGCCAATATGACGCAAAGAGAAACAAAAACGGGAGTTGCAGTACGATATTACCGATACTGATCATTAGCGCGGTTCGCCCGTGATGAATGGCTTGAAAGTACGCGGCGGTAACGACAATAAAGCCATCGAGAAACAGAAGGATCAGGTGCAACCGTAATCCATTGACTGTGCTATCCAGTAAGGCCGGATTGCCGCTGCCAACAAATACGCGTGCCAAGGTGTTGGGTAAGCCATTGATCACTGCCACAAAGGCAACGCCCGTCACTAAGACACAAGACAACGCCATCAATAAGCACCGCTTTATCCAGTGTGGCTGACTGGCACCCGCATAAAAGCTCACTAAAGGTTGCATCCCATTGGCTACCCCTTCGGCTAGCAAATAGTACACAATGACCACATAGCCGATCACGGCATACGCCCCTACCGCCAGTTTTCCGCCGTGCAGCATTAAAAGGTGATTGTGCACCGCCACCATCACAGCGCTATAACCGTACATAATCCAACTCGCCGCACCGATTGCACAGATATGCCGTGTGATTGACCAAGCCTGTGACCATGACGGCCAAATAACTTGCAACCGACTGCGCCGAGAAAAAAAGTAACTGACGCCTACCAGCGTTACCGCCGCTTGCGCTAACGCCGTGGCAATGGCAGCGCCGGTTAATGCCCACTCAAGCCAGACGATAAACACCAGATCAAAACCAATATTGAGCAACGCGCCTAACATCATCAATCGCGTCGCCAAGCCGGGTTGATCGTCGTTACGCAGTAAAATAGGCACTGCCATCGAACCGAGGGTAAACATATTGGCCCAAACCAGTACATCTAAGTATTGCACCGCAAAAGCCAGCGGCACCTGCTCTGCGCCTTGAAGTGCTAGTAGATATTCGCCCCACGCGACCAGTGCGAAGCTAAGAAAAACACTGAGAAGTAGCACTAATCCGATCGCGACCGCGAGCGTGTGATGCCCGGAGGGATCATGCCCTTTTCCGCGCGCAGCACTTATTTTCGCCCCAGCGCCAACACCAATCATCAGACCAATCCCTAACATGCCTGCGATCAATGGCCAAATCAGGTTAATGCCTGCCAAGCCATCAGCCCCCATGACATGACCGATAAAGATGCCATCAATGACTTGATAAAGACCATTAACCAACATAGCGGCCACGGTAGGTAACGTATAGCGCCAGAACTGGCGTGACAGTGAATGAAGTTGTGCAGGCATTAATGGGCAGTGTGTCAGGGTATGATGATAAATATCATACCCAATCTCCACCACAGTGCTGGTTTGGGATCAGCACAGTTTGGGATAGCGCACGTGTTAGTGATATTGATAAGTTACATCGTTTCCTCGTACGCGAAAGCGCGCAAAGAAAAACGCCTTGGCCACTTCTCCCCTCAAAGAAACAGCGCAAGACGCTTGAGTCTTTCATTTAGACAGGATGCGTGAGGCACTCTCCCATTTGAGTACTGATCGCACGGAGAACGTCTCGCCGAGTGATAATCCCTACCAATTTACCGTCATCAACCACTGGATACAGCTTAGGCTTGGTGGGCATCATCATTTCGGCCAGCTTAATGATACTGTCTTCTGATTGCACCGCGAGTGCATTCGGCGTCATACAATCAGACACAGAGTGGGAGTCTTGAC
Source organism: Salinivibrio proteolyticus (assembly GCF_027286365.1). Lineage (NCBI taxonomy): Bacteria > Pseudomonadati > Pseudomonadota > Gammaproteobacteria > Vibrionales > Vibrionaceae > Salinivibrio > Salinivibrio proteolyticus. The sequence goes on along the minus strand of NZ_CP114584.1, from coordinate 1,279,398 downwards.
AGTGATAGCTGTCTCTTAGCAATTGCTGCAGCATATCTTGCTCGGAAATAAACCCCACTAAACGTTTGTTGGCATCAATCACGGGTCCACCAGTTTGTTGGCTCCGCAGTAATTTTTCCAGCGCACTGGATAGCGGCATATCTGGCGAGAATGTCACCGGCCGCTTGTTCATATAATCTTTAACTTTGATCGACTCCATGTCGCCCCCTCTTCAATGCTTAACTCACGCCATATACCTGCTAACCACGTCATATCAAAATGTGTATGCCGCGTAGCGTGGCTATGGTTGTCCCGTCCTTTAAGTGTTGTCTAAGTTGGCAAAATGTCTAAATCACTTTGAACAATTTGTGTGATTGGACAAAGCAATGATGTGGCGTGATTGCTTTATACCGGCTTCACACGCCTCTCAGCCTCATATGCAACAAGACAAGCTCGCACGCCCTTCTCTTTTTGTTTTGTCACAAATTATTAAATAAGACAGCCATAGAGGTAGATAGGGTTTCATCGATTTCATACCGTATCAAAACAAATGGATGATATTCAAAACGATGGCGACTCTCGCATGGGGATGGGAAGAAAACGATGAAAATTATTGCGGTTTACAGTAACAAAGGTGGTGTGGGAAAAACGGCGACGTCGGTGAATATGGCGCATTTGATGGCAGAAAGCGGCTATCGCGTCTTGCTTTGCGATCTCGACCCGCAAGGCGCGTCATCGTTTTACTTTAAGCTCAAACCATCCAAGCATTTAGGACAAGACAGCTTCTTTACCCGAGATAAAAAGTTTAAAAAGTCCATTCAACCCAGTCACTACCCCAACCTTGATGTGGTGCCAGCGCACCATGACTTTAAAGACTTCGATATTTTTCTAGCTTCACAGAGAAGCGGGTCAAAAAGCCTCTTCAAACGTCGATTTAAAGCCGTTAAGGATGACTACGATATCGTGATACTCGATTGCCCACCCACTCTATCCGCGCTGTCTGATGCGGTATTCCGCCATTGTGATGAACTGCTAACCCCCGTGATCCCGACGACGCTTTCTGAACGCACGCTTGAGCAGCTTTATCAATATTTTATCGCCCATGATTTTGATGTAGCACGTATTCACCCCTTTTTCTCGATGGTGCAGAAAACAAAGCGCTTACACGTCGACACCATGCATCGGATGCAGAAACAATACCCTGCTATGTTAGATGCCCATGTGCCCTTTAGTAGCGATGTGGAAAAAATGGGCGTGACCTGTGCACCTGTCACCGATATCGGCAAAGGAACCGCTGCGGCCATGTATTATCGTCGATTATGGCGGGAGTTCGCAGCGCGGGTGCTTTCCGATCAACACGCTGCATAGGCGGCGCGCCTAAGCGCATAACCATTCGCGCATTACCAACCCAACAAGCGGTACAACTCGCCCGTTCTTACCGCGCGATGAGCCTGCGCAATGGTGCCGTCGCGCGCCCACGACTCAATGACCGGCGCAATGATTGGCTCCACCTGACGCCAATTTTGTCCGGCTTGTATGTCTGGCAAGTACAAAAGTCGCAGTAACAAGCCGTCTAAACCCGTTAATAGTTGTTCCGGCGTGCGATCATTAAAAATGGAAGGAAACACGTTATCGTCGTCATTGGGCAGCCCCATGATCTGGGTTAGCTCTTCAACCACACAGGCGACTAACTTACCTTTAGATCGCGCCAAATCAACTGGGATCACGACCGCTGCACGCCGTATCCAACCATTTTTATCAACGGCAAAATTAGCCGCACAGACCGCTTTGCGTAATGGGGTGACATCGTTGGTTTTAAAGTATTGCCGCGCATCGTCTAAAAAGCGTTGGTGGTTGGTAAATACAATGGTCAGATTAGCGGCTTTAGGGTGCGAAGCCGGGATAAAGTTTATCCCGGTCAAACTTTGCAAATGATCAAGGTGGTAGCGGACGAGTTTATCGTGAAGCTCGCTGTCGCTGACGACATGCGACACGGTATAGCGCACGGATTCTCTCCACTTACGAACACCATGCTCGCCTTCTACATATTCACTTTTCAACGCAATGCGATAAAACGCATCTTGAATATAACTCGGTTGCTGCCAAGGTTGCCCAACAGCAAGCGTACTGAACGAGACCAGCCACACCACGATAAGCCCGATCCTCACTCGACCCTTAAACAACAACGTTCACTACCTCAACCCCGCGCTTTCGATGCCTGTTTAGCTTAGCACACCAGTTGATAAACAACTGGTTGAATCGCGTGCTGTCTGTTTTTTCTTACCATATCTGTTGAACATGGAATAGGAATACCACTTTTCTAGACATTTTTTTGAACCAGATCCTCAATTTGATAGCGAGCACATTTTTAGTTATTCAGTAATGTGGATAGTAATGGGCGATTTGACTCACTAACTCGAGGATTCTATGCGTAAAACACCGCTCGCACTCTTGCTCCCCTTTGCGTTTTCCGCCCAAGCCGCTACCATCGTTGATGCCTCTGATTTGGATCTTAGCCAAGCACTAGACGCCAACACGGCACGCTCAGCAATGGCGGCAGCGCCTGCACTCAGTTTTCGTGAAAAATCGCGTCTGCAAGTGGGCAATCAATCACTAGTTCGTAAGCAGCAACTGCACCATGGCATTCCAGTTTACGGCTATTCTGTGGTTGAAAACACCGCCGCGCGAGGCTTTGCGCCAAGCGTTAAAGGTGACGTTGTCACTGATATCGAACAAGATATTGGTGGCACTCTCCCCATGATTAACCAGCAGCAGGCTATTGCGATTGCTCAAGGTCAAACGAGCCAAGGCAATCGTCATTTTCACCAAGCGGATGCAAACACAGAATTGTTGATCTGGTTGGACGAACAACAAACAGCGCGTCTCGTCTATAAAGTTGACTACCTTGCCAGCGATAACGGTCATCCTTCGCGCCCGATGAAAATCGTCGATGCGAAATCGGGAAATATATTAGATAGCTGGGAGGGAATCGCACACTTAGAGGCCGGCGGACCCGGTGGTAACCAAAAAAGTGGACGCTATACCTTCGGCCCTAATACTCAACTGGGCGGCTTTGAAGTCAACCGCTACTGCCAAATGGACAGCCCCAACGTTGTCACGGTCAACATGAACAATCAGGAATGGGGTGGAAGTGTTCACCAGTTTAGTTGTCCCCAGAACAACTACCGCCAAGTCAACGGGGCTTATGCACCCATGAATGATGCGCAGTACTTTGGACAAAAAGTCTTTGAAATGTATCAAGATTGGCTCGGCGTACGCCCTATCCGTCAAAAGCTCACCATGCGTGTCCATTATGGTCAAGGCTACGGCAATGCATTCTGGGACGGACAACAAATGACCTTTGGTGACGGCAACGGCAGCATGTATCCGTTAACCACTTGGGATGTGATTGCCCATGAGGTCAGCCACGGTTTTACTGAACAAAATTCAGGGCTCGAATATCGCGGCATGTCGGGAGGCATGAACGAATCTTTCTCTGATATCGCCGCCGCGGCACTTGGTCAGTATGTTTATGGCGACTTCAACTGGAAAATGGGTGAAGACGTGATGAAATATAGCGATGCGATGCGCTATTTCATTAATCCAAGCCAAGATGGACGCTCCATTGGTCATGTCAACCGTTACTACCCAGGCATCGACGTGCACTTTAGCTCAGGCATCTTCAACAAAGCGTTTTACCATCTTGCCACCAGCGCAGAGTGGGATATCCAAAAAGCGTTTACCGCGTTTGCCACCGCCAACCAATTGTACTGGCAACCTAACTCGAGCTTCCAACAAGGCGCCGATGGCGTATGTGAAGCCGCGAAAGCGCTAAACTATTCGGCCGTTGCTGTCAGCCAAGCCTTTGCTGAAGTTGGCATCCAAACCCAAAGCTGCCAAGGAACCGGTGAAACGCCTACCCCAGATCCAGAGCCGCAGCCGACGCCTGAAGTGGTACCGCTCACTTTCGATCAGCCAGTGGAACTTCACGGCTACGCAGGTACGGCTCACCAGTTTGTGATTAAGAATGCACCACGCGGTACCGTATGGCTACAAACTTATCGTGGTCAGGGTGACGTTGATTTATATACGGCGGTTGGCCGTCCAGCGAGCGCCGAAGATCATGACTGTGCGTCCACCAACGCGGGTAACGAGGAATACTGTGGTTTTAGTGAGATTCAAGGCATGGATCTATATGTCACTGTCACCAGCAAGGTGGACTACGCCACAAACGTAATCGCACGCCTTGATGACCGTGGTATCGAGCAAAACCGCTGTAGCAACGTCCCTAGCTGGGGAACCTACAACTATTACTACTCCGGCGTCAGCGTTCAATATCAAGGGCATCTGTTCCAAGCGACGCAAGATAACTGGGGCATTGATCCATTCTCGAATCAATGGGTTTGGCAATATCAAGGAAGCTGCCAAGGTTAATATTGTTGTCTTGTGATTAGCGGCTAGCCACGGCTAGTCGCTTTTTTATGATTATCTCGCAGGCCGTTTCCTCACGACTGTGATCACGCCACGATTCTGCCTTCTTCTTGAAAGTGACATTCGCATTACTGCTTCTTTACATCTATGTTAATGATTATTGGTGATAATCAGATAATTGGGCAGATTGAATGCATCTGACGATTTTTTCTAACATATTTCGCGCCAAGCTTGTGGCGCTGCTGTTTTTATTGTGTTCCCCACTCGTTTGGGCCGCGCAAGGCAATGCTGAGAACATTCAGTATCCTAGCATGATCATGGGACTACTCGGTGGGCTGGCGCTGTTTCTCTATGGTATGGACAAGATGTCTAATGCCCTCAAAAGCGCCGCCGGTAGCCGCTTAAAAACCTTGCTCGCCAAACTGACCACCAACCGCGTGGCTGGGGTGCTCACGGGCGCCGGCATTACTGCCACCATTCAATCGTCTTCCGTCACAACCGTATTATTGATAGGTTTTATCTCAGCAGGCCTGATGTCACTTGCCCAAGCGACCGGGGTCATTATGGGTGCCAATATTGGTACCACGGTGACTGCGCAAATTGTTGCCTTTAAGATCACCAAAGCAGCGTACGTAATGGTCGCTGCCGGCTTTCTCACCCAATTTATCGCCAAAGCCGACCAAACCAAACACTACGGTAATATGCTGTTCGGCTTAGGTCTGATTTTTCTGGGCATGAACGTGATGAGCGATGCCATGTCACCGCTGCGCGATTATCAGCCCTTTATCGACGCGATGGCGACCATGGATAACCCTCTGCTCGCGATCTTACTTGCGGCGCTGTTCACCGCATTAGTTCAGTCGTCTTCAGCAACAACAGGGATCGTAATTGTCCTTGCCGGACAAGGTTTTATTTCACTGGAAAGTGGTATCGCCCTTGCGATGGGCGCCAATATTGGTACCTGTGTGACAGCACTTCTCGCCGCTATCGGAAAATCCCGAGAAGCCAAACAAACCGCCAGCATTCATGTTCTTTTTAATATCATCGGCGTCATGATTTGGCTGCCACTGATCTCGCTATTAAGTGATTGGAGCGTTGCACTTTCTCCAGCTTACCCCCAACTGACAGGTGTCGATCGTTTGGGCGCTGAACTGCCGCGGCAAATTGCTAACGCCAATACATTGTTTAATGTGCTTAACACACTGGTTATGTTGCCTTTCGCCGGTGGGTTTGTTTGGCTAGCGAAAAAGATTGTGCCACGCTCGAAAAAGCCACTCAGTAGCGAAAAGCCTATCATTACTCCTAAATATCTGGCGAAAGAGTTATTGATGACACCAGATATCGCGATGGATCAAGCGCAACTTGAGATTGGTCGTATTGGACGGCGGGTCTGTAACATGATGAATACCCTGCCGCCACTCACCTCGAAACTGGCAAGCCAACCACAACGCGACGCGGCGATCGCCGCATTAAAACAAATTGATGAAATTGAAAATCAAGTCGATGCCCTGCACGGACACATCCTGTTTTATTTAGGCAGACTGCGCAAAGAACCACTTAGTCACGCGCAAAGCCAACGTCAAATGGCATTAATTAGCATGACCGACCAACTGGAAAGCATTGCGGACCTGATCACTAATACGCTGATCCCGATAATGGAAAAATCCCTCAATGCGGATATCACCATCAGTAATAAAATGCGTACGACGCTAGATGCCATGCAAGAAAAGGTGACTCATGCGCTGCTTGATTGTGTCAATGCGATTCGGCGAGGCGACAATAAGCGCGCCAAACAGGTCTTGCACGCAAAGCGCGAGCTGAACGCCCTGCTTGATAAAGTTCTCGCCCATCAAGCTGAGCGTCTGGTGGAGGATGATGCCAACCGCTTACAACTGTTTAGCATTGAGATGGAGTGGACCGAGTCTCTCAAACGTGTTTATACCGTCACCAAACGGATCGCGAAGTTGCATCTGCGCGAAAAAGAAGCCTAGTGCCGTATTGTTTGGGGAATATTGGTGCATAAATAGCAAAATAGACAAAGAAAACGGAACCAAGCCCTAATTTTTGGGCTTTATAACCCAAGCGTGTCGGTAAAATCGTTATAACGGCTCCGCCTAATGATATCTAGGAGCCTGAAATGTATACATTATTCCCTTCCCGACCCAAACCTTTATCGGCACTGATTGCCCTCGCTGCATTGAGCAGCACCAGTGCATGGGCTGATGCTCACTGTGAGATTGCCGATTTGGCAGCCAGTAACGCGCCTATCGAAGCGATTATGAGTGCTGAACGCAGTTGTTTTACCAGCTGGTATGACACCACGTCTATTCGATATAGCAACGTCTACCAAGAAGCGTTTGTTAGTAAAGTGGCACAGCGTTTATCGCAGACCATTACCCATTATCAGGGTGAGGACGAACAAGCTCGCCAAATTGCTAACTTAGCTGAGTATGTGCGTGCCGCCTACTATGTTCGCTTCTATGGCGATAAAGCAAATCCTGACTACTCTGACTCGCTGGGCGATCGCCTTGCGGATGCGATCAATACGTTCTTACGTTCGCCTTTCGCCACGGCCAAGGGCAGCGCCCAAACCGATGCTTTGCATGGTTTAACGCTGATGGCCGACAGCATCAAGCGCTTGCCGCAAACCCTAGACCTGCAAATTCAACTGCTTGAAAACCTCGACCAAGAACGCTTAGACGAGCGCCGTTACGCAGATGCGCTCAATAACCTTTTCCGCGCCATGGCTGGCCACCAATCTCGTCAAGCCTTTTACGATGTGCTCGCCGCTGATCTCTCCTTGATTGACCGCCTTTATCAGTTCGTTATCAATCACCCTAAGCTGTCTAACAGCGACCACGGCGCGTTGTTAGTATCAAACACGGTCCGCGAAATGGGACGACTATTGATAGCCCCCCAAGCCAACGTGCGAGATCGTGTGATTAGCCACTATAGAGATCTATTACCCCGTTTCCCGTTGGGCGGTCCAAACGACGCCGTTTGGGTAGGCATGGTAGAAATGGTGGATGCTTATGCTCCCGACAAGATGGCCGAATTAGGCTTGTCTGATGCCAAAGCCACGCTAGAAGCCAAAGTGATGCCTTATCGCCACCAATGTGATGGCCCGGCGATTATTCGCTCACAGAGCATGACACAAGCACAAGCGCAACAGGCATGTGAAAGCCTGCACAACAAAGAAGTGGCTTTTCATCAAACGGTTAGCTCAGGCTATCAAGCCGTCGCCGACGATCTGAACGACAGTGTTGAAGTCGTGGTATTTGATAACCCATCGGACTACAAAACCTACTCAGCATTTTTGTTTGGTAACTCGACGGATAATGGTGGCCAATACTTAGAAGGGAACCCTGCCGATCCAAACAACCAAGCCCGTTTTATCGCGTACCGGAATGATAATGGCCAATCGCTTTCGATTTGGAACCTTGAACACGAGTATATCCATTATCTCGATGGTCGATTTAACATGTACGGCGACTTCAACGACGTGCTTCGTCACGGTCATACCGTCTGGTGGCTAGAAGGCTTTGCTGAGTATATGGCCCATGGTGATGACTATGCCGAAGCAATTCGCTTAGGCAAAGAAGGCGGCTATTCACTCAGTGACGTGTTTGCCACCACCTACCAACATGATGTGAACCGCGTGTATCGCTGGGGATATTTGGCCGTACGCTTCTTGTTTGAAAAGCATCCAGAGGCTGTGGATACTTTGCTTGACGCGGGTCGCACCGGAAAATTCGATCAGTGGGCAAATTTAGTCAAAGACTATGGTCAGCGTTATGATCAGGCATTTGCGCAGTGGCTGACCACCTTGGAAGACACCGATGCCGGTGAACCACCTCGTCCAGAACCGGAGCCAGAGCAGCCAGAAGTCACAACACTGTCTCTCGGTCAGACCGTCACCATTAGCGGGCAAGCATACAGTGAGCACCTGTATCAAATTGACCTAGCCCACCCTGCTAGTGCGCTTACATTCAGTATCGAAGGACAGGGCAACGCGGATCTCTACGTGGCAAAAGGCCGTCAAGCGCATTATTACGACTATGACGCCACCGAGTGGAACCAAACCAGTAATGAAACCGTGATACTAAATGATGTGAAGCCGGGTCGGTATACCTTAAGTGTCACCGGTCGCGGTGACTTTACCGATGTCACTGTCAAAGTGAATGCAGAAGGCCAAGTGCAACCCGAGCCAACCCCAGAACCAGAGCCTGAAACACCAGCAGGCACCGATGACTTGCGCCCAACGCAACTTAACGTCGCCAGCCCAAACAGTATTAGCGTTTATCAACGTCGCTATCTGTATGCCGATGTACCTGCGGGAGCCACCAAGGCGCAAGTGTGGGTCATGGCGGATGGTGACGCGGGGGATCTGAGCGTATTCGCCGCCGAGGATTACTGGCCCACGCAAGCACAAAACCAAGCAGCCTCTGACGTACCGGGCAGCAACCAGTACATCGAAGTTGATTTACGTGACCAGCAGCGTCTGCACTTACTACTTGCAGGTGATGGAAGCCGAAGCCAAACCGATGTGCGTGTTTATTTTCGTTAAGCACTAAGCACTAAGCACTAAGCACTAAGCACTAAGCACTAAAAAAATGTTACCAAGCGCCACTGCCGAGTGGCGCTTTTTTGTTCGGTTGCCATATAAATGGGAAAAGAATAGAAAGAGGAAAAAGACGCAAGGGATGATTGCTGTTTTCTCTCCCACACAAATTGAGACAATGCGGCGAGAACCAACCTTTATCGCTATTCACGAATAATAAGGAGAAACCATGACCGAATGGGAAAAGATGTGCCAAGGACTTGTGTTTGATGACAGCGATGGCTCCATTGATATCCGGCGGGACCACGCCACACGAACCTTGCAAGCATTCAACCAAAGCGTAGAGACGGCAACAAGAAAGCAACTGCTCAACACGTTATTACACACTATCGGCGACGGTTCGGTGATCCAACCGCCGTTTTATTGTGAGTTTGGCGAAACCATCCAGGTTGGTAGTAACACCTTTATCAACATGAATGCCACTATGCTGGATGGGGCCCCGATCACGATTGGCAACCATGTGCTGATTGGCCCCAATACCCAGTTTTACACCGCAACCCACTCACTTGATTATCGAAGCCGCCGCGCTTGGGAGACCTGGTGTAAACCTATTGTGGTCGAAGACGATGTATGGATTGGCGGTAATGTGGTGATCTGTCAAGGCGTCACGATCGGCGCACGCAGCGTCATTGCCGCCAACGCCGTGGTGAAACACGACGTGCCACCTGACAGTCTTTACGGTGGCACGCCTGCACGGTTAATCAAGTCGCTTAATCATCACGATTAATCAATATTGCGCCAGCCATTTGGCGCATTAAGTCTCCAGCGAGTAAACTCGGCCCCACTGTAAATGGCGCGTCCCTGTTTGCCATAAATCACCGAAATAGAGGACGCCTCTTCACCAGCCAGTATCCGATTGACGTACTCTCCCGCCTGAACGCCTTGCGATTCACCAAATAACACCACCCCACCTGCGGTTTGGCCTTTACCCACTGAAAAGTCCCAGAAACCAAACAAAGGGATCGCACTGTGTTGGTTGGTCCATGCCAACACCTTATCCGGGTCTACAACATTACCATTGCTATCACGGATAATTTGATAGAGTCCCACAACAATAATGTCGTAGCCATCGCTACTGTTGACCGAGGCTTTCCACGCGTCAAACGTCTCATGGTTTTCAATCGTGGCATCAATCCCCAGTTTATTCTTCAAACTTTGATACTGTTTACCGATATGGTCGGTGGCAATGGTTGCGGTTGTCCCCGCATCAAACATGATTTTGACAATCAGCTTATCTTTACCCAACATTTGCCCAATCTCTCGCATACTGCGCGCAAATAGCGGGCGCTCGAGCACACCGGTTACTCTCGCCTTACCGCTATATTTGGCCATCAATCGACGTGGGTTAGCATTGATACCTAAAAATACAATATCGATATCTTCATTTTGTAATCGAGGTAGCATGTAACCCAACGCATTATCGTCACCCAGTACCACTACATCGGGCGCGACCTGTTGATACATAGCAAAGGCTTTGTCGGCTTGACTGTCATAATCGGTTTTCGGTAAACGCTTCGTATCCATCTCAAAGGTATGTAAGGTCACATCATCGCCAAGCGTGTTTTCGAGCCCACGAATATAGCTTTTATCCCAGCCGTATTCTTTGTGATAGCTCTCAATCAATAGGACGTCAGCAGCCCATAACGGGCCTACTGAGGCAGCATAGACCACGATAATCAGTAGCCAGTTTTTCATACTCACGCTCCGTCTTTTTTCTTTCGTGCTATTAACCCTAGTCAAAAGATGGATATCGAGAAAGCACATAGCCAGAGCGAGAAGTCAGTCATAACTAAAAAGGGAAGGAATATGGAAAAAGCCGCCACATTCGTGACGGCGATAGATAAGTGATTATCGGGGGATAAAGGTATTTTTGTAAAACCCATGGAAGCCCGAGTTCGGCACATAAAATTCGACCCCGCCGAATAAGCGCAGTGCTTTCCCCTCGCTTTGGGTCTGTTGCTTAGCCTCAATGGCACCAAAACGTTTATAGCGATTTTGTGTGACGAGAATAAATTCGTGTCTACCGTCATTGTCCCCTTCTGGTGGCGAGTAGTGACCGACAATTTGAAGCCCCCAGCTAGTCCCTCCTTCAGGTAACGGCATATCTTGCAGCAACCGTACTTGCGTAAAGTTGTGTTGTTCATCGCGCTCGATAATTGTCTGATATAGGCGACGATCTTCTTCTGCAACACCATCCAGTTTAAGGGTATAGAAAATACTCACCATATCGCCAGTACAAACAGTCGTTAACGATGGGAAGTAGTCATCCGGGTAGCCATCGGTAAAATCTTCCGTGATGAGTGACACCCGTCCATCTTTGACTTGATATACATGCTTATCTTTGCATACCACAATAAAAATGCATGACTGTTGCTGGTGTACTGCAACAATATCAATAATATCCTGCGGGCGTGACGACGGAAGCTGAATGATATCGCTACTTTGTGGGGCCTCTTCGATACCTTGTGTGAAGTAAAGATTCTTCCTGTAACTACTATCTTCGCACAAGAATAGTGCCTGGCTATTGAAATAGCGGTTAACACATTCACTTGCTATTGTGCAGCGCTTTATATGCCAATCTGGGTTCCATTGTTCGTAGCTCAAACTATCATTAAAGCCATCGCTGAAAAATCGATCGGTACGACCAAACTCAGGGTAATCGAAATCACCGCCAAAGTAATAAGTGCGACCCGTGATTTGAGATGATATCATCGTTCCGAGTACTTCTCGGCCTACAGTGTCTTCGACAGATTGAATGTACTCCCAGTCAGTATTCATTGTTTTTACATCAAATGGTCTAAAACAGACATGTCTATCCCAATATATCCGAGTGCGACAAATGTACTGACCAATGTCGGCATGAATAAGGTCTGCAGGTTGCACCACTTCATTGGTATAACGCTGTATCGGCGAAGGCCGGGGCTCCGGCTGACGTAATGCATCGAAAATCCACTGTGCGATCGCGATCACTATCCCTACGATGGCGACCACAATACCTAACGGTCCTGCCAGCACACTCCCCATCAGCGCCGCGACCGCAAGCCCAAATGCAGCGCCCGATATCAAGAAGTTAACTGAAGCCCACACAATATCCGCGGTATCACCGCTAGCAATCGCTTGGCCGAGATTCCAGCTGGCAATACCGACCGCAATAAAGGCGAGTCCCACAAAACATTTATTAACCAGACTCGATATTTTGCCGAGAAATAATGACTCCGCAATTCGACGCTCAACGTTGATAAAATTGGCAACACGACCGGTCAGTTTGCCCAGAAACTGACTAAATTTAGCCATCACTTTCGCGAGCTCATCGGTTATCGGTGTCCCATTACCGAATAAGAAGTGTGTCACTTTAGTCGCAAGGATCTCATAGCTAATTTGCAACGAGGTTTCGATAAATGCGGCGCCCAGCCCAATAAGCTCAACGGGGTTATCCCACTCTTCTCTGTCTGTTGCGGATGCCCAAGTGAAATGTCCCACACCCAGCAACAAGGTCAACGAGGATAGAACAACGTCAGTCATACTTCGCTGGCCACTGACCGGCGTTGCCAATTCAGGGTATTGTCTCGTCAACGCTTGCTGGGTGGCATCGTTACCCAAGGTCTCGTCGCGTAACCCAAGTCCTTTAAACGTATTCCAAACACTATACACGCCACCATTATTGCTAAAGAATTGCCGCCAGAATTGGCTTTGGATAGGCGAGTCATTGTTCTGCAGAATACGGGCAACGGCCAAGAAGTTCTCCTCATTGGCGAGCACGGAATACTGATCGCTCTCACTCCCCCAGCGCAAACTAAACGCGACGCCGTTAATCACAGTACCGAATAACACTCGCTCGATGTCACGCAGCGTGTTCTCCGTTTTGGGACGGCCTGCTGCAATATTTAAAGTGCGTATTTTCGCACTCGTCGCATTCACTTTTTGAACCGCAATATTGAAGCGGTTATCGGCATTGTCGTTTACCGCACAATCGTTAAGCAGCGACTCGAGCGTGCTATCTCGCTGGTAGTATGTGACCAGCTCATCTAACCAATAAGACGCATTTTGCTTGTACTGTCCCAGTACATTACTTTGACAATAGTTTGTCGCAATCGCGTAAAGCTCATCAATGATTTGTTTGAAGGTTTCCCCTTTCTCTGCCAAGTCGATATTGGCATGCGCTTTGATCATGTCCCAACTGTTATAGGCAAGGCGATCATTAACGTCCACATTCTCTTGCCCTTTGTAGCCATACTGCAAATATTGACTGATGTATTCAGCCATGTAGTCATTAAAGTAGGTTTGATAGCGCGCATAAACATCACTCACTGACTGTTGGTTATCATGCATGGCTAACACATCATCATTTGGCTCAACCGCACCGCCTATGTCGGAACTTAGGCCACTGTGATGGATCCGAAAGTTATGTTTCATCATATTCTGAAACATCACATGCGCGAGATAATTGGCTTCGTCAGTGGGCGTCTCGAAATCCACTCGGTCTAACCCTAAACCGCGATGTTCTGATGAATCCGTGTAAAAACTGATCGCATCAAGCTCACTGAGCCCTGCCGACGTAGTTGGTGCAATCCACTGTGCCGCTTTGACAGACTTGGGCAACACGGTAGCTGCCGCCATGGTTAACACTGCCGCCGACGAGTGGGTTAAAAAACGACGGCGACTTTGGGAGCGAAGCCCTTCCCAGACATTGCATTTGCTTTTCATGATCGTCCTCTTTTCAATCGGGATTATCTTGAATGGATAAAAAAACCCGCATCTTTGGATGCGGGTTTGAGGTTATTTAACCGGTTTGATGGTCAACTCGGCATTGTCGAAACCGAGGCTCGCCAGTTCATCGGGGTCAAAGTTAGAAATCAATTCCACCCCATTTGCTTCGCCAGTCGTGGTCATTGGCGAAATAGAGCGCTTAACGCGAGAGGAAGTCGCTTTGCCAATCGGCCTCGCTTGGCCAAGCTCAATGGTCCCTGCATACTGGGATTCCGCATAAAAATCACCCGACACATAGGAATAGAACGGACGCAAGCTCTTCCCTGTTGCCCACTGCATGCTTTCTAGGCCATATTTTTCAACTGCCCAGCTCCAGTCCCACCATTTTACTTCACCTGGGATGTAACGATGATGCCACTGGTAAGCAATATCGTGCTCAGGCTTGCTACTACGTCCCATCGTAAAGGTGTGGCTTCGTGTGGGACGGTTTTCAGGATGCGAATGCCACGCGTTACCTCCCCAGCGTAAAAAGCCGTCAAAGGTTACGTCATAACTAATATCGGCGCCAAAGCGGTACGGATAAGAAATGCTCGACCGATAAAGCTCAACGCGAATAGGGATCTCGGAGTTCGCCGGAACAAATGGACGCGCTTGTAACGTCACCTGCTCACTGCTCGAGCCACCATTGCTGTTAGCAAAGCTTTGATTCGCTTCAAATGAAATAGTGAGCTTGGTATCGCCAACCAATGGCCACTTAAATTCGTTTTCTGTTTGTACTTTTTGCGCAAATCCGAAGGTGTTGGTTTTCGACCAATTGGTGGCCTCATCGACCTTGAGGTCAACGACCACTTGTTGAGGCTCGTCGAGGTTGTTGCGAGCAACAGCAGAAATCGTTTTGACTAGCTGTTTATCGGACTCAACCACATCACCATGCCAGAAATCACTGTCATTTAAGGTATAAGCAAAGTTATCCACTTTGATGGTGGTTTTATCGCCACAGCGGTAGCCATCACACTCGCCATCATTGTTACCGCGGATCAACCATTGGTCACCAGAACGCCAAACGTTCATATCTTCACCGACATAATCACTTTGGTTACCGCCTACCCATGCGTAACCCAGGTAGTGCGCGAGATAGCTCAGTGGTTTGACAAATTCACTGCGGTTATTGACCAATGAATATTGGACATCGAGCTCAGTTCCTTCTGGTACGCTTTGAGCAGCGTAATCCGGAATCTCGCCCTCATCATTGATGGGATAGCACCATGTATCTTTCGTTTGGCCGTAGTGTTTGATTTCACCGTTATAGCCGCTACCCATGATCGCCCAATCGCCTTCAAGTCCAGCGATTTGCCATTTCCCCATTCGATCCATCAAAAAGTGGCGATGGGTACTCGCCTCGTCTGCTGTTAAGGGCCGATAATTAGCTCGACATTGGTCATCGCCTAAGGTATCGAGCACAATTTGGTCAGGATAGACTCTCGCCTGTGCAACTCCCGCACTGACGAGCACTGCGATGGTGGAGAGAGTCAAGGTTGTTGTACGTGAGATTGTCGCCATTTGACGTCTTCCTTTTGTTAGGTGTTATTAGAGTCTGCCGGCCATTCGAAAGCTGACCTTGTTGACCTTTTCATAGCCAATAACGAAAACAAAATGAAAAACGATGATTTAAATTCCCTTTATATTTCATTTCTTTAGGTTGAATTCATATTTATTCTAACAAAGTAAAACGTGATATTTATTCAGGAATAAAATTCACGCAAAACACAGAAAAAAAATAAATTAGAGTTAAGGCTCTATTATTTGAGTAAGGATATCTATGAGAGGAAGTCTAAATAATAAGATGTTGCAAAACACACTCGGCAAGGCTTATAAAAATAAAGCAAATACTCTATTTTTATTCCTCAGCGAGAAACTGCTCAATTTCATGAGTGGCATGCTCAATATTGAAAGGTGAATACCGGATAAGCACACTACGATTCGTCTTTCTTGAGACAAAATAAATCGTGGCATACTTGTGCTTTTTTTCTAGGTAGACGAGACAATCACACTGACTGTGGGTTAAAAATTGCTCCATAGGAAAGTCAAGGCGCGTGTCTTGGGGATAAAAAACGTAAAGGCTTCCGACTCGTTTCTGTGTCAGCCCGCCTCGCTGAACCAAATCACTCCAGCGCCAGCCATTGAGTTTTCCTACCACAAACACGCTGCTCGCCACACATGCCAATAACATCAACGCCATCATGGCACACTGACGTATCGGTTTACTCGCTACTGCCTTGTTTTCAGCATCATACCTCGACTCGTCAGTAGAGCTAGCTGTCGCGGCATTCGTCGTGACGGGGGCTACCTTAGTTTGTTCTAAGATTGCCTGTGACTCGCTGACAGTCTTGGTTTCTACCATACCCTCGACCATGCGATAGCCTTGCTTGGGTACGGTGACCACTAACGTCGGATCCGCGCTAATCGCCATGAGGCTTCGTCTCAGCGCACTGATTGATTTGGCTAACGATGTTTGACCAATGTATTCATTTCCCCACGCGTAACAGATCAAGGTTTGCTTACACACAGTCTTTGGGGCATGCAGCAACAAACATTCCAGCACTAAAGCTTCACGGAAGCCAAGTCGAGTGGATTTGTGGTCTTTATGGAGTTTCCTAGCAACAGCGTCGAAGTAAATCATAGGCTTTTTCTTTTTGATTATAAAAAACTCAATAAATCATTGCGATAGTAAACATTTTAATTCGAAACAAGATCACATTTTACATAAAAGTGAGACTCACTCTATTAATATAAAAAATAATAACCGCAATAAAATTAGGCGATTAGACGTATAAAACCGATAATAAATCGCCATCAATGGTTTATTTTCTATACAAAACAGACAAATAAATCAGATACAAATTTTGGAAAAATGTCAAATGATTGATTAGTGAGTGATTTATTACTATGGAAGTTATTGCATAGTAAGCTATATAATACTGAGTGTTTACTCAAAACAGGTTGGCAACAATAATGAAATATATTTATAAGATAACGATGGCAATCGCCCTACTTATGATGTCTTCAATAAGTTTTGCCGCCATCGGACAATACAACATTGTGTTAGTGCATGGTTTTCAACCCGCACAACTAAAAACGCGTCCCGATCACGATGAAGTCGTGCGTGATGGCAGTGACTATTGGCAAAACTTCTGGTTACAGCATGCTGATGCTAGGATTGACTGGCCTGCTCATGAACGCATCGAAGGGAAAATAGCTTCCGATTACCTATGGCCTGCATTGAAAAATCTTTCCGAGCAAGAAACCTGTCTGTCCGGCTGCATTTTAGTCACTCACTCTACCGGCGACCTAGTAGCACGCTATCTGCTCGATAACCAAGAAAACTGGCTGAGCAACGCAGGACTCGAGCCCCTCAATATTGTCGGCACCTTTGATTTTGCTGGCGCCGGTGGCGGTGTTGAGTTAGCCAACATCGCCGTTAACCTTGCCGAAGGTGGTGGCTGGTTAAACCATGCGATGAAAAAAGCCGTGTCACTTTGGATGGGACAAATGCCAACCAAAGACAACATTGGCGTACTGAACGACTTGAAAGTGGCCAATGCACGTCAATTGGCGATGTGGCCAGATAACCGTGTGCCGCGTATTCGCTTTGTGGGCAATGGTTCGGACTTTTTGGGTACTACGTCTCCCTTTATTCCGGGTAGTGATGATGGCGTGGTCGCCGCCCACTCAGCCTGTGGTGCCGCCGATGCCGATGAGTTTGACAGTTGCTCCACCACGATTGAGTTTGATGGTAAATTGGATTACGTCCATAAAGGCGTTAAACGCTTTATGCCGTTGCACTATCCGCTGTTGATGGGCGATAAGTATAGCCACCTCACCATCTTTAACCCTTGGCACAAGGGAAAAGTCACAGCAACTGATCCTGAGCTTGTGCTCGGTGATAATTCGCGGATTACCGTCGAAACCGTGGATAAAGATGGTTGGTTTGGTAAAAAATATCGCTTTGTCCGTGATTCCGACCGTGACACCTTGTCCGAGCTGGTTCATGCCCTTCCGCAATAATCTCGGTCATGCTGTGACCTGACCAACAAAGCTGCTCTTTTTTTCACAAAGAGCAGCTGGTCAGATTTATTCGCTTTTATCAGCTGTGTTAGTTTATTCACGAATCGTTAATTAGGGATTGCTATGACTAGACTGCTACTCGCAGTAACCTTGGTAGTATCTATTGGAGTTACTGCCTATCTATGGCTTGATGTTCCCGACGCTCCGCCTGCCACACTGACTGCTGAGCAGAACCATCAACCGCCGTCGCCTGACACTGCCGAATACGTACCGCCGACGCAAGCGTCTACCGCTCTAAATACGCAATATCGTCCCGAAGAGCCCGATATCGTGCAGACTTCGATGACACCCACACTCAGCTATATAGCGGCCGATTATGCGGAGCAAATCCAGCACCCCTCCTACTCGATCCCCATTCCATCAAAGCAAAGCCCTTATCTACACTGGAATCGGTATGTTTCGACGCCAATGCCTATTCTCGATGGCTCGGTAAAAGCGGCATTGAAGCTCAACCAATACCGTTACTTTTACCCAGAAAACATCCAAGCCTCACTGGTCACCCCAGCCTCTCTTAATCACGCGACCTTGTCGGTTATCGATGTCCAGTCCAATCGGGAATTGACCCGACTCGATGTCACAGATACACAGTGGAGTATTGAGCCCGAAGCCGATTGGCCTATTGAGCTTCGCCTCAAAGCGGCACTCAGTTTTGATGGTGGCGACGATGTACTCACCGCGGACTTCCGCCTCTACCAACCCATTGCGGAAGTGAAAGGGGTGAAGCCAGTTTTCGGCCGCGGGCCGGATATGGTCATTCCACTCGTTTTGGATATCGATAAAGGCGGTATCTATCGAGTGCGTGCCAATTTATTTACTGCTGACGATCAACCCGTTGCGGTGTTAACCACTAAGACACGCCTCAGTGAGGGAGAACAATCTCTGGAGCTGCGCGCATTTCGGGCTTCAATGAGCGGCTATGGTGATGAATGGCAACTGAAAGACGTGGTGATTGAACGTATGTCCGGCTATCCCGGTGAGCGAGCACAATTTGGCATCAGCCCTCAAGACCATTATTTCCTCGGCATTTTTGATACTGGGCAACTATCTGACGAGCCCTATCAAATGACTGAGCAAGAGCGGATGCAATTAGAGTTTTTACAGCATGCCGCTCAACGGTCTTAACGGCTCAGCTTGCCATCTGAGTGACTTGCTCTCGTGCGGTATGAATACATTGCCGCACAACATGAGCGGTATTAGTTCGCTGCCACGCCAATACGACGTGACTCACTAAGGGCATGTCTTCAACCGCGACGACAGCGACATGGTCGCTCAGTTGCGTAGTCAATGATTCAGGCACTAAGGCAATCCCAAACCCCGCTGAAACCATCGCCGTTGCTGAATGCAATTGTGGCGCTAGCGAGGCATTCGATGGCGTCAATCCCGCCCCTTTTAGGGCATCCACCAAGGCATCATGCAATCCTGGGCCAATATCACGCGGAAACAGAATAATCGGGTCATCGCCCAGTTGTGACAACGTCACACTTTGCTGCTTGGCAAAGACATGATTAGCAGGCACCACCAGCTTAAACGGGTCAGGAAACAACGGCGTGTGTGCCACGTGTTCACTGGCATAACATGGTAAGCGTAGAAAGGCGAGATCGACATCCTGTTGGCGCAAGGTTTCCACCAACGCTGGCATGGGTAACTCTATTGGTTGAAAATCAATCTCTGGATGGGCTTGTTGTAACCGCCGAACAAGTTCTAACACGGCTTGGCTCACGACCGTCGAGCTGGCAAATCCAAGCCGCAGTTGATTCCGCTCTCCTCGCGCCACTTGTTTGACCCGCTGTACCGCATGATCTAACTGCGCCAAGATCTTCACCGCATCATCATAAAGCACCTGACCGGCGGGTGTTAACGCCACCCCGCGAGATAAGCGTTCAAATAAAGGCACCCCCACCTCTTGCTCTAGCTTTTTAATTTGCTGGCTCAGTGGTGGTTGCGCAATGCCCAACTTTTCGGCTGCGCGGGTGAAGTGTCGGCACTCTGCCACCGTCACAAAATACCGTAAATATCTTAGCTCCATGACCCTGCCTTTGAGAAATCAATGATATTCAGCATCTTACCACGTTTTTTATGTGCCATATCTTTTCGATATCAAAGCCAACCTTTTTTGTATTGGATGCTATCCACGTCAGCTCGCATCATATCTATAGATTTCATACAACGAACCGTTTGGTTATCAGAACGGTCGTTAAACACGGTTAACGAGGACGCTTTATGAGCACCCAAACCTGCCACTGTGCCGAGCACATTGCGGCCGCCTACGTTGAGCATCACCAACACACTGGAGAGGGCGAAATCTATCAAACCTCCCTGATGAGTGCCTTGATTGATGGCGTCTACGAAGGCGACACCACTATGGCCGATCTCCTCAAACATGGCGACTTCGGCCTCGGCACATTTAACCAACTCGACGGTGAACTCATCGCCTTTGATAAAACCATATTTCAGCTGCGCGGTGATGGCTCGGCGCGTCATGCCGACCCGGACCAAAAGACCCCCTTTGCGGTCATGACCTTCTTCAAGCCAGAGATCAGCCAGACTTTTGATCACCCCATGTCGCGCCAAGAGCTGCATGATGTCATCGATAGCTTGGTGCCAAGCGACAATATTTTTTGTGCGGTTCGTATCGATGGTGCCTTTGAGCATGTACGCACTCGCACTGTGCCCAAACAAACTCCGCCGTACAAACCCATGCTTGAGGCCATCGCTGCACAACCTGAGTTTCGCTTTGACCATGTCAATGGCGTGATTGCTGGCTTCCGCAGTCCACAATATACCCAAGGGATCAATGTCGCTGGCTATCACGAGCACTTTATCACTGACACACGCCAAGGCGGAGGCCATGTCCAAGACTACGAATTGGCGTGTGGCACCTTGCAAATTGGACGGGTCTCTAAACTGGTCATTGATCTTCCGACCAATGCCAGCTTCCTCGGCGCGAACTTAACGCCGGACAACATACACGCCGCTATCGAACAAGCAGAAAAATAATATCACCTCCCATCGGGAGGCAACCTCACGAGGAGCCCAACATGACTAAAAAAACACAGTGGGACAATGGCGCACAACTGATCGCAAATCACCTAGAACGCCAAGGCGTGGAATACATTTTTGGTATTCCTGGCGCCAAGATTGACCGTCTCTTTGACGCGGTTGAAGACACCAACATTAAGATGATCCCCGTTCGTCACGAGGCGAATGGTGCCTTTATGGCAGGCGTCGTCGGCCGTCTAACCGGCAAGGCGGGTGTGACCATGGTGACCTCTGGCCCTGGCTGTGCCAACTTGGTTACCGGTCTGGCAACCGCAACCTCAGAAGGCGATCCCTTGGTCGCATTAGGGGGCGCAGTGAAACGGGCCGATCAACAAAAACAAACCCACCAAAGCCTTGATACCGTGAGCGTATTCCGCTCCGTCACCAAATACAGCGCCGAGGTTCAAGCCAGCACTGCTGCGTCTGAGATCCTTGCCAATGCCTTCCGCTCAGCAGAAAGCGGCCGCCCCGGCGCAGCCTTTGTCAGTCTGCCCATGGACATTCTCAACGAACCCGTGGAAAGCGATATTCTCGCGCCAACCTTCCCCGCCCAGCCCGGCATGGCAGATACGCGAGCCATCAGCGAGGCAGCCAGTAAAATCAAAGCGGCGAAAAATCCGGTTTTCCTCCTAGGCTTACAAGCCAGTCGTCCCGAGAATGCCGCCGCTATTCGTACTCTGCTTAATCGTACCCAATTACCCGTTCTCGGCACCTATCAGGCGGCAGGTACCGTTGATATTAGCTACTACCAGCGCTTTGCGGGTCGCGTGGGTTTGTTCAACAACCAACCCGGTGATCTATTGCTTGCAGATGCAGATCTTATCATCACCATTGGCTTTAGCCCGATTGAATACGACCCTGAACTTTGGAATACCCAGCACACAGACATCGTTCATATTGATGTCGAGTCTGCGGAAATCGAGCACTACTATCGCCCCAGCGTTGAGCTCGTGGGTCAAATTGAGCCTACCCTGAAAGCACTCACCGAGCAGCTCGATCACCACTGGCTGATGCCGTCTACCACCGTCGATGTGCTCGAAGAAGTCGCCCACCAACGTCAAGCGATTCGGGCTTATAGCCAGTCACACCAAGAATTTGCTTTGCATCCGTTACACCTAATCAAAGTGATGCAGGATGTGATCACCCCAGACACAACCTTGTGCTTGGACATGGGTAGTTTCCACATTTGGATTGCCCGTTACCTCAACTGCTTCCGTTCCCGTCAATTGTTGGTCTCGAACGGTCAACAAACCATGGGCGTTGCGCTTCCTTGGGGGATCGGTGCTAGCTTGCTCAACCCCGATCGCAAAGTGGTGTCCGTTTCCGGAGACGGTGGGTTTATGCAATCGAGCATGGAGCTTGAGACTGCTGTGCGCCTCAAATGCAACTTGCTACACATTATTTGGGTAGACAACGCCTACAACATGGTTGAGATGCAAGAGGTCAAAAAATATCAGCGCTTTTCCGGTGTGAAATTCGGCCCGATTGATTTTAAGGCCTACGCCGAAGCGTTTGGCGCTAAAGGCTTTGCGGTCACTCGCCAAGAAGAGCTCGCTAGCCAATTGAAACAAGCCATGGATACCGAAGGGCCCGCAGTGATCGCAATTCCTGTTGATTACAGTGACAACTACAAGCTGATGGCCCCTCGTGAGGCCGGCAGTATGGATCCGGTATTCGCCTAATAGATAAGCTAAATAATGGAGATAACTATGAAAGGTATTAATCAAAAAGTGGCATTGATAACCGGTGCTGCAAACGGCATTGGCGCAGCCATTGCCGATCGCCTTTATCAAGAGGGCGCTAAAGTGGCCATTGCAGACTGGAACCAAGCAGCATTAAATGACACAGCCGCAAAATACGATAGTGATCGCGTCTTGAAGCTCTCTGTCGACGTATCAGACCCAAAAGCGGTAGAAGCGATGATTCAAGAAGTTGTGTCTCACTTTGGACAGCTAGATATGCTGATCAATAACGCTGGGGTCCACACACCCGGCTCTGTAATTGACGGCACATTGGCTGATTGGGAAAAAATTTCAGGTGTCGATATTGATGGTGTGGTCTTCTGTGCAAAATATGCCATGCCTGAGTTAATTAAAACTAAAGGCTCGATGGTAAACACGGCGTCAGTATCAGGCCTTGGCGGTGATTGGGGCGCGGCTTTTTACTGTGCCGCCAAAGGCGCGGTTGTGAACTTGACACGTGCCATGGCACTCGATCACGGCCTTCAAGGCGTACGTATTAATGCCGTTTGTCCGAGCTTAGTGAAAACCAATATGACCAATGGATGGCCTGAATCGGTTCGAGAAAAATTTAATGAACGTATCGCGCTTGGCCGTCCGGCGGAGCCTGAAGAAGTGGCTTCTGCGGTAGCATTTCTTGTCAGTGACGATGCATCATTTATCTCCGGTGTTAACCTCCCCGTTGATGGAGGCGCTACCGCCTCAGATGGCCAACCAAAAATCGTCTAACTCCTTCCATCCTATTTGTGTAGAACAAGGCAGCATCAAGATTGCTGCCTGTTTAAACCTCACCGCATAAGCTCAGCCATAATAATATTCGAGTCACTTCAAATATTTAGCACATAGGGCTCATTGCTTAAACCAACACACCTCTTAACATAAAGAAACTATCACAACGATAATGGAGTTCACTATGGCAACGACCCCTCGCACGGTAACCTCTCCGAAAAAATTCATCATCGGAACCGGTCTACTGGCCCAATTGCCAGAGAGTATTCAAGACTTTGGTTCTAACGCGTACATTATTTGCGATGAGTTCTTTCTCGATCAGGTGAATCAAACATCGCTTCCAGCCATTGAGCGCGCAGAAGGCTTATCCGCTCATGTCGAGAAATTTCAATACGAATGTACCCAGCAAGAAATCGATCGTAACCTTGGCATCGCCGAACAACAAAAAGCCAATGTCATTGTCGGTATTGGTGGAGGGAAAACCCTAGATTGCGCCAAAGCTGTCGCGTACGAGCGAAAAGTGCCGGTTATTTTATATCCGACCATTGCTTCAACCGATGCCCCCTGTACCGCCTTGTCAGTGATCTACAAACCTGACGGTGAGTTTGATCGCTACTTATTCTTGCCACAAAACCCAGATGCAGTGATTGCCGATACCGGCATTATTGCCAACGCACCAGCACGCTTCTTTGCGGCAGGCGTAGGTGATGCATTAGCTACCTATTTTGAAGCACGCGCCTGTTATCGTGCTGACGGCGTTAACTTGGTCCAAAAGCGCCCTTCACGTACCGGCCTTGGCCTCGCTCAGCTTTGCTATGAGTTACTCAGCGAAAACATTGATGCCGCCATGGATGCATTAGCCAGTAAAGTCAGCACACCAGCACTGGAACAGATGATCGAAGCAACAATTTATCTCAGTGGTGTGGGCGCAGAAGCTGGCGGTCTTGCCGCCGCGCATGCGGTGAATAATGGAATGACCGCGGTGGCCGATTTGCACCATGCCCAACATGGTGAAAAAGTCGTCTTTGGCTTGCTAACGCAATTGGTACTGGAAAACGCCCCTAAAGAAGAAATTGATAATGTGGTCCGAATTATCAAAACAGCGGGTTTGCCACTCACGCTCGAACAAATGGGACTAAAAACCTTTATTGAAGAAGAGTGGCGTCAAGTTGCGCGCATCGCATGTGCAGACGGTGACACTATGGGCAATATGCCAATGACTGTCAGCGAAGACGATGTCTATCACGCCATGTTAGCCGCGAATAATATGGCAAAGCGGTATTCCGCGGCCTAAACACATCAACCAACTGACTCACCAAGCGTCCGTTTTGCCGGGCGCTTTTTTAGTGGCGCACTACCAATCCATGCGCTGCGAGCGCGAGCTGTTAAGCCAGATGAAAATCAATCACAAACAACGGTGGGCGTTCTGGGTAGATTTGCAAAATCAGCGCTTTCAGCTCAGTCAGCGACATTCCTTCTTGTTCAGCATGGCGGGCATTAATGTCCTCGAAAGCAAGCGGAGCAACGCTGTCGATCACAATGTCACACACATAATGATCGGTTTCTAGCTGATGCACCGCGACGCGCGAACCAGGTTGATAGTGACTTTCGGATTCATCGCGAATGGTGATGGTTTTAACACCGGCGGCCACCATGGGCGTTAAGGTGGAGAAAAAGGTGATTTTGGTCGGGGCAGTCATGTTGTTTTCTTCCAAAACTGTGTTGGCCTATAGTGCGATACGATTAAAAAAGCCCGCGAGCACTTGCACGCGGGCTTTCCATGCCTTGTGACGTTACGCCATCATCGGCACCAATACAAGCGTGCCAATAATGACGGTAATTAACCCGCAGATAACTGGCACCGAGGTGCGTTTAACCACTTCAAACGGGCTGAGTTTTGCCATCCCAGATGTCGCTACGATCACTCCCGACACGGGCGAAACCGTGCGGCCTAAGTTAGATGCTTGCAACATGGGGATAATCAAAAAGGCTGGGTTAAGCCCCATCTTCGCAGCTAACGAGGGGGCAAGCTCGACAAACGCATAGAAAGGCGCATTGCCCGACCCGGTCGCAATCGCTGCCGCCACAGTGAGCAGGGTTAGCAACAACATCAGCGCGATACCGCCTGCGCCCGCACTTTCCGCTAGGCCCAATAAGTTGTCAATCGCACCAATCGACATCAAGCCTTGGGCAAATACACCGGCAGCCACCAACAGCATCACGACGCCTTTAAAGGCATCAGCCATGCCTTCATAGCAGGCATCGAGATCTTCTAGCGTTCTTCTGCCATCAAATTTCTTGGTCGCAAAGTCCACCAATGCCCCCAAAAAGATCGACAAGACCACGATGGTATAAATATCAAGATACAGCCCCTCGATGGTTTTCCCATTGAATAGGAACACCCCGATAATGGGTAAAAACGGCAACACTGCGTAATAAGCAGGCGCGTGTGTTTCTATCTCAGAGACATCCACACGCTCCATCGGCGTGTTTTCTTTGTTATCCAGATATTTATTCCAAAAGTAAGCCGCAGCGGCCATCACGATGATCGCACAAATAGAGACCGGCAATACGGTTTCGACCGCAAACACATGGAGAGGCAACCCGGATTTTTCCGCCGCAATCACCACATCCCCCGACGTGGGTGACAAGATAATAGCAGCGGGAGATGCACACACCGCGGTGGCAGCAGGACGAGAAATGCCCATCGCGGTCATCATCGGGAACAAGGTGGCCATCAGAAGGACACCCAACCCAGTTGCAGAGCTGACCGCCAGCGACATTAAACATGCCACAATATAAGCCGCTACGAGCAGCACATAGGGTGACTTGATCACCGATAGCGGCTTAGAGAACTGTTTCACCACGACGTTGTTGGCACCAATGTGCGACATATAGGCAGCAAAGCCGCACAACAACATAATTTGCATCCCGAGGCCACCACCCCGGTATTGCAGCATGTATTTCACGTATTCCAGCGAGTCAGTAAACAGATTCCCCGTTGACGTTAATTTATCCGGCAGCACACTGTGCCCGATTAACCCGGTGATAATCAGTAATAAAATCCCTGCGGTTAGCAAGGTGCTTGCAGCACGATAACCTTTGACAATGAAGTAGCCCACAGCCACTGTTACAACAAGCCCAATGAGCAGTTCTAGCATAATTCACTCCGCCAGATGATAAAGATAAAAGAATGGGATGGAATTTACTCAGCTCACTGTACTAAACCCCTGCCTGTAGCACGATACAAACCAAACCCTGACTTGATTTAAGACAAATAAAAAGCCGCCTCTCGATAAAAGGCGGCTTGGCGATCACAGTTTGTCTTGGTTAAGTCATCGGCTAGTGGTGGAGATCAAAACGGTCAGCATTCATCACTTTTACCCACGCCGCCACAAAATCGTATACAAACTTGGCTTGGTTATCATCTTGCGCGTAAAACTCGGCATAAGCGCGCAAAATTGAATTAGAGCCAAACACTAAGTCGACGCGACTTGCCGTCCACTTCACCGCGCCCGAGTCGCGTGCAATGATTTCATAGCGGTTGCGGCCGACGGGTTTCCATTGATACGCCATGTCTGTCAGGTTGACAAAAAAGTCATGACTTAGCTGCCCCACTCGGTCAGTCAGCACACCTTCCGGCGCACCGCCATAATTGGTACCCAGTACGCGCATACCTCCCAGTAGCACCGTCATTTCAGGGGCCGTGAGTCCCATCAATTGGGCACGGTCGAGCAGTAACTCTTCAGGCTGAACGGTGTAGTCTTTTTTCAGCCAGTTGCGGAATCCATCTGCAACCGGTTCTAACACCTCAAACGAAGCCACATCAGTCTGCTCAAGCGTGGCATCACCACGTCCGGGTGCAAAGGGAACGTCGACAGGGAAGCCAGCCGCCTTTGCTGCTTCTTCGATGCCTTGATTGCCTGCCAACACGATGGTGTCGGCCAAACTAATCTGATGCTTCTGGGCTATATTGCTCAGCACGTTGACTACCTTCGCCAAACGCTCCGGCTCGTTCCCTTGCCAATCTTTTTGTGGCGCTAGGCGGATCCGCGCGCCGTTCGCGCCACCCCGTTTATCGGATTGACGATAAGTCCGCGCGCTATCCCATGCGGTCGTCACTTTCTCAGCCAGTGTCAGGCCACTGTTGGCAATATCCGCTTTTACCGCCGCGACGTCATAATCAGTACGTCCTGCCGGTACAGGGTCTTGCCAAATCAAATCTTCACTTGGCACATCTGGGCCGATATAGCGCGATTTAGGCCCCATGTCGCGGTGCGTGAGTTTAAACCAAGCTTTAGCAAAGGCATCCGCTAACTGCTCGGGATGTTGATAAAAACGCTCCGCAATGCTGCGATAGGTTGGGTCCATCTTGAGTGCCATGTCGGCATCCGTCATGATGGGATTACGACGAATAGAGGGGTCTTCCACATCGACAGGTTTATCTTCTTCTTTGATGTCGATGGGCTCCCACTGCCACGCGCCTGCTGGGCTTTTCTTCAATTCCCACTCGTAGTTAAACAACAGATAAAAGTAGCCGTTATCCCATTGCGTGGGATAGGTGGTCCATGCCCCTTCAATGCCACTGGTGACCGTATCCCGACCAATGCCACGCGCTTGGTGGTTGTTCCACCCTAAGCCTTGCTCTTCAATCGCTGCGCCTTCCGGCTCGGGGCCGAGCTGTTCCGCATCGCCATTGCCGTGACACTTACCGACAGTATGGCCACCTGCGGTGAGTGCGACCGTTTCTTCATCGTTCATCGCCATACGTTCGAAGGTGACACGCATATCTTGCGCGGTTTTAAGCGGATCCGGATGGCCATCCACCCCTTCTGGGTTGACATAAATCAGCCCCATCATCACCGCCGCCAATGGATTTTCCAGATCGCGTTCACCAGAGTAGCGGCTGTTTTCTGCATCACTTGACGCCAGCCATTCTTTCTCTGCGCCCCAATAGGTATCCTTCTCAGGGTGCCAAATATCCTCGCGGCCAAATGCAAACCCATAGGGTTTTAAGCCCATCGATTCATACGCCATCGTCCCCGCCAGCAAGATCAAATCTGCCCAGCTAATTTTGTTGCCATACTTTTTCTTAATCGGCCACAACAGGCGACGGGCCTTATCAAGGTTGGCGTTGTCCGGCCATGAGTTCAAAGGTGCAAAACGCTGGTTACCTGTTGCGCCGCCACCGCGACCGTCAGCAATGCGATAGCTCCCTGCCGAGTGCCATGCCATGCGGATCATCAAGCCACCATAATGCCCCCAATCGGCGGGCCACCAAGACTGACTCTCGGTCAGTAACGCTTTCACGTCCTTTTTTAATGCATCGATATCGAGGGTTTTAAGCGCGGCGTGATAATCGAAATCATCATCAAAGGGGGAGGTTTTACTGTCATGTTGATGAAGAATGTCGAGGTTTAGCGCGTTTGGCCACCAGGTTTTGTGTGCCATCGCTTCCGAGGTTTTGCTGCCGTGCATGACAGGGCACTGGCCACCTGACGTTGAGCGTTGTTGAGACATTGCTTTCTCCTTGCTCTTATTGTTCGACAAGCTTTCTTCACAGCGAATCAGCTTGCGCATTGCGTTAATAGGCAATCAGGCGAAGTGCATGATTGTCCCGACTAATACAACGTTAATAGGCATGAGACATCCGCGCTAATCTGTTTTGCCAATTACTGTGATTGCTGACACCACAGTTACCAGTCAGCATACGCTTAATGTTACACCGCTAATGCATTGATAAGTAGACATACCATTTCCTAACGCCTTGTATTGTCATCAAAACACAACGGCAGCATGACTGCGTCAAATCAACGTCAAGAGAAAGGCATTATATTTCAGTCTTTAACGATAGACTCTCATCCCCCAAAGAAGATTATCTTCGTCACCTGATGGAAAATAAAATAAAGCAGACTAGCCTAATTTTGCAGGCAGGATTTTGTTGTTGCCCTAAGCGATTGAAGCTCATTCAATCACGATTCACATTGTCGCAATTAGGAACACAATTATGAACGCTTCAGATGCACAAAACCTGACATCCCAATTTGATACTTGGCTGAATAACCACCAACATTTGGTTTCTAACCAACAGCAACTGCAGCACAGCGCGCTCTTTGCAGTACCGCGCGATGGCGACAGCACAGTATCAGGTCAAAACACCATCGGTGCCGGTAAAAATGCGCAAACAGAATCGGCGCAAGGTAAGAAATTGGATGATGCTATTAGCGCTGGCAATCACAGTGAAATTGTTCGCTTGCTCACCGAGTCTACCGGTAACGCGGTGTCGAGCATTTTAGGCTTAGCTCAAAGCCGCACCGGCTGGAATCCGCTAGACCCAGATAATGACAAGAATGCCGAAGGGTTTCAGGAGTTTGTGAGCTCCATTCTTAAAGTGCCCTTTTTTAATGTCACCCAATCAGAGCGCACCACGGTGCATTACGAAGAAGAGAACTACAACTCTCTGATTGATAAAGTCGTTGGCCTCTATGATGGGATCACCGAGCAAGATGTTCCGCTGATTAAAAACAGTATTGTGAACCTTGCCAAGGCGTGTACTAGCCGAGTGAATACCCAAAACACCAAAACCTTGTTTGTCCAAAACACCATGAACGCGACTGGGACGGACATTGTCGTCGGTATTCAGCAAACCTTTATGATGATGGAGCGCAGTCACAGCTCAGGTAAAGGTGCGCCTAAAGATCAGTACAAAACTGAGATCACTGTGAATGTCATGGAACTGACCTTTAAAGGTGGACTGTGGAATGAAAGTGCCGCAGAGAAGCTCGCCGATAAATTTGTGAAAAGCTGGGATGACTGGCTGGATGGCACCACAACACCCGCGTCACCGAGCGCGGACCAAATTCAGTTCTGCTTTGGTCCGGCACATCGCGCACGTCAAAAACAAGAAGCGGACGCGATCAAGTAATCACCCTCTGCTTCCTTTATTCAAAGCGGGAGTATTGGCTCATCTGTAGGTAACACGGCAAGTCGATTGTTGGCTTGCCGTGTTTAATACGTCCACTTACGGTTTTGTAGTACCACACGATAACCGTCCAGATCTTCAAAGGTACGCCCGTCTTTATCCCAATAACTATTGTAACTCGGCACCGGTTTAAACCCAGCGGCTTCAATTTTTTGACACGCAGTCTGCCACGAAGCGTGATCCGGCAAGTAAAAGACCAACAGGTTTTCCTGTGACGGTGCTGGACCGACATGGGTGCCGCGATGATGGGTAAATTCAAGGTGATAGTTGTGATGTGGGTGACCAATAATCGCACCATCAAAATCATTATGGCCAGAAAACGTCGCCAACAGCTCAAACCCCAGCCCATCACAATACATGTTAGTAATATCGGCTAAATTGTCAGTGGGTCGTGCCACCCGCATCACGGTGTCTTTATCAATCATTGTGCTGGCTCCTCCGGCTCGCAATTCAATGTTTGCATCATGGTGATAGAGTCTGGGGTAAACCCCAGCGCTTGATAAAACGCCTGCGCGTCCTGATTAAACGTCATCACCTCTAGTTTAATCACAGTGGCATGATTGTCTTTCGCCCATTGGGTACACGCAGCCATTAACGCTTTGCCCGCGCCGGTTCCACGCGCATCACGGTCAACCACAATGGTATTCACATGACACATAGGATCGTCGACCAGATGAGGAATGTGTACAAACGACTCCAGCCTTGCCGACAAAAAGCCAATCACTTTGTTTTGATGCTCTGCCACCCAAAAGTACTTATCCTCTTCTTGCAGCGCTTGCAGCAAAAACGCCCGACCGCTTGGGCCAGGCGTTGCAAACAGATGTGGCGCATGTTGATGGTGCATGTCACCAATTTGTACATTTAGAGCGAAGATGGCATCCAAGTCCTCAACCGAGGCGCGTCTCACTTGCATCCTTGTGTCCTTTAAATCCTTTTGTGTATTAGGCGATAAAAATCTGCCCTAATACATAACCGAGCGCACAAGCACTCACCACGCCAATTAAGCCGACCGCCATAAATGAATGGTTGAAATACCATTTACCAATTTTGGTGGTGCCGGATGCATCAAAATTCACGGTCGCAATATCTGAAGGATAGTTGGGAATAAAGAAGTACCCATACACGGCCGGCATAATACCGATAAGCAGCGCAGGTTCGAGCCCTAACCCAAGACCCACCGGCAACATCATCCGTGCGGTCGCGGCTTGCGAGTTAACAACCACTGACACGATAAACAAGGCAAGTGCAAAAGACCACGGATATTGAGTGACCATCTCCACAATTCCCGACTTAAATTGCGGCATCGCGTATTGAAAGTAAGTGTCTGACATCCAAGCAATCCCGAAGATAGCAATGGCCGCCACCATCCCAGATTTAAACACCACGCCATTCGGCACATTACGCGGATCCGTTTTAGTCGCCAGTAAGATGATCCCGCCAAAGCAGAGCATCATCATTTGAATAACCACCGACATGCTGATGGCCTTACTTGCCCCTGCTACTGTGCGAATTTCTGGCCACATCGCGATAATCACAATGGTAACGATGGCACTGATGAACAGTAACACCGCATTGCGCGCGGAACGGGGTAATACCTCATCTAACGAGGTCGCGGTGGTATTTTCGATACGCTCGCGCCATTCGGGGTCTTGTAAACGCGCTTGGTAATCCGGATCGTCATCCAGCTCTTTGCCGCGGCGCAAGCTATACAGAGACATCAGCAAGGTACCGAACAAGGTGGCGGGGACAGTCACCAACAAAATCGAGACTAACGTAATGTCATGTTGAATATCGGCAAGCTGTGCAAGGTAATACACCACCGCAGCAGAAATCGGCGAGGCCGTAATCGCGATTTGAGAGGCAACCGACGCTGCGGCCATGGGGCGCTCCGGACGAATACCATTTTTCAGCGCGACATCACCGATAATCGGCATAATGGAATACACCGCGTGACCGGTACCAAGCATAAAGGTCATGGCATAGGTGACAAACGGTGCTATCAAGGTGACGCGTTTTGGATTTTTACGCAATAATCGCTCCGCCACTTGCAGCATATACTTAAGGCCGCCAGCCGCTTCCAAGATAGAGGCACAGGTGACGACCGCAAGAATAATCAGCATCACGGTCACTGGCGGTGACGTTGGCGGCATCTGGAAGATAAACACTTCGATGACCAAGCCAATTCCCGAGACCACGCCCAGCCCAATGCCCCCGTATCGGGAGCCGATATACAGCATTAGCAGTAAGAACAAGAACTCTAAATACAACATACCCTCACCTCTCTACCCGACTACGCAGGCTGTTTTTGTTATGCGTTTAGCCTAGAACTTGTGTCATGCCTGCCAAGTGGTGCCAATAGCCGTTGCAATCGTGGTTAAGCGGTAGCGGGTTATTGCCTGCTTGGTTAGCACGGAATTTGTCTACCCAGTGCAAGGTGTCAAGCGACAGTGGACTTAACCGCACCACATCCACCAGCCCTTGCATCGACGGTAAATCGTTAATGAGATTCGCGCACTGCCCAGACTGAGTTTGAATGCCATTCAGCACAAAGACCGCTTGCCCTTCTTGTGACTCGGTTAACCGTCCATTGGGGTAGTTGAGGCAGCACAGCTCGCAGTCATCTTTGGCACGGTTTTCTGAGCGCGCGGTAAAACAGCGTGCTGAATAAGCCAGTGGTAAGTAACCATAGCCAGTCACCTCCACCTCAAACTGGTCGCGAATACCCAGTGCATCGCAGCCGTTCAACATATTCACCAACCAATCGCGCGAAAGCTCCACCGGCATCACCCAGCGTGTCATGCCTAAGTCGACAAATTGCTTTAATGTTTGCGGGTTATAGCAATTGATGGCGGCCCCCACCACAAAGGGCTGCCGACGCTCACTTAAAAACTGCACCGCGCTCACGTCATTCGCTTCAATGCGAATATCATCATTGTCACAGTAGCGTTTTAGCATGCTCAGCTCTGAGGGCGCTTCAATCAGTGCCATGGTCGAGAGCACCACTTGTTTACCAGACTCGGCCAGCTCACGCGCGAGCCCGATCCAGTCTTTGGTTTTCAGCTCTCGCCGCTTGGCACAGACGGTTTCACCGAGATAAATCACATCGGCTTGGCTGTCTGCTGCCGCTTGATAAAAGGCTTCAACCTCAGCCTTAGGCCAGTAATACAGGATCGGCCCGAGAGAAAATTGCATCATAATTCCTTATTGCCACTTGCGATGGTAAGCACCCAAACTGGTTTGCACCCCTTCAGAAAGACTATCGAGCGAGTGCGCCCAATCCGGTGCAATATCAAACGCATCAGGGTTTGCGACACAGCGATCAATCGCTTGACGCCATACCCGTGCAACTTGCTCCACATACGCAGGGCTGCGCTGACGACCTTCGATTTTGACCGATTTGATCCCGGCGCGATAAAGCTCAGGCAGGACACTTAAAGTGTTCAAACTGGTGGGCTCTTCCAGTGCGTGATAGCGGCTGCCATCGACACAGAAACGACCTTTGCATAGGGTGGGATATCCCGCTTTTTCATCGGCTTGGTACCGATCAATCAAGACGCCGTTTAAGCGCGACTCCAACCCATGCTCAGTATCTTGCCAGCGCACGAATGCTGCCGGTGAGCAAGCGCCCACGGTATTGGGCGATTGGCCGGTAAGATAAGACGATAAATAGCAGCGCCCTTCAGCCATAATGCACAGACTGCCGAAGGCGAATACCTCTAAATCGACATCGGTATCGCGTGCCAGTTGTTTAACCTGATGAATAGACAGCACCCGCGGCAATACCACCCGTTTAACGCCATATTGCTGCTGATAGAAACGGATTGCACCAGCGTTGGTGGCGGATGCTTGAACAGAAAGGTGTATATCCAAATCGGGATAGGTGTTGGCGGCGTAATCTAAACAGGCCATGTCAGCGAGGATCAGCGCATCAGCGCCATTTCCGGCGGCGCTATCAATCGCATATTGCCAACGGCGCCAACCATCAGGATGAGCAAAGGTGTTAATGGCAACGTGCAAGTCTTTGCCGTGGTCATGTACATACTGACTGGCACGCTGCAATTTGCTGTCGGTAAAGTTCAGCCCCGCAAAATGGCGCGCATTGGTATCGTCTTTTAAGCCGACATACACCGCATCGGCGCCATGTTCGATCGCTTTTTTAACCGCCGGAATATTGCCCGCCGGACAAAGGAGCTCCATAACATTGCATTCCATTTTATGATTGTCCGGCTAAGATAAGGGCGTTGCCAATGTGGGGGGTTGATGTGCATCAAGCTCACTTATCCATGATGATAAAAATCGCGATAAATGACGCTGTTGGCACAAAAACTCCTCTCATTTTTGACTCGGATCCAATGACGAGGCATTCAATCTCGCTACTCTAGTGGCAATCAACCATTGGCACCAAAGGAAAGCCAAATGCTCGTTAACCCAATCACCCAACAACCCCTTGCCCTGCCACTGCCTCAGCCCAATCTGATTACACCAGGCCTAAAAGCGATCACTAAGTTGCCACAAGGGCTACAGGCCCAAGTGTTGACTAAATTGATGAATACCGCTTTTGCCGTGCCGCTGGCGGAGGAAGAGTTCGACTTTCTTGCTGGCCGTACCATTCGAATTGGTTTACGCGATCTCAACGCCAATTGGTTCGTATCGCTGAACGAAAACAACCAATTATTGGTGCGCTTGTCTGGGGAAGAAGACGCCAGTATCGAGGGAGATTGGTTAGCATTTTTAAAAATGGCGACCCACTATTGCGATCCGGATACGCTGTTTTTCCAGCGCCAACTCAGTATCAGTGGTGATACCGAACTTGGGCTGCATGTGAAAAACCTGCTTGATAGCCTCGAAATCGACACCCTGCCCAAGCCGCTGGCACGCTCACTGACGTTAAGCCATCACTACCTCACTAAACTCGCGTTGTAGTACACGAGCGGCTGGGGTTGCAGACGCCCAGTCGCCTATTATATAGTTCTGTTTCCTTTCTTTAGCGGAGTCTGTGCCAATGAACAACTAACACTCATTACACCGTTTTTATATTCGGTATCTTGGGGTTAGTCGGTATTCATGGTCACTGGGCTTACGTTTTCTCTGTAGCTAAACGGTCTCTACGCAGGTTTTCTGTGTAGCACATACCGCCGCCCCTTTGTGTTGCTTTACATAAAGGAGGCCTTATGCCTTACCTTATTACACATGATCTCAGCGTGACGCTGCCCGATGGACGAGTATTGTTTGAACCTGTCTCTATCACCTTTGAGCACGGCCCCATTGGCCTTGTGGGAGATAATGGCACCGGAAAATCACTCCTCCTCGCGCTGTTGGCAGGTCATACGTTGCCATCCGCGCAAGGAGTTCATTATTCAGGCCATGTACAGCGCGATGGCGATATTGCTTACCTATCACAGCATACTACCGCGCCAAAGACACAAACATTGGATGAAGTACTTGGCATTGCCGAACAGCTTCATGCGTTGGCGGCCATTGAGGCTGGAAGCGTCGACCCAACACATTATGAGCAAGTAAATGATGACTGGGATATCGCCGAACGCTATCAAGCAACACTGACCCAGTTAGGTATTGATGCCGCTTTGTCAGCGCCTTTGCATGTGCTTAGCGGTGGCCAATTGACCTTGTTGAGTTTGTATCGCGTTTTTCACTCCCAAGCGCATATCGTATTACTCGATGAACCAAGTAATCATCTAGATCGCGCTGCACGACATAAGCTCGTAAGCTGGATCGAAAACTATCCTGGGTTAGTGATCACAGTGAGTCACGACCAACAGTTACTTCGCCATATGCGAGCTATCTATGCTTTAACACCACAAGGTATCGCAAAATACACGGGCAACTATGACGACTTCATTCGCACACAAAGGCAAGAACAGGAAGCACTCATCGCGAAACGCACGCACCTGAATCAACAGCATAAACAGGTATTACGTCAACAGCAGCAAAGCGCTGAAAAGGCACAGAAACGCGAAGCAAAAGGCAAACAGTTACGTAAGAAATCAAGTCAGGCAAAGTCGATTCTGGATGGACAAAAAGAAAGTGCGCAAGACGCTAAGTCTCGAGCGAAAACACAATTTTCTCAGCAACTTAAGCGTTCCCAAAAGCAACTCGACGCGTTGGATACGCAGCTTCCGGAAAACAACCCAACGCTGTATATGCATCACTCAGAGCCAATGAAACGGCGACGGCTTATAAAAGCCACCCAGTGTCAGTTACCATTCGGACACACTGAACCGCTTGATTGGTCTGTCTACGCGGGGGAGCATTGGCTACTAACAGGGAGAAACGGTGCAGGAAAATCCACGTTACTGCGGACATTAATGGGTCATCACGCGCCTGTCAGCGGCTCAATCGACGTTGTCGGTGACTGTGTGTATCTAGATCAACACTTCTCACTACTGGCTCCCAAACAAACACTGCTATCTTGTTTGCGCCATCATAGCGACTTGTCAGAGTCGGATGCTCGAACCTGCCTTGCTAGCTTAGGGTTACGTGGCGATCGCGTTTATCAAACGGTTGATAGTTTAAGCGGTGGCGAAAAGATGAAAGTGGCGATGTTAGCGGTAGCCCACCAGCACGCCCAGCCACTGTTACTGTTGGATGAGCCGGACAATCACCTCGACATCTCAGCCAAACACGCACTGGTCGACGCGCTTAATCATTATCAAGGTGCCTATATATTGGTCAGCCATGACGATGCCTTTATTGATGCGCTGCATCTGACCCATCAATGGGAGCTTGGATATCATGCTGCCAGCAGCTTGCTAAGTGATCGATAAAGTGGCGCACGACAGGCTGTTGATAACTACGCGATAAATAGACCGCCCACAGTGCACTGGGCGGTAAGCGATAATCGGTCAGCAAAGGTATTAACTCCCCCTGCTCCACATAGGGATTGGCTAAATCACATGGCACACGGACAATCCCTTTTCCCATTCGCGCCGCATTGACCAAGGTGCCTAAGTCGTTGGCGTGAATCGGCCCACTCACTCTTATCTCTTCTCGGCGACTGTCTTTAATAAACTGCCAATGATCACCGCTGACATGAATCAAGCACGGGTGATCAATGAGATCACTCGGGTGATTAGGCTGGGACGCGTGGGCTATATATGCCGGTGACGCACACACGATAGAATCGATGGCCATGAGTTTGCGGGCAATTAAATGCTCATCCGGCTGAGGTGTGAAGCGCAATGCAATATCGACCCGCTCATCCACTAAGGGCGTAAATTGGTCGGAGGCAATCACTTCAATGACGACCTCTGGATGCGCATCGGTAAATTGCGTTACTGGCGCAACAAGGATCCCTTGCGCTAACCCGATTGGCGCAGCAACTCGAATACGACCGGTTAAGGCGCCGTGTAATCGTCCAGTCGTCAACGTTAACGCCGCCGCTTCGTCCAAAATACGCTGGCAATGACCATAGGCTTGCTCACCGGCATACGTTAAGCTGACTTTACGCGTTGTCCGATGCAACAGACGCTGCGCAAGCCATTGCTCGACCTCTTGCACATGCCTTGAAACTTGCAAACGCGTTAGCCCAAGTTGTTCGGCCGCCCGCGTAAAGCTTTTGCAATTGGCCACTTCTACAAAACTACGTATTGCCGTAAGCCTATCCATATTGTCTCTTTAATTGATACAAACTGTATCTATTATGATTGTTTATCCAATAAATGAAAGCTAATAAGCTACATCCATCCAAGCAATCACAGCATGAGGAAGACAATATGAAAATCGCAATTATTGGTGCAACAGGTTGGATCGGTAGCCAAATCGTCGAAGAAGCGCGTCATCGTGGGCATGAGGTTATCGCTCTTGTCCGTCAGCCAGAAAAAGTGACCCGCGACGATGTCGAGGTGCGTCAATTCGACTTGCTGAATAACCATCACTCTGTACAACAGGCCGTTGCTGACGCTGATGCAGTCATTGCCGCCGTGGGCGGACGCGCTGCAGGCAACCATGAGATGGTGGCAAACAGCGCTAAGCGCTTAATTGACGAATTACCCGCCGCTAACGTCAAACGTTTACTTTGGGTCGGCGGTGCTGGCTCGCTAGAAGTTTCACCGGGAGTCGAGCTGGTCAGCCTGCCCGACTTCCCTGACGCTTATAAAGCAGAAGCGCTCGCTCAAGGCGACGCTTTGAAGGTATTCCGTGAGCACGCCCATACCCTAGATTGGACGTTCGTCAGCCCTGCCGCAGAGATTTTCCCGGGCGACAAAATAGGCCGCTATCGCGTTGGCGCGGATACCTTGCTTACCGATGACCATGGTGACAGCAAAATCAGCGTTGCTGACTATGCTATCGCGATGATCGACGAACTGGAAAGTGGCGCCCACCGTCGCCAACGTATCGGTGTGGCTTACTAATCCAAGCTCATTGCCCAGCGTGCTCACCCGCCAACCAAGGTTGCGTGAGTGAGACCGTCTGGGCATCAAAATCAATACAGGCTTGGGCCCCCAAAGGTGTGGTTAACATCGGATGCGTATGGCAACTGTCAAAACCATCAACCACAGCGAGCGGCTTCCCATCGAGTATTTCTTCAAGAACGTCATAGGTTAAACGTCCCGTTCCTTTGTCATCAAACAGCTCGTGTTTACCAAGTAACACCGCGCCTACCGTATCAAACACCCCAGCCAGTTTTAGGTGTGCGAGTGAGCGCTCAACCGTGGCAATATCAAGCAAAGAGTCCTCAATCAGCAGAATATCGCCTGTTTCAATCGCTGGCATATAAGGCGTTCCCCAGATCCCATTCAGCGTATTGAGATTGCCTCCAATAATACGGCCATTTACCTGACCTTTACCCATAAACTGCCATGCATTCTTATAGGTCGGTTTTGCCTCTGTCTGCTCGCCCCAATCGATCATGACATCCGTCCATTGGACAGGCATCTTATAGATCATCGGCAGCGTTACATTCTCAGTTGTTACCGCTCGAAACGCGTCAAAGGTTTCATCGACCAGTGGCGGGAACTCCCCTAAAGACGCCACTAATGCTGGCCCATAAAACGTGATTAATCCCGTTTTGGCATAGATACCGAGCAGTAAAGCAGTGAGGTCCGAATAACCCACGATGATCTTAGGATCATCAGCCAAGGCGGCGTAATCGATGTAGGTAAGTAAAGCATTGCTGTTCATTCCACCAATCGTCGACATGATGCAGCGCACATTCGGATCACGGATCAGCTGGTTGAGCTCTTCCGCACGCGCCTTGATCGAGCCTGAGCGATAGTGATCCGATTGCCCTGTCAATGCCCCCGCCTTAAGACCAAAGCCTTGTGCGTTGACATAGTCCACCGCGCGTTCAAATCGTTGGGGCGCAAATACGGTGGCAGGAGATGATGGCGAGAAAAAGCCAATTGTCTCGCCTTTTTTGAGAGGTGGTGGCAATAACATCTTGTCTTCCTTGATATTTAATCTCCCTAGCATTAAATCATCAGGACGAGACAGTCACAATACTCCGTCGATTAATCGCTGGGTGGCGTACTGATAGTCTGACAAATGTGTTCGGCAATTGGCATGGCTGAGGTCGCGGCTGGCGATGGGGCGTTACACACATGGAGACTGCGTGCAGATCGAACGAAGAGGAAATCGCCCACCAGCTCACCGCTATTCAACACCGCTTGGGCACGAATACCGGCTGGATAAGGGTGTAAATCATCCAATTGAATTGACGGGCAATACTTATGAACCTGCTTGAGGTATCCCGATTTATAATGCGCATTCCACCATTCTTTTATACCAGTGCGCAGATTCGCTGCAGTGACTCGCCAAAATCCGCGAAAACGCAGCATATCAAGCGTATCACGCCAACTAAAATTGTATGTGGCATACCCCTCGCGTTTCCAGCCCTGAACGGCATTTGGGCCTACCGTCAAACCACCATCAACCATCCGCGTGACATGGACGCCCAAGAAAGGCAAATCTGGATCCGGTACTGGATAGATCAAATGCGACACTAACTCCCGATGCTTTTCCGCTAGTTGATAATATTCGCCGCGATAGGGGATGATTTGAAACGATGTCGCTAACCCTTGCAGCTTCGCCATGCGATCAGCCATCAAACCGGCACAAACAACTAAAAATTCCGCGTGATAACGGTGCGACTCTCCCTGTGATTGGGTATCAATCAGCACACCGCCGTGGTCTTCGTGTAGCTTCGTCACTTGAGTATTTAGCACAAGGTGCCCACCAGCTGCGACAAAGCGTCCGGCCATTTTTTCTGTGACTTGAGCGTAATCCACAACACTGGTCGCTTTGACATAGATCGCGCCTAAACCACGCACATTCGGTTCAGCGCTGGCGAGTTGTTGGGCATCCCAACACTCACACTCGATCTCATTAAGCAAACAACGTTGATACAAATCATGCATCCTCGCCAGCTCTGTCTCTGTGGTCGCGACGATTAACTTGCCACACTGCTTATAAGGAATGCCCTCTTGCTCACAAAACGCTTTGGTGGCAGCAGCGCCACGCTTACAAAAATCCGCTTTCAAACTACCGGGCGGATAATACACGCCAGCATGGATTACGCCGCTGTTATGGCCCGTTTGATGTTGGGCCAAAGCAGGCTCTTTTTCTATCAATAGAGTGCGTTTGTTTGGATATCGCTGTTGCAACTGCCAAGCGGTGGCTACGCCGACGATACCGCCCCCAACGACCACAAAATCGTACGCCATTAGCTACTCCTTTCGTCACCCGTTAATCGGTCACGTCCAGAAAATAATACTGGCTAACGTCGCAAATAAAACCAAAAGATTCAAAAAGATGATGAGCGGCATGGTTGCTTTGATGGGTTTGTAGCAATAAGCAAGCGGCTTGGCGGGCACGAGCCTCCTTGAGAGCGTGCGAGATTAACGCCCGCGCGACACCTTGTCGCCGTGAATCCGGCTGCACATACAAATCGTTAATAATTAAGCCACGGCGCGCCCTCGCCAATGAATACAAAGGCGTTAGGTGGACAAATCCCACCATGGAGGATTGGTAAGAAGCGGTCAATATACAAGTATCTTGCTCGCGCAACCGTTGCTCAGTAAACGCCCTTGTTTGGCTGAGCGGCGGACGAATCGCGAGCCAGCGCTGGTACTGGTCAAATAACACCATGAGGGCGTCTAGATCATTTAACTCCGCTTTTGCTATATGCAACATTCTCTCTCTACTACAGCGCTATGGTTACTTTTCAGTGTAAGCGCCGTCGCGACGTTCTGCTGTCAACACCTCAACAGACGAGCATAAAGAACAAAATGTATACCGTCACACTAAGTTGAAATCGTTCACAGTATTTAGGTTGATATGAAAGCCAATCAAAAAAGTTATAGTGCATAAGGTGACATAAATAAGGCGGCTAAACGCCGCCTCAGCATCTATCGCCCCCTGCACGGATATAGGATCGTTTGGGCAGGTCCGTATTGCGTCATGTTCCGACTACGCCATTGAGCGGGTGCGATACCACTTTACTGTAACAGGCGCGAGCTCTTTTAACGCGTTACGCACCATGACAAATGGCACTTTGATGAAGTAGAACGACATCAACACCATCATCATAGGATCTGCATAAACCGCATAATCCGACCAGGGTGAATGCGCCACTAACCAAGCACCTAGAAAGCCCAAGGTGACCGCCAGACTTAATAAGGTGTCCATTTGCCACTGGCGCGATTCCGCCTCTACTAACTGGCTTTGCCCTGCTTGGTTTTTACGTGCAATCATCCACCATCCGTAGCCACAACCCACCACGTTGACAATACCAAATAGCACCGCCAATGACGGGTTAACCGCACGTCCGCCTTCGACCAAGGAGGAGACCGCTTCATACAGAGAATAACTCACCAACAACATAATCACAGCGCCTTTGATGGCGACAACAAGCGGAGTAAGCAGCGCACGTGTGATCGGCCGTGCGTAACGCGAGTGGATATACCATGACGCTCCCAGTGACAACAAAGTTAACACTAGAC
Organism: Salinivibrio proteolyticus; assembly: GCF_027286365.1. Lineage (NCBI taxonomy): Bacteria > Pseudomonadati > Pseudomonadota > Gammaproteobacteria > Vibrionales > Vibrionaceae > Salinivibrio > Salinivibrio proteolyticus. The sequence continues at coordinate 1,237,086 of NZ_CP114584.1, read as the reverse complement.
TAATCAACGAGTAGATACCGTCGAACATAATCACTAAAGAGCCAGCAATCCATCCAACGGCAAGGCCGGCGATGGCAAACCCCAATGCGAGAAGGGCCGAAAACACTAATACTGACTTTTCATTGATCACGTTTTGAGGAGACATAAAACACCAAAAGTAGAAAACACGCACATATTCTTGGTGCTACTGCGCCGCTTTACAAACACGAACTTGCTGACATTTTCATCACTCTGTAAAGAGCCCAATAAAAGCCATGTCATTTCAATCACTTACAAGCAAAAATAACTGTCAATATTTCTGACAGTGAGTGTTCTAAACAAATTTTAGTTATGAGATAGCGCTAAATCGCATTTTGCTTGTATATAACTTTTACGCATACTAAATCTAAATTTAGATTCTTTATGGACTAAGAAGATGAGAAAAGGCGTGTTACTCGCGGCAATTGGCTTGCAGCTTTTCCTCGCGATAACCAGCACAGGATGGTGGCAGTTTGGTGCGGCACTCAGTGCGTTCCTGTTGGTCGCGGTATTACGTTTACCTCAGGACACGCCGCATGAGTGAACCTGAGGCAACGATGGAGACTAGGCAGCGAGCAGCAGCCAAGCAAGCGATGTACAGGAGATAATCACCCACAGCGCAACACCAAACAGTAAAGGCTTAGGGCCTGCCGTGCGTAGCTGGGTGACAGAAATACTGCAGCCGATTAAGAATAAACACACCACTAATACTTGCTTTGAAATGGCGAAAATCACTTCATAGATAGGTTGCGCTTGGACAAAGACATCACTGATACCAATCGCCAAACAATAGAAAACGATAAAGTACGGAATCGTGATTTTTTTAGCGTGGCTGCGAAACATGAGTGCGCTGACAAACGCCACAGGCACAATCCATAATGCGCGCGCAAGTTTGAGGGTGGTCGCGGTCGTTAGTGCTTGCTCACCATAAGCGGACGCCGCGCCCACCACCGATGACGTATCATGAATCGCGATCGCCGCCCAGGTTCCAAACGTGTGCTGATCTAGCCCCAGCGCATGTCCTACCATAGGAAACACAAACAGCGCCAATGAATTCAACACAAACACCGTGCCTAACGCCAGACCAATTTGTTTATCATCCGCGTTGATAGCGGGCGAGACAGCTGCGATTGCACTGCCGCCACAAATCGCAGTGCCTGAGGCAATCAGGTGACCGGTTTTTTTATCCAGCCCCATAAGTTTGGCCAGTAATGTGCCAAAAACCAGCGTGCCTGCAATGGTGGCAATAATCAGCCCTATCCCATCGCCTGTCACGGCGAGCGCCTCTTGCAGTGGGATACCAAACCCTAGACCCACAATCGAATAAGCCAGCAATTTTTTGGTGATTTTGGTGAGGGGGATTGCGCTTGGTACCCAGCCCAAGGAGGTTAACAAAAAGCCCAGCACCAGAGCGATCGGCGAGCTTATCCAAGGGGTTAAACAGGCTAACACAGCCAATGAAAAAGGAAGATAACGCGTGTATGCGGTCATAATGATGCTCAGTAAAAATCAGTGACGGCATTGTAGCGCTCGGTAGGTGTTCAGAAAATCTTAAACTTTTTAACCTAAGTTAAGTTTTGCTTAACCTATATCGTAACGTCTTGAAAAATCGTTTATCGAGCCGCGTACTTAGAAATCAAACAAGTAGTTGGTAATGCTATCACTCAGCCATTGGATTCCCGGATGCTCGGCCATCCCTGAGGCGGTGAATAGACAATAATCTTCTTGGGTTAAGCCATAGGTATGTTTGATCACTGCTAAGCGCTGTTCTCGTAAGTATTGCCGGATCAGCGGCTCAGGCAACACGCCCCACGCTTCTTCTTGTAAGATGGTATTGAGCATATATTCAAAGCTGGAAAAGCCAATGTAGCGGCGTGAGAAAGGTTGCAGCTCGGGATTGTCTTTTTCATTGAGATAAACCATTACCGCTTGCATGGCATTACGCAATTGATCATCACTGACTCGACGCAATCGACTCAACGGATGCTCACTGTTGCACACCGACATCATGCGAATTTTACCCAGCGGCTGATAGTTGATGCGCGGATCGTCAATCCGCTCGTAGTCTACTCCAAACGCAAAATCGACTTGTTGTGTTTCAACCAAATTGGCCAGATCACCGCTCGACGCTAACACGAGGTTGAAGGACGTCGCCGTAAAGCGCTTGTTTAGCTGGTGCGCCCAGTCCTGCCAAAGTTGATCGGGGATCGCATCATCACGCGCAATCCACACTTCGGCATTAAAGCCCGCATTCGCTTGCTCGCACGTACGACGAATACGTGCCGCCGTGACCGATATACTCTCGAAATCTTTGTACACAGCTTTGCCGATTTCCGACAGGGTTAGACGGTTACCGGTGCGATAAAACAATTCGGCGTTAAGTGATTGTTCTAGCGCTTTAATCGCCATACTCAATCGTGAACGATTCACATCCAGCTGACGTGCAGCTTCAGACACTGAGCCGGTCTCTGCGACTGCACAAAACGCATCAATTTGGGTTAGATTCATGCCGCCCTCCTCTCGCTATCCTACCGGAGTGCGGCAAAGACACAAAGCGCTATTACCGCTTGTCAGCGCTCATGGACGCGCGGCGATTACGCATTCAATCCTTTAAACGCGCTGACTTTTTTGGTGAGTTCTTTCATACGTAAATCAAACCCACTCACCGCCTGTTCACTTTGCTCAAACACTTCTTGAGTGCGGGTACCCTGCTGAGCGAGCTCTTCAATGCTCTGATTGATTTCATTCACCGCGCCGCTTTGCGTATTAGCCCCCTCGGCAATCCGCCCATTATGCTCAAACAATTGCTGCAAATGGCTATCCAAGGTGCGCATATTTTCTACCGCTTGTTGGTGAGTATCGAGACTATGCTGGCTATCCTGACTGACTTGGTTGATTTGCCCGGTCACATTATCCGATGCCGAGCGCAGCTGATTGATAATTTCTTGGATCTCACTGGTCGACTCACCGGTGCGCTGCGACAACGAGCGCACTTCATCAGCAACTACCGCAAAGCCACGACCATGTTCGCCCGCTCGCGCTGCCTCAATCGCCGCGTTTAGTGCGAGTAAATTGGTTTGTTCCGAGATGGTGCTAATCACCTCAAGCACGCGAAGAATATTCTCGATATGGTGATTCAACTCCTCCAAACTGCTCTGACTCGAGGCCATGTTTTCACCCAGTTGCTCAATATGCCGTAGGCTGGTATTCATGCCATTTAAAGCCTCTTTAAGCGCCGCATTCCCAGCCTGAGACAGCTCGCCGGCGTGATTGGCCGAATCCGTTACCTCGGTGGTGATTTCGGTGATATCTTGGCTCGCGGCAGAGATCGTTTGTAGCGATTGCTGCTGCACCATACCGGCTTGGTTCACCTCATGAGCTTGCTGCTTGAGGACACCAAATGCAGACTGTGACTCGTCCACCGTCTGGTTTACCGCTTGCAATGCATCTCGAATACGCGCTAGCAAGCCATTGATTTTATTTGCCAATCGACCGACTTCCGCTTGATCATTCACCGCTATCTGGTGGCTCAAGTCGAGTCGACTAGCAATTTCATCGACCTCGGCGGAAAGCTTTTTTATCGGCTGCGTCAAACTACTGATCACCCAATGGGTAACAAGGAGTGCAATAGCAATAAACACCAAGGTCACTAATAGAGACTGAATGAATTGATTCAGGATAGGCCCTGTGATTTGAGCTTTGGGGATCTCAACCACCACGAAACGGTCCAAGTCTGCGAGCCAATAAGACCCCAGCAGAAACGCTTCACCACCGATGGTCACTTCGCTGATCACCGGCTTATCCGTCCCCTTGGTTACCGCTTGGCGAAATGCGCTCGCATTGTCCGCATTCAGTGCCGAATCTGTCGGTGCGACCTGCACACTGCCGTCGCGCGCGGCAAGCATGGCTCTTCCCTGCTCACCAATGCGAAACCCCTGTACCAGATTCACTAAGCTACTGACATTAAACCCTACTCCCGCTACCACATACGGCTGACCCGTCGCAGGGTTTTCTGGCACGCTACGATAGTTAATAAAAATCACATACTGATTGCCATTGGGATCTTTGTTCATGTTCAGCTCATAGGGCTGATTCTTACTCAGAAAATTCGGGTAAAAGTCTTTGAACGGATAGGTAGTCATTGAGGCGCTGCGATGCTCGCCATCATAAGTAAAAATATACTTCCCTTGGCTGCTATCGAGCGTTGCAAATGCGTTGTCTGCCCCCAAACGCGTCTTGGCATTCGACAGCGCTTGATGAATTGGCGCGAGATTGGTCAGATCGCCGCCATTATCCACCCAATCAATCAGCCCAGAGTGATGGGCAAGAAAGTTAGAACCGGTGATCGCAGGTTGTAGTTCATTACTAATTTCAAACGCCAGCCCCCTCAGCTGACTGGGTAATATAATATTTTTGAGATCATCGAGCTGCTTGTTTGCCGACAACATCGCTTGCTGCACCATCGCAATCAAGGTGCTGAGCACTAAGATAGTCGAAAGAACAATATAAATTCGCTTTCTGATTGAAAGAGTTTGCCAACGCATACGCCGTCCTTTTTATTATCATTACTAACCAACATATCAATATTAGTCAGCAAACTAGACAAGCATGACGGGTTAATGACAAACGACATAATATTTGGTGCTTTGGTGAGATCACTGAGAAAAAGGAAGGGTATCATCTAGAAGATCAGCACATTTACCCTACATTTCTATACATATATGCCATTATTCAACCCTATTCAGAACAGGGGAATTGGATTGAAAGGTTTCAAAATATGACAGCCGACACTGAAGAAGCGCGAATAAGAAAATGAAAGTAAAAAATAGATAGGATAATAAGCATGCTATGGTGCCCCGGGCCGGACTTGAACCGGCACAGCGCGAACGCCGAGGGATTTTAAATCCCTTGTGTCTACCAATTCCACCACCAGGGCAACGCAGTTATGCGTGGTAGCACCATAGTCCGCAGACTGCGCTGCGAACGAGAGTGTACTTTAATGAAATTTAACCCGAGGTCAATAGCCCTTTTATTCTTTTTGATTCAGATGGTTGAAAAGCAGACAGAGAAAGACGTTTCGTCGTCAGCGATCAATAAACACTCATGCATCACAAATGGTTTAACCGTATAAGCCCCATCATCCCTACCGGCATATTTACCATCACCAGTCAGTACCCCAGTAATATCGCTAAAACGTCCACAGTAACTGTAGTTCATCTACAAGCGTATGAACGTTTATAAGACCAAAGTATGTGATTATGATGAGCAGGCTAACGTGATCGTGGAGCGGTGTTTTTACAAGTTCGCCAGCACCCCTTTCACAAAGGGGGCTTTGTGCTTAACGTAAACATCTTGATCACGCACACCTTGAGCGAGTATGGCGCGCTTTTCGTTTTCGTATTCAGCGCGCACATCAGGGTTATCGAGCAAATACTGTTTGTACGCAATTTGACGATGATGCTCATCACTGTCTTTTTCAATCACGTGGGCGTGCACCAGAAAGCGCTCACCTTGAAAGATTACAGAGGCATCTTTGCGAGGGCGGTATTCGGGAAAAGGTTGATCGCTGTGCTGATCTTGAAAACCGAGGGCATAGAGGTGAGCGACAGCATCGTCACGCTCGCCAGAACGATAGAGAATGGATAAATCAATAATCCCCTTCCCTCCCACTTTGGCAGACGTAGAGCCAAAATGTAGTACCTCAATACGGGGTGTCGAGATATGGTCAGACAGGGCTTGGGCAACGTCTAAGTAAATAGGACGCCAAGGAGAGAAACTGGCGTCAACTAATTGGTAGGGCTCGAATGTGATCATGTGGCACCTTGCTGGAAAGAGGGATGCAGATAAATATGAGTAACTCGCCAAGCAGCCTATCGACTGTCATCAAGCTAGGTGTTTATCGTACCAGCAGTTCCCATGCAAACAAATCACACCTCCGTGCTAGACGCCTTCCACGAGCTTAGGATTAGAACCGTATTGATTGCTGTTTTGATCGCCTTCTAGCGCACAGAGTACCAGTATGACTGCCATCCCAAGCAGAGGTATGAACAAAAGCAGTAGCCACCACGCTGAACGTCCTGTGTCATGTAGCCGTCTTGATGTCACCGCCAAGGTTGGCAGCAGCAAGGCTAATGAATACACCATGCTCAACACAACCAATCCCGAGAACTCAGCGACAATATTAATCGCCAACGAGATACAAAAGTTAACCAGAAAAAACATCCAGTATTCCTGGCGGTGCGCACGTCCAGAAAATGTAGCGTACTGGCGCAATACTTTTAAATACCATTCCATACGTTAATCACCTTTTAGCAATAAAGCCGATAATACGTATCTTAGAATGAGGAACGCCATTGGGACCATGTTAGTAATAAGACATCTGACTGTTTTATCATCAGCTTGGGAGCCTTATCACTGATTTCTTACACAATAGAAGGCGGTTAGCTTTGCAAACCGGCAGCGTGCATCAAAAGCTTAAATAGCCAAGAGACTGCCCCCAATGCCGCTACACTGCCTCCCCAGATAGCGATTAACCAAAGCCAACGCTGCCAAGTCGGTTTTGTCATACCAGCCATCAGTGATAGGCCTCGTCCGGATTCACTTTGCCACTAAAGACACGGTAACTCCAATAGGTGTACATCAAAATAACCGGGATGATAAACACCGCGCCAATCAGCATAAATTGCAAGCTTTGTTGTGGTGAAGCAGCCTGCCATATTGTGATGCTGGGCGGAATGATATGCGGCCAAATGCTGATGCCGAGGCCAGTAAACCCGAGCAGGGTGACACACAACGCCATAATAAATGGACGATGGTGAGCATGATCGGGACGGGTACGCCAAAGACGGAGCAAACAAAGAGCGGTCAATAAAGGAACCGGGGAGAGAATGAGCAAATTTGGCAGACTAAACCAACGGTCTGCAACCCCCGGATACGCAAATGGCGTCCAGACACTGACTATCGCGATACTTATCGCCATCAACACAACCAGTCGACGGCTCAAGTGGTACATACGCATTTGCAACGCATGCTCCGTTTTCATGATCAGCCAAGTGGCTCCCAGTAAACCGTACGCAATGATCAGTCCTATACCGCAAAAGAGAGGAAACGGTGCCAACCAATCGAGTCCGCCACCAGCAAAAGCACGTCCTTCAACTGGAAAGCCTTCAATCACCGCACCCACAGTCACCCCTTGGAAAAAGGTGGCAAAAATTGACCCGGCCATAAAGGCGGTATCCCAAAAGCCATGATGCCCGGGCAGCGCTTTGAAACGGAACTCAAACGCCACACCACGAAAAATAAGCGCCACCAACATCAAAGTGAGCGGGATTGTTAACGCATCGACAATCACAGCATATGCCAAGGGGAAAGCACCAAATAATGCCGCCCCACCAAGGACCAACCAAGTTTCATTGCCATCCCATACCGGCGCGACACTGTTAACCATCAAATCGCGCTCTTCGCGCTCAGTAATAAACGGCATCAGGATTCCGATCCCCAAGTCAAATCCATCCATCACGATGTACATTAAAGTGGCAAACACGATGATGCCAAACCAAATCATTGCTAAATCCATGTTTCCCCCTTACACACGGCCAGAGACAGTTAACGGTTCGTGCGGTGTATCATCATGCTGATCCGGACCTAATTTAATTTGATGGATCATATAGATGTACCCCAACCCAAAGACCAAGCCGTACACCACAAAGAAACTGATCAAGCTAATACTCATGTGCAAGTCACTGTGGGCAGACACCGCATCTTGGGTGCGTAAAAGGCCATGCACTACCCAAGGCTGGCGCCCTACCTCAGTGGTTACCCAGCCAGCTAAAATCGCGACCAACCCCGCCGGTCCCATATAGAAAGCAAAACGGAGCAGCCCTTGGTGTTCAAACAGACGTCCTTTATAGCGCTGCCACGCCGCCACTAGTCCAAGTGTGATCATCAATAGCCCTAAGCCCACCATCAGACGAAACGCCCAGAAGACCACGGGCGAATTGGGTCTGTCTTCCGCAGGGAATTCGTTTAGCGCTGGGATTTGCTCGGTCAAACTATGTTTTAAGATCAGACTCCCCAAATAGGGAATTTCCACTTTGTAGCGGGTGGTTTCCGCTTCCATATCCGGTAAGCCAAATAAAATAAGCGGCGTGGGTTCACCATGACTGTTGTCCCAATGCCCTTCCATCGCTGCTATTTTGGCAGGTTGATATTCCAAGGTGTTCAGGCCATGTAAATCACCAATAAACGCTTGAATAGGCGCGGTGAACAACAGCATCCACATCGACATCGAAAACATCCGCTTCACGGCTGGGCTGCGCTGTCCTTTGAGCAGGTGCCACGCCGCCGACGCACCAACAAATAAGGCACTGGATAAAAACGCCGCGACCACCATGTGCGCTAAGCGATAAGGGAAAGAGGGATTAAACACCACCGCGAACCAATCTACAGGTACTACTTGACCATTGACCACTTCATGCCCTTGTGGCGTGTGCATCCAACTGTTGGAGGCTAAAATCCAAAAGGCAGAGATCACGGTACCCAACGCGACCATGGACGTGGCGAAAAAGTGCAAACGATCACCGACACGCTGCCAACCAAACAGCATCACACCAAGAAATCCGGCTTCTAAAAAGAACGCCGTAAGTACCTCATAAGTCAGCAGTGGGCCAGTGATACTGCCCGCAAACTCGGAAAAGCCGCTCCAGTTGGTGCCAAATTGGTATGCCATCACCAACCCAGACACCACGCCCATCCCGAAGTTGACCGCGAAAATTTTTGACCAGAAAAGATAAAGGGTTTTGTACTCCTGCTCGCGAGTTTTAAGCCATAGCCCCTCAAGCACCGCAAGGTAGCAGGCAAGGCCGATAGTAATTGCAGGAAAGATAATGTGAAAAGAAACCGTAAACGCGAATTGAATACGGGCCAACATAAAGGCATCAAGACCAAACATACGTGAAGTCCACTTTAGTAATTAGACCAACACGCATGGTAGAAGCCCATTTTTAATGTGCCCATACACAGACGACTCAGATTAACCTATAACAGTTTGATGTTTTCAGTGTTATAGTCTGGTTCACTTAGCGGCGATTATGGTAGGAAGATGTCTAAGTATCAGCAGCTTAGCGAGCAGATCAAACAACAAATTCAAGCCGGCATTTGGCATGTGGGAGAAAAGCTCCCCTCGCTGAGAAAACAGGCCGCTTATTCAGGGTTGAGTGTCATGACGGTGCTCCAAGCCTATCAACTGCTAGAAAGCCAAGGGTGGATTATTTCTCAGTCTCGCTCAGGTTACCGCGTCGCTCCACATGCCGAACTCGACGATAACAAGCCAGACAGTGCGATTCATCCTGCAGAATCTGTCGATATCAATGACTATATTTTCGATGTGTTGCAAGCCAGCCGCTCGCCGGGGATGGCAAGCTATGGACATGCCTATGTTGATCCCCTGCTCGCCCCTCGCCATCAAGTAAACCGTTCGCTCACCACTGCGGTGCGCTTTATGTCAATTCATAGTGTGGTCGACAATCTTCCCCCGGGTAATGCCCAACTACGTCACCTGATTGCCCAACGCTACGCAGCTCAGGGGATGCAGGTTTCTCCCGATGAAATCGTGATCACCGCGGGCGGGTTGGATGCGCTTAACCTGAGCTTACGCGCGGTCACACAAGCTGGGGATTGGGTCGCTGTTGAAAGCCCGGCGTTTTACGGTGCGCTACAAGCCCTTGAAAACCGGGGGCTCAAAGCGATGGCGATCCGAACACATCCGACGGAAGGGATTGATCTCGATGCACTTGAACGCGCCTTGCAAACCCATCCAATCCGCGCTTGTTGGCTGATGAGCAATCATCAAAATCCGTTGGGATATTCGCTGTCAGACGCGAAAAAAGCACGCCTTGCCGAACTCGTCAAACGCTATCAGGTGTATTTAATCGAAGACGATGTCTATGGCGAACTCTATGATGGCGAACACAAACCGCACCCGACTAAAGCGTTCGATAACAGCGGTCATGTTTTGCACTGCTCGTCTTTCTCAAAAACCTTGGTCGATGCCTTTCGTCTTGGTTGGGTGGCAGCCGGTGATCAAGCCCAGAAACTACAAAAGCTGCAGCTAATGAGCACAGTGACCACCAGCGTCCCTATTCAACTTGCCGTCGCGCATTATCTTCATAACCGCAACTATGAACACCACCTAAAGCAGCTGCGTCGCACACTGGCTGAACGAAAAAAAGCGACCTATCAGTTTCTGATCGCCCATTTACCACAAGGCGTTAGTGTCATTAACAGCCAAGGAGGGTATTTTTTATGGATAACTTTGCCCAAAGGCAGTGATACTACCGCGCTTTACCACCTTGCACTCAAACACCATATCAGTATCGCGCCGGGTAATATGTTTGCGACACACGCACAGTTTGCCCATTGCTTTCGGTTGAATGCCTCTTACCCGCTCGATCATTCACATAAAAATGCGCTGGCAACCTTATGTGATTTGATTGCACAGCACATAAAAAAAGCTGAGCGCTAAGACTGGTTTAGTAACCAAGTAAGGATGGCTTTCCGAGAGGTAGGGGTCGCCTGCTGATACCAATATCCCATCATCTGCAAAGGCTGACTCTGAGTGGTTGGCACTACACCACCACCATCACGATGCGCAAACGCCCAATCTGCAAAGTCGCGACGCTCGGCCTCACTCGCTTGCTGATACCAGTAGTTTACCATTTCTTCTGGTTTCTCGTCCTTAGTCTTGACAGAGATTGGCTGACTAGCGGATACAACGGACTGGCTTTGTTGCCCCAATACTCGCGAAGCCTCATCGTAGGCCGCAAGAAAGTAAGCTTTCGGAATCGATAATTGCACCCGATTCCCGCCCCCAGAACTGCTAAAGGTATAGGCTACCTGTGGTTCAGGCCAATTGGCGACGGTATCTGGGGATAACGGGAATGATACATATTGCGTCGTCACACAATGCTCTGTACAGGTCTCTGAGGTTACTTGGGTATTTTTAAGCGGCACCGTTTCACCATTGATGGTGACGGTTTCATACTCTTGATAGTTTTTGAAATACGATACCTCGGTCATCAATCTGGAAGGAGCCACGTCGGGGCCTGCCGACTTATCAACGGGGTAATTAGCCACATAGTTAGCACTTGCTTTAACGACATTCGTTCCAGACAAAACTTGGATATCTGGCGTGATAGATTTTGTCACCACCTGCACATAATGACGACGTTCCTTCACTGAACTTGCGACATCATCAAACTGACTCGACGAATCAAGGCTAGTACAACCGACCACTAGCAAACAGCTAGATGCGGTCATAAGACGGAAAGTTGCTTTCATACGTTCCCCTTACTGGAAGTGAAAAAACCGGCCATCCTGGCCGGTAAAAAAAGAATAGAAAGGCAAAGTGCTACAGCTAGAAATTGTATTCAATACCCAAACGTGCAAAGGCACTTTTTTCATCCGCATTATATGCATCATGTTGGCCAATACGAAGGTAAGGTAGGAAACCATTTTTCGAGTACATCAGCTGACCCGCGATAACTGATTCACTGTCATCAACATTGGCGTTATTATCAAGATCAGAGTCACCGTTCGCGGCGTATCCTAAACGATATCCCCAAGGACCGTTCCAGTATTCACCAACCACTGATATTTGATCTTGCTCTGCTTCTGTACCTTTATTTGCGCCCGCAGTATCATAAACACCATCATTGTATTTATACGCGGCAGACACCTTGAAACCGCCCGGTAGTGGGATCTCAACGCCAGCTAAATATGCTTGCGTGTCGATGTCACCAGAGTAGTTAGAGTTATACTCATAGCCACCATGGACCGTAAATGCATCGGCCAATGTATAGTGAAGCGCTGCGCCAAAGTGGTTTGACCCTTTGCGATCTTTATCACCGCGTCCAACCGAAACGTCGAAACTAAAGCCATCAAAGTCTGGCGAGTCATAACGGGCAATATCGCCCTTACGATCATAATGAGACTTGGTGTCTGCACCCCAGTCAAAGACACGACCTAGACCTGGATTCGAGTAAGGCCAGTCAACCACTTCATACAAAGGCGTCAACATACGACCAAAACGCACTTGGCCCCAATCACCTTTCATGCCAATAAAGGTATCACGATTACCCAGTGTTGCACCCGTGCCATCTTCGCCAACATAGCCTGACTCAATTTGCATGAAGATATAAATATCATCATTAAACGCTTTGCCCGCGCGAACCCCGACGCGAGATTCGTTTTCATAGTCATAGCCGTTACTATCTTCCTGATAAAAGGCAGAAATAGCGGCAACGCCATAAAGGTCAACGTTATAGTCGGTTAATACTCCAACCACACCTTCATTATCGGCGGCCATTGCGCCAGTTGATCCTAATGCAACCACTGCACTGATAAGCGAACGCTTAAAAATCTTATTCATGGAAAACTCCTGCTGCCTCCAAGATTTTTGGTTTTGTCTCTGTGCGTTATTTAGTGTTTTAGAGTTCAAAACCGATTTGAAAACCGAGCTTGTCGCCCGCGTTTTCGCCCCGCTGCTTACACATTTCGTGTAACCACATCTCCAGACTAAATACGCAGAGAAAAACATCAATATAATCTTATTTTTTGGTGCGAATAATATGATAGAGGGCAAGATTCTGACAGTTTCATGACATAGATCTTACTTTCAATGTAACCACTGATAAGAATATAAATAACTGATTTATAGAATAAAAAATAAATTTACGGCCAGCATGACATAGGATTCACGCTCCTGAGAGCTTGTCATCACAACCTCAGGCTTTTAATGCATAGGCTTCAACGCCTCACCGCTTAACTGACAAAAAACCCAGTAAAAACTGACGTAAAACCTCACAACTTGTTTAACGTTACAAATAAATGGCTTATTAAAACGCTCTAAAACTCTGTTAATTTACAACATAAATTATTTAATGACGCTTTTTAGCCGTGATCACCCGCACTAATTGATGAAACATGAAATTTTAAAACGAAAAATAAGTACAACTAATCAAAACCGTCCAACCATGTGCAACAGATGATAATAAGGATCGTCCGCTTAATTGAGACGTATCGCTAAACATGGCGATGGGCATGAACACATTACGGATGACAGGCAAAACGAATTAAACCATAAAAAACAAGACCATCATCAAAGGTTCATGGCGAACGTAGTCCGTCAAGCGGTGTTGCGTGATAAGTTGGTAAATACTTAACAGAGAAATCAGACACGTCGCATGTAACGTCAACCAGCTAAAAAGGGATCCACTGTAAATGAAAGGACTTCGTTGGGTTGCGCCACCACTTATTCTTGCCCTTGGCTACCTCGCCTATACGGCAATCGCTGCGACTGAACCTCAAACTGAGGCAGACGTTGTTTCACAAGCCGCGCCAGTGGTAGAAACTCAAGTCATTTCTCCGATGCAACACCAAGTTGTCCTCCGAGCACACGGTGAAGTAATGCCGGTTGAGACCACTCAAGTCGCGGCTCAGGTCTCAGGTGAAGTGGTCAGTTGGCATCCAAGCTTTGTCGCTGGCGGTATTGTGAAACGTGGAGAAATCCTTTTTGCCATCGAACCGGATAATTATGAGGCTGCTGTGCTAAGCGCTGAAGCGGATCTCGCCAGCGCCAAAGCCGCGCTGATTGAAGAACAAGCGCAAGCCGCTGTCGCTCAGCGACAAGCGAAGACACTCCCCGCCTCACAAGTGACAGATTTGTACTTGAGAAAGCCTCAAGTTCTCAGTGCACAGGCGCGCGTCAAATCCGCACAGGCTGCGCTCAAACGCGCAAAGCGCGATCTTGCTAACTGCAAGGTGACAGCACCTTATGATGCCTTAGTAGTGTCTCGCGAAATCGGGGTTGGCCAATACATCAACATCGGCACGCCTGTCGCGACACTCAACAATATTGAATCAGCGGAGATTCATCTCCCCATTCCCGGCTTTGATAGTGCTTTTCTGCCGACGCAGTTGGCTGGTATCGGGGCCACTATTACACGTAACAGTGCGCAACCCGTTTCTCGGCAAGGAAAGGTCGTTAGAGATTTAGGGGTGGTTGAAAAACGCACCCGAATGATGCAAGTGGTCGTAAGGCTTGATGACCCTTATGGGATCAATAGCGACGCAATGCCTCTTCCGTTCGGTAGCTATGTCGAAGTCACGTTTACGGGCACCACACTGAGTAACGTTTTTAAATTGCCTCAGGAGTTAATTCAGAATCGACAAGTTTGGGTGGTAAACGATAACAATGAACTGATGCCACGGACGATACGAGTCGTCCGCACGGAAGGCGAATTTATGTTTGCCGACCAAGGTCTAGAACCAAACGACAGGTTGGTCGTCACCCTACCGGAGTTTCCAGAAAAGGGAATGACGGTGCGCCTCGCCTCTCAGGTAGCGGAGGCCAATGATGAGTGATTCGACACAATCACGTGGCCTGATCGCCTACTTTGCCCATAACCCGGTCGCCGCTAACCTGATCATGATTTTTATTATTGTGATGGGGGTCGCTAGCTACTTTTTTATCCAGCGTCAGATGTTCCCCAACATTGAAATCAATTATATCCATATCACCGCCGACTACCCTGGCGCCTCACCACAAGAAGTCGAAGAGAGTATCTTGGTCAAAGTGGAGGAAGCCATCAAAGATGTCAGCGGCATTGAGTCGGTGGTTTCTACGGCAAGGCGAGGCTATGGCCGCGTGGCGATTGAAGTCGATGTCGGCGAAGATCTCAACCTTGTCCTTGATAGAGTCAAACAAAAAGTCGATGCCCTATCTAACTTACCCGGCAATATGGAACCACTGACTGTCGCGCAAGTTGAGTTTCGACAAACCGTGATAAGCATGGCGGTGGTAGGCGATAAACCTCTCACCGAGCTTAAGCCTGTGGCGCAGAAAATTGAAGATGAATTGCTCCAACTTGAAGACGTAACACTGGTTGAACTCAGCGCTCCTACCTATGAAATTGCGATTGAAGTCCCTCCACAGGTACTGCAGAAATACAATCTGACCTTGAATCAGGTCAGTGATGCTATCGCCCGTTATTCTGCGAACTTCTCTGCGGGTGAAGTGCGCACCAACAATGGCATGATCTCCATTCGGGTTGAGAACCAACGTTATCGTGGCGACGAATTCCGCTCGATTCCGATCAAAATTGGCCCCAATGGCAGCCGTTTGCTGCTTCAAGATATTGCCACTATCAAAGACGGCTTCACCGAAGGCGAGCTGTATTTTAAATACTCAGGGCAAAATGCCATTTTCTTAAATGTACAAGCGACAGCGTCCGAAAATATGGTGACGGTCGCCGACGCGGTGAACCAGTACATTGACGCCAAAAACCAGACCTTACCGCCAGGGTTAAAGCTAAAGTCGGTCGTTGATATGACCTACTACCTAAACGCTCGCCTCGATATGATGCTTAAAAACCTGCTCCAAGGGGCGGTGTTAGTTGCGCTGTTGCTTACCGTTTTCTTACGTTTCAAGCTCGCGATGTGGGTAATGATTGGCCTACCAGTGTGCTTTTTAGGTGCCGTGATGTTAATGCCATTGATTGGCGTGAGCATCAATATTGTCTCGCTTTTCGCATTTATTATGGTGTTGGGGATTGTTGTCGACGATGCCATCGTGATCGGTGAAAGTGTCTACACCCAAGTTGAAAAAGTCGGCGGTGGTGTGGATAACGTGGTTAAAGGGGCACAACGCGTCGCGACACCCGCCACATTCGGCGTACTCACCACCATTGCGGTGTTCGCTCCCTTTATCATGTCCAGCGGCCCAGAGCGCGCCTTCTTCTTCGGTATCGCATCGATCGTTATGTTGTGTCTGGTGTTTAGCTTAATTGAATCTAAGCTGATTTTACCGGCTCACCTTGCACACACCCATTTTACGCCCCCAAAGCACCACAGTATAAGGGAGCGATTCAATCAACAGTTCCAACGTTTTATCCGTGGTCCATACCAACGAGCAGTCACATTCTGCGTGCATTGGCGCTGGTCGGTGCTTGCCTCCTTTATCACCCTGCTTGCGATTGCGATTGGTCTGGTTACTGCGAACCATGTGCGTATGGTGCCAACACCCAAAGTCCCGCATGACTTTCCCAGCATCAATCTGACCATGAATAACAATGCGTCCAGTGAACAAACCATTGACGCCCTCAAGGCTATCGAGAGCATGGTATATCGCGTTGATGACCAAATCGCGTTAGAAACTGGGCAACACATCATTAAAGACACCCTCGTATTTAACGATGGACGCACATCTGGTGAATTGGTGATCCCCTTAGTCGATGACGACGTTCGTCCTTTCACCACCTTTGAGCTGTCTCGTCGTTGGCGCGAAGCAATGCCAGATATTCCCGGCGTGAAAACACTCACGATTCAGGATGATGTTAATGGCGGTGAAGACGGCGACGAGTTTGGCTACCTCTTGTTCGGACCCGATATCACTACCTTGAATCAAGCGGGGCGTGCACTGATGTCTCGACTTAATCAGCAGCCGGACCTTTACGATATCTCCTCGTCAATTGACTCAGGGAGTCAAGAGGTGCTCATCTCACTTACACCCGTCGCTTATGATCTCGGGCTCGATCTGACCACCATTGCCACGCAGGTGGGAGGAAGCTTCTATGGCGGCGAAGCGCAACGGATGATCCGCGACGGCGAAGAGGTGAAAGTGATGGTACGTTACCCCAAACTCACCCGTGAAGCCTTCTCATCACTGCGTTATGCCATCATCACTACACCATCAGGTCAACAAGTGATGTTGGGGGATGTGGTGGAGCTAAAACAACAGCCGGGCGTGAACAGTTTACGACGAGAGGCAGGATTCCGTACCGTGTATGTGTATGGCGCGATCGACGAAGAGCAAGTGGAGCCTGGCGCGATTATCGACACCATCGATCAGGACATTATTCCCGATATTCTGGCGCGTTATCCCGATGTCACCACCGAGCTAAGCGGCTCAATAGAAGAGCAGCAAGCACAGCAAAACGAGCAAATCTTGTTCTTTATTGCGGGGATGATAGTGGTGTATGCCCTGCTCGCGGTGCCGCTAAAAAGCTACACGCAGCCGTTGATCATTATGTCCGTGATCCCCTTTAGTTTAACCGGCGCCATATGGGGGCACTATTGGTTTGATATCGATCTGAGCTTGATGTCGACATTTGGTCTGATCGCAGCTGCAGGTGTGGTGGTGAATGACTCCTTAGTGATGACGGATTACATCAATCGTGCTCGAGAAGCGGGAGTTGCGATAAAACAAGCGGTAATAGAAGCCGGTTGTGCGCGTTTTCGTGCCATTACGCTTACCTCTATCACCACCTTTGCAGGGGTACTCCCCATCATGTTTGAAACCAGCCTGCAGGCACGGTTCGTGATCCCCATGGCGGTCGCGCTCGGTTTTGCAGTGATGTTTGCGACCCTACTGACGCTATTCTTGGTCCCATGCTTGTATCTTATTTTACAAGACATTGGCCACCTTTTTCGCCGTCTTGCGGCGCGTTTGCTCCCCAAGCGTCATCACGCTAGCGAGGCATAAATGGCCGGCCGAGTGCTGCGCCTTGCGCCCCTGAGCTGTCCAGCTGGTTCGCGATTGCCGTCATCGCGAGCCAGCGGTTCTCGCACCATAAAGGGGCCAGCAATGTGGGTGGACGGGCACTGGCAGACACACGATGATATACCACCTCTGGCGGAGTTCGCTGGATCATCATGGTCGCGCTGCGTACATAGTCGTCTAAAGACATCGCAAACTGACGCCCTGCTCGCCACGCCTTCGCCATGGTACTGCCTTCAACAATATGCAATGGGTGGAGCTTAACCCCATCCGTCCCAACACCCACGACCCGATCAATGGTTTGCTGGTGTGCCGCCAAGTCTTCGCCTGGCAAACCCACGATCAAATGGGTACAGACTTTTATCCCCAACGCGCGCGCCTGCTGGGTAACAGCTTCATAGACGGCAACATCATGGCCGCGATTAATGCGCTTTAGGGTTTTATCGTGAGCGGTTTGTAAGCCAAGCTCTAACCAGACCTCAAACCCTTGTTGGTGATAATCTGCCAACAACGCCAATACGGCCTGTGGCACACAATCAGGGCGTGTACCGACACAAAGCCCCACCATGTTTTCCCGCGCGAGTGCTTGCTCGTACAAGGCTTTTAAGCGTGTGACTTCGTCGTAAGTACTGGTATAGGCCTGAAAATAGGCAAGGTAGCGTCGAGCACGATCAACTTCTTTAGCCCGTTGCTGCAATTGCTGGCTTACCGAGCCATGCTGAGCCTGCTCATCGGCAAACGAAGCCACATTGCAAAATGTGCACCCGCCTCGCCCAAGTGTGCCATCACGATTGGGACAGCTAAAACCGCCATGCAATGTGAGCTTATGAACACGTTCGCCATAACGATATTTTAAGTCTTGACCCAGTGTATTGACTAATTGATGAAGCTCCATATGGCCTCAGAGAAGAAATGAAAGGCGGCATTTTAGCAAGTGGTATCGACAAGATATTGGGACGGATCAAGCAAAGGTTCACTCATGCCTACAACGAAAAAACCCGCCGTACTGGCGGGTTTGAATCACAAGCGCTGTGGCTTAGTCAGCCTTGGTTTTTTTCTTACGTTTGTCGGTGACTTCCCACTGACCATCAACAAAGAACGCTGACCAACCTGTCGGTTTTCCGTCTTCTTCACTGCGCACATAGTTTTCTTTTGTTTTGCGCGCAAAGCGAACCACTGTCGGACGTCCGTCCGGATCTTCCTGCGGCGCATCTGCTAAGTATTTGAACTTATCAGAAATACGGTCTTTAAAGCGGTGAAGCTCTTCAACCAAAGGTGCGCGCGTTTCACGAGATTTCGGAAAATTACTCGCGGCCATAAATAGGCCCGATGCACCATCACGCAATACGAAATACGCATCCGAGTTTTCACACGGCAACTCGGGGAAATGCACGGGATCTTCTTTCGGTGGAGCAATCTCACCATTTTTGAGGATCTTACGCGTGTTCTTACATTCCTCGTTAGTACAACCCATGTATTTACCGAAACGGCCATTTTTCAGCACCATATCGCTACCACACTTGTCGCACTCAACGACCGGGCCATCGTAGCCTTTTGGCTTGAATTCACCTTTTTCGACCACATAACCTTCACAGCTTGGGTTATTACCACAAACGTGCAGTTTTCGGTGCTGGTCGATTAGGTAAGAATCCATGGCGGTTTCGCAAATCGGACAACGCTTCATTGCTCGAAGATCGGCCGTTTCAACGTCTTCCTCAAGCACGTTGACAATACCATCTTCATCCATCAGGTTGATGGTGGTTTTACAACGCTCTTTCGGTGGTAACGCGTAGCCTGAACAACCAAGGAATACCCCTGTCGACGCGGTACGAATACCCATTTTACGGCCACAGGTTGGACAGTCGATATCTGTCATCACCATGTAGTTGGGCTTCATCCCACCGTCGTCTTCGTCTTGCTCTGCGGTTTCCAGCTCCGACGTAAAGTCGGCAAAGAAGTTATCGAGCACTGCCTTCCAATCGATATCACCGACGGCAATTTTGTCTAACGACGCTTCCATCCGCGCGGTAAAATCATAATCCATCAGATCAGCGAAGCTATGGTTGAGTCGATCGGTCACAATTTCGCCCATCTTCTCAGCGTAAAAGCGACGGTTTTCAACCCGCACATACCCGCGGTCTTGAATGGTGGAAATGATAGACGCATAGGTCGATGGTCGACCGATCCCTCTCTTTTCAAGCTCTTTTACCAGGGCGGCCTCAGTAAAGCGTGCCGGTGGCTTGGTAAAGTGCTGCTTAGGATCAAGCTGCTCTAACTTGAGGGTTTCACCCACATCGACAGCCGGTAAGGTTTGATCCTCGTTCTTACCCGATGGGCGTTGAACGCGTGTCCAGCCATCAAAGCGCAGCGTGCGTCCCTTCGCTTTCAGCGAGAAATCACCGGCTGCGACGGTCAGTGTGGTTGAATCATACTTCGCCGGCATCATTTGACAGGCAACAAACTGGCGCCAAATCAAGTCATACAGACGATGGGCGTCTGGGTCCATGCCTTGCAGATCACTCGCACTCACACCCACGTCAGAGGGACGAATCGCTTCGTGCGCTTCCTGTGCATTCGCCTTCGCACCATACACATTCGCAGACTCTGGCAAATATTGCTCGCCATATTCACTCGCAATATGGCCACGGGCCGCTTCGACCGCTTCTTTGCTGAGGTTGGTCGAGTCGGTACGCATATAGGTGATGTAACCGGCTTCGTACAAACGCTGAGCCAGCATCATGGTCTTTTTCACCCCAAAGCCCAAGCGGGTACTGGCCGCCTGCTGCAATGTCGAGGTGATATAAGGCGCAGACGGCTTGCTGGTTGACGGACGATCTTCGCGATCGCGTACCACAAAGCTTGCATGCTCAAGCGCCGACACCGCCGCCATGGCCTGATCTTTGTTCTTCGGCTTGAACGCCTTGCCGTTTTGTTGTACCACCAGCAAGCGAAGTGCCTGTGCGTTCGGCGTTAGGGTATCCGCATGCACATCCCAGAATTCCTCTGGAATAAAGGCTTTAATCTCATGCTCGCGTTCAACCAGCAGTTTTACCGCCACCGACTGAACACGACCGGCCGATAGGCCACGCGCAACTTTTTTCCAAAGCAACGGCGAGACCATAAACCCGACGACACGGTCGAGGAAACGGCGGGCTTGCTGCGCATTGACGCCATCAATATTGATATCGCCCGGTGTTTCAAAGGCTTGTGTAATCGCATTTTTGGTGATTTCGTTAAACACCACGCGTTTGAAGCGATCATGGTCGCCACCGATCAGTTCCCGCAGGTGCCAAGCAATGGCTTCCCCTTCGCGGTCCAAATCCGTTGCGAGATAAACGTGATCCGCTTTTTCCGCTAGCTGCTTGAGTTCGGCAACCACTTTCTCCTTACCCGGCAGGACTTGGTATTTCGCTTGCCAACCATTGTAAGGATCGACGCCCATCTTGTTGATGAGCGCCTTCTTTTCTTTTTCTTTCTTGATTCGCGCTTTTTCTTCGGCGCTGAGCCCTTTCGTTGACACTGGAGCGGCTTTTTTGCCGCCCTGCGTCGAACCAGTTGGCAGGTCACGAACATGCCCGACACTCGACTTCACGATGAAGTCTTTGCCGAGGTATTTGTTGATCGTTTTCGCCTTTGCTGGGGACTCCACGATGACGAGAGATTTGCCCATAATGACCTAATGTACGCCCTTTGCGCTAAAAACTGTCGATAATTCGTTGCGTTGCAAACTCATGATAGTGAGTAAGACGCTTTCTGTTTTACAATATTGAGCGAGTCTGACCGAATATCAACTAAATTCGCAGTAAAACACGCTGATTGCTTGTCCCTTCCACAATTGTTAGTTAATTGTGATCATTTATTGTGGTCCATCTTTTAAAGACAGATTCGGGAAAAAACGCGCTAATCATTACCATTGCGACCCGATAAATAGCCAAACAGAAACGATAATTTTTGGCTTGGCTCACAATATTTGTGTGTTTTGACTCCAATCATAGCCAATATTTTGCTCACTCCACGGTTGAAACCACACCATCACGGTGAAACGTGATGATGTGATGCCAAACAAGCGTTAAATCAAGGGACGCTGGCCGCGGCTGATCCATTTAAGTAACACGCGATCAGCAACCTCTGCTGAGGCGCCTGCAAGCTTTTCTGCGATGTTTTTACGCTGATGATAGCTCACCGCAAGAATATGACGCTCGCTGTTTGCCGCCTCAAATAAGTATTCATCGCTGGTACTCACCGCATCGATAAGACCCAAGTCAATGGCTTGATTACCGAACCAATGCTCACCCGTTGCCACGGTATCCACATTTAATGTCGGACGATGCTCAGTGATAAACCCTTTGAACAGGTCGTGGGTTTCTTCTAACTCGGTTTGGAATTTTTCACGTGCTTTATCCGTATTTTCACCAAACATCGTCAGGGTGCGCTTAAATTCACCGGCGGTCAGTTGCTCAAACTCGATATCGTTCTTCTTCAGTAACTTATTAAAGTTTGGTAATTGCGCAATCACACCAATTGACCCGATGATGGCAAACGGTGCTGCAATGATTTTATCCGCCACACACGCCATCATATAGCCACCGCTGGCGGCGACTTTATCGACCGAAATGGTCAAACGCACGCCCGCTTTCCGAATTCTTGCTAACTGCGAAGCGGCAAGACCATAGCCATGCACCATGCCCCCGCCACTTTCTAGACGCACTAACACTTCATCGTCAGATGTCGCCACCGCGAGAATGGCAGAAATTTCTTCGCGTAACCCCTCCACTTCTCGGGCATCGATACTGCCCTTAAAGGTCAGTACAAACAATCGCGGCTCTCGTGACGAGTTGTGCTCGCTGTCTTTCTTCGCCGCGGCTTTTTGGGCTTTCTTTTCCGCCTTCTTGGCTTTTTTCTCTGCCTTATCGCGCGCCTTTAGCTCAGCCTCATTGTAAAGGTGGTGTTCCAGTGCTTCACGATGATGCTTAAAGCTCTCAGTCAGATCGGTGATCTTCAGGCTCCCCTTTTGTCCGCCCTTGTCGTTCGCGGCACGAACCAGGGCAACCAGTACCACTGCAGCCACTAAAAAGGTGATGACTTTGGCCAAAAACAGCCCATAATCCGCAATAAATTCCAATGTTGTATCCTCTTTGTCTCGCTTTGGTGGCAATGCCTTAATACAGCGCATCACGCGCTTGGTTGTCACACATCACCCGCAACCTTACAATAATCTACGTTTAACAATAAATAAGGATTTGTATCGTGGAATATCAAGTTACCTCAAATGCCCTAGCAGGTCGCGTCATTTTAGTGACCGGTGCAGGCGCAGGTATTGGCCGTCAAGCCGCATTAAGTTACGCCGAAAAAGGCGCAACGGTTATTTTGCTGGGCCGTACTGTGAAAAAGCTTGAAGCCGTATACGACGAGATTGATGCGATGGGCGCGCCACAGCCAGCCATTATCCCATTGGATATGCTCGGCGCCACACGTCAGCATTACATGGATATGGCCGATACCATCGAGCAACAGTTTGGCCGCTTAGATGGCGTATTGCATAACGCGGGGCTACTTGGCGTACTCAGCCCTTTCGACCAAATTGATGAGAAGTCGCACGATGATGTCATGCAGGTGAACGTCAAAGCGACCATGCTAATGACACAAGCCCTACTCCCGTTGCTGAAAAAGTCGGATGACGCGCGCATTGTATTTACCACATCAACGGTAGGCCACCAAGGTCGTGCTTATTGGGGCAGTTA
Source organism: Salinivibrio proteolyticus (assembly GCF_027286365.1). Taxonomy (NCBI): domain Bacteria; kingdom Pseudomonadati; phylum Pseudomonadota; class Gammaproteobacteria; order Vibrionales; family Vibrionaceae; genus Salinivibrio; species Salinivibrio proteolyticus. The sequence goes on along the minus strand of NZ_CP114584.1, from coordinate 1,213,773 downwards.
TGCGATATCTAAGTTTGCGACCGAAGGTATGATGCAAGTACTGGCGGATGAAATGTCTGACACCAAGGTCCGTGTTAATGCTATCAACCCGGGTGGCACCCGCACCAGCATGCGAGCCAGCGCGTTCCCCGGCGAGGATCCACAAACACTGAAAACCCCACTCGATATTATGCCGCTGTATATTTACCTGATGGCGCCAGAAGGTATTAACGAGCACGGTCAGTGTATTGATGCGCAACCGAAACGCTAATCGATAACGCCCCAAGACTGGGGCGCTTTTCGTGCTTCACTGGTTAAAAATCGACGCTGAGCTTGGCCTTGATATTTCGCTCGTCTCCATACCAACAGTTCAACTCATCAAAACAGCTATATGTGGTCTTATCGAACAAATTCGTTGCAGATAGCGACACATTTGCCCCCGAAAGCGACGAGGAAAGCTGCGATAAGTCATAGCGAATCGCGGTGTCAAACACGGTATAGTCGGGCACTGTAAAGGTATTGGTTGCGTTACCCTGTGACTCTCCCACATAACGCACACCAACACTAATTCGTGTCCCCGCACTGACTTGATGATTCAACCAGGCACTGGCAGTTTGCTCTGGCACCCAAACAGGCGTTTTTCCCTCAAGATTAGGGTCGTCCGTAATTTCCATATCCATGTAGCCGTAAGTCAGTGACACGTCTGTGTCCACACTCAGCGCGTGATCGAGAGAGACTTCTATCCCACGAGATCGAATTTCACCGGTTTGAATTTTCGCATAGGAGTCGTTGGGATCATTGACCAAGGCATCCTGTTTTTTGAGCTCAAACAGCGCCAAATTGAATCCCGTCGTGCCATCTAGTGAAAGATATTTAAGCCCCGCTTCCCATTGTTTTCCCGTGGATGGGTCAAATACGTTACCGCGATTATCCATATCCGTGGGTTCAAAACTTTCTGAGTAGCTGAGATAAGGCGATATACCGTTGTTGAATTGATACATTGCCCCAGCACGCAATGCTAAATTGTAGTGGCGAATCGTTTTATCTGAACCACTGGGTGTCCCCGCATACAGGGTACGTTGATCGTCTTTTAACTCATATTCATCGTACCGCGCACCGGCAAGTAAAACCCATTGTTTCCAAAGGATTTGATCCTGAGCATAGATGCCTGTCTGCGCCACCTCGATATCGTGCTGATCTTGATAAACAAAGGTCAGGGTGCTTGGGTCAACTTGATGGTTATTGGGGTGAAAAATATCAATATCCGGCACGACACCCGCTAACGTGTCGTCATAGCTAACATCAGAAGACATATTCTGATAGTCGAGCCCAAATAAGGTGTAATGTTGCGCTTTCCCCCAACGCAAATCTCCTGATAGCTGGGTGTCGACAACCCAAGACGTCATAGATTCGTCGGTAAGATAGGCATTGCGCGGGTAGTGCTGACCATCGCTGCTCTTCTGGTGATACATGTTTTTTTGCAGTAAATCTGCATCCGTGTAGCGTGCTGTGTGAAGCACTGACCAATCGGCAGAAAGCTGATGCTGCACCTTGTACCCGAGCATCAAGAATTCTCGGTCGTAGGTGTTCCAATGATTATCACCGGAGAAACTATCGCTCGATAAACGGCCTTTGTCACTGTGCAATACCGAGCCTTTAGCGGGTAATGAAGTATAAATCCCCGCCGCCGGATCCGCTTGGTAATAAAGGTTAACGTTCACCAAGGTATCTGGCGACACCCGCCAATCTAACGATGGGGCAACCACATACCGCTCTTCTTCCGAGTCACCCGCCTGACCGTCTTTTTGCCGAGCCAGGGCCACCATTCGATAAGCCAGTGAGGTATCTGATATTGCCCCCGTACTGTCGACCGACACTTCACGCAACGCGTCCGAATCGGTACTCACCGCCACGCGATGTGCAGCTTGCTGTTGCGGCGTTTTGGCGATCATATTCACCATGCCACCCGGTGGAATATTCCCGTATAACACCGACGTCGGCCCTTTAAAAACTTCGACTTGTTCGATGGCAATCGGATCGATTTGCGGCTGCAAATTCCACGTGTTGTAAGGCACTGCGAGACCATCAAAGAAGTTTTGATAGTTAATAAAGCCCCGAATATTAAACAAATCGAGGCGCGTCACTGCCCCACCTCGCAACTCCGTATTAACGCCGGGGGTGTAGCGCACTACTTCACTTAATGAGCTGGCTTGGCGCTGCTCGATAGTGTCTCGGTCGATGACGGTAACCGCTTGAGGCGTCTCTTCTGGTGCCAGTACTGTTTTAGTGGCAGTATTTCGGTAGGTATCGCCCAGCACTTGAATGGTTTCAATATCACTCTGTTCATTCTCAGCATGGGCCAACGCACTGGTAAGTGTCCCCATGATAACAAGTGCTAACGGCGAGCGTCGCCAACCATTGGCGAATGCGCGAGATGTTGGTGCCTGCATTAAAACGTCCTTCTTACAACTCAAACAACTTAAATGAAAAACAAAATCATTCGCATTGTAAGGACAGGACTGATAAAAACTGTTCAATTTGGTGCAAAGTGTGTGGTGTCGAGCGGCACCCAATAGTGCATCACAGCGTGCTTATCGGCAGGCTGATAGTGTGGAGGATAAACCTCTAACTCAACCCCGTCGGTACATGTGTAGCCAGATTGAGGCAGCCAGTGGTAGATAAAAGCCTTAAGCGTTTCCGGCAATGCACTCACCGGGCCAGTATGTGTGATCACCGCATAGGTTGTGGCAGGGATTATCCAGTGAGTAATCGCATTGTCTTCAGGCGGATGCATTGTGATTTGACCGGCTAAATAGGGTAAAGGCTCACCCAGTGTCTCCGCTTGGGTAACGTTAATCGCGCCAATACTCTCACGCTCACCGGCGTACCATAATGACTGATGGACGTGTTGCCAAAGCTCAGGCACGATATGGCTAAAGTCGGGCTGTGATGAAAATAATCCTCGAATATAGCCAAGCTGGCCTACCAGGTGCATTGGCTCTCGCGTTTTAATATGCACAGACAGCCAAGATGGTTGAGAGGTTGTCAGACTAGCAATATGCATCGGTGTGCGAATACCATCCATCACGCCGCGCTGCCGATAGTGACGCGGGGTAATACCAAAATGTTGCCGAAATGCACGCGAGAAGCTCGCCTCGGAGCCAAAGCCATACATCAACGCAATATCAATGACACGGCTTTGACCCATGACAAGCTGTTGCGCCGCTTGCCCGAGTTTTAGCTCTCGTACGTAGTGCGCAACATTGACCCCAGTTTGTTCCGAAAAAACTCGCTGCAACTGCCAACGTGACCAGCAACTTAACGCGGCTAGGTCTGCCACATTTAAGGGTTGATCAAGGTTGGCATGAATATACGCCAACACACGTTCGATTCGGTTAAAACGTGTGGCGATATGCTGCTCGGCCGCTTTCATCACATCCATTTACTAATAAAACGATAAGTAGCACATTATCACAAACGAGAATCGTTATCATGTGGATGAAAATAGAATGAGAGGCAATGCAGGTTGAAGAAGGGTAAAAACAGCGCATAAAAAACCCGGCAGGTGCCGGGCTTCAGGTAACGCTTTTTAAAATACCGCTTTATAAAACATCATTTGCGGGTGCGCGGTTTACCTTTGCCACGCGGCGCGCCTGCTCGAGGGTTGCCTTGTTTAGGCTTAGGTCCACTGCCTTTCGGCCCACCAGCGGGTGCGTTACCACGACGCGCTTGGCGCGCTTTTTTCGGTTTGCTATCGGAATCAATACGTTCTTCATAGCGGCGAACAGCACGGCGAATCTTCTGGCGCGATTTTTTGCGCTTCTGATCCTCTGGGGTGATCACTGTTTGCGATTCTGGTTTCATTTCAACCATTTCTCGCAAGTAGTTCACTTCTTTCAGCTCCATCTCGCGCCAGCCACCACGTGGCAAGTCTTTCTCGAGATAGATATCGCCATAACGAACACGCTTCAGACGGCTCACCGTCACCCCTTGGGTTTCCCACAAACGGCGCACCTCACGGTTGCGTCCCTCGGTGATCACCACATAGAAGGTATGATTCATGCCTTCGCCACCCGCGTAAACAACGTCCTCAAAACGCGCTACGCCGTCTTCTAGCTCAACACCAGAGACAAGATTACGCACCATGTCTTCGTTCACCTCACCAAATACACGTACCATGTATTCACGCTGCACTTGGCGGCTTGGGTGCATTAGTCGGTTTGCTAATTCACCATCAGTGGTAAATAGCAACAAGCCTGAGGTGTTTGCATCCAGACGACCGACAGCAACCCAACGGGCGTCTCTTAGCTTAGGAAGACGATCGAAGACAGTGCGGCGACCTTCTGGATCGCTACGCGTACACAATTCGCCTTCCGGTTTGTTGTATGCGAGGACTCGACACACAGACTCAGAAGGCGCACTTAGTTGAACAGGATGACCGTCTACACGCACCAGCGCACTCGGGTCATCAAGACGATCGCCAAGCTTGGCAACCACACCGTTCACACTCACACGCCCTGATTGGATATAGCTTTCCATCTCACGACGTGAACCTACGCCAGCACGCGCTAGCACCTTCTGCAATTTTTCGCTCATGTTTGTCTTACCTTACTGTCGCCTTCACAGGCGTCATCACTGTCACGGTTGGCATTAATTGGTTTGCTGACGGTTTTCGTCATCAGGAGGCGAATAATACCAAGAACCTAGGGGATAGAGAAACAGTTTCGGCTGGCTCTGACTTTTTAAAATAAAAAAACGCCCAGCAAGGCGGCTGGGCGGGAATGGAAGGTCAACATGACGCTGACACAACATCAGAACTAGCACATTGTCACAATGCAATTGCACTGTATGAGTAGTTACGGCTCATGGTGACACTTGGTTCATTTTTTATTCAAATGGTTGTGGATCACCACTGCCGTGGCGGCGAATTTCTGGGTTGCCTTCACTAAAATCAACCACTGTGGTGGGATGCTCACCCAATACGCCACCGTGCATAATCAAATCCACACTGTGTTCGAGATGATCACGAATCGCCTCAGGGTCTGATTCGGTAAAATCATTGCCCGGCAAAATCAATGACGTCGACATCAAGGGTTCGCCCAACGCCTCGAGCAAATCAAGCGCGATACGGTTATCCGGTACGCGAATACCAATGGTCTTACGCTTCGGGTTCATTAATCGGCGCGGCACTTCTTTCGTCGCCTTCAAAATGAAGGTGTAAGCACCGGGGGTGTTATTTCGAATCAAGCGAAACGCGGTATTATCCACCCGAGCGTAAAGCGATAACTCGGATAAATCACGACATAGCAACGTAAAGTTATGGTCTTTGTCGAGATCACGAATCCGGCAAATGCGTTCCAGCGCCTGTTTATTTTCTAGTTGGCAGCCTAATGCATAGCCCGAATCGGTCGGATAAATAATGACCCCACCATTTCGGATAATCGCCACCGCTTGATTAATCAACCGCGCTTGCGGGTTCTCTGGGTGGACGTAAAAAAACTGACTCATGGTTCCTCCTGCTTTAGCTCTGCCACTTTAGGATGCTCAACCGCGATCCAGCGTTGGTGGCTAGCGCGCCGGATAATCCTTCTTATACGTCTATTGTAACGCGTCTGGCTTGTCGCTATCTAGTTGATTTACTGATTGCCATTTTTGTTCAGCCGCGTCTAACCATGTCCAATCATGCCAAACCGGCTGACTGTCTTTGGGTAGCCATAAATTGCGGCCCAGCTCTGTCCACGGAGAAGGATAATGAAAATCCGATCCCAGCGAGGCCAACAATCCATAATCTCGCGCGTAATCGGCCAGCAAACGACGCTCTTGTTGCGACTGCTGAGGAAGAGCGACTTCGATAGCATCGCCATTGGCTTCAGAAAATGCAGTCAATAATCGTTTCAACCACTTGGCTTTGAGCTTATATCGGCCTGGGTGAGCAAGCACCGCCTGCCCGCCGGCCTCATGGATCGCCGTAACCGCATCTGCAATCGAACACCAATTAGGCGGTGCATAGCCGGTATTTCCTCGGGTTAAAAAGCGCTTGAAACAGGCTTGCATGGTTTTCGCGTGACCCTGCTCGACCAACCAGCGTGCAAAATGGGCACGGGTCAGTGGTGCATCGCCAGCCAGTTCACGCGCACCCGCGAGCGCCCCTGTGTAATGCGAGCGCTCTAACCGCTCAGCAATCAGCTCAGCACGTTGTTGCCGTCGCTTAGCTTGTTCGGCAATCAATGCGGTTAATGCCGGATGCTGGGGGTCGACATTTAATCCCACAATGTGGATATCAAAATTCTGCCACAAGGTCGAAATTTCAATGCCGTTGACCAGCGTCAGGGGCAAGTTTTGATGGTCGATTTCTGCTTGCGCTTCCACCAGCCCAGCGGTGGTGTCGTGGTCGGTAATCGCCAACACGCCCACGCGACGCTCGACCGCGCGCTGCACCAAATCTTTTGGTGATAGACGGCCGTCGGAGGCAGTGGTATGGCTATGTAAGTCAATGATCATGGTGTATCGGGTTTCCTTAATGCGCTCGCGCCCTAGCACTGTCGGTTTGTGTCTTATCAGCCTGAGGCTAAGTACGCGCCATGCGGGCTCTGTCGATGCGAATACGCCAAGTTAATCAGCGCTCGGCGGGCACGGTGAATATCTTTGTTGTTTATTATCGTGTGCTTATTCCGCACTTTTTCTGCATTCTTTTTGAATTCCCCGTTGACACAGAAGTAAAATATCAGTTTACTAGTACACAAGTTAACGCGCACCACTTCTCAGTCTCGGGGAGCAATATGGCGCTAAGGGTAACAGTCACGACGGAGTCTCGCAGCATGTATTTCAACGCCGCGTCTAGATCACATTCGATTCACAATGCACCCACTGCCGAACAGGCCGTGAGTGTGTTGGCGACATCCATGACCTCTGTTGCGCTTATTTGGTGGCACGGCTCCTCACGGGCGGTGTGACGCGCTGTATAAACAGCAACCTTATTCACAACGCCCGCCACTGATGCGGGCGTTTTTGTCTCTCAGTTTTGCCATCACGCGTTATCGTGCCACTACGCATTCAGTCACGGTAACCCGCAACGTAGTTGATAAGGATATTTGATGATTATTGTACTTAAACCCCAAGCCACCGAGCAGGATGCCAACGTCCTCCTCAATCAAATTGAACAATGCGGGTTAAAACCGCTTTATATGCCGGGTGTGGAACGCATTGTATTGGGCGCACTGGGTGATGAACGTGTGTTGCAACAATGCCATTTTGAGGCCAACCCACTGGTTGAGGAAGTCAAGCCGATTTTAACCAAGTACAAACGCGTGAGCCGTGATGTGCAGCCGCACGACAGCGTGGTGCATATCGGCAATGTACCTGTAGGCGGTCAACACTTCGTGGTCATGGCAGGCCCCTGCTCGGTGGAGTCGGAGTCTCAATTGCTATCCGTGGCGGAGCGCGTTAAAACTCATGGTGCACGTGTATTGCGGGGCGGTGCCTTTAAACCACGCACCAGCCCTTATGATTTCCAAGGCATGGGAGTTGAGGGGCTAAAGCTACTCAAACAAGCCAGTGAGCTGACTGGCATGCCAACCGTGTCAGAAGTGATGGAAATTAGCCAAGTCGACGCCGTGTGCGAGTACATTGATTGCTTGCAAATTGGCGCCCGTAACATGCAAAACTATGGCTTACTCAAAGCGGTAGGCGAAACTGGCAAACCTGTCTTGTTAAAACGTGGGCTTTCCGCCACTATCGAAGAATGTTTGCTGGCAGCGGAATATATTGTCGATGCGGGTAACCCCAATGTGATTTTATGTGAACGCGGTATTCGCACTTACGAAACCGCCACACGTAACACCTTGGACTTGAATGCCGTGGCCTTGATGAAGCAGCGTAGCCATTTGCCAGTGTTGGTCGACCCAAGCCATGGGACGGGTGTGCGAGAGCTGGTGACGCCACTATCACGCGCTGCGGCGGCCGTGGGCGCGGATGGCATTATTGTGGAGAGCCACTTAAACCCAAGCGAAGCACTGTCAGACGGTCACCAAGCCTTAACCGGCGATATGTTCGCGCAGCTAATGCAAGAACTCACCCCCTTTGTGCAAGCGGCAGGGAGAAAGCTGTGAACACTCATGATCCCCAACATGGCGAGCTTGATACGCTCCAACTCTCGGTGCCTTATGTGGCCGACCCGACCGAGTTGTATGCCGCCGTGTGCCAAGATAAGCCTTATAGCATGCTGTTGGAGTCGGCAGAGATTGACTCCAAACGCAACCTTAAAAGCCTGATGCTGATCGATGCCGCCGTGCGCATTGAATGCCGCGGGCAGCGCGTGACCTTACAAGCGCTTACTCATAATGGCAGTCATTTGCTGGAGAGCATCGCCCAGAGCGCAGCGCTGAAAGCCCTCGCCTGTGAGGTAGCGCAAGCCAACGAAGGAGACTTCCCCGCCCTAACGTTGACGTTCCGCCATCCTAACGACAATGGCGCGCTGTTAGATGAAGACGCCCGTCTACGCCAAGCGTCGGTGTTTGATGCCCTGCGTGTTATCAAACAAAGTGTCGCGTTGAATAACCAACCTGACGATGCGCTCTTTGTCGGTGGCCTTTTTGCCTATGATTTGGTGGCCAGCACTGAAACGCTGCCAGCGGTGGAGGGCACCGAGCACTGCCCCGACTACCTTTTTTATGTTGCAGAAAGCTTGCTGGTGATTGACCACCAGCACCGCCAAGCGCGCTTACAAGGCACCTTATTTGGTGGTGATAACGCCCGCGCCCACTATGTGGATTTATCGCGTCGTTTGCAAAGCATCAAAGAAGCCTGCTTATCGCCTGCGCCGCTTCCAAAAGCGCCCGTGATCACTGATCACAGCGTCGCGGTTTCTGTCTCTGATTCAGACTTTTGTCAGCAAGTCGACGCACTGAAAAAGCACGTGATTGCCGGTGATGTGTTTCAAGTGGTGCCATCGCGCCGCTTTACCCTCGCATGTCCGTCACCGCTTAATGCTTATCGAGCGCTGAAGCATGGCAACCCTAGCCCGTATATGTTTTATCTGCGCGATAGCCAATTTAGCTTGTTTGGCGCCTCGCCAGAAAGCGCCCTTAAATATACTCAAGCAACCAATCAGGTTGAGATTTATCCCATCGCCGGTACGCGCCGACGCGGAAAAACTGCCCAAGGCGATATTGATCACGACTTGGATAGCCGCATTGAGCTTGAGCTGCGCAATGATGAAAAAGAAAACGCCGAGCACATGATGCTGGTCGATTTGGCCCGCAACGATGTGGCGCGAATTAGCTCACCCGGTAGCCGCCATGTCGCCGACTTGCTCAAAGTCGACCGCTACAGCCATGTGATGCACTTAGTTTCTCGGGTGGTAGGTCAGCTGAAACCCGATTTAGACGCGCTGCATGCGTACCAAGCCTGTATGAATATGGGCACGCTCACCGGTGCACCTAAACTTCGGGCGATGCAGCTCATCCGTGACACCGAACAGTGCCGTCGTGGCAGTTATGGTGGCGCCGTGGGCTATTTTACCGGATCAGGCGAGATGGATACCTGCATTGTGATCCGCTCTGCCTACGTTGAAAACGGCCTTGCCACCGTGCAAGCCGGCGCGGGCGTGGTGTTTGATTCTGACCCTCAAGCCGAAGCGGACGAAACCCGCGGCAAAGCTCAAGCGGTGATCCATGCGATTCAAACCGCCCACCAAGGAGGCCAATCATGAGTACCCCGCAAATGGACATCGTGCTCCTCGATAACATGGACTCCTTTACCTACAACTTGGTGGATCAATTTCGCACACTCGGTTACCCGGTCACGGTGTTCCGCAATCATTTAGAGGCCGAGGCGATTGTTCGTCATATTCGTTCCCTGCCCCAGCCGCTACTAGTGCTCTCCCCTGGCCCAGGTGCGCCTTCTGATGCCGGCTGTATGCCCGCGTTGATTGAAAGGCTGCGCGGCCAAGTGCCGATGCTGGGGATTTGCCTGGGTCAGCAAGCGATCGTCGAAGCCTACGGCGGCACAGTCGCCGGAGCTGGCACCATCATGCACGGCAAAGCCTCAGCCATGCACCACCAGCAACATGCGGTATTTGGCCCATTGGCATCCCCACTCACCGTGGCCCGTTACCACTCGCTGGTGGCGACTGAGGTGCCGGCCAGCTTGGATGTCATCGCCACGACCTTGGATGGTGACGCGCAAAAAGTGATGGCCGTGGTGAGTAATACCGACTACGTGGTCGGTTATCAATTCCACCCAGAATCTATTTTGACCGCACAAGGTGCTGCCCTGCTCACCCACACCATCGATTGGGCCAGTGGCTATTATCAGCGCTAACAACATTAGCGCTTACAACAACACGTGCCAGATAAGCACGGAGCTCGAACAGACAAATACCGAGGTTAAGTACAGTGATGGATCAACTACTAGAGACGCTCTACCAACAACAGTCACTCAGCCAAGCGCAAAGCGAGCAGCTGTTTAGTGCGATCATTCAGGGCGAGCTCGAGCCAGCGCGATTAGCGGCTGCATTAACCGCATTGAAGATTAAAGGGGAAACGCCTGAAGAAATCGCAGGCGCGGCAAAAGCACTGACTGACAACGCCGAACCGTTCCCCCGCCCCAGTTATCCGTTTGCCGATATCGTCGGCACGGGAGGCGATGGCGCGAACACCATTAATATTTCAACCACGGCCGCCTTTGTCGCCGCCGCCTGTGGCGTGAAAGTCGCCAAACACGGTAACCGCGGGGTGTCGAGCAAATCGGGCTCATCGGATTTACTCGCCGCCTTTGGCATTGATTTGGCGATGCCTGCCGACCACGCCCGCGAGGCCTTGGATAATCTGGGCGTTTGCTTTTTATTCGCGCCGCAATACCACACCGGCGTACGACACGCGATGCCCGTGCGCCAAGCAATGAAAACACGCACCATCTTCAATCTGCTTGGGCCGTTAATTAACCCAGCGAAACCTAGCATTGAGCTGATGGGCGTGTACGACCAAGCTCTAGTTGCGCCGATTGCACAAACCATGCAAAACCTCAACATGACGCGCGCAGCCGTGGTTCATGGTGACGGTCTGGATGAAGTGGCAATCCACGGCCCCACAACGGTGGCAGAAATCACCCCAACTCACATTGAGCATTACACCTTAACCCCCAGCGACTTTGGTGTATCCGAATACCCGCTGGACAGTATTGCTGGGGGCACACCGGAGCAAAACTGCGCGATGATCAGCGCGATTTTGCAAGGTAAAGGCACAGACGCCCAGCAAGCGGCGGTGGCTGTCAATGTGGCACTATTGCTACGCTTATTCGGACAAGAAGACTTGAAAGCAAATGCACAACAGGCCTTGGACGTGATGGCGTCGGGCAAGCCTTACACCATCATGCAAGCGTTAGCACAAAGGAGCGCAGTATGACCACCTCAGACCTCAACGACACCATTTTAGGCCGCATTGTCGATGACAAAAAACGCTGGGTAGCCGCGCGCAAAAGTGCTCAGCCGCTGGATAGCTTTATCGACCAACTGACGCTCAGTGATCGCGATTTTCGTGCTGCACTGGCCGCGCCGGGGTCACAGTTTATCTTGGAGTGCAAAAAAGCCTCGCCTTCAAAAGGGTTGATCCGAGAAGACTTCGATCCAGCCAGTATCGCCCGTGCCTACCAACCCTTTGCCGCGGCCATTTCAGTCCTGACGGACGAGGACCACTTTCAGGGCAGTTTTGACTTCTTACCGATCGTGCGCGCACAAGTCGATGCGCCTGTGCTTTGTAAAGATTTTATTATCGACCCGTATCAGGTTTACCTCGCACGTCATTATCAAGCCGATGCGATCTTATTGATGCTGTCGGTACTCGACGACGCCGAATACCGCGAGCTGGCCGATTTAGCCGAGTCGCTAAAGCTGGGCGTGCTTACTGAAGTGAGCACCGAAGACGAGCTCGCACGTGCCAATGCCCTAGGAGCGGTGGTGATTGGGATTAATAACCGGAATTTGCGCGATTTAAGCATCGATCGCGATCGCACCAAACGCTTAGCACCACAAGTGGGCGAAAAAGCGATCGTGATTTCAGAAAGTGGCATTCATAACCACCGTCATGTGCGCGATCTTGCCCGCCATGCGGATGGCTTTTTGATTGGCAGTGCATTAATGGCAGAACCCGATCTTACCCTCGCGCTACGTAAAGTGATCTTAGGAGAGAATAAAGTCTGCGGGCTCACCACCGCCGACGATGCCCTCGCAGCCTTCAACGCTGGCGCTGTCTACGGCGGACTCATTTTTGTTGAGCACTCGCCGCGCGCGGTGACTCCCGCCGTGGCCGAGCGCGTCCAGCAAGGTGCGCCACTGCGCTATGTGGGCGTATTCCAAAATCATGCGCTAGACACCGTGGCTGAGTACGCAAAACAGCTCAGCCTTCACGCGGTGCAACTGCATGGGGATGAAGATGCAGCGTATCTACAAGCATTGCGTGAGAAGCTCCCTGAACACTGTGAAATTTGGAAAGCGCACGGTGTCTCTGATATCGCACCGGCTTTAGACGGCGTAAATGCGGACCGTCACCTCATCGACAGCCGAGTCGGCCAACAATCTGGCGGCACGGGCAAAACGTTTGATTGGCATCTGATCCCTAAAACTGCCAAAGACAAAGTCATGATTGCCGGCGGGCTCACCCCCGAGAATGCCGCCAAAGCGGCCGAACAAGGCTGCCTCGGGCTGGATTTTAACTCCGGTGTCGAGCATGCGCCCGGGGTGAAAGATGCCAACAAGTTAAACGCGGCGTTCCGCGCCCTTCGCCGCTATTGATTTTTCGAGATAGTTGATTTAGCTGAGAGGATAGATGTCGCCAAGACAGTCAACGTATCTCGGCCCCAGTTAAAGACGTAAAAGGATAATTATGAGCAAGCTTAACCCGTATTTTGGCGAATTTGGTGGTCAGTACGTGCCCCAAATTCTGGTGCCTGCGCTTGATCAGCTCGAACAGGCGTTTATTGATGCCCAAGACGACCCAAACTTTAAAGACGATTTTATCCGCCTGCTGCAAGAGTATGCCGGACGACCCACCGCGTTGACGCTTTGTCGTAACCTCACCAAGGGGACGAACACCAAGCTGTATCTTAAGCGCGAGGACTTGCTGCACGGCGGGGCGCACAAAACCAACCAAGTACTGGGCCAAGCGATGCTTGCCCAGCGTATGGGCAAATCAGAGATCATTGCCGAAACCGGAGCCGGCCAACACGGTGTGGCGACCGCACTGGCGTGTGCGCTATTGGGGCTAAAGTGTCGCATCTACATGGGGGCCAAAGACGTTGAGCGTCAAAGTCCTAATGTGTTTCGGATGAAGCTGATGGGTGCCACTGTGATCCCAGTACATGCGGGCTCTGCGACGTTAAAAGATGCATGTAACGAAGCAATGCGCGACTGGTCAGCCAACTATGATACCGCCCACTATTTGCTCGGCACTGCGGCGGGCCCGCACCCCTTCCCGACCATTGTGCGCGAGTTTCAACGTATTATTGGTGAGGAAACCCGCGCGCAAATTCAGCAGGTAGAAGGCCGCTTGCCGGATGCGGTAATCGCTTGTGTGGGTGGCGGCTCAAACGCGATTGGCATGTTTGCTGACTTTATCGATGACAAAGAGGTGCGTTTAATTGGTGTTGAGCCAGCGGGCAAAGGACTCGATACCGATCAACACGGCGCGCCCTTAAAGCATGGCAAGCCCGGTATTTTCTTCGGTATGAAATCCCCATTGATGCAAGATGAATATGGCCAAGTCGAAGAGTCGTATTCTGTATCAGCCGGATTGGACTTCCCGTCGGTGGGGCCACAGCATGCGCATCTTAACGCCATTGGTCGTGCCGAATATCCTGCGGTCACCGACGATGAAGCCTTGGAAGCGTTTCAATCGCTTGCGCGCAACGAAGGCATTATTCCCGCGTTAGAATCTGCCCATGCACTGGCTCAGGCGCAAAAAATGATTGCCGCTGATCCTGAAAAAGAGCAGCTTTTGGTGGTCAACCTATCCGGACGTGGTGATAAAGATATCTTCACTGTATATGACATTTTAGAAGGCAAAGGAGAGCTGTAATGACGGCACCATCAACTCGATATCAAGCGATGTTCGCAAACCTGGATGCCAAACAGCAAGGTGCCTTTGTTCCTTTTGTCACCTTGGGGGATCCAAACCCAGAACAATCACTCGCCGTGGTCGATGCCTTGGTTGAAGGCGGCGCCGACGCGCTGGAACTCGGTATGCCGTTTTCCGACCCATTGGCTGATGGGCCCACCATTCAAGACGCAACCTTACGCGCGCGGGCCGCTGGCACCACACCCGATACCTGTTTCGACATGTTGGCAGCCATTCGCGCCAAGCATCCAACCATTCCGATTGGGTTGCTGATGTATGCCAACTTAGTCTACGCCCGCGGTATTGACACTTTTTACCGCCGGTGTGCGGATGTCGGCGTCGATTCGGTTCTGGTAGCAGATGTGCCGATTACTGAATCTGCACCATTTCGTGAACAAGCCTTGGCGCATGGCATTGATCCGATTTTTATTGCTCCACCCAACGCAGACGATGCCACCTTAGCTCAGGTTGCGGAGCTGGGTCGTGGCTATACCTATCTGGTGTCGCGCGCCGGCGTCACAGGGGCAGAAGCCAAAGCAGGGGCTCCGGTTGAGCATTTACTCGGCACCTTGCATCATCATGAAGCACCGCGTCCGCTGCTTGGCTTTGGCATCTCAACCCCTGAGCAAGTCAAAGCGGCGATCAGCGCCGGGGCGGCAGGCGCGATTTCTGGCTCTGCGGTGGTGAAAATCATCGAGCAACATCAACATGATGTTCCCACGATGCTGGCGGCATTAACGGACTTCGTCAAAACCATGAAAGCGGCGACAGCACGCCAATAATATCAAGCTGGATAACACTGAGCTTTATAATACTGAGTTTGATAATACTAAGCGTTGGGCGATGTCTGTTCAGCATCGCCTTGCGAACGGCCACTTACCCAAGGTGTGGCTTCATCAAACCGCGGTTCCTCACGACTGTGTCGTTTTCCATTGGGAGGCTGCATAGTGTCATGATACATGCGATATTGGTTCTTCCCTGCCCGCTTTGCCGCGTACATTGCCGTGTCCGCATGGGTCAGTAAACGCTCCCCGCTCAGTTTGTCCTTTCCATGCGCGATACCCACGCTGGCCGACACTTGGCAGAGGTATGTGTCAATTACGATCGGTTGATGCGCCACGTCGACAAGAACACGCGCAAGCACTCTCGACTCATCGTCGCGCTGATAAGGCATCACCACTGCAAATTCGTCACCACCTAACCGCGCAATGACCGCATGCGGCGGGAGTGCCATCGCTAGCTTTTCTGCCAACGCAGACAGAAAAAGATCGCCCACATCATGGCCAAAATTATCATTAATCGCCTTAAAGCCATCAAGGTCAATCACCAACATCGCCATACTATGAGTGTTGAATACATAGCGACCGTTTAACGTATCAAACAACCAATGGCGATTATGCAATCCTGTCAGTTGGTCTTCGCGCGCTAAGCGATAATAGCGTTTGGCATCCAATGCAAGCAGCATCAATACTGTCGCGCCCACGGCTATCATCCCTAACGTCATCACGGTGGTCAGTTGTCCGAGCTGGTTAAGTAACCGCGTATGCTCGCGATAACCATGACCCGGCATGGCTAACGATTGCTGAAAAAAGCCATCGAGTAATTGACGCTGCTGGCGATAATGCCCAATCAGCTGGCTCATGCCCTGACTAGAAAAGCGCAAGGCATAGAAGCGGCTTTCATACGCTTTAAGATCAGCGAACAGGGTTTTTAGTAGCGCCGTCGGATGCCCTTGTTCCGCATCACCACGGTTCGCCATCGTGATCGCAACCGGAAAGCGGCTCCATAAGATCTCGTGCTGAATCGCCAACTGATCAAAGCTGCTCTTTCCACCTTGGTAGCGTTCCAGCAAGGTAATCAGCGCATCGTACTCTTTAGACAAGCTGAGCATATACCACACCAACTTGCTTTGGCCGTTGGTTAGGCGCTCAGATAACGCGGTGATCTTATTGGTGGTTAACACCACACCGATTGCCATAATCGCAATACATACCACTAAAATAGTGCGTTTAATCGGCATCACCTTCAGTTGGGCATTTCTCATCATTCGTCACTCCTTAGGGCTGGCACGCTATGTCAGTCAGCTGCCACACCATTGCCGAATAAAATCGGTCATTCTGAATGGCCGGATATTGGTCGAGAGGAAACACTAACCAAAGTGGACCAAGTGTTCTGAGTGTCATCGCTTGCCCGTTGCGTTTCATCGCAATCACTGGCTGATAACGTGCCACCATGTCTGCACTGAGCATCGCTTGGTATCGATTCATCGCGCTCAGTTTTAAGTCAGCACATTCCCCCATTCCCGCAGCGTCCAAAACGTTTGATAGCGCCACACCCTCAAAACGTTGCTCACCTTGGGTAAATGGGGTTTGAGTGATGATTTGTGCCGAAGGTAAGGCCTCGAGCGCCTGTCGATTGAATCGCACACTGTGCTCTGGAGTAACACTGACGGTGAGATTGATCGGCACGCGCAAGGCGGCAACGGCGCTGAAGGTAATCAAAACGCCAATCACCACCATCGCGACATTGGGGGCTTGAACTAAACCACGCAGCAATACAATGGGTGCTGCAAGAAAGGCTGTGCGAGGTTTTTCTTTCATTTTTCACCAGTTACATCACAACGACAACCGGAGACTTGTCGGTCAGCAGCAAGGGGCTTGAGGCTGGCCTCACAAATGTAAGTCACGTGTCTGTATTACGTCACAGATGTGACGCTGTTGGGACTAGTGTGCTTGAAAGGGGTTAACGATTTATAGTGTTTGAGCCAGCATTTATTAACAAATCTCACAATTGAGATAAACTCGCAGCACAAAAAAAGTCAGGGGCTAGAAAGCAGACGGGGACAATGGGCTATAAACAAAAAAGCCTGCCGATACTCTGTGTACCGACAGGCAAACAACGCTGGTTAGCTAAGATCGCGCATTAATATTTCAAGCTCTTCCTGAGCCTGATCAATCAAGGACGCCAGCTCGTTTGCATCATCATGATGCATTGGCAGTGCCCAATTTTCTCGTCTTCCCGGCTCGACATGCTCTGCGACCAGCTGGGTGATTTTTCCCTTACGCTCAAACTTCACCTCATCAAATTCCGCGAGGTGCGGTTTTTTCTCGTTGGCAATCTGAATCAACACATTGCCATTTGGCACAACCCGCACGTGCGCCTTTCGCGCGGGCGTGGTGTTCAATGTATAACTGCGTGAACGGATAGACATGTCTACCTCCTGTCACTCGATATGGGGCATTACTAAGTGTAGTAACTCTGCCCTCAAACGGCAGCGAAAGGCGCCGGATTTTTAGGATATAAGGGAATAAATGGTTACCAATTGTGAGGCACTTAATAATCTTAATGCTGACAAGCGATTAGGATAACGCCCTCTATACGGTATGGCATAACCAACCGCACTGTATGCATGTTCAATCAAGTTCGCGCGCCGGTCATAACAACGGACTGAACATATAGAAAAACTGTTCAATCGGCTTGTGATAAACCGGTCGTTGTTGCCACGTTTTGGGTTCCACACGCAAAGATTGGCTGAGATAGCGCTGGTGTAGCGCGTTCACGCTGGCACAAAAGTCGGGATCATCGACCGTGAGCGTTAACTCAAAGTTCAACCATAAGCTGCGCATGTCGAGGTTTACGGTGCCAATCAAACAGTACTTTTCATCAACCAATACAGATTTGGTGTGCAGTAAGCCACCGCCAAAACGGTAGATCTCAATACCTGACGCCATTAAATCGGCAAAGAAGGACCGACTGGCCCACTCAACCATTAAGGAATCGTTTTTTTCCGGCACAATCACTGTCACTTTCACGCCTCGTTGCGCTGCCGTTTGTAAGCTAAACAGTAGCCCTTCACTCGGCACCAAATAGGGCGTGGTAATGGTAATGCTGTCATGGGCTTGGTGGATAGCCAAGGTTAACACCTGTTGGATCATACCATCAGGCAAACCCGGTCCCGATGGAATGGCTTGCACAGCGTGATTGGCATGTTGGTGATCTTCAATGAGTGAGCATTCGGGTTGTGCGGGTAAATTTCGCAGTCCCGTTTCTACTTCCCAATCCCAAGAAAAAATGCTGCTGAGCACAGGAACGGTGGGGCCGGTAACACGTACCATCACGTCTACCCATTGACCCACACCCGCATTTTGCTTAAAAAAGCGCGGATCGACCATGTTCATCGAGCCCGTGTATGCCAGATGATTATCGATGATCACCACCTTGCGGTGCTGGCGAATATCAAGGCGGCGGAAGAACATCCGAAACGGATTGACGGCCAGAGCTTCAATCAACTCTATCCCCGCTTCTCGCATCACACTCGGCCATTTGCTGCGGAAAAACGTCTTACTTCCCGCAGAATCGAGCATGATACGAACCGGAATGCCCCGCTTCGCGGTATCACACGCGGCTTGCGCAACCTCATCGGCATGGCCGCCAGGATGCCAAATATAAAACACCATGTTTACGCTTTGCGTGGCGTGACGAATATCAAAGGCAATGGATTTGAGGATATCTGCCGGATCGGTCTGCAAGTGGAGCTGGTTGCCCGTTAATTCAGGGACACCAATCCGCGCTTGGCATAATTGGTTAACATGATGAGATTGCTCGCGCACGTGCTGAGGACGATGCGCCGGACACGCTTGTAAGCTGAGCAACCATTGCCGATACGGTTCAAACATCGCTTTGGCACGTACCGCACGCGTCTTCCCGAGATTGAGCTCGCCGAATAGCAGGTAGGCGATGACACCGACAATCGGCAGGATGTAAATAATCATCAACCATGCGATCGACACCCCGAGCGCACGACGCTTAAAGACCACACGAATAGTGACCGCCGCGATCGTTAGCCAATACGCGAGTAACAAAATAAGAGTCAGGATCTCGTAGACTTTTTCCATGCTTGTTTGCGCACACCTTATTGTTGGAATCGACGGGTTATCAACCACATGGTCTTACCCTATTCTGCCTAGCTTGCCACTGGGTGCAAGCAGTGTTTTGTCTAGATTTATGACAACACAAGTCACCAAAAGTGAAGTGGCCCTCAGTAGAAATGTCATAGATGAATAACCGACACATAAATACGTGACGCAACATCACCTTGTTAACATTGTGTTAAATCAATAATTGCGACAGAGAAAGCCACTGTGGTACTGACTATAGACAGTGAATCGCACTCGCTATCGGTGAATAAGTAAGCAGACGCGGAAAGAATATCGGGAAGTTGGCTCGTTTGGGGGTATTACATACGGCAAGATCTTCAAATTTTACGTATAAACTGTTTTACTTACGAGCCTTAGAGGAACGAATCACTAGCTTCACTCTGTAATTATAACTTTACACACCATAAGGTGTCGCTCACGCATCAGCGATGGGCATTATGAGCAGTATCAATCATCTATACCCAAGCAGCTGGACGCATTCGCGTAGAGTCAGACGGGTATGTCGCATAAACTGACGAGTAGATATGGCAAACACACAACGCGCACAATTTTCATCCCGATTAGGGTTTATCTTGGCGGCAGCCGGCTCAGCGATTGGGCTGGGCAATATTTGGGGGTTCCCGACTCAAACAGCTTCAAACGGCGGCGCCGTTTTTCTGTTCATTTATTTGATCATGGTTTTTGTCCTAGCGTATCCCCTTTTAATAGCAGAACTCACTATTGGACGCTACGGCAATGCTAACCCGGTTCGGTCTTTATCCTCAGTGGCAGGTGGGCAAAAGTGGTTGGGTCGCTTGCTCGGCTTAGTCGGTATGCTCGGAGCAACTGGTATCCTTAGCTTCTATGCCATTGTCGCCGGTTGGCTGGTCGGCTTTATGGTGTCACCACTGCTCACCGCGCTGGGCTTTGTTAATGCGGCGAACTGGTTAGAGTCATTCAGCGAAACCCGTAACCTCGCCCTCATGCTGTGCTTTATGGTACCGACCATTTTGGTGGTTCGTAACGGCATTGCTAACGGGATCGAGCGTTGGTCGTCTCGCTTAATGCCAGTACTGTTTTTACTCTTCGTAGTGATGGTGGTGTACATCTTGTTCCAACCTGGCGCGATTGAGGGATTAAAAATGTACCTGATCCCCGATCCTTCTCATCTCTCGCCAAGTCTGGTGGTGAGTGCAATGGGGCAGGCTTTCTTCTCGCTCTCCCTCGGTGTGTGCGTAATGATGGTCTATGGCTCTTACTTATCAAAGTCAGCCAGTATTCCCAAAACTGCCGCCCAAGTGGCACTGCTCGATACCGGTATCGCCTTTATTGCCGGACTATTGATTATGCCAGCGATGTTCGTTGCCCAACATAACGGGGTGGCGATTTACAGTGAAAGCGGGGATCTACTCAGCAGCGATACGCTGGTGTTCAGCGTCTTGCCTGCCATGTTCGATACCATGGGCAGTGCTGGCTTGTTTATCGGCTTCGCTTTCTTCTTACTGATGGTCATTGCGGCTCTCACATCGGCCATTTCAATGCTTGAAGTGCCCGTAGCTTGTGCAACCGAAGAACTGCGTCAGTCTCGCGAGAAAGCCGTTTGGTGGATTGGTGGTTTGATCACCCTAGCCTCTGCCACCATTGTGTATAACTTTGGCGATCTGTTCGGCTTGGTGGTTACCGTGACGACAGAATACGCACAGCCTATTCTCGGCCTGCTATTTGCCTTGGTCGCCGGTTGGTTGTGGCACCGTAACGAAATCTTGAAAGAGCTGGTGCAAGGTAGCCCTGAACTTGGCGAAACCTGGTTTTGGAAAATCTGGCCGGGTTATGTGCGGGTGATTTGCCCTATCTTAATGATCTTGGTCTTCGGTTGGGACTGGATCTAACCGCACACCGCTCAGTACATGACGTATTATGTGCTGAGCGGTATCTTCTCTTCCCCCTTTTCGAGCCATTTCGTATTTCCTCCCCTCGCCGCAATTGGTTACACTGCCAATACATTTATTCAATCCGCCCACAAGGCATCGTGTCGTTTTATGAAACAACTGATTGATTTTATTCCACTCATTATCTTCTTCGCGCTGTATAAGTTTTACGATATTTATGTCGCCACAGGCGCATTGATCATCGCGACCCTAATCCAAGTCGCCTTAGTGTGGGCGCTTTATAGAAAAGTGGAGAAAATGCAGATCGTCACTGCGGCTTTAGTGGCGGTGTTTGGGGGAATGACACTCTTCTTCCATGACGACAACTTCATTAAATGGAAAGTGACCATCGTCTATGTGTTGTTTGCGGTGGGCTTGGTAGCCTCTGAGCTGATGGGTAAACCCTTAATTAAAAACATGCTCAGCAAAGAGCTGGACTTACCCGATCGCGTATGGCGCACCATTAACTGGGCGTGGGTGAGTTTTTTCTCGGTATTAGCCGGGGTCAATATTTACGTCGCATACAGCATGCCGCTTGATGTTTGGGTGAACTTTAAAGTGTTTGGCACCATGATCTTAACGTTCTTATATCTCATCGCGACAGGTATCTACATCTACCGCCATATGCCCAAGGAGAGCAACTCGGACCAATAAAAACTTGCCCAAATGCTGTGTCAGAGGTCACAATTCTAATCTTATCCTGAAAAAAAGGGGCCAGCCCCTTTTGAATAAGATGTGAAGAGAGCCATGTCTGACAATAAAAACAACTGCCCACGCGGCCAACTGTTGCTGCGTACACTTGCGATGCCAGCCGATACTAACGCCAATGGCGATATTTTTGGCGGCTGGATCATGTCTCAGCTCGATTTAGCCGGCGCGATCCTCGCCAAAGAAATCTCTGGCGGACGTGTCGTGACTGTTTCAGTGAACGAAATCACCTTCAAAGCGCCCGTTAGCGTGGGTGATGTAGTCTGCTGCTATGGTACATGCAGTCGCATTGGTAATACCTCGATGAGTGTCGCGCTCGAAGTATGGGTAAAGCCGGTTAAGCATGACGGTGTCGGCGAACGCTACAAGGTGAGCGATGCCGTATTTAACTATGTTGCCATTGATGAAAGCGGCCGGCCGCGTCCGATCAAAAAATAACGTGTTCAGTCACCACAAAGGGCCTGTTAAATCTCAGGCCCTTTGTATATCCGCCCTATCAATAGCGTTGCTACGAGACCAACAACTGCTTTAATTGCGCGACGTGCTGCTCAAAAAGCAATTTATCCGTTTTCTTTCCACTTTTGGCTATAGCCAGCCACTGTACACCCGTATCGTCTTGATGGTTATACTCAATACGAAACACGTATTTTGCGCTGGTCAGCAAAGCTAACAACGCGCCTGCAACAAACCCCACGGCAGGTAAATACTCCGCGTAGGGCAGTTCACCCACTAACATAAAAAATAAAATGCTCGCGGTTAGTATCCCTAACCCTAACATCCTCAGCAGGTGATCTTTCCATGTAAGTTCTTCAACGCTGGCGTCAACAATATTGCGCATTGAATAACAATCATCATTCACACATAAATGGGTTGGCGTTTGCTTTATTACCACTGACTTTCTCATTTTTATTTCCATACTAGGATGCGTTATTGACTCACACTTTATAGGGCTCATCCCACTGCGGCGCTTATTATGTCTATTTTTATCAACAGGGCGAGCAGGACTAAACGCAAACGTGACCCACAACACTGAACATTGTACGCGCCCCTTGTTAACTATTTATACACGTGCTTACTACGCTTAACCCTGCTGGCAGCTTTTTCGGTCAGTGCACTGACTTCACCCATCGCCATTATTCAGTGGCGACGGTGATTTTATCCAGAGGCGTTATAAGGAGTGGTTTTGTATTGAGGGTGGGCATGACGCCTCGCGCCTTCATTGTGCCATTATGCACCGCAGGCGCTAGGTGACTAATAGTGATATCGGCAAGATAGGATCGTAATAGACGTATCATCCACGGCGTAAACCAGCCGATTGGTATCATCAATACGCCGCGACCAGAAGCCGGTCAGGTTTTCTTTTAGTGCTTCGGGCTTACCTATGCCCTCGAATGGCGTTCGTTTTACATCGAGGATGAGCTTGTTGATTCGCTTGAGTGTTTTTCTATCCTGGCTTTGCCAGTACACGTAGTCACGCCACGCATCATCCGTCCAGCAAAGTAAGCGACTACTCATCGCTATCGACTAACGCGTGCTCCATCGCTTTCCCCATCTTGTACTGAGTAATAGACCGATTTAGGTGCTCAGCATTGGCGGGTGAGCGCAACAGATGAACGGTTTCCATAAGGCTGTTGTAGTAATCAAGCGACATCACCACCGCGTCTTCCGCATCACGTCGGGTGATGATAGTGGTATCAGCGTCATCAACCACCCCATCTAATACCGTTTTGAGGCCATTTCTCGCTTCAGTAAACGAAATGATTTTCATCGGATTGCTCCTATTCGTACACCATCGAAGTATAGAGCAACAAACGAGACATGTACAACTTAAGGAACATGTCTAGTGGTTATTCGCTTAACACAATCGCCTAAAACGGCCGCGCGCCAAGTGTTCGGGTTGGATGGATGTTTGACCGACTTGTTTTATCATGCGCTTACCTGCTCAGTTTCATGGTGATCAAGCGGATAGACTTTCTCAAAGCGCTCTAACACCAAAGGTGATTGAGTTGTAAACGGCACGCCGAGTGCCTGCCCCTCTTGCTCAAAAAACGCAAGGTGCGCCTGCCGCCACCACGCATAGCTCTTATCGCCTTCACCTTCCGCAGCGGCAAATTCAGCAGTCACTTGATCAAATGGACACTCTCTCACTTCAGTCACTTTAATAATACAAACCGGCTGCTGCGCCCAGTTAAGCACCACGGTTAAACGTCCGACTTGCGGGTAAGGTTCGTTTTCGATCTCGTAGCATGCTTTTAAGCTGCACGATGCGCGTTTTATACCTTGATCAATCAAACGGGCGCATTCGTTAGCGTTGTATTCATCCGCGCAAAAGTACTCAGCAATCGTGTCAGGCACCGCCTGACGTTCTGCGTCACTTAAGGTGGCAAGGTAGGCGTTTAAAAATGCCTGTTGTTCTGTATTCATGAGCATCCTTGATTTTTCTACCTAATCCGCGATTTGCCAGGTAGCGCGATCTAAACCGTAAATGGCATGGTCGACAATGCGTCCGTTTAAATTTTCAGCACGACGTATTACGCCTTCGAGTGTGAACCCTAAACGCTCACAGACCTTTCGGCTTGGCGTGTTTTCCGTTGCCGCCGATATCTGTACTTTTTCCATACCAAACTGGGTAAACGCCAGCTCAATGAGCTTAGCCACGGCTTGACTCACAATCCCTTTCCCTTGGTGTAAAGAGCTCAGCCAATAGCCAATTTCCACCTTTTTAAGCGACTGATTGATAGTGTTGTAACTCACACTGCCTACCAATTGACCCTGATAAATAATGCCACATACCAATGATTTACCTTCTGCATAATCGTGAAGGGATTTTTTAATAAAGCTCAAAAAGAACGCTTCATCATGGGCATGCGGTGGCCACACTAACCATTGGCTTAAATACTCCTGATCGCGGGTAACGATATCCAGATAAATCGGCGCAAAGCGTGTATTGATAAGTTCCAGTTTTAGGTCACGATTAACATCCAATGTAAACATACTTCCTCATTATTAATGCGACACAATTGTCGACGTTTATTATTTTCAGTGCGGTTTATTCAATCATCCAATTCGCGGCGCCAGCTCCCGCCTCCTGAAAGCGAAGTTTTATCGGATAGCTGTCACCACAGCCTTCGACAATCCATAGCTCCCGCCACACCCTTGTGCCTACCTCGCCTGACGGCATTTCTCGCACATATGGCACAAATTCCTCTGGCTTCTCACAGCCTTGAGATGCCACCGTAACCAGCACCCCTGCCATCGCATCTTGGATCAATTTTTGATTAGCTAGCGTTCCTTCTTGGATCGCTCCTTCTGGTAGCGACTGCGCCATCGAGGAAAAAGAGACCGCCAAGACACCAAACGCGAGTAAAGCCCGTAGCCAATTAGTCATACTCAAAAACGCCCTCAAAAAACGAATCGTGAATAATTTCAGGGATGGGTTCTAAAGACAACATTTAATCTCCATGAATATCAGCCACAAACGCCTCTCCCACTCATCATATTGCGATAACCCCACCAATAATGCGGATTGAATCGTTGCAGCTGCTCATAGTTTTGCCAGTATTTGAATATGGCTGTGAGCAACAAAACCTAACGACTCACAAAGGCGTCGAGAGGCAATATTTTCCCGGTTGGCTCGATATCTGGCGATACGCCCCCTCTCCTCAGCCTCTTTGACCCACCGTGAAATCAGTGCTTTGCCGACACCACGCTGACGACACTTTGGTGTCACCAAGATAGACAATGAATGTCTATTTACGAAACTTATCCAGTGCAGCCGTCATCGCTTCAGGAAAACCGATCCCACCATGACCAGCTTCTTCCAAGATACATAACTCACTCTTCGGCCACGCACGATGTAGCGCCAAAGCAATATCAAGCGGCCCAGAAATATCCCATCGACCGTGAATTAGGACAGCCGGAATATCTCCGATACAGTTGATACCCACCATCAACTCACCATCTTTTAAAAAACAATCATGGCTCCAGTAGTGCGTTACAGCACGAGAAAAGATAAGGCTAAACTCTGGTTCTCTGTAACGAGGGTCGGGCTTCCAATCTGGCATAAGTGAAACATGGGTGTCCTCCCAACGACACCATTCGAGTGCAGCCTGTTCGCGTATTTTTGGATCTGGGTCAGCCAAGAGTCGTGCATAGGCAGCCGTTATATCGCCACTTTGCTTTGCTTCAGGTACTAGCGCGCAAAAACGCTCCCACTCACGAGGAAAGACTCTACCCATATCCCGCGTGATCCAATCGATTTCACGTCGTGTTCCAGTCGTTACGGCTCCAAGCACCATCGCTCTGACTCGCTCTGGATATCGCTGAGCGTATACAAGACCTAGTGTCACCCCCCAGGATCCACCCACAACAACCCAATTATCGATATTAAGGTGCTCACGAAGGGCTTCGATATCAGCAATCAGGTGATCGGTCGTGTTTGTACTCAAATCAGCATCAGGCTCAGACATGAGCGGAAGGCTACGACCACAACCTCGCTGATCAAATAGAATGGCACGATAGGCTTCGGGATCAAAATTACGCCTTGCACCAGGACCACAACCACTTCCGGGTCCACCATGAAGATAAATAGCTGGAGTTCCCTCAGGATGACCAACCTCTTCCCAATAAATGCTGTGACCATCACTAACTTCTAACATACCCGAATTAAACGGCTCAATCGGTGGGTAACGTTTTGTCATCCTTATTCTGACTCCATCTATCAATGAATTTCTAACAATGCCTTAAAGGGTGAATACCGTATCAATCAACTTTCAGCAGACCACGTTAACCACTAAAAGCCACTGCAAAAACTCTCGCTAAATTTAGTGATTAAAGACATACTCGTTTGTTATAAAATGCCTCAAAGAAAGCGCTGAAACTTACCGTTATTAGCTTTAAAGCCTAGCTTGCTAAACAAAGCTTGAGAGCGGAAGTTACCCTCATCAATATCTGCAAACAATTTTTCAACCCCCAATGATTTAGTATGAGAAAATAATAACAAAAGAGCTTCTGACATATATCCCTGTCGCCAGTACGATGAATTCAGTAAGCATCCAACCTCACAAGCGTCACCGTTATCACTAAGAACCTATCCCAAAAGGGATTTATTCCAAACAATGAGGCCACAAGCAAAATGCAACATGGCCTCGTAGTTTTCGATTTTCTTTTCCCAACGAACAAGCAATCTACGATAACGGTTTAGCCAGCTATGAGTTCGCTCAACAACCCAACGATGAGCCTTAAAATCATCCGATTGCTTCAAGCTCGCGGCCTCTTCAGCACGTGATTGAACATGGGGAATGTAGTTCAAAGCAACCAGTTCATCATGTAACCACTGGCCTGTATAACCTTTGTCTAGGTACAAAGGTACTTTCAGCGGCGGCCGATAACACTCTAGTGCATCTAATGTTTGAAGTACCAGCTTAATGTCGTGGACGTTTGCGCCATCGCTAACAACAGCCAGTGGCAATCCATTCGCATCCGTCAACAAACTGCGTTTTACGCCTTGTTTCGCACGGTCTGTTGGGTTCTTACCTGTTTTTTTGAGCCAGCTAAAGGTGCTTTAGTTTGGCACCCGTCCATTGATATGGAACTCCAATCAACCCCTTCGTAAATCAGGCCATTTTGCCAAAATCGCTCAAAGACTCCTGCATCTCGCCACTCTTGAAAACGACGATGTGCAGAGCTAGAGGAACAAATACCTGTCGCGTTAAGCGCATTCCACTGACAACCAGTTCTGAGAACAAAGAGGATGCCGTTCATAGCATCACGATTATCGACTCTCTTTCGATGTGTTCCTAGAGGATGGTTCGTCTTGTGGATTGGTAAAAGCGGCTCAATTTTTGCCCAAAGGGCGTCAGAGATTAGGTATTGTGTCGAATTCATTTACAGTATTTTCAATAGGTGTTGATTTACTCAGACAACACCTATTGAGATAGGTTCTAAAGCTATGTAAGCCACAGGTTCCAATAACTTTATTTGTCGCTTTCTCCATTATCGCCCATTCCAAAGATTCACCTGATTTCTCTAGTCGGACGACGCTTTCTAGCATCTGAACTATCATATCTTTCGATGTAAAAACTGGATCTGAGGCAAATTCCATTGTTTGAGTATCACTATAAATCTCAAACAGATCGTTACAATCATTAGTTTGAATAGACCTCAATATGATTCTACTTCCATGTAAATCCGGCTTCATTTTTCTCCTTAATCGTATAACGCTCAATTAATTCACGGCGGCAAAACCAAGAACGACCGCATTGATTCCTATAAGATTGCTTCTCTTCTCAGGGGCGGTAACTTTCCGCTGGCTTATGTCTACCCAAAAGTGATGAGGGCCACTCGCGATTTGCTTCGCCGCCAAACCAAAATTATGCGTCACGGCGCTGATTTGAAAGCCCATGTCTCCAATACCTTTAGTCAGTACAATCATCCCGCACCTAACCTTCAACTGCGCTATCCCTACGCCAGAGAGCTGGTTCGCAACCGCTTCAACGAACAACAACGTTGCTTACCCCAAACTGAGCCTGAAGATAACTGGAAAACAAACGTTTAGCCTTCTTTTTGAATAGCGCCTGCTTGGGTTAACCGAATAATGTCTAATGGCCCTGTCACAGGATTGGTAGGCAGCGGTGAGACCGCAGTAAGAGACCTTCTATATGTGTTTGCCGTAAGCAATGACTTAATGGCGGAAATGACAGAGCGAAGTAGACGACTTTGTTGTTCGAGAGCATTGGCTGCTGCGCAGCCAAAAAATGCTATTGCCTATTGACCGGAGAAGAGCTCATATGTGTTATATTTTTTCACGCACTAAGTTAGCTACATCAACTGCAGCGCCACCTGATTTGAAACTACGACCTAGATCGTATGCCATGTTCTCTAATGGCGCATTGTCATAGCCGTGTTCATTGATTTCTTGAACGTACCGCTTCAAAAAGCCTTCTCCACCTAGCTGCTCCCATTGAATTGTGTGCATGAGTTCGTGAATATGAATTTCTAAGTTTTCTTGATGCTGGGGTTTCATAAAGTACATGTGTTTGTAGGTGATTGCCCCACAATCCATATCAAGAAAATCACCTAAACCAATATGGCGTAGTTCGGGAATGTCAGGCTTCGGGATTACGTCCGTTACAACAAACTTGCATTTAGCTAAGTATTCTGGAGAGTAGTAGCCTGAGAAAACATCTGAAAACTTACTGCAGCATTGAGCTTCAATTTCGTATTTAGAAACGATGCTATCAATCCACTTATCAAACTGCTTGATTGGCATATTACCCCCGTAAAATATAACGCCAAATTAAGGTGTGAACAACGCTAACCACCTACCTAAAGCATTGTGCCATAAACACTAAACTTGCTTGAAGTGAGAGCGCCGCGCGTTGTGAATCACCCTTAAATTTTATTGTTATGCACGTCCACACTATTGCTCCCAAAGCACTTTTTCAAGATTTACAGCGATTGATAGAATATTATCAATTGCGGTTGCTATAGATTGAATATCGTACTCTTCACCACGAAACATGAAGATGTTTCTAGTAGGGTCGAACCACCTCATCATATCGGTAGCGTCCAGACCAACGATGGCGTTAGGTGGGCCAATCGTGTCACTAACAATATTTTTATTCGTACTATTATTTCGCCAATGATCCAACCTTTCATCATAATGCTCTAAATGATCACGTAATGCTCTGTTTTTAAGAGGGTTAGAGTCATCAACACCAAAGGCACTCTTTAGTACTCTTCCACGAACAACTTTGTCTATTGAAAGCAGTCTTTTCTCAAAATTTTCGTCAGTTTCATTTTTCTTTTGCTTTGGTGTAGGTGGCCAGAACATCCTAGAAACATTACTCGCATGAGTGAGGAGGCTATGCATTTGTCTAAAAACTTCTGAGTGAAAAAATGTTCGTTCTTCACTCTTTATGTCTCTGTTCCCAACCTGTTGAAGTGCGTTATTTAGGTACTGTATTGCAGCTAAGCAAAACTGACACTGCTTCTTTATTTCCCCAGCATAAACACGCTTTTCAAATGTATCCATTAGACCTCCTAAGTGCATAACGCTTGGCTTTGCGGCGTGCCGGAGCGCCAGCGTAGGTGCGTCCGACAACAGCTATTTGTTAGCATTGTTCTTCTACGGTGTTTCCATAAATAGCTTTATCTGGCAGCCAGATTTCCACGGTACCTTTTGGCGCTCTTTTGTTGCTTCTTATCAATGGAATTATACCTACCCTTAAATCGTATCCACTGAAACACGCCAACTCTTCAAAATCTCTCTTTACTTGATACGCTAACTCTTGGTCATCTGCATGAAAATATCTCACGTCGCCATTGGTCAAACCTTTTGGTATTTCTTGGTCATAGTAGTCGTAGGCAACGTCGCCTTCAGCTAGTGTGTCGCCAATCACATCGATTATTTCACGAGGAAAGGCTGTTTCGTAATAGATCTTAACGCGAGGGTAGTATAGCTTAGCGGCACTTCTCTCCGCGTCTGCCCAATAAGTATTGGTTGTATCACCGGAGATATCGGACAAACTCCCGAAAACGCTGTACGTGACTTCCGGCGGAAAAGTCGCCAGCATGACTTTCTGAAGCTGGCGCCCATCTTCTCCCTCGGAAAAAATCGCCGTTCGGTTTTCAGCCATAAACTTAGCCAGATCTAACTTCCAAGAACGAAAAGATGTCAACTCTTACAAATCTCTTGCTTCTTCGGCCGTGGTTCTTGCCACTGCAAGTTCTTTTTCCTTGTTAATGGTAGCAACCCAAATTTGGGCAGCGGAAACAAGAACTGCACTCAGAGACACAATTGCAGTTATGATTGCCCCAAAATGCTTATCAATAAAATTTCTAGGCTCACTCACCACTACTTCCTTGAATTGCTAACGCCCTGTTAAGGTGTGAGCAACGCAATACCCAAGCTCCTGCATACCACCTTAAACACCAAACGAAACGCATAGTGAAAATGCCACGCGTTGCGAATCACTCTTAAACAGTTTGTATGGATAATCTCACCCGTATTTGGGTAAAGTGAGACCCAGGCTTTAGCTGCAACTAAAGCTTTCTAATGTGCAGTTCGATTGAACGCTGGCTCCTCTGTCGAGAGACCGATAACAAACATGAACGCACCTTAGAACTCCAAGCACCAAACTCGAATACTCGACTGGGTCTCGAACCCGTATTACGCAAACAAGAGTTAGCTTATTATGAATACTGCATCCAATCAAAACATCTACATCGGCGTCGATACCGGCAAAGCGCAACTCGACATCTACGTCAGACCAACTGCGCACTTCTTCTCTGTGCCAAACACTGATAAAGGCATTAAAGATGCATTGAAAATCATCAAGCCATATCAGCCTGAGCGCATCATCATTGAAGCCACTGGCCGATTAGAAATGCCCTTTGTGCTCGCGTGTATTGAAGCCAATTTACCCATCGTACGCGCCAACCCTGTGCACATTAAACGCTTCGCCGGCGCCATTGGCCGCAGAGCGAAAAATGACCGCTTAGATGCTGAGTTAATTGCACATTATGGCGACGCCATTAAGCCTGAAATCACCATTATCAAGGCGGAAAATATACGTCTAATGAGTGACTTAGTCATCAGGAGAAACCAGCTCCTATCTATGCAAACGATGGAAAAGAACCGCTTGCAGATACTGCCCAAAACCTTGCATTCAACCATCAAACCCATGCTCACTGCGATGAAAAATCAAATCACCAACATCGAACAAAAACTCGTGAAGTTGATTGAAGCATGCCCTGAATATCAGACTAAAAATACGCTCTTACAAAGCGTGCCTGGCATTGGCAGCATTGCGGCAGCATCTATCATCAGTAACGTCCCTGAGCTGGGCTATATAACTAACAAACAAGCGGCATCACTCATTGGTGTTGCACCCGTGACAAAAGAAAGTGGGCGATATAAAGGCAAACGAGTGATCCAAGGTGGACGTGCTCAAGTTCGTACCGTGTTATATATGGCGATGATGTCTGCGATGCAATGTAATCCTGTTTTTAAAGCGACGTATACCCGATTAGTCGCCGCTGGAAAGCCGAAAAAAGTCGCCATTATTGCCTGTGTGCGCAAGATGGTAGTGATCTTAAATTCGATGCTCAGAGACGGCGTGATGTGGGATAAAAATCTCGCTAAAATTTAGGATTGACGACATACTCGTTTGTTAGCTTATCTGTTTCCTTTGTAGGTTATCTCGTCTGTGTATATACCAATATCTTTTCGAACTTCACTTAAGAATTTAAGCATCTCTACACGAAAAACATAAAAATCAAAAGTGTTCGATTCAATAGAACTATACATATAGTCTATTAAATCCATGAACATATCGAAAACGTCGGAAGAAGCGAATAGCGCCAATTGAGCAGTCATGTGAAGCCTTTGCTTGTCAAAGCCTCTGATGTAGTCAGGAGTTAGCGTTTCTTGATGAGTAATGTTAGCTACCAAATCGATCAACGGTACGGATACTGACTTATAGAGTTCTAATTTTTGATAGTAGTTTATCTGTTTATTTGCAGTTAACTCACCTAACTTGTTTCTATATTCTTCAATCTCCAGAGCCATTTTTGACTGTTCTTTCTGTAAGATTCGTTGAGCCCATATTTTTCCAAGAAAGCTCGAAGCTCCAAGGACAATTGCTGCTCCTCCACCCAACGATACTAATATAGCTTGAGCTATGCTAAATGCACTCTCTTCCATAACTTCCTCTGATAAGCTAACGCCGCATTAAGAACCTATCCCAAAAGGGATTTATTCCAAACAATGAGGCCACAAGCAAAATGCAACATGGCCTCGTAGTTTTCGATTTTCTTTTCCCAACGAACAAGCAATCTACGATAACGGTTTAGCCAGCTATGAGTTCGCTCCACAACCCAACGATGAGCCTTAAAATCATCCGATTGCTTCAAGCTCGCGGCCTCTTCAGCACGTGATTGAACATGGGGAATGTAGTTCAAAGCAACCAGTTCATCATGTAACCACTGGCCTGTATAACCTTTGTCTAGGTACAAAGGTACTTTCAGCGGCGGCCGATAACACTCTAGTGCATCTAATGTTTGAAGTACCAGCTTAATGTCGTGGACGTTTGCGCCATCGCTAACAACAGCCAGTGGCAATCCATTCGCATCCGTCAACAAACTGCGTTTTACGCCTTGTTTCGCACGGTCTGTTGGGTTCTTACCTGTTTTTTTGAGCCAGCTAAAGGTGCTTTAGTTTGGCACCCGTCCATTGATATGGAACTCCAATCAACCCCTTCGTAAATCAGGCCATTTTGCCAAAATCGCTCAAAGACTCCTGCATCTCGCCACTCTTGAAAACGACGATGTGCAGAGCTAGAGGAACAAATACCTGTCGCGTTAAGCGCATTCCACTGACAACCAGTTCTGAGAACAAAGAGGATGCCGTTCATGGCATCACGATTATCGACTCTCTTTCGATGTGTTCCTAGAGGATGGTTCGTCTTGTGGATTGGTAAAAGCGGCTCAATTTTTGCCCAAAGGGCGTCAGAGATTAGGTATTGTGTCGAATTCATTTACAGTATTTTCAATAGGTGTTGATTTACTCAGACAACACCTATTGAGATAGGTTCTAAGGTGTGAGCAGCGCTTGGCTATACTTGAGCGAAGCGAAAGTGCCAAGCGTTGCGAATCACTCTTAAATGCTTTGTTAAATTTTATATTTCGTAAAACTTCTCTTCACCATCCCAATCAAAATTAATTGCATCATTTAGGTGAAAAGTTCCATTTTTTAACCACGTGTTGTCTTCATGGAAAACCTTATGGAGCATGTAGTCTCCCCAAAAATCTTCAACTGTTTCGACGCCATCGCATATAGCTGCGATCGCATAGCCAATAACCCGCATGCTTAAGTGATTTGATAAATGGTAATACCA
The DNA here is from genome assembly GCF_027286365.1 of Salinivibrio proteolyticus. NCBI lineage: Bacteria > Pseudomonadati > Pseudomonadota > Gammaproteobacteria > Vibrionales > Vibrionaceae > Salinivibrio > Salinivibrio proteolyticus. The sequence continues at coordinate 1,180,234 of NZ_CP114584.1, read as the reverse complement.
ATCTACCTTTTTAGGATTAATGTCTTCGGACGTCAAGTCACTCGACCCATCATGAAAAATTGCACAACGATAGTTGTACATATTTTCTATTTCTTTTACCCATTTCTTTCCTTCAGGGTTTCTATGTTCCAAGAATAATGATTTCGAGGGAGAGTCCATCAATTTCTTAGAATCAGAGCCCCTAGGAGCCCCGATAACCAATGAATATCTTTGCACTAGATAAGCTTGACTCACCTCTCCGTCCGGTAACATAGCCTCGAGTCCAATCCAGTTAAAAGCAAATTTATGAGTAATATGGGATGAAAACTGTGCTTCTCGCTCCCACTCTAAACATCGATATACACGACTGCCCAGTTCAGTAAGGCTTCCTCTTAAAAAAGAACCTAGTAACCAGTCCCATACATCTTGACCTAACGGGTGCGCAATTGCCGGTCCATGTAACTGACTGTTCGCCAAAATCGGGGTCAACTTTCCTTTAGTACTAATAACACCCACTGCTTCCCCAGTTCTGCGATCCCAATTAATAAACTTTGCCTTCGCAGAAAAGTACTTTTTATTAAATAACGCTAATGCCATATCAGCAACGATCAAAGCCTCTTTAATCGTCTTTTCATCGCTATTACAAATAGGAACCAGCAGTAACTTTGGGTCATTGAGAGTTAGCTTAGTAGATGCTTCCAAGCCAAAACTTTCAAAAGACAATCTTAAGGACTCTGTAAATACGCCTTTCAGGCTACTTGGCATATGGCTTTCACGACAAATGTACATGTCAGGCCCAAGCCCCAAAGGTACAATTGGAGCCGTAATTACTCCAGTAATTGAAATCGCGATCCAGTGTTTATAATCAGACAAATTAATCATTTTTGTCGAGCTTACCCTTTAAAATTTAACGCCAAGCTAAGCGGAAAATTAAAATTTGTCTATAATGCGCGAAGCGCTAGCCAAATTTAATTTTTCCACTTAAGAACCTATCCCAAAAGGGATTTATTCCAAACAATGAGGCCACAAGCAAAATGCAACATGGCCTCGTAGTTTTCGATTTTCTTTTCCCAACGAACAAGCAATCTACGATAACGGTTTAGCCAGCTATGAGTTCGCTCCACAACCCAACGATGAGCCTTAAAATCATCCGATTGCTTCAAGCTCGCGGCCTCTTCAGCACGTGATTGAACATGGGGAATGTAGTTCAAAGCAACCACGGAAAACGCATGAACATCCGCGTCACGAAAGGCTTCCCAGCACGGTCGCCAGGTACTCTTGGTCCATCGCGCACATCATTCGCTTGCGTTGAATACCGGCTTTGAAACTCTTCTCTTGCTTTAATAAATTCAGAACCATTTGCCTTATTCGTGCAAAAACTTCCGCTCGGTCATCGACTCTTATTCGGCAAGCATCTTCTTTTAATCCAACATCAAGTTGCCAGTGCATTGATTCAATTAACCAGTGTGAGCGCGTGGCATCATGAAGCTCTTTCGCTGTCAGTGCTTTTGAGCTTATATAATAGCGCACTGAAATATCTGACTCTGCGGCGTGTTTTCCCTCTTGTCGAACACTCACCATGATGCCCATCGTTTTTAATTCAGGCCAATCGTAAGCCAAATCACCTAATACACTTAAATCCGTATTAATCAGTGCACATCGTGTTTCCAAACGTCCATGCGATTTCTCTTGTGATGCGTAGCTATCACCATCAAAGTTTTGAAGCATTGAAGGACGGTAATAATTATCAAACGCTTTGTCTAACTTGCCTTGGTTTCCTTTAACAGCAAGCAAATAGTCGGCATTTTTATTAATGATTTTTTGTGCGATTTTTCGCTGACAACCCATGGCATCTATAGTAATTAAACACCCAGAAATGTCGAGCAATTCCAGCAGCTTAGGTATCTCAGTGATCTCATTGGTTTTACTATTTACTTTTGACTGTCCGAGGCATACACCATTTGCGGTTGCGAACGCATTAACCATATGAATCGCAGCTTGGTCTGTTGCTCGGTTATATGAACCCCTCAGTGTTTTTCCATCAATGGCAACTACTTCACCATCCGTTAATTCATGACACGATTTCATCCATTCTATGAAGGCTTTTTGTAATGCTTTTGTACTGATGGTTCCCATCACTCTTGCAATCGTATCTGCCGAGGGTGATGTTTTACCTGAGAAGCCAAAGCGTAATAAGAAATCGCGCTGCTTACGGCCATAATCACTCATACCTTTCCAGGTATCATGACCAGACAACACCGCACAAATCGTTATCAAAATAATATCTGATAACGTATGTTCAACTTTACCTTCTTGACGAATGTCTCTAATGGAAACGAAATGCATAAATGGACTTTTATCTTCTGTCATTTTTAATCTCCTAAACGTTAGGAGACCATTAAATCGCACTGAAAATGATCAACAAATTGATCCTTTATTTTCACTCATTTTAATTAATAAACATGGTTCAACGCACGATTTTTCAGCCTTAATTGACAATTAAGTCATTAAATCGCTAGCCCAGGCATGCCGCGGATCTTCATGCGTTTTCCCTGAATGAACCAGTAACACCAAAGAAAGAGACTTTTCAGCGATAATCGAACCTTTTGCATACACAATTTATCAGAGCAAAAGCCGACAAAAACACAAAAGCATCGTTCAACTTTCAATCGCCACCAAAAAGAATAATAAACTCATAATATCAATAAATTAGAATAGAAAAACGTCTAAATCAGACTGAGTTTTCCCATTAAAATTTATATATTGATTTTGCTGAGGCTCAATAAAGCATAACGCCTCAATCAGTCGACGCGTCAGCGGTCGACTGCATTGAATTGTTAGGCACTTTCTCCGCAAGTTGCGCTTTTTGGTAACCCAAGTACTTTCGTCCAAGCTTCGATAATGTGTAGCCGTATTTGTCCGCTTCGTACTCAGACTCATTCAAAAATTTTCGGCGTTTTAATGAATTCAATGCAATTTCAACATCATCTAAGTTTTCATCCAGGTGGGAAGCTAGATCTTCAGCAATTTGAACGTAGTCATCTTTCATGCCTGTATGGCTTTGCAGAACCTTTTTCTCCAAAGACGAAAGAACAACCTCTCTTGGGTCTGCATCAGGATCGATAATGTCGAGTTCAGACAGCCGATGGTATAGATCAGTATTTTCGTCGGTGAGGTTTTTAACTTGCCGCTCTAATTCCGCTCTTAAAGTTTGACTATCCGCAACAATAGATTTTATACGCTTCTCTTTCGTTACTAATTCTGCCCTCAATGCCATAGACTGCTCTAACGTCAAAAGCTGCGACATCGATAGTTTTTGTTTCAAATTTCTCTGTATATGTTGAATCTGCTCCGCGACCCAAAAAGGAAAAAATGAGATAACCGGGTAAAATATCGAAATAGCTCCACCAATAAGTACCGGGTATAAAAAATTATGATCAAAGGAAGTGTAATTGGTCGCTATGTGATCAATACGTTTTTCAACTATTTCATCTGATAGCAGGAAATAGAAAACTGGTTTCCAATTATATGCAAGCCAAACCAGACCCACACTCCCTAAAAGAGGGCTAGAGACACGTTCATATAGGACTGATTTTAATGATTTAGTTAGTTCGTCAAACATACTTTTCTCTTGGTGCCTAACGCCGCGCTCTGCGGAAATTTAGGAGCTCTAGCGAGTAAATTTTCCGTAGCAGCGCCTTGTTAGCTGTATTTGTCTTCACAGTTACCCAAAAATAGAAGGTTAGTCGCTGTTAGATGCAAGGTATAGCTGGCTAAATGCTCTGGAACAGAAGTAACTTCCGCGCCTTGACCATGCCCACCTTCCTTATTTCTTACCGTAGGAATACCACTTTCGAGCAAGCTTCGTACAGATGAAAATTGATTCTGTAGATATTCTGGCACCAGCCCGTTAGTAAGGCAGCTATTAATCAATTTCTTTGCGGTGTCGTTTTTATTGTAAGGCCATGAGTGCTTTTCATGGATTGCTTTCATCAAACTCTCGAACGACTTGAGACAATCATTAAGGCATTCTTTATAGCGTTTATGACGATAGTGCTCATGGGCTGATAAAAATTCGTCGTTTGCGCCTGCATACTTCTTGTTCTTGCCGAGAAGATGAAGAACCGGTTTTACAACTTCAGAATGAACATATTGAGAGTCGACCCTAATTAGTTCTCCTGATTCAAACTGATAACCAATTCCCGCTTCCTTGAACCTAAGATTTAATTCGTCAATTGCGTCATCAGGTTTTTGACAGACCCCAGCAGCATTACGAAAATCCCACTCTCGCTCTCTAACATAGGTATCAATTATTCTGAAAGTAAGCTCTATAATGTCTAGGCACTTTTCATGACTTTTTTGACTTAAGAAGTAATCGAAGACTGCTGAAAAATTTGAATTTGCGTATTCTTTTAAAGAAAAAACACCATACTCTTTGCAAAGCACCTTATGAATCTCTTCATAGACTCCATTGGTGGTAGCATTGTAATTCTGCTCAACGCCTATAGTATCTCGTACGATGTGAACTACTTGAACACGGAAGCTTTGCTCAATGTTTTCATATTGATATACATCAGGGACTTCTCCCCTCAGCTTTTTCTGTCTTTTTGAAAATAGTTCAAATATTGCCATTTCTACCTCTGTACTCCCTGACAGCTAACGCCGCGCTCTGCGGCAAATTTGGAGCGCAGCGGAAAATTTGTCCGACAGAAGCGCCTTGTTAGTTGCGTTGAATGCCATATGCTCTGCGCCATTGGGTTCTAGGTTTACACTGGACATTCGTTAAATGCTCATTGAGATGATTCAGATTCCTTCCATTCCGCTCTACGAGCTTCCTACCTTTTACACGCTTATCGATTGTATTAAAGCATTCTGCGTAAAATGTTTTGACAATATCTGGCATGTTCGGCTTGTAGCCTTTTTCAACTTCCAAGAATCTACGGATGCACAATGCGACAAGGTCGGAAAGTTGGATCATTGGGTTTTTTCTAGAGTCAATTGGGTAGCTAAACTCGACTATCCATTTCACTTTTTGGTTGTTTGGGACTTCAAATCGCCTATTTTGGATGATTGCTTCAACACTTTCGTGATGCTCTTCTTTTTCGTCCAAAACAATCATACCGCGAGCCGACTGACCGAGATTCTCTTTAACGTGCCAGTTCATATAAGTAATTAGGTAGTCAAAAGACAGTAGGTATGGGTGATTGTTGTCATACACGGTTTCAAACGCACACTCCGCATTCACCAAAGACTCTTTCTCTAATGCGAAAAAATGGACGTGATGACCAAGCTCATCAATTAAACCAAGTAAGTCTCGAACAAGTTGTAATCTATCCTGAATAGGATGCCCGTCAAAAGGGCCTTCACCATTTGGTGATAGAAGTTCATTTGAATGCACCTCAAAACTCAGAGGCACATCACCATTGAAGTAATCTGAAATTATTCGATCAAGGCGCTCTTTAGTGTTATTCCACTTTTTGTCTGCAACGCTCAATCCAGCAAGTACAAATATTGGCTGCTGCGCATCCTGTAAATTAGCGCCGGTATCACCACTTTCGTCTAGGTAGAAAAAATGCACTCGATATTCTCCTTGTGCGAGCAACTAACGCCCGCAATCACGCGCTTGTCGCGTGAATTGCTTTGTTAGCATACTTCTTCAATGCTCATAGTTCTTTAAGTGATTCTCTTAGTTTATCCATAGTTTGAATTCCAAGTTCACTACTAACCCAACCGTACTGGTCGCCATGGAATCTAGGGAAAATATGCAAATGGTAGTGGTCGAGCTCGTTGAAATGAGGGGCCTCTCCATTGTTTTGCATAAAACCTATACCATCGGGATTGAACTTAGCTTCTATACGTTTATATAAATCTCTTGCAACGTCGGTGATCTCTAAAAACACAGACTCAGGCAGGTCAATGAAAGTACGGTATTGAGTCTTAGGACAAATTAAAATGTGTCCAAAGTTGATTGGGTCGTGGTCCGCAAAAGCTATAACTTGGTCAGATTCATAAACGATAACCGAGTCAATTTCACGATTAACAATTTGTTCGACTATCGTAGTCATCTGAACGCCTATCAAAGTATGCTAACGCAAAGCTAAGCGGCGCAGCATTGCTGCGTCCTTACTTAAGCGTCTTGTTAAATTGCTAAAACTTTATCCCTTGAGACGAATCGTGGATTACTAACAACGCCTCCATGCGATTTCTAACTTCTTCTGAATCTTTGACTGACTCAAACCAACTATCTACCGCATCAGCTATTTGATTACAGAATACATCTACTTGTAACTGCAACGTATTATTCGATTGATTGCAGTGAACATGAAACCCTTGCTTTGGAGTGATAAAGTGAAAATCCTCTAGCGCTTTTTGGGCACGCTGCTCTTCAATATTGGAGCCCCCCTCATGTAAATAACTGCATCTAAGCGCATAACAGTCTTCGCCATGAAGAAATACATGTGATTCTTTTTCTGCTCCAACTTCGCGGGTGTACTCTGGCTGCAACCACTGCTGAAACCAAGCTACATACCTAGCTTTAGAACCCATAGTAGGATTTTCAAGCCGACCACACACATCGGGTAATGTAAGAGCTGTTGATAGCGCTCCATACCAGTCTTGTGCGGCTATTGATTTTCTAATCGAATCTGTGAATCTGCGCATGTGTCATCCTTGCAATTTAACGCCAAATTAAGGTGTGAACAACGCTAACCACCTACCTAAAGCATTGTGCCATAAACACTAAACTTGCTTGAAGTGAGAGCGCCGCGCGTTGTGAATCACCCTTAAATTTTATTGTTATGCACGTCCACACTATTGCTCCCAAAGCACTTTTTCAAGATTTACAGCGATTGATAGAATATTATCAATTGCGGTTGCTATAGATTGAATATCGTACTCTTCACCACGAAACATGAAGATGTTTCTAGTAGGGTCGAACCACCTCATCATATCGGTAGCGTCCAGACCAACGATGGCGTTAGGTGGGCCAATCGTGTCACTAACAATATTTTTATTCGTACTATTATTTCGCCAATGATCCAACCTTTCATCATAATGCTCTAAATGATCACGTAATGCTCTGTTTTTAAGAGGGTTAGAGTCATCAACACCAAAGGCACTCTTTAGTACTCTTCCACGAACAACTTTGTCTATTGAAAGCAGTCTTTTCTCAAAATTTTCGTCAGTTTCATTTTTCTTTTGCTTTGGTGTAGGTGGCCAGAACATCCTAGAAACATTACTCGCATGAGTGAGGAGGCTATGCATTTGTCTAAAAACTTCTGAGTGAAAAAATGTTCGTTCTTCACTCTTTATGTCTCTGTTCCCAACCTGTTGAAGTGCGTTATTTAGGTACTGTATTGCAGCTAAGCAAAACTGACACTGCTTCTTTATTTCCCCAGCATAAACACGCTTTTCAAATGTATCCATTAGACCTCCTAAGTGCATAACGCCCTGTTAACAGGCAAAAATAGTTGGTTAAAATTAGCGACGAAGGAGCAAAACCAACTGTTTTTTGTCCTTGTTTAACAGCTTGTTATGTTTAAATTTCACACTGCTCTAGAGCTAATTTAAATTGTGAATCTATTATATATTTACCACTAGTTGATTGCGTAGAATTAGTACCAAACCCAATAATTCTCATTTTTAACTCTGAGCCTTTTTTCATTTGCTCAATTATCAGGTTTGCTTTGCCACCAGAAGTTGCCGTAAAAGGGATAGATATTTTTTGAACATTTTTCATTGTTGAATCTATAGTTGATTGCATAGCTTTTTGATCTATACCGTCAATATTTTTCATATAAGATAAATCTACTTTTTGAGCTGTGGATGCAGAATAAAATACAGGTGTTTCTGTATATGAAATTGTAATAGCTTTATTATTATCGATTCTTAGCTGAACATCACCGACAGGAATATTATAATCATTATGTACACCAAAAATTATTTCCCCGTCTATTTTTTCTATAAATGGATAATAATGAATTCCGCCTAGCCCTTTCGAAAAACCTTTACCAAAATCACTACCATAAACAACCTTGCATGATTTTTTATCTGTAAACTCATCAACTGAATTTTTTGCTGTCCATGAGGTAGAAGCACAACCAGTAAGAAAGATAGTCATTAAAGAAAAATAAAATTTATTCATGATTACACCAAAACTCCTTTTTAAACATAACATTGTATTAGTGCGCGCGCTCGATTTTCCCAAACCGTTATACGCGCCTTTTTTTATCTAACTACTTATGATTAAACACATTTTTAACGCACGAAGCAATCACCTTGTCTGCGAAAGTGTGCATGCCGCCTATCCCGGACAAAGCGTTCACACTATCCTCAAAGACGAATTTGTAACTCATTGATTATATTGAACTAATATTTTATCTTCCGGCGATAATGTGAATGTGTCTCGAAAAAGCGTGCACACTATTTGGCTTTCCTTACCGATAGGCTGTATGAATATACAGTCTAAGGTGGAGGAAAAAGATCATGACCAAAAGTCCGTTTATGGCAAGCCTTCAGCATGAGATTAGGCGACGAGGCTATGCGATCAAAACCGAGAAAAATTACTTGTACTGGGTGCGTCGATTTATCCTTTTCCATCATAAGCAGCATCCTACTAAGCTCAGTGACGAGGATGTAAAAACGTTTCTGTCTTATTTGGCGAATGCGCAGCAAGTTTCACCGAACACACAAAAGGTAGCGCTCAATGCATTAGCCTTTCTTTACAACCAGTTTTTAAACCAGCCGCTAGGTAAGATCGCGTTTAGTCCGTCCAAAAAATCGCCGCGAATTCCAATTGTGCTTAGTAAAGAAGAAGTGGCCAGAATTTTTACCCACCTTAGTGCAAGAGATAAGCTGATTTGTGGGCTTATGTACGGCAGTGGTCTACGCATCAATGAGTGCTTGAGGTTACGCATCAAGGATTTAGATTTTAATCATAACGCGATCAGTGTTCATAATGGCAAAGGTGGAAAATCACGCACGACCTTGTTGCCTAATCAATTGGCCGGTGAGTTACATACATTATGTGAAAGAGCTGTCGACATTCAGAAAGGTGATAATCAAAAAGGTATCGGACCGTCGATGCCTTACGCGCTAGATAAAAAATACCCCAATGCATACCGCAAGACAGGCTGGATGTTTATTTTTCCTTCTTACAATTATTGCCACCACCCAGTGTCTAATAAGCTTTGCCGACATCATCTGCATGATTCAAATGTGCGTAAAGCCTTAAGCCGTGCAGTGCAAAAGGCCGGTATCACTCATAAGCACGTTACCTGTCATACGTTTCGCCATAGCTTTGCCACACAGATGCTGTTGGCGGGTTACGATATTCGCACCATTCAAACCTTATTGGGCCATACCGACCTCTCCACTACGCAGATTTATACCCATGTGATCGGTCAGCAATTTGCAGGTACGACAAGCCCAATGGATTTGCTTTAACCCGAGTTTCCGCACCTAATTTAGGAATAAACCGCTTCGTATAACTGACCCAACAGTTTCAGCAATCGTAGTTGATGTTCTCGTACACCGGTAATGAAGCTCTGACCGTCGAGTTCGAGTGTGTCGATCCCTTCAAATTTTAAGAATACCCAACGTGCCGTCGGTTTAGTCGTTGTTTTGTTCTTCACCATGCTTGGGAAGAACGCTTCTGTCTTGTTAAGTTGCTCTCTGATTTTGTGCTCTAGACTTGCGTAAACAAGAAGGCTAAGCGTCATTATCATGAGCAGAGCCTCAATGCGTTGAGGTTTTTTTAAGAAGATCGAAGACGTTAAGAACTCGGGGCTTTTCAAAAAACGAAAGCCGCGCTCTACTTTTTGTTGGGATTTGTAATGTTCAAGCAATGCAGCCATGGTCAGATCCGCACTATCAGTATCGTTGGTAGCGAGGATAAACATACCCACTTTAAGCTTAGCCAGTTTCACTTTATCTAGATCGGTATAAGGCGTGGCATCAATAAAATAGCGATATCCTGTTGGCTTAGCTCCCTTTTTAGGGCGACCACGACCCGCATAGACAGCCTCTTTAATGATGGTTTTTTGTGCAAAGCCAATGAGGTGACATTGGCTTGCAAAGTCATCCATTGCCTGCTCGGCATCTATTGCACAAGCAAACTCTTTTTTCATAAGTTGGCCCAGGGCTTTCAGCTCTTTGGCGGCATTTTTATCTAAGTTCTTGTAGAACGTTATTTCTTCTCGCTTCGTCGCTTGCTCGCTATGAACCAACAACCATTTTTGAGTGACTGCGCCATAGTTAGCGTCAATCCAGCAACCTGAATAGCCGTTACCGATATGAGTTAACTGTTCAGGTCTAAGCGCCAGCAAGGCTTCTTTGGCAGACTTAATCGTCATTGGCACACGAGTAATGAATTTCTGTTTTTGTTCATCCAAAGAGCGAATGCTGTCTTCTGTATACAGGGCGGCATCGGCGATAAAATAGCGGCTATTTTGAGCCGCTTTTAAACAGTGAATATGCTTCTTAGTGACCTCAGAAAACGCCTTCGCATCATTGGTGTTACCACTGAGTGCTTGCATGTAAACAGGCAGGCCTGCTTGATTTTCACAAATCAGCTCAAGGACCACTTGGTTTAGCTCTGGACGGTGGTCTCGGCTGTAGCCTTTTACCAGTTTAATCGCATTGATATCGTCGTCTTGGGCGTATTCTCCATCAACATGAAAGCTTGTGATATCAAGATGGACAGAGTCCGTTTTAAGTCCCAGTTTATCAACAACATGCTCAGCAATCGCTTGATAAAGTGCGGACACATCCGCTTCATATAAAGCATCAAGCGTGCGCCCAAGGACATCATCCGTTAAATGGTGCGCTTCAATGTCTTTGGCTAGCAATTTGGAAACAGGCTTCGTTTCGAAAAAGTCGGAAAACATATGCAGGGTTCTACTGTGAAAACCCAGCCCATTTAGGATCATCGCTAAGACGGCATCACCATGTGAAACCTTGTGCTCGGAGTACTTAGGAATGATACGATCGATAATATCTGGTAAGCCAACTTCACGACAGAAAGCAGCGATTAGCCCTAGGTGATCGAGACGTTTGATGACGGGTTGAGGAGCAGGCATAGTAAGCGACCGTTAAATAACAGTAATAGATCAAAGCTGGGGATCACGGTCAAGACATATGTGACACTAAAAGCTGCAAATGATCGCTGGATCACACTATTTTAATTCATTAATTGGCTGCGGAATGACGGTTTAACGTCCACGCTACCGCCCTTCGGTTGGCGGCATCCAAAAGACCATGTGCGGGAGATATTTAAGGGACGTAGACTACCAGAGCATGAGAAAGGTGTTTAGACAGAGGCGTCTAAAATGTTGGCAATGTCAGGCAGGGTTTGCATGATTGCGAGGCAGAAAACGAAAAAAGCCGCTGATTTCTCAGCGGCTTTTCGGTATGTGGCGGAGGGATAGGGATTTGAACCCTAGAAGGGCTATTAACCCTTGCCGGTTTTCAAGACCGGTGCTTTCAACCGCTCAGCCATCCCTCCGGAACGCGGCGTATAATATGGGTTTCCCGTTGGCTTGTAAAGTAAAAAACCAACATTCGCGGTGCGTTTGGTCAGCTTTCAGCCAATAAGAAAGAGGCCAGCGTTAGGCTGGCCTCTTTGGTGTGTTTTTTAAACCGTTTTAGATGTTTTCGACATCAAATTCAACCACGGGGCTGATGTCTGCCTCGTAGTCTACGCCTTCAACACCAAAACCAAACAATTTTAGGAATTCAGCTTTGTATTCTTTATAGTCAGTCAGCTCACTGAGGTTATCAGTGGTGATTTGTGGCCACAAGTCACGGCAGTGCTGCTGAATATCGTCACGCAGTTCCCAGTCATCTAAGCGCAGACGGTTTTCGCTGTCTACCTCTGGGGCGCTGTTATCGTCTTTATAGAGGCGTTGGGTGAACATGCGATGGATTTGCTCCATGCAACCTTCATGGACGCCCTCTTGACGCATTTTTTTGAATACCATGGCGATATATAGCGGCATAACTGGAATAGCCGAGCTCGCTTGGGTGACCACGCTTTTCAATACGGCGACGTTGGCACTACCGCCTTTTGCCGAGAGCGTATTGTTCAGTGCTTTTGCGGCGCGATCGAGGTCCATTTTCGCTTTACCCAGCGCACCTTCCCAGTAGATAGGCCAAGTGAGCTCGGTACCGATATAGCTGTACGCGACGGTTTTGCAGCCTTCGGCCAATACACCAGCGTCGTTCAGTGCGTTAATCCAAAGCTCCCAGTCTTCACCGCCCATCACGGTGACGGTATCTTGAATTTCTTGCTCGGTAGCCGGCTCGACACTGGCTTCGATGATTTCATCTTTGTTGGTGTCAACGGCGGTTGAGGTATAGGTCTCACCGATTGGTTTGAGTGATGAGCGCACCAGCTCGCCGCTGTCAGGTAGCTTACGCACTGGCGAAGCCAGTGAATAGACAACCATATCGATTTGCCCCAAATCTTGTTTGATCAAATCAATGGTTTTTTGCTTAGCTTCATGCGAGAACGCATCGCCGTTCAGGCTTTTGGAATACAGGCCTTCTTGCTTGGCAAACTTGTCGAATGCGGCAGAGTTGTACCAGCCAGCGGTGCCAGGCTTTTTCTCGGTGCCTGGTTTTTCAAAGAACACACCAATGGTTGCCGCACCGCCACCGAAGGCAGCCGCAATGCGTGAGGACAAGCCATAACCGCTGGATGCCCCTACCACCAAGACACGCTTTGGCGCATTGGCAATCGGGCCTTGCGCTTTGGTGTAGTCAATTTGTTCTTTTACATTGGCTTCACAGCCGATCGGATGGGTGGTCGTACAGATAAATCCGCGAATTTTAGGTTTGATGATCATATTCAACGTCCCTCACAAAATTGAGGCTAAGGATAATTACTAACGCCGACCTATGCATCCCCTTTTGCGGAAAAATGACGAAAATATCCAGTGGTTGGAGGTGTTGCAGACAAGATTAGTGGACGAGATCGCGATCAGCGCCACCGAAATGGCGCAAAGACGCACTCTTAACGACGGCGGTTAAGCGGCCAATACATAAACCAAGAGGCATAAGGGTTCGGCGAGATGAATTTATCATTGTCTTGCGCGTTTTCTTTATTGCCACTTTGCTCCCACGCATTCGAGAAGATGTGTTGGCCCCAGTTAAACGCAATGTTACCGGTTAAGCCAAATTTAGGGCGTGTTGGGGTTGAGCTAGCGTCTGTATCTCGTGGTTGATGGATTTTACTCACAGTGACTTACCTCTTTAGTTCGATACGCTTGATCGATGTTGGCGTCTTGCCATCACGACACTGCAAAGGAACATAATAAGTAAAAAAGAGCAGACTTGCATCATTTATGTGATATTAGTCACACTGGTTGGTGCAGTCATAGTAAGCCGCTGTCTCATAAAAAAGCGCCTGCCGAAGCAAGCGCTTTTTGTCGTCATGGTGCGGTTTTCTTTGCAGTTAAGCCGCTTTGTTTGGGTTCGGCTTTTTAATCGCACCACCTTCTAGCTGGCTAGATGCAAACCATTCCGCTTTAAAATCATCAACTTGAACCGCATATGCACGTAGCGCATCAGCCTCAAGCAGTTTCTCTCGTGCTTGCGCGGTAATGATGTTTTGATCCACGGCCTGCTGTGAGCGATCAGCCAAGCTGGCTTTCCCGTCGATTTGCTTCGCTTTGGCGGCTTTGATCAACGCCTTGTCGGTATCGCGTGATTCCCACATTGCTACAAAGGCACGCTCCATCACGGCAACAGGATCTTCAGGCTTGTCACCCACATAGCAAATGTGTGTCCAGCGATCGCGATCCGCGCTCGGTGTCATCAGCTGCTCTGCAATTTGGTTAAGCAATTTATCCGATGGCATTTTGTAGTGCATGCCCAACGGGAAGAGAAGTACACGTAAGCTGCGACCCACACCGTTACGTGGGAAGTTATTAAATGCGCCATCAAAGGCTTTCGCACACTGAGCTAAACAGTATTGCAGCGCATAGTGCACCATTGGCAAATCAACACGCGGACGTCCTTCATCTTCAAAGCGCTTCAGTACCGCAGAAGCCATATAAAGATGACTTAACACATCACCCAAACGGGCTGAGAGCATTTCACGGCGTTTAAGCTCACCGCCGAGGGCCAACATGGCAACATCGGTGGTCACGGCCAATGCTCGGCTCATTCGTGTCAGATGACGGTAGTATTTCGCCGTTTCGCCACTCACTGGCGCGCGATTGGTCAGGGAGCCGGTTAGCGCGTTAACCAAGCCCAACACACTGTTTTTACTCGCGTGCCCGATGTGCTTAAACAGCAACTTATCGAACGCTTGCGCACCAGCCTCTTGGTCAGGGTTCGCCGCCGCTTCCATTTCTTTGAGTACATATGGGTGACAACGGGTCGCCCCTTGGCCAAAGATCATCAGGTTACGGGTCAAAATGTTAGCCCCTTCTACCGTGATCGCGACCGGAATCCCAAAGTAGTGATGGCCAATATAGTTAAGTGGCCCCAATTGGATTGCACGCCCAGCATGGATATCCATGGCATCGTTTAAGATGGTGCGCGCCAGCTCTGTCATGTGGTATTTCGAGATCGCGGTGATAATCGCTGGCTTCTCACCTTTGTCGAGCGCTGTGGTGGTCAACGTGCGGGTCGATTCGAGCAAATAGGTCAATCCGCCCATCCGTCCTAACGCTTCGGCGACCCCTTCAAAACGACCAATATGCATTCCGAACTGTTTACGTACATAGCTGTATGCACCCGTGGTTCGGCTAGCCAAATGGCCCACTGCCGTACCCAACGCCGGTAAGGAGATGCCGCGCCCTGCTGATAAGCATTCCACCAGCATCCGCCAGCCGCGGCCGACATAATCTTTGCCCCCGATCACCCAATCGATAGGGATAAAGACATCTTCGCCCTTGGTGGTACCGTTCATAAACGCCATGTTGAGCGGGTTATGGCGATCGCCAATTTCAACGCCGGGATGATCCGCAGGCACCAGCGCACAGGTGATCCCAAGCTCTTTTTTCTCGCCGAGCATGCCGTCAGGGTCGTCCAGTTTAAATGCCAGACCAACCACAGTGGCCACCGGCGCGAGAGTAATGTAACGCTTGTTCCAGCTTAAGCGAATACCCAGCACTTCTTTGCCCTCGTATTCGCCCATGCACACCACGCCACGGTCAGGAATGCTTCCCGCATCCGAACCGGCTTCTGGGCCTGTCAGGCCAAAACATGGCACTTCACGGCCATCCGCTAAGCGAGGCAACCAATAGTCACGCTGCTCTTGGGTACCATAGTGGGTCAGCAGTTCACCCGGCCCCAGAGAGTTTGGCACCATCACGGTCACTGCTGCACTTAAACTACGAGTGGCAATGCGCGATACAATGGTCGAGTTGGCAAGCGCCGAGAACGCGAGGCCACCGTATTCTTTGGGGATGATCAGTGAAAAGAAGCGCTCTTTTTTGAGGTATTCCCACACTTCTTCCGGCAGGTCTTTTTGCTCTTGAACGATTTTAAAGTCGTCGAGCATCGCCAGCAGCGTTTCCAGCTGGTTATCGATAAAGGCTTGCTCGTCTGCGGTTAACGATGGCTTGCCGTACTGGTGTAGGGTTTGCCAATCTGGCGAGCCGGAGAACAACTCACCGTCCCACCATACGCTACCGGCTTCCATCGCCTCACGCTCGGTCGCTGATAGCGGCGGCAGTACCTTTTTGAAGAAAGAAAACGCTTTATCACTAATCAGTGATCGACGCATTGACGTTTGAGAGCTCATGATTCAGGTCCTTTTGTTGATCATGGTTGCACTCTTTTTGGTGTTATTGTGCGACCAGAACGGGTTTTCACTTGGCACTTAGGGTGCCGCTTACGGGTTGTTACAACAGCGCGATGCACGGCTTAAATCCCATCGCTCTTTGACTGTCCCTTGCGCTTATTTTTTCGCCATCAGCCCAAAGGTAATCGTGCGTTACTCTGCGGCAAATGCCACGATGTTATCTTGCGACGCTTGTCTTGGTTTGGCGTTCATCCCTGCAGCTAGATACGGAATAAGTCGGTCAACGATCGCTTCTGAATCTAACGTGCGTCCAAAATCGTTTTCGGCGATGTCGCGCAATGCCTCACTCGACGCCATGGTGAAAATCGCCGCGCCCAAGGTGAAATGTAAGTGCCAGAAAACCGCTTCTGACGTAAGGTCTGGATTGGCTTTGCGTACCGCTTGGTTAAACAATGAGAGCACATGCTCATAGCGGGTGGTAATAAACCAACGCAGGTGCCCTTGTACATCGCTGTACCCACGTCCAATCAGCTGCATAAATGTCGCGGCGCCATGTGGGCGATACTTATCAAGAGCAAGCACAGGTTGTTTTGCACAGGCAAACACTTGCTCCATCGTACAATTGGGTTCACTGAGCAGCGCTTGCAGTTGCTCTCCGAGCGCGGGCATAAACGCCTCGAGATAACGGCTTAATACCGCCCGAACCAGTGATTTTTTATCCCCAAAATGGTAGTTCACCGACGCGAGGTTAACGCCCGCTTTGCCGGTAATCGTTCGAAGTGAGGTTTCCTTAAACCCATGCTCGGCGAAGAGTTGCTCCGCGGCATCCAGAATTTTTGCTTTGGTTTCGCCTCGTCCTGCCATTTTCATTCACCTGTATTAAACGCTTGTTTAACTTTATAACGCAACGTTGGGTTTAACAAGATAGAAACACACCATCATCACATGAGTAACATCACATTCCTGAATATCGAGCGCGGTAGGTTCAACGGTGCTATGAGCAAGATGCGTGGTAGGCACTGTTCCGAGCGACACTCGGCCATGTATTTGGGCGACTTACCGTGGCGAAAGGAGTCACTCGACACCGAGTAGCACAAGGGCAACGAATCGATAGCGTATGGTGGGTGGTAAAAATAGGATGGTGATTTCTGCCGCCAATCCCCGCTATGACACTGAATGTCGGGGGCAAAAGAGCAACGTCAATATGCAACGAGGAGAAAAAGGCGATTTTTTGTGCAAAATTGGGAACCCTTTCGCATTAATGGCGGTCACACTCTGTGCCACTGCTTTTTCTAGAAGACTTTTCTTCTACGCCCACTCGCTCGTTGCTTGTGGGCTTTTTTATGTGCGTGCACTCAATCAGCGCCGCATCAACATGCTAACTCGCCACGCTAAGTCGGTGACGAGACAAAAGAAATATTGCCATTCACCTCCTCTAATGCACAATTTTTGTGAGAAAAATCACGAATTAATCGCGTATTAATAAATAATTGCCACTTTTTCTCAACCTAAGGAACTTCTTCAATTTCGCCCAGTCCTAATGGGTGCATCGGTAAGAAATGCCTTATCTCCCTCAGCGATTGAGGGCGCATGATTTCTCTTTCTTTCCGACCTGCTGCTGCTTTTTCTACTCACTTTAGAGTTTGTTTGTCTCTACCTTTATTTTTTGCCCACCTTGTGTGGGCTTTTCTTTTTTTAGCGGCGCTAACCGCTTTTGACCTTTGCTTATTTATCTTGGGCTTATTTATCTTGGGCTCACTTATCTTCGCTCACCGTGTTTAATCAGGGCTAACAGCACCATTGGCAATCATTTGGTAGGGCGAGCCATATCGCAACGTCAAACCAAGGGCCTTTAACGTTTCTGAAGCATCAATCCATTTACCATCCCCCGTACTGACAGTAAATTGCGGCGGCATTAAGCCCATTTCCCGTGCTGCCCACGGATAATACGTCGCTTTAGGAGGATGAAGCTCTGCACACAGGTGAAAGGTGTGCCCCCATTGCTGCTGATGAATAATCGCAACAATAGTGCTAATCACATCCGCCCGGTGCACCAAATTGACCGGCTCATTGGCACCTGCCAAGTCGCTCCGTCCTGCCAATGTTCTCGACGGATGACGGTCTCCACCAATCAATCCGGCTAGACGCAGCACCGTCGAGGTATTACCGTAATGAGCGCGAAGGTGCGCTTCAATCGCGTGGTGAGCTTGTCCAGATGCAGTCTGTGGTGCCGGCGTCGAGTGTTCTGTCACCTGCCCTTTCAAATCACCATACACAGAGGTAGTGCTAATAAAGAGGACATGCTTAACCTCGGCGGCAAACAATGTGTCGATAAATGCGGTCATGGCCGCTTGATAGGCATTGAAGTCTGCGTTCCGCCGTCCGGCAGCAATGTTGATTACGACGATATCGCAGCCAAGTAAGGATGCCACGGAGGTGTAATCGGGTTTCATCACATCAAACGGCACCACGTCGCACCCAAGCGTCTCGCTGAGCGCCCGTGCATCAGCCGCATCACGCTTTGTCCCTACAACATGATGGCCCGCAGCCAGTAACTGTTTGGCCAAAGACGTGCCTAACCAACCACAGCCACAAATACCTATTTTAAAACCCGTCACAGTCACTCCTTTTGTTACGTAATTATTTTTCAATGTAATGGATAACAGCGCCGTTATTTCGCCTATTTTGGTCTATTATTTATTTCACGCTGTAAATATATTCCGTGATCCTGAAAGGAAATAACCAAAAGCGTGAATGGCGACAAAGTTTTCATGCTCGAATGGTCATAATAATGTCATTAGCAGGCGCGAGAAGATAGACTAAATGCCACGAAACGGTAGTCAAAAACCGTGTTGATATACGTAGTTAACATCGAATTTGGATCGTGGATAACGTCACGATTGTTTTACATTCTGGTCACGAACTTAAGCGGTAACTCGAATGAATACTCTGGAAAAAATACAAAAAAATCTCGAAAACTTCAGCAAATCTGAAAGAAAAGTTGCTGAGGTGATTGTTGCCTCACCACAAACAGCGATCCACTCTAGCATTGCCACACTGGCTAAGATGGCGGATGTGAGTGAGCCAACCGTGAACCGCTTCTGTCGCCGACTCGACACCAAGGGTTTTCCTGATTTTAAATTGCACCTTGCACAAAGCCTCGCGAACGGGACACCTTACGTCAATCGTAACGTAGAAGAAAACGATGGTGCTGACGCTTATACCGCTAAAATTTTTGAATCCACCATGGCCTGCTTGGATGTCGCGAAAAACAGTATCGATACTCACCAAATTAATCGCGCGGTGGATTTACTGACCCAAGCCAAAAAGATCGCCTTTTTTGGCCTCGGTGCTTCGGCGTCGGTTGCGCATGACGCACAAAACAAATTTTTCCGCTTTAACATCCCCATTGTTTGCTTCAACGACATCGTAATGCAGCGTATGAGCTGTATTAACTGTAACGATGGGGACGTCGTGGTGGTGATCTCGCACACTGGCCGCACCAAAAGCTTGGTCGATGTGGCAAACTTAGCGCGTGAAAACGGCGCGACGGTTATCGGCATTACCCAGCGTGACTCACCGCTGGATAAAGTGTGTTCACACACCATTCAGCTTGATGTCCCGGAAGATACCGACGTCTATATGCCCATGGCGAGTCGCGTCGTGCAAATGACCGTCATTGATGTGCTAGCGACTGGCTTCACGCTTCGCCGCGGTCCCGGGTTTAGAGAAAACTTGAAACGTGTGAAAGACGCGATTCGCGATTCACGCTTTCACAAAGAGTCGTTGACTTAATACGCAGGAGTGCCCACGGCACTCCTTTTTTGTGTCACACGATCGACGCTTTCCCTGCGCTACACTGGATGCAATGTGCTCGGTTGCACGTTGAGCTTCATGATATTTTTGCTGTTGCACCTCACTATCCAGGTCTATGCGCGGTCTGGGCGTAGCCCAATGAAAACAGGAGTTAAACATGTCTGCAAAACTGAGAAGAACCAAGATAGTTACAACACTCGGCCCTGCCACTGATAAAGATGATGTGTTAGAAGCAGTGATTAAGGCAGGCGCAAACGTAGTTCGCCTCAACTTTTCTCACGGCAGTGCAGAAGATCATATTAAGCGTGCCGAACAGGTACGAGCCATTGCGGCCAAATTAGGTCGTCATGTCGGTATTTTAGGCGACCTACAAGGGCCGAAAATCCGTGTATCGACCTTTAAGGACGGAGCAATCCAACTGGCCGTTGGTGATAAATTCACCCTAGACGGTGACTTATCACCGGGTATGGGTGATCAAGATGCAGTCGGCCTCGACTACAAAGCGCTCCCTCAGGATGTGACCAATGGCGACATCCTGTTGCTTGATGATGGCCGAGTTCAACTCAAAGTGTTGGCGGTAGACGGCGCGAAAGTGCATACCGAAGTGACGGTCGGTGGCAAGCTGTCGAACAACAAGGGCATCAATAAAAAAGGGGGCGGTCTATCGGCGCCGGCATTGACTGAAAAAGATAAACAAGACATTCATACTGCCGCCAAAATTGGCGTGGATTACTTAGCGATTTCATTCCCACGCAACGGTCAAGATATGAATTACGCGCGTACCTTGGCCCGCGACGCAGGTCTTGAGGCGCGATTGGTTGCCAAAGTTGAGCGTGCTGAAACCGTGGCAAGCGAAGCCAGCATTGATGACATCATCGAAGCATCAGATGTCGTGATGGTGGCACGTGGCGATTTAGGCGTTGAAATTGGCGACCCTGAATTGGTGGGGGTCCAAAAACAATTGATTCGCCGCGCCCGTAGCATGAACCGTTTGGTGATCACAGCAACTCAGATGATGGAGTCGATGATTTCGGCGCCAATGCCAACGCGTGCGGAAGTCATGGATGTGGCGAACGCCGTCCTCGACGGAACAGATGCCGTCATGCTCTCTGCGGAAACCGCGGCGGGACAATACCCCGTAGAAACCGTTCGATCAATGGCCGAAGTCTGTATGGGGGCGGAAAAAATGCCGTCCGTCAATGTGTCGAATCACCGTCTGGATCGTCAATTTGATAGCCAAGAAGAAACGGTTTCGATGGCGACCATGTATGCGGCGAACCATATGAAAGGGGTGAAAGCCATGGTCTCGTTGACCGAGTCGGGCCGAACCGCCTTGATGATGTCGCGTATTTCGTCAGGTATACCTATCTTCGCGCTCTCACGTCACGAGCACACACTCAACCGTGCCGCGCTGTATCGGGGGGTCACACCGGTGTACTTTGATAGTGATAGCGGAGCCGGCCTGCAAGTCGCCGAGCGCGCGCTGAAAACCCTCAAAGAAGGTGGCTTCTTGGATGAAGGGGATCAGGTCATTATGACCCAAGGTGACCAAATGGAAGTGATCGGCTCAACCAACACGATGCGTGTCCTGACCGTGAAATAATTGAGGCTTTCAGCCATGACCAAGGGCGCTGCGGCGCCCTTTTTCGTCACCAACCGTTAGCCAAGAGAGGTCGCGTTTTGCGTGCTCTCAGGACGAGGTGGCTGCCAACGCGGATTAATGTGGGCCATTAAGATATGATCTTCCCAGTGTCCGTTAATCAGCAAATAATCGCGCGCACGCCCTTCGCGCTCAAACCCAACCGCTTCTAACACCTTGGCACTTTTTTCATTTTTCGGCATATAAGAGGCGCAGACGCGATGCATATTCACGTTATCAAACAGCCATTGGTTGGTGGCTGATAACGCGCGCCGCATAATTCCCTGCCCTTGAGCGAGCTCATCTAATGAGTAACCCACAGTGCATGAGTAAGACGGATACTGCATCATGCTGGTGTAAGAGATCACGCCTAACACCTGCGGTGAGGTTGGCTTCGCGATTAAAAAGTAATAAGCCAACTGGTGTTTTTGCAACTCCATCAATTGCAATACGCGGCGTTTCCAGCCCTGCTCGGTATAAAAACCATCGGTGCGTGTCGGCTCCCACGGGGTCAAGAAAGTGCGATTACGTTGGAAGTATGGAACAATACGCGTCACGTCTTCGTGACAGATCGCATCAATCCGTAAATCATCGACAATGATACGCGGGAAACGGCTTATACTGGGATCAGACATTCTGTGGTTCCGAACGATTATGTTTTTTGACTGCATGACAACACCGCTAGGGCAAATCAGCTTATTAGCGGACGAATACGGACTAAGACAGCTGACCTTGTCGGTGTATCATCCCTTTGAGCCCAGCCGTGAGTGGCAACATGACCCAAGAGCACTCCACCGCTACAAAACGCAGCTGTTCGAGTACCTCTCAGGGCAACGGACTGAATTTTCACTGCCCTTGTGCCCGGAAGGCAGCCCGTTTCAATGTCGTTTGTGGCAGCAAATACAGCAGATCCCCTACGGTGATACCTGCACCTACCGAGAATTAGCCGCTGCACTGGGCGAGCCACATATGCTCAGTGCTGTATCGATGGCATGCAACATGAATCCGATTCCCATCATCATCCCTTGCCATCGTGTCCTTAACGAGCACCACCAAGTGGGTGATTACCGTTATGGCGCTGAGCTCAAGCACGCCTTGTTGGCACTTGAGCAAGGCGAGCCCCTAGAGGGGCCCGCTTAGTTCGCGTCGAGTTGACTACTTTTTGCCAATCCCGTAGTCACGCAGCTTATTCGCAATCGCGGTATGCGACACGTCCAAGCGTTTGGCAAGTTTTCGGGTCGACGGATAACTCCGATAGAGATTATTTAAGATCCCTGATTCATACCGCTTCATGATTTCATCCAGCGAACCATCCAATGACTCTTCACTGATGAATTGGGTATTTTCTATCTCTGGTAACTGAACGTCGTCGATCGTCATCACTTCTGCATCAATTTGAGTCATGGCATGAAGCAAAATATTGCGGAGCTGACGAATATTACCCGGCCACGCATAATGGGTCAGGTAATCAGCCAGCGCGTTATCAATTCGTGGCTTAGATTGGCCTAAATCGGCGGCGAACTGTTTGATAAATAGTTCAGCCAAAGGCATGACGTCCGCGGTACGCTCGCGCAAAGGAGGCACGGTCAACGACAAGACATTAAGCCGATAGAACAAGTCTTCACGGAATTGCTGCGCCGCGACCAGTTCAGGCAGATTCTTTTGTGTCGAGCAAATCACGCGGACATCAACGTGCATTTCACGCTCTTCGCCAACGCGACGGAAGGTGCCATCTTGCATAAAACGCAATAGTTTTACTTGCAGATGACGGCTCATTTCGCCGACTTCATACAAGAAAACCGTCCCGCCATCAGCTTGCTCAAGGATCCCTTTTTTGGCTGTGCCGCCGTTTTCCGCCGCCGCCATACCAAATAATTCAGTTTCGGCAGCGTTATCTGGCATAGACACACAGTTGACCAATAAGAACGGCTTATCCGCACGCAGCGAATGGCGATGACAAGCCCGAGCGATCATCTCCTTGCCGGTACCCGTTTCACCTTGGATTAATAATGGCGCGTCGAGCATGGCAAGCTTTTTCGCTTGACTAATCAGCTGTTTAAACTTGTTAGATTGGCCTACCAAATGCTCAAAACCGTGATCGCTAGGGGTACGGAACACGGTTTGTGGCGTATTGTTCATTGCCACTTGCTTGAGCTGAACAACGGCGCTGACCAGCACGGGCTGATCACTCTCATCGTTAATGTGAACCGGCATCACTTCCATCAGAAAGTCGAGCCCGGCCATCACAACCATGCGGCAACTTTGGCTTGCTTCTTCTTTTTCTAACCAGTGAGAAAATTGAAAATCAGGGAACACACTGTTGGCGTGCTCGCCCACTAATTGATGCTCGCTTGAGCTAATCAAATCCAGTGCCGCTTTATTGGCCATATCGATATAACCATCGAGGTTAATCGAGAACACAGGATCAGTCAGACTTTCGAGCAGAGCGCGCAGTTCACGGTGCTCGCGTTCGGCAGGCAGAAACTGGATTTTACGCACATCGGTCACGCCTGAAATCAAACGGATTTCAGACATTAGTTGGCTAAAGGCTTCGAATTCAATTTCAGGGCAATTGAGATAGATAATGCCGACTTGGTCGATCTCGATACCACGCAGGTCGATTTCACGTCGTACCAAGATATCGAGTAGTTCGCGCGTTAGCCCGATTCTGTCTTCACAACAGACTTTCAGTCTCATAATGGATTCCTGTAACTTGACAGTGATACCCAATACCGGCTCGTCACATCGTTGGATGAGTGGGTTAAAAAAACGGCACTCATCAGTCAGTTAGGTAAGAGGTCAAACAGTTTATCTGTCGGAGCCGAATTAGCTGTCAGGATAAGTTGACACTGAAGCGGAGTTTGAGCGGGTTGGCGGAAACAGTCAAGCCCTGATGCGATTTTTGCCACCTGATATCACGTTTGTAGCACACTGTCCGTTTGGGTAAATTTTTGATTATAAAATTGAATTACCTAACAGATCTGAGAGTCTGTCGCGCCCTTGGCGTCGCGACGAGTCCGCGGCCAAGGGCGACCCATTACGACGCTGAGCGTTCAGCTTTGCCCAAAAGCCGTTTAACTAACTCGCGACGAAGTTGTGACAAACTCGGAGCGGGCTGTCCATGCCAAGGCAGCGGACGCATTAAGGTCATGGTTTTAAGACCCAAGCGTGCCGTCAGCAGCCCAATCCCCAAGCCTTGCGCCACACGTCCGGAGACGCGACCGGCCATGTTCACCGACAGGACATCAAATCCCACATCGGTCATCGCCTCACTGGCGCCTGCCAAAGCCATATTAGTTAGCACCATTTTTAGCAAGGTGAAGCGTGCTTTGACACCCAATTGAATACCGTAAATCTGCGCAATCCGTGTCATTAGATGCAAGTTGCGCCAGGCCACCAGCAACATATCGGCAATCGCAAGTGGGCTGACCGCAACCATAAGTGCCGCTTCTTGCGCGTATTTGGTCACTAATAACCGCGCGGCTTTATCTTGGTCGGTTAACACATTTTGCTCATACAGTGCCAACACTTCGCCATCGTTATGCGTGGCCGAGATTTGGCTTTGCCAGTGGGCAAACCCTGCAGTATGGGTTTGCTGTGTGCGCTCAGCCAGCGTCCGACAAAAGGTCTCTCCCTGCCCAACCGACTCAGAAGCCAGTAATTGCTCGGCATGTTGGCGGGTTTGCTCGCGCTGCACTAACTTACGCATGGCTCGCCATTCACGGCCCAGCACCGCAAGCCCAGTCGCGGCCACCGCCACCAACAAGCTTTGCCACGCTAAACTCAGCCAATCTTGCGACTGCCACGATTGGTACACACTCACACCGGACTGCACAACCGCCAAGAGTACGCCAAGTAACACTAGAAAAGGCCACACACGGCGACGCGTACGCTTAGGAGTCAGCGTCGTTTCCAGATCCGATTCGAGTGTCGACGTGGATTCAGGCAAAAAGTCAGCCTGTGCATCAAATTCAGTACGGTGTTTCACATCATGAAAAGCACTCGCCTCATCATTATCGCCATGATGAGTAAACGTCTGCTTGGGTTTATATTGCGTCATCTCACCCTCTCTTATCGAAATTTATCGCCGAGCAAATAGTCGAGCGCTTTGTCCATACGGATGTGTGGCAACGGCGCATCTAATGGCACATGAGGTGGCCTAAATGATGGAAAATCAAAGCCTTGATGTTGCCAAAAATCCGCATCAGGGAGTTGGTTTGGTACATCGCCCGGATACAGTGTCACTCCCGAGCCGTCGTCTAATTCGCCTTTCAGTGCAGCGTGTTGGGTGCCTTTAACATCAACGAAACCGGGCGTCGTTGCCGCCACGGATGCGACACTTTGGCAGCGCATCTCTATGCCTTCGAAAGCCGCTTGTTGCCATGCTTGGTGGACAATTTGTTGCAGTAAGCTGACCATATTCGGATGTTGTTCGGGCGTAACGTGATCGGCTTTGGTTGCCGCAAACAAGACTTTATCGATCCGCGGGGAGAACAGCCGTTTGAGCAACCCAGATTTACCATATTTAAAGCTCTGCATTAATTGCTCAACCGCCAAACGCATATCGTGAAAGGCATCCGGCCCCACATTGAGCGGCTGCAACGTATCGACCAAGATCACTTGGCGATCGATCTTAGCGAAATGCTCGCGGTAGAACTGAGCCACCACGTGCTCACAATAATAGTCGTAGCGTGCCTTGAGTAAGCCATAGTTGGTGTGCTTGTCCGCTTTGGCTTTGATATCGTCAGTTAATGCCCCCATCCAAGGGAAGAACTGCACGACCGGCGCGCCGGCTAATTCACCGGGTAACACGAACCGTCCCGGCTGAACCCAATGTAAGCCACCATGCGCTTTGCAAGCATGCAAAAACTCAGTAAAGCTTGCCGCGACCTCTGCCAATTGTTTTTCATCTGCCGGCGCAAGCGGGTCCAATTGAGCCGCTTTCGCTTGCCACACCTTGGCAAGTTCCGCGCGTTTCCCCGTTAACATGCTGGTCTGCTTTTGCGACCACTGGGGATAACTTTGGCTCAGCAAGGGTAAGTCCAACAACCATTCGCCCGGATAATCGACAATATCGACATACAAGGTAGCCATGTCATTCAACGCGCGCATGGCGGCAGATTGAGGGCGATAGCGCACGGCCACTCTCACTTCACTCACATCTCGCGTTGGCGAGGGCCACGTCGGCGGTGTCATTTGCAGGGCATGCATGGCGTTTTCATAATCAAACGCGGGAAGATGCATGTGAGGGTGTGGCTCACGACGTGCGCCCAGCGCCCGCCCTTGCTGCACCAGTTGCAGTAACGGCAAGTTTGGCTGGGTGCCTAAATGGGTCAGCTGATTAATGAGTGAGGTAATAAACGCGGTTTTACCCGCGCGAGATAAACCGGTAACGGCGAGACGCACATGACGGTCAGCCCCGCGGCTTACCCACTGCTTTACGCGCCTTTTCACTGATGGCATCGGTTAGATTGACTCCTTTATGACCACGCTGTCCCGAGAGGAATCCGATGGGACAGCGTGAATAGGTTCTGTGTAGCTGTTAAGTCATAAACGCTTTACAGCTTTTTAAAGGCTTGGTCGACATTGAATGCCGAGGAGGTGACATAAGCTTCCATCTGGCCAACTTTTGCTTCCATCTCGCTAAACTCGCGATCGAGATCCGCAATCAGTTGGCTCGCCGGCTTTCCCGATTGCCACGCCTTTTGTTTCACTTGGTGTTCAGGCTGCGGTGTCGCATCGGGTTGTTCATCAGGCTGGGTCGGCTTTTTATCGAGGATCAACATCGCAGCGATATACGCGACAATCACAAAAAAGCCAAAACCAATCAGAAACGCAGAAACCGTCAAGATACGCACCAACCAGGTTTCCATGCCAAAGTAATTGGCAATGCCAGCGCACACACCGCCAATGCGTCCATTTTCCGGGTCACGATACAGGGTTTGACTCATGCGCGTTGCCTCCATTGGGGTGCTTCAGCATCGAGCAAACGCTCGAGGTTATCCACACGGGTTTGCAGCTTTTCAGCACGCTGCGCCAGTGATTGCAGCGTTTCATAATCTTGTCCACTCAAGCCTTGCCCAATTTGACGCTTACTACGATAGTGCAGCATCAGCCACAACGGGGCGACAAATAGCAAGAAAATCGCCAGTGGTATGCCTAAAAAGAATGATGACATGTTCGCTCCTATCGTGGTTGTTATTGCTTATCGTTCATTTTGGCTTTTAGTGCCGCCAATTCTTTTTCAATTTCATCTTGAGCTTGCAGATCGGCAAACTCATCTTCGAGTCGCTTGCCTTTGCCCATTTGATAGCTGTCCGCTTCCGCTTCTAGTTCGTCAATACGACGCTCATATTGTTCAAACTTTGCCATTGCCTCATCAGCACGGCCGCTTCCTAAGTGGCGACGCACGTCACGGCGATTTCCGGCGGTTTCACGTCGAATAGCCAGCGACTGCTGACGCGCGCGGGTATCCGTCAGTTTGGTCTCAAGGGCGGCGATTTCACCGCTCAGCTTATCGACACTCTCTTCGATTAAGCTTAACTCTTCTTCCAGCGCGACTTTGATATCATGCGCTTTTTGTTTTTCGATTAATGCTGCTCGCGCCAAATCTTCCCGATCTTTTTGCAGCGCCAAGGAGGCTTTATCTTGCCATTCTTGGAGCTGGCGATTGACGTTTTCAATCTTACGCGCCACTTCTTTTTTATCCGCGAGCGCTTTCGCGGACGATGTGCGTACTTCGACCAGCGTGTCTTCCATCTCTTGAATAATAAGACGGATCATTTTTTGTGGATCCTCTGCCTTATCTAACAGCGAATTCACGTTAGCATTTACGATGTCAGCGAAACGAGAAAAAATACCCATCATAGACTCCTTAATGATGCACCAAAGCAGTAAATTACATGCTCATTGTGCCTGATTCGTCTGAGCGCCATCGCTCAGCCATAGTTTGCTAGCCAATGTATAATCAACTAACGTGCCAACTTTTTAATCTTTATATTTCATACACTTAAAATTTATTGCATCCTGCCATCAAACGCGCCATGATGAATAAAACCACTATTTGGTAAAAATCGCCATGCGTGAACAAGACAATTTAATCGGAGAATCCGATCGCTTTTTAGCCGTGTTGGACCACGTCTCGCGACTCGCGCCATTAAATCGTCCCGTGCTGATCCTTGGCGAGCGCGGTACCGGCAAGGAGCTGATTGCCCAACGCTTGCACTACTTATCACATCGCTGGTCTCAGCCCCTCGTCAGTTTAAATTGCGCCGCATTAAGTGAAGGTCTTATCGATTCTGAGCTGTTTGGTCACGAAGCGGGCGCCTTCACGAGCGCCAAAGGGCGTCATGCGGGTCGCTTTGAGCGTGCCGAAGGTGGCACCTTATTTTTAGATGAAGTCGGCACCGCCCCCTTGGGCGTGCAAGAAAAGCTCCTTCGCGTGATTGAGTATGGCGAATATGAGCGTGTGGGAGGATCTCAGCCCAAGCAGGCGGACGTGCGCTTGATTTGTGCGACCAATGAAGACCTTCCTGCGATGGCAACGCGTGGGGACTTCCGGCCTGATCTGTTAGACCGCCTTGCGTTTGACGTTGTCCATCTGCCGCCACTGCGTGAGCGGCGACAAGATATCTTATTACTCGCCGAGCATTTCGCTCTAAAAATGGCGGTCGAGTTAGGCTATAGCTACTTCGCCGGTTTTTCTGCCCAAGCCCAAGCACAGCTACTTGCCCACCCTTGGCCTGGCAATGTACGTGAGCTTAAAAACAGTGTGGAACGCGCCTTGTATCGCCACAATGATCCCGATACGCCGGTTGAATCACTGTGTCTGGACCCGTTCACACCACCTTGGCAAGCCGAGATGATCTCGCCACGTCAAACCAATGCGGCGGCCGACAACCAAGGCGGGACGCTCCCTGCGTTACCGGTAGATTTGCGGGAGTGGCAAACCGAGATGGAAAAGGCCATGCTGATGGCGGCGATGACACAGGCCAAATATCATCAAAGAAAAGCCGCGCAGTTACTCGGCCTCAGCTACCATCAACTCAGGGGGCTGTTACGGAAACACAATGTGGGCAACGACGAACAATGATGTAAGCCAATACGTACATCACTGGGAAAATGATACGCGACATTGCCCTTACTTTGCTTGGTGGTAAGGCCGTTTCGGTGGTAGATTACGGGGTTTACTTTGATAGCTGATTTCACTTGGTTTATGCGCGTTTTCATCCAATTTTTGATCCTTGGGGTCAGCGGCTTGATCCTCGCAGGCTGTGATGCCTCCACGGACCAACGTGCGGCCGACAATCGTGGCTTTGTTTTTTGTGGCCCGGGCCAGCCCACCACGTTTAACCCTCAATTGACCGACGGCGGCCTGACGGCCGATACCTTATCGAGCCAGCTTTACGATCGCCTTTTGCGTCTAAACCCTAAGACGTATCAGCCCGAACCCATGTTGGCGAAAAGCTGGGAAGTCAGCGAGGACGGTAAAACCTACACGTTCTCTCTGCGACGGGGCGTTGCGTTTCATCGCAGTGTGCAGTTTACGCCGTCACGCTACCTCAACGCTGATGATGTGGTCTTTTCGTTTCGCCGTCTCATCGACAACAATCACCCTTATCATCCTGTCTCCGGTGGCCAGTACCCTTGGTTTGATAGCATGGACTTCTCGGGGTTATTGAAAGACGTAAAAGCTTTGGACACTTATCGCGTTCAATTTACGCTCTCACGCCCTGATGTGTCTTTTTTATCCACTTTGGCAACCAACTTTTCGGTGATCCTCTCGAAAGAGTATGCGGATCAACTTCTTACTGCTGGCACCCCAGAAAAAATAGATACCTATCCGGTCGGTACTGGCCCATTTGCACTGGCAGAGTTTCAACCACGCGAATTTATTCGCTTGCGTCGCCATTGGCAATATTGGCAGGGCCCAGCACCCATGGAGCAGGTGGTATTTGACGTCTCAACGCGTGGCACAGGCACCTTAGCAAAAATGCTGACTGGTGAGTGCGATGTGCTCGCCTCGCCGGTTGCTAGTCAATTGCCTGTGGTCGTCGATGACAAGCGTTTTCATTTGTCATCTCAAACCGGCATGAACGTCGCCTTTATCTCTTTGAATACCCGTCATCCGGCCTTGTCTGAAGTGGAAGTCCGTCAAGCGATTAATCTAGCCATTGATCGCAATGCCCTACTCAGCTCGGTGTATTACGGCACTGGCGCACCGGCCACCAGTTTGCTGCCGCCCATGTCGTGGGCTTACGATCCCAACAGCCAAACCGAATACAACCCGAAATTGGCCGCCGCACTCCTTGCTAAAGCGGGCTATCGCCAAGGTTTTAGCGTTGATTTGACCGTGCCAATGAAACCCACCGCTTTTAACCCGAGCCCACGAAAAACGGCGGAACTGATTCAAGCCGATTTAGGGGCGATTGGTATTCGCGTCAATATTATTCCGGAGAAAACAGTCAACCGCGTGGCTATTCGCGAAGGCGATGATGCGCATGACATGGTGCTGACCGGCTGGGTGGCAGACAATGGCGATCCGGACACCTTTTTGCGTCCACTACTGACATGCAATGCAAAGTTTACTGGCTGGAATATGTCAAACTGGTGCAACCGCTACTTTGATCAAAAACTCAATGAAGCGATTGCGACGGAAGATACCGAGGCGCGCAAGGCCTTGTATATCGAAGCACAAACCATTCTAAATCGTCGTATGCCCGTCGTACCTTTAGCGCATGGCATTCAACATCAAGTGCGTGACGCAAGTCTAAAAGGCTTAACCATGACGCCATTTGGCGCCGACAGCTTTGCTGACGTATCTCGGGGGCGCTAATGCTGATTTATACCTTACGACGCCTCAATCTGTTCCTCATCACCTTGGTGATCCTCACCTTGGTTGGCTACAATATTATGCTGTTGGCGCCTGACTCAGTGTGGCATGGCTTTGATTACTGGATTGGCTGGTTATATTACCTACGCCAATTAGTGGAGGGGCATTTAGGCATGGCCGCTAACGGCGAGCCGGTAATGGTCACCCTTGCGCATGTCGCCCCAGCCACCTTGGAGCTATGCCTTGCCGCATTGGTGATAAGCTTTGTGGTTGGCGTGCCACTCGGCACCTTAGCGGGCCTGCGCAGTCAAGGGCCAACAGATAAGCTGATCTCATCGCTCGCTGTGGTGGTTTTTTCAATTCCCACCTTCTGGCTGGCTATTTTGTTTATCATGCTGTTTTCGCTCGACTTACAGTGGTTTCCTGTGTCTGGGCGCTATAATCTTTTGTATGAGATCCCTCATATTACCGGCTTTGCGTTGGTGGATTTATGGCTGTCGGATTTACCGCTTCAAGGCAAAGTCGCCACTGATATCATGCGTCATCTCGCCTTGCCAACGCTGACACTGGCGGTGGTGCCCACCACGGAAATCATCAAAATGGTGCGCAACTCGATGGCGCATGTGATGAGCCAAAATTACATCAAAGCCGCTGCGACTAAGGGCCTGTCTAAAACCGAGATCGTGTTGCGTCATGGCATGAAAAACGCCATTCCACCCATTATTCCTAATTTTGGTTTATTGGTATCAACCATGGTCACATTCGTGATCATTGTGGAGTCGGTATTTAACTGGCCGGGAATTGGTCGTTGGCTATTAGATGCCCTGATCGCAAAAGACTACGCGTCTGTTCAAGCTGGCGTTCTGGTGATTGGTGGCTTTGTGTTACTGATAAATATCATTTCAGATGTTGTGGGTGCGTTTATGAACCCTCTAGTAAGGAAGGAATGGTATGCCCTCAAATAATGTCTATGTCGAGCAGCATATTCCCACCCAGCTCGAGCGATCGTGGGCGGCATTTCGTCGTAACAAGCTGGCCGTGATTGGTTTTTGGTGCCTTGTCGGCTTGATCTTGGTGACGATATTCGCTCCCTTATTAGCGCCTTGGAGCCCACAGCATCAAACCGGTCACCTGTTGATGGCGCCGTCTTGGGTGCAGTCGGGTCAAATTGAATACTTCTTGGGCACAGACGATCTGACCCGCGATATGCTCTCTCGCCTAATCGCCGGCTCACGTTTAACCTTTGGCTATGCGCTGATGGTGGCGATTGGCGCGGGTATTGTCGGTGTGGGCATTGGGGTGCTAGCTGGCATGACGAAGGGGCTAAAGTCGAGCTTTTTGAACCATATTCTCGACAGCATCCTCTCGATTCCTTCGCTGTTGCTTGCCATCATTGTGGTCGCTTTTTTAGGGGTGGGAGAAATGCAGGTGCTACTTGCAGTCTGGCTCTCTCTGATCCCTCGTATTATTCGTGCGGTGTATACCGCCGTACACAATGAGATAGAGAAAGACTACATCATTGCCGCGCGCCTTGATGGTGCCAACGACTTTTATCTGCTCTATCACTCCATTTTCCCGAATATGGCGGTGGTGCTGAGCACTGAAATGACCCGAGCAATTTCCGTCGCCATTCTTGATATTGCAGCATTAGGCTTTTTGGGCCTCGGCGCCCAGCCACCCGCACCGGAATGGGGCGCGATGCTGGGTGATTCGGTCGAACTCATTTTTA
Source organism: Salinivibrio proteolyticus (assembly GCF_027286365.1). Lineage (NCBI taxonomy): Bacteria > Pseudomonadati > Pseudomonadota > Gammaproteobacteria > Vibrionales > Vibrionaceae > Salinivibrio > Salinivibrio proteolyticus. Next base: position 1,147,485 of record NZ_CP114584.1, on the reverse strand, counting down.
CCGCGCCTTGGACAGTTACACTCCCGGGAATGGCCATTGCGTTTAGCGTTTTGGTTGTTAACCTTGTTGGTGAAGGGGTCAGCCAAGCTATCAACGCAGGAACAGAATAATGCCGTTATTAGATATTCGTCACCTGACCATTGAGATCGACACCCCGCAAGGGATGGTGAAAGCGGTTGACCGTATGAGCCTAACCATCAATGACGGAGAGATCCGTGGCTTAGTGGGAGAGTCTGGCTCAGGAAAAAGTTTGGTCGCCAAAGCCATTTGTGGGGTTACCAAAGATAGCTGGCATGTGAGCGCCGACCGGTTACGATTAGGTAATATCGATCTACTTGAGCTTCCAGCACGAGAACGTCGTCATGTGGTCGGTAAAGACATTGCGATGATCTTTCAAGAGCCCTCGACCTGTTTAGACCCCTCTGAGGTCGTCGGGCATCAGCTGGAAGAGGCCATTCCGCCTGCCTCGTTTTCAGGTAGCTGGTGGCAACGTTTAAACTGGCGCAAACAGCACTCGATTGCCTTATTGCATAAAGTGGGCATCAAAGATCATAAACGGGTGATGGACAGCTATCCGTATGAGCTCACCGATGGGGAATGCCAGAAAGTGATGATTGCGATGGCGATTGCCAATCGCCCTCGCCTGTTGATCGCTGATGAGCCAACTAACGACCTCGATCCTATCACTCAATCGCAGATTTTCCGGTTACTCAGTCGTACCAATCAGCTTTCTAACACCACCATTTTGCTGATCAGTCACGACTTAACCTTAGTGACGCAGTGGGCGGATCGTATTACCGTGATGTATTGCGGCCAATCGGTTGAATCAGGCAACCGTGAGCAAATACTTACCACGCCGCATCATCCCTACACGGATGCTTTGCTGCGTGCGATGCCCGATTTCAGCCAAGATATTCCCCATAAAAGTAAATTGGAAACATTACCGGGATCGATTCCTCCGTTACAGCACTTACCGATTGGTTGTCGCTTGGGACCTCGGTGCCCTTACGCGCAACGTAAATGTGTTGAAGTGCCGCATACACAGAAAATCAAAAACCATAAGTTTGCCTGCCACTTCCCATTAAATATGGAGAATAAAAATGACCGCTCTTCTTGAAGTCGACGGGTTAAGCAAAGATTATTACCACCGCACTGGCTGGCTAAGAAAACGCGTCACCCATGCGGTGAAGCCCGTTTCTTTCCAGCTAGAAGTCGGCGAAACCATCGCTTTTGTAGGGGAAAATGGCTCGGGAAAATCGACCCTAGCACGTATGATTGCAGGCGTGATCGAACCAACATCGGGGCAGATTCGGGTCAATGGTGAAGAGCTGACGTTCAAAGATTACCAAACCCGCTGCAAGCTCATTCGCATGATCTTTCAAGATCCCAATACCTCGCTCAATCCAAGAAACCAGATCGGGCAAATTCTTGAAGGACCGCTGAGACGAAATACCAATATGACGCCGCAAGAGCGAGGCAAGCGCGTTAAAGAAACCCTGCTGCGGGTTGGTCTGTTACCTGAGCATGCCTACTTTTACCCGCAGATGCTCGCAACGGGGCAAAAGCAGCGCGTGTCGCTGGCACGTGCGTTAATCTTGCAACCGAGTGTGATTGTGGCCGATGAAGCCTTGAACGGGTTAGATATGTCAATGCGCTCACAGATCATCAACTTGCTACTCGAGCTCCAAGAAGAGATGGGACTGTCGTATGTTTACGTGTCTCAACATATGGGCGTGATTAAGCATGTCACCGACAAGGTGATGGTGATGCAAAAAGGGGAAGTGGTCGAATCAGGTAGCACAGAGTCCTTATTCGCCAATCCTCAGCATACATTGACCCAGCGTCTGATCGATAGTCACTTTACTGCGCCCATCCTCGATAGACGCTCGCGTAAATCTGCGTCGACGCGTACCTAGCCTTATCGCTGATCCAGTCACGATAAAGGCCACACATGTGGCCTTTATTATCTCAAGCAGTTTTGCGCCTGATGTTACGCTAAACTTTGATTGATTTGTGCAAGGACGGCCGCCGGGTCATCGGCTTGTGTAATCGGACGCCCAATCACTAAGTAGTCGGAACCCGCTGCAACAGCTTGTTCTGGGGTCATAATTCGGCGCTGATCACCAGCCGCACTGCCCACAGGTCGGATCCCGGGCGTCACCAACTTAAAGGCATCGCCACACTGGGCTTTCAGCAAACTGGATTCTTGCGCTGAACACACCACACCATCCAATCCCGACTGTTGCGTCAGCTTGGCAAGGTGCTGTACCTGCGCTTGTGGTGAGCGTTGTACCCCACTTTGGCACAAATCCGCGTCCGTCATGCTGGTCAATACGGTAACGCCGATAAGCAATGGACGGTTGCCGCCATATGGCTCAAGCGCTTCACGTGCTGCAATCATCATCCGCTCACCACCTGAGGCATGAACGTTCACCATCCATACCCCTAGCTCTGCCGCGGCTGCAACCGCTTTCGCACACGTGTTCGGAATATCGTGAAACTTCAGGTCAAGAAAGACATCATGACCGTATGCGTGTAATTGTTTAACCAATGCAGGCCCAAATAAGGTGAACATTTCTTTGCCCACTTTTAAACGACACGAGCCCGGCTCAATTTTATCCACAAAGGCCAATGCTTGATTCATGTCTGCATAATCTAAGGCGACGATGACTTTCGGGTCTTGCATTATTGCTCCTGATTCCTTCACAAGGTTGTTATTCTCGCACTCCGCGTGCTCCCCAGCTGTCTCAGCCATTCGCGGTGACAGCAAGATAAAAAAACGGCGATGCCACTGCATCGCCATTATTCCCCATCCAAGCCCCGAATTGGCTTAATCGCTCCCCAGTTTTTACATGAGGGGCATTGCCAATAAAGCGCATGGGTGGAAAAGCCACACTTACGACAACGGTAATGCGGCTTAACTTTAATCTGTTCTGCAACAAGGTCTTTGAGGGTATTGAGGCTGGCTTTCGCGCGCCCCTCTTCCGCCTGTTCCACATGGTATTCCATCAGCTTGTGGAAACCACGCATAGTCGGGTTACGGGTTAGTTGGCGGGTCAGGAAGCTTTGTGCCATCGCGAGGTTCTCATTGGCACTGATCACCTCTGAAAGCATCAGTTCAGCGCTGACGCCGGCTTTTTTCTCAATACATTCTTTTAAGAAACGGACAAGCTGCATTTCGCGTCCCAAGGCGCGATAACTTTGCGCGAGAAGCGGTAAAGCCTCGCTGACAAAATCAGCATCTTGCTCGAGAATGTTTTCCAGCTGCTTAATCGCCCCTTTATAGTCCTCGTGCTGAATATCAAGCTTGGCTAGCATCAGACTGGCTCTGACACAGCCTTTATCATAGGACAGGGCGCGACGTAGCAGTTGACGTGCTTTGTGCTCATTCCCCTCACCCATCTGCTGCATCGCTAACTCACAGTGAAAGTGAGCAATGTCTTTGCGCAGTTTGCTCTTACCCAATTTAACCAGTTTGGCCGCGGTGTCTATCGCTTGTTCCCACTCACGTGTTTGCTGGAAAATCGCTAAAAGCTGTTGCAGTGCAAACTCTTTATAGTCAGGCTCATCGACCAATTTGACAAAGATTTTCTCTGCGCGGTCGAAAAAGCCCGCCACCATGTAGTCTTTCGCCAACTGTTGCATGGCGAGATTACGTTGGTCGAGGGTCAGGTTAGGACGAGCAATGAGGTTTTGGTGAATGCGGATCGCTCTGTCGACTTCGCCGCGAGAGCGAAACAGGTTACCCAACGCGAGGTGAGTATCAATCGTTTCATTATCGACTTGGAGCAGTTCAATAAAGAGATCGACCGCTTTATCCGACTGCTCAGACAGCAGTAGATTGAGTCCCGTGACATACTGACGAGACAGATGATGTGACTGTTCTTGCCGTCGATGACGAGCATTCCTGTTACCCATATACCAGCCGTAACCGGCCGCTATTGGCAATAACAGAAACAACAGCTCTAGCATGAATTAATGTTCCTTAAGCGGATCCGTACGCAATTTATCAAGTTCTTTGCGTTGTTTCTCTACCTGCTTACGCAATCCTCGCGCCGTTAAGCGCGCTTTGAGGTACAGCGCTCCACATACCAGCCAGCCTATGCCAAAGCCAATGACAAAGACAATGCCCAAGATGACTGACAGCTTAAATTCACCTTGCGCGATAAGATAGTTAAAGCTAATCACTTCTTGGTTTTGCGCTCCCAGCGCCAAGGTGATCAAAAAGCATAACACCAGAAACAGAATGCCGAGTATTTTCACAAGTATTCCCTCATTGCGAAAGGCCTAGCGCCCCATCAATCATGATAAACCTGCCAGATGCGAGGCATCTGTCACTGTGATAGTTCCTGTGAGTTAAGCCAAGCTGCGCACCGTATTAAAGGTGTGCGTGTATCAAGGCGTAACATCCGGCGCCTGACCTTGTGATGACTGGTACGAGATCTCACACAGGAGGTATGATTATGCAGGAAATTCATCACGCAAGCTATGATCGATAGACATAAAAAAACGGCACACCTACAGCATGCCGTTTTTTTCAGCGCACATCGCTTAACTGTAAATGTTAACGCGATCGCGAAGTTCCTTACCCGGTTTAAAATGCGGAACGTACTTACCGTCCAATTCCACTTTTTCGCCCGTTTTAGGATTACGCCCCACACGAGGCGCACGATAATGCAGTGAGAAACTACCAAAACCACGGATCTCGATGCGGTCACCGCTCTCGAGTGTGGTCGCCATGTGCTCAAGGATTTCCTTGATGGCATCCTCTACCTGCTTTGCAGATAGATGGGTTTGCTGACTACAGAGCCTTTCAATCAACTCAGATTTGGTCATAAACACCCCGCTTTAGTATGTTTCTCAACAGTATAAATGCAGAGAGGGAAAATTTCCCCCTCTTATTGTGCATTATTCGCTCTTCGCTGCTTTGAACGCGTCAGCCATAGCGTTACCGAACGCGCCTTCTTCGGCTTTGTTCAGGCTAGCCATTGCTTCTTGCTCGTCAGCTTCGTCTTTCAGACGTACAGACAGGTTCAGAACGCGGTTCTTACGGTCAACACCGGTGAACTTCGCTTCAACACTGTCACCAACAGCAAGTACTTGAGTCGCGTCTTCAACACGATCACGAGCCGCTTCAGAAGCACGCAGGTAACCTTCAACACCTTCTGCTAGCTCAACAGTTGCGCCTTTCGCGTCAACAGCAGTCACTGTACCGTTAACGATAGCACCTTTTTTGTTGGCTGCCAGATAGTTGTTGAATGGGTCTTCTTCCATTTGCTTGATGCCCAGTGAGATACGCTCACGCTCAGCATCAACCTGAAGAACCACTGCAGAGATCTCGTCACCTTTCTTGTATTCGCGAACGGCTTCTTCGCCAGCCACGTTCCAAGAAATATCAGACAGGTGAACCAGACCGTCGATGCCGCCGTCTAGACCGATGAAGATACCGAAGTCAGTGATTGACTTGATCTTACCAGTTACACGATCGCCTTTGTTCTGAGTTTCAGCGAATTGCTGCCATGGGTTGGCTTTACACTGTTTCAGACCTAGGCTGATGCGACGACGCTCTTCGTCGATGTCCAGAACCATAACTTCAACTTCGTCACCCACGTTAACCACTTTAGATGGGTGGATGTTTTTGTTGGTCCAGTCCATTTCAGACACGTGTACCAGACCTTCAACGCCTTCTTCGATTTCAACGAAGCAGCCGTAGTCAGTTAGGTTGGTTACGCGACCAGTCAGCTTGTGACCTTCTGGGTAACGGTTAGCAATTGCTACCCATGGATCTTCACCCAGTTGCTTCAGGCCTAGTGATACGCGAGTGCGCTCACGGTCAAACTTCAGAACTTTAACGTTGATTTCGTCACCAACATTAACGATTTCTGATGGGTGCTTAACGCGCTTCCACGCCATGTCAGTGATGTGAAGCAGGCCGTCAACGCCGCCCAGATCAACGAACGCACCGTAGTCAGTCAGGTTCTTAACGATACCTTTAACTTCCATGCCTTCTTGCAGAGAAGCTAGCAGCTCGTCACGCTCAACGCTGTTTTCTGACTCGATAACCGCACGACGAGAAACAACAACGTTGTTGCGCTTCTGGTCAAGCTTGATTACTTTGAACTCGAGCTCTTTGCCTTCCAGGTGAGAAGTGTCACGTACTGGACGAACGTCAACCAGTGAACCCGGTAGGAACGCACGGATGCCGTTCAGTTCTACGGTGAAACCACCTTTCACTTTACCGTTGATGATACCCATCACGGTTTCAGCTTCTTCGTACGCTTTCTCTAGCTGGATCCAAGCTTCGTGACGCTTAGCTTTCTCACGAGAAAGCTGAGTTTCACCGAAACCGTCTTCCACTGCGTCCAGGGCTACGTCTACTTGACCGCCAACTTCAATTTCAAGTTCGCCAGCAGCGTTCTTGAATTGGTCAGCTGGGATAGCAGATTCAGATTTCAGGCCTGCGTCAACCAGAACGAAACCGTTCTCGATAGCAACAACAGTACCCTTAACAATAGAACCTGGGCGAGTTTCGATTTCTTTTAGAGACTCTTCAAAGAGTTGAGCAAAAGATTCAGTCATTATATTTAAATCTTCAATTTGATAAACGTCCACGGGTATCCTACCGCATGGGGTTGTTAAATATGTTAGCCATCATCCTTGCAGCTAACGGTTATAGACTGCTTATGCAGCCGATAATTTGCTTTCAATAAACGCCAGCGCTTGCTCGATCACCTCGTCAATTGACAGTGAGGTTGAATCTAGCACCAATGCATCTGGCGCGGGGCGCAATGGTGCCACCGCTCGGTTGCGGTCACGGTCATCACGCTCTTGAATTTCACTTAAAAGGCGGTCAAAGGTAACATTAACCCCCTTTTCTTGCAACTGCTGCTGACGGCGGCGGGCACGCTCTTGTGCACTGGCATCTAAGAATATTTTCACTTCGGCCTGCGGAAAGACCACGGTGCCCATATCACGGCCATCGGCAATCAATCCCGGCTCACCGGCAAACGCACGTTGACGACGCAACAGTGCTTCACGCACACGTGGTAACGCGGCAACTTTTGACGCCTGATTCCCGACTTGTTCGGTACGTAGCGTCGCGGAAACGTCTTCGCCTTCCAGAATCACTTTTACCAGCTCACCTTCGGCGATGAACTGTACATCTAGGTTAGCAGCCAATGGCACTAATGCATCTTCTGAGGTGGTGTCCACATCATGGTGAATCGCAGCCAATGCCAATACACGGTATATCGCGCCAGAATCCAACAAATGCCACTGCAGTTTTTCTGCCAGTCGCATACATAAGGTTCCCTTTCCAGCACCACTTGGGCCATCTACTGTAATAACAGGCGCCTGTGTCGGCATAAATCTCTCCACATTTGGTTGAGTGCGTCGACGTTGCGCTATCCAAGCGCCCTCATACAAAGGGAAGCAACGCCGATAAATCGGCGCTTATTATAGAAGAAAGCGAGGAGGAAATCACCGCCACCGTCAGTTTATCCGTACGTATGGCGGTGGGATATTCAAGACTGACTAATGGCCGCAAGTTTTTCGAAGTAGTCTGGGAACGTTTTTGACGTACAACCCGGGTCATTAATGGTAACTGGCGTGTCGCTCAACGCCACCAGCGAGAAGCACATCGCCATCCGGTGATCGTCATAGGTATCGATCGCCGCATGAGTGAGCTGCTGAGGCGGTTCAATGTAAAGGTAATCATCTCCCTCTTCGACCACCGCCCCCACTTTTTTCAACTCGGTTGCCATCGCATGTAAGCGGTCGGTTTCTTTTACTCGCCAATTGTAAACGTTACGAATACGCGTGGGGCCTTTGGCAAACAGCGCCGCTACCCCAATAGTCATGGCCGCGTCAGGGATGTGGTTGAAGTCCATGTCCACACCATGAAGCTTTCCTTTGCGTGCAATGACGTAATCATCACCCCACTCGATGTCAGCGCCCATTGCCGCTAACGCATCGGCAAATTGGATATCACCTTGCACACTATGACGACCAATACCAGTGACCTTCACGGCACCGCCTTTAATGGCCGCAGCCGCGAGGAAGTAAGAAGCCGATGACGCATCGCCTTCTACCATCAGATGGTCTGGCGATTGATAGCGTTGCCCCGCCGGAACCACAAACCGCTGATAGTTATCGTTATGTACCTCGACGCCAAACTGGGCCATGATCGCCAAGGTAATATCAATGTAGGGTTTCGATACCAAGTCGCCTTTAATGGTGATCCGCGTTTCTTCACGCGCTAACGGCGCGGCCATCAACAGGGCGGTTAAAAATTGGCTAGAAATACTGCCATCGATACTGACATCGCCGCCAGCGAGACCCGTGCCTTTAATATGTAATGGTGGGTAGCCTTCGCTCTCTAAATAGCGAACCTCTGCCCCTATGGCATTGAGTGCCTCCACAAGGTGGCCAATGGGACGCTCTTTCATGCGCGGCTCACCGGTTAGAGTGATCTCACCTTCACCCAAACACAGCGCGGCCGTTAATGGACGCATGGCCGTACCAGCATTGCCTAAAAACAGCTCCAGTGGAGTTTGGGTATGAAAGGCTTGTCCCAACCCTTCCACAACACATTCAGTGCGATCGTCAGACAGCTGATAAGACACGCCTAAGTCAGTAAATGCATTGAGCATATGACGCACATCGTCACTGTTGAGCAGGTTGGTTAAGCGCGTCGTACCGGATGCTAGCGCGGCCAGCAGTAAAGCGCGATTAGATACACTCTTTGAGCCGGGAAGGTTAATGTAACCATCGATATGAGAGATCGGGGAAAGTGTCAGTTGCTCCATTCTGGTTTAATTTCCGTGATGCTTTGTGCAACCAGAGTAACCAAAATACAAGCCATCTCACAATTATTATTTTTATCAAAGTAGAAACAAAAACGTCCCAGACCCAAAAAGCGGCTGGGACGCAAACCGTTTTACACCATGTTAGGCGTATTTTTTCTCAAACTTCACCATGAAGTCGACTAATGCCTGAACCCCTTCAAGGGACATTGCATTATAGATTGACGCGCGCATTCCTCCGACATCTCGATGCCCTTTCAGCGCGTGCAATCCATGCTCCATCGCTTCGGCGAGGAAGGTGTCGTCCAGCTCACTGTTAGCGAGTTGGAAAGGCACATTCATCAGTGAGCGATTATCTGGGTGAACATCATTGCGATAGAAAGAAGAGTTATCGATGCAATCGTACAACAGCGCCGCTTTTTGCTGATTGTGCGCATAAATAGCCTCAACTCCCCCTCTCTTTTTCAGCCATTTAAAGACTTCTGCTGCCAGATACCAAGCAAAGGTGGGTGGTGTATTGAACATGGATTCTTTATCGGCCAAGACTTTGTAGTTCAGCACACTCGGCAACACATCTTTAGCAAGGTGTAATAAATCATCACGCACAATCACCAAGGTCAGCCCCGCCGGACCGATATTCTTCTGCGCCCCCGCATAGATCACGCCGTACTTAGACACATCTATCGGGCGAGAGAGAATGTTCGATGACATATCTGCCACGATGGGTTTGTTGGTTTCCGGCAGATCCGTGATTTCAATCCCATCAATGGTTTCATTGGGGCAAAAATGCACATATGCGGCATCATCACTTAACAACCACTCGTTTGCCGGCAGGATAGCGCGTTTACCATCACGCTCGCGCGTCACATTGATCACATTGGGAGTGCAGTAGCGCTTGGCCTCTTTGACGGCACTCGTCGCCCAGTAACCACCATCGACATAGTCAGCAATGGTGTTGTTACCCAGTAAGTTCATGGGTACCGCCGCAAACTGAGCGCGTGCGCCACCTTGGCAAAAGAGAATGTGATAATTGTCTGGGATCACCAGTAGTTCACGTAAATCTTGCTCTGATTGACGAGCAATGGCTAAAAACTCTTTACTGCGATGAGAGATTTCCATCACCGAGGTGCCAAGACCGTTCCAATTGGTGAATTCTTTTTGTGCTTTAAGCATTACCTCGCGGGGAAGCATCGCGGGTCCGGCAGAAAAATTGTATACCTTGTCCATGTTGTGGAGGGGCTCCTGCTGTTTTTTATCTGCAAGACGTATCTCACGTTATGACGAAGATACATCGTTGAAAGGCGTAGCTACTGATTTAACACGTTTGCATGGGCTTTGGAAATATAGCGCGTAAAAAAGGGCGCAGATCACTGCACCCTTTTATTGTTTTATGATTGCAACACGAAGACTTAAGCGTCTTGATCGCTATCCGTCTCACTCGATGTGTCATCATTGTCCTCAGAGCTGGTCTCAGAGGCGGGTGCGTCACTGGTTGCAGTGGCATTTGCCGCCGCTTCGTTAGCCAGTGCTTCCATTTCCTCTTCATCCGGCTCTTCGATACGCTGAAGACCAACCACTTTTTCATCATCACTGACGCGGATCAGTCGTACGCCTTGGGTATTACGGCCCACTTGGCTGACTTCTTCCGCGCGGGTACGTACCAGGGTACCGGCATTGGTGATTAACATCAGTTCATCACCGGTGCATACCTGGATGGCACCGACAACGTCACCATTACGCTCAGAGACTTTAATCGAGACCACACCCTTGGTCGCACGGCTCTTCGTTGGATACTCTTCCAGCGCCGTGCGTTTACCAAAGCCGTTCTCCGTCACCGTCAGGATGTCACCATCCGACTGAGGCACAATCAGGGAAACAACTTGGTCTTTCTCTGCGAGCTGAATCCCGCGGACACCTGCCGCGGTACGGCCCATTGCTCGTACTGTCTCGTTAGACGCTACAAAGCGCACCACTTTACCGAATTGTGAGAACAGCATGACTTCGCTGTTATCATCAGTCAGCTGCGCGCCAATGAGGCTATCACCCTCACGCAGGTTCACGGCAATAATGCCCGCGCTGCGTGGACGGCTAAAGTCAGTCAGCGGGGTTTTCTTCACGGTGCCGTGCGCAGTGGCCATGAAGACGTATTTGTCTTCTGCATATTCACGAACCGGCAGAATAGTGGTGATCCGCTCGTCGTCTTCCAATGGCAGCAAGTTGACGATCGGTTTACCGCGTGCGTTACGCGACGCATGTGGCAGTTGATACACTTTCAACCAGTACATACGGCCACGTGTCGAGAAGCACAAGATAGTGTCGTGCGTATTTGCTACCAACAGACGCTCAATGAAGTCTTCATCTTTCATGCGCGTGGCTGATTTACCTTTACCACCGCGACGCTGCGCTTCATAGTCACTCAAGGCTTGATATTTCACATATCCCTCGTGTGACCATGTCACGATGACATCTTCTTCGTTGATCAGATCTTCGATATCAATGTCAGCGCTTGCCGCCGTGATCTCAGTCAGGCGCTTATCGCCATAACTATCACGAATCGCCTCAAGCTCTTCGCGGATCACTTCCATTAAACGCTCAGTGCTGGCCAAGATATGCATTAATTCAGCAATTTGTTCCAGCAGCGATTTGTATTCATCAAGGATCTTGTCGTGCTCGAGCCCAGTCAGCTTATGCAGACGCAAATCCAGAATCGCTTGCGCTTGTTGCTCAGTCAGATAGTAGGAACCGTCATCACGTGCACCAAACTCAGGCGCTAACCACTCAGGGCGAGCAGAATCAACACCCGCCGCTTCCAACATGGCAGACACGCCACCTAAGCTCCAGCCTTGTGCTTGTAGCTCTTGTTTGGCAACCGCTGGGGTCGGCGCTCGGCGAATAAGCTCGATCACTTCATCGATGTTAGCCAGCGCAACCGCTAGACCTTCAAGGATGTGTGCACGCTCACGCGCTTTACGTAATTCATACACGGTACGACGAGTGACCACTTCACGGCGGTGATTGACAAAACACTCCAACATCCCTTTGAGGTTGAAGAGTTTTGGCTGGTTGTTATCCAGCGCCACCATGTTGATACCAAACGACGTTTGCAACTGAGTCTGGGCATACAGGTTGTTGAGAACGACTTCTGCCACCGCGTCGCGGCGACATTCGATCACAATCCGCATCCCGTCTTTATCTGACTCGTCACGCAGCGCTGAAATGCCTTCAATTTTCTTATCTTTGACAAGCTCAGCAATCTTTTCAATCAGGCGCGCTTTGTTAACTTGATACGGGATCTCATTGACAACAATGGTTTCTTTACCATGTTTATCCGCTTCGATCTCCGCCTTCGCACGTAGATAGATTTTGCCGCGACCGGTCTTATAAGCATCTTCGATGCCTTTACGGCCGTTGATCATCGCCGCGGTCGGGAAATCAGGACCCGGAATGTGCTCCATCAGCTCATCGATGGTGATATCTTCGTTATCGATATACGCCAGACAGCCGTTGATCACTTCGGTGATGTTATGAGGTGGGATGTTGGTTGCCATCCCCACCGCGATACCAGAAGCGCCATTCACTAACAAGTTAGGCACGCGCGTCGGTAAAACATCAGGGATTTGCTCCGTACCGTCATAGTTAGGTACGTAGTCCACTGTTTCTTTATCTAGATCCGCGAGGAGCTCATGGGCAATTTTTGCCATGCGCACTTCGGTGTAACGCATCGCCGCGGCCGAGTCACCATCAATGGAGCCAAAGTTACCTTGGCCATCCACCAACATATAACGCAGTGAGAAAGGCTGCGCCATACGAACAATAGTGTCGTAAACCGCGCTATCACCGTGTGGGTGGTATTTACCGATTACGTCACCGACCACACGGGCCGATTTTTTATATGGCTTGTTCCAGTCGTTGCCAAGTACATTCATCGCGAATAAAACGCGGCGGTGTACTGGCTTTAGGCCATCACGCACGTCAGGAAGAGCTCGGCCAACAATGACAGACATTGCATAGTCGAGATACGAGCTTTTCAGCTCCTCTTCGATATTGACTGGCGTGATCTCTTTAGCAAGATCGCTCATGGAGCCAACATCCCTCAAATAATGTTTGCGTATTCAAATACGTGACCACGGAGGATAACACAAAGCCACTCGCTAGACACGTGAATATGGCTAAGATGTATCATAGATCTCGTTAGAAAAGCCTCTCAACGCGTCTATGCGGGTAAAAACCCATCACTTCCGTGTCTGGCTATCAAGAATTAAAAATAAAAGCCCAGAAACGTCCTCAGCGCTTATTTACTTTTTCTATTTACCGTATAGCAGCGTCATCTTCACCCTTTATCGCTTCCTGTTTGCTGTCATTTCAGTCATCTTGGCCCATACTTAAATCGTGAGAACGCGTGACATACGACGCGTAGAAAGGATTGTTGTCGACACGTTCGACTAAGGAGTAAGCAGCATGCTGACTCGTATCGTGAATGCTATCGGAATGTGCTTAATTGCCGGTAAATACATGTTAGCGTGCATCATTGCTGTCAGTGCAATGATGACTGCAACCTTGTAACCACTATCACGCGGCCGGGCTGGCGAGCCGCGTTTATCGCTCACCGACACTTGGCGGGACCACTAAGCTCGCTTATCCTGCAGCCGCCCTTTTGCGTGCCCAATACCACCAATAACACTTCCTTCGTTCCACGCGTTCCCGAGCTGCAACGACACAGCATTTGGGTATATAATGCAGCAAAACCAATAAGGAAGCTGTATTTATGAGCCACGTAGCTAACGTTGACCCGGCAGAAATTCAAAAGTTTGAAGACATGGCATCACGCTGGTGGGATTTGGAAGGTGAGTTTAAACCCCTCCACCAAATCAACCCGCTACGCTTGCAGTACGTGATAGAAAAAGCCGGCGGCCTATTTGGTAAAAAGGTGTTAGACGTTGGCTGCGGCGGAGGCATTCTTGCCGAAAGTATGGCTCGCGAAGGCGCCGAGGTCACGGGACTAGATATGGGCAAAGAGCCACTGACCGTTGCACGCTTGCATGCGCTCGAATCCGGTATTGACGTACAATACATTCAGTCGACCGCTGAAGAACACGCTGACAGCTACGCCGGCCAGTACGATGTGGTGACCTGCATGGAGATGCTAGAACACGTGCCAGAACCTGCCTCAGTGATCCAGTCGTGTGCGAACATGGTCAAACCTGGCGGTCATGTTTTCTTTTCGACGCTCAACCGCAATACCAAGTCGTGGCTATTTGCCATCGTGGGCGCCGAGCACCTGCTCAAACTGGTACCGAAAGGCACTCACGACCATCATAAGTTTATTCGTCCCTCTGAACTGATGGCGATGGTCGATACCACAGCCCTCCAAGCGCGTGGTATGACCGGCTTACACTACAACCCATTAACCGGCATCTATAAGTTATCCAACGCCAATGTCGACGTGAATTATTTGCTCCACACTGTCAACCCCGCTTAAAGAGTTGAGGCATTGTATGACCACCCCCGCAACGGTTTTGTTTGATCTCGATGGCACGCTGCTAGATACCGCGCCGGATATGGGCATGGCGGCGAACCGCGTGCTCGCAGAGTACAACTTACCACCTCTTAGCCAAGAGCAAATCTACCGCCATACCAGTTATGGGGCGCGCGGCTTACTGACCGCAGGGTTTGGTGATAAAGCCAAAGAGCAAGATCCCATCGCCTTGCGGGCCCGTTTTCTGCATCATTACGGCCAAGCGATTTGTTCGGGGACGACTTTGTACGAAGGTATCGAAACGCTCCTCGACCTGTTAGAGCATCAGGCCATCCCGTGGGGCATTGTCACCAATAAACCTGAAGGGCTCACCCATCAGCTGTTAACCTTTTTTCCACGCCTGCAGCAGGCACAGGTTATTGTCGGGGCTGACACTTACGCGCACGCCAAGCCTCACCCATTGCCGCTTCTCGAGGCAGCGAAAACGCTTAATTGTGCACCAGAGCACTGCTTCTATGTCGGAGATATTGAAAATGACATGTTAGCCGCACGGGCGGCCAATATGGGTGCCGCGGTCGCCGCGTGGGGATACACAGGTGGTGATGATGTAATCAGTAAATGGGAAGCAGATCATATTTTCGCCACCCCACACCATCTCAGTGCCTTTATTGGATCCTAATCACACCCCACAAACCGTGGGGTTTGTTGCCTTTTCAATCAGTTAAATCGGATCACTGTTCGAGCCCAAGATCAATCAAAATAAATTTTTTTTCTTGGCCTTTTTACTGTTTCAACGATTGAAATTCTCGCTAATCTTGGCGCACTTGGAACGCTAGGTTGGTGATTACTAACTTGCGTTATAACATCCCCAAGATATCCACACCTCATCAGCGTGTCGTTCTCTTGCAATATCGCGGTTATATCACTATCTTGTAACGCATCGACAAGCCGACCCCTATATATAGTGTATGAGCGACGCAACGTCCGCATAGAGGCCGACCAAAAAATCATCAGGCATTTTATAAAATCTTGCGAAAATAGCAGTTTGGCAAGGAAATTTTGGGAAAGCACACAAAATGAACAAAGAAATAACCGTACTTAAGCGTGATGGACGCAAAGAAAATTTAAACCTCGATAAAATCCATCGCGTTGTTACTTGGGCTGCAGAAGGCCTCACCAACGTCTCCGTTTCTCTCGTCGAGATGCGCTCTCACATCCAGTTTTACGATGGCATGCGTACTGAAGACATTCATGAGACGATCATCAAAGCTGCAGCGGACCTAATTTCGGAAGAAAGCCCAGATTATCAATACCTTGCTGCTCGCCTAGCGGTGTTCCACCTACGTAAAAAAGCGTACGGACAGTTCGAGCCGCCCACGCTCGTGAAGCATGTGAAAAACATGGTTGAGAAGGGTAAATATGATGCCCACATTCTCGAAGACTACAGCGAAGACGAGCTCGACACCCTAGACAGCTATATCGACCACTGGCGCGATATGAACTTCTCATACGCAGCCGTTAAACAGCTGGAAGGCAAGTACTTGGTTCAAAACCGTGTGACCGGTGAAATCTACGAGAGCGCCCAGTTCCTGTATATGATGGTTGCTGCGTGCTTGTTCGCTGCCTATCCAAAAGAAACGCGCCTTGATTATATCCGTCGTTTCTATGATGCGGTTTCTCAGTTCAAGATCTCATTGCCCACGCCAATTATGTCTGGGGTACGCACACCAACGCGCCAGTTTAGCTCGTGTGTACTGATCGAGTGCGACGATAGCCTAGACTCGATCAACGCGACCTCTAGCGCCATTGTTCGCTACGTATCTCAGCGTGCGGGGATTGGTATCAATGCCGGTCGTATCCGCGCGTTGGGTAGCCCAATTCGTGGAGGTGAAGCTTTCCATACGGGTTGTATTCCGTTTTATAAATACTTCCAAACTGCTGTTAAATGCTGTTCACAAGGCGGTGTGCGCGGTGGTGCAGCCACCTTGTTCTACCCTATTTGGCACCGTGAAGTTGAATCCCTGCTGGTATTGAAAAATAACCGTGGTGTGGAAGAAAACCGTGTGCGTCACATGGATTACGGTGTGCAGATCAACAAACTGATGTACACCCGCCTACTAAAAGGTGGCAACATCTCCTTGTTCTCGCCGTCTGATGTACCGGGACTGTATGATTCGTTCTTTGAAGACCAAGAGAAGTTTGAGCGTCTGTACACCCAATATGAAGCTGATGCATCTATTCAGCGTGAAACGGTCAAAGCTGTCGATCTTTTCTCTTTGATGATGCAAGAGCGCGCATCAACCGGTCGTATCTATATCCAAAACGTGGATCACTGTAATACGCACAGCCCATTCGATGCGTCTGTGGCACCAATTCGCCAGTCTAACCTGTGTTTGGAAATTGCACTGCCGACCAAGCCACTCAACAATGTTGAAGACGAAAACGGTGAAATTGCGCTGTGTACCCTCTCTGCATTTAACTTGGGTGCGCTGGAGTCACTGGACGAGCTTAGCGAGTTGGCCGATCTGACCATCCGTGCGCTGGATGCCCTGCTTGATTACCAAGACTACCCGCTACCGGCAGCACGTAAAGCGACCATGAACCGCCGTACCTTGGGTGTTGGTGTGATCAACTTTGCTTACTACCTAGCGAAACATGGTGTACGTTATTCCGATGGCAGCGCAAACGGTCTGACTCACCGTACCTTTGAAGCGATTCAGTATCACTTGCTTCGCGCCTCTGTTGAGCTTGCAAAAGAGAAAGGCGCCTGCCCAGCGTTTAACGAGACTACCTATTCGCAAGGTATTCTGCCAATTGATACCTACAAGAAAGATCTGGATGGTATCTGTGACGAGCCTCTGCACTTAGATTGGGAGACGCTGCGTAAAGACATTCAAACGCATGGCTTACGTAACTCAACATTGACCGCCTTGATGCCATCAGAGACGTCATCACAAATCTCAAATGCCACCAATGGCATTGAGCCACCTCGTGGTTACGTATCGGTAAAAGCATCGAAGGACGGTATCCTCAAGCAGGTCGTGCCGGAATTCCATAAATACAAGAATAACTACGAGCTGCTCTGGAACATTGGTAGTAATGATGGCTACTTACAGTTAGTCGGTATCATGCAAAAATTCGTCGATCAGGCGATTTCCGCCAACACCAATTATGATCCGAGCCGTCATCAAAGTGGTAAAGTTCCAATGAACCAACTACTCAAAGACCTGCTCACCGCTTATAAACTCGGGGTTAAAACCCTGTACTATCACAACACCCGTGATGGTGCGAGCGATGGTCAATCGGATCTGAGTGCTGCGCAAGCAGAAGATGATTGTGCCGGCGGTGCATGTAAGATCTAACAAATTGGGGTAAGGGCCTGCCCTGCGGGCCCTTTTCTAGAGGTTAATAGGATTCATGACTTACAGTACGTTTTCTAAAGTCAACAACGACCCATTGAAAGAGCCAATGTTCTTTGGCCAATCGGTCAACGTGGCGCGTTACGACCAACAAAAATATGAAATTTTTGAAAAGCTGATCGAAAAACAGCTTTCTTTCTTTTGGCGCCCAGAAGAAGTTGACGTGTCAAGTGACCGCATTGATTACAACAAGTTACCCGAACATGAAAAGCATATTTTCATCAGTAACTTGAAGTATCAAACGCTGCTCGATTCCATCCAAGGCCGTAGCCCGAATGTCGCCTTGCTTCCTCTGGTGTCAATTCCTGAGCTGGAAACTTGGATTGAGACGTGGAGTTTCTCAGAAACCATCCACTCACGCTCATACACCCACATTATCCGTAATATCGTTGCCGATCCGGCGATTGTATTTGATGATATTGTGATGAATGAGCACATCCAGAAGCGCGCCAACGACATTGCGCAGTACTATGACGACCTCATTCAAACCACTAACTACTATCACCAGTTAGGGGAAGGTACCCATACTATTAATGGCAAAACCATCAGCTTAAGCCTGCGTGCGTTAAAACGTAAGCTGTACCTGTGCCTGATGTCAGTGAATGCACTCGAAGCGATTCGTTTCTACGTCAGCTTTGCTTGTTCATTCGCCTTTGCGGAGCGTGAACTGATGGAAGGCAACGCCAAAATCATCAAGTTTATTGCCCGTGATGAGGCGCTTCACCTTACAGGCACCCAGCACATGCTGAATATTCTGCGTAGCGGGCAGGACGATCCAGAAATGGCTGAGATTGCCAAAGAGTGCGAGCAAGAGTGTTTTGATCTCTTCAAAGACGCCGCTGAGCAAGAGAAAGACTGGGCAGAATACCTGTTCCGTGATGGCTCTATGATTGGCTTGAACAAAGACATTCTTTGCCAGTACGTCGAATACATCACCAACTTGCGTATGTCGGCAGTCGGCCTTGCCCCTGCATACGATAACGCCACCCAAAACCCGATTCCGTGGATCAATGCGTGGCTATCTTCCGACAATGTGCAGGTTGCACCGCAAGAAGCCGAAATTAGCTCATACCTCGTGGGTCAAATCGATAACGAAGTGAGCGTTGAAGACTTTGGTGACTTCGAGCTATGACCCGAATCACGATTGAAGTGAACGGTATCAAGGTGGGTGGCAACACCCACCAAAGTTTGCTTGAACAACTTGAGCAAGCCGGTATTCAACCCGAATATCAATGCCGCAATGGCATGTGCGGTGCGTGCCGTTGTCAATTGCAACAAGGTTCGGTCAAACAAGAAGACGCGATGGCATTTGTTCGTCCCGGCGAAATTCTTACTTGCCAAAGTGCGCCACAGACCGATGTGTCAATTGAATTTGAATACCAGCCAGCAGCTAAAGCAAAAGTCGTTAATGAGTAGTGAGCCTACGCCCACTACTCCTCTCACCTTAGCGCCCAACAGGCACCGATTTAAGCAATCGTCTCAGCATCAATAAAAATGTCATCATGGCGCGCTAATGATGCGTAATCGGCAATCACCGGCTGCCCATGAAGATAACGCCTTAACATGTCCAGCAATACCGTCGCCATATAACAGCGCGCGTTGTCATGGGAGAAATGGCGTTTAAAGCTTAGTCGCTGTCCCCACTCTCCCTCGGGGGTGGAAATCGCCACGCAAATTTGTCCATGAAGCTCAGGACCACATGCTAAACCAATTTGATGCTGGCCTTGTACAATGGCCGCGCTGGCCATGGCTAATGAGGCAGCGAGCGGGTTGGCAACGGCTTGTTCGGGCACATGCGCATTTGACATGACCCAGCCTTGCTCGACCAAGTGTGCAGCTTGACCGTTTAACGTGCTAGCTAACCATCCGCCCGTAAATTGCTCCACCACCTTTAATACCGCACCTTGACGATTGAGATCGGCGGCCAGCGCTTGCACCATCGCTTGGTTGCAACTGACAACATGATCGCCAAGGCATGATTGCACCGCATCAATGAGCTGCACTTTATCGGGATGATCGTCAGCCATGAAGAGTTTCACTTCAATAAACGGCAGACTCGAGCGATAACCCAGCGTCACATCGTCAGGCAACGAAACAGATGCCATGGCATCGCTGATCCCCGATTCGGACAAGCCAAATGTAAACGAACGGTAACAAGAACGCGCACTGGGTGCATAGTTGTGGCTTAATTCAGGCAGAATCTGCTGCTCTACCATGCAGAAAAATTCTGAAGGCACCCCAGGTGTAAAATAGAAGTGACAGCCATTTAAGTGGCAATAAAAGCCACAGGCAGTGCCATTGGGATTATCGATGAGGCGAGCGCCCTCAGGGAGCATGGCTTGTTTTAGGTTGCTTTGCGCCATAGGACGGCCATGACGCTCGTAGCGCTGCTTTAATTCATCCAGCCAGGTTTCATTGAGTGTCAGCTCTACGCCCATCGCCGACGCCATCGCTGCCGTGGTTAAATCATCGGTGGTTGGCCCTAACCCACCATTCACAATCACCACATCCTCGGTTTGAGATAGCCGAACAAGCTCAACCGCCATCTCATCGAGCTCATCCCCGACGGTGACACGCCGAGACATCGCAAATCCATTTTCGTACAGCATGCGGGACAGCCAAGCCGCATTGGTATCTGTGATATCGCCAAGCAAAACTTCTTCACCGGTCGACAGCATCGCGATACGTGGCATGGGTGTTTTATGTTGTTGATTGTCCACCTAGCCGCTCCTTTTGATTAGTATCCTAGAGCATTGATTATGACATCACACGCCATTACGCACTAGCCCAAGCTAATCGTACACTTTATTTTACGGCGTCGTATCTGTATCATTACACTCATCAGTTTTTTAATCTGCATAAGCAGTGCACAATACGCATAAATTCACGTTATCTTTTGTGCGAACACAACAATTAACTTTTTATTTACACTGGTTAAACATTATATGAACAAGGTACTAGGAAGTTCGCTAATCATTGCAGGTACGACCATTGGCGCAGGCATGCTCGCGTTGCCGCTTGCCTCTGCAGGAATCGGGTTTGGCGCATCGATGGCGCTGATGGGGGTGATGTGGGCCTTGATGACCTACACCGCATTGTTGATGCTAGAAGTGCACCAATACGCCGACGCTGACGCCACCCTACACAGTCTCGCAAAACAATTTTTAGGGGATAAAGGCAAATGGCTGGCATCGTTCGCGATGCTGTTTCTTTTCTACTCACTTTGCGCTGCTTACATTGCGGGCGGTGGTAGTCAGTTGAATGAGAAGCTTGCACAGTGGTCCTCGATTCAACTCCCACCCGCAGCGGGCGCGGTGCTGTTTACCTTGGTGTTTGGATTGGTGGTGACACTGGGAACCAGCAAGGTAGATTTAATCAATCGTGGGCTATTCACGCTAAAAGTGGTGTTCTTGATCTTGGCCCTAACACTACTCACTCCCCATGTATCGAGCATTAATTTGGTCGAAATGCCGGTGGAGAAAGGCTTGATGGTTGCCGCACTCCCGGTCATTTTCACCTCGTTTGGCTTCCATGGCAGCATCCCTTCGATTGTACGTTATGTGGGGATTGATTTGCCCTCTTTGCGCAAGGTGATGATTATTGGTTCAACCTTACCCCTCGCCTTGTACATTTTTTGGCAGGTCGCGAGCTTGGGGAGCGTGGCGCAGTCAATCTTGCTACAAAACGGTGAGTTGTCACAATTTGTGAAAGTCATTCAGGCAGTGGTGCAACAAGACTATATTGCCTCGAGCATTTCGCTGTTCGCAGACTTGGCACTCGCCACGTCATTCTTAGGCGTGAGTTTAGGGTTGTTTGACTTTATTTCAGACAGCTTTAAGCGTCAGGACACAGTCGGCGGTCGACTGCAAACAGCAGCAATCACTTACTTACCACCGCTTGTTTTTGCACTTTTCTATCCACAAGGCTTTATCACTGCCCTTGGCTATGCTGCCATCGCACTGGTTATTCTTGCGGTCGTGTTGCCGGTGCTAATGGTACGTAAGGCTCGCCAGACCGTCTCTACCGACAACCATTATCAGGTCATTGGCGGTAATTTAGGCCTGAGTTTGGCGATGGTCGGCGGTATCGCTGTGGTGGTTGCGCAATTTATGGCGTAAACTTCCCGATCACCGTACACTATCAAAACGCCCAGCTTTGGCTGGGCGTTGCTTATGGGCAATGACACGCCTATCGCTATGTGCCTCTACCCACCTAAAAGCCCTCTGACCAAGGTACTCACCCCTGCTAACGTACACAGCACCAACATAGCGCGCCGAACCAGTACAGGCTTCACCTTCGGCGCGACACGGTAGGCTAACCATGTTGCGAGTAAAACCGCGGGCACCGCGAATGCGGCTTGCTGAACATGCCACCAAGTAAGATAGTCCGTCGCGCCCAGCGCAATCAATGACAAGATACAGCTAATCACAAAGTAGCCGGCCAAGCAGGCACGCATCTTATTCACTTCCGCATGCTGCAATACCAGTGCCATCGGCGGCCCACCGATGCTGGTTGTGGTGCCCATGACCCCCGATGTAAACCCAGCAATAAAGAAGTTGAGGCGATTCGGTGCAATGTTGAGGCGTGCCATACTGGCAAACACTGCCAGTAAGACCGCCGTGCCAATGATGATTTCTAGCATTTGCGTCGTTACCACCAACATAATGGCGCCTGCTAGCATGGTGCCAGGCACACGCCCCAAGTACGCCCAGCTTAAATCACGAAAGGACAGTTGGTGGCGATACTGCCACGCATTGATACTGGCGAGGGTCAGCCCCACCATTGAAATCGTGGTTGGGACCAATTTCGGATCAATCATAAGCAGCAGCGGCGCAGCAACAATCGCCATGCCAAAACCAATTAAACTTTGCACAAAACAGCCTAAGCCTAGGATCACGGCCACGGCAAATGACACGCTTAAATCTGCCATAGTAAAGCTTCTTTATATTAAGTTATTTGCGCGAAATTCTAGCGGCTAAGCGCACGCGATACTATCACTCATTAACAGATTGATTACTCAGGCGTGTCAATTCTACGTAACACGTAAGCAACGTGCTGGCGAAGCGCTTTCCTTAGCGACGCGTGGCATGAATAAGCAGATTGCGTGGCGTTAAGCTCGGTGCACAAAACTGGACGAGATCGGCGTGATAGTTATGTTGCTCAAGATACAGCACCCGATCGAGCGCTAGCCAGAGTTCTAAGGCTCGGCGGAACGCAGACTTCACGACATTGATTTGTTCCAGAATCACAAATCGCGTCTCTCCCCGAGCCAAATACGGCGTAAAGTCGGTATCGCTAGATACGGTTAAGCCTTTTTGCGTCGCGCCCCAATGACAAAACGCCTCAAAGCCATCATTCAGTTGCGACTTTTGAATCGCCGGCAGCGGTAAATACTGGTCAGACTGAAAAGCATCACGCTGCCACTCATCAAACCCTAACCGGTACGTGACTTCTTGATAGCGCTGACGACGGACACGCTCACCACCGGTGGCCGCTTCTTGAACCGCGATTTTAAGATCGGTTTTGCTCAGGACCAATCCTGCTTGCTGCCCCGCATCTGACAAAGGTTGATACGTCTTACCCGTGATCAATTGATAACAACACGGTGATACACTTATCGCGTTAAGATCGGCCGCAACCGCTTGGCGCAATAGGTGCACATGCAGATCGCCACAAGCATGCAGCGCCAAGGCATGATCGCAGCGATGAATCACGGGTAATGCCGCATCACTAAAGGCATCTAGGTGATGAAACTGCATCGGCAACTGGTGCTGTTCAGCATAAGCTTGGCCTTGTTCACAAAGCGCCTGCTGCCACTCTAAACTGTCCACTCGCGCGGGTGTACTTGCCGCCACAGCCCGGCCTAAATATCCTTTCCCCGCACACCACTCTAGATATCGTTGCGTTGATGGCTGTGTGGGGACGGCGCTCAAGTAAGTGCGGATTTGCGCCCACTTCCGCCCGGGGACGCCTACGCCAAGCCGCTCATCCATAGCCACTGCTGCCATCTTAGCCTCTGGGACATCCGTTAAGCGTGGAATCGCGGCCAACGCTGGCCACCAGTTCGCCAGTTGCTCTGCCACTTGATTCGGCGCCGCCTTCCATTGCGCGGCCTTTGAAATGTCGAGCGTTGAAAGCCATTCACACAGTTCAGGGCACGATGACCAAGGCAGACGCGCATGTGCCATCGGCATGGGTCGCCATAACCACTGATAGTCCACCAGCAATTCGGTCAGTTGCTTAAATTGAACAAGATATAACGAGTTAGGCATCGGGCTGGCACCTTGATTGGTCGACAAATAGCGGCGTTACTGGGATCAAAAAGGGCTGCCGAAGCAGCCCTAATGGCAATCCCTTATTTTATCGAATCGGTAGTGGAATGTCCTTAAACATTGCCTCAATTTCTTCGTTAGAGCGCAGTGCGACGGCTTGGTCAACAACGTTGCGCGTCAAATGAGGCGCGAAACGTTCGATAAAGTCATACATATAGCTTCGTAAGAAGGTTCCTTTGCGAAAGCCAATCTTGGTGGTGCTGGCGCCAAAGATATGGCTCGCATCAATCGCTACCAAATCGGTATCTGTATGACTGTCCATCGCCATACTGGCAATCACCCCGACTCCGAGCCCCAATTTCACATAAGTTTTTATCACATCGACATCGGTCGCGGTGAAGACAATTTTGGGGGTGAGATGAGCGCGATGAAAGGCTTCATCTAGCTCTGAGCGACCAGTAAAGCCAAACACATAGGTCACCAGTGAATAGGCCGCTAAATCTTCGATGGTGATCTGCTTTTTCTGCGCCAGTGGGTGATCTGGGGTAACGATAATTGAGCGATTCCAGTGGTAACAAGGTAGCATCACCAGATCTTCATAGAGGTGAAAGGCTTCCGTTGCAATCGCAAAGTCCGACGTCCCTTTAGCGACCGAGTCTGAGATTTGCGTAGGTGTGCCTTGGTGCATATGCAACGACACTTTCGGGAAACGCGCAGTGAAGGTTTTGATCACCTCAGGCAGTGCATAGCGCGCTTGGGTGTGCGTGGTTGAAATGTTCAGGTTCCCCATCTCTGGGTGGGTGTGCTCGCTTGCCACCGCCTTAATGCTCTCAACCCGTGAGAGAATATCTTGCGAAATAGAGACAATCGCCTCACCTGCTGGTGTCACTTTGGTTAAGTGCTTACCGCTCCGCTCAAAAATCTGCACGCCCAGCTCATCTTCTAACAACCTGACTTGTTTACTGATCCCTGGCTGAGAGGTATATAAACTCTCTGCCGTCGCAGACACATTCAAGTTATGATTGACGACTTCAACGATGTATCTAAGCTGTTGTAGTTTCATAGTGCAGACGCATGAGCCTCGTAATAAAAGTGACCGCCTTGGGATTTCTCTTCTTCATTTATATACCCAAATTCGATTATTTAATAGGCTTTGGTTATATAAACGTTAGTGATTGCACATTCACTAATCGATCCTGTGCCTATGGTGTGAGAAGGATGGAATATTCCTGCGAGGAAAACCCAGAATCAAGCAATTAGAGTCGCGAATTCCACCAACATGGGCCACACTCAAACAAGCTGACGCGAGATCGAACGTAAGTGAGGTTGAAACTCAGGTTAGAGACGGATCACTGAACCGTGTTAACACCTGTATTCATGCTATCTCTGACCTTAGAGATCGTGTATCTTAATCAGTTGAGTTTATTACAAGGAACATCGACGCTGAATTATGAATATTGCCTTGATAGCTGGCCTTTGTGTCATATTGCTCGGCCTGATTGTCGGCTACAACATTTTGGCTCAACAGCGCAAACAGATTGAATCGCATAAGCGTCAAGAAATGGCCAAACACATTGCGGTAATCGACGCTACCGAAGAGCTAATTGGTAACGCTCATAACCTGCCTTATAGCGGGACTTTGTTAGTTTGTTTGAACAAGAAGATCCTTGATTCACTCAAAGCAATGCATGAGATCGATAACTCAGATAAATCTATTCCGCAGCGTATCAGCGCCACGCAAGCGCAAATTGACCAAATTAAACAGAGTTTCTCGAACAAAGAATCGACATCATTTCGTGTCCCAGATAGCGACCGCCAAGCCATTTCCATGCTGAAACTGGTAAAGCGCCTTCGCTCAGTGATTAAAGCAGAGCACTCAAAAGGCCGTTTACAAACCCAAGCCTTTGTGGCTGAAAATGCGCGCCTTGAGCAGATGCAGCTCAAAATCAATATTGAGAACGTGGTGAAGCGCGCTAACGAAGCGAAGCGCAAAGGCCAGTTAGGAACGGCACAACAATTGTTGAAGAAAGCGATCGATGTATTGGGCACCAAAAACGACAATTACTCGGCGCAAATGAAAGAACGCCTTCAGCAAATGCACACTGAGGTGACAGAAACACTCAATACCGGTCACGAAAAGAACAAGTCCGATCAAGAGCAAGAGAAGAGCGAACTCGACGAACTCTTCGCACCAAAGAAAAAATGGTGATGGGCTCAAAGCGAATAATAGACTCAAAAAAGGCGCTTATCGCGCCTTTTTTATTGGCTTAACGCCGGCATCTCCGGCTTAAGCGCTAAATCGCATTTTGATATGGTCAAGCACCCCATCCGACGCTTCTTCCAGCAAATCCAAGACTTTTTCAAAGCCCTGCGCGCCACCGTAGTAGGGATCGGGGATTTCCTGTTCTTCGCCCTCACTCCAACTTAAAAACAAAGAGAGCTTGGATTGATGCGCGTCCGGACACATCATTTGTAAGTCGGATAAGTTGCTCTGATCCGCCGCCAATATCATATCGTGTTTTGCAAAATCATCGGGCTGGATCTGTCGAGCACGAATACCTGCGAAGGAATACCCTCTCGCTTCTCCCGCTTTTTGACTACGTGGGTCGGGCGGATTACCTTGGTGGTATCCCGCCGTCCCTGCCGAGTCGATACGAACCGCCAGTCCTCTGGCCTCAGCACGTGCTCTTAGCACGGCTTCAGCTGTCGGTGAGCGACAGATATTGCCTAAACACACCACCAACACACTGGGTATCGTTGCCGCTTCCTTCATTCACTATTACTCCTTTTGCCTGCGAGCTCACAGTGTATCAGGTCGTCTATTTGCGCGACTAGCTTAGTGCCACCGTATAATCAATCACAATTAAATCCTCAATCACGGGACGAAACACTTCCTTTAACGCTTCGTGTGCAGGATGGGGCAAATAGGTTTGTCGCGCCGTCTCATCACGAAAGGTCATTAAAATCACATGGCTGTAGCCTTGGTTTTTCCCCTCTGGGCTATTGTTTTCGCCCCACTCTACCGACTCTACACCTTCAATAGTTGAGGGCATCGCCTCGAACGCATCACGGACAGCCTGAATCTGCGCATCGCGTGCATTGGGCACAAACCGTACTACCAGTACATGACGTATCATTTTAAATTCCTTGTTGATTTGCCAAATCGACGCTTAATTGTTCGGAAAGGAACTGATTGAATGCTTGCCAAGACTGCTTGTCGGCTTGTTCGCGATAACGCTCCGAACCAAAGACAGTAAAGGCATGAGGTGCCCCAGCATACACTTGCGACCAGTAGTCAAGGTTGGCAGCTTCGAGTTCATTAATCAGCTGCGCAAATTCACTCATGGGAACGGCTTTATCCGCACCACCGTGAGCAATAAAAAGTGGTGCAATATCTTGTGAATACGCCTGCCCACTTGGGGTTTCCAAGCCACCGTGAAAACTGGCATAACCACTGACTGGCATCTGCTGCGGATTGCGTGCAAGTTCGAGTGTCACTGTCCCGCCAAAGCAATATCCTGCCACCACAGGCGCCTCAATCCCTTGCGACTTTGCCGCTTCCATGCCCGCTTGAATTAAGGTTTGCATCCGTGCTCTATCTTTATACAGCGCGCCTGTCGCCGCCCGCTTCGCCTCTAGCGTTTGAGGCCGGTTCCCTTTACCGAACATATCAAGCGCAAAAACACGATACCCCATTCCCGCCAACATGTCCGCTCGTTGCTGCTCATACTCAGTCAGCCCATCCCAGTCATGGATGATCACCACACTGCCCTTTTCAACCGAGCTAGGGGTCGCTAGATACCCGGAAAACATCTCATTGTCCCATTGATAATCGATCTGCTCTCCCGCCAATACCGGAAGTGAGAAAAGACATGTTACTGCCGCTAGACGTCGCATTGTTTGTTTCATCATTTCATCCTTGGTTGGTCTAGGTATGGGTGGTATTCAGTGCATGGTCTCTTTACTATAGACACAGGTTCATCGTTTATTGGAAATCAAATGTCTGAACAGGGTCATAAAAAACGCCAACAAAAACTCAAAGAGATGGTTGATGCCCGCGTAGAAGCGGCTCAGCAAGAAAAAGGATTACTGCTGATAATAACGGGGAATGGAAAAGGCAAATCAACCTCTGCCTTCGGTACAGTAGCACGAGCAACAGGCCACGGGCTCAAATGCGGGGTGGCGCAGTTTATAAAGGGAACGTGGGCATGTGGCGAGCGCGATCTGCTATCGCAGCATGGCGTTGACTTTCACGTGATGGGCACCGGATTTACATGGGATACCCAAGACAAAACCGCGGATACGGAAGCCGCGCAGCAAATCTGGCAACACTGCCAATCCATGCTGGCTGATCCAAACTACGACTTGGTCGTTCTTGATGAGATCACCTATATGATCACCTACGGTTATATTGAACTAGACAGCGTGGTCGCCGCATTACAGGCAAGGCCCGCCGACCAATCAGTGATTATCACCGGCCGAGGTGCCCACCGCCAGTTGGTAGATATGGCCGATACGGTCTCAGAAGTCCGTAACGTGAAGCATGCGTTTGATGCTGGGATCAAAGCGCGCCAAGGTATCGACTGGTAGTTCTGGTTTTAACCATAAAAAAATGGGCGAATACGCCCATTTTTAGTGATGCTGCTGCCCAACCTCAGGAGGATGAACGGACCTTTGCCTGTTGTTCCTCATTCGGGTAGCAATCTTTTTGATTACACAACAAAGCATCAATCGACTGGTCGCCGAGTAAGCGCCGCCAGAGGGCAGGGATAGTGCGAGGCAAGACCGGCCCTGGCTCTAGCTGACGCGGGGGAACAGGGCGCCATTCTCCTTGGTCACTTTGCTCGGCAAGCAAAAACTGGAACGGCCGATAGTTCGCCATACCTAATCGCAAGTCTGTGACAACTTGCTGCCCCCCACGATTTTCATAGCGTAAAAAGTCTCGTGCAAAAAAGCGCAAGGCGGTCAATGATTCTGACTCCGCCAGTGGCCATCCTTGCTGCTCAAACGCCATCCAATCAATCTCAGGCGTTTTGTCCAGTCGCGAGGCGAGTCCTTCCCAATAGGTCTGCTCACCTCTCACCACAATACGCCAAAGCACCGTATTAAACGGTGTGGGGGTAATAAACATGGGCTTTCCCGCCAGCTCAGTACCTTGGGTTTGTTGCGCCACGCGCGCTTTTATTTGCTCAAGCTGATACACAGAACTTAACAAATAAAGAGTCGATGCGATAAGTCCAACCACGCATAGCCTTGCTGCGTTCGTTCTCCATACTAGGGCCGCAAGCACACCGATCAGCAGTGGTAGCGTATACAAGGGGTCGATGATAAAAATACTGGCGACCGCAACAGGCGGCTTATCTAGCGGCCAAAAGAGCTGTGTGCCATACGCCGTCATGGCGTCAAGTAATGGATGGGTAACCAACACACTGACCACCAACACCATCAGCTGCCATAAAGGCCATGTTTTATCACTCAAGCGCCACCAGAGTGCCGCTATCGCGACACCCAAGGGCGGTAACACAAACAGTGAATGGCTAAAGCCACGGTGGTTGACGGTATTCGCCACCGGATCGCCATAATCAATCACGACGTCGAGATCTGGTAAGGTTCCTAACAGAGCCCCCGCTAAGAGCACCTTAGGGCTACAGCGTCGGCCTGCGATCACACCCGAGACAGCCGCGCCCAAGGCAGCTTGTGTTACAGAATCCATATGCGATATCTGTCCTTTATCCCGTTTGTATTACATAGTTTGGTACCGCATAAAGCGATCATTTAAACAAGTTGAGTAACTTGTCAGCGGCTTCTTTCACTTTCTCGTCATCGGCTTTATCCCCGAGTAACTTTTTAATGCCGCGTTGCGCTTCTTTACGCGCTTTCTCTTCCAGCACTTTATTGCTACTCAGTAGCTTTTTAATGTCGAGTTTGTAGCTTGGCGCCTGCCATGTTCCCGCAACATCAACGGGAATGGTCACATCCCGCAGTTCATCGATGTCTTTGCCGCCTTGGCCTTTGCTGGTCTCGACCACTGAGGTATACACCGCAAAATCGAGCGTCTCTTTCAATAAATCTGTCTGCCCTTCACTGCGTACGCGCAACGCAGGTGCTTCCAGCAATAAATCGTTGGTCCGCGCCATCCCATTTCCAAGCACAAAGCTTGCGGTCAGCGCACTGAAGTCGGTTTTACGGACTTCGTCAACATATTCCGACTTCTCACCTTTGAGCGTTGCCTTGGCTTCACGCAGCATCTGCGCCAAATTGATCCCATTGATTGCACCGTCTTCAAAGAAGATCGCAACACGGCCATTGATGGCTTCACGCAATGCATAAGGAGATAGCCCCTTACCTTGTACATTGACGTCAACGTTTCCTTTGCCTGCTAATAGATCAACTTCGGCAGCGTCTTGAAGCAGCGGTAGCACCTCGATACCTCGCGCCCGCTTGCTGACCTCGTACCGTGCCGGCGAGACTGACGCATCCAATACCGCACTTGCCGATACCGTGCCTTGATAGGCCTCTGTCACAAAGCGCGATAAGGTGACTTTACCCCGGTTAATGGCCACTTCGGTTTCAGTTTGACCGAGTTCGACGTTAGCGACTTTGAGTCCTTGAAGGGCAAGGGTTCCCGCTACATCCAATTGTTGTAGCGCGGATAGATCAGGCTCTTCTCGACTCAATGCTAGCGTGGTTTGCTCTTGTGGGGCTGCCGATGATGAAGACGCCGAAGCGGCATTGCCTTTATCTTGTTGGGGCGCCTCTGTCGTCGTGGGCAGTAATGCATCCACATCAATGCGGTTGGTGTTCAGCGCAAAACGAACTTGGGGAATATCAGTGAGCTTGACGGCCACTTTGCCATCCACGATCACTTGGTCGGTGTTTAAACGACCAACAAGATCCGTCACCGTGACCGCATTCGCGTCCATATCATAATCAATATCCGCTGCCAGCTGCTGCGTGATTGACTGGTTAGGCACCGCCTCACCCGAGACCGTAGTCAACATATCCAGCCCTTGAATCGCAAACTGCCTCAAAGACGACGCAACCGTGACTTGCGCTTTACCCGACGTTTCTACGTCCATATCTGCGGTCTTTAACTTGGCGTTAAACCCAAGCGCTGAAGCTTCATCCAGCGCAAAACTTTCTAAGGTAAGATTTGCTTCGCGCAGTGTCACGTCTCCCGATTGCGCAGATAATGTCATCGCAAACTGACGTAACTGACTTTGCATCGGATCGGTCATCAATTTCACATCACCTTGGCCTTGCAGGGAAAAGGTTTCTGCATTTTGGCTTCCCACCAGCGAAACGCTTACCGGCGTCCACACCGCCGGTGCCAAATTGCCAATCTCTACATTCACCTCATCAAGGCGTGTCTGTGTACTCGCTTGATCATCTTTGAGCAGCACACTGGCATTACTGACACGCAACCCTTGTAGCGTTATATCCCAGCCAGCAGCCTGTGTTTCGGCTGGTGATGCTGAGTTGCTCGGTGTCACAGGTGTGCTTTCCGTGGTGGTTTCAGACTCGGCTTGCTGTGGGGTAAGGTTAGTTTCACCATTGGCAAGCGTTTG
Source organism: Salinivibrio proteolyticus (assembly GCF_027286365.1). NCBI lineage: Bacteria > Pseudomonadati > Pseudomonadota > Gammaproteobacteria > Vibrionales > Vibrionaceae > Salinivibrio > Salinivibrio proteolyticus. The sequence continues at coordinate 1,115,946 of NZ_CP114584.1, read as the reverse complement.
GACAAAAATACGCGGATCTTGCAGTAAGATTTCACCCACATGGAGCTGCTGAGACAGTAAAGGCAACACATCAATAGACATTTGCGCGCGCGACAGCGCGAGCAAGTTTGGCTCATCAAACCCGGGGCGGTTTTTCACTGCCACATCCGCCACTGAGAAGCCCAAGCTCGGCCAAAACTGCCAATCGATATCACCATCAATGACCAAATCAAAGCCAGTTTGCTGTTTCACTTGCTCAACTAACATCGGCTTAAATTGATTCGGGTTAATGGTGGCGACAACGGCGGCCAGACCACCGATAAGGATGACCAGTAACCCAGCCACTATCGCCGCAATTTTCTTTACCATCACTGTATGCTCCTTGTTCGCGTGGCGAAAATAACGCGTTATATTTGATAGCGTTATCGACCACAGTTCGACAATCTGGTTCCATTTCATCAAAAAATGCGCCCGTAGGCGCATTTTGATAGTTAAGCCTTATCTTGGCTAATTCGCGAGGCGACCGCCCCTTGTTGGTTCTTATATTTGGCGTTATCACGCTTATTGTAGGGTTGCTCTGCCGGCCCTGACATGGGCTCAAAACTAAGCGCGCCAATGGGCATGCCTGGGCGCAGTGCAAGTGGCAAGCGGCCATTATTATAAAACTCTAACACAATGCGGCCCGACCAACCTGGATCGATACGATGCGCAGTCACATGCACCATCAGTCCCAAACGCGCCAATGATGAACGGCCATCAAGCCAGCCAACAATATCATCGGGTAACGTCACGGATTCATGAGTGACTGCCAGAGCCAGCTGCCCGGGGTGCAAATAAAATGCCTCCCCTTCAGCAACCTCGATTTCATCACTCATCACCTTTTCGAGTTGCGCATTGACCTCTTCTTTTGGGCCAGACAAGTCGATGTAGGGGGCGCCATGATCATTAAAGACACGAAATTGGTTACCTAGAGTCACATCAGCCGTGACACCTGAAATCGATGCATCAGCCGGACGCGGATCAATTTTGATGCGGCCATCATCGAGGTGCTCTTTGATATGCCTGTCGCACAGTCGCATCGGGGTTCCTCACTGTAGATGGTTTTAGAACACGGCATCACGCAAGGTCGCATGTGCCGCTATTCGCTAGATTATCGGTTGGTTTACGCTTTTAGCAAACGGGCAATATGCGCTTTTAGCACATCAATGGCAATCCGGTTTTTACCCCCGCGAGGCACAATGATGTCTGCATATTGTTTTGACGGCTCAATAAACTGCATAAACATAGGGCGGACCGTCTTTTGATATTGCTCCATGACAGAATCCATGGTGCGGCCACGCTCGGCAACATCACGTTTCATGCGGCGTAGCAAACAGATATCAAGTGGGGTGTCCATAAAGACGCTAGCGTGGATCAAATTGCGAAGACGAGGATCGGTGAGCAGCAGAATACCTTCGAGGATAATGACTTTTTTCGGGGTCATCGTCGTGGTTTCCGCCATTCGGGTGTGCTCAGAATAACTATAAACTGGCACATCAACCGACTGACCGGCGACCAATGCTTCCAAATGCTCACACAACAGATCGTGATCCAGTGCCTGTGGGTGGTCATAATTCGTTTTTACGCGCTCTTCCATGCTGAGGTGGCTTTGATCGCGGTAGTATCTATCTTCCGTGATCACGCCGATTTGATGATCGCCGACTTTTTCCTTTAATTCCTTATAAATGGTGCTGGCGATAAGGCTTTTACCGGATGCAGAGGCGCCTGCGATGCCGATAATAACGCAGTGGTGGTTGTTATCACTCATAATATGAATACCCAGAGGAAACTTGGCGGAATCAACATAAACCGCCTGATTATAGGGAGTTGAGCCGGCTGGCGCCAGTGAAAATCTTGCTTGATCGCCACATCAGCCGGCATTCGCGTCTCAACAGCGGTCCGTGCTCAACCTCTAGGACAAGGTTTGTATAGCTATCTGTTCAGGACGCGTTTCACCTTGCCAATACAGTTTACTCGCCACCGTGCTCGCCATATCACGATACGCATGGGTATGCTCGCTCTCAGGACGTGCCACGACACTTGGCTTTCCGCTATCAATGTCTTCACGAATGAATACATGCAATGGCACCTGCGCCAAAACTGGCGTGCCTTGCTGCTTCGCCATTTTTTCCGCGCCGCCCGTGCCAAAAATTGCCTCATGATGCCCACAGTGAGAACAAATGTGATAACTCATGTTTTCAACCACCCCTAACACAGGGACCGAGACTTTCTCAAACATCGCCACGCCTTTTATCGCATCGGCGAGTGCAAGGTCTTGCGGCGTCGTCACGACCACCGCGCCGTTTACCGGAAACTGTTGCGCCAAACTTAATTGAATGTCGCCCGTCCCCGGTGGCATATCTACCACCAAATAATCCACGTCAGGCCAGTGGGTTTCATTGATTAATTGAGCGAACGCTTTCGACGCCATCGGACCACGCCAAACTGTCGCGTTGTCGGCCGGGACAAGATAACCAATCGAATTCGAGACAATGCCATAGCGCGACACAGGCTCCATCAGTTTGCCATCGTGGGTTTGCGGTTCGCTATGCTGTGCACCGAGCATGAGAGGCACAGATGGTCCATAGATATCTGCATCCAACAGCCCCACACTTGCCCCTTCCGCGTGCAAGGCGAGCGCTAAGTTCACCGCTGTGGTGGACTTACCAACGCCCCCTTTTGCCGAACTGACCACAATCAGGTTTTTCACCCCTTTTACCGGCGCTTTGTCACCGGCTTTCAGCGGAGCGACGCGCTGGGTCAATGAAAACTGGCTTGCGTTTTCCGGTACCTGTACGGCGAGCCAGTCAGAGAGCGCTTGGATGATCGACCCCGCGGCAAAAGGAAACACCACCTCAATACTGTTTTCATGATCCTTGACCCAATGCGGCTGGCTGGCCCATTGGTCGATCAACCCCGGATGAGAGAATTGATTAAGTAACGTCACCGCTGCGTCTTGGCTCATCACTGATGCCGCTTTTTTCGTTGATTTGTTCTTTTTGCCGCCAAAAAACATGCTTCACCGTCCAATTTATTCATTATTTGGGTCCGCGTCCCTAACCAATTATGCGTAAACGCCTTATGACACGGCCTTGCTCTAGGCAAGGCATATCGTATCAGGTAAGATTTCCGCAATCATTCCATTCATATCATAAGAGCGAACAAACAAGATTATGGCTGCAAACCCACGTAAAATTTTGGTGACCTGTGCGCTGCCTTATGCGAACGGCTCAATCCATTTGGGCCACATGCTCGAGCATATTCAGGCAGATGTATGGGTCCGCTATCAGCGCCTGCGCGGCAATACCACTCACTTTATTTGTGCCGACGATGCTCACGGCACGCCTATTATGTTGAAAGCGCAGCAAATGGGCGTGGAGCCCGAAGCCATGATCGCCGATGTGCAAAAAGAGCATAAAGCCGACTTTGATGGCTTTAACATCAGCTTTGATAACTATCACAGCACACACAGCGAAGAAAACCGCGAGTTGGCGTCATTCATTTACACCCAATTGCGCGATAAAGGCTATATCACCAGCCGTACGATTTCACAGCTGTTCGATCCTGAAAAAGAAATGTTCTTACCGGATCGTTTCGTCAAAGGTGAGTGCCCGAAATGTCACGCCGACGACCAATATGGCGATAACTGTGACAACTGTGGCGAAACCTATGCACCGACGGAGCTCATTAATCCTCGCTCGGCAGTCAGCGGTGCCACCCCTGTGATGCGCGACTCTGAACACTTTTTCTTTGATTTGCCGCAGTTTGAGCAAATGCTGAATACCTGGACCAAATCAGGTGCGCTGCAAAGCGAAATTGCCAACAAAATGAACGAGTGGTTCGAAACCGGTCTACAACAGTGGGATATCTCGCGTGATGCGCCCTATTTTGGTTTTGAGATCCCAGACCAACCCGGTAAGTTCTTCTACGTTTGGCTCGACGCCCCAATTGGTTATATGGGCTCGTTCAAAAACTATTGCAACAAGCACAACGACATCGACTTTGACGAATACTGGAAAGAAAATAGCGAAGCCGAACTTTATCACTTTATCGGTAAAGACATCGTCTATTTCCACAGCTTGTTCTGGCCAGCGATGCTGGATGGCGCTGGATTCCGTAAGCCAAACAACGTCTTTGTGCATGGCTATGTAACAGTAAACGGCGCGAAAATGTCCAAATCGAAAGGGACATTTATCAAAGCCAGCACTTATCTAAAACATCTCGACCCTGAGTGTTTGCGTTACTATTACGCCGCGAAGCTAAACAGCCGTATCGATGACCTTGACCTGAGCTTGGATGATTTCATCCAACGCGTAAACTCAGACATCGTCAATAAAGTGGTCAACCTTGCTTCGCGCAACGCTGGTTTTATTAGCAAGCGTTTCGATGGCCAATTGGCCGATACCTGTGCTGAGCCTGAGCTTTATCAGTCATTTGTCGACAAAGCCGAGCACATTGGTGAGCTTTACGAAGCACGCGAATACAATCGCGCTATTCGCGAGATCATCGCCTTGGCAGACAAAGCAAACCAGTATGTCGATGAGAAAGCCCCTTGGGTGGTTGCTAAAGAAGAAGGCAAAGACGCCGAGCTTCAAGCTATTTGTTCTGTCGGCATTAACCTATTCCGCGTGCTCATGACATATCTGAAACCTGTGATGCCTCAGCTTGCAGAGCGTGCCGAAGGATTCTTGAATGACACCCTGACTTGGGAAAGCATTGCTCAGCCACTGACAGGCCACGCCATTAGCAAGTTTAAAGCGCTGTTTAGCCGTATCGATCCGAAAGCGGTGGATGCCATGATTGCCGACAGCAAAGAAGATGTCGCGGTGGAAGAGGCAGAAAAAGCGAAAGCGCAAGGTCCTTTAGCGGATGATCCTATCGCTGAGGAAATTGAGTTTGGCGATTTTGCAAAAGTCGATCTGCGTGTGGCTAAAATTTTGGAATGTGAATCCGTGCCTAAAGCGGACAAGCTGCTCAAGTTTAAGCTCGATATTGGTGGTGAAACTCGCCAAGTGTTCTCTGGGATTAAATCGGCTTACAAGCCTGAGGATTTAGTCGGTAAACACACGGTGATGGTCGCAAACTTGAAGCCACGTAAAATGAAATTTGGCATGTCAGAAGGCATGATCCTCGCTGCGGGACCGGGTGGCAAAGAGTTGTGGATCCTTGAACCACACGAAGGCGCCCAAGCCGGCATGCGTGTGATGTAAGCCAAGACTCACTGGCACCGCGCCACCTTGCGGTGCTGAGATGAGCGTAAAAGAGAGCCTTGATGGCTCTCTTTTTTATGCGCGCTTTTAGTGAAACATTCGCCAATGCGTCAAAACAGTGCATCACTTCACCAGCACAGTGCGAAAACGGCGCAGTTTTCTTTCATTGTCGGCTGCCTAGCCCCTTGCACAGGGCGTGATAAATCTCTCATTTTAGGCACGATTCCTGCTGGGTAGGTCATATCAGCGACTGAAACGCAGGGAGCGACTATGGAATGGCTATTAATGGTAGGAACATTAGCATTGAGCATCGCGGTGGTGGTAGCGGTACAGCTTTTCCGTCAGCGCCCAGATTTGCACTTACACCAACTGCATGAACTACGTGTGCTGTTACAGCATGCTCAGCACTTAGCCACCCAACCCAGTATTAGCTCAGACGACTACCAAGTGCTGTTAAGCCAAACGCGTCACCTTCACCAACTGGCTCCTCAAGCGCAAAAGCCGATGTATCGACTCTTTTTTCACCACCTTCATGCCTTACCGTCTTACGACAACGACACCCAAACCCGTATGAAAAATCGGGCTCTGCAACATATCGTCTACTTGGTGGATGAAGCAGTCCCGCCAGCATTGATCGCGCAACGCGACGACACCCGTTTGGAGAGCTATCAGCAAATCTGGTATACGATTTTAGAACTATTACAAGCAAGGCAGCGTTACAGCCATGCGGCATACCAAGAGCAACAATCCGCGCGCAACGCCCAGCAATCTCTCACTTTGCACCAGCAAATACTCGCGAAGCGCTTACGCCAACTGCAGGCTTTGTCATTGGCCGACGACATCCAAAAAGAAATCACCCAGGTGTTAAACCAGCTCGCGCAGTCAGAACAACTGCCCTTTGAGCATAAAGTTGCGCTATCGCAGCGCGTAAACCGAATTATGCTTCATGTGCTCGACAGCTTTATCGCACGTGTGCTGACACGCTATCCCTGCCAACACGATGATGCACTTAGCCCCATCGCGCCGTTTCCTCAGTCAGGTTCGGGGCAATGACCTGCCTCAACAGCGTGTCGTCACCCCAATAAAAAAGGGCCGGCAATCATGCCGACCCTTTGTTCTTTAACCCTGACTCACTTCATTAGCCAATGTGCGTTTGACCGCCCATGTATGGACGCAATACTTCAGGGATTTCAATGCGGCCATCTGCTTGTTGGTAGTTTTCTAAAATAGCTACCAGAGTACGACCAACGGCCAAGCCAGAACCGTTCAAGGTATGCAGTAACTCAGGTTTTTTCTCACCTTTGCGACGGAAACGCGCCTGCATTCGGCGTGCTTGGAAATCTTGCGTGTTTGAGCACGAAGAAATCTCACGGTAGGTGTTTTGTGCAGGTAACCAGACTTCAAGATCATAGGTTTTCGCCGCACCAAAGCCCATATCGCCGGTACACAGCAACACTTTACGATATGGCAGGTTAAGCAGTTGTAACACCTTCTCTGCATCCGCAGTGAGTGATTCAAGTGCTTGCATAGAATCTTCTGGCTTAACGACTTTGACCAGTTCAACTTTGTCAAACTGGTGCATACGAATCAGGCCACGGGTATCGCGACCATAGGAGCCAGCTTCTGAACGGAAACACGGTGTATGTGCCGTCATGCACAGCGGCAAATCGGCCTCATCGACAATTTCATCACGCACCATGTTGGTCAGCGGTACTTCCGCGGTTGGGATCAAGGACATCCCTACCCCTTCTTCGGTGGCCGGTTTGGTGTTAAACAAATCTTCACCAAATTTTGGTAACTGACCTGTGCCATAAAGACTGTCTGCATTCACCAAATAAGGCACGTACATCTCAGTATAACCGTGCTCGTTGGTATGTAAGTCGAGCATAAACTGGGTCAAGGCACGATGCATACGCGCCATCTGTCCTTTCATCACGATAAAGCGTGAGCCCGACAGTTTCACAGCACTGGCGAAATCAAGCCCGCCAGAAAGCTCGCCCAAATCAACGTGATCTTTGATTTCAAAATCAAACTGACGCGGCTCACCCCAACGAGACACCTCGAGGTTTTCAGACTCGTCTTTACCCGTTGGGACTTCATCGGCTGGCAAGTTTGGCACCGCCATTACCACGTCGTTCACTTTCTGTTGCAGTTCAGCCAGCTCGGCTTTTGCAGCGTCCAGCTCGTCACCCAAGTTCGCGACTTCTGCTAGTAGTGGCGCAATGTCCTCACCCTTCGCTTTAGCCTGGCCAATGGACTTCGATCGGGAGTTACGCTCTGCTTGCAATTGTTCGGTGCGAATCTGCAGGGATTTACGTTGTTCCTCGAGTTCACGTATAGCGTCAACATCGAGCGTAAAGCCACGACGAGCGAGTTTTTGAGCCGTTTCTTCCAGCTCAGTTCGAAGTAATTTGGAATCCAGCATGCTAATCCTGTGCTTTTCGGGTTGATTAGTTGATTATCACTTGTCATCACGATTTGAAGACAAGCTGCGATCGTGCGTATTGTATAACGCGATTGGCCGAGGGTGACCGTGGATGTCACCACTACTAGGCGACTGCGCCTTGATGGTGCAGCCGCACTTTAAACCTTACCCAAAAAGGGTGAAGTTGCCTAGCGCTTTTGCGGGCTTTTTGCGTCAAGCTCGTCCAGAAAGGCGAGCTTTTCAGCGATTTTAATTTCTAGCCCGCGATTAACGGGCTGGTAATAACGCACATCACTGACTTCATCGGGCAAATAACGCTCACCGGCGGCGTAGGCATTCGGTTCATCATGGGCATAACGATACCCGTCGCCATGTCCCAAGCTTTCCATCAGGGCCGTCGGTGCATTACGAAGGTGCATAGGGACAGGGGCATTCGCCGTGGCTTTTGCATCGCGCAGCGCTTGTTTCCACGCGGTGTAGACTGCATTGCTTTTAGGAGCACAGGCAAGATACACCGCAGCTTGTGCGATCGCGCGCTCACCTTCCGCCGGCCCGACGCGGGTAAAGCAATCCCATGCGTTCAATGCAACCTGCATGGCACGCGGATCGGCATTACCCACGTCTTCAGAGGCAATCGCTAACAATCGACGCGCCACGTACAAGGGATCCCCTCCCGCGGACACGATACGGGCATACCAGTACAAGGCTGCATCTGGGTTAGAGCCGCGCACGGACTTATGAAATGCTGAAATGAGGTCATACCATGCGTCGCCTTGCTTATCGAACTGTGCCACCTTCTCCCCAGCGACGTCTTTCAGCATCGTCATAGTCACCGCACCATCAGCCATATCGGCTAACATTTCCAGCAGGTTCAAAGCCATGCGCGCATCGCCACTACAGGTGTCCGCCAGAGCGTCTTTCACCCCCGTATCAAAACGTAGCTCTCGCTCACCGAGTCCACGGTTTTTATCCGCCAATGCTTGGTCAATCACCGCAATCAAATCATCACGCTCAAGCGCACTCAGCCGGTACACCCGCGCACGTGATAACAAGGCGTTGTTTAACTCAAAAGAGGGGTTTTCAGTCGTGGCACCAATAAAGGTGACTGTCCCCGCTTCAACATGCGGTAAAAACGCGTCTTGTTGGCTTTTGTTGAAACGGTGAACCTCATCAACAAACAGGACAGTACGTACTCCGGCTTGTTTATTCTGCTCTGCACGCACAATTGCATCGCGAATTTCTTTCACGCCCGAGGTCACCGCAGACAATCGTTCGATTTCCGCATTGGCTTGACGAGCCGCGATATCTGCCAAGGTGGTTTTGCCGGTGCCCGGTGGGCCCCAAAAAATCATTGAATGCAGGCTGCCAGATTCGATGGCGCGGCGAAGAGGCTTGCCCTCGGCCAGTAAATGCTGCTGGCCAATGTACTGACTTAACGAAAGCGGCCGCATGCGAGCAGCAAGCGGCCGAAAGTCGTCAGCAAAATCTAGCGGTAGTGTCGACAATCTTCTCTCCCGTGATTAACGCGGCTGACGTTGATCATCCACCAGCACCGAGTCCGGTGGCGTAAATTCAAACAAGGACGCATCCGGTGCCTGACGACTAAACTGGCTGAGCGTGAACTGGCTTTGCTGCCCATCTTGCTCGGTCACCCGAAAATGGGTCAAGGTGCCATCCGGTTTTACCGTCACGGCAAACGTGCCAATGCTCCCTACCGTTTTGGGGGTCAGGGTAAAGGTGTCACCTTGCTGGGTAATAGTGTACATCTGCCAATCGTCTGGCTGATTGCGGGTTAACAACACAAACGGGGTTTGTGCGGTCGCATCGTCTAACCACATGGCAGTAACTTGCTCGACAAACGGGCTGTAGTACCACAATGTTTCCCCATCAGAGATCATGATATTTTCATCGGGTGTGGTCGTGGTCCAATTGAACAAGTTGGGACGTTCAATAGATAGTCGTCCTTTTGCAGCGTGGATCTGCTCCCCTTCCGGGCTGATCACAGCCTGTTCAAAATTGGCGCTAAAGGCATCCACTTTACTCAATCGGTCCATCAGCTGCTGCTGGGCAGTGGATTGCGCTTGAACAGCAACCGCAAACATCAGCGTCAGCATCGCGATTAGGTGGCGATAAAAAGCTTTCATTTTCATACAACGTCCATCTGATTACGCTTTCGGTGGCGGTGGCGCCAACACTTCTCGGTTACCGTTGTGGCCCGGTGAACTTACGACACCGTGTGCTTCGAGTTGTTCCACAATTCGAGCCGCACGGTTGTAACCAATTTTAAAGCGGCGTTGCACCCCTGATACAGAGCCGCGGCGGCTTTCGGTGACAAACTCAACCACTTGGTCAAACAGCTGATCCAGCTCTTCGCCATCCGCGCCTGTCGGGGTTTCTCCCGGCAATAAGCTATCGGAACCCTGATCGCCATGAGTGATCTCTTCGAGATACTGCGGCTTACCGCGCGCTTTCCAGTTGTTCACCACACGGTGCACTTCTTCGTCACTGACAAACGCGCCGTGCACTCGGATAGGATGGTTAGAACCGTTGGGCATGAACAACATATCCCCCATGCCCAACAGCGACTCTGCACCCCCTTGGTCCAAGATGGTGCGCGAGTCAGTTTTCGTGGAGACGGTGAAAGCCATCCGCGTCGGAATGTTCGCTTTGATAAGGCCGGTGATCACATCAACGGATGGGCGCTGGGTGGCAAGCACTAGGTGAATACCCGCTGCTCGGGCCTTTTGCGCCAAACGGGCGATCAGCTCTTCCACTTTTTTGCCCACCACCATCATCAGATCAGAGAACTCATCAACGACCACGACGATATAAGGCAGCTTTTCTAGCGTAGGGGCCGTTTCATCCATGCTGTCACTCGGTTTCCAGAGTGGGTCTGGAATCGGGTTATTCGCCGCCTCAGCGGCTTTGACTTTCTCGTTAAAGCCTTTGAGGTTACGAACACCTAACGCCGACATTAGCTTGTAGCGTCGCTCCATCTCGCCAACACACCAGCGCAATGCATTGCCCGCATCCTTCATGTCGGTGACCACTTCGGTGAGCAAATGCGGGATCCCCTCATACACAGAAAGCTCCAGCATTTTCGGGTCGATCATGATAAAGCGGACATCTTCCGGCGCCGCTTTATAGAGCATACTGACGATCATAACGTTCACACCCACCGACTTACCCGAGCCAGTAGTACCGGCGACCAGTAAGTGAGGGGCTTTGCCTAAATCGGTCACAATCGCTTCACCAGCAATGTCTTTTCCTAACACCACAGAAATCGGCGACTTGCTGTTCTTAAAGCGCTCGCTGCCAACCACTTCCGACATAAAGACGGTCTCGCGGTTTTCATTGGGTAGCTCGAGTCCGATATAAGGTTTACCTGGGATCACTTCCACTACCCGCACCGCGGTGGTCGACAAAGAACGCGCCAAGTCTTTCGACAATCCAGAAATGCGCGACACTTTGACACCCGGCGCTAAGTCCAGCTCAAAACGCGTAATCACGGGCCCGGGATAGACCCCCACAACACGCGCTTGGATTTTATAATCCTCAAGTCGTGCTTCGACTAACCGCGCGATTTGTTCAAGCTCTTCCCGTGTCGCCTGTGAAGCGGTTTTTCGCGCAGGATCGAGCAAATCTAAGGTCGGGAAAGGCTCCGCAGGTTTTGGCAAGTTTGGCTCATCTTTGACTAAGAAAGGATGATCAAGCCCAGCAGCCTGTTGCTGGGCTTGCTGCGCTTTACGAATCGTTTCTTGGAACGGATCCTCATCGTCCTCAGCCGCCCCAGCGGCTTGCTCGGCACGCTCTAACTCAGACAAACCGTCTTGATTGCCATAGGTGGTTTCATGAGATACCGGCTCACTCGCCACCTCTTCACTTTCGTCACTTCCTTCACTTCCAACACTTCCATCGCTGGATGCATCGGTCTCTTGCCACGGCGGTAATGTTTCATCCCCCGGCGCGTCATCCGACAGCGGTACGTTCGGTTGGGTTGGTTCGTCTTCTGGCTCGACAACCCCTTGCCACTGTCCCAAGTTAGGCTCAGGGTCATCCAGTGTTTTGCCATCGTCATCGGCGGGTAAGGCTTGTCCCCCAAAGATAATCGGCGTGCTTGGTGCGGCTGATGCCCTATCCTCTGGGACTTCTTGCACACTCGGAGACGGGGTGAAGCGGCGCAAATCACTTAATTCCATCGGCTCTGCCGCGTCAGTCACCTTGTCTGACTCAGTGACGGTTTGTGCAGCAGGCTTGCCAAGCTCAGTCACCTTATCGCCACGGAGGCGGTTAACCAACCAAGTAGTGGCCCTTAAGGTCACCGCTCCTAGATTATCCACAATGCTTAGCCAAGAGATCCCAGTAAACAATGTAAACCCTGCTGCCCAACAAAACAGCATCACCAATGTGGTGCCTAGTACGTTAAGCAGTGGCAATGCCAAACTGTTGGTGACATCGCCCATCACTCCCCCAGAGGAGAAATGCCAAAAATCATCAAAATTGAGATCGGCTAGCGAACAACTGGTTAGGAATAGAACGAAAAGCCCTAAGATCCTCGCGGCTAAAATCGTGTAGTTGAGTGGCTCGTCGTCGCCACGGCGGCGCAAGAAAACCCACCCCCCCAGCATGGCAGCTGGCGGTAATGGGTAGGCCAAAATACCGAATGAGAAAAAGAGGCTGTCGGCGACCCACGCCCCTAATGAACCTGCCGCGTTGTGCACATCACCGTGCCAAGCAGTTTGTGACCAAGAGGGATCAGCCGGATTAAAAGACAGTAGCGCAACCATCACAAAGACGGCCGCTGCCAGCACCAAGATAAAGCCACACTCTTTCAAACGCTGAGCGCCATCCAATCGCACCTTGGGCTGAGCCGATTTGGGCTCACGACGCAAAGAAAACTCCATCATCACCTGTTTACTACTTTTCGTTATTCGCATTCCCCACCATGGTTTGAGGTTTGCATTCGCCACTGCACTGACTTTACCACATTCGTGCCTGAACGGCAGGCATGATGCGAGTCAGCGATGAATCTTTACCGAGATATCACATAATTGTTGCTGATTAAGACAAAAAAGAAACCGAGCACGGTGGCTCGGTTTCATCGTTTGGGGGATCGACACCAATGTGGCGATTGGCAAACAGGTTTAGCGGGTGCGAATCACCAAATGATTGCTCTGCTTCACCTCTTCCATTACCACGTAAGTGCGTGTGTCATTCACACCGGGCAAACGCAGCAAGGTTTCACCCAATAACTTGCGATATGCCGACATATCAGCTACTCGTGTTTTAAGTAGGTAGTCAAAATCACCGGAGACAAGATGACATTCTTGAATGTCTTCCAGTGTTTGAACCGCTTTATTGAATTGCTCAAACACATCTGGTGCGCCACGGTTCAAGGTGATTTCGACAAACACCAGCAATGATGCGTCGAGAAACTGGGGATTGAGCAGCGCCGTATAACCAGTGATATAGCCTTGGCGCTCCAAGCGACGGACACGTTCGAGACAGGGGGTAGGAGAAAGACCGACTCGTTTAGATAACTCAACGTTTGAAACACGCCCATCCTTTTGGAGCTCATTCAGGATGTTGCGGTCAATGCGGTCCAATTCCTTGGAGGGCTTTTTTTTGGTATCTACCATTTTTTATTCCACCTTGTTACTTCCTTGCAAAAAGATATACCGAATTAAATAACATCTTTATAAATTTTAGCATCAAATGCTGATTTTTTCCCTTTATACTAGCCTGAAAATTGACAATATCAACAACTAGCCAGCCGATAACACTGAATAAACAAGAGGTGACAGCATGATCATTGGCGTTCCAAAAGAGATCAAAAACCATGAATACCGCGTTGGTATGGTTCCAGCAAGTGTCCGCGAACTTATTTCTCACGGCCACTCTGTTTACGTAGAGACCAACGCTGGTAACGGTATTGGCTTCTCTGACGACGACTATAAAGCCGCCGGCGCATCTATCCTTCCTACCGCGGCTGACGTGTTCGCCAAGGCCGAGATGATTGTTAAAGTCAAAGAGCCGCAAGCGGTTGAGCGTGCCATGCTCCGTGAAGGACAGATTTTATTCACCTATCTGCATCTTGCACCAGATTTTCCACAAACAGAAGACTTAATTAAGAGTAAAGCCGTCTGTATCGCCTATGAAACCGTAACAGATTCTAAAGGTCGATTGCCACTCCTTGCGCCTATGTCTGAGGTAGCGGGCCGTATGTCTATTCAAGCAGGTGCACAAGCACTGGAGAAATCACACGGCGGTTCAGGCATGCTACTAAGTGGTGTTCCAGGCGTTGAACCGGCGAAAATTGTGGTACTCGGCGGTGGTGTTGTCGGTTCAAACGCAGCGCGCATGGCCGTTGGCCTACGTGCTGATGTGACTATTTTAGACAAAAATGTCGACACACTGCGTCGTTTGGATGAAGAATTCCAAGGTCGCGCAAAAGTGGTCTACTCCACAGAAGAAACACTGGAGCAACACGTTCTCAATGCTGATCTGGTTATCGGTGCGGTACTGATCCCAGGTGCAGCCGCGCCAAAACTGGTTAACGAAGACCACATCAAGCGCATGAAACCAGGTGCGGCGGTCGTCGATGTTGCCATTGACCAAGGTGGCTGTTTCGCGACATCACACGCGACCACCCATGCGGATCCAACCTACATTGTTGATGATGTGGTTCACTACTGTGTCGCTAACATGCCAGGCGCGGTTGCTCGCACCTCTACCGTTGCTCTCAACAACGCGACCCTGCCTTATATCGTGAAGTTGGCCAACAAAGGCTATCGCGATGCCTTGGTAGAAGATCAACACCTGCGCAATGGTTTGAACGTTATTCATGGTCAAGTCACCATCAAAGAAGTGGCTGAAGGCTTTGAACTTCCTTATGTGGATGCCATGGACGCATTAAAAGCCGCACATTAATGTGCGTTTTGTACCCTACAATCAAAGGGCACCGTCACGGTGCCCTTTCTTTACCCGTCCAATTTACCTACAATCAGGCCATTCAAAACGAACCTCTATCCTGCCCGGAGACGTGAATGAGTAACATTAAGCATGCTAACCTATTGATCCTTGGTTCAGGCCCGGCTGGCTATACCGCCGCTGTTTATGCGGCACGTGCCAACCTGAATCCAGTTATGATCACGGGTATGCAACAAGGTGGCCAGCTAACCACCACCACAGATGTAGAGAACTGGCCTGGCGATCCAGAAGGCCTCACGGGTCCAGCCTTGATGGACCGCATGAAAGACCATGCGGAGAAATTCGACACCGAGATTATTTTTGACCACGTCAACGACGTTGATCTGTCTCAGCGCCCATTTCGTTTAAAAGGCGACAGTGGTGAATACACCTGCGATGCCTTAATTATTTCGACAGGTGCATCCGCACAATATCTTGGTTTGCCATCAGAAGAAGCCTTTAAAGGCCGTGGGGTCTCCGCCTGTGCAACCTGCGATGGCTTTTTCTATCGCAACCAAAAAGTGGCTGTGATTGGCGGTGGTAATACCGCGGTCGAAGAAGCCTTGTATTTGTCTAACATCGCCTCTGAAGTCCATGTTGTACACCGCCGTGATAGCTTTCGTGCGGAAAAAATCCTCGTGGATCGCATGATGGACAAAGTTGAGAACGGTAACATCGTTTTACACACTGACCGTGTGCTGGACGAGGTGCTTGGCGATGAAATGGGCGTCACTGCTGTGCGCTTAAAAGACACCCAAAGTGATGCGACAGAAACGCTGGATGTCATGGGCGTCTTCGTCGCTATCGGCCATAAGCCAAACACTGACATTTTTGCCGGTCAATTGGAGATGGAAAACGGATACATCAAAGTGGCTTCCGGCCTGAACGGTAACGCCACACAAACCAGCATTGAAGGCGTTTTTGCCGCTGGCGATGTGATGGATCATGTCTACCGCCAAGCGATCACGTCAGCCGGCACCGGCTGTATGGCAGCGCTCGATGCTGAGCGCTACCTTGACGGGTTAGCTGAGAAGTAACCCTCGCGCGATCCCACGCAGGCTGCCCCTGAGCAGCCTGCTCTGCCTCACTCGCAGGCCTTTCATAAAATAATAAGACGATATGGATAAATCTAAACAGCGGGCGCTAACGAAATGGCTCAAGTCGCAGAGCGTGTTAGCCAAACCCTGGTTAGTTGCGACGATTGGCATAGCCTTTACATCTGGACTGCTACTCATTGCTCAAGCAGCGCTCCTCGCCCATTTGCTTTATCAGCTCATTATCGAACAAGCCGATAAATACAGTTTGCTGCCCAGTTTCATTGGTCTGGGGGCCGTAGTATTACTGCGTGCGGCCTGTAGTTGGGCCAAAGAGCGAACGGGCTATCGCTGTGGCCAAACCATTCGCCACCATATTCGCCAGTTGATCTTGAATCGTCTTCATGAACTCGGCCCCGTGAGTATTCAAGGTCGTCCGGCGGGCAGTTGGGCTAGCTTGCTCCTCGAGCAAGTCGAAGAATTACAGGACTTCTTTGCCCGCTATTTACCGCAAATGGCGATTGCCGTATTGATCCCCGTGGTGATTCTCGTCACCGTGTTCCCCATCAATTGGGCCTCCGGCTTGATATTCTTGATTACCGCGCCGCTGGTGCCCTTTTTTATGGCCTTGGTGGGGATCAAAGCCGCAGACGCAAATCGCAAGAATTTCAAAGCACTGCAACGACTGTCAGGCTATTTTTATGACCGTTTGCGTGGCTTACCGACACTGCGACTATTCAATCGCACTGATGCAGAAGCCGAACAACTGCATCTAGCGTCACACACCTTCCGCAAACGAACCATGGAAGTGCTACGACTGGCTTTCTTATCGTCTGCCGTGCTCGAGTTTTTTACGGCCATTTCCATTGCAGTCGTGGCCGTCTATTTCGGTTTCAGTTTCATTGGTGAACTTAACTTTGGCCACTATGGTGCCCCGATATCGCTATTTACCGGCCTATTTGTGCTGGTGCTCGCGCCTGAGTTTTACCAACCATTACGAGATCTTGGCACGTTTTATCACGCCAAAGCCCAAGCGATTGGTGCTGCCGAATCCATCGTCGAGTTTCTCGATGCGCAACCCGATACCGGCACACAAGGCCAAGAGACACCCGATCTCGAGGCTGTGACCATCACCGCGCGCGATCTCGAAGTGCTCAGCCCTGATGGCCATGTCTTGGCTGGGCCGCTCAACTTTGACGTTAAAGCCGGTGAGCATATTGCACTTGTCGGCGTCAGTGGCGCAGGCAAGTCGAGCCTGTTGAATGCACTGCTCGGCTTTTTACCCTATCGCGGCAGTCTGGTCGTTAACGGCTGTGAGCGCCGAGCGCTCTCACTCACCCATTGGCGCCAAGCGATCAGTTGGGTAGGCCAAAATCCACAGCTATTCCATGGCTCTATTCGTGACAACATTGCGCTCGCCAACCCTGATGCCACGCCAGAGTCGATTAATCATGTAATGACACAAGCCTATGTCGATGAGTTTGTCATGCGTCTGACCGACGGACTGGCTCATCCCGTTGGCGACCGTAACGGCGGACTGTCAGTCGGCCAAGCACAGCGTATCGCAGTTGCACGTGCTTTATTGCAAGACGGTGCACTATGGGTATTGGATGAGCCGACGGCAAGCCTCGATGCCCACAGCGAACAACTGGTCAATTTGAGCTTACACACAGCAACCCAAGGAAAAACCTGTATTCAGGTGTCACACCGCCTCGATGCGCTCGACAACTGCGATCAGGTTTGGGTCATGGCTGATGGCGCCATCACTCAGCAAGGCAAATTCAAAGATATCGCCGCTCAAGGGCAGCTTGCTGACATGCTAGCCTCAGCAGACAGGAGAAATCTCGATGCGTGAACTACTCCCCTACTTACGCCTGTATAAGCGTCACTGGTTTGGTCTTAGCTTGGGCATGGTGTTGGCGTTTGCCACCTTGTTTGCCGCGATTGGCCTATTAACCTTATCAGGCTGGTTTATCGCTGCGGCGGCCGTGGCTGGACTCACTGGCATGGCCACCTTCAATTACATGTTGCCCGCTGCTGGCGTGCGTGGTTTTTCTATCGGCCGTACCTTTGGGCGCTGGGCAGAGCGCGTCGTCAGCCACAATGCCACGTTTAAATTGCTTGCCGACCTGCGGGTAGCGTTTTTCCGTAAGCTTGCTCCTTTGGTGCCGGATCAAACCCTGAATGTGCGTGATGGCGACCTGCTCAATCGCATGGTGGCCGATGTTGATGCGATGGATCACGTCTATCTGCGCTTGGTCAGTCCCATGGTTGTTGGCGCCCTCGGCGTCCTTGCTGTGAGTCTGTTTTTGGGTTGGTTAGACCCAACCTTAGGGCTAGCGTTGGGCAGCTGTTTATTGGCGTTACTGCTGGGGTTGCCCGTTATTTTTTACCATCTTGGTAAGCAACATGGACGCCAGCAATTAGAACAAAATGCCGCTACCCGAATCGCCCTACTCGATTGGCTGCAAGGCCATGCCGAACTCGCCCTTTTTGGCGCAGAATCCCGTTATCGTGCACGGGTTGATAACAGTGAAAAAGCCATGCTAGCCGCGCAAGCGAACATGGCAAACGTCACCGGCTGGGCGAATGCGGTGCTGATGGCGGCAACCGGTTTAACCTTAGTTTTGATGATTTGGTTAGCTGCCGATGGTGTGGGTGGTCGCTTGCCCGATCCGCTGATTGCAATGGTCGCGTTTACCACTATGGCAAGCTTTGAGTTGATGATGCCCATCACCGCGGCTTTCCAATATTTGGGAAAAACCCTGACCGCGGCTAAGCGGCTCAACCGGATTACAGAGCGTACACCCAGTGTCTATTTTCCGCCGCAAGGACATGCCGATGCGGTGCAAGGTGAGCTCAAGCTGGATAACGTCAGTTATCAATACCCAGAAACTGCAAACCCTGCATTAAACCACATTTCTTTGCACGTACATGCGGGGCAAAAAGTGGCGCTACTCGGTCGGACCGGATGTGGAAAATCAACCCTGCTTAGCTTGTTAACGCGCGCATGGGATCCAAGCAACGGCGAGATCCATCTTGATGGCAAGCCGTTACGTCAATGGTCAGAGCCGGCGTTACGCCAAGCGATTTCTGTCGTCACGCAACGGGTCGACATGTTTAATGGCACCTTGCGCGATAACCTGATCTTGGCATGCCCGCAGGCCAGCGACGAGACGCTGACGCAAGTGTTAACCCAAGTAGGCTTGCAGACCTTGCTGGCCGAGTCAGGACTCAATGCATGGATGGGAGATGGAGGCCGACAGCTTTCTGGTGGCGAGCGACGACGGATTGGTATTGCGCGTGCCCTTTTGCATGACGCACCTATCGTTTTATTAGATGAGCCAACCGAAGGGTTAGATGTGCAAACGGAGGCGCAGATCCTATCCTTACTACAGCAACATTGTGCAAACAAAACCGTGGTGTTTATCACTCACCGCTTGGTCGGGCTTGAGCAAATGGACACCATTTGTCTCATGGATGCCGGTGAGATTGTCGAACAAGGCGATCATACTGCACTCATGGCGGCAAACGGACGCTATGCACAACTGCGACAACGCTTGTAACACATGGAGAGACTGCGGGTATGACCCTCTTTTTGCCGCCATTAGCGGCAGATGATTTTCGCTTTCCTCCGGTGAGCGATGCACTCGCTCACCCAGATGGCCTGTTAGCTATTGGTGGCGATCTCTCGGCTGCACGGCTGATGTCTGCCTATCGTAGCGGTATTTTCCCTTGGTTTGGTGAAGAAGACCCGTTACTGTGGTGGTCGCCAAGTGAACGGGCCATCATTCGTCCCTCTGACTTTCACGTCAGCCGCAGCTTGCGCAAAGCGGCGCGCAAAAGCCAAGTGACCGTGACCATCAATCATGCCTTCGAGGCAGTGATTCATCAATGTGCCGCCATCAGGGGCCCTGAGCAAACTTGGATCACCGACCAGATGCGTGAGGCCTACCTCGCCCTTCACCAGCAGCACGATGCGCACAGTGTCGAAGTGTGGCAAGAGGATCAACTCGTAGGGGGATTGTATGGTGTCGCCGTAGGACAGTTTTTCTGCGGTGAATCCATGTTTTCGCTTATCGATAATGGCTCAAAATTCGCGCTTTGGCAGTTTTGTCATCACTTTCAAGCTCAAGGTGGGCAGTACATCGATTGCCAAATGATGACGCCCCACCTTGCCTCTCTCGGCGCCACGGCGTGGCCAAGGGATGAGTTTATTCACGCCCTATACGCGGCGCGAGACACGCGCTTAAAAGCCGCATATATGCCGCACGTTATCGCGGACTTTCGTGAGAGGCAGTCATGAACGTAGCGCTAAAAGTCGGCCTTACTCCAGCTTCTCGCTGCCAATATATATCGACAGAGAACGAACAGCTCGCGGTCGTGTTATCCCCCGACATGCACCACCCTGCAGGTTACCAGCAACTGATCAACGCCGGTTTTCGCCGCAGTGGTAACATGATGTATCGCCCGCATTGTCCTCACTGTAATGCGTGCCAATCCTTGCGCATTGATGTTGGCGCGTATCAACCAAGTAAAAGCCAAAAGCGCCATCGCAGCCAACTAAAACGGCTGCGGGTAAAGGTTAGCGACCAGCTCGACCCAAACTGGTTTTTACTTTACGATCAATACATCACCGCGCGTCATGCTGATGGCAATATGTACCCAGCTAAAGCGGAGGACTTTATTGCCTTCACCCATAGCGACTGGCTTCACCCCTGCTTTATTCATTTGTATGAGCCTAATAACGGTGAAGAGACCTTGGTTGCGATTGCCGTTACCGATGTGCTGAGTGACGGTTTAAGCGCCTTATACAGCTTTTTTGACCCGTTCCATCGTTTTTCATTAGGACGCGTCTGCATTCAAGCTCAACTTGAATATGCCAGCGCCGAGAAAAAATCGTGGCTTTATCTGGGCTATCAAATTGATGATTGTCCAGCCATGCGTTACAAAGCGGATTACTTCCCGCATCAACGCTTTATAAATCACCAATGGCGACCCTTTAGCTTGCCCATATCCACCGCTTAGTGGCTATTTTTTCTAGCAAGCTTGGCGTCAACAGGGTAAAATTCGCACCCGAACTTTACAGACTTTCAGAATAGAGGCATTATCTGTCGGTCAAAAAATTGGCTAAAACAGTAAGCCTAAGAGGATTCAATGGCAAAAGAAGACGTAATTGAAATGCAAGGTACCGTGCTAGACACGCTACCTAACACTATGTTCCGCGTTGAGCTAGAGAACGGTCACGTGGTGACTGCCCACATTTCAGGCAAGATGCGCAAAAACTATATCCGCATCCTGACCGGCGACAAAGTCACTGTTGAAATGACCCCTTACGATTTGTCGAAAGGTCGCATCGTTTTCCGTTCGCGTTAATCCTCATAACGCGATCAAAAAACCCGGCGCATGCGCCGGGTTTTGCTTATCAGACTTCTCCTACGCTCTATGCAGGTTCCATCTGGTCGCTGAATTGGAAATCCAAGCGGTTGTTTTTAAGCACAACACGCACTGTCCCACCGTTCACTAGGCAGCCAAACAACAGCTCGTTTGCCAACGGCTTTTTCAGGTTGTCTTGAATCACCCGGCCCATTGGACGCGCGCCCATGGCTTTGTCATAGCCCTCTTCGGCAAGCCAGCGCTTCGCTTCGGAGGTCACTTCCAGAGAGACCCCTTTCGCATCCAGCTGAGCTTGTAACTCAACAATAAACTTATCAACCACTTGCAGAATGACCGTTTCATCAAGGTGATTAAACCAAATGATGTTATCTAAACGGTTACGGAATTCCGGTGAGAACACCTTTTTGATTTCCGACATCGCATCGTGACTGTGATCTTGTTGAATCAAGCCAATGGACTTACGGACCGTCTCTGCCACACCGGCGTTGGTTGTCATGACCAAAATAACGTTACGGAAATCCGCTTTACGGCCGTTGTTATCGGTCAGCGTCCCGTTATCCATCACCTGTAACAACAAGTTGAACACGTCCGGATGCGCTTTTTCGATTTCGTCCAGTAACACCACCGAGTGTGGATGCTTGATCACTGCATCAGTTAACAACCCACCTTGGTCGTAACCCACGTAACCTGGAGGCGCACCAATCAGTCGACTCACAGTGTGGCGCTCCATATATTCGGACATATCAAAGCGCTGTAACTCGATTCCCATGGCACGTGCCAGTTGCACCGTGACTTCGGTTTTACCCACACCGGTTGGCCCTGCGAATAAGAACGAACCCACAGGCTTGTTTTCCTCGCCTAGCCCCGCTCGGCTCAGCTTGATCGCTTCCGACAACGCCGTAATCGCCTTGTCTTGACCGAACACCAGCATCTTCAGCTTATCTTCCAACGACTGAAGCACATCTTTGTCCGAGGACGACACTGATTTTTCTGGGATACGCGCCATCTTGGCAATCATCGACTCGACGTCCGCAACATTCACGGTTTTCTTACGCTTGCTCGCTGGCGCCATCCGACAACGCGCCCCAGCCTCATCAATCACATCAATCGCTTTATCTGGCAAATGACGTTCATTGATGTATTTAGCCGACAGTTCAACCGCCGCACGGATCGCCTTGTTGGTATAGCGAACTTCGTGGTGCGCTTCATATTTCGGCTTCAAGCCCATCAAAATCTTCGTGGTGTCATCGATAGACGGTTCAATGACATCGATTTTCTGGAAACGACGTGCCAAGGCACGCTCCTTCTCAAAGATGGAGCCATATTCTTGATAGGTTGTTGAGCCAATACAACGTAACTTCCCGCTGCTTAGCAATGGCTTAATCAAGTTTGCGGCATCAACTTGTCCACCACTCGCCGCCCCTGCACCGATAATGGTGTGGATTTCGTCGATAAAGAGTACGGCATGATCTTCTTTCTCAAGCTGCTTCAAGATGGACTTAAAGCGCTTCTCAAAATCGCCACGATATTTGGTACCCGCAAGAAGCGAGCCGATATCCAGCGAGTAAATCACGCAATCTTTGATGACATCAGGGACTTGCCCTTCTACGATTCTCCATGCGAGGCCTTCAGCGATAGCGGTTTTACCCACGCCGGCTTCGCCGACTAACAGCGGATTGTTCTTACGACGGCGGCATAGCACCTGAATGGTGCGTTCCAGCTCCTTGTCACGACCAATCAACGGATCAATGCCCCCGACCCGCGCGAGCTGATTCAGGTTGGTGGCAAAGTTTTCCAGTTTATCTTCACCGGGCTCGCCACTCGCCTCTTCAGCGCCCATGTCGCTACTCGGCAAATCGTCGTTGTCATCTTTCGTGGTGCCGTGAGAGATAAAATTCACCACGTCCAAGCGACTCACGTCGTTCTTTTTCAAAAGGTAAGCCGCGTGAGACTCTTGCTCGCTAAATATCGCGACCAATACGTTCGCACCACTCACTTCGCTGCGCCCTGACGATTGCACATGGAACACCGCGCGTTGCAGTACGCGCTGGAAACTCAATGTCGGTTGCGTTTCGCGTGATTCATCATCAACAGGGATAAGAGGGGTCGTTTGCTCAATAAACGCATCGAGCTCTTTACGCAGGCCATCTAGGTCTGCGCGGCAAGCTGTCAAGGCTTCTTGAGCGGCGGCGTTGTCAATTAACGCGAGAAGCAGGTGCTCCACCGTCATGAATTCGTGGCGCTTTTCACGCGCACGTGCAAAGGCTCCGTTGAGACTCGCTTCAAGTTCTTTATTCAGCATAAGGCACCTCCCTCAATAACCGCGCTAAAGCGTGCCGGAGAAATCATGCTTTCTCCATGGTGCACAGCAATGGATGACCATGCTCTTTGGCGTACATCATCACTTGTGCCACTTTTGTTTCCGCTACCTCTGCGGTGAATACACCGCAAACGGCTTTTCCTTCGTAGTGCACCGTCAGCATGACTTGCGTCGCTTTGTCCACGTCCATGGCAAAAAACGTCTGGAG
The DNA here is from genome assembly GCF_027286365.1 of Salinivibrio proteolyticus. Taxonomy (NCBI): domain Bacteria; kingdom Pseudomonadati; phylum Pseudomonadota; class Gammaproteobacteria; order Vibrionales; family Vibrionaceae; genus Salinivibrio; species Salinivibrio proteolyticus. Next base: position 1,092,365 of record NZ_CP114584.1, on the reverse strand, counting down.
CACTTCAATGACAAACTCCATCGGCGTGTAGTCATCGTTGTTCAGCACCACCTTATACATAGATGGCGGTTGTAGCTTCGTCTTCTCTGACGCTGCGATGTCAGCATCAGGGAGCGCCCACTCGTTCCAATTACTCATAACCACTTACAATGCATTGTTTGGGTGTCTAGGCTGTCGTTGTGGCGGGGCGTTGCTGCCATCCACTGATCCCGTCCACCTATCTTTAAAGTTAAGCCACAGATTGTATTCCAGCAACCCTTTCAATGCGAACAAAGTGTGTCTGTACAATTGTTAGTCACTTACTGATATATCTAGGGGTAAAAGTGCTAAAACGTTCACTGTTCAACAAAAACATCTCAGCCCCCACCATAAGAAGTGTACAAAAATAAAGACACTCGACGGCTATAAAGTGGAAATAACTGTGTTGATGGGATTGAAAAAGGGATTTTCGCTAAATCTATCTCAGTATTTAGACGTAAGAAATTATTCATAAACCAATAAAATTTATTACACCCGATGATTGCGATTTCATTCACGCCACTAGGTTATCCCATCTTGTATAGTGAGATAAATAACTCTAGATACAACACATAACTAGCTGAATTTATAACAATTAAGCGACATTTCACCTATAACAGATAGTCACGTACCGAGCATCCACAGTGAGAGGTGAGTCGATAGATTCATGAAAATGACATTATTGTTTTTTATGCATTTATTGTCAGGCTCTCACACTTTTCCGGATTACTATGAAAATGTTGTTATAAGTTATTATCGATACTTGACTGCCTAAAAGTATCTACTACAGTGGAAATTGTGGTAGATAAACTAACCACTTTTTGATCGCACGCTCACCATCTTGAGCAAATGCTGTCTGATGCGTGCTAGCGCAGAGGTCATGAGTGGGCACTTAGTTTATTGCAAGGTATGCAAAAGTTTGATGCAAGAGGGATGTTTCGCATGGAAACTGGTACAGTAAAATGGTTTAACAATGCCAAGGGATTCGGCTTTATTTGTCCTGAAGAAGGAGAAGGCGACGTTTTTGCGCATTACTCAACAATCCAAATGGATGGATACAGGACGTTGAAAGCGGGTCAAACCGTCAGCTACGAGGTTCAAGAAGGACCGAAAGGCTACCATGCGAGCCAAATCGTCCCCGTTGAACAAGAAGCAGCGAAATAACAACGCGTTATTCGCGACGGTTACAAAGGAAAAAGCGAGCGCATTGCGTTCGCTTTTTTTCGTACTCGGCGCGCTCTACCTTATAGAGACACTCGCCCATCGCAGGCCATGCTCATAGTAAGCCAAGAGCTTCCTTATAGTGCAACCGGCAAACCGACACATAACGCTCGTTACCACCGATCACAACTTGATCGCCATCAGCGATCGCATTGCCATTCGCATCTTGGCGGATCACTCGATTGGCTTTACGACCACAATGACAAACCGTTTTTAGTTCTACTAACTTATCCGCCCAAGCGAGTAAGTATTGAGAGCCTTCAAATAGCTCTCCTCGAAAGTCTGTGCGTAATCCATAACACAACACAGGAATACGCAATTTATCGACCACATCAGTTAACTCAAGCACTTGCTGCTTGGTGAGAAACTGGCTCTCATCCAGTAACAGGCAGTCTACTTTTTCGTGTTCTTGAATGGCTGAAACATGTTCGAATAAATTGGTTTCATTGTGGTATAGGTGCGCCTCTGTCTCTAAACCAATTCGTGAGCTAATTTTTCCCTGACCATATCGGTCATCGATTGCCGCTGTATATAACAGGGGCTGCATGCCTCGTTCTTGATAATTAAAGGCTGATTGCAAAAGTGTTGTCGACTTACCGGCATTCATTGCGGAGTAATAAAAATAAAGCTGCGCCATTGTTATCTCGGATTATTCGGTCATCAGGCTTAAAATCAATCCAGCATGCTACCGGATCTCATCAAAAAGGAAAGCCCCGACCAGCGGGGCTTTGCGCTCAATCCTATTATGAGGTAGTTACGAGCGAGATTAGGCCATGGCTTTGCACGGGCGCTTTTTCAGCCACAGTAGCGCAAAACAAAGCGCGACAAAGGCCAGTGTCGTGGCGGCAAATGCCAACCATAGTGATGCGGTAACGCCAAGGACCAAAAAGCCAACCGCGGACACCAGAGCGCCACCAATCGCATAAGGCAACTGTGTCGAGACATGATCAATATGCCCACAGCGTGCCCCTGTGGATGACAAGATGGTGGTATCTGAGATCGGTGAGCAATGGTCACCAAACACCGCACCGGCTAATACCGCCGACAGCATAGGTAACATCAAGGAAATTTCCGTCGCCGCAGCCAGATCGCCCGCGATCGGTAGCATGATACCAAAGGTTCCCCATGAGGTGCCGGTCGCAAATGCCATCACTGCCGCGAGTGAAAAGAGCACAACAGGGAGTAGCTCAGATGGCATATTGCCCTGCACCAATGAAGACAGATATTTACCCGTTTGCAAGTCGCCGATGATATGGCCAATAGACCATGCAAACAGCAGAATAAGAATGGCCCCAAACATGGATTTCGCCCCGACCCATAAGGTTTTGCTGATCGCAGGCGCACCAATCCCTTGTTTGATCGTCATGGCTAAAGCAACGATAAGTCCAGCTGCGCCTCCCATCAGAAGGGACATGCCTACATCAGTATTCTCAAACGCGCCGAGTACTGAGAAGGATACATCGTCACCCGCTAACGCTTGTGCGCCGGTGTAGAGCATCGCACTGATGGTCGCCACAACGAGGACCACAATCGGTAACACCAGATCAGAAACCGTGCCGTGCTCGCTTTCTTCAATCCCAAGATCGTCACAAAGATCGGCACAATTGTCGCTTTCATCCCCTAAGCGACTGCCTTTTTTTGCTTGGTATTCAAATTGACGCATAGGGCCAATATCAAGCTGAAACCAAATCACTGCAAAAACCAGCAGAAGCGCAAAGATTGCATAGAAGTTCATCGGGATCATGGTGACAAAGGCGCCGAGCGGCGTGTAATCTGTCACCCCATGTGCGACTAAAATCGAGCCGATGACGGTAATGATATAAGCGCCCCAGCTCGAAGCGGGGGTAATAACACACATAGGTGCGGCGGTCGAATCGAGAATATACGCCAGCTTGGCTCGAGACACATGGAAGCGATCGGTCACAGGGCGCGAAACAGCCCCCACCGCCAAGCTATTAAAATAGTCATCTACGAAAATAAATACGCCCAAGAAAGCCGCCAGTAGCTTTGCTCCTCGTTTGCTTTTAATTCGGCTCTGTGCCCAATTTGCAAACGCTCGTGTTCCTCCAGAGAGGGACAATAAAGCGGTGATCATTCCCAGCAATACTAGGAAAGCAAGAATACTCATATTCCAGCTATTAATGCTGCCGTCAGCCACAAATAGGCCGGCAACCACATCAAAAAGGTATTGCGCCGATGTCCCTAGGGAAAAGTCAGCGAGTAGCAAGGTACCGAGTACAATCCCCATGCCTAGCGACAACAGCACGCGACGTGTTGCAATGGCAAGGCCCAAAGCCAGCAAGGGTGGAAGTAACGATAAAGCGGATGAAGAAAAGTCTGTTAAGTTCATGATCTCAATATCAACCAATTGGTTGGAGATCTACTGCAGAAACGAAGACTGGTAAGGCGTGGTAACACACAGCAAACAACTTGCCTCCTACAGTAGCGCTCCATAGTGTGTCCTAATTACTATGGCAGTGCTGCCCCTATTCGGTAACAGCCCCAGCACAGTCGGCATGATGGCCTTACTGGCTTCGGCGTTGGCTCCTTTCATGTGCGGTCACTGGCATCACCCTCGTGCACACTACTTATAAACAACGCACCTCTACGTTAAGAGTGGAGCATTCTACACAAGATGTTCACTATCGCAACTGTTCACGCACAAAAAGCCACCACTTAAAACGTCACACTATCAAGTGTCGATGAAATCAGTCGCAACCACTCAAAATTTGGGCATATTTAAAAAAACACCCTTAAATATGGGTAACAAATATTGCGAACAGAAAATAAATAATGAAAAATAGGCACTAATTATTTTATGTAATATTGTATATTTCACTTATACTGTTACCATCCGTTCAATTAACATATAAATCAAATAGGAACCCAATAATGTCTGATGCAATGAAAGCGTTACTTAACCTACGCAGCTTACGTGCTGTCGCAAAAGAAATGACCGCCGAGCAACTTAAAGAAGCGTTAGAAAAGCTACAAACCGTCGTTGAAGAACGTGAAGAGATTGAGCGTCAAGCGCAAGAAGAAGAAAAAGCACGCCTAGCGAAACTGGAAAAATACCGTGAGATGTTAATCGCCGATGGTATTGAACCTGATGAACTCATGAAATTATTAGGTGGTGCAAGCAAGTCTAAATCAACAGGCAAGCGCGCGGCACGCCCTGCTAAATATCAATACACTGATAGCGACGGCTCGGTAAAAACATGGACCGGTCAAGGTCGTATGCCGAAAGTGATCCGTGAAGCAACCGAAAATGGTAGTGCGAAATTAGAAGACTTCTTGATCCCTGGCCAACAAGCCTAAGTGTTGCACATGAAGATAAAAAAAAGAGGCCGGACGGCCTCTTTTTTTTATCTGATTCGTAGAATCTCTATCATCACCCATTAACCAAACTTTATCCGGTCTGCCAAATGACTGACCGCTAACGCAAAGTAGTGTGAACGGTTCCATTTCAACAAGCTTTGATAGTTGTTATAAACCAAATAAGCTCGTCCAAGTTCATCATCAGGCTGAATCAACCAAGCTTGAATATCGACATTCGGCAACGCTTGGCCATTAAGACGCGTTACACCCAGTGCTTGCCATTGATTTAATGACAGCGCCTTATTACTTTCGACACCAAGTTTATTCCTATCTATATGCTTTGGTAATTTAACTTGGCGTCCCCATGTGTACGTATCGTCCCAGCCAGCTTGTTTTAGATAGTTCGCCGCAGAAGCAAAGACATCAGCTTCCGTTTGCCAAATATCTTTTTTACCATCTTGGTTCCCATCAACCGCATAATGAAGGAAAGACGTCGGCATAAACTGGCTTTGCCCCATTGCACCGGCCCATGAACCTTTCATGTTTTCAGGCGCAATATGCCCTTCTTGCAATATGGTCAGTGCTGCCATTGTTTGTTGGCGGAAAAAGGTTTCTCGACGCCCATCATAAGCCAATGTGGCCAGTGCTTCGATAACATTGTAGTTGCCTTGCAGTTTGCCAAAATTACTTTCCACGCCCCACAAGGCTACAATGAAACGAGGCTGAACCTGATATTCCTCACCGACTTTTTTTAGCGCCGCATAATGTTTTTTATACAGCGCTTTCGCCTGATCGACTTTCCAATCAGGTACGGCGCGGGGAATGTATTCATCCAAGGTTAAACGCCGCTCAGGTTGATTTCGATCGGCACTGACCGCCCGTTCATGATACTCAATGCCAGCAAACGCGCGTGCCAGTATATCGTCATCAATCCCTGCTTGACGCGCTTCCTCTTTCAATGATTCGACGTACTGATCAAACCCTTCTTTTGCAAATAGCGGCCCCGAGGTAAAAACTGAGGCTGCAACCAATGCTGAAATCAAACCTTTGCGCATACGCTTCCCTAATTACAATTTTTCATTCTTGTTTCGGATAGCCTGCAACGCCGCATCCGGTGGCGGTGGTAATTGTAGAAAGAACCCTTCGTTTTGCAGACTTTGTTTCACTTTCTCAATATCAACAACCGCAAGTTTTTCTCGCTTACCGAGATCAATCATCATGGCAAACTCTGGTTGTCCAAAACTGTTCATTAATGCTTCTGGCACATCATCGAATTTATCTCTCCCCGGTACATAAAGATAGGTGCCTTCTTTCTTTTTGCTACGATAAATTGCGCAATACATCTCAATGTCCTCATCAGCATGCCATAACGATGGCGAAATAGTGTCATCGACGAGTTAAGGTTTGTTAGGCTTTGCCGCAAAATGTGTCACACAATGCTCACTAAACGCGGCTCACATCGCGCACCATGACAAGAAATCGCCAAAATTAGGGGGCAATGTCCGCCGAATATCAAACCCTGCTTGCCGCATCGATGCTGTGAATATACCATGCTATCCAACGTCTGATAATGCGCGTCTGACTCGCGTTTCAACGATATAACCGGAATCAAACAACATGCACAAACACCCGGAGTTGAAAGGCTCAACTTTTACTTTGTCTGTTCTTCATCTTGTGGATGACAATTTTACTGAAGCGGCCGCCATTTTGGCTGATAAGGTTTCCCAAGCCCCCGCATTTTTTGAAGGCGCGCCTGTGGTGGCGGATGTCAGCCGTTTAAAGCTATGCCCAGATCTCACCGCTTTAAAGCACTGTTTAAGTGAAACTGGGATGATTTTAGTCGGCCTTACTGGCGTCACGCATAACGATACCCGCCAGCAAGCCAAATCGGTGGGGCTTGCGGTACTCAAATCGAGCAAGCAATCTCGTGTTGCCGATCCGATTCAAACCCCCACTAAAGTGGTCACGAATCCCGTGCGCTCGGGACAGCAAATCTATGCCAAAAATGCTGACTTGGTGGTATTGAATCATGTCAGTGCCGGGGCGGAAGTCATTGCTGATGGCAGTATTCATATTTACGGCGTGCTGCGCGGCAGAGCCATTGCCGGCGCCAGCGGCCAGCAGCAAGCGCGTATTTATTGCCAGAATTTACAATCAGAATTATTGTCAGTAGCCGGTAGCTACTGGCTAAGCGACAAAATTCCATCTGAGTTTATTGAGCGCCCCGTCATGGTCTCGCTCAATCAAGAAAGCTTACAAATAGACCCCCTCACGCTATAACAGAATAAGGACGAGGAATGGCACGAATTATTGTAATTACCTCCGGTAAAGGCGGTGTTGGTAAAACCACGTCGAGTGCAGCACTCGCGACGGGACTCGCCATGGCTGGCAAAAAAACCGCAGTGATTGATTTTGATATTGGTCTTCGTAATCTCGATTTAATTATGGGATGTGAGCGCCGCGTGGTGTATGACTTTGTCAACGTGATCAACGGCGAAGCCAACCTTAATCAAGCACTGATCAAAGACAAACGGGTTGAAAATCTATTTATTCTTCCAGCCTCACAAACTCGTGATAAAGATGCGCTCACCAAAGAGGGCGTCGAGCGGGTGTTAAAAGAGATGGATGAGCTTGGGTTTGAATACATCATCTGCGATTCGCCTGCGGGTATCGAAGCTGGCGCCCTCATGGCCCTGTATTTTGCCGACGAAGCCATCGTCACGACCAACCCTGAAGTCTCTTCGGTGCGCGACTCTGATCGCATTCTGGGCATTCTCGATTCAAAATCTCGCCGCGCCGAAAACGGTGAGGAACCGGTTAAGCACCACTTGCTCTTAACCCGTTATAACCCAAGCCGCGTGACCAACGGCGAGATGCTCAGCGTGTCGGATGTTGAGGAGATCTTACGTATCCCACTGTTAGGGGTCATCCCAGAAAGCCAGTCAGTACTGCATGCCTCAAACAAAGGCGAGCCTGTGGTTCTCGATCAAGAATCGGATGCGGGACAAGCGTATGAAGATGCCATTGCAAGATTGCTTGGCGAAGAGCGCCCATTCCGCTTTATTGAGGAAGAGCGCAAAGGTTTTCTAAAACGCTTATTTGGAGGCTAATGTGGCATTGCTAGAGTTCTTTCGGCCAGCCAAGAAAAAATCCGCCAACATTGCAAAAGAGCGCCTGCAAATCATTGTTGCGGAGCGACGCAGTGCAGATAGCCCTGCCCCAACCTATTTGCCACAGCTCAAGCAGGATATCTTAGATGTGATCCGTAAATATGTGGATATCGGTCCCGAGCAAGTCTCCGTGAGCCTCGAGCAAGGGGACGACGATCTTTCCGTCTTAGAGTTAAATGTGACTTTGCCGGAAGAAGGGAAAGAGAGCTAAAGCGTGAGCCTCGTTCGCTGATTGTAGAAAAGCGGTGCTGAGCACCGCTTTTTTAATGCGTCACTGGCGCACTGGGAATCATCGCTATCAGGCGCTTGCCAATCAGAGTATACCGCCACCCTTGTGCGAGATCTGGGCGTTTATCCTCCGCTTTATGCTCTCGCCATACCCAACTGATCAACTGATTCAATTGCTTCTTTGAGCCAATAAACTCTGGTACAAAACCCAGCTCATCCGCACACTGTTGAACGCTTTCTTTGAGCGTCTTAATCACGGCTTTGTAACCCGGCTCATCGACTAAACGCGTGATGGGTTGTGGCCACTTCGCTTTAGGAAGCTTCTCAGCTTGCTTCGCCAGCGTGATCAAAGTTTGGGCATGATAGCGAATCTCAAATTTATCAAAATCATGCGCTTGCATTTGCTCAACGCTACGAATTCCAAATCGCGCCATTTTCCAAAGGTGAAGCTCTTTCACAATAAAATTAAGCGCAATATCGCGACGTCGTGCCTCTTTCGCGCGCCACTTTGCAAGCGATTGGAGCACCGCTAATTGATTCGGCTGCAGCTGCCACGCGTATTTAATATCAAGATATGCCAGCGAATCCTCTTTGGGTTGGCGCTTTTTGTCACATAAGCGGATACATTCTTCTTGCAACGCCGCTTGCCACTGTGTTTTTGCCAAGGCTTTCTCAAGCGCTTGGTACAGAGGCATCAAATAATACACATCCGCCGCCGCATAATGCTTTTGCTTATCGGTTAGTGGGCGCGCACACCAATCAGTGCGTGATTCGCCTTTATCAAGCGCCACTCCCACATAGGTATTCACCAAACTCGCAAACCCTTCTGATACACCGTGCCCTAAAAAAGCAGCCATCAGCTGAGTATCAACCATAGGGGTGGGTAAGGTACCAGCATAGTGTTGGAACACATCCAAGTCTTCACTACTGGCATGCAATACTTTGGTGACATTGGTGTCAACCAGCAATGCCCACAATGGGGAAAGATCCTCGATTTCAATCGGATCGATGAGTACAAGTTGCTCACCATCATACAATTGCACCAACCCAAGTTGCGCGTAAAACGTACGGGTACGCACAAATTCGGTATCGACCATCACAGCAGGTTTCTGGCGCATTTTTGCGCATACGTCGACAAGTTGTTGATGTGATGTGATTTGTTGATAATTCACAAGTTAGCCTATAAAGAAAATGCCGGCAATGCCGGCATTTCGTGATTCGTTACGCTCCAGTTTACCCTTTTCGCGGGCAGCGCGCATCAAGCAGAAGCTTTTTGCGGCGCCTTAGGGGCTTCATCGCGTAACTCACGGCGCAAGATTTTACCTACATTGGTTTTCGGTAGCTCATCGCGGAATTCAACCACGCGAGGCACTTTATAACCGGTCAAATGCTTACGGCAGTGCGCTATCAGATCATCACGGGTCAGCGACGGATCCTTTTTCACCACACAAATCTTAACGACTTCGCCTGAGTTTTCGTCTGGCTGACCAATCGCGGCGACTTCCAATACCTTATCATGCAGGGCGACCACATCTTCCACTTCATTGGGATAGACGTTAAAGCCTGATACAAGGATCATATCTTTTTTACGATCGACAATGTGTAAGAAGCCGTTATCATCAAACTGCACCACATCACCGGTTGCCAACCAACCGTCTTCATCGATACTTTCACGCGTCGCCTCTGGTCGGTTCCAATAACCTTGCATCACTTGCGGACCACGCACCAACAATTCGCCCGGTTGGTTATCGGCGACATCTTCACGATTCTCATCCACAATACGGACTTCCGTAGATGGGACGGGCAAACCGATCGACCCGTTGTAATCACGCAAATCATAAGGGTACGCCGCCACAAGCGGTGAGCACTCGGTTAAGCCATAGCCTTCTAGGAGGTGCTTACCGGTCAGTTTTTTCCAGCTTTCTGCGACAGCGCGTTGTACCGCCATGCCGCCACCAACAGTAAGGCGTAAGTTGGAAAAATCTAACTCATGAAAATCTTCGTTGTGTAGCAAAGCGTTAAAGAGGGTATTCACCCCTGTAATCGCCGTAAATGGATATTTTTGTAGCTCTTTGATAAAGCCCGGAATATCACGCGGGTTGGTGATCAACAGGTTCTGTCCACCCATTTCAATAAACAGCAGGCAGTTTACGGTTAGCGCAAACACGTGATAAAGCGGTAGCGCGGTCACTACCAACTCTTCGCCCACGTTTAGCACCGGTTGATAAGTGCCTTTCGCTTGGTAGACGTTGGCCAACATGTTGCGGTGCGTCAAGATAGCGCCTTTCGCCAATCCAGTGGTACCACCCGTGTACTGGAGGAAAGCGACATCATCACCTTTTAAGAAAGGTTTTACATACTGCATACGGCGGCCACGGCGGAGCGCATTACGCATCGACGTTGCGTCCGGCAAATGGTATTTCGGTACCATTTTCTTGACGTACTTGACCACAAAGTTCACTAACGTGCCTTTCGCACGAGGGAGCTGGTCCCCTAAACTCGTAAGGATCACGTGCTTAACGGGTGTATTCTCCACCACCTTTTCCAAGGTGTGAGCAAAATTGCTGACAATCACAATCGCTTTCGCACCTGAGTCAGTCAACTGGTGCTCCAACTCTCGTGGCGTATATAAAGGGTTGACGTTAACCGCCACACAGCCCGCTCGCAAAATACCGAACAACGCAATTGGATACTGCAGCAAATTCGGCATCATGATCGCCACACGATCGCCTTTTTGTAATTTCAGCTCGTTTTGCAGGTACGCCGCAAATGCGCGGCTACGCTCTTCGAGCTTACGGAAGGTCATGACCTGGCCCATGTTAATAAAGGCTGTTTGGTCAGCGAACTTTTGCACTGAGTGTTCAAACATCTCAATCAAAGAGCGATGGGCATCTGGATCTATTTCCGCCGGCACATCCGACGGGTAACGATTAAGCCAAACCTTTTCCACTGGCTTTCTCCTATGTTTTAGCTTGCAGGCTATACTGCCCGCTTCGATCGACGCGAGATTCTATTCAAACAGGTGTTTAACCCGTCCACCATAGCGTTAACATTATTTTTACACGAGCATTTTAAGTGCGCGTTTGAATTTTGGTCACAAAATCTGTTACCCACGATGCAGCCTGTTGCGGTTGTTGAAGGTGACAGTGATGCGTACCCGGCAGGTCCACCACCTGTAATTGGCGAAACCCATGCATCCGTTGCTGAGCATCCTGCGAACGCAATGCAGGATAGCCATACGTTCCTCGAATGGCGAGAGCAGGACAGTGAATTGCCCGGATAATCGATTCACAATGCGCGGGCGACATCCGGTAAAGCGCATCCCCGCGCAAATGAGGATCGTGTCGCCAAGTGATACCTTGAGGAGTCTCCATCAATCCGCGAGCGACTAATGGCAAAAGCGGTTCAGCCGCCACTTTATTGATGGACGCGCGTAATTGTAGCGCCTGAAATGCAGAATCAAAGTAGCGTTGGCGCTTTTGACGCTGCTTTAAGCGTTGATCAAGACTTTTCGCCAATCGGTTGGTTATCTGTTGAGCAGGTTCAGCCATCGGGCCGAGCGCTTCTATCATTACCAGTGCAGCAATGCGGTCTGGAAAAGCAGCGGCATAGCAACTCGCCACCAGCCCACCGAGTGAGTGGCCAACCAAGATCAGTGGGCCGGAGAAGCGCTGTTGATGGAGCACTTGGTGTAAATCATCCAAGTAGTCGTAGAAGGGGTAGTAGTAGTCGCCCAGTTTATGTTCTGACAGACCGTGTCCGGGCCAATCAAACAATAATAATCCCCACTCGCGGGGTAAATAAGGCACCAGAGCATGAAAACTGGCTAGGTTATCTTGCCAGCCGTGAAGCATGACCAAAGTAGGCGCACCGATTGCCGCTGGACGGGCAGCTCCCGTGACACGCGTTGAGGCCAGTGAGAGCGTGAGTGGTTCCAATCCGCTCGACAGGCCGATCATCGCTGGATTTGCCTGAAGTGCCTCATCAAGTTGCGCCGACAGTGGAGAATGCATCATTGGTTAGGGTAAAGTGATCACGCTTTGTACTCGCCCAGTCCCGACGCCTACCCGAACGCGCGAGCAATATAGTCCATAACAATAAGGGCGATCGTCATCGATAACCTTTTGCTCAATGTTCCACAGCTGGTGCCCTTTGACTGACAATACAGGGTAGGCATATTCATAGTCCCCGACTTTACCCATTTGCTGTTCAACAAATTCACCCAGCACCGTAATAGGACGCCCTTTCGCATAGTCTGCAGGATCGACAAAACCGCTAAAAACCGCTTTAAATCGACCCAGTGACGACGCACCAATATCGGGGCGCCCCGCACTGGAGGTGGGCAACGCGACGATTTCGACTACCGAGTCCGCTTCGCGGTTTTCAACACTGGCGATCATGCCGCCCATGCGCACTTCTTCACCCTGATTGGCTGCGGTCATACTGGCTACGACCGGGTACTCAGTTACCGGCTGATCCATACGACCTTTTAAACTGTCAGGCAAGGTGCTGCAACCGGTTAACAGTAGCGCCCCGATCATCAGCAATCCGGTTGATATTAGCTTCATCACACGTACTCCTCTCTCGACGTCATACATAGATATCGACCCCGACGAGGTTAAGCAGTTCCTCTCGCCGCGCATGGTTAAGCACCGCTAAGTAAGATGACATTGCCTGACGACCGCGGCCATCGGGTAAATCATACTGAATATGTTGTTTAGCTTGCTCTGCCTCTGAGACAGAGACATGTTGCACCTTTTGCCGCACTGCCTTGGCAACTTGGCTCGTTTGCGGAGTTTGTTTACGCGACGCTTTCTCCGAGGATGAAGGGCGCCGCGTTTGATTCGGCCGGTTAGGCGGTGAAGAAGGAATTCCGTTAATCGATACCATACTTGCTTCCTATGCGAGGCAAACCGACCCAAACAGACTCTTACTCGCGTCCGGGGAGCTTCTTCCACGTGACCTTGTCACGCAAGTAGGTGGGCGTCGCGAGCTCAGCGGCGACAGCCTCACCACGCTGGTAGGCGTATTTGGCAATAGCCAGCATGTCTTGTGCTTGTGGATACAACACGCCTGATTCTGTGGTGGTCAGATCCAACCCTTTCGCTAATTCAGGATAGGCAGGCCAGCCGGTTCCTGCCAGTGCCCACGTACCGTCGGTCGATTCAAGGCACAATGCGTCAGGCGCCACAACCGCTTCATCAGCCAACGCATGCCAATCGCCATTTTCTTGACGTTCATACTGGGCAAAGTATAGCTCTCCCATTCGCGCATCAATCGCCGTGAGTACTTGCGTTGCGCCATGAGTACGGTGCGCTTGCTCGGCCATCGCCGCTAGCGTCGATACACCCAGCACGGGTAAATCAGCACCAAACGCTAAACCTTGTGCAATCCCAATGCCAATTCGCACACCAGTAAAACTCCCTGGCCCCCGGCCGAAGGCGAGTGCATCGAGTTGCGTGAGTGATACGCCCGCCTCCGCGAGTACCTCATCGACCATGGGTAAGATTTTATTGGTGTGTTCACGCGGCGCAATGTCACTGCGCACCATCATCTGATCGCCGATACACAGCGCAACAGAGCAGTTTTCCGTGGCCGTATCCACGGCAAGCATTTTTAGCGTCATTTAACCCTCAATCGGTGATTGCAATGCAGGCATCTCTGCATCGGTATGGTCAGCATTTATGGCTGATAAAAAGTCGTCAATATTATTCAGATCGCGCGTACGCGGTATGGGCGGTAAGCTGCGTAAAAAGGTGGCGCCATAAGGGCGCGTCACTAGGCGGTTATCACAAATGATCAACGCGCCTTGGTCACGCTTATCGCGAATCAAACGCCCTACCCCTTGCTTGAGCGTGATCACCGCTTCTGGAATTTGCACTTGCGAGAAGGGGTCGCCGCCTTGCAACTTACAATCTTCAATACGCGCTTTGAGCAAGGGGTCATCGGGCGACGCAAACGGCAGTTTGTCGATGATCACGCAACTGAGTGCCTGTCCACGCACATCGATCCCTTCCCAAAACGCGCCGGTTGCCACCAGCAACGCATTCCCCAGTGATAAGTATTCTGCCAACAGGCGCTGTTTCGGCATTTCGCCTTGCATCAACACGGGAATCGCGAGTTGGTCGCGAAACAATGCTGTTAAGTCTCGCACCATTTGATGCGACGTACACAAAAAGAAACAGCGCCCTTGATTACGCTCAATCACAGGCCCTAACAAGGTTGCCAGCTTGTCGGCTCGCCGATAGCTATTGGTTTCAGGCACATGGCGTGGCACACACAGTCGCGCTTGTGAGGGATAGTCAAAGGGGCTTTCTAACGTCATCTGCCGTTGTGCTGAAATGCCAAGTCGATGACTAAAGTGGCTAAAATCACCTTCCACGGCGAGTGTCGCCGAGGTAAAAATCCATGCCCCACCTTGTTCATCCATTTGTTCGCGGAAACGATCGGCCACCGAGAGCGGCGTAATATTGAGGCTGAAGTGATGGCGCGTACATTCATACCAGTACGAATAGCCTGTGATCGACGTATCACGCAGTCGCGATAAACGTGCCTTAAATAAGGTGATGCGATCAAACGCCGCATCCAATAGTTGGCTGCGACCCAGTGACAGTTTGACCACGTCATGGGCCAACTCCAGTGCATCGGTTAAGCGTACTAATTCTTTCTCGACAGCCGGTGAAGCTTGAAGCTCTCGCCAATTGCCACGAAAGCCGGGCTCTCCCATCACTAAACGCATATCCATCGCCGCTTGCGATAAACGATCGGCGACTTTTTCCAACTGTCGGGTATCACGCAATTCCGTACGATAAGCAATGTGGATGTCTTTCGCGGCGTCTTGTAACTGGCGACTAGACAGCGACTGACCGAAATATTGGCTGGCAATATCAGGTAATTGATGCGCTTCATCGAACACCATGATATCCGCATCTGGGATCAATTCCCCAAACCCAGTTTCTTTGATCGCCACATCAGCCAAGAACAAATGGTGGTTCACGACCACTACATCCGCCTCCATCGCGCGACGGCGCGCCTTGACGACATAGCAGTCTTCATAGCTTGGACAGTCTTTACCAAGGCAATTGTCGTTGGTCGACGTGATCACGGGAATGAGCGGACTGTCTTCCGCCAACGCGTCACACTCACTCAAATCCCCCGACTCTGTATACGAAGACCATTCGCGGATTTTGACCAGTTGGCTTAATTGGCTCGGATCACTATCTGGGCGATGACACTCACTGATCTGACGACTCAAGCGCTCTGGACAAAGGTAGTTCACTCGCCCTTTCAACAGCGCCGTGGTACCAGTGAACCCCAACGCCGATTTCATCAAGGGTAAATCGCGATGATAAAGCTGCTCTTGCAGGTTCTTTGAGCCCGTGCTGATGATGGCTTTTTTACCACTCAACAATACAGGGGCAAGATAGGCATACGTTTTCCCTGTTCCTGTCCCGGCCTCGACCACCAACTGTCCTTGCTCGCGGATCGCGGCATCGACCGCCATCGCCATATCGGTTTGCGGCTGTCGAGGCACAAAGCCATCAATTGCTTTTGCCAGCGCACCGGCATCAGAGAAAACCTTTCGGATCATTGGATAAATACACAGGGGAAAGCGGGCATTATGCCAAAGCCCCCAAGAGGATGAAACCACTTCCCCTCGGATGTTCGGCGATCAGGGTAAATTCACTTTGACCTTGGGGTGTAGACAGGGTAAAACCGAAGGACTATTAAGCAACATCACATCAACATGGAACGAAAAACATTACTCACGGATTGTCCCGATGCCCAAGGCCTGATCGCCAAGATCACCAATATTTGTTATAAGCACCAACTCAACATCGTCCATAATCGCGAATATGTCGACAATGCCACGGGTCGATTTTACATGCGCACCGAATTGGAAGGGATTTTTAATGACCACACGCTGTTGTTAGATCTCGACCAAGCGCTTCCTGCTGGGAGTCACCGTCAGCTTATCAGCTCACGGCGAAAGCGCGTTGTGATCATGGTGACCAAAGAGTCGCACTGTTTGGGCGATATTTTAATGAAAGCCTACGATGGCTCTTTGGATATCGAGATTGCTGCCGTGGTGGGAAACTATGACAAGCTACGGACGCTGACTGAGCGCTTCGATATTCCTTTCCACCATGTTTGCCATCAAGATTTATCGCGTGAGGCACACGAGCAGGCAATGTTAAAGGCAATCCAGCCGTACCAGCCCGACTACATCATACTGGCCAAGTATATGCGCGTGCTCACCCCCGACTTTGTCGCGCAATATCCACACAAAATCATTAATATTCACCATAGCTTCTTGCCGGCATTTATTGGCGCACGCCCCTATCATCAAGCTTTTGAGCGTGGTGTCAAAATCATTGGTGCGACCGCTCACTTTGTTACCAACGACTTGGATGAGGGCCCCATTATTGGTCAAAACGTGATTCATGTTGACCACAGTTTTAATGCGCAAGATATGGCCAAAGCCGGACGTGATGTGGAAAAAAGCGTGCTGAGCCAAGCGATTGCCCGAGTGGTGGATGACAAGGTATTTGTTCACGGCAATAAAACCGTGATCCTATAATCACATATCGCACTCCCGACAGCTCCATGAAGCCAGTGCTTAGTCACTGGCTTCGCTTGCAATAATCTCAGCCAGCGGAAAAGGGTGAAACTTCACGCAAACATCTTGATACTTAAAAGCAATGGTCGGATTAGGTAACCGCTCGCCTTTCACACAAGGTTCGCTGCACTTCACCGTGATGGTATGTTGCTGTTCTGCGCGCGCAAATATGCCTGGAAACGCGCGCTGCAATGCTTGCTTTAGTCCTGCCATGTCAGCGGTGGTACAGGGCAGCACAAACTCAACATGCTCCCAGCTTTGCCGCGAATACCGTTTGTGGTTAGGAAACGGAAGCTCAACCCAAAGCGTTTGCCATTGACCAATGGTTAATGCCCGCTCCAGTGCATAAATGTGGATTGGCCGACCATTGACGATCGCCTCAGAGCACAACTTACCTTGCGACGCGAGCTCACTGGCCAAAGATTCGGTTACCGCGATATCGTGGGTGCGTATCGCGACATGATCCAGTGTCAGCTCCGCGCAATTGATCGCAAGCAAATCAAGCAACTGATTGATTTTATCTGCAAAAGCTGCTTTATCTCGCATCAGGGTAGTTAGGTTCGTGGCATCATGCATGGTGACCTCTTTAAGGTTAAACGTCGCCCGTTTCATTTCAGCGCGTAAAGATATCAGTGTTGACGGTGAATAACTATTGCCAACCCCTGCTAGTTTATGGGTATCATTAGGGTTTACCCGCGTCAGTTGACGCCACGGTTCGCAACAATACAGCATCCCGCCAACACTGTGCTTGTACGCCCAAGGCTCAGTGCAGTGTTGGCGGATTCTTGTATCTGTAAGCTGGAAGCCCACACAACGGGCAGTTAACAATCGGCCCGGTTAGTAGTAAAGGTAAGCAAGTGAATATTCAAAGTCTTCTTAACGAGAAAGTTTCTGCCGCCATGGTTGCGGCGGGTGCGCCTGAAGGCACACCGGCGGCGGTACGTCAGTCTGCTAAACCTCAATTTGGTGATTATCAGGCCAACGGCGTGATGGGCGCAGCAAAAAAATTAGGGTGTAACCCTCGCGAGTTCGCACAAAAAGTACTGGATGCCCTCGACCTTGGCGATATGGTCAGTAAAACCGAAATCGCTGGCCCTGGTTTTATCAACATTTTCTTAAACGACCAATGGCTAGCGACGCAAGCTGACCAAGCGCTCGCGGATACGCGGTTAGGTGTCGCCACTGAAGCGACCCAAAACATTGTGGTCGATTACTCTGCACCAAACGTTGCCAAAGAAATGCACGTGGGTCATCTGCGTTCAACCATCATTGGTGACGCCGTTGTTCGCACCTTGGAATTTCTGGGTCATAAGGTCACCCGCGCCAACCATCTCGGCGACTGGGGCACGCAGTTTGGTATGTTGATTGCCAACTTGGAACTGCATGAATCTCGCGGTGATGACATCTCGATGGAACTGGGCGATATCGAAAACTTCTATCGTGAGTCCAAGCGTCGTTACGACGAAGACGAAGAATTTGCTGCCACAGCGCGCCAATATGTAGTGCGTCTTCAGCGTGGTGATGCATACTGCAAAGAAAAATGGGAAAAATTAGTGAAAGTGACGTTGGAACAAAACCAACGTAACTACGACCGTCTCAATGTGTCATTGACTGACAAAGACGTCATGGGTGAAAGCCTTTACAACGATATGCTGCCAGGCATTGTCGAAGACTTAAAAGCGAAAGGCATCGCTGTTGAAGATGACGGCGCCCAAGTCGTGTTCTTGGATGAATACAAGAACAAAGACGGCGAGCCTATGGGTGTGATCATTCAAAAACGTGATGGTGGCTTTTTATACACCACCACCGACATTGCCTGTGCCAAATACCGCTATGAGCATTTCAATGCCGATCGCGTCTTGTATTTTATTGACTCACGCCAACATCAACACCTGATGCAAGCGTGGACCATCGTGCGTAAAGCCGGTTACGTGCCTGATTCTGTCAGCCTCGAGCACCATGCGTTTGGTATGATGCTTGGCAAAGATGGCAAGCCATTTAAAACGCGTGCAGGTGGCACCGTTCGTCTTGCTGACTTACTCGACGAAGCTGAAACCCGCGCCAAGGCACTGATCGCCAAGAAAAATCCAGACATGGATGAAGCTGAGCAGCGTGAAATCGCCACCACCGTAGCAATGGCGGCGGTGAAATATGCGGACCTGTCTAAGCACCGCACCACGGACTACATCTTCGACTGGGATCATATGCTGGCATTTGAGGGCAATACAGCGCCTTATATGCAGTACGCCTACACCCGTGTTGCTTCTGTGTTTGCAAAATCAGGCGTTGACCGTGATGCACTAGAGGGTGAAATGGTCATTGAGCATGAGAAAGAAAAAGCATTGGTTGCCAAGCTATTGCAATTCGAAGAAGCGGTTAAGTCTGTTGCTCGCGAAGGCCAACCACACCTGATGTGTAGCTACTTGTTCGATTTGGCGGGACTTTTCTCTAGCTTCTATGAAGCGTGCCCAATTCTATTGGCTGAAGGTCAAACCCGTCAAAGTCGCCTGCGTATGGCGGCACTGACAGCAAAAACGATCAAACAAGGTCTTGCGCTACTGGGTATCAATACCCTTGAGCGCATGTAACCCAACCTTGTTCAACCGATAGCTGATATGAAAGCCCACCTTAACCGGTGGGCTTTTTAATGGTTAGCCTTGCCCGAAACGCTGTTCGGTTTCGCTTAGCCAAAGCCGCTCCTCTGGGGTGGATAAGCGTCCCATGACGGCATTGCGATGTGGAAAACGGCCAAAGGCCTCGATAATGTCATAATGCTGACGCGCGTAATCGTAGCATTGTTCAAACCAAGCTTGATTCTCTGGTTCAACCGCTTGTCGAAGTTGATTTAAGCGAAAAAGAGCTTCTTGCTGATCGTCTTCACCCTCTGCGTGCTCGAGCGGCATGTAAAAGAAAACACGCTGTAAAGGCGTCAGTGCCTGATCATCCCCTTTCGCTAACCCCGCCTTACAAATGGCTAATGCTAATGCATCATAACGATACGCCGCCGCTAACCCTCGGTATAAATTGCGTGGGAATTGGTCCAGCAAGATAATCAATGCAAGGCGGCCTTGTGGGGTCTGCGCCCACGCATTTAATTCTCCCGCTCCCGCTGCGCTAACCCATGTTTGAAATATTGCTCGAATCTGTTCATCGGTTTCTGGATTGCCACCAAACCACAACGCATTGCACTCTGGCGCTGGCGCTTGCTCAGCGCTTTGACCAAACCAAAACGAAAGGACTTCTTGATAGTGCATCTTGCCTCCTACCCGCAGCCTTAATCGTTATCACGATCAAGCCATTCAATACTCTTCTCTATTCAAGCGTACTTGGTTTTGATTGTCCCCGGTTCAAATCAAACAATCTCATCGGTACTTTGTGACCCATCAGTAAGTTGTGATGTAAGCTAGAGCAATACATTTCATTAAGGAGCCACCATGCCTTTTTCTCTTCATGATCGCCTCGCCGCAGATAGTGCCTACGTAGGCGACTTTGATTTATGCCAATTACGTCTTGCCCATGCAGATTTTGGCCCTTGGCTAATCCTGATCCCACGTAAAAACGATATCCACGAAGTGCATCACCTCAGTGATGAGGATCAGCAACAGCTATGGCGAGAGTCTGCTGCCGTCTCGCAATGTTTGGAACACGGTTTCCACCCCGATAAGCTCAACATCGCGGCGATCGGCAACCTCGTTCCACAACTTCATGTCCATCATGTCGCACGCTACCAAACCGATAGTGTGTGGCCGAACCCTATCTGGGGACATCTTAATGTGGGCCCTCGCGCTGACGATAAACAAACTGCCTTGATTCAAACCCTACGAACCACGCTGATGCCAGATGGATTGCATGTCAATCCGGCATAAAACGCTTCGTTATTTTCGTCAAAATAGAAAAGCATAGCGATAAAAACCATGAATTTCAGTTATTTAAAAAGCATTGCACTTTTAACGAAAGATGGCGGAATTCTCCTAACCCTTCCTGATCCACACAGGCTACATTAGTGACTCTTTCATAACCTTTTCAACCGGGTGGAGTGTCCGCTCCGCCCCCGGCAGCAAGCGAAGGTGTCGTTGACACCCGTGGTATGGTCTCCCCGGTCATACCACGTTCCTTTTTCCCTTAGGTATAAATTCCAATACAGGTCACTGCCAGATAGGCACAGGCATGTATATACCTTGTTGGCGTAGCAGATTTAATCGGTTGGGCTAGTGAGTGCTTGAGGGAGGATGCGATCACAATACTGTGAGGGGCTCACACCAAAGTATCCTTTAAATCGCTGACTGAAATACGCCGGGTCACGATATCCGCACGCTTCGGCGGTCTCAGTAATACTCATCCCTTGTTTTAACAACCCGCTCGCATAGGTCAATCGCTTTTGGGTGATATAGCTGGTGACCGTGATATGAAAATACTGGCGACATTTGCGTTGTAAGTTCCGCTCCGACATCGCTAACGCGGTGGCCAGCTCATGGGTAGAAAAGTCAGGATTGGTAAAGCCGTTTTCCACCGCTTGCATAAAACGCGATATCCATGCGGAACGCAGCTGTTGACACTGAGCGCGGCGTTTAGCGTGATGCCCACTCATCTCGACGACAACAGCGTCAGGTTGAGCCGCGATGGGATCAAATATTGGCTGTGTTGTGCGATGTTGTTGAAGACGCTTGCTTTGTTGTCGGGCCTGATAGCGCTGTTTAAACGCTAATCCAACCGCTAACAACACAATACTCACAAAGACAGCAAGGATGGCCCCACTCATCATGTGTGGCAACATGGGGAGAGAAATATCAAGATTCAACACCGTGTGCGACGCACCATCGCGAGGAATGGCAATGCGCAGCTGATACTCTCCCCCTGCCATATTCGCCAGCGTAATGGTATCGCTACTGGTTTGTTGCCATGCGGCAAGCTGCCCAGCCATTGGGTTTCCTGGATGGCGCTTCGCGATCAGCTGATAGTGGACACGACTGACCTGCCGCTCAGGTGGCCAACTTCCCCATTCAAGCTGAGTCGGATTGTTTTCTAGCAATGTCATTGCCGTTTGCTGGCGCGGTGCAATACGCCAACGTCTGTCCTGTTGCCACACAGCGCCAATCACAACCTTCGGCGGTTTTCGTAGTGAGAACGCAAGTTGATCGGTATTAATCACAAAACGCTCAGCGCCGGAAAAAATGGTCAACTGATGCGGATTGGATACGCGACACACCACCTGTCCCATTGGCGTAGGTAGTCTGAATGTGCGCACAACACCTCTTGGTGCAATATGGACGATAGCTTGATTGCTGTACGCCCAAACACCGTCTTTATTACCGGTAATACAATGAAACTGCTCATTGTTTAACGACAGATAGGCCGCCGACACCGTATCCGGTGTGGTATGGTCATACTGATAAATGCCTTGCGCACTGGCGAGCCAAAGGCGGCCCCGTTCATCGGTATACAAATCAGACAACGGCAAGAGAGAGACAGGTAACCGAATCGCTTGAAACTGCCCATCTCGATAACGTGTCAAACCTTGCTGCTGACGGATCCAAACGCTACCGCGGCCATCATCATAAAACCCTTCAACGTCGCCCTCATCCACTTGCCATCCGGTACCGTAGTCCACAACCGTTTCTGAAGCCGGCCAGTAACGGATTAGCTGAGGTCCTTTTGCCAACCAAAGCGTCCCTGCCGCATCGGTATACAAGTGCTCAGCAGCGAAGTTGGCGACAGGTTCTGGGAGTATTAAACGTGCCCCTGTTCGGGTATCTAAGCCAGCCACACCATTTTCTGTCGACCACCACAACTGTGTCGCTTGTCGTGCAGCACTCTTGATCTTATCGCCGTTTTGATCTGACATACGCGCCAACCAACGACCACTCAAATCACGCCAATGACGACCTCTTAGCAGCCAAGGGTCACTGGCCTTTGAAAAGCCTTGGGTGATCGCTTGTGGAAAGGGACCATGCTGATGCGCAATCCAGCGCTGTCCGGCTGCGCGATAACGTAATGACTGGTCGGTGGAAAACCAAATTCCCCCTTCGGCATCGGCGCGTAAAAAAGTCACCCGTGTGCCATCTATTGCACTCTGACCCGGCGTCCATACCGGTGATGCACTCCCATCGAGTGACAGGAGAAAAAGCCCTTGCTCATTAGCAGCCCAAACGCCTCCCGCCCCTGAGGCAAGATAATGAAACCCACCCTGCTGCGTCAGTATATGCTGCCCCGTCACTGAGTCTTCATCGAGAGCAAGTAAATACACCGCATTGTGAGTGCTCACCCAAGCCCGCGAGTCTTTCCCTGTGATCGCAGTTATCGGAGAGTTGAAGCGGCGTATCTGGTGAATGCCTTGCTCACTGACTTGGTAGAGCGCTTGGCCGATGGCAATCAAGCGATGCTCGTTCGTCATCCAAGTCAGCTCTGCTCGCCATTGTCCTGCGCGCCAAATTGAAAAGCTGTTATCTTCCACCACATAGCGGCTGAGTTGACCGTCACTAATATGCCAAAGCTCACCGTCTATCGTCGCAAGACGGGATTGTGCATCCGCTTGGCGCGCCAACACTGTCTGTGGCAGGCGATAACGTGTGACAATATGCTGTCCCGATTGGTAGCGATAAATAAAGTTCTGCCCTGCCATCCAAAGGGCATCATGCGCAAAGGCAATCGCCGTTACTTTTTCTTCGGGCAGACTGAGCACATCACTGAGTGGATGGGTTTGGTGGCCGTCAAAAAAAACGACCTCTCCTTGATGATTAAGCAACCAGACGCCACCGCCCGGCTGGTAGGCGATGTCACGCACGTTCGCGACCGCCTGCAAGCCCGGATAGGCTTGGAACGAGGTTTCCAACCCATGATGTGCCTGCAAAGGCAGACAGAAAAAGGTGCTAATTACCCAAATCAGGCAGAGCAATAGGCGTTTCATGCAACTAAGAGAGGAATAAGGGTCGCAAAATTAAGACGGGTATCATCCTGTGTAACCATACAAAATGGAACCCTGCGACCCTCAATGTGAGCTAGGCCTCACATTCTTGAGATTTATTAGCTGTTAAGAACTTGAGACAGCTGCTGATGAGCGCGTCTTGCTTGACGCTTGAAGTCGTCTTGCTCGCTACGCGGCACCGGATGCGCTTCAGGTAAAGGCACCTTCATGGCATTCACTGGATGGCCATATTTAATCAGCTCAAAATGCAAATGAGGGCCGGTCGAGCGTCCAGTGTTACCACTCAATGCGATTTTTTGCCCCATAGAGACGTGATCACCCGGCTTCACTAAAATACGGTGAAGGTGCAAATAGCGGGTCGAGTATTCGCGACCATGTTTGATCACGACATAGTTGCCTGCCAATGGATGCTTGCGCGCTTTGACCACTACACCATCGCCTGCTGCCAAGACGGGCGTCCCCACCGGGGTGGCGAAATCGGTGCCGTTATGCGGTGAAATACGTCCGGTGATCGGATGCTTACGATGGGGGTCAAATGACGAGCTGATACGGTAACGCTTGGCGGTTGGGAAGCGACGTAAAGCACGATCCAGACTATGGCCCTGCTCATCATAGAAGCGACCATCGGTGTGGCGATAGACAAAGATATCTCGATCGCCCGCTTGATAAAGCATCGCCATCACTTCGCCAGACGATACCGCTTTATTATCGATAAACTCTTTGTTGACCAATACTGAAAAGCGATCCCCACGATGAGACTCTGCACCAAAGTCAAAGCGCCATTGTAGGGCTGAGACCAAGTTCTGAATTTGGTTAGGCGTCAACCCTGCTTGTCGCGCTTGCTGGTAAAAACTACTTGTGACGCGGCCCGACAGAGTGACTTGTTCGTAGACTCCGGTCGTTTCAAGTTGCTCGTAGCTCACCCCATCCGCACCAAAGACATACTGATCCCGATATTTAATCGATTGATAAACAGTGAGTGAAGAAAGCTGTCCCTCATCATCAATTTGCCAATCAATTTTTTGTCCAAGCCGAATATCGCCCGCCTTCTGATTCACATCGAGGATCTGGTACATCTGACGGAGCGGTAGACCATACTGTGAAAAAATCGCACCCAAGGTATCACCAGAGGCAACCGTGTGGGTGTGAATGCGGGCCGCTTCTGAAGTGATATCTTGCTCGAGAGCATCTTCAGGCACTGTCAGTGCTGGATCATCAGCGTCTAAACCAACTTCAATCGGCTCACTGTTTTCTAGCGGCATCGATGCCTGTTGCTCATCGATTAGCGGCAATGAGCGACGTTCATCGTGATGTGTAAAAGGATGTGGCTGCCACATGAGTGCGGCAGCAACGAGTAACGATAATGAGGCGAGCGCCAGCTTGTGCTGGCGAGGTAGCCGAGCGGTCGCGGCTAACCAGTTAGTGAGTAGTTTCATGCTTTAAACAACGTGCGAAGCGGTTTCCCATATCTTTCAAAAAAACCTGATAACCATCAGGCGCAACTCGAATAGCAGTTGCCAACGGATCCAAAGCAATCACAGTAACGTCATCGTTTCGGGTCACAGCATCGACCAGTGAGGGATTAAACTGCGGCTCGGTGAAGATACAGGTCGCGTCATGATTTAGCAATCCTCTCCGGATAGTTACTAGGGTCTTTGCGCCCGGTTTTTGGCTGGGATCGACGGTAAAGTGGCCCGTTTTCTTCAAACCAAATGCTTGTTCAAAGTAACCGTACGCATCATGAAATACGAAATATCCACTTTGCTGGCGTTGCGCCAATGCCGCATGAATATCGGTTACTGTCTCATCCAGCTGGGCGTTAAAAATGGCTAATTTAGCGCGGTATTGGTCAGCCTTTTCGGGCGCAGTTGTTATCAAGGCTTGAGTAATCGCCCGCGCTGCGACACGTGCCGACTCGGGGCCCAGCCAAATATGAGGGTCAATACCATGGTGGTCATGGTCGTGGCCATGATGGTGGGTCTCTGCTTCCCCGTCATAATGACGAAGTGGGATCCCCTCTACTTGAGTGAGGGTTAATACATTGGGCTGCTCTTGCAAAAGTTTACTCAAGAATAATTCAAGCTCCGGTCCCACCCAAACTGTCAAATCGGCCGCTTTCAAATTGCGAATATCAGAAGGTTTTAGCGCATAGCCGTGCGGTGATGCACCAGGCGGGAGTAACACCTCTACCGTATCGTCGTCCGCGACTAACCCTTGTGCAATTAGCTGCACCGGCTTAATCGTGGTCATCACAGTGACAGCCTGCGCTGGCAAGGCCAGTAACAGCGCAAAAAATAGTCCAATAACACGCACACCCATGGTTTACCCCAATTAATCAGTTTCATCAGCGATGCGAAATGTTATAATATAACAATTCCAATTCACAATGCTTTTTTCACTATGACTGACTCGCTAGTCACCCTCGATGCGGTGACGGTGACCTATAACGGCCGCCAGGTTCTGGATAATGTGTCGCTAGACTTAAAACGCGGCAATATCACCACATTGATTGGCCCTAATGGCGCGGGAAAATCCACCCTTGTAAAAACACTGATTGGCTTGGTTAAACCCAGCCAAGGCGCTGTGAGGCTTAAAAAAGGATTAAAGATCGGTTATGTGCCACAAAAGCTTCAGCTTAACCAAACACTACCCTTGACGGTCGACCGATTTATCCGCTTGGGGACGCGCTACACCAACGCGCAAATTACGCAAGCGCTAAGCACCGTCAATGCGGCCGCACTGCAATTTTCTAACATGCATACCTTGTCCGGCGGGGAAACCCAGCGGGTATTGCTTGCCCGTGCGATCCTTAAATCCCCCGATCTTTTGGTACTGGACGAACCCGTGCAAGGTGTGGATGTCAGTGGCCAGCTTGAAATGTATAGCCTTATCGCGACGCTGCGCGACACACTCAGCTGCGCCGTTTTAATGGTCTCACACGACCTGCATTTAGTGATGGCGAAAACCGATGAGGTGATCTGTTTGCAGCACCATGTGTGTTGCTCAGGGGCGCCAGATGCGATTTCTCAACATCCCTCTTATGTCGCGATGTTCGGTCGCCAAACCAGCGAACAGCTTGCTTTGTATCACCACCATCATAATCACGATCACGATTTATCTGGACAGCCTGTTAATGGCTGCCAACATCAGGAACACCAGCATGATTGAGTTTTTAATGGCACCAATTCTAGGAGGAGTGCTGATTGCCGCCATTGCAGGTCCACTGGGCTCTTTTGTGGTATGGCGTCGAATGGCCTATTTTGGTGATACCCTCGCCCATGCGTCGTTGCTTGGGCTCGCCGTCGGCTTTTTGTTGCAAATTGACCTTAATCTTGCGCTTATCGCAACCTGTCTGTTACTTGCTATTGTGCTAGTTGGTTTACAGCGCCAGCATTTGGTCGCCACTGATACTCTGCTCGGTATTTTGGCGCACAGTGCTTTATCGTTAGGGCTCGTTGCAGTCAGCTTTCTTGATACGGTGCGCGTGGATTTAATGGCGTATCTGTTTGGGGACTTATTGGCCGTAACCTATACCGATTTAACCTGGTTAGCGATTGGTGCTTGCTTCACATTTGCGGTGTTGGCTTATTACTGGGAACCTTTACTCTCGATGACCGTCAGCGAAGAGCTGGCTCAAGTTGAGGGTATTGATGTAGAACGCTTACGGCTGCTGCTCATGCTGCTTATCGGGCTTGTGATTGCACTGGCGATGAAATTTGTTGGCGCCCTAATCATTACGTCGATGCTAATCATTCCCGCAGCGACAGCGCGACGTCTCTCTGCCACGCCCGAGCAAATGGCATCATTGGCGAGTTTAATTGGTATGGGCGCCGTTTTTCTCGGTATGGCGGGCTCTTGGTTTTACGATACTCCAGCCGGTCCATCGGTCGTGGTTGCGGCCGCAGGTGTATTTATGCTGAGCCAACTGATCCCTATTCGGCGCCGCTAGCGACTCATCCATTCTGTTAGCCT
Source organism: Salinivibrio proteolyticus (assembly GCF_027286365.1). NCBI lineage: Bacteria > Pseudomonadati > Pseudomonadota > Gammaproteobacteria > Vibrionales > Vibrionaceae > Salinivibrio > Salinivibrio proteolyticus. Next base: position 1,064,896 of record NZ_CP114584.1, on the reverse strand, counting down.
TGTGCTCAGACAATACAAAAAAGCCGCTCACACGAGCGGCTTATCATCATGCTAAAACGGCGTTTTTACCATCCAGTTTTATCGCGCAGTGCTTGACCGATTTCTGCCAAGCTTTTCACTGTGGTGACGCCTGCAGCTTCAAGTGCTGCAAATTTGTCATCGGCTGTCCCTTTACCACCAGAGATGATCGCACCCGCATGGCCCATGCGTTTACCCGGAGGTGCGGTGACACCGGCGATGTAAGAAACAACAGGTTTGGTGACATGCTCTTTAATGTAAGCCGCCGCTTCTTCTTCAGCGGTACCACCGATTTCACCAATCATGACAATCGCTTCAGTCGCTGGATCTTTTTCGAACATTTCGAGGATGTCGATAAAGTTAGAACCTGGAATAGGATCGCCACCAATCCCCACACAAGTTGACTGGCCAAAGCCTTCATCCGTAGTCTGCTTCACCGCTTCATAGGTCAAGGTACCTGAGCGTGACACGATACCGACTTTACCCGGCTTATGGATATGACCTGGCATGATGCCAATCTTACATTCACCCGGGGTGATCACGCCTGGACAGTTTGGACCAATCATGCGAACGCCAGCTTCATCAAGCTTCACTTTCACTTCCAGCATATCCAGCGTTGGGATCCCTTCGGTGATACACACAATCAGCTCAATACCCGCATCAACTGCTTCGAGGATTGCATCTTTACAAAATGGTGCTGGCACGTAGATCACCGACGCCGTTGCACCCGTGGATTCCACGGCTTCTGCCACTGTGTTAAACACCGGCAAACCAAGATGGGTGGTTCCCCCTTTACCAGGAGATACCCCGCCAACCATTTGCGTACCGTATTCGATCGCCTGCTCAGAGTGGAAGGTACCCTGTCCACCCGTAAAGCCCTGACAGATGACTTTGGTGTCTTTATTAATCAGCACTGACATTGTTATTTACCCTCCGCTGCAGCAACGACTTTCTGTGCGGCTTCTGTGAGTGAGGTGGCCGCGATGATGTTCAAGCCGCTATCGGCTAGTTTCTTCGCACCTACTTCGGCATTATTGCCCTCTAGGCGAACGACAACAGGCACTTTCACGCCCACTTCTTCTACTGCGCCAATGATGCCGTCAGCAATCAAGTCACAGCGAACGATGCCGCCGAAGATATTCACCAATACTGCCTTCACATTGCTGTCAGACAGGATAATCTTGAATGCTTCAGTCACACGCTCTTTCGTCGCGCCACCGCCGACATCCAAGAAGTTAGCAGGGCTACCGCCGTGCAGATTAACAATATCCATGGTGCCCATCGCAAGACCTGCACCATTGACCATGCAGCCAATGTTTCCATCGAGGGCAACGTAGTTCAGTTCCCACTGTGCCGCATGCGCCTCACGGGCGTCTTCTTGGCTTGGATCGTGCATCGCGCGAACCTGTGGCTGGCGATAGACCGCATTGCTATCAATCGACAGTTTTGCATCCAAGCAGTGCAGGTTGCCCTGATCAGTAATCACCAATGGGTTCACTTCAACCAATGCGACGTCTTTATCAAGAAACAGCTGTGCAATCCCCATAAAGATCTTGGTGAACTGCTTGATTTGCTCACCTTCAAGACCCAATTTAAATGCCAGTTGACGGCCTTGATAAGGCTGAGGACCAACTAAAGGATCAATCGAGGCTTTGTGAATTAATTCAGGCGTCTCTTCCGCAACTTTCTCAATTTCCACACCGCCTTCTGTTGACGCCATGAAAACCACGCGACGCGAGCCACGGTCAACGACCGCACCGAGATATAGCTCTTTGGCGATATCAGTGCAGGATTCAACAAGAATTTTGCTAACTGGTTGGCCATTCGCATCTGTTTGGTAAGTAACGAGGTTTTTACCTAACCATTGTTGTGCGAACTCGCGAATTTGTTCTTTAGAGGAAGCCAGTTTTACGCCGCCCGCTTTACCGCGACCGCCCGCGTGGACCTGACATTTGACGACCCATTTGTCGCCACCAATTTTGTCGGCTGCTTCAGCAGCTTCTTGTGGTGTGTCGCAAGCATAGCCCTCTGAAACTGGTAGACCATATTCAGCGAACAGCTGCTTTGACTGATATTCGTGCAGATTCATGATGTTCTATCCGTGTTAATGTCCATTATTGTGTCTTTGTGCTTTCCAAATGAGGGGACTCCGTCCCCTCGGCTGACAGCCAGTACATCACGTACTGGCCAATCAGTTAAACGTCCAATAGCAGACGTGTTGGGTCTTCAAGAAGCTCTTTGATGGTAACCAGGAAGCCAACCGATTCACGGCCGTCAATCAGACGGTGATCGTAGGAAAGCGCCAAGTACATCATTGGTAGGATCTCTACCTTGCCATCTACCGCCATTGGGCGGTCTTGAATTTTGTGCATACCAAGAATGGCTGCCTGAGGTGGGTTAATAATTGGCGTCGACATCAGCGAGCCAAATACCCCACCGTTAGTGATCGTAAAGTTACCCCCAGTTAGCTCATCAACGGTTAGCTTACCGTCTCGGCCTTTGACCGCGAGATCACGGATCCCTTTCTCGATATCTGCGAAGCCTAGCTTATCGCAATCACGCAGCACTGGTGTGACCAAACCGCGTGGTGTTGATACGGCCATGCTCACATCGAAGTAGTTGTGATAAACGATGTCATCACCGTCGATAGACGCATTCACTTCCGGGTAACGCTTGAGCGCTTCAACCACTGCCTTCACATAGAAAGACATGAAGCCGAGGCGAATATCATGGCGTTTTTCGAAGCTATCACGATACTGCTTACGCAGTTCCATAATCGGCTTCATGTTGACTTCGTTGAACGTGGTCAACATCGCGGTACTGTTTTTCGCTTCTAACAAGCGCTCAGCAACACGCTTACGCAAACGTGTCATTGGCACACGTTTTTCACCGCGCTCAGCCACTGCAGGGACGTCTTGTGCAGGTTTGTCTTGCTCGCCACCTTTTGGCTTGTTCTTCAGGTAAGCATCAACATCTTCTCGGGTAATACGCCCACCTACACCTGTGCCTTTCACCGCATCAGGAGAGATATCATGCTCGGCCAGTAAGCGACGCACGGCTGGGCTCAGTGCATCATTAGATTCTTCTTCCAGTGATGCTGTATGGCGCTTATCCGGTGACGCTTCTGATTCAGCAGGCACGTCTTTGGTCGGCTCTCCTGCCACAGCGCCTTCTTTCAACTTCGCGATGGCTTGTTTCGCCAACACGGTTGACCCTTCATCTTCAATGATTGACTCCAACACGCCATCAGCAGGCGCGGGCACTTCCAGTACCACTTTATCCGTTTCAATATCAACCAGTACTTCGTCACGGGTTACCGAGTCACCTGGCTGTTTGTGCCATGTGGCAATCGTTGCGTCAGCCACAGATTCGGGTAAATCGGGAACCAGAATTTCGATTGTCATATCGTAGTTATCCTTAATGTTCTAGTTCTTACTTGAGGGTCAAAGCGTCTTCGACTAACGCTTTTTGTTGTTTCTGGTGTACGGACATATAGCCTACCGCTGGCGATGCTGATGCCTCTCGTCCTGCGTAGGTTAAGGTAGCATCTTCTGGAATCGCCGCACGGAAATTGTGCTGGCTGCTATACCAAGCCCCTTGGTTTTGAGGCTCTTCTTGGCACCACACAAAGTCTTTCGCATTGGTGTAAGGAGCGATAGCGTCTTTCACCGCATCCAATGGGAACGGATAAAGCTGCTCAATACGGATAATCGCCACATTGTCGATTTCCGACTTGCGACGCGTTTCCAGTAGGTCGTAATACACCTTACCTGCGCACATGACGACGCGTTCAACCTTGTTCGCATCCAGCTCATCCATCTCGCCAATTGCGGGGAGGAAATCACCATCAGATAAGTCTTCAAGGCTCGACACACACAGCGGGTGGCGCAACAGCGACTTAGGCGACATCACAATCAACGGACGACGCATAGGACGAACCACTTGGCGACGCAGCATGTGATAGACCTGTGCAGGCGTTGAGGGTACGACCACTTGCATGTTTTGTTCGGCACACAGCTGTAGATAGCGTTCAAGACGCGCCGATGAGTGCTCTGGGCCTTGTCCTTCATAGCCGTGAGGCAACAGCATGGTTAATCCGCACATACGGCGCCATTTTTGTTCTCCAGAGCTGATGAACTGATCAATCACCACTTGCGCACCGTTGGCAAAATCACCAAACTGTGCTTCCCAAACGGTGAGACCACCAGGCTCTGCCGTTGCGTAGCCATATTCGAACGCGAGAACCGCCTCTTCAGACAACACAGAGTCAAACACTTGGAATGGCCCTTGTTTGTCGTGAATATTCGCCAGTGGTAAATAGGTACTGCCGTCGGTTTGATTGTGCAAGACCGCATGACGGTGGAAGAAGGTTCCTCGCCCGGAGTCTTGGCCGGTAATACGGATACGTTTACCATCATCCACCAGCGTCGCATACGCCAAGGTTTCCGCCATACCCCAATCTAGCTTTTTCTCACCTTCCACCATGGCTTTACGATCGTTATAAAGCTTGGCGACACGGCTATGAAGCTTGTGACTTTCTGGCAATTGGCAAATCCGATGGCCGAGCTCTTTCAGACGCTTAGCGTCAAACTTATTCGCCCACTCTACGGTCCAATCATGCCCAAGATAAGGGGTCCAATCGACCGAGTGCAACGCCATCGGGCGCCATTCTTTGACCACACATTCACCGCGGTCAAGCGCATCGCGATACTCGTTGATAAGCTCGGTTGCTTTCTCAAGATTCGCAACACCCTGCTGATCAAGAACGTCCGCATAAAGCTTACGCGGTGTCGGATGCTTCTTGATCTTTTGGTACATCATAGGCTGTGTCGCGTTGGGCTCATCCGCTTCGTTGTGACCGTGACGGCGATAACACACCAAGTCAATGACCACATCACGCTGGAATTCGTTACGGAAATCAAGCGCTAAGCGAGAAACAAAGGCAACAGCTTCAGGATCATCCGCGTTTACGTGGAAGATTGGCGCCTGCACCATTTTGGCAATATCGGTACAGTATTGCGTAGAACGAGAATCGGCTGGGTTCGAGGTGGTAAAACCGATCTGGTTATTGATGACGATACGTACCGTGCCGCCAACTTGGAAACCACGCGCTTGAGACATGTTAAAGGTCTCTTGCACGACCCCTTGGCCAGCAATCGCCGCATCACCATGAATCGTGATCGGTAAGACACTCGAACCGGTGGCGTCTTCGAGACGATCTTGACGTGCTCGGACTGAGCCCATAACCACAGGGTTGACGATCTCAAGGTGAGATGGGTTGAAGGCAAGCGCTAAATGCACATCACCACCTGGCGTGGCAAAATCAGACGAGAAGCCTTGGTGATATTTCACATCACCAGTGCCCCAGGTTTCGTCCTGTTTACCCGCAAACTCGTCAAACAGTTCTGACGGCTTTTTACCCAGCACATTCACCAACACGTTCAAGCGGCCGCGGTGAGCCATACCGACCACCACTTCACGAGCACCTTTACCACCAGCGTGGCGGATGAGCTCTTTAAGCATCGGGATCAGTGCATCCCCCCCTTCGAGAGAGAAGCGCTTTGCGCCTGGGAACTTCGCGCCCAAATAGCGCTCTAGTCCTTCAGCCGCGGTCAGTTCTTCTAGGAAGGTCAGCTTTTCTTGTTCGTTGAATTGCGGCTGCCCAACCACAGACTCTAATCGGCTTTGGATCCAACGTTTCTCTTCCGTGTCAGTAATATGCATATATTCAGCACCGATAGACCCACAATAGGTCTTCTGCAGTGCTTCATAAAGCTCGCCCAGCTGCATATTGTCTTTACCAATTGCAAATGAGCCGACATTGAAGTTTTCGTTGAAATCCTGCTCGTTAAGCGAGTGGAAAGCAGGTGATAGATCGGGTACTTGATTACGCTTCCATAAACCCAGCGGGTCAAGATTGGCCTGCTGATGGCCGCGGAAACGAAATGCGTTAATAAGTTGAAGGACTTTGACTTGTTTCGCGTCTACGTCGGGGTCATTGACTGAGGCATTTGCACGCGCTGTCTCGGTAGCTAAGCGTCGAAAGTAATCACGAACGCGAGAGTGGGGTTGTTCTACCGCGGTTTCATTCACCGCTGGTAGTTGGTCAAAGACCGCTCTCCATTCTTGATCAACTAACTCCGGGTCACTGAGGTACAGTTCGTAGAGGTCTTCTACGTAAGTTGCATTGGCGCCAGCCAAATGAGAAGACTCCATCCAAGCCTTCATCACGCCATTTTGCATTGTTATCCCTTAACCACTAGTTATTTATCCAAACACCGGTTCTAAGCCGGGTTACCTGTTATTTAGCCCCGTCCGTGGACGGGGCTTTATAGTTCACGTTAATGTACGAAAGCGTTTTAAACGCCACGCTGAATCAGCATCGACTTAATGTGTCCAATTGCTTTCGTTGGGTTCAAGCCCTTAGGACACACACTGACACAGTTCATGATACCGTGGCAACGGAAGACACTAAAAGCGTCGTCCAGATCAGATAAGCGCTCTTCGGTCGCGGTATCACGGCTATCCGCTAACCAACGATACGCGGCGAGCAGCCCTGCCGGTCCCACAAATTTATCTGGGTTCCACCAGAAAGAAGGGCAAGAGGTGCTGCAACACGCACACATGATGCACTCATACAAGCCGTCTAACTCTGCGCGGTCCTCAGGGGCTTGTAAGTTCTCACGTGATGGCGGTGTGTCATCGTTGATTAAGTAAGGTTTAACCCGCTCGTAGTTCTCATAGAACTGACTCATATCGATGATAAGGTCACGAACAACGGGCAAACCGGGCAATGGACGGATCACAATTTCTGATTTGTCCATCAGTGATGAGAGTGGCGTGATACACGCCAATCCATTCTTACCATTCATGTTCACGCCGTCCGAACCGCACACACCTTCGCGACATGAGCGACGGAATGCTAACGTCGGATCTTGCTCTTTTAGTTGAATGAGCGCGTCCAATAGCATCATGTCCGACCCTTCAGGCACGTCGAGCGTGTAATCCTTCATATATGGCGCATCGTCCACATCTGGATTGTAGCGATAGACTGAAAACTTAACGTTCATCGTTTTCGACCCCCTTAGTAAGTACGCGCTTTCGGTGGGAAAGCGTCACGATGCACTGGCGCCATGTTGACGTCGCGCTTCGACATAGATTCCGTTTCTGGATTGTAGATGGAGTGGCATAGCCAGTTCTCATCATCACGCTCTTGATAATCAAAGCGTGCATGAGCACCACGGCTTTCGGTACGATAGTTTGCCGCTACCGCTGTTGAATAAGCGGTTTCCATCAGGTTCTCCAGCTCCAAACACTCGATACGCTGAGTGTTGAACTCAGTCGACGTATCGTCCAATCGTGCGACTTTCAAACGTTCACGGATTTCTTGCAGTTCTTTGAGGCCTTTTTCCATCGCCTCACCTTCACGGAATACCGAGAAGTTTTCTTGCATACACGCTTGGAGATCTTTACGGATTTCTACAGGGTCTTCGCCTTTTTGCGTGCTGTTCCAGCGGTTCAAGCGCGCTAAAGAGGCTTCAATATCAGATTCGCTTGCATCACGCGCTTCAACTTGCGCGGCCAGGGTTTCACCAAGGTGTAGACCCGTTGCACGGCCAAAGACCACCAGATCAAGCAATGAGTTACCGCCCAAACGGTTTGCGCCATGGACAGACACACTCGCGATCTCACCACAGGCAAACAGGCCTTGTACTTCAACGTCGTGTCCCATTGGATCTTGTTTGATCGCTTGACCAGACACTTGCGTTGGAATACCGCCCATCATGTAGTGGCAGGTTGGGATGACCGGAATTGGCTCTTTGACCGGATCCACGTGCGCAAAGGTACGAGACAGATCCAAAATGCCTGGCAAGCGTGACTCAAGGACATCTTTACCCAAGTGGTCTAGCTTAAGCTTGATGTGTGGACCCCAAGGGCCGTCACAACCTCGACCTTCTCGGATTTCGATCATCATTGAACGTGCAACCACATCACGACCAGCAAGGTCTTTTGCGTTCGGCGCGTAACGCTCCATAAAGCGTTCGCCGTCTTTATTAAGCAAATAGCCACCTTCACCACGGCACCCTTCGGTCACCAAGACACCGGCACCAGCAATGCCTGTTGGGTGGAACTGCCACATTTCCATGTCTTGCATCGGGACGCCTGCTCGCAATGCCATACCGACACCGTCACCCGTGTTGATGTGCGCATTGGTGGTGGATTGATAAATACGCCCTGCACCGCCCGTTGCAAGCACGGTCGCTTTAGATTTGAAGTAGCAAATCTCACCAGTTTCCATGCACATCGCGGTGGCACCAACCACAGCACCGTCTTGGTTTTTCACCAAGTCGAGGGCATACCATTCCGAGAAGATGGTGGTTTTATTTTTGATATTTTGCTGGTACAGCGTGTGAAGCAATGCATGACCAGTTCGGTCTGCCGCTGCGGCTGTACGTGCCGCCTGTTCACCGCCAAACTCTTTCGATTGGCCACCAAACGGACGCTGATAGATAGAGCCGTTTTCAAAACGCGAAAACGGTAGGCCCATTTTTTCGAGTTCAATGACCGATTGCGGGCCGGTTTTACACATGTACTCGATGGCGTTTTGGTCTCCGATATAATCCGACCCTTTCACCGTGTCATACATGTGCCATTGCCAGTTATCCTTGTGTGAGTTACCCAGTGCTACCGTAATACCACCCTGCGCAGATACAGTGTGAGAACGAGTCGGAAAGACTTTTGATAACAACGCACAAGACAAGCCTTGTTCAGAAATTTGCAGGGCGGCGCGCATACCTGCACCACCTGCGCCAATAACGATTGCGTCAAATTCGCGAACTGGAATACTCACTTACACACCCCACAGTACAAAGAAACCGGCAAACACATAGATCAGCAGCAAGGCAACTACACCCAATTGAAGGAGGCCACGCAGCAAGGCAGGCTTGATGTAGTCAGTTAACACTTGCCACATACCGATCCATCCGTGAATGAGAATCGACACCAGTGCCAGCATGGTAAACACCTTCGTGCTGGTTTGGCCGAAAAAAGCTGTCCATGAGGCGTACGTAATGTCCGGCCCAAATGCAGCAAATCCGACCATATAAAGTGTGTAAAGTGTGATGATAATCGCAGTGGCCCGAATGAGTACAAAATCATGTACACCATTACGCCCCACCGATGAAATGTTTTTCGTTACCATACCAAAATCCCCGCCAGTACAGACAACACGCCGGTCAATGCAAATGCCACCTGAGCGCTTTTCGCACCCGTTTCCAACTCTTCAAAATAACCGATATCCTGCATGAGGTGGCGGATACCACCTACGATGTGATAGGCAAGCGCCGTGAGGATGCCCCAAAGGACAAACTTAACGAAGAAGCTATCGACGATGGCAGACGCAGTTTCAAAACCGCTAGGTGAAGAGAGAGACAGGCTAAGCAGCCACAATAGGATGGCGATCGAGACGAAGGTGATGACACCTGCTACTCGATGCATGATGGACGCAATCGCTGTGATGGGGAAACGAATGGTCTTAATGTCGAGGTTTACGGGTCTTGACTTTCTTTCTTTCACGATATTGCCCACTCAGCTCCATTGAGCATTTATAGTTATTTACACTCTCTGAACCTCAGTACTCAAAGCGTAAGACCTGCAACATCTGTGTAACGTGCTTTGCGTACCTTATTGCTATTAACTGCAACTTTGAGCAAATGGATCACGTCAATTTAGAAAGGTGTTTGAGCCCCTAAACGCTCTAGGATACTGATATGCCCAGAGACCTCGCAAAAGTATACGCGGCGTAACAAGCAATTACAAACGCTCAAAATTGACAGGAATCTCACAACAGATATTTAACCCGCATTGCAAATAAGTTATTAACTCGCGCACACATCGTTAGGTTAAAAATTGACATCACCTAGGCCGATCGGTAAAACGGTCGGGTCCGTATCCTGGATGGGATTATAAAATAACAAAGGAGATTGTTATGGCAGAGAAGAAAGCTACCCTACATATTGAAGGGCAAGCACCAATCGAACTGCCGATCATGGGGGGCACTGTCGGGCCAGAGGTCTTGGACGTACGTGCATTAGGTGCAAATGGATATTTCACCTTTGATCCGGGCTTTGTCGCCACGGCATCATGTGAATCGCAAATCACCTACATTGATGGCGCTGCAGGCGTTTTGCTGCATCGCGGTTACCCTATTGATCAACTCGCCAATAACGCTGATTACTTAGAAGTCTGTTACATCCTTCTTTACGGTGAAGTCCCTACGAAAAAGCAATATGAAGAATTCCGCTCGTTAATCGTGCGCCACACCATGGTACATGAGCAAATCGCGAGTTTCTTCCACGGGTTCCGTCGTGACGCTCACCCAATGGCCGTCATGGTCGGTGTCGTCGGTGCACTGGCTGCTTTCTACCACGACTCACTGGATATCAATAACGATCAGCACCGCGAAATCACCGCCTTCCGATTGCTCTCTAAAATGCCGACACTCGCGGCAATGTGTTACAAGTACTCGATTGGCCAGCCATTCATCTATCCGCGCAACGACCTAGATTACGCAGAGAACTTCCTCCACATGATGTTTGCAACACCTTGTGAAGAATACGAAGTCAACCCAGTAGTCGCGCGTGCGATGGACAAAATCTTCACGCTGCATGCCGACCATGAGCAGAATGCGTCCACCTCGACGGTCCGTCTAGCTGGCTCTTCAGGCGCTAACCCATTCGCGTGTATTGCCGCGGGGATCGCGTCACTTTGGGGGCCAGCTCACGGTGGTGCCAATGAGGCCTGCTTGCGCATGCTAGAAGAAATCGGTCATGTCGATAACATTCCTGAATTTATTGGCCGAGCAAAAGACAAGGATGATCCTTTCCGTTTGATGGGCTTTGGACACCGGGTGTATAAAAACTACGATCCTCGCGCTACTGTGATGCGTGAAGCTTGTCATGAAGTATTGGAAGAACTGAGTATCCAAGACCCACTGCTCGATGTGGCGATGGAGCTCGAGCGTATTGCACTGTCTGATGATTACTTTATCGACAAGAAACTGTATCCGAATGTGGACTTCTACTCGGGCATCATCCTCAAAGCGATTGGTATTCCAACGTCGATGTTTACTGTGATTTTCGCAATGTCACGAACCATTGGTTGGATTGCACATTGGAATGAAATGCACTCCGATCCCAACAATCGCATTGGTCGTCCGCGTCAGCTCTATACTGGCTACACGCAACGTGAATTCACACCAATGAAACAGCGAGACTAACACCTTGCTTGCAGAAAAACGCCGCCTAAACGAGGCGGCGTTTTTGTTTTCGTCAATCACTTATACCGGGTTGTCGATATCAATAAAATCAACCGTTAGACCATACTGTTCAGCCAACCACTCACCCAGCGCTTTAACACCATAACGCTCTGTCGCATGATGGCCTGCGGCAATATAGTGCACACCTTGCTCGCGCGCTGAGAACGTCGTCCGTTCTGATACCTCACCTGAAAGATAGGCATCCATATTCTGGCTAGCCGCTAAGTCGATAAAGTCTTGCGCACCGCCCGTGCATAAGCCGACCGTTTCAATACGACGGGTGTGGCCGCCATCAATAACCAAAGGGGCTCGGCCTAGAACCGCCGCCACTTGATGTTCAAACTGGGCTAAGGTCATCGGCGTCGATAGCTTTCCGTAAACAGGAATCGACACCGGGTTACCGGGCTCTAACCCGCCAATCAACTCAATCCCCAATCGCTTAGCCAACTGTGCGTTATTTCCCATGGTAGGGTGAATATCCAACGGCAAATGGTAGCCATATAAATTAATGCCATTTTCAATCAACGCTTTGATCCGTTGATACTTCATGCCACGAATTTGCTGTGGTTCACCGCGCCAGAAGTAACCGTGGTGTACCAAGATGGCATCCGCATTCTGCTCAATCGCCGCATCGATCAGATCTTGGCAAGCCGTGACACCGGTAATCACTTTTTGTACTTGCTCACGTCCCTCAACTTGTAGCCCATTCGGGCTATAGTCTTTGATTTGGTCGGGCTTTAGCTCTGCGTTTAGGATTGCTTCGAGTTCGAGGTTATTCATGATGTCTCTTTCGTCGCTTTGAGATGTTGTATGTTAGTGTAACGTGCGGAATCGACATAAAAAAGCGGCTAACGTTTCCGTTAGCCGCTCAACCAGTAAGGCGTGATGTTTATAAAAAACCGCCCGCTTTCTCAGACTCAGCCAGCCAGACCGGCTTAGTACTATCTTTTAACCAGACTTGATGAAGATGACTATAAATACGCGATGCCAAAGGCGGCATTACTAATGTAGGCGCACATACAATACCTGCAACCACAACAGCGCTGCGACGCAAAACGACTTGGGTTTTATCGAACGGTTTATACATGACTAACCTCACTCATCTGACCAGTTGTGGGGAGAGTATATCATTCGTTTGGTATGTTTACTACATATTAGTGCAAAAAACGTCCAGCTACGGCGATACAATCGATTAACAAGGTAATAAAATTACAATGATGACATCACCACTGTTTGCCCGTCGACAGCAAATCGCAAAGGATATGGCTTGGATTCGCTCCCAACCGCCTTTGTTATCCTCAGCGGATTTCCCCATGGTCAATACCTCGACGTGGCAAGTCGCTGATAACACCCTGACAGAGATGTCTTATCACGGACCTCATCGTATCGGCTTTTACTACCAATGGTTATTAGGAAACCTGATTGCGCAACAACCTCACCTTAATGTGGTTGCTGAAGAAATACAGATTAATGATGCGGGTAAAACCGTTGGCGCAGTGGATTTCTTGATTGAAAATGGTGAGCAACTCGAACACTGGGAAGTCGCAGTAAAGTTTTATCTTGCCCATCAAGGTCGCTGGCTAGGCCCAAATGCTAAAGATGCATTAGATATCAAAGCCGCGCGTATGATGAACCATCAGCTTGCTATGTCCAATCACCCCCGCTTTTTAGCCGATCACCCACAATGGCGACCGCAAAAGAAGCGACTTTGTATCCATGGCCGTTTGTACCAACCGTTTCACCAAAGCGCACCACTCCCAGATGCACCCAGCGTCAATCTCGATTGTATTACCGGTTGGTGGTGCTGGCCTGATGCCTTACCCCAAGACCGTCGTTATGCGTCTTTATCACGCGATCAGTGGTTGAGTATCCCTGATTTTCATACCTTACCCCGCTTTGATACAGCGGCGCTGGCTTCGCTGACACGCACTTGTCATTTAGTTGATGAGTCTCTCACGCCCTGGTTTGTCGTCACCCCGGACTGGCCTCAAACTCATCCACCTAAAGTATAGTGGCCGCCAGACGCACATAAAAAAGCCGCACCTTAACGGTACGGCCTTTACAACGCACGAGGGGATATTTGGCGTTTTATACCCCTTGCTCGGCAAAAACGTTATCCACGATCTGTTGCGCTTCTTTCTCGATCATGCGCAGGTGCGCCTCACCTTTAAAGCTCTCGCAATAGATTTTGTAGATTTCTTCTGTACCAGAGGGGCGAGCAGCGAACCATCCAGAGTCAGTGACGACTTTTAAGCCACCAATCGCTTCACCATTGCCTGGCGCGTGAGTCAGCTTTGCAGTAATGATATCGCCCGCTAACGTCTCCGCGGTCACCATTTCAGGGCTTAACTGGCTAAGCACTTGCTTTTGTTGCTTGTTCGCCACCGCTTGTAAACGGTTATAGGCGGGATCACCATGCTTATTCACTAGTGTTTGATAGTAAGCGTGAGGTGTCATACCGGTCACCGCGAGGATCTCAGCTGCCAGTAAACACAGAATAATGCCATCTTTGTCGGTCGACCAAGGCTGTCCATCCAAGGTTAAGAAAGAGGCGCCCGCACTTTCTTCGCCACCAAAGCCAAGCTGGCAGTGATGCAGACCATCGACAAACCATTTAAAGCCAACCGGGACTTCCACCAGCGTTCTATCAAGATCCGCAACCACTTTGTCAATAATGGCACTCGACACGAGTGTTTTACCCACACCTAAGCGACTCGGCCATTGCTGACGATGGCGGAAAAGATAATCAATACAAACCGCTAAATAATGGTTAGGGTTCATCAAGCCATCTGGTGACACAATACCGTGGCGGTCAAAATCAGGGTCATTCCCAAAAGCAAGATCATAGTGGTCTTTGTGTGCTAACAATCCCGCCATCGCATAGGGTGAGGAACAATCCATGCGGATCACACCGTCGCTGTCGAGAGGCATGAAGCCAAAAGTCGGATCGACTTTCTCATTCACGAGGGTAATATCGAGCTGATAATGTTCAGCAATTTTTTGCCAATAGCGAATCCCAGCACCGCCCAGAGGATCAACAGCCAGTTTTAATCCTGCCGCTTGAATGGCTTTAATATCCACAACACGTTCGAGCCCAGCGACATACGGCGTCACTAAGTCTTGCTCTTGGTAGTAAGCGCTTGCTCGTGCTTCGTCGATAGCCAACCGTTTCACGCCTTCTAAGCCAGCATCAATATAATCATTGGCTCGTGCTTCAATCGATTTTGTGATGGCCCCTTCTGCTGGGCCGCCATGCGGAGGGTTGTACTTAATTCCCCCATCTTGCGGTGGATTATGTGAGGGGGTGATCACAATCCCGTCCGCTTGCTCAGCATGATCACGGTTATAAGCCAGAATTTGTTGGGAAATGCCCGGCGTTGGCGTATAGCCCTGATCTGCTTGCGCAATAACCTCTACCTGATTGGCCGTCAATACTTCAACCACGGCACCGAAAGCGGGCTCGGACAGCGCATGCGTATCTTTACCCACAAAGACAGGTCCCGTGATACCAAGCGCACGGCGCTCATCACAGATGGCCTGAGCAATCGCGTGAATGTGATCACGGTTGAATGTTGTATTTAGTGCACTGCCACGGTGGCCTGATGTTCCAAACGCAACGCGCTGCGCCGGGTTGCCGGGGATTGGCTGGGCCTGAAAAAAGCGCGTGACTAGCGCTGGAATATTGCATAAATCAGCGGCGTCTGCGCGCTGCCCTGCTTGGGGATGCACTGCCATAAATCTCGTCTCCCATGAGTGGCATAGATTAAATCGCGTTGACAACCTTTTCGATCAAATCGCTGGGGAACTGCATTTTTTCCATCAGCTGCTCCACCATTTGGCGCTTACGGCCGGTGTTGGTGTTGGTGATAACCCAAAAAGGAGTCTCTGGAATTTGCTTCGGCTTGGTGGTTTTGCCGCTTTCTAACAAAGTTTGCTGATTATCAGCAAAATACAGACGGGTACGTCCTTTTAGTGCCATCCCATCGGCAAACCCTTGCTGGTCCACACGATATAGGGTGGTCAAAACGAGCATGAAGCGGCCAATTGCACGCTCTTGCGCTGCAAACTCATCCGAGATCAATAGTGATCGCATCGCTTTAACGCGATCAACAGACGCACTGCGTCCTGCATCTTTACTCACTACGATGCCGCTGGAACGAGAGGGTGTCGGTGCAGGCTGTGTTGACTGCTGCGCCGAATCCGACAGCAATAAGCGGCGCAAAATATCTGATGCGCTCTCACCAATATGCTGCGTTTGGCTGGCAATGTACCGGTATAGCTCCTCGTCAACCTCAATCGTCTTCATTGTTTTTCATCGAGTCCTGTTTGTCGTTTAACGGGGCGATTATACAGAGATAGATAGGTATACTCTACGCCAAAGCCAGTAATCTGAGAGAAAAGCAACGTGTTATTAAACGAAAAGTCTCGCGGTGAAGGCTCACCGCTCGTATTGATCCACGGTTTATTTGGCAATCTCGACAATCTAGGCGGATTAGCAAAAACCTTGGCTGATCACTTTTGTGTTTATCAAATTGATCTACCTAATCACGGCCAGTCCTATCATACTAAGCAGGTCGATTATCAGGCACAGTCGGATGCGGTTGTCGCATGGATGGATCACCATCAACTCGACAAGGTGACGCTGGTCGGTCACTCAATGGGCGGGAAAGTTGCTATGGCTATCGCACAGCGCTTTCCTGAACGCGTGACACAGTTGGTGGTCATGGATATTGCCCCCATCGACTATCAAGTTAACCGGCATGATGCGGTGTTTACGGCGCTAAAACGCACCCAAGACACTCCCCTGACTAGTCGCCAACAAGCACAATCGATCATGGATGAGACGATTGAAAACCCAGGCGTGACACAATTTTTATTGAAATCACTCTATAAAACCGATCAAGGTCACTACGCCTGGCGCTTCAATATTGATAATCTTTATCACGGTTATCGCGATATTATGGGCTGGCAGGCATTCGGACAGTATTCAGGCCCGACTCTGTTTGTAAAAGGGCAACAATCTGAATACATTTTGCCCGAGCACCGTGATGCGATTATAGAACAGTTCCCGCATTCGAAAGCGCACATGGTGGCAGGCACAGGCCATTGGCTACATGCTGAAAAACCTGCCGTGGTTGCCAACGTTATTGAGCGCTTTTTAATGCCGGGAGAGCGTTAACAGGTCTGTGACCCTTGTGGTATATTGCGCCGCATATGTCGGTGCTCAATGGAGGCACGCATGCTTTACGAGCACTTTCAATTGCTCGAAAAAATTGGCCTAGACCTCGTTTTTGCCGCCATTTTCTTTTTTATAGGAATGGCAATCAAAGACGTACTAAAAGAAGGCAATGTGCCAGTTTTTGGTCGACGTATTGTCTGGTTTGTTCTAACACTAGGCTGTGTTGGTTTTATTACAAAAGGGGTTATTCAACTGGTATGGGAAGGTGTTGGCATCGGCTGACTTTCCTAAACGGAGAATGACCCCACGTACGCTCTAGCGTATAGGAGTGTGAAAAAGCACCGCTTTTTCTTTAATTCGAGTTAGTTGCAAACAGCAACCCACTGAAAAAAACGGGTATTTTTTATATGGCGAGTGTAGGTCTCTTCTTTGGTAGTGACACAGGTAACACTGAAGCAATTGCAAAGAGCATTCAAAAGCAACTGGGCAAACAGATGGTCCATGTGCAGGATATTGCGAAAAGCAGTAAAGAAGATATCGATAACTTCGATCTTCTCCTGCTGGGTATCCCAACTTGGTACTATGGCGAAGCCCAGTGTGATTGGGATGACTTTTTCCCAGAACTTGAGCAAATTGACTTCTCAACCAAATTGGTCGCCATCTTCGGCTGTGGTGATCAGGAAGATTATGCAGAATATTTCTGTGACGCAATGGGCACGGTACGTGACATTGTTGAAGCAAAAGGCGCGACCATCATTGGCCATTGGCCAACCGAAGGCTATGAGTTTGAAGCCTCTAAAGCCTTGGTGGACGACAATCACTTTGTCGGCTTGTGCGTGGATGAAGACCGTCAACCTGAACTGACCGATGAGCGTGTCAGCAAATGGGTGAAGCAAGTCTACGAAGAAATGTGTTTGGCGGAATTAGAAGACTAACTCGTCAATGAACCACAAAAACGCCAAGACTCTCTTGGCGTTTTTTCTATGCGGCGTCTTGGGTTAGGTCACGGTATTGACGTTTTTTCCTCACATATAAGGTACGCTTCACTTCAGCCACCACCTCCCCCTTCGCGTCTTTGACATGCACAACAAACTCGGGTAACACTTTCTCCCCTCTTCCAGCCTGTTGCTGAATGTCTTGCAATACTGCATCGCTAATCACAAAGTCAGCAAATAAGTCGGTTGTGCCCGGTTTGATAAAATTAATATCCGCTTGTTTATCCCACACATGGTACTGTGGACCGAGTATGCCCATTAACATCAAGGCATAAACAGGATCGGTCAGTGAAAAGATACTGCCACCATATTGTGTTCGATTTGCGTTTTTGTTCCACCAGCGCAGCTTTAACCGCATATTGACGCACTTAAAGTCGTCACTGATAGACTCAATATGGATCCCCGCTCCCCAGAAGGGAGGCCAACTATTTAATGCCCACTTCACAATTCTTGGTTTATAGAACCGATACATAACTGATTGACGTCCTTATCTGGTCTTACCAGACAATATTTACATCTCGAAAACATTGTTGCAACCAAGAATGATCAAAATTCGTTCGTCTAAACGTTCCTTGCTGTGGCGAGCGCCGAGCAATTTTGATAGTCTTAATAAATATTTTCCTTGCTAATCAAACTGTCTCTCGCAGGCAGAAAACAGGTAGATACACATGTCAGACAATAACCAGGCGTTGAAGCAAGCTGGGCTAAAAGTCACGCTGCCACGGCTCAAGATCCTAGAAGTGCTGCAACAGCCCGATTGCCAGCATATCAGTGCCGAAGACCTGTATAAGAAGTTGATTGATCTAGGCGAAGAAATTGGCCTAGCGACGGTATACCGCGTCCTCAACCAGTTTGATGATGCTGGCATTGTCACCCGTCACCACTTTGAAGGTGGAAAATCGGTGTTTGAGTTAGCGACTCAGCACCACCATGATCACCTCGTCTGTCTTGACTGCGGTAAAGTCATTGAGTTTTCGGATGATTTGATTGAAGAGCGTCAAAAGGAAATTGCCGGTCGTTTTAATGTTCGTCTTACCAACCATAGCTTGTATCTCTATGGCCACTGCCAAGAAGGCGACTGTAAAGCCGATCCATCGATTCACAATGATGACTGAATGATCAAGGTTTGAGTGACGTGATGTTGTCATAAAGAAGTTCTCTTTATATCAACGTATTTCAGGACGGGACAAACCCATAAAAAAAGCCGGCAATGCATGCCGGCTTTTTCGTTGCGTAAAGACAAAGGTTACTTACCTTCAATCTTCGCCCATGTGTCACGTAAGCCTACGGTACGGTTAAAGACTAATGCATCCGCACGACTGTCTTTGTTATCCGCACAGAAGTAGCCCGTGCGCTCAAATTGATAGCCAGCTTCAGGCTGCGCGTCTTTCAAGCTAGGCTCAACGTACCCGTGCATCACTTGCAGAGAGTCTGGGTTAATCGTCTCTACGAAGTTTTCTGCACTTGCAGGATTTGGCACAGTAAAGAGGCGATCGTACAAGCGGAACTCAGCCGGAACAGCGTCTGTCGCCGATACCCAATGGATTACCCCTTTTACTTTACGTCCATCCGCAGGGTCTTTTCCTAGCGTCTCTGGATCGTAGCTACAGTACACCGTAGTGATGTTTCCGTGCTCATCTTTCTCGCAACGCTCGGCTTTGACTACATAAGCATTACGTAGGCGTACTTCTTTATCCAACACCAAACGCTTATATTTTTTGTTAGCCGATTCACGGAAGTCTTCGCGTTCAATCCAGATCTCGCGAGAGAAAGGCACCTGACGCTGTCCCATCTCTGGTTTGTTTGGATGGTTAGGGGCACTTAGCCATTCAACGTCATCCGTTTTGTTTTCAATCACCAGCTTGATAGGATCCAGAACGGCCATCGCACGCGGTGCGCGTTCATTCAGATCATCGCGAATACACGACTCCAGTGCACTCATTTCGATGATGTTATCTTGCTTGGTGACACCAATTCGTTTGCAGAACTCACGAATAGACGCTGGCGTATAACCACGACGACGTAGACCAGAAATCGTCAACATACGTGGGTCATCCCAGCCATTGACGAGCTGCTCTGACACCAGTTGGTTGAGCTTACGCTTGGACATCACCGTGTATTCCAAGTTTAGGCGACTAAACTCGTACTGATGCGGGGTGCAATCGATGGTGATATTTTGCAACACCCAGTCGTATAAGCGGCGGTTGTCTTGGAACTCCAGCGTACATAACGAGTGAGTGATCCCTTCCAATGCATCCGAGATACAGTGGGTAAAATCATACATCGGATAAATACACCACTTATCACCCGTCTGGTGGTGATGAGCAAAACGTACGCGATAGATAACCGGGTCGCGCATCACCATGAAAGGTGACGCCATATCGATTTTGGCGCGAAGACACGCAGTGCCCTCGGCAAATTCGCCCGCGCGCATTTTTTCAAATAACGCGAGGTTTTCTTCCACCGCTCGATCACGATAAGGGCTCGGCTTGCCCGGCTCTGTCAACGTACCCCGGTACTCGCGGATTTGATCTGGGCTCAATTCATCGACATACGCCAACCCTTTTTCAATCAGTTCAACCGCAAAGCCGTACAACTTATCAAAATAGTCTGATGAATAGCGCTCTTTACCTGCCCACTCAAAGCCAAGCCATTGCACGTCGCGTTTGATCGAGTCAACGTACTCAACGTTTTCTTTTTCTGGGTTGGTATCATCAAAGCGCAAATTGCACTCACCTTGATAATCCTGTGCAATACCGAAGTTCAGGCAAATAGACTTAGCGTGACCGATATGCAGATAGCCATTAGGCTCCGGCGGGAAACGGGTCACGACTGATGTGTGTTTTCCCTCCGCCAAATCTTTATCAATGATTTGACGAATAAAATTGGTTGGACGAGCTTCAGCATCACTCATCAAGGTTACCTCGTATCAAAACAGTGCGAATTTTATAGCTACATGGATACTATGATCTCTTATTCCGGCACTTTACTCAACCAGTTGTTGTTAAACTCGCCCTCGCATGCCCCTAAATGCGTTTTTTTTGCTCATTCCACTGCCGTGCATAAAAAAACGCCCAGCGTTAGCCGGGCGTTATCGGGTTAAGATTGTCTTTGTGTGTGGTCGCTTATGGCAATTTCACTGCAGACAAATCTTCATTATCCGGGATTTGCTTCATCTCACCGGCAATGATTTCGGCCAATGGGCCAAGAATGACTTGCAAGTTGTTATCCCCTAACTTCACGACCCCCATCGCGCCAATGGCTTTGAGTTTCGCTTCATCGACGATTTCACGGTTTGCTACCGATAGGCGCAAGCGTGTGATACAGGCGTCGATAGATGTCAGGTTTTGGTGTCCGCCTAACGCTTTGAGGTACTTACGTGCAAGCTCACGGTTGTCGCTGGTTTCATTCGTATTCGCGTTTCCGGCAGATGCACCTTCAATGCTGTCATCTTCACGACCCGGGGTTTTCAGGTTCATGGCCATGATAGCCGCACGGAATGTCGCGTAATAAAGCACGAAGAATACCAAGCCCATCACAGGTAGCATGTACCACTCGTTAGCAACGGGGTTTTTTGACGACAACACCAAGTCGACAAGACCTGCAGAGAAGCCAAAACCGGCAGTCCAGTTAAAGGTGGCCGCGATGAACAAAGAGATGCCTGTCAAGAACGCATGCAACACAAACAACACAGGTGCCACGAACAGGAAGGCAAACTCGAGTGGTTCAGTGACACCGGTAAAGAATGAAGCAAAACCGGCTGCAATCATGATAGATGCCACACGTGCTTTGTTCTCTGGACGCGCAGTGTGGTAAATCGCTAGTGCCGCCCCCGGTAGACCAAACATCATCACAGGGAAGAAGCCGGCCATGTACATGCCTGTGGTTCCCTTAATTGCTTCTCCAGAAGCAAGACCTTGTGCACCCATCCAGAAGCGGCCCAAGTCATTGATACCCACAGTGTCAAACCAGAATACCGCGTTAAGCGCATGGTGAAGACCAACTGGAATCAATAGACGGTTGAAGAATCCGTAGATACCTGCACCCGCGGCACCTAAGTTAGTGATACTTTCACCGAAGTGAACCAGACCACCAAATACGACCGGCCATACAAACATCAACACGAACGAAATCGCGAT
The DNA here is from genome assembly GCF_027286365.1 of Salinivibrio proteolyticus. Classification (NCBI taxonomy): domain Bacteria; kingdom Pseudomonadati; phylum Pseudomonadota; class Gammaproteobacteria; order Vibrionales; family Vibrionaceae; genus Salinivibrio; species Salinivibrio proteolyticus. Next base: position 1,043,248 of record NZ_CP114584.1, on the reverse strand, counting down.
GGCGACGACAGAGACAAGAATGGGAACCAAACGTTTGCCGCTGAAGAACGCCAGTGCTTTTGGCAGCTCTACGCCGCTATAACGGTTGTAAAGCTCCGCCGATACCACACCAATTAAAATACCAATAAATTGGTTGTTGATTTTGCTAAACGCCAGCTCATTGTTGTCTAGTGCAACATCCACGAGACCAATTTGGCTTACAGCACCAGGCGCACAAAGCGTGGTGATCACCATAAAGCCGACGAAACCTGCCAAGGCAGCCGCACCATCTTTATCTTTTGACATGCCGTAAGCCACACCAATGGCGAACAGTAAAGACATATTTTCCATATCAATGATCGCCGCCCCTGATTTAATCAAGAAAGCAGCCAATGCGCTGTTACCACCCCAACCTGTTGGGTCAAGCCAGTAGCCGACCCCCATCAAGATCGCTGCAGCTGGTAGTACCGCTACCGGCACCATCAGCGCACGACCTATACGTTGCGCGTATCCAAGAATATTCACCTTCGTTCCCCCTATGTGTTCTCAGAGCCATGCCGCAGTATTTGTTGTTTTCTGCGTCTAGCGTGTCGCGTGAGATAATGACCAAAGCACTTTTTTTGTCAAACAATGTTAGTCAATTGCAGTTTATGCCAATAAATTCGCCTCGCAAATTAAAACCCCCTTATTTGTGAGATTTATCACCGATCCACACCAAACACAGAGAAATATGTTAGCCAGATCATAAAACTTATTTTATGATAAAAATAAATGAGCATATTCGTTATGCTGTACCCGTAAGCCCACTGATTTATCGAGGTGTCCTGTGCGACTCATTCCATTACAAACCAGCCATGAGGTCGGCCTATGGTCGGCTAGATATATCGTTGATACTATTAATAAATTCGCTCCAAGCGCCGAACGCCCATTTGTGCTCGGATTGCCAACAGGCGGTACGCCACTGAATACTTATAAGCAACTGATCACCCTGTTCAATCAGGGCGAAGTGAGCTTTGAGCATGTGGTAACGTTCAACATGGACGAGTACTGCAATATCCCAGCCGATCATGACCAATCATATCGCACCTTCATGTATGAAAACTTCTTTAAGCATATTGATATTAAAGAAGAAAACATCAACTTACTGAACGGAAATGCGAGCGATGTTGATGCGGAATGCAAACGTTATGAAGACAAGATCAAATCCTACGGCAAGATCCACCTCTTTATGGGCGGTGTAGGTAACGACGGTCACATTGCGTTTAACGAGCCTGCCTCTTCGCTAGCCTCTCGGACACGGATCAAAACCTTGACCGAAGATACCCGTATGGCAAACTCTCGCTTCTTTGATAATGATATCAATCAAGTACCTAAGCACGCGCTTACCATTGGCGTCGGGACGCTACTCGATGCTGAAGAGATCATGATTTTGGTCACTGGCCACAATAAAGCTCAGGCACTTCAAGCAGCCGTGGAGGGGTCGGTCAATCACTTATGGACTGTTTCCGCGCTGCAGCTGCACCCTAAAGCAATGATTGTGTGCGATGCGCCTTCAACTGCCGAACTAAAAGTAAAAACAGTGAAGTATTTTCAGGAGCTTGAAGCCCAGAACATTCATAATTTATAAGGAATAACAGCATGTATGCGTTAACCCACTGCCGGATTTTTACTGGTCATGAAGTGCTTGATGACCACGCTATTGTCATCCGTGACGGCGTGATTGAGGACGTTTGCCCGCAACATGCGCTGCCGACAGAGATAGAAAAACGCTCACTCGACGGAGCTTACGTTAGCCCGGGCTTCATTGATCTGCAGCTTAATGGTTGCGGTGGTGTCATGTTTAACGATGCGATCACAACAGACACTATCGAAACCATGCACCAAGCAAACTTGAAGTCTGGGTGTACCAACTTCTTACCGACTCTGATCACGAGCTCAGATGATGACATGCGTGCGGCAATCAACGCGATGCGCGAGTACAAAGCCCACCATCCGCATCAAGCCTTAGGCTTACACCTAGAAGGGCCTTACTTAAACAGCGCAAAAAAAGGGATCCACAGTCTCGACTATATTCGCCCCAGCAACGACAAGATGATTGCGTATTTGTGCGACAACGCCGACGTGATTACCAAATTGACGCTGGCGCCCGAACTCGCACCCAAAGCGCACATTCAGGCCCTCACCAAAGCAGGCATTGTCGTTTCCGCCGGTCATACTAACGCAACCTATGAGCAAGCACGCGAAGGCTTTGCTAATGGGATTGGGTTTGCTACCCACCTGTTCAATGCAATGACAGCCACAACCGGTCGCGAGCCCGGCATGGTTGGCGCGATTTATGATACGCCCGAGGTTTACACCGGCGTTATTGCTGACGGCTTCCATGTGTCTTACGCCAACATTCGTCTTGCACATAAAGTAAAAGGTGAGAAATTAGTGCTAGTTACTGATGCTGTGGCACCAGCAGGAGCCGACATGGATCACTTTATTTTTGTAGGCAAGAAAGTATATTACCGTGACGGCAAGTGTGTTGATGAGAATGGTACACTTGGCGGCTCTGCACTGACGATGAACGAAGCAGTTCGTAATAGTGTTGAGCATATAGGTATCGCCTTGGATGAGGCTCTGCGCATGGCAACGCTGTATCCTGCGCGCGCTATTGGTGTCGATCAGCTTTATGGCAGTATTCGCCCGGGGAAAATTGCGAATCTTGCTATTTTTGATCGTACACTCAACATCCAAGCGACGGTGGTTAACGGACAATATACACATAGCTAGGACATTTATGACTGGCGGACAAATCGGGAATGTCGACTTGGTAAAGCAGCTCAACGGAGCTGCCGTTTATCGGTTGATCGATCAACAAGGGCCCATCTCTCGCATACAAATTGCAGATGTGAGCCGTCTAGCACCCGCAAGTGTGACAAAAATAACCCGCCAATTGCTCGAACGTGGCTTGATCAAGGAAGTGGCTCAGCAAGCGTCAACCGGCGGTCGCCGAGCTATTTCTTTGACCACAGAGTGCGCCCCATTCCATACCCTTGCGGTAAGACTGGGGCGTCATTTTATCGAGCTTTCACTCTATGACTTGAGTGGGACATCGCTTGCTGAACACGGGGAAGCTTTTCACTATCACGATCAGAATGAGTTAGTGGACGGCCTGATTCAGATTCTGAGTCAGTTTATTGACACCCACCAACAATCCATCAAAGAGCTGATTGCCATATCGGTCGTAATGCCCGGCCTGATTGATCCTGAATCTGGGGTCGTCGAATATATGCCTAACATCACGATTCAACAGCTGGCCCTTGCCGACACACTCCATGAGGAGTTTGGTGTGCAGGCGTTTATTGGTAACGATATTCGCGGACAAGCATTGGCAGAGCACTACTTTGGCGCCAGTCAAGCCTATTACGATTCGATGTTAGTCAGTGTACACCATGGCACTGGCGCTGGGATTATCGTAAACGGGCAAATATTCTTGGGCCATAACCGCAATGTAGGCGAATTGGGCCATGTGCAAATTGATCCTTTGGGCAAGAAGTGCCAATGCGGCAATTTTGGTTGTTTAGAGACAGTGGCCTCTAACGAAGCCATTATCGAGCATGCACAACAGCTACTGGCCCAAGGACACCCGAGCACACTCAAACACGATGACAGTTTAACGATCGAAGCCATTTGTGAGGCCGCCGAGCAAGGTGATGAACTGGCAAGACAGGTATTGGTAAAAGTTGGCAATCATCTTGGCAAAGCCATTGCTATGACCGTTAACCTGTTCAATCCTCAACTTGTAGTCATTGCAGGTAAAATTACCGCGGCACAAAGTGTCGTGTTTCCTGCCATTCAGCGCTGTGTTGAAAACCAGTCACTGCCGAGCTTTCATCAAAAGCTAGAGATTGTAAGCGCGAAGCTAGCAGAAAAGCCTACCATGGCCGCTTTCTCGTTAGTTAAACGGGCCATGCTCAACGGCGAACTGTTACAAAAACTGCTCGAAGAGTGATCGTTTAGCGGGTTTGACGTCTTGCTACGCAAACCCGTTTTCTCCGCAAATAAAATCTCACACTTTCCCTATCTAGCGTGTACATTATATACCCAAGCTACGGTGCGCGATAAGTTGGCAATGCGCCACGATCCTATCTCTTTTTTCAAAGTCGCATAGGCATCAACGCGTCTTGCTCCTTATCGCTAAACCTCAGATGAGCCAAGCTCAAACAAGCTATTACTAAGGAGACCCTTCAATGTCTCAAATTCATATCTTTAGTTGATTCAAAACTTTAAGATAATTGTCGATGCTGTGTTTATTGGCTTTTGCACAAAAACACGGATTCTGTTTGCTCGCTAACTCACATAATAAGCATACGATATGGAATTGGTTTACATCTCAGCAGCCTTCATCAGCGGCTATATTCTGATGCGTTGTCACTTGCCACCTCTCGTTGGCTTTTTGATTGCCGGCTTTGCGCTACATGCGTTTGGCTACGAATCAACCCCTGTGATCTCTGATCTGGCCGATTTGGGTGTCACCTTGCTGCTTTTCTCAATTGGATTGAAGTTGGATGTCAAAACCCTACTTGCCAAGGAGATTTGGTTTGGTGCAACCGCCCATAACCTGCTGACTACGGGGTTGTTCACGCTCTCCTTGCTCGGCTTGAAAGCCCTAAGCGTGCCTATGCTTGCTGGATTGAGCTTATCAGAGTTGGCCCTGTTGGGTTTTGCCCTCTCCTTCTCCAGCACCGTCTTTGCCATTAAGGCACTCCAAGAGAAAGGCGAGCTTAACGCCACCTATGGGACTCTGGCGATTGGCATTCTGATCATGCAAGATATCTTTGCGGTAGTCTTTATCACCGCCACGTCCGGAAAAACGCCTGAGCTCAGTGCATTACTGCTTTTTGCATTGCCTCTGCTTAAACCAGTGTTCAACAAAATACTGGACAACGCGGGGCACGGTGAGATGTTGGTGCTCTATGGCATTTTCTTGGCGTTAGTAGCGGGAGCAGGCTTGTTTGAGCTTGTTGGCGTTAAACCAGACTTAGGGGCGTTAATTTTAGGGATGCTGCTGGCAAGCCATCCTCGCGCCTCGGAAATGGCCAAATCGCTCTTCAATATGAAAGAGCTTTTCCTCGTGTGCTTTTTCCTCAACATTGGCTTATCCGAACAACCTACTTGGCAAAGCTTTAGCTTTGCGTTAGTCATCATGCTGCTTTTGCCTATCAAAGGGCTCCTCTATTACTGGATTGTCAGTGGTTTCCGCTATCGCGTTCGGACTGCCATGTTCACCACGCTCACTTTATTTAACTTCAGTGAGTTTGGCTTAATCGTGGGAGGCTTTGCGTATAAAGCCGGCCTTATGCCTGGACCTATATTAGTGTCCATCGCTATTGCAGTGTCATTGAGTTTTGCGTTCTCCGCCCCGCTCAATACTTTCAGTAACCAGCTATATACTTGGGCATCGCAGTGGTTAAAAGACAAACACCCCGATAAACTTCATCCTAGTGATCAGCTGATCAATCTCGGTGATGCCTCGATTCTGGTACTTGGAATGGGTCGAATTGGTTCAGGGGCGTATGACGAGCTCTCTGCCACTCATCACCAACCCATTATTGGCATTGATAACCGAGAAGATTCAGTGGCACGCCATCAAGAGGAAGGACGACGTGCGATTCTTGGCGATGCCACCGATCCTGACTTTTGGTCACGCGCCATTTCTGATGGGCAGATCAAATTAATCTTACTGGCAATGCCACACAGTCAGGCCAATATGCTTGCGCTAGAGCAAATCCGGCAAACCAACTTTAAGGGCAAGGTCGCCGCCATTGCAAAATATGAGGATGAAATTGAGCAGCTCAAAGCGCTCGGCGTTGACGAAGCGTTCAATATCTATCAAGAGGCCGGTAGTGGATTTGCTCGACATGTGCGAGAGCAGTTTACCACGCCAGCCAACAACGCCTAACCCACCGTTATTCCAATACCCAGGCCGCTCTTTCGAGCGGCTTTTTTCATCGATGCATAGTCATTTTGTACACACACTGCACTACAGTTAAATATCATTCATCAAATAGGGATTTATTATAAATAATATTCACCCAGAGGGGGCTTTTGATAAAGAAATGCTTTTTAGGCTTGTCTATCCTGACCGTGCAAGGCAGAGTGGTTGTCAACCTGTTATCGCCTTGTTGGCTTGATGAATTTGAGAGGAAAGTATGTGTTCAGTGTTTGGGGTGCTTGATATAAAAACCGACCCACAGCAGCTCCGTGAAGTGGCTTTAAAGATGTCCAAAACCATGCGTCACCGTGGTCCTGACTGGTCGGGTATTTACTCATCCGAGAAAGCCATTTTGGTCCATGAGCGTTTAGCGATTGTCGATCTAAACAGTGGGGCCCAGCCTTTATATAACCAAGATAAAACCCAAGCATTAGCGGTCAATGGCGAAATTTACAACCACAAAGAATTGCGTGCTGAGTTTGCTCCTGACTATCCATTTCAAACCGAGTCGGATTGCGAAATCATTCTCGCTTTGTATCAGCAAAAAGGCCCTGAACTGCTTGACTACCTCAACGGCATCTTCGCGTTTATCCTTTATGATGAGGAGCAAGATGCCTACCTGATTGGCCGTGACCACATTGGTATTATTCCGCTGTACCACGGTCATGATGAACACGGCAACTACTACGTGGCTTCGGAAATGAAAGCCTTAACGCCTGTGTGCAAGAGCATCAGTGAATTTCCTCCGGGCCATTTCCTATGGAGTAAACAAGGCGAGCCGGTGCGCTATTACAAGCGTGATTGGATGGACTATGACGGTGTGAAAGAAAACACAACCGATAAAGCGGCGTTGAAAGAAGCACTCGAAGCCGCAGTTCACCGCCAACTAATGACCGACGTACCTTACGGCGTGTTGCTTTCTGGTGGACTCGACTCGTCCGTGATTTCTGCCATCACCAAACAGTTTGCTGCTAACCGCATCGAAGATGACGATCAAAGCCAAGCATGGTGGCCTCGTCTTCACTCGTTTGCTATCGGCCTTGAAGGCGCTCCCGATTTGAAAGCTGCCAAGGAAGTAGCGGATCACCTTGGCACGGTTCATCATGAGTTTACCTACACTATTCAAGAAGGGCTGGATGCGATTCGTGACGTGATTTATCACATTGAAACCTATGACGTCACCACGATCCGTGCCTCCACGCCGATGTACCTGATGTCTCGTAAGATCCGCGCGATGGGGATCAAAATGGTGCTCTCCGGTGAAGGTGCCGATGAAGTGTTTGGAGGGTATTTATACTTCCATAAAGCCCCAAGCGCTAAAGAGTTTCACGAAGAAACGGTGCGTAAGTTACTTGCTCTCAACATGTTTGACTGCGCACGTGCCAACAAATCCATGGCAGCATGGGGCGTGGAAGCACGCGTACCTTTCCTCGACAAAGCCTTCTTAGAAGTGGCGATGCAGATCAAGCCAGACGATAAGATGTGTGGCAACGGAAAAATGGAAAAGCACATTATCCGCGAATGCTTTGGAGACCTACTTCCTGATTCGGTAGCATGGCGCCAAAAAGAGCAATTCAGTGATGGCGTTGGGTATGGCTGGATTGATACCTTAAAAGCGATTGCCGAAGAGAAGGTGACGGATCAGCAGCTCGAGACCGCGGCTTTCCGGTTCCCTTATAACACGCCAACCACTAAAGAGGCGTATATGTACCGCGAGATTTTTGCAGAGCTCTTCCCGCTCGACGATGCGGCGAAATGCGTACCGGGCGGCCCGTCGATCGCTTGCTCAAGTGCTAAAGCGATTGAGTGGGATGAATCTTTCAAAAACCAAGCTGATCCGTCTGGTCGTGCTGTACGCACTGTACATGAAAAAGCGTATCAATAAGCGCAAAATGATGGGCACACCATCGATTAGAAACAAAAAAACCGCCGATTGGCGGTTTTTTTCTAGCGGCTTATCGCTCCCAATACGCCTCTTCAAGGCTATCCTCTCGCTCAGGCAGCCCTCGTGATAAACGCGGTGAGTGCTGCGCCAACACTTCATAGCTAACACGGTTGGCATACTTGCACACTTGCGAGAAAGAGGAGTAGGTCATAAATGGGTATTGGTGCTTACTCGAATTGGGCACATTGTCACGATGATAGCGATTCGCAGACATATCATGCAGCAACGCTGATAGAGCACCATCTCCAGCACCATTGGTGTTCTTAATCCGCTCAGGCCCCCCCATATAGGGAGCAATGTGAGAATAAATTTTAATCGGCGTTTCGCAGTCCGCTTTCATCATCGGACGGCTGAATTCATACATGTTGAATTCAGGGATCGCACCTGGCAGCAACGGCAAGGTGGTTTGACGTTTAGACTTATCCTCGGTGTAACCGGCCATATACAAACCAATTGGCCCTGCGGTACACAACACCATATCCACCCACTGCAGTGCAGCATCGGCCGCCAAGAGCGGATCGCTCTCACCAGTTAAGGCTTCACCTTCATCTTCATTCATCGCCACGACGCTAACGTGCTCGGAAAGAAAGTCACGCCACCATTGTGGGTTTTGCTCAATCACAAACTTGGTGCCAAGCGTCATAACCACGGGCACGTTGTGCTTTTTCGCATATTCAATGGCGCGCATGGTCGCTTGCGGCATTGGATCCCCTTCTTTACAGCGAACCAAATACGCAGTGAGTACCAACGCAGAAGCGTTTTCAAAGATATGCTCAGGAATCGAATCAGGGTGGAGTTGGTTCATCAAGCCTTCGTTGATGGCGAACGTACGCTCACCACAATCGCCAATCAAGGCGTAGCAACGACCAATTGGGCCCTGCACTGGCTGCAGGTAGTTAAGATCCATCCGGCTTGAGGTGTTGCAGAGGTAGCGGTAAGAATAGCTACCAATTCGAATATCTTGGCTCATCACCCCCAGCAAGATAGATTGGTCATCCGCCAGCGCTGAATAGTTGTGCAAGGTGTTACCGATGGTGCCACCCGCAAACTCATGAGTGACAAGGTTGTTGTCTTTCAATTCTTGATACAGTGCTTCTGCACGCTCATCGTCGATGACGAGCGAGTGCCCTTTACTTAACTGATACCGCTCCAGAAATTCATCAGGCACTTTTGCTTCAATGTCGACCAAGGTTTGGTCGATACCAATCACGTGTGGGCGCTTAAAGCCACGTTCGCTGGCTGGGTTGAGCAAAGGATCACGGGCGTGAACCGGAAAATAGTGCTTAGACTTGCGTTGTCCTGGAAATTTCATGGTTCGTGTAACTAGCTAATGGAAGGGAGGCGCGAATTCTATCACAGAATTCGCGCATGCGTAGCGTCTACACGATGAAATTTATTGCCCTACCAACCTTGTGTATGTTTGGCCACCAGCGACGCCATCAGGTGAATATGAGCCTCATCGTCGTTTAAGCATGGAATAAATCGGAAGCGTTCGCCACCTGCCTCGAGGAAGGTGTCACGACATTGCTCGGCAATTTCTTCTAGGGTTTCAAGACAATCAGCGGAAAAAGCTGGGGTCATAATATCGAGGGTTTTCACCCCTTTGCTGGGTAACGTCTCTAGGGTCTTATCGGTGTAAGGCTTGAGCCACTCTTCTCGTCCGAAACGCGACTGATAGGTCATCATGATCTCGTTATCCGCAAGCCCGAGTTCCGCTTGCAGCAGCGACGTGGTTTGCTCACAGTGCCGAGGGTAAGGGTCGCCATTATCGGCAAAACGCTGCGGTATGCCGTGATAAGAACACAGTAGCAAGTCACCTTTCCCATGCGCTTGCCAATGCTGCTTCACCGAGTGGGCTAACGCGGCTTGATAAAGCGGATGATCATGATAGTGGTTCACGTACCGCAACGCAGGGATCACTGGGCGCCCTTTCAATGATTTAGCCACTTTATCGAAAACCGCAGCCGTGGTGGTGGCAGAATATTGAGGATAGAGCGGCAAGACCAACACCTTGTCGCAGCCCTTTGCTTGCAGCTCATCAAGCCCTTGGGCAATGGACGGATTACCGTAGGTCATTCCAAGCGCAACCGGAGCCGACACCTGTTCAGCCAGCGCTTTTTGCTGACGCTTGGCATACACCATCAGTGGCGATCCCTCCTCCATCCAAATACTTTGATACAGCTTAGCCACTTTCGGTGAACGAATCGGCAATATCACACCGTGTAACAATGGGCACCATAACCACCGGGTTAAATCAACCACACGATGATCATGCAGGAATTCAGAAAGAAAGGCTTTCACTGACTGTGATGTCGGCGCTTCTGGGGTTCCGAGGTTGACCAATAGCACACCGACTTGATTGTGTTTTTCCGTCATTTTGATTGTATTCCTTGGCGGCAATCTTAGAACAGACTGGCGTATAAACGATTTACCCGAACCAGTACGGTAACAATTTGATTTTGGGCTAGCTTGCCATAAAAAAACCGGAGCGACTAATCGTCTGCTCCGGTTTCTGCAATCGATATACTCAATCTTCTCCTTGGGAGAACATCCAGTGTTAGCCTAGGGCTTTTTCAATCTCAACACTGACGTCTGCTACCGCTTGGGTACCGTCAAAGGTGAAGTACTGCGTATTGCCTGCATCTGCTTCTTTTTTGTAGTAAGCAATCAAAGGCGCAGTTTGATCATGATAAACCTTCAGGCGCGCACGCACTGTTTCTTCTTTGTCGTCATCACGAACAACGAGCTCTTCGCCAGTCACATCGTCTTTGCCTTCCACTTTTGGTGGGTTATACACCACGTGGTAGGTACGGCCCGAAGCCAAGTGAGCACGACGACCACTCATACGCTCCACAATCACATCGTCTGGCACGTCAAACTCGAGCACGTAATCAATCGCTACACCGATTTCTTTTAGGCCATCCGCTTGTGGAATTGTACGTGGGAACCCATCTAGCAAGAACCCTTTGGCACAATCATCTTGCGAGATACGCTCTTTAACCAGACCCAGAATGATGTCATCTGACACCAGCTCGCCAGCATCAATAACCGCTTTGGCTTGTTTGCCCAGCTCAGTGCCCGCTTTAATCGCGGCGCGCAGCATGTCACCGGTAGAAATCTGCGGAATCCCGTATTTTTCCATGATGAACTGCGCTTGCGTCCCTTTACCCGCGCCCGGTGCACCCAACAGAATGATGCGCATAGTGATCCCCTTTTATCGTTTTTGGAGTTTCGTAAAACTGCGTCTATTCGCAAAGACCCGAAACATACACGCTTCACGAAACGCTATCAAGCCCGGCAATCCGGCCGGGCTTGTTGGTCGCTGTTCAATATGTCGCTTTCACAGCGCGTTGTCGATTATACCTTAGTCAGAAGCTTGTTCACCGACGCCAAGAACTCAGACGGATCATCCATGCTTCCTTTTTCTGCCAGCATCGCTTGACCTAGCAGCATTTCCACCCAGGTACCAAACTTCTCTTCATCGCTCTCATCCGCCATACGCTTGACAAGATCATGCTCTGGGTTGAGCTCGAAGATGTACTTCACTTCCGGTGCTTGTTGCCCCGCTGCTTCAAGCAGTTTCGCCATCTGAGTACCCATCTCAAACTGGTCAGTTACCACAACTGCAGGCGTACCGGATAGTTTGAACGTTGGACGAACATCTTTCACGCGCTCACCTAAATGAGACTTCACGCGCTCAACCACAGACTCAAACGCTTTTTCGGTGTCTTCACGCTTGGCTTTGGCTTCTTCGTCGTCAAACTGGCTAAGATCGAGGTCTGCTTTGGTAATCGCTTGGAATTGCTTACCATCAAACTCAGTGAGATAGCTCATCAGCCACTCATCGATGCGATCGTACATCAAGATAACTTCAATGCCTTTAGCCTTGAATTGCTCAAGGTGAGGGCTGTGCTTCGCAGCGTTGTAGCTATCTGCAGTGATGTAGTAAATCTTCTCTTGCTCGTCTTTCATGCGCGACACATAGTCCGCCAATGAAACGTTTTGCTCCGCACTGTCTTCGTGCGTCGATGCAAAACGCAACAAGCCCGCAATTTTTTCTTTGTTGCCAAAGTCTTCAGCCGGGCCTTCTTTAAGTACCAGACCAAACTCACGCCAGAAGGTTTGATACTTCTCCGCGTCGTTTTTAGCCAGCTTCTCGAGCATAGATAGCACGCGCTTAGTGCAAGCACTGCGCAGTGATTGGGTGATCTTATTATCTTGCAAGATCTCACGAGAGACGTTGAGCGGTAGATCGTTCGAGTCAATCAAACCACGGATAAAGCGCAAGTAACTTGGCATAAATTGCGACGCATCATCCATAATGAACACGCGTTGCACGTACAGTTTCAAACCGTGTTTGTGTTCACGGTTGAACAGATCCCACGGTGCTTTCGACGGGACATATAGCAAGCTTGTGTAGTCATTTTTACCTTCGACACGGTTGTGGCTCCATGTCAGTGGCTCCGCGAAATCGTGTGAGACGTGCTTATAAAACTCTTTATACTCGTCCGCGCTAATGTCTGATTTAGATCGGGTCCACAAAGCTTGAGCTTTATTGACCTTTTCCCATTTGCCTTCGCCAGTTTCCTTACCTTCGTCGTCTTTTTCGATAGTCCACATTTCAACCGGAATACCGATGTGATCAGAGTATTTGCCAATCACCTCGCGCAGGCGCCAGTCGTTGAGGAATTCTTTCTCATCGTCATTCAGATGTAAAATAATATCGGTGCCGCGTTCAGCTTTCTCGATAGGCTCTAGGGTGTATTCGCCTTCACCGGTAGATTCCCAGCATACAGCTTGATCTGCCGCCAGACCGGCAGCACGGGTATGCACGGTCACCTTGTCGGCAACGATAAAGGCAGAATAAAAGCCCACGCCAAACTGACCAATCAAGTTGGAATCTTTGCTTTGATCTTCATTGAGTTGCTTTAGAAACTCTTCTGTCCCTGACTTAGCGATGGTCCCAAGGTTGGCGATCACATCATCTCGGCTCATACCAATGCCGTTATCAGAGATAGTCAGCGTACCTGCATCCTTGTCTACTGAGAGGCGTACGCGTAAATCCCCATCATTTTCGTACAATTCAGGGGCAGAAAGTGCTTTAAAACGAAGCTTGTCAGCCGCGTCTGACGCATTCGAGACCAGCTCACGCAGGAAAATCTCTTTGTTTGAGTAGAGTGAATGGATCATCAATTGCAACAGCTTGGATGTATCAGAGCCAAACTGGTGTTTTTCTGGGGTTTTCACGCTCATGTCAATCTACCTAAAGCTATGATAATTAAACGCCAAGTGAGCCCGAAGCGGACTACCTGATGACGAATTGGATAAAGTCTCTTTGGATATAGGGGCCGCTCGCGACGCTTTCAAGGCTTAACTGACCAAAAATAAATCACTTAGTCATCTATTCGCGTTATCAAGCAAAGCAGCCACAAGTTCACCCAGCCTTGCTATCCCCGCGGCCCGTAACCACAGGCAGCAAGCCAATGGTTCACGGCCTCGCGCTCACTGGGCACATAGTGGAGTTGGTAACGGGCGACGATACGATCAAAACGATAGACATAGTCACAACGCAGTGTCTCGGCCGGTGGTATCCATTCATCGGGCCCTTTCGCGCCTTTTTGTGCATTCAGCGCATCATCGGCGATCAGCAGGTTGTCGAGGTCATTGGCAAATTGGGCTTTTTTCTTCCGAGACCATACCTCGCCACCGTGACCGTGGGCCCACTTCAATGGCACAAGGTGATCAATATCGACATCACTGGCTTGGGTAAACGACTGGCCCGTCAACGCGCCAACCCATAATCCCGTGGCAACCGTGCAGCGATTATCCCGTGTGTAGGTCACAGGCACTTGGCTCCGAGCAATCAGGACTTCAGCACGGGTGTTTTGGCAATCTTTGTCCTCATCCAACCAATGGGGCCAATGGTCTCGCTGATAGGGTCCAGAGAAAGGACGCCCATCGCGCAACGCCGCGTTGGTTTCTTGATGGACAAGCGCTTTTGGAGAAGACGTCGAACGCTTAGGTAAGCGCCCGCCTGCCTCAAGACAGGCTGACAGCGAATCGAATGCGGTAAATCGCGTGACGCGGGTGTAATAAGGACTATTGGTGTCGTGACAAATGCCCGATTTTGAGCGCTTAACTGGCTCGGCCTGAGCCAGGTTACTGACCAATGCGCTTGCGAGAAAGAAGTATACGAGAAAGAAAGAGAGAAAACGCTTCATAGGTTAAGCACGTTTAGTAATGAGTTCTTACACAACAGCGCTTAACGACTAGTTTGTCAACAATCAAATGATTGATTGCATACTTACTAGTCAAGGAGGAGAAAAAAGAAAAGCCTGACCAAGTCAGGCTTAGAAATTAGTGCGTCATGGTACAGCGCGTCATGCTTCTCAGCTAGTTATAGCTTAAGCGCTGCCGGCCAATGATCGAGTGTGAGAGTGTAGTGCCGTCCACCAGCTCAAGCTCTCCACCCATAGGCACACCGTGGGCAATACGACTGGCTTGCACATCGTGTTCTCGACACAGCTCGGCAATATATTGCGCCGTAGCTTCGCCTTCAACGGTTGGGTTTGTAGCAAGGATCAGCTCCTCAATGGGCTCATGCGTGAGGCGTTTTTCCAACACGTCTAAGCCGATATCGGCAGGACCAATACCATCTAATGGCGACAAATGCCCCATTAGCACAAAGTAACGCCCAGAATATTGTCCGGTCGCTTCAACCGCAGCGATATCCGCAGGGCTTTCAACCACACAAATTAACCCCGTTTGCTGACGTCGAGGATTGTCGCAAATCGCACAAACCTCTTCTTCAGTGAAAGTTCGACACTGGCTGCAGTGACCAATCTCTGTCATCGCTGCAGTCAGCGCTTGCGCCAACTCAATACCACCTTGACGATTGCGTTGAAGCAGATGATAGGCCATACGCTGCGCTGATTTAGGGCCGACCCCAGGTAAGCAGCGCAGCGCGTCCATCAGTTGTTCAAGTAACTGACTGGTACGCATGGATTAAAACGGCATTTTCATGCCTGGTGGTAACTGCATACCACCTGTCACTTCGGCCATTTTCTCTTTTTGCTGCTCTTCGGCACGACGTGCTGCGTCATTGAATGCGGCTGCAATCAGATCTTCCAGCATGTCTTTGTCGTCTTCCATTAGGCTGTCATCGATTTCAACTCGACGAACGCTATGGCTACCCGTCATGGTGACTTTTACCATGCCTGCGCCCGACTCACCGGTGACTTCCATATTGGCAATTTCTTCCTGAACTTTTTGCATGCGCTCTTGCATTTGCTGCGCCTGCTTCATCAGGTTACCCATTCCGCCTTTACCAAACATAATTCTCTCTCTTGGTTAGGTGTTCTAAATTGGTCGAATGCTGTCTTCATCCAGTTCCGCAGCAAAACGCTGAAGAATAAAACCGACATTCGGATCATTATGCAAGCTCTGTGTCGCCTGCGCTAATTTTTGTTGATAGAGATGTTCTCGCCACTCTAATGGCGTTCGCCCGCTATCGCCTAAATGGACTTCCAATGTTATGGGGGCATTTAGGGCCTGAGACAAGGCCTGTGCGAGCTGTTGTTGTGCTTTTTCTTTATTGAGGTGAGCCTGATCAGGACGTAAGGTCAACACTACCGTATTGCCCTCACGCACCATCGACGCATTCAGTGCCATTTGCTTCACCAAGCGCGGCACCGCCAAACTGTCTGCCAACGCACACCAGTGATCCTCAGCGTTCGCTTCTTGGACAAGCTTATCCCGCATCGCTGGTGTTTTTTCATGCTCTAGCGCCTTTTTCAGCGCATTTGGCGTTAAATGCGTGGCTGTTTCTTTCTCGGGCTGCGGTTGAGTCGGCGTCCATTGATAAGGCTCGTCAGACACTGGCGCCGTTTCAGCCGTTTTTTGATGAGACAATGCCGCCGGCGCTTGCTCAAAAGATGAGTCGGACACCGGCGACGCAGGCTGGGTATTCGCAGTAATACGATCCAGCACTGACAACGCATCTTGCTTGGCCGATGTCCGTTCAGTCTTTTTTGGCGTGTTATCCGTCTGACTCGATTGACGTTTCATACGACTACGAAGTTGATTCCGCGCCTGAATCAAACTGGATGCCGCAGATTGAGGGGTAGCCTGTGCTCCCTCCGCCCTATCCGGCTGCGTCGACGCTGGCTGTTGCGCCTGTGGCTTAGGTTGTGATTGAGGTGGCGCTGATTGGTGAGCTGGCGCAGTCTGCTCCCTTGGCGTCGATGTTGCTTGCTGCACCTGCGCTTTTAACGCCCCAATCGCCTGAGCCGGATCGGTGTGCGGTTTCTGAGTCGCAACCTGTTGCGTTTGAGGGGCTTGGGTCGGCACAGAAATCGCCTTGGGTTCATAGGGGACAGTTTTGACCGGTTGGAATGCCAACATCCGCAACAACACCATTTCCAGCCCCGCACGTCCATCAGGAGCATACGGTAAATCTTGACGACCCTGCAGCGCCATTTGATAGCACAATTGCACATCTTGGGGCGATAGTCGGGTCGCCAGTGCATGCAAGCGCGCTTTGTCCGGTGACGCCTCGCTATGCGTATTAGGTAACGCTTGCAGTAAGGCGATTTGATGCAGTTGCCCAGCCAGCTCTTTGAGTAAACCGTCCCATTCAACGCCAATGTGCGCAATCTGCTCTAAGGCACTCATCAGCTCCAGCGCATCATGGTTAACCAGCGCCTCAAGCAGCATCAATGCGTGATCGGTGCTCAGTGTACCCAGCATGTCGCTAACCGATGCCGTAGTAATTTGACCGTTGCCTAGCGCAATCGCTTGGTCGGTTAAACTCAGTGCATCACGCATGCTCCCTTCAGCCGCGCGAGAAAGTAGCATCAACGCACGCGATTCAGCATCTACGCCCTCTTGCGCCAAGATGGTTTCTAACTGGGTTTGAATTTGGCTGGCATCGAAATGCTTTAAGTGAAATTGCAAACAGCGTGACAGGATAGTCACCGGCAGCTTTTGCGGATCCGTAGTGGCCAATAGGAATTTCACATACTCAGGCGGCTCTTCCAGCGTTTTGAGCAGTGCATTGAAACTATGACGAGACAACATATGGACTTCGTCAATCAAATACACCTTATAGCGACCACGCGCGGGCTTGTACTGAACGTTATCCAGTAACTCACGGGTATCTTCAACCTTGGTGCGAGATGCCGCATCGATCTCTAATAAATCGACATAACGCCCTTCATCAATCTCTCGGCACGTTTGACACTGACCACAAGGTGATGAAGAGACGCCTTGCTCGCAATTCAGCCCCTTGGCAAAAATACGCGCGATGGTGGTTTTACCTACCCCACGGGTGCCGCTAAATAAGTAAGCATGATGCAAACGGTCGTGGTCAAGTGCGTTGGCAAGCGCAGTCAGTACATGTTGCTGCCCTGCCACGGTATCAAAGCTGTGTGGCCGCCATTTACGTGCGAGTACTTGATAACTCATGTTTCTCGGCTTCCTATTTGAATATCCAATGAGGCGGAGCGTAACAAGGGCGCAAAGCGCCCCAGTATGGAGAGACTAGTGACCGTCAAATTGGCACAGGCTGAATACGTTAACACCCATTTGGGCAAGTTTATCCTCACCACCAATATCGGGTAGGCTGATGACAAAGCCCGCATGCTTCACCTCACCGCCCAGACGACGCACAAGTTTTACTGTCGCCTCAATGGTACCACCGGTCGCCAGTAAGTCATCAATGACAAGCACGTTATCACCGCTGCTAATCGCGTCACGATGAATTTCTAGCGTGTCTTCGCCATATTCAAGTTGGTAGCTTTCACTAATAACTTCACGGGGTAGCTTACCGGGTTTTCGTACCGGGACGAACGGCAATTTCATCGCCAGTGCCAGTGGAGCGCCAAATAAAAAACCGCGCGATTCGGTACCGATGATTTTGGTGAAACCCATGTCACGATACTGGTTCGCGAGTGTATCTATGGTTGCCTGATAGGCGATTGGATCTTCCATCAAGCTGGTTACGTCACGAAAAAGGATCCCGGGCTTTGGGTAATCAGGAATGGTTTTGATGCTTTGTTTAATGACATTCAAGCTGTCGTTGCTCATGGCCAATACTCGCCGGTAAAAAAACGCAAACCGCAATGTTATGAATTTTCAGCCGAGGCGGCAACAGATTCTGTCTCGGGCAGACGGAGAAACCAGCATAACAGCACAATTAAGCAAATTAGCAGCATGACTTTTAGCCAAACAAAGCTGACGATATAAATAGAAAAAGTGAAACTGGCCAGTATCATCACGGTGGCCCGTATTTTCACCTTACGGCTAATGGCGCGTTTTTGATACCAATCAGTCAAGATAGGCCCAAAGGTAGGATGTGCATGCAGCCAGTTAGCAATACGAGGCGAACCACGCATAAAGCAGCCACTCGCGAGTAGTAAAAATGGCGTCGTCGGTAATACCGGCAAAAAAATACCCGCCGTGCCTAAACCGACCCACAGCCAACCAAGGCTATTCCAAAGCCAGCGCCAACGGGGAGAAGAAGATGGCAGTGAGTGTTGCATGCTGTGGTCTCGCAAAGTTCTGGCCTGACAGTGAAATGAAACACATTAACAAGTGTAGTGACCCTCACCCGGCCAGTACAGCACAATACCGCATTTAACCGCTGAACGCGGTCTATCAGGATAATTAACGACCAAATACAATACCAATCCAAGTCAGGCTTGCTGGCAAGGTGGGAATAAGGAGTACCAGTAAAAATCCAATGAAATACTTCAGACTATACGGCTCTTTAAAATCATGTTCCATTTTGTTATCTCTACTCACAACAACTTAACAACAGTGAAGTGCTACTATAGCTCAGCTTTCGACCGCTAAAAACGGACCTTTTGTAAGGTTTTATCGCTATTCTTGATTTACATCAGGGTAACAAGTGGGGTGGGTGATCCATGATAAATGTCATTTCAGCCAATCAAGCGAACTGACCATGGATACAAAAACCCTCGCACAGCTTCGGCGTGAGCTCGAAACCGAGCAAGCGGAGCTGATCGCAACCTTAACCACTCGATTACGAGAAGATTGGGAAAGGGAATGCGATAATCTCAATGTGACTGACTTAATTAAAGAAAGTCAAAGCCTGCCAGGCGCGATTCGTTGCCTAGGCGATCGTTTGGAGAAAGTGGACGCCTCTTTGTGTGCCATGGATTTGGAAATCTACGGCCTGTGCGCCGATTGTGAGAGCCAAATACCGCTCAGTGATTTGATGCAAGATGCGGCAGAGCAACGTTGTCCTCAATGTCGTACATCAAATTATTACCATCACGATCCCGCGCAGCGTCGTGTTGCGACGGACCCTCACTAAATCGGTGATGCTGTGTCGGTCTACTTTCGCTTGTAGCCTGTCTCTCGCTGTTTAAGCGACGAACGCCCAGCTTTGGCTGGGCGTTTTTTTGCGTTTGAGTCAAACGAAGCCACATTATTCTTGGTCAATAATCCAGCGGCGGAAAGACTTGCGTTCTTGATCGCTAGCTTTGGTATACCAAAGTTTAAGTTGTGAGAGCGCATCGCCCTTGATGGATGCTTTGCCTTCCTCATCCACTTCGACCAAAACATCATTGAGGTTTTTGCTTTCACCTCGGTCGAAAATAATACCATTGGCGCGGTTATAGTCTGCCACTAACGCTTCCATATCTGCGTAAGCAGCAAAACCGTCACCTTTAAGCTCCGTCGCGTTCAACGGCATCACCTCGCCACTCTCGAACTCCGCTTGCCATTGTGGGCCTGAAGCAAAATAGCTCGACGCTTGGCTTTGTGCCGAAAGGCGGGTATCAATATCAATGGTGGCATCACGTCCATCGACATTAAAATCAAACACATAAGGGCGAGAGGTAAAAACAACATCTTTGCTGCCGCGCTTCACTTCCCCTTCATAGCGCATCACTAACTGGTGTTTGCCATCGCTTAGTTCAACACTTTGCTGAGGCGCCCAGCTGTCAAATTTCACTTCGGTGCCATCAATCACCAAAAACTCAACACCCCGTGCTGAGGTAATCATTGCGGCCTGAGCGACACCTGACAACAGGGTGACACCCAACGCTAGTCCAGCCCATTTCAACTGCTTCATTATTCTTTTCTCACTGATTCGCCAAAACCATGAATAAAAAAGCCGCCCGAAGGCGGCTTTTTAAAACGAGTACTACATACTGTAGCGGTATCGTTAAGCTCGATTAGAACTTAACTTC
This sequence comes from Salinivibrio proteolyticus, assembly GCF_027286365.1. Classification (NCBI taxonomy): domain Bacteria; kingdom Pseudomonadati; phylum Pseudomonadota; class Gammaproteobacteria; order Vibrionales; family Vibrionaceae; genus Salinivibrio; species Salinivibrio proteolyticus. Next base: position 1,023,126 of record NZ_CP114584.1, on the reverse strand, counting down.
CATACCTGCAACGTAGCCCCAGTCTTGCTTGTCACCGTCGTTGTCACCAACTTCAGCGTAGACTTTTGCATTGCTGTGCAGTGCATAAGTCACGTTCGCATAATAACCAGTTACGTCTTTGACGCTGTCATTATCTTGGTTGTCAACACCAACAGCAAAGGTGGTTTTACCCATGGTGTAGTCAGCGGCAACTGAGAAGTAGTCAGTGTCAGTTTTCTTAGAGCCAGTATCTACAGTGTTAACACCGTAAGAGGCGGCAAGACCTACGTTTTCGATACCTTTATATTCGATTTCGAAGTTATAGTTTTCTACGTCAGCCTTTGAATCATACTGGAAGTATGGATCATCTTTATCGGTTTTCACTGCAGCGTTATCAGCGTAGTAGTAGTATACACGCATATCGATGTCAGCTACGCGGTAGCCTAGACGACCGTCGTAGATTTTGTATTCTGATGCAGAGTCGCCTTCTTTACCATCGCTGTTTTGCAGGGTAGAGAAACCCGCGTAGAAAGTGCCGTTATCGTAAACGTACTTAGCTACTTGATCACCTTCAGTTTGAACAGTGCTGTTGTTCGCAGATGCAAGCTCGTAATCTTTGGTGATACCCATGTCATCGTTGATCAGCAGTTGACGACCGAAGGTGATAGTACCCCAGTTGCTGCCTTTAAAACCAACGTACAGCTCGTCATTTTTGGTGGTGCTGTCTTCGAATTTAAATGCGAAGTGACCGATAGCTGCTAGGTCGTCAGAAACTGCAACTTCAGTGTTAACCGCGAAGTCACCGTCATCTAGACGCCATTTGCCGTCTTGGTTCTCACCGATAGCTTGGAAGTATTGAACTTCTGCTGCACCAGACGCGTCTACTTTAACGCCGTCTGCGTCATATAGGTTGATGCTTGCAGATGCTGAGCCAGCAGCCAGCAGAGCTGGAACTGCCATTGCTAGAATAGTCTTTTTCATGGTTAATCCACTGCCTTTTCTATTTAGTCATTATGAGTTCCTTTATGGAACTCTGTTATATGGTGGCTGTCATAATGCTGCAAAGAACAAAATGCCAGACCACTGAAACTTCGTGGCTAATCGTGCAGAACATTCTGGATTCTGTCAACTGGCCCGAAACCGCGCAAATCATAACCCACAAAACATAAAAAACAAACAGTTAGCCACCCCACCTGAATTAAGATCACAGTTTACGGTTACAAAACCAGCAAATTTGATGAAAGTTAACAACACAACAAAACAGATTAATATATCGATAAATCAACTTATAACCATGAAATTCAGAATATATAACCAATCAATCACTTAAATAAGGTGTATTTCTAATCACAAGACAGATCAGCAAGATAGAGCAAATTGGTTCAATATAAATTCGTGATTGGGATCTCATTAATGTAAAGAAATCTTGCAGTTCGGGATCGTTTTCACGTTTTTGAGTCGTGCTATACTGCTCGCCACTCTCCCTTAAGCCGGACATATTGATGCTCAGCCCTGCCGTAAAATCAGACATCCGCGCCTGCTATCAAACCCTACAAGCGCAACTTCCCCATTTTGTCCCTAGAAAGGTACAAAACTATCTCGTGGCAGAGCTTGCAAAAACGCTAGCAGGCGATTACGACAACAAGCGCCGGCTATTTGTGGCGGAGGCGGGTACGGGTGTGGGCAAATCGATGGCCTATCTCATGGGGGCCATCCCCTTTGCGCTAAACAACAATAAAAAAGTAGTGATCTCGACCGCAACTGTGGCCTTACAAGAGCAGTTGGCCAACAAAGATATTCCATTTTTCCGTCGTATCTGCCCAAAACCGTTTGACTTTATTCTGGCAAAAGGGCGCCAACGATATTGCTGTGCACACAAATTGAGTGCAGTGGCTGATACTGACAGCATTCAAGGCGCACTATTCACCCAAAAGCCCAAGCAAAACGAACAACGACTACTCAATGACATGTACTCGGCATTTAGCCGTGGAAAATGGGATGGCGACCGCGACAGTTGGCCCAAGCCGATTGCCGATCACCTCTGGCAAGCCATTGCATCGGACAAACATACTTGCCACGCTGGGTTGCACGCTCATCGTCAGTGCCCCTTCGCCAAAGCGCGCGAGGCGATGGACAAAGCGGATGTTGTGGTCGTCAATCACAGTCTGTTACTGGCCGATCTCGAGCTAGGTGGCGGGGTGATCTTGCCCGAGCCAGAGCAATGTCTTTATATGATTGATGAAGCCCACCATTTGCCGACGGTCGCACGCGACTTTTCTGCCGCCAATGCCAGTTTACTCGGGGCGACTGGATGGCTGGAAAAGCTCAACCAAGCCACGGTTAAGCTCGGTAATACCGCGGATATGAAGCGCGCAAACCGCTTCGTGGATAGCTTATTAGACGCGATCCAACTGCTGATCCCCACTTTACGCGACACCAACCAAATTATTAGTGGTTTACCCCTCAATGAGGATGGCTGCTACCGTTTTGTTGATGGCGAACTGCCTGACGCCTTGGTAGAACCCTGCCAGCAATTGAAGCAGGCGAGTAAAAAAGCCAACCAGAGCTTGGCGAAAATTCACGATTTGATCAACGAGCGACTGAAAGAAAATGACATATCGGCCAAGCTCGCCGACCCTGCGCTTGCGGAAAGTGCCTTTTTCTTACAACGGCTTGAGAACCTAGAAAAAGTCTGGTCACTGATGGCACAACCCAACGCAAACAAAGGTGCACCTCTCGCGCGCTGGGTACAGCGTTGCCAAGAGCGCGAAGATGACCGCTGGGTCCACGTCTCGCCGTTAGAAGTCGGCTGGCGTCTTGATCAAATGCTGTGGTCACGGGCAGCCGGTGTCGGACTGTTTTCTGCCACATTGCGCGCACTCAATCAGTTTAGCTATTTTTGTCGCCAAGTCGGTCTAAGCGAAAACGATGGCACGCGCTATTTGGCGTTACCCTCCCCCTTTGACTATGCCAATCAAGCAAGACTGATAGTGCCTGCGATGCCCTGTGAGCCACAAGCAAAACAGTTTACCGATGTGCTTGGCGACAAAGTGCTTGAGTATTTGGAAGGCGAAACCGCATCACTGGTGCTATTCGCCTCCTATTGGCAAATGCATCAAGTGGCTAAAACCTTGGAGCCGCACTGTCGCCGTCATCAATGGCAACTGCTCTGCCAAGGCACCCTGTCACGCGGTGCACTGTTAGAACAACACAAAAAGGCGGTTGCCGCCGGGAAAACCAGTATTGTTTTTGGGACCGGCAGTTTTTCTGAAGGGCTAGATTTACCCGGCAACCTACTGACAAACTTGATTATTACCAAAATTCCCTTTGCTGTGCCCACCTCACCGGTGGAAGAGGCCCACGCCGAATACATTGAAAAATGTGGTGGCAATCCGTTTTTGCAAATTTCGGTTCCCGAGGCAAGTAAAAAGCTAGTGCAATCGGTCGGGCGTTTACTGCGCAAAGAGGAAGACTCTGGTAGAGTGGTGCTTCTTGACCGGCGTATTATCACCCGCAGATATGGCCAATCATTACTCGACTCGCTACCACCCTTTAAGCGCGTCGTCGAACAATAACTAGAAAGAATTCACATGCTTGAACTGATTGACCTCTCTACCCTAATTATTTTAGGGCTTACGGCGTTTGTCGCCGGCTTTATTGATGCGGTAGCTGGCGGTGGTGGAATGCTCACTGTCCCCGCCTTGCTTTCCTTAGGCTTGCCGCCACATATTGCCTTAGGAACCAATAAACTTGCCGCCACTTTTGCGTCAAGCACCGCGGCCTTTACCTATTACAAGAAGCGGCTTTTTTCGCCTCGGTTCTGGCAGCATGCCTTTTGGGGGACCTTAATCGGTGCCACGTTAGGCACTTTGTTGGTCGACGTATTGAGCACCGAGTGGCTTGAAAAGGCGATTCCTTTGGTGGTGCTGATCGCTGCGGTTTATACGGTATGGCACCCTCAGCCCAAGGTCGATAACCATAAATTGCCCACGCCCTGCCCGAAGCTCCCCATTAAGCAATGGGGGCAAGGCCTCTCACTGGGCTTTTACGATGGGGTGGCAGGACCTGGAACGGGCGCGTTTTGGACAGTCTCGACCATGTCGATGTATCGCATGAACATTTTGCTGTCATCGGGACTTGCCAAGGCAATGAATTTTACCAGTAATTTCACTTCCTTGGTTGCCTTTGCACTGCTCGGGCATGTTAACTGGGCACTCGGACTGATCATGGGTGTCTGCTTAATGTTAGGCGCTTTTATTGGGGCCCATTCTGCCATTCGCTTTGGTAGCCGATTTATCCGTCCGATTTTTGTCACGGCCGTGGTCGTGCTCGCGGGTAAGCTTGCATTAGACGCATGGTTTTAAGGTAATTTAATCATCATGAAAGCCCAGCTCGAAACAATGCATCAGTTACTCGACCAACTGGCCAAGCGTGCTGCTGAGGTTGATAGACGTCGCGGAGAAGCAAACGCGCCTTTGTTCGCCATTCAGCTTTTTCAGTGCAAAGGCAAGCTGCTTACCCCTTGTGTAAACGAAGCGCAAGGGCTGCTTAATGTGATGCGACGCGACGACGAGCAAGGGCTATTGACCGAAGCAAGAGCGACACACATTTGTGAAACCTTATTGGCACAAATCAGTGCACTGCAACGTGAGCTGGCGACGCTACCATTACGTAAACAAGAACAAGCGACCCGTGGACGTCGACGCCAATCCATAGGTGAACTTTACCAAGAGCTCGCGAAACACCAAGATTGGGAACGACGCTTGGAAGACAAGCTCAGAGATGCGAATGCCAGCGTCGATGCAGCAAGCACTCCGGCAGTCCGCCAAGACTACCAGAAGCAAGTTTTAGCCCTAGAGCAACGCTTAGCCCGTTGCCGCCAAGCTCGCGAGCGTATTGAAAGTACCATCAGTTATCGTGAGCGCAAGACCTAGGGGCGCACCGGGTAAATCCAACATCATAGTAAATCTGTTACGGCATTAGCCAATACGCGCAAATCAGCACAAAGGAGCTTAGGGTGTTACCTCTGATTTACCATCCTATTTATTCTGACTTCCCGCTCCCTGAAGGTCATAGGTATCCCCTTCAGAAGTACCGCCTTCTATACGAGCGTCTCAGCGCATGCAACTTGCCAGTCACGTTCGACCAACCGACAGCGGCAGACCGTCGGGTGATAGAACCCGTGCATGACCACGGCTATATCAATCACTTAATCAAAGGCGAGCTACCGCTGGCCAAAATGCGTCGGATCGGCTTTCCATGGAGTGAGGCCTTAATCACGCGCAGTCTCACCTCGTTAGGCGGCACTACGTTGACCGTTGACCACGCGCTTGAGACCGGGCTTGCCATTCATCTAACCGGTGGCTACCATCACGCTCACTACGATTTTGGCAGTGGTTTCTGCTTATTTAATGACTTAATGATTGCGGCACGCCACGCATTGTCTCACCGTGGTATAGATAGGGTGTTAATTGTTGATTGTGACGTACACCATGGCGATGGAACAGCTGCGTTAGCGGCAGATCACCCTGATATCATCACCTTTTCAGTTCATTGTGAGAAGAATTTCCCCTCCCGTAAACCACCGTCGACAATCGATTTACCGCTACCTAAAGGCACCGGTGATGATGACTACCTCGGCGCATTTTTGCCCTTGCTCGAACTCGCCATCGCGCAGTATCGTCCTGACATGGTCATTTATGACGCCGGGGTCGACATTCATCGGGACGATGCGCTCGGCTATCTCGATGTGTCAACAAACGGCATCTATCAGCGCGATCTGGGCGTACTCTCGTGCTGCAAGCACAACCAAATTCCTGTCGCGGCAGTCATTGGTGGCGGTTATCACGATAATCACGACACCCTCGTCCCACTTCATGAACAATTGATCCGTGCCGCGTTACACGTGACCGAAAAGCAATAAGGAGCCCTCATGAACAAAGAAGCATCCAACATCCCGAACGGCCTTGAGAACGCTCCCGATGACGTTAAGCTCGCCGTTGACCTGATTTATTTGCTCGAAAGTCATCAAATTGACATCGACGTTGCGCTGTCAGCGCTTGACATGGTTAAAGCAGACTTGCTCAATAAAAAAGGCAGCGCGTCAACACAAAGCTAGGCAGACATAGCTTGCTCGCTTCATTCGTGTGGCGACATTTTCATCAAACCCACGTGTTTTTGATCACAATTTTACGCGCGCTGACATAGTCCGTCTTTAGTCGCTTTTAACGAAAAATTATGCAACACAGCGTTTTACTAAATCGCGTAAGTTCAAGTAATTAGCATGAAAAGCATTACATTTTATTTACAGTCAATATCACCAAAATCAACATACCGAGCAGGTTAATTTTTAATCAAACTGCCCTTCTCATAGTGTTTTGTCTCACAAATATCGGTATTATCCGGTGCGCTTCGCGTTGTGTACCTACTCATTCAATCAAGGTGCATAACTAACGTGAGAGCACTCTGGCAACAGTCGAGCATGGATTCAAAATGCTGTTGCACACCACGCTGGTTCCACGTTAGGCCACCAACCTAACCGCCCCTCAAGATGGGGACCAGCTGTTCGCCTGCATGGACTGCAGTTAAGTCACATGGACAGTGGTTGTCGGCCTTGACGCTTGTCGTCACCTTTGCAAACACTCGACTTTTCAAGCTCAAGGCGTCTCCCAACAGACGAAAAACAGAGTTTTATGATGGAACTACTAGAAAACCTATTTGTGTCCATAATCGATACAGGTAACAGCCTCCTTTGGGGAAGCGTACTGATTTACTTATTGATTGGTCTAGGTCTGTACTTCACTGTACGTTCCGGCTTTATTCAATTCCGTAACTTTGGTCACATGTTCAAACTCATGGCCAATAGCCGCGATGGCGCCTCAGGCGGCATTTCCTCTTTCCAAGCATTTAGCACCAGCTTGGCAGCACGCGTGGGTACCGGAAACATGGCCGGTGTCGCTGTGGCGATTTACTTAGGTGGCCCTGGCGCTATCTTCTGGATGTGGTTAACCGCATTGGTCGGTATGGCCACCAGCTTTGTCGAGTCCACCCTCGCGCAAGCTTATAAAGTCAACCACAAAGACAACAGCTATCGTGGTGGTCCGGCGTATTACATTGAAAAAGGTCTTGGTCAGCGCTGGCTCGGTATCGCCTTCGCCGTGTGTCTGATTATTGCATTCGGCCTGGCCTTTAACGGGGTACAATCCAACTCAATTGCCGCTGCAATGAATACGGCATTTGGAGTCAATGAACTCGCAGTCGGGATCGCAATTACACTGGTCACCGCACCGGTCATTTTTGGTGGTATGCGCTCAGTGGCGCGTGTAGCGGAGCTTATCGTTCCGTTCATGGCACTTGCGTATCTTGCCGTGGCACTGTTTGTCGTTGCGATGAATATCGAGCAGCTTCCTGCCGTTATCTCGATGATTGTTAAGAGTGCGCTTGGCGTTGAACAAGCTGCCGGCGGTGCGATGGGTTATGCCATTGCCCAAGCAATGATGCAAGGTATCAAACGCGGCCTGTTCTCGAACGAAGCCGGTATGGGTTCCGCACCCAATGCCGCAGCAACAGCCACCACCAAGCCTAACCACCCTGCTGCACAAGGCTATGTACAAATGCTGGGGGTGTTTGTCGACACCATTGTGATCTGTACTGCAACCGCCTCGATTATCTTGATGTCTGGCATGCTCGACCCAGAGAGTGGTCTTACCGGCATTGCACTGACTCAAGAAGCGTTGGTGAGCCAAGTGGGTGACTGGGGTGCAGGCTTTATTGCCATTGCAATTTTGTTGTTCGCTTTTACGTCTATCATTGCGAACTACTCGTATGGTGAATCTAACATCGAGTATATCTTCAAGTGCCGTAAAGCCATCACTTTGTACCGTATCGCGGTTCTCTCTATGGTATTGGTGGGGTCAATTACTGACTTGCCGTTGATCTGGAGTTTTGCTGACTTATCGATGGGTATGATGGCGGTGATCAACTTAGTGGCGATTGCGCTACTATCTGGCATTGCGTTTGCGTTGATGAAAGATTATGAAGACCAACGCCGAGCGGGTAAGAAGCCAACGTTTGATCGTACTAAGTTCCCGAAACTGGACAAGCAAATCGATAAAGACGTGTGGTAACGACACCAATCTGTCGGTATCAACCTACAAAAACCACCGCTCAAGCGGTGGTTTTTTTATCGTTAAAGTAAGCGCGGATCATCACCAAGTGAGCCAATAGGCAATTAACAGCGCAAACACAATGCACGCACCAGCATAAAAGCCCAACTCAATTTTACGTGCCGTCATGTCTTCCGCCTCTTCAGGCTTTAACGTGAGTCCCCAGTAAGCAAAGCCAATGCCTGATGACAACAACAACACCCCAAGGCCAAACACGAGCCCTTCTACTGCATGGATAAATGTCATGTGCTTTCCTCTGATTATCAATCGCTGGTGTTGTAGCACATTATTCTTGCACTGAAAACCAGCACGCGACGTGCTATCACCTATAAACAGGTTTACGAACCATCCGCGTCTACGGCTCAATAACAAAGCGATAGCCGTCTAGACCTTAGCTCCATACGTCGCTAATCGGTGTGTCAGGGGAAAAGTCGTGGGCCACTTGTGCTTGCAACAACTCTGCCGTGGCGATGGCATCGGTCAAGGCGTGATGACTTTGATAAAAAGGCAACTGATACCGAGTACGGCTATCGGCTAACCGAATCGACGCCAGGGGACGACGCATAATACGGTCCATCAAGCTGCGCTTCCCAGTACGGTGTTTCCGCGCCTCAAGCTCCATGGTGTCGACCATCGGAAAAATAATCCCTTCCCCTAAACGCTGCTTAATGGCACGGTCAAGGAACTCTCGCTCAATACGGCGGTAATGCACCACAACGATCGCACCGGCGAGCGCACTTAGCAGTGGTTCAATTACATGAGAAAAGTCTGGTGCATTCATAATGTCTGAATGGGTGATCCCATGAATAACAATCGAAGACTCTGCCAGCGGACGATTGGGATTCACAATCCAGTGCTGCGCCTGTTGGCAGCGAATGCGACTAAGGCTAAAAGGCACCAAACCAATACTGACAATGGCATCCTTTTCACTGTCTAGCCCCGTAGTTTCAAAGTCGAGTGCGACAAAGGGCACATCCTTAAGAGGCGTGTCTGGTGCTACCCAGCCTTGTTGATAAAACGCTTGTAGCGTTTTATGTTTCACCTGCTCACGTTTGGTATCCAGCATGGCTTGCCAGTCTACGTGTTGCGCCGGGGCTTTCTTTTTCAGATCCAAATGCAACATGCCCTCCCCTTATGACCGATTCGGCTGGTAGCGGAATTTCAAGAACTTCTGAGCGTTACTTAAAATCTGGAATGCATCTTTGAGGTTACGGCGCTCAAAATCGGATAAATTCTCCGGTTCCACATTGTTATCTGGCTCACGTCCCGCTTCGATATCCAGCGCTTGGTGACGAATACGCACCATGGAAATAAACTCCATCGCATCTCGAAGGTCTGGCCCTCGGCCTTTGGGCAAGATCCCAGATTCAATAATGTCGTCTAAGCGCTCAAACGAGTTTTGTGAGCGCGAATCGATAGCTAATGCGTGTACACGGATAAGATCGGCTAATGGCGCTGTGCCGCGGCGTTTGAGGTTAATAGAGTTATTGTGTCGCCCATCTTGCTCCATGACAAAGTCTTTGAAAAAGCCCAATGGCGGTGTGCGATTTAAGGCATTGCGTGCCATTGATGCTAAAAAGCGATTATTGCGACGTGCACGGCGACCAATGAAGGCTTTGAGTTGTTCAGCCCAGTTAGTTCGACCATAGACACCATCTAAATCAAAGAAAATATTGCTGTCGAGTAACGAGCGTGGGCTCGGATTATCAATCCAATCGGCGAAGCATTGTTCCCACTCTTTCAGTGTTTTCCGCCACTCAGGGTTAGTCGCCATGATATTACCAGTACAATAGGTATACCCGCAGGCATCGAGCCCATCAGACACGCGCTTCGATAGTGCCTCAAAATACGCGTTATGCTCGTCGTGGTTGAAGCTATCGTCCAAGATAATGGCATTATCTTGATCGGTCACAATCAGCTGCTCATCGCGTGCCATCGATCCCATCGCCAAAAAGCAATACGGGATAGGCGGCTCACCCAGTTCTTCTTCTGCCAACTCCAACAGGCGCTGCTTAAAACTGCGGCCAATCACAGACATCGCAGACCCTATCATGTGTGAGTTCGCGTCCTCATTGACCATGCGTACAAAGCAATCTTTGACTTGTTTCGCCAACACCACTAAATCGTCCACCGATTGTTGACGGAAAATACTGGCGACGAGGAACAAGCTGTTTTGCGATTCGTAACGTGCAATATCCGATAGTGCGACCACACCCAGTGGTTTGCCATGTTGTAATACCGGTACGTGGTGGAGGTTTGAGCGCAGCATGGTGAGCATGGCTTCAAAGATGTAAGCATTATGATCGAGGGTGATCAGCTGGGGCGACATGATTTCTTGTACCGGTGTTTCATAAGGCAAGCCTTCTGCTAACACGCGATTACGTAAGTCACGATCAGTAATGATCCCCAGCACGGGATTGAAGCCGGTTTCGGGATCGGGCTCATCGCCCATCACTAAAATTGACGAGGCCTCTTCTTGCGACATGACTTGGGCTGCATGTTGTACCGAGTCGGTACTATCGATCATCACGGGGTCGCGAATAATCAGCTTCTTAACCTTGGACGTCGTCAGATCATTGGCTTCATTATGGCTCGATACCGCCTGACGTAATCGCGTCCGGTCTTCGACCTCGACAAAATCGGCAAAGTGTTCAAATTCATCAAACAAGCGGTTAAATGTCGCCTCAGGGATGAAGTACACCAAGGTGTCTTCGATCGCCTTGGCGGGCATACGCACCCGGTTGTTCATCAAAAGCCCCATCTGACCGAAGATATCCCCCTCGGCGATACGGTTGTACAAGGTGCCATTACGACGATACAGCTCGACAGCACCGCTACGGATCATGGCTAAATCATGAATCTCATCGCCGTAGGCAAAAATCGTCGTGCCCGCTCGGTGATAACTAATTTCGATGCTTTGCGCGACCTCAGCAACCACCTCTTCGGGAATCGATTCAAAAGGGGCGTATTGGGAAAGAAATGTCGCAATTTCAACTTGTTCAGCTTCCATGATGCTCACCTAGCGTTGCGAGAAAGTGCAAGGGTATGCGATTGAATATTCACAATAGATGAAACCTAAAAGCTTAGTCTCACCCATCACATATCAAGGTTGTTGGTAATAAAAAAGGCAGTCCCGAAGGCCTGCCTTTTTCATCATAGCTAACTGTTAGTTACTTAGCACGTACAGTTACTTAGCGCGCGGCTCTGATGCTAACCCTTTGAACAAGGAAGCAGTCGCTACCAGTAGTACAATCGTGAACGGGAAGCCGGTTGAAACCGCCATCGCTTGTAGGGCAACCAAGCCACCACCAAGGATAAGCGCCACCGCAACTAGGCCCTCGAAAGACGCCCAGAAAACACGTTGTGGCACTGGCACGTTCACTTTACCGCCTGCAGAGATGGTATCGATAACCAGTGAGCCTGAGTCAGACGAGGTCACAAAGAACACGATAACCAGAATGATACCGATGAATGAAGTAATCGATGCCAACGGCAAATCATCCAACATTGCAAACAGTTTTAGTGACAGTTCAGCGTCTACAACTGCGGTGTAACCTTCGTTCACAAATTGACCAATCGCGGTGCCACCGAATGCGGTCATCCACAACACACAAGCAGCAGATGGGATCAGCAATACGCAGGTGATGAACTCACGCACTGTGCGGCCACGAGAAACACGCGCAATAAACATACCTACAAATGGGGACCATGAAATCCACCATGCCCAGTAGAACGAGGTCCAGCCTTGCGTAAAGTTGGCATCTTCACGTGCAAACGGCATAGACAGCGCAGGCAAGTTTTCAAGGTACGCGGCGAGGTTACCAAAGAAACCGGTCAAAATGGCTAGCGTTGGACCCACTGCAATCACAAAGATAAGCAGTAGCAGTGCGAGCAACATGTTCACTTCGGAGAGGCGTTTCACCCCTTTATCTACCCCAGCAACCACAGACAGGATGGCCATACCGGTGATACCCATGACAAGCAGCACCTCTGTGGTGTTACCCAGTGGCGTATCAAACAGATAGTGAAGACCAGCAGACGCCTGTGAGGCACCAAGGCCCAGTGAGGTCGCAAGACCAAAGAGAGTCGCGATGATCGCAAGAATATCGATCACGTGGCCGGTCCAGCCCCATACACGCTCGCCAAAGAGCGGGTAAAAGACTGAACGCATGGTCAAAGGCAAGCCTTTGTTATAGGCAAACAAGGCCAGACCTAGCGCCAAGACAGCGTAGATAGCCCAAGGGTGAAGACCCCAGTGGAAAATCGTTGCAGACATGCCTAGGCGTCGAGCTGCTTCAGCATCTCCGGCTGCAGCGCCTAACGGTGCCCAGTCGGTACGAATACCGTTTGCATCAACAGCGGTACCGCCCAATGAGGTTTGAAAGTGTGTTAACGGCTCTGAAACACCGTAAAACATCAAACCAATACCCATACCGGCGGCAAACAACATCGCAAACCAGCCCGCATAGCTATAATCCGGCTTAGCTTCTGTCCCGCCGAGACGAACGCGACCCAAAGGTGACACAATCAGTACTAGACAGGCGATAACAAAAATATTACCTGCAGAAAGGAAGAACCAGTCTAGATTCGAGGTCAACCAACCCCGAAGATCACCAAAAACAGGGCCGATTTGGTTTTGAAATGCCAAAGTGACAAATACAAAGGCCATAATGGCCAGCCCCGAGACCATAAATACTCGGTTGTGAATATCAAAACCAAACGGGCCAAGTTTAACGGCCACATTATCCTGACCGACCTGGTAGTCAGTATCGATCGGGTTAACTTTCCCGTCCGGTTTCATCATATCTTCATGGCTTTTATCGCTCACGAGTTAACTCCTTAGTCCGTTTGTTCGGAAGCCTGTGAGTGTCGGTGGCCTGTGCGCTCAATTGGCCTTTTCATCGCAAAACGCGGATAAAAAAGTTGACCAGCAGCAAGAACCGCAACATCCACACAGTTCATTACCCTAACATAAATGCGCAACCAATTTAATTAGGGCACTAACCAAATGTCGATTTTATAACCAGCTATTAATCAATATATCCACTAAAACCCCAGGCTACATGCGGCCTAGAACTCATTTGAACTCTTTATTTCAGAGCTATAAAGGATTGTGTCATACACTTTCCTCTTTCAGGTTTAGCGGAAATACGCCGTATCATAAAAAGAATTCATTGATAGTGCTCACAAAAAATACCTATGTTCACCAGCAAAACTTTTGATGGATCACAAAGACATCGTGAATAGCATGCGTCTGTTCAAGTACCTATCGTGAAGCCGCTCTGAGCTCGCACGACTCGCCTACGAGCACATAACCTCCAGGCCACAAAAATGCAAAATAATGCAACAATATGATTTATTCGTGACACTTGTCACACTGAGAAAAATAAGTACAATACCGCCGCAATCGTTTTCCATCCCAGTTTAACGTTTGCGGAGCAAGCATCATGCAATTTGGCATCGGCCTTTTGGGGATTAGCGTCCTCTTTCTAATCGCGATTGGATTTTCAGAAAATCGTCGTGCGATCAACTGGCGTACCGTCGGTGGCGCTTTCATTATTCAAATCGCCTTTGCCGGGTTTATTATCTCCGTCCCGCTTGGTCAGCGCATTCTGGCTAACGCATCAGAAGCCGTGTCCGCAATTATTAGCTTTGGCGATATTGGTGCTGAGTTTCTGTTTGGTGATCTCGCGAAATTTAAACTTGGCTTTATCTTTGCTTTCAACGTTTTACCAACTATCGTCTTTTTCTCCGCTCTGATCGCGGTGCTTTATCATTTAGGGATCATGGCTTGGATTATTCGCCTGATCGGTGGCGTACTAAGACGCGTACTCGGCACCTCGCGCACTGAATCGATGTCAGCCACAGCCAATATCTTTGTCGGATCAGTAGAAGCCCCTCTTGTCGTGCGCCCTTTTCTCGCCTCAATGACGCGCTCAGAATTATTTGCAGTCATGGTCGGCGGGTTAGCCTCCGTGGCTGGAGGCACCATGGTTGGATACGCAGGCCTCGGTGTTGAAATGAAATACCTGATCGCTGCCGCCTTCATGTCTGCACCAGCCGGTCTAATGATGGCAAAAATTATGGTCCCGCAGACCGAAGCGCCTATCAGCCATACCCAAGCGCAAGCCGAGCAAGATAACCACGATAAGCCTGTCAACTTGATCGATGCAGGCACACAAGGTGCTCTAAGTGGATTACAAATTGCGATGGCAGTCGGGGCTAGCTTGCTGGCCGTGATCAGCATGATTGCGCTGATTAACGGCGGGTTGGGCAAACTTGGTCCGATGATCAATATGCCTCAGTTAAGTCTGGAATGGATATTCGGCTATGTGTTTGCACCAGTCGCTTGGCTCATCGGCATTCCTTGGGGCGAAGCGATGACTGCGGGTACCTTGATTGGTAAGAAAATTGCGGTGAATGAATTTGTGGCGTTTGCTGATTTTATGAACCTAAAAGGTGCACTTTCTCCCCATAGCCAAGCCATTGTTACCTTTGCACTGTGCGGCTTTGCCAACCTCACTTCGATCGCGATGTTGATGGGCGGACTGGGCGGTATTGTTCCAGAGCGCCGAGGTGATATCGCCAAATTAGGAATGCGTGCCATTCTTGCCGCCACCTTAGCGAATCTGATGAGCGCAACATTGGCAGGGCTGTATCTGACTTTGTAACCTCAATCAGGCTAGATGGTTTTGCCATCACTCTGACGGTTCAGTGTTTCTCACCAAGGATGGTGAGTGCACAAAAAAGTCTCGAAGAGAAAGGACTTCATCTGTTACACTTCATTTACTTAACGTAAAGAGATGTAGTCATCATGCGGTATCCTTGGGTTCTTTTTGATGCAGATGAAACACTGTTTCACTTTGATGCGTTTGCAGGACTGCAACGCATGTTTTCACACTATGATGTCGATTTCGACCAGCACGCCTTTGCCGAATATTCAGAGCTAAACAAACCTTTGTGGGTGCAATACCAAAATGGCGAAATAGACGCACACACGCTGCAAACCAAACGCTTTACCCACTGGGGAAAGCGGCTCAAGGTGGCTCCGACAACGCTAAACCAGCATTTTTTGGATGCGATGGCCGAAATCTGTGAGCCACTCCCAGGCGCAGAAGCACTGCTAAACGCGATTCGTCCACACGCACACATTGGTATTATCACCAATGGCTTTACCGCGTTACAGGATGTGCGCTTGGAAAAAACAGGGTTCAAGCCAGCCATATCTACTCTCGTGGTATCCGAGCAAGTCGGTTTTGCCAAACCTGACCCTCGCATCTTCGAGCATGCATTTACAAAAATGGGCCATCCACCTAAGTCTCAAATCCTCATGGTCGGCGATAATCCAATGGCCGATGTCCTCGGTGGCATGCGCGCAGGCATAGACACATGCTGGTTGAATCGCGACAAAAAGCCCCTACCAGAAGGCGTGACGCCTACCCACCAAGTGGACTCACTGCATGCACTCCAAGCGTGGCTCATGCCTGACAACGCCTAATCATAAAAAAAGAGAGCCAATGCTCTCTTTTTTGCTTTCCAACGATGTTTTTGCCTAGTGGGGCAAATTAGCTGCGGTCACCAGCAACAAAAGCGGCTTTTTCTGCTTGTTGGCCTTGGTCGGTATTTGCAACATAAGTCACTGAACCACTGTTTTGGTCTTGGCTGTAAATGAATACACGACCTGATTCGTCAGTCACTTTGGTGTCCACGCTTTTTGAGCTGGTCACTTTCGCGCCTTTAACGGCTTGACCTTGTTCAGTCACTGATACCCAAGCACCGCCTTCTGCAGGTTGTACGTCAAGGTTAAGACCGCTCGCCATTACTGAGGTTGATGCGAGTGTCAGTGCAAAAATAGCTGCTAATTTTTTCATGGTTGTTTCCTCTCTCGTTGTCGATTGATTGTTATTAAACGCCAATCTCGGTGACCAATTGTCACCACAATGTCTCTATTTGAAGATTTTCTTTACGACCTTTCGTCGCGGGACGAGAGAGAATGTACGCCGATAAAAGCGTGCTCACAATCACAGTTATGCGAATGACTTGTTCGAAAAATTGCACGTGATTTCACGATCAATCAAGCGTAGAAGATCACAGATATGTGCCTATCCTTACCTCCAAAAGTGATCTTCTTTCTCCTTTCACCCGTTTTTCCAAGAGCCACGACATTCCTGAGCAGTCACTCACTGTCATTGCTGATGATGGTTTGGTGAGGAATGATCAATCGATGAAAAGGAGAGCAACATGTTAAAACGTACCTTCACGAAATTTGCGGTGACTGCCGCCCTGATTCTAGGAATGGGAAGCGCGATGGCTGCGCACCACAAAGGCGGCCACGATATTGTGGACACAGCTGCAAAAAATGATGACTTTTCTACCCTTGTGGCCGCTGTCAAAGCTGCAGGGTTAGTGGATACCCTCAAAGGAGAAGGGCCATTTACGGTCTTTGCGCCCACGAATGCGGCATTCGCTAAGCTGCCAGAGGGGACGGTCGACATGCTTCTCAAGCCCGAAAACAAGGATAAGCTGGTCGATATCCTCACCTATCATGTCGTACCGGGTAAGGTAACCGCAGAACAAGTGATGGATATGTCGTCCGCCACCACGGTACAAGGCAGTGACATTATGATTAAGACCTCTTATGGCAAAGTTAAAGTCGATAACGCGACTGTAACCAAAGCCGATATTATGACATCAAACGGCGTGATTCATGTGATTGATACCGTGATCATGCCTTAGCGACCGAGCTACTTAGCCTACGATTGTACAGATAGTGATTAGACCTGTGCGGTCAATCGTCAGTGACAAAAAAGCCTGCTCCATGAGCAGGCTTTGTCGTTAGTTCGGATTTATTCGCTGACGTGAGTCAAGCCGCTTGGCTATCGCACGACTGCTGATACTTGCCGAGCAAGGCATGGTAGAAATCGTGATCGGAAAGCGTGCCAACCAATTTGCCATTTTCTACCAGTAGTACGGGTTTGTTGGTGTGATAGCGGATTTCAATCGCGTCACGCATTTCGATATCAGGCGATGCCATTACAATGGTATCCGAGCTTACTTGTGACAAGTCTGCCATGTCTTTTTTCCACTCAGCCACACGCAAATGCTGTGTGCCCGCCATGGCCGACAATGCACCCTGAGGCTCTACTGTCACCCAGATATCACGCTGATCGCACACCTTCCAACGGTTTTCAACGTGCGGCATGGTGTCGATATCTTTCATCATTGAGCGACCTTTCAGTACGTTCAACGGATTAGTGTGTGCCACAAAGTCGCGAACATAGTCCGTTTCTGGGCGCAGAACAATGTCTTCAGGTTTACCGTGCTGAATAAGCTGACCGGACTCCATGATGGCAATGTTGTTACCAATTTTCAGTGCCTCGTCCAGATCGTGGCTCACAAACAAAATCGTTTTGTTGAGTTTTTTCTGCAGCTCCAGTAGCTCGTCTTGTAGCTGAGCACGGATCAAGGGATCCAATGCGGAAAACGGTTCATCCATCAGTAGGATGTCACTGTCCATCGCAAAGGCACGGGCCAAGCCAACACGCTGCTGCATACCGCCAGACAATTCGTGTGGATACTGATAGGCCCAATCCGCCAATCCCACCATTTCAAGTTTTTCTAATGCTTGCTTACGGCGTTCTTTTTTACTGATGCCTTTCATTTCTAGACCGAAGGCAACGTTATCCACCACGGTTAACCAAGGCATCAGAGCGAATTTTTGGAATACCATTGAGGCACGGTTGGTACGCAGATGACGCAGCGTTTGTGCATCCACACTCGCCATATCCACCATTTGGTCACCATCGCGCACTTCAAGGCTGCCACGGCTAATCGGGTTAAGGCCATTCACTGCCCGTAATAAGCTCGATTTACCTGAGCCAGATAGGCCCATCAATACGCAAATCTCACCTTCTTTTACATTAAGTGACACATTGTCCACACCCACGACTTGACCAGTTTGATCGATGATCTCTGATCGCGTTAAGCCTTTGTCGAGCAAGTCGAGTGCGGGTTGTACGTTGTCACCGAAAACAACATCAAGATTTTTAATTGCGATTGCGTCCATGGTATCCCCCTTATTCATGGCCTTGGTTTGGTGCTTTACACAGGCGGTCAAGAATGATGGCTACCAATACAATCGCCAGACCCGCTTCAAAACCTTGAGAAATGTTGACAGTGTTTAGTGCGCGAACCACTGGCTTACCGAGGCCGTCAGCCCCCACCAGTGCGGCGATAACTACCATCGACAGTGACAACATAATACATTGCGTCACACCCGTCATAATGCTTGGCAGTGCCGCGGGCAATTCCACTTTAAACAAAAGCTTCATGCGGTTGGCGCCAAATGCACGGCCAGCTTCCACCAACTCCTCTGGCACACGTGTAATGCCGAGATAAGTCAAGCGAATCGGTGCTGCAATCGCAAAGATGATGGTGGAAATCAGTCCCGGTACAATCCCTAAGCCGAAAAGAACCAGCGTGGGAATCAAATATACAAAAGGCGGTACCGTCTGCATTAAGTCCAAGAGTGGACGCATAATGGTATACGCTAAGGGCCGGTGAGCAGCCATTATCCCAAGCGGTATGCCAATTAATACGGAAATCGTTGTCGCGGCAAACACCAGAACAAAGGTTTCCAGCATCTCTTGCCAGTAGCCCAGGTTGAGGATCAACAAGAGCGCACTCACAACAAAGATCACGATGGAAATTCGACGCTGCAGGTACCACGCTAACGCAGCAGTCATGATGATAGGCATTGCAGGTGGCATCCATTTAAAGATGTCGACCAAAAACATGATGCTGGTATCTAAACCAATCGAGATGGCATCAAAGAAGCCCGCGGCGTTCATGGTTAACCAGTCAACGCCATTTTCCATCCATTGACCGAGTGGGATCTTGTTATCTGTAATAATATTCACAATAAAACCTTAGGGGGCGGCGATTAAACCGCCCTCTCCTTCTACACTTTTTTGTTACGCTTCAGTCTTTTTAAGATATTCAGTCACAGCTTCCACGGCATTTTTACCGTCTAGTGTGGTGATACCGTCTAGCCACTTGTTCAACACACTTGTGTTGTTACGTAGCCATTCGCGCGCTGCAACGTCTGGTTTCTCGCCGTCGTTCAGGATTTTACCCATCATTTCGTTTTCCATCTTGAGGCTAAACTCAAGTTGCTCGAGCATTTGACCCACATTCGAACATTGCTCGACATAGCCACTACGAACATTGGTATGAACCGTGGCACCGCCGTAGTTAGGGCCAAAGTATTCGTCTGCACCAGACAGATACTTCATGTCAAAATTGCTGTTCATTGGGTGTGGGGCCCAACCTAGGAAAGCAACCCATTTGTCTCGGCGAACGGCACGCGAAACTTGTGACACCATGCCCGCCTCGCTTGATTCGATCAGGCGGAAATCTCCCAGATTGAAATCATTAGTATCAATCATTTTTTGGATTTGACGGTTGCCGTCGTTACCAGGCTCGATGCCATAAATGCGTGAGTCGAATTTGTCAGCGTATTCCGCGATATCTGCAACACTGGTCACGCCTGCTTCGTAGACGTACTTAGGCACGGCAAGGGTGTATTTAGCACCAGTCAGGTTGGCACGAACACTATCGATCGAGCCTTCATCTAGATATTTTTTTATATCGCCCGTTTGGGTTGGCATCCAGTTACCGAGGAATACGTCGATGTCGCCCGACGCCAGAGATGAAAAAGTCACAGGCAGTGACAGCAAGTCTGTCTCTGTTTGGTAGCCCATGCCTTTTAGCACTTCTGTGGTGATGGCTGTGGTTGAGGTCACGTCCGTCCAACCGATATCCGAGAAACGTACCGTCTCACATTGGTTGGCAGCGGCGCTAAACGCCACCATAGAGCTCAGGCCAACCGCGGTCATCAGGGTTTTGGTGGTCTTACGTTTGTTCATTGACATCTTGGATTCCTTGTAATGCTTACTGATTAGTTTCCAGTGAAGGCGCACCTTCGGTGGCTTTCTCACTTTGCGCGTTCTGATTGCGTTGCTTTTGCTGCCACTCAGCCGCAATCCATACTGGCACCTGCTCAGCAGGCAAGAGTGGCTTGTCGAGAATCATGTCAGCGGCGCGCTCCGCTACCATGATGGTTGGGGCATTCAAGTTGCCATTTGGAATGGTGGGGAAAATCGATGAATCCACCACGCGCAAACCTTGAATCCCTCGAACACGGCACTGCTCATCGAGTACCGCCATCGAATCGGTGTCTGCACCCATTTTGCAGGTACACGATGGGTGATACGCACTTTCCACGTTCTCTTTCACCCAACGATCAATCGCTTCGTCTGTGGTGACATCACGACCCGGTTGAATTTCTTCACCACGGAAGGGGTCCATAGCACTTTGATCCATGATTTCACGGGTCAAACGAATGGTGTCGCGCCAGTCTTGGCGATCTTGTTCGGTGGTAATGTAATTGAACAGGATCGACGGTTTATCTTGCGGATCCGCCGACTTGATACGTACATGGCCGCGGCTTTCAGGCTTGTTTGGGCCCACATGGACTTGGAAACCATGCCCATCAAACGCCGCTTTACCGTCGTAACGCATCGCTGCAGGTAAAAAGTGGTACTGGATATTTGGCCACTTCAACCCTTCGCGTGAACGAATAAAGGCACATGATTCAAAATGGTTGGTGGCACCCAAGCCTTTACGGGTCAAGATCCACTCAGTACCGATCATTCCCTTGCTAATTAACCCCAGCTTGCTGTTGAGCGTAATCGGCGCTTTACAATGGAACTGGAAGTAAACTTCAAGGTGGTCTTGCAGGTTTTCACCCACACCCGGCAACTCGTGCTTGACGTCAACACCGGCATTTTCCAGTACGTCACGCGCACCAATGCCTGAAAGTTGCAGCAGTTGCGGTGATCCCACTGATCCCGCGCTGGAAATGACTTCTTTGTCTGCCATCACGCGTTCAATTTTGCCGCCCTTTTCAAATTCCACACCTACCGCACGTTTGCCTTCCAGCAAGACACGACGAGTCACAACACCCTTTTTCAAGGTCAGATTGCTGCGCTTCAGCGCACGACGTAGGTAGGCATTTGACGTTGAAGCACGCACACCCTTATCAACCGTCATATGCATCGGCCCAAAGCCTTCTTGCTGATAACCGTTGTAATCTTTGGTTTCTGGATAGCCTGCTTCGACACCCGCATCAATAAAGGCTTGATAAAGCGGGTTGAGTTTCATGTCGTTACCGTTACAAGTACCGACAGGGCCCTGACCACCACGGTAAGTATCTTCACCGCCTGACCAGCTTTCTGCACGTTTGAAGTAAGGCAAACAGCTGGCGTAATCCCAGCCATTCGCACCGTGCTCAACCCATTCTTCAAAATCGCATGCGTGACCACGCACATAGACCATGCCATTAATAGATGAACTACCACCCAGCACTTTACCGCGTGGGCAATGTAGCTGACGGCCATCCAAGCCTGGCTCAGGCAAAGACTCAAACTGCCAGGCATAGCGCTTGGTATTCATGGGATAAGACAGCGCCGTCGGCATTTGAATAAAAATGCTTTTATCGGTGCCCCCGGCTTCAAGCAATAGCACTTGATATTCGCCGGACTCGGTGAGCCGATCCGCCAGCACACAGCCGGCCGAACCCGCGCCGACGATAATATAATCGTAGCGTTGTGACATATTGGTCGCTCCGTTAACTGGGGTTAGGCGTATGGGCTAGCGAAATCGCCTAGCTCAATCAGCACACTCTTGGTTTGGGTATAGTGAGTCAGGGTCTCGACACCATTCTCACGGCCGATGCCTGATTGCTTATAACCACCAACAGGCATTTCTGCTGGCGAATCACCCCAGGTGTTCACCCAACAAATACCGGCTTCAAGCTGATGGATCACGCGATGTGCACGCGACAAGTTTTGGGTAAAGATGCCCGCTGCCAACCCATAATGGGTATTGTTGGCACGGCGGATGACCTCTTCCTCGTCCGTGAAACGCAACACTGACATCACAGGGCCAAAGATCTCGTCACGCACATGCGCCATGCTGTCATCACAATCGGTGAAGATAGTCGGGGCCACAAAGTTACCTTTGTCGAGACCATTCTCCATTAAGCGTTCGCCGCCAGTTAGCAGAGTGGCACCACTTGCTTTCGCGCCTTGAATGGCCGTCATCACTTTTTCAAGGTGCTCGGTTGAAATCAGTGCACCGACTTGGGTGTTCATATCCATTGGATCACCGACGACCAGTTTCTCAGTGCGCGATTTCAGCTGCTCGACAAACGCGTCATAAATGCTGTCGTGAACAAAGACACGGGTACCGTGTGTACATACCTCACCTTGGGTATAGAAGTTGGCGACCATAGCCGCAGATACCGCATTGTCTAAATCCGCATCATCAAACACGATGCAAGGTGACTTACCACCCAGTTCCATGGTGACTGACTTCAGGGTGTTTGCGGCATCACCCATCACGGTTTTACCGGTACCGACTTCACCGGTGAAAGAAACTTTGGCAATCTCTGGGTGTGCTGTCAGCATTTGGCCAACACGGTAATCACCTTGAACCACGTTGAATACGCCGTCAGGCATACCGGCTTCAGTGAAGATCTCTGCCAATTTAAGGGCTGTGAGCGGGGTTTCTTCCGATGGTTTAAACACCATGGCATTACCTGCCGCTAATGCTGGCGCTGATTTCCACATCGCAATTTGAATTGGATAGTTCCACGCACCAATGCCTGCACACACGCCAAGTGGCTCACGACGGGTGTAGAAGAATTGATTCTCAGACAGCGGTTGCTGCTCACCTTGCATGGATGGCACCAGATTAGCGAAGTATTCAATCGCATCAGCACCGGTTACCACATCAACCTCAATCGCTTCTTGCAACGGCTTACCCGTATCAAGGACTTCCAGCTTCGCCAGTTCATCATTGCGCTCACGCAATAAAGCAACCGCCTTCAATAGAATTCGGCTACGCTCCATCGCGGTCATGCGAGACCAAACGGCAAAGCCTGCTTTTGCGGCATCAATCGCTTTCTGCACATCGTCTGCAGAAGCTTGGCCGATCTGTGCCAGTGTTTCACCCGTTGCAGGGTTCACGGTGGCAAAGTATTCACCACTGGATACGTCAGTTAACTGACCATTAATAAAAAGCGTTTTCGCGTCCATGATTAATCCTGAATTCTTTTCTGTTCGTGTGTGCATGTCAGCTGCTATCCCGGGTTAGCCCTGAGGACGACCATAAAAGGTCAGTTGCTTATCTAAATAGTCATTGATAATGGTGCGAGCGTTATTGGCATCAATACCTTTAGGGTTCAATGCACCGCGCAACCAAATACCATCAATCAATGCTGCAATCCCCTGAGCAACCATGACAGCCTGCTCGACCGGCAATAGCGCTTTAAGCTCAATGCGCAAATGCGACAGCAAGCGCTTCTCGTTCACGCGCTGTAAACGGTGTAACTCATTGTCATGCATGGCATATGACCAGAACGCGAGCCAAGTTTTCACCACATCAGACTGGGCCTGAAAACCTTCAAAGTTCGCGTTAATGATCGCATTAATACGCGCTTGGTGGTGATGACGAGGGATCCCACGCAACGTGTTAATGACAGTGGCTGAAAGCTCGCGCAATACCACGCGCATTGTTTCTTCCAGCAAACCATGCTTACCACCAAAATAGTGGTTGATAATGCCTGTTGATACGCCGGCTTCCTTACTAATCAAAGAGATACTTGCCGCATGCAGACCAACGCGACCAATCACAGTCATGGTGGCTTTAACGAGCTGCGGTTTACGTACTTCCGGCATCCCTACCTTAGGCATTGTTGCTCCCATTCGTTTTTAATTGAACGATTAGTTAAATATAATCTTACACGCTAATATTTAGATCTCAAATAGATTTTTTAACCAAATCGCTACAAGACCAACCCTCGAAAAACAGAAAAATACAACTACAACAATGATTTAGGTCAATTTCAAAAAGGTTTGTTCCAGATCAAATCTTTTGTACTGATAGCAGTATTTATGAACAAGTCGGTTAAAATACCACCATAAAAACATAGTAACGCAGGAAATGATAAGGGGAGTAAGGATTCATTTTCACTCAATGCTGGCCAAAACCAACCGCGAGTCAATGCCTCACACTAAGCAAGAAATGCGAAGAAAAATGAAAATAAGCACCACATGACCGACATTCGCTACAAAAAGGGCAGATTGCCGTTTTGAAAGCACGCATCAGGTGATAACAAATCATGATGGGCCACTCCGGTTAGAGCGTCGAGAAGCACAAACTATAACGAGATATAACCTTTCGCGCGACCAATATTTAGGGCCCGAAAGATTGATCAAAAAGGCAGGTTACCGCTAACCGTTTTATCGTGACGGGCATACCATCGCTATCACACTCAAACGCCGAGCAAAAAAAAGCCCAGCGTCTATCGCTGGGCTCATCGATTAGAGGTGTGTTACGTATGGCTTACTCGTAGTTAAGCTCGGTGGCTTTTCCTGAGAAGACACGGTACACAAAGAGGGTGTATAAGAAGATCATCGGTAGCACGAACATCGCACCATAACCGACAATCAACAAGGTGCCAGTGGCACTCGCCGCCTCTTTCGCCGTCATCACGCCGGGGATAATGTCAGGGAAGAAGCTGTATGCTAAGCCAAAGAAGCTCATTGCAAACAAAATGATCGCACCAATGAATGGGAACTGATAACCCACATCATTTTCGACCGGCACGTGGCGTAGATAGCGGTCTACGAGCAACATAATTGCAAGACACACCAGTGGCACGGGTGCCAGTAATAAAATCTCAGGGAAGCCAAACCAACGCTCGGCCACTGTCTCACTCACCAGCGGATTGACAATACTGATGGCTAATACGCCAAGCGCCGCAAGCCAGCCACCGCGGCGAGACCATTTCGCCGCGCGCTTTTGCAAGTCCCCTTCCGTTTTCATCACCAGCCAAGTCCCACCAATATAGATGTAGGCGGCGGTCACACAAAGGCCACTTAACAGTGCAAACAAATACGCACCTGTGCTGTCATCAAACGCCAGTACATAGCGGCCAATCATGTAGCCTTGTGTCATCGACGCGATAAATGAGCCCGCTTTAAAGCAGCGATCCCAAAGGTCTTTGCGCTCTGGTTTCACTTTGGCACGAAAATCAAACGACACGCCACGTAGAATAAGACCCGCCAACATCACAGACGTAGGCAAATACAATTCGGTCAAAATCATGCTGTGTGCCGCAGGGAAGGCAATCAACAACAAACCTACCGCCAGTACCAACCAAGTCTCGTTCGCATCCCAGAATGGGCCAATCGATGCAATCATACGGTCTCGCTGCGCTTGGTTGCAGCTCGGCAACAGCATCCCTACACCAAGGTCGTAGCCATCAAGCACGGCATACATAAATACCGAGAAGCCAAACAGCAGCAGATAAATTTCGGGCAGATAAGGAGTTATGCTCATGCGTTCACCTCTTTATTCGGCTGAGCGTGGTTGTCTGACTGGTACTCGGGCAGACGTTTTTTGGCTAAGAAGAACAAAGTACGGATGTACGCTACCATCAACACCACATAGAGTGTGAGGTAGATAGTTAACGTAATACCGACATGCGAGCTTGCCACGGGTGTCACCGCATCCGCCGTTTTTAGCACCCCCTGCACTAGCCAAGGTTGACGACCGATCTCTGTGACATACCAGCCCGAAAGCGTCGCTACCCAGCCCGAGAATGTCATGGCGACCAGCCCCATCAAATGCCACTTCGGCATCGGTTGATTACGCCAAACGCGATAAGCAGTAAACCAGCTCACCACCAGCATAAGCACACCCACTCCGACCATGATGCGGAAGCCGAAGAACAACGGCTTCACCGGTGGATGATACTCAAAGCTTTCTAAGCCTTTGATCTCACCATCGAGTTTGTGAGTCAAAATGAGGCTTGCCAGATTCGGGATCCCCACTTCAAAGTCGTTAGAGCGTGTTTCTTCGTTTGGTACCGCAAACAGCAGCAAAGGCGCACCTTGTTCGGTTTCCCACACACCTTCCATCGCCGCAATTTTTTGTGGTTGATGCTCAAGTGTGTTTAGGCCGTGCATGTCACCAACCAGTACTTGTAATGGGATCAGAATTGCCGCAGCGGTGATACCCACTTTTAAAGGCTTGTCTGACACACCTGAGGTCGGTGACTTTAATTTCTGATAAGCAGAGATCCCCGCAATTAAGAAAGAAGCGGTCAAACCAGACGCTAATAGCATATGGCTTAAGCGATACGGCATCGACGGATTGAAAATCACTTCAAACCAGCTGGTTGGATGCACTACACCATCAATAATTTCAAAACCGGTTGGGGTATGCATCCAGCTATTGAGCACCAAAATCCAGAATGCAGAAATGGTGGTACCAATCGCTACGAGCAAGGTTGCGAGGGTATGAACCCAATTCGGCACCCGGTTCTTACCAAACAACATAATGCCAAGGAAGGTGGCTTCCATGAAAAATGCCGTCATCACTTCATAACCCAATAATGGGCCAGCGATGTTGCCGACTTTCTCCATAAATCCGGGCCAGTTGGTCCCGAATTGGAAGCTCATCGTGATGCCGGACACTACGCCCAGCGCGAAGGTCAACGCAAACACTTTGACCCAGAAGTAATAGGTATCTAGCCAGATTTGCTCACCGGTACGGTTATATCTGAACTTGAAAAACACCAGCATCCACCCTAAGGCGATCGTTATAGTGGGAAAAAGGATGTGAAAGCTGATGTTGGCCGCAAATTGGATCCGCGACAACATTAAGGTATCTAACATGACATTACCCTCAGGAGTTTAACTGCCCGATTGTTCGTTGGACTTACTGTGAAACAACTTGCCAGACAGCTCGAGAAGCTTGCCGACACTGCTGCCCAGTTTCATCAGGTTCTTCAAATGCTCAGGTTTCATTTGCTGAACATCGTCAAACCAATGGTTAAACAGCTCGAGAAGATCGTGGATCTCATGTAACTGCTTAACCGAATGACTCTCAGCGTCATCTTCACTTCGCATAAAGTGTGCACGCAGCATAGATAAGGTGGGATCCACCTCTCGCTTCTTCCTCTCAGCGAGTACCTGCTGCGCTAACTCCCAGATGGTGCCGTTAGGCACAAAGTAGTCCTTTCTGTCTCCGGGGGTACGCTGTGAGCGAATCAAGTTCCAGCCATGCAATTCCTTGGTTGCCATGCTGACATTGCCACGAGATATGTTGAGCGCCGACACAATATCATCGGCACTTAACGGTTTTTCACTCAACACAATCAGTGCCAGCATTTCGCCGACCGAGCGGTTAAATCCCCACCGACTTCCCATTTCGCCGAAATGCATCACCACATTTCTTAGCTCTTGCGACAGCTCCATCTTGATCTCCCTCACAGTGCTTCTGGGGAATGATACGGAGTTTCTTTGCTGAGGATCAATGAATATTTCGAATTTTCAGAAATTATTGAAAATAAAAAAGTCGATTTGTAACAAGGAATGAAGAAGGGTTATGAATACGTTACATTTGCGGGCAGATGAATCGACTGAGACCGCATAGGTTAAGCGCTTTCGCCGCACAGCGAAAGAGCGATGACACACTCAGATACATATTTGATAGATTTATAAACAATGGTAGTCGTTTGAATCGCCAACAAATAAGGTAGCTATCATTATGAGCGATGAATAATTTTCTGGAAAAACTACGTTTAGCCTGCCCCTGACATCTACACTTTTACGAGTATATGTGAAGTCTATAAAAAGATAATGACTTCGCGGGTTTGGACAACGGGAAGTAAGTAGTTATGTTCAAAAAGACTCAACGCGCGTTAGACGCTTGCCAGAAAGAAAAAGCAGAGCTTGAAGCAGAGCTCAGCGCTCTCCAACAACACATCGCCTCAATTTTATTTACGCCCGACGGGACGGTCATCGATGTGAATGATCATTTACTTGCCATTATCGGTTACCAGCGAGACGAGGTAATCGGTCAGCATCACCGCGCAGTCTGTTTTGAGGACACGGCAAATTCGTCAGAATATCGCCAGTTCTGGCAAGCACTGGCGCAAGGGAAACCCCAGCAAGGCATATTTAGGCGCCGCCACAAAGAGGGACATGAAATCTGGATGGAAGCGACCTATGTCCCTATCAAAGATGAAAATGGGAATGTTAATAAGGTACGCAAACTGGCCGCAGACGTTACCGAGCGACACCAGCAATCAAAACGCCAAGACGCTATAATGCAGGCCATTGATCGCTCATTGGCGGTAATAGAATTCGAGCCCGATGGCACCATTATTCGTGCCAATAAAAACTTTCTCAGTACGGTCCACTATAAAGAAAGCGAGATTGCTGGTCAGCATCACCGTATTTTTTGCGACCAAGAGTTCTACGATGAGAACCCCGATTTTTGGCAATCACTGGCTGACGGTCAATTCACCGCAGGACAATATCTGCGCCGTGACAAGTACGGCAATGAGATATGGCTAGAAGCCACGTACAACCCTGTGCTCGATGCCAATGGACAGGTGGTGAAAGTAATTAAGTTTGCCACCGGCATCACGGATACCGTCAAGAAAAATCAGGCTGTAAATCATGCGGCCGAACTGGCGCAAGCGTCGTCTGAGCAAACGCTAAAAGACAGTGAAAGCGGCAGCGTACTATTGCAAGAAGCGGTACAGCTATCGCAAAGCGTTTCTGAACAAGCCATAGAAGCCTCTGGCCAGGTTAACCAACTGAATCAGCATGCACAAAGCATTGAAAATATCGTCACCACCATCAAACAGATTGCCGAGCAAACCAATTTGCTCGCATTGAATGCCGCTATTGAGGCTGCTCGCGCCGGCGAACAAGGACGCGGCTTTGCGGTTGTAGCCGATGAAGTACGCGGTTTATCACAGCGAACCAGTAAATCGACCACTGAAATCGCGGATGTGGTTGATGAAAACCTGCAACTGATTAAGGGAGTCAGTGAGGCGATGGAGAGAGTGAGTGAACAGTCCTCGCTTGGACAAGAGAAGGTGACGGCGGTCGATGAAGTGATGAAAGATATCCATGCCGGCGCGCAAGAAGTCTCAGATACGGTTCGAGGCCTGACTCACTGAATGAACGATGCATCGTCAACTGGTGTACAGTTAACTAATGACCTAACACCGAGCTATTAGATTATGCGTCAGCAATCAGATCAGATTAGCGTGCCAAATATGCCTTGCCAACCATCGTCCGAGTTACGTCTATCGGAGCTTGTTGTCGCGCTGAGTACTGCGCTCGATATGACCGAAGGCCAGCCTCCCGAACACTGTATGCGTTGTGCTTGGATGGGCATGAAGCTGGCCGATGCGCTCGATTTTTCGCCCCAGCAGCGTCACGATCTTTTCTATACCTTGCTATTAAAAGATGCAGGATGTAGCAGCAATGCAGCACGGATCTGCGAACTTTATCTCACTAACGATTTAGCCTTTAAACAAAGCTATAAAATCGTCGATGGCAGTTTGTCTAGTGTGCTCAATTTCGTGCTCAAAAATACCGGTGTCAAACGGGGCTTCATGGAAAAGCTTTCTACGACATTAGATATCATACGAAACGGTGATATGTATGCCCAAGAGCTGATTGAAACACGTTGTACGCGTGGTGCAGAAATTGTGCGTGAACTGAGGTTTAGCGAGGCAGTTGCCAACGCGGTGTACGCTCTAGACGAACACTACGACGGCGGTGGGCGCCCTGACGGTTTAAGCGGTGACACGATCCCTCTTTATGCGCGTATCGCCTTGATGACCCAAGTGATTGATGTTTTCCGCACTGAATCTGGCATTGAAGCGGCACTGCAAGAAATACAAGCGCGGCGTGGCACCTGGTTTGACCCGCACCTAGTAGATACATTTATTGAATGCGCGAGCGCCCCCTACTTTTGGCAGCATCTTGATGCCCCCCAACTAAAAGAACAAGTCCTATCGATGGCACCCGCTACCGCAACGATTTGGGTGGATGACGACTATCTCGATGCGATAGCCGCTGCCTTTGGCCGTGTTGTCGATGCCAAAAGCCCGTTTACGTCCGGACATAGTGAACGTGTCGCTGTGTATGCAAGTTTAATCGCAGACGCGCTTGGCGTGAGCGAGCAGGATAAAAAGTGGCTCAAGCGCGGCGCGTTGCTCCATGACATCGGTAAACTGGGTGTTAGCAACGATATTCTTGATAAACCCGGTAAGCTTGACGACGATGAGTGGGAACAGGTCAAGCAACATGCCGCATTGAGTAAAACGATTCTCTCGAAGATCCAGCAATTCGATGATCTCGCCCAATTCGCGAGCGCGCACCATGAGAAGCTCGATGGTACCGGCTATCCCGATGGAATACAGGGCGAGCATATATCGCTTTTAACACGCATCATTACTACCGCGGATATATTCGATGCCATCACTGCAGAGCGGCCGTATCGTGGTCCTATTCCCGTGGACAAGGCGCTGAGTATCATGCGCGAAGAGGTAGATACGGCAATCGACCAACGATGTTTAGACGCGCTCATTGCTGGACTCGCTACCCTGCCCGATCACTTTATGGTCCACGATGCTACGTCGATCACATCATAGGCACGCCCTATCAGCTATATAGGTTTAACCCATTTTCTTTTTTGATATCGGGCAGTTATCCTATTTCCATCATTTGAAGCGACACCGTTTCCAGTGCTTGGCGTTTGCTATCTGTAAACGTCAAACACATTGATTTTGCCACTAAGGAGGCATTAGATGAGTAAACAAGCAGCATTGATTGGACTAGACAGCAGCAAAGCCGCCGATCTGGGCGCGCGTTTGGATACGCTATTGGCGAACTATCAAGTGCTTTACACCAATGTGCGTGGTTTTCACTGGAACATCAAAGGTAACGATTTTTTCGAGTTGCACACTAAATTTGAAGAAATTTATACCGATCTTCAAACCAAGATTGATGAAGTGGCTGAGCGCATTCTCACCATCGGTGGTACCGCTGAGCACCGCTTCAGCGAGTATTTAAAAGTCAGTGAGATCAAAGAGCACGATCCTGAAGCGAATGGTCAAGCCGGTGTGCGTGCACTGGTCGAAGGCTTCAGTGTTCTGATCGCCCTACAGCGCGACATCATGAACCTGGCCGGTGATGCAGGCGACGAAGGGACATCGGCGCTGATGAGCGACTATATCCGCGAACAAGAAAAACTGATGTGGATGCTCAACGCTTATCTCAACTAATCATGAATCAGTAGGATTCAGCAAAAAGCCCGCGCAATGCGGGCTCTCTTATATCCTGTTAGCGCACCTTAATCCTACTCAGACACAGACCAAACCACTTGCGTTCCATCACTCAACTGCGCCACCAAACCTTTTCCGGGCACAGTGATGTCTGACATACCGACTAGTTGGTCGGTAAAGTTGGCGGTTAGCGTCGACCCATCGCTAAATTGGGTCTGCTGCACGCGTCCGCGTTCGTCCAACCAGCGAAAGTCCACCAAGGCTTTGTCCCAAAGGGCTTGATGTATTGGCATAAAGCCCTGTTGGTAATGTTTAATCGCACGAATCCGAGGTTGCGATGGCGACGTTGCTTCATCACGACTTAAATGCACCATGGCGGGCACATTATAAAGCATGGCTATTAAGTCTCTCTCAGCACGCACATTGGTAAACTTTAGGCTATCGCTATGCCAATGGTGGCTATTGATCACCTCATCATGGAACACCACTTGATAAAGTGGAATACGATATTGCGGATCAAACAAAAGAGCTTGATAAAGCGGCTTCACTTTCGCCGACTGAAAGAAAAAGGCGGGCTTGTTGTCAGGAAACCAAGGGC
The DNA here is from genome assembly GCF_027286365.1 of Salinivibrio proteolyticus. NCBI lineage: Bacteria > Pseudomonadati > Pseudomonadota > Gammaproteobacteria > Vibrionales > Vibrionaceae > Salinivibrio > Salinivibrio proteolyticus. Next base: position 991,157 of record NZ_CP114584.1, on the reverse strand, counting down.
CAAGGTAATAGGGCGAAGAGCGATTAGACTTCATGTCTTCATCCCGCCATCCAAAACCAATCGTTTCTAAACCATGTGCAAAGGCGATACCCTGCGTGGTCAAGCTATTACCATCTTCCGACCCCAACACTACCGCTTGACGATTTACGATCGATTTCATCCGTTGGTTGAACGCCGCGAGCATATCGACTTCGCGCGTATCACGGCGATAATCTTCTCGCGCCATCGCCGTCGCATCCACATCAATGAACAAACTATTAAACTGTCCATATTTAATAATATCGGAGACACGCTGCGCGACATAATCGGCATCACAGGCAGGGTTGAGATAGAAGCCGTTGCCACGGAACCCTTTTTTCAAGTTGCCATCGCGCTGTTCAATCGCACACGATGTGCGCATCGCATCCGGTAATTGTGCAGTCAGCCAGCTATCGTTCACCCCACGTGGGATCGCGGTATTGTAGGAGTCATAGGGACCAATTAAATAGCCCGCTTGCTTGGCCTTTTCGACGACGTGCGGCTGATAAAATGCCGGCATCCAATTGTCCAAGCCTAACCATAATTGACGGATACCCGCTTTTTGTAAGCTGTCGATCATCTCAGTGGAAAGCCCCTGCCCCCACTGTTCAGCCGGTTTAAGGTACTGTCCTGCGCGCGCCGCTAACCACTTTTTACGTTGCTGCGCGGCCTGGTACTGCTTTTTAATGGTATTGTCTTTTTCCGTGGGCGCTGTCACTGGAAAGGTCTCTTCCAACGCACGATTAATGCCATTCACCAAGGTGTTTTTATGATATTGGCTAAACCAGCCTTGCTCACTTGAAAGCTCCCCGAGTGCCGCTTTGGTCTCATCATCAAACGCCAATGATGACGCATTAAGCGCCCAATCTTTCAGCCCCCACCAATCCTTCACATCATCTCGAGCAAGCGGCCCTCGTCCAAATAGATACACATGGGTCGCGCCAATTAGTTTGGCCGTTTCAGGGTTTTGCTTCACTTTTTGGGCCAATGAGGTTGCTTGATGCTGCTCTTGCCGCCAGTGGCGATACCATTTAGCCCCATCCAATGGATGCTGACCCAGTTTAACCCTTACCACAAAGGGGTCGTGGCGATTTAATGGTGTAAAGGTATGAACCGCGCCCATCGCAAGTTTGTCGTGTTTGCGTGCAAAACTCAGTCGGTTATTGGTAGCGGTAACCAGATGGTAGCTAACATATTGGCGACCTATCTGAGCCGTCCAAAACGGCATCTTTAAATCTTGCGTGGTATTCGCGCCATCTCGGCTGGCTTGCAAGTAGTCAATCCATTGCGAATGATCGGTAGGCACCCGCATCCCTTCGCTAAACGGCAATAACAAGGTCTGAGTGTCCTCGACAGGCAAATCAAACCAACGCAATGTAACGGGATGCTGGCGCGTCACTCGGGCGTTTTCATCCAACGACATAGACAAGGTCAAGGCGTCATCCAAGGTGGCAGACACCTCGATATTGGCTGGCTCCCAGCGCCAGTTAAATTGATTGGGCGCGGGATGACGTATATCCACCACCTGCTGGGGCTGCTGACCTACCTTCAAATTAGCATCATTAATGGGCAGGTTGCCCCAACGCATACTCAGATCGCTAGGATTAATAGTGACGTGAGTATCTTGATGGGTCAAAGTGAGAGGCGCTGCGTAGGGAGTTAAACTGAATAGCGTCAAGCTCAACGCAACACAAGAACAATAAAAAGATGATAGGTTCACGCGATGTCTCCTGTTGATATCAGCGCGCTATTAAATGCCAACCTCGTCCCTTATTTGTCACCTCGCTGTCTCTTTATTCGCTATTCACTGCGTCAGTGCGCTCGACAGCATTGGGTAGGGGGAGTGCCAATCGCTCAACATAGCTCACCTTGATCGCGCCTTGGTATTCAAAGTGACTCACGGTTGCACTCAAATGGCTTGCAGTAGCAGGCGGAGACGTCGGCAAATCAACCTTAACGGGTAATGCACCCTCAGCGGTTCGTCCAGAGGCATAAATCGGCGCTTGATCCACCCAACGATAGGCATCGTCCAGCCATAACCAATACGCCGTGGCAGGGGCACAGTTTTGCGGCGTTGTCGGCAAATCAATCGCCAGTTGCATATCAGGATGCCCGGTGAGTTGTACCCAAGGACGACGCGGGAGTCCGTAAATCACTAAGCTGTAATGCTGATTACCTAGCTTGAGTTCGTAAACGCCCGGATCCACTTGGGTAAACAATTGACCCGACTCAATCTCTTGATAGCTGGCTTGCGCCGTGAGTGTGGCGCTTAACACCATTTGCCCACTCGGATCCATAAGCGTGACCCGCGTTGTGTTTGCCACCTGCTCCGCCGAGAGCTTGATTTCATAGCCCAGACTCGACGCCCCTGCGCGACGTACAAAAGAGATGGTCAAACCATGAGGGATCCCTTTGCCATTAGGCTCGGTCAAACGCTGTCCGCAATCAGTTTGATTAATAATGGCATGTTTTAGTGTCGCCCAATGCGACTCGTCAACGGGCGCTTGCGTCAGCGCAAACATCAACTCTTGCCAAGCCAATGTGGGCTGTTCGACCAGCAACGCCTGATAAGCCTCGCGCATGGGCGTATCTGTAAACCAAGATTGCTCAGCCTGCGCGCTGATGCTAGTCAAGCCCCAAAGGGCTGCGATACCGATACGATGCCACATCATTGTGCTATCAACCTATACCCCACCCCACGGTGAGTCTCGATGGCAAGATCCGGGAGTTTTTGCCGCAAACGCAAGACATGGTTATCCACGGTTCGAGTCGTCGGAAAGGCTTGATAACCCCAGATTTTATTAAGGAGCCCCTCGCGGTGGAACACCCGACCTTGGTTTTGTAAAAGCAACAATAATAAATCAAACTCTTTGGGTTTTAGCGTGACCGCTTCATTTTGCCAGTATACCGCGCGTGAACCGGGCTCGACCTTGATGCTGCCATACAGCAGTTGACTCTCTCCCAAAGGACGAAGCTGAGCATAAATGCGGGCCAACAGCTCTTGATGTGCAAATGGCTTGACCACATAGTCTTTAGCGCCCGCCATTAAGCCTTCAACCCGTTGTTCAACCTCAATTTTGGCGGTTAACACGATGACAGGTAACGCTTTCAATGCCAGCCAAGTAGGGAGATGCGCCAAGCTATCGCCGTCTGCCAATTGGCGATCCAAAATCACTAAGTCCGCGTGATACCAATGCTTCTCAACCTTTGCGCTTTCCATCAACCAAGTACAGTTGAAACCTTGCGTTTCTAAAAACTGACGTAGGCCCTCACCCAATAATTTATCGTCTTCAATCAATAACACGTGGCTCATTGGGGTAACTCCAAAATACAGCAAGTCGGGTGCCGTTTTATCAATAGCTTTCCGCCCATTTGACGCATTAAACGCGCCACCAAAAACAATCCAATGCCCATATTGTGTTCCGAGGTTGGCGCCCGACAGCGCCGCCATAATCGCTGCCACCATGACGGAAACACACCATCATCGTAGACACAAACACGGACACGTTTTCCCACACACACACGAATCCATACGGTTTTCCCACCATGTTGGTGCGCGTTTTTAATCAAGTTTTCCAAGCAAATCGATAACCAATAGAAGGGTAGCGTCAGCGTGCGATCGTCCTCGAGGGTATAGTCAATATCAAAGGGGTCACATACGTGATCGAGCCAATCAGACAGCGATGCCGTTTGCGTCTTAAACTGTTCACTCTTATCCGTACTCAGATAACCTTTACTGGTTTCGGTCAATTGACTCAACCTTTGGTGATCAGCCAACAATCGCCACAATACATCTTGCGCATCTTCGCTGAGTTGATCGAATTGGTTGCGCAGCATTTCGACGGTTAACCCCAAGCTGGCAATTGGCGTGCGTAACTCATGCGTTAGCAGTTGAAGTATAAACTGTCGCTCTCGGCGCTGTTGATAACGATCATACACACTACGCGCTAGCCCGATGACTAAGGCAATACAGACCAGCACGAGTATCGCGGTAAATACACCTTGATAAGCCGGATGGAGTTGGTTGCAAATATTGCCATAGCGATAGTCACAGCCAGTCGACTCGGTCGACAAACTGAGTCGATAATGTTCTGCAATCGGCGACCACACAGATTGAGGCAATACCTTCCACCCCAATTCGCCATTCAACCACAGCTGATGATTATCTAGATAGGCACGATAGCCACTCAGTAACGCGTCACGCCCTTGCGCACTTAGGTCACTCAATGACTGATGTAGGGGATGCTGTGGGTTATCGAGGGTCAGCCGTTGGAGAATGTCAGATGGTGGTGATGTCGTCGGATAGGCGGCAAGATAACGGTCCGCATAACTGCCTCCCGCTGGGTGCAATAACGGATTTTCCACAAACCATGCTGGCGGTAATGACTGATCGTTGCACAAAGCAAGTTCAAAGCGCTGCGCAATCAATAACTGGGGATCGACAATGCGGGGATTGGCTTGACACCGCTGCGTCACCTGATGCAATGCAGTCAGATCTTGCCAGTCAAAATGCGTAAAATCGGGGTACTGTGCTTGGCTTTGCAGCAGGTTTTGCGAGTACGCATTGAGCGAAGGCTGAGCCACCACCAAATGACCGGCCTGCCACGCTTCATCATAAAAGCCCTTGAGTTGCGTTTGTAGCTCACTGGCCGCCACTTGACTGCTTAGTAAAGCGAACAGTAACGCGGCTAACGCTCGAAAACCCAATCGATTCTCCCCAGACCTATCATTGCGACTAATGATTAAATCATAGCTAAGCGGTAAGGGGCTGTGTCACCCGAGTGTCAACATCACCATTCATCAAGGCAGGAAGGCAGGAAGGCAGGAAGGCAGGAAGGCAGGAAAACGCTAATGTAACGTGCCACTAAAACAGGGAAGGTTTCAGTTAGTGTTTCAGGTGATTGTCACCAATCACACACCATGTAATGCAATGTGTATCATCCATCATTGAATAACGGACTCGAATATTTATCCCATTATTCAAATATTCATCGAGAATAGGCGTTGTCGCAAAAGTCAGTTCTTGTCTATCACAATCAACCTTCTCAAGAACGACTGAATCAAAATCTAAAATCTGCTGAACGGTAGGGAAGATCGCTTTATAGATTGCCTCTTTTGCGGAAAACATTAGCGTTAGAAACTGACAAAAATCATCAAAGTGAGCAACGAGATGCCGTTCATTGAGCAAGACAATTTTTGATGATAGTTGATTCGCCCACTCGCGAGACATCACTTTCTCAATGTCTACCCCTACCCCAGCGACATCTTCACTACGGTGAGCAACAGATGCGACAGCATGCCCCACACAATGGGAAATAGACCCAACAATATCTTCAGGCCAAACGGGTTCATTCCTACGACCAATACCAATACTGTCGGCAGTTTCATGCCCTAAATAGGTCAACGCTTGGTGCGCACACGCTCGTCCTGCCAAGAATTCACAACGGCGCTTAAGTACCGCTTTACCAAAATCACTTGGTAAATGGATACCTTGCAACTTTATGTGCGATATAAAATCAGGGCTGTAATCCACGCTTAGGTATCGGAAAACCAAGTTATCAGCCCACGGAAAAAGCGTCATAAAACTTACCAAAAGTATAAGATAATAAGGATTATTATCTTATATCGATGATCGTTTTGAAAGCTGTTGTCACTTCTCTGTGTTCGCAAACCCTTTCAGCGTATAAGCCCGTCCATACATCTTGGCACACTCAGATAACGTTAACGCCACTGTCAGAACAGGTCTGTTTATAAAGGATTTTAGCGATTGATAGCTCACCCCACCATGAGAGTGGTCGCGATAGCAAGGTCACTAAACAATCGGAGTCGATCACGTCTATTCTGTCTGTGTTGCTTCCACTCAGCTATTGCCTCTTCGTCAATCCAAAAACGTGAGTGAACCTCCCTGATCTGATCGTAAGGTTTTGGTTTAGTCCATTCGATTTCTGCCACAAAGCCAGTTCATAGTTTAAATATACAATTCACCTCTTATTTACCACTAACAGTATTGACAAGTTACAAAATGTTTCACACTATCCATAAAGAGTCGAAATGATAACCATTATCAATTCTAATGAGGCATCATTATATTTGTCGTCTTTTGGTTTATTTGGATATTAGGCATGCAAACTTTACACAACACCATCAACGCAGCGTCAGCCATACAACTCCCTACCCTACACACTGTGTTATCTAAATCTGGAGTAGATGAGAGCTTAGAGCGTTTTATCGAAACTCAACGTGACGAGATCAAAGATATTCTATCGGGAAAAGACAAGCGTATGCTTGTGATCATTGGTCCGTGTTCAATCCATGACCCTAATGCAGCTTTGGAATACGCGAATAGATTAGCCAAAATTCAAAAACAATTTAGTCGAACGTTAAAAATTGTCATGCGAACGTATTTCGAAAAGCCAAGAACACGAAAAGGTTGGAAAGGTTTTATCGTCGACCCAGAGTTAACAGGTGATTCCAATTTAGAGCATGGCATCTATCAAAGTCGCTCATTATTGAAATCGATACTGGAGCTTGGCGTCTCTACTGCAACAGAGTTTCTCGATACAAACATTGCTCCATATATTGCTGACCTTGTCTGCTGGGGGGCGATTGGAGCACGTACAACAGAGTCACAACCTCATCGACAACTTGCATCAGCACTTCACTGTGCTATTGGTTTTAAAAATGGAACAGACGGAAATACCTCCATATCAATTGACGCTATACATGCTGCAGGAGACTCTCACTTGCTGCTGACTTTCAGTTCCAATGGGTATCCAATCGCACTCCAGACATCAGGCAACCCACATTGTCATGTCATTCTTCGCGGAGGATTGACTCCAAACTACTTTAGCCCAAATGTTCGTAGTACTGCTTATGACCTTGAGTATAACAAGTTAGCACCTAGCCTCATTATCGACTGCAGTCATGGCAACAGTGGTAAGATTGCAAAAAACCAACTCAATGTTATCAATAACATTTGCGATCAATTAACCGCAGGTGAAACGAGCATTTCAGGTGTGATGTGTGAGAGCTTTTTGCAAGGTGGTAACCAAGCATTGAATTCAGGAGAGTTGTGTTACGGCAAGTCGATTACCGACGAGTGTTTGAACTGGGATGATTCGGTCAGCTTCTTATCTAAACTCGACGAAGCTGTTAAGGTTGCTTACCAAAACGAATACCTTCATTCTGAGATCGCTTAACTATTTAGCCGGGCATAACGCCCGGCTCTAGGGAATCCCCTCATAAATATCAGTTGAAACAATGAGGTAGACACGCATCGCTCCCTCTGATCTAATGAATTTCGCCAAAAACACACTCGATACAGACAGATTCAATAGCGATGCTAACGATGCGTGATGATCAAATCCTACTACAAACACTGTCAAAACAGTGCCCCAAAATTCACAAAAAACGGCTTATTTCTCTTACTCTTGCCACTAAAACCTTACTCGACGGCGCTGATTTAACCCTCACCAAGCTTGGGCGCGCACTTGAGACACAAACCTCAGTTAAACATGCGATTAAGAACCTATCCCAAAAGGGATTTATTCCAAACAATGAGGCCACAAGCAAAATGCAACATGGCCTCGTAGTTTTCGATTTTCTTTTCCCAACGAACAAGCAATCTACGATAACGGTTTAGCCAGCTATGAGTTCGCTCAACAACCCAACGATGAGCCTTAAAATCATCCGATTGCTTCAAGCTCGCGGCCTCTTCAGCACGTGATTGAACATGGGGAATGTAGTTCAAAGCAACCAGTTCATCATGTAACCACTGGCCTGTATAACCTTTGTCTAGGTACAAAGGTACTTTCAGCGGCGGCCGATAACACTCTAGTGCATCTAATGTTTGAAGTACCAGCTTAATGTCGTGGACGTTTGCGCCATCGCTAACAACAGCCAGTGGCAATCCATTCGCATCCGTCAACAAACTGCGTTTTACGCCTTGTTTCGCACGGTCTGTTGGGTTCTTACCTGTTTTTTTGAGCCAGCTAAAGGTGCTTTAGTTTGGCACCCGTCCATTGATATGGAACTCCAATCAACCCCTTCGTAAATCAGGCCATTTTGCCAAAATCGCTCAAAGACTCCTGCATCTCGCCACTCTTGAAAACGACGATGTGCAGAGCTAGAGGAACAAATACCTGTCGCGTTAAGCGCATTCCACTGACAACCAGTTCTGAGAACAAAGAGGATGCCGTTCATGGCATCACGATTATCGACTCTCTTTCGATGTGTTCCTAGAGGATGGTTCGTCTTGTGGATTGGTAAAAGCGGCTCAATTTTTGCCCAAAGGGCGTCAGAGATTAGGTATTGTGTCGAATTCATTTACAGTATTTTCAATAGGTGTTGATTTACTCAGACAACACCTATTGAGATAGGTTCTAAACGTATCGACCGCCTATTAGGCAATACGCTGTTACATCAAGAGAAAAATCTCATTTATCGCTGGCATGCGCATCTGATTACGCGCGCCAATCCTTGTCCCGTCATCTTGGTTGATTGGTCGGATGTGCGTGAGCAATTGCGCTATATGACACTGCGTGCTTCTATCGCCGTGGATGGGCGTGCCGTCACTTTGTATGAGCAAGCCTTTGAATATGGCGACTATAACTCGCCTCGCACCCATCAACGCTTTCTCGATACGCTCCAAGGGATATTGCCTGACGGTTGCCACCCAATCTTGGTCACCGATGCTGGCTTTAGAAATACTTGGTTCCGACAAGTGGCACAAAAAGGCTGGTTCTGGTTAGGCCGCGTACGTGGCGAGGTCTCGATTAAAACCCATCAGCACCCGTGGCAATCCAATAAGCAGTTTTACCCTGACGCATCAGCTAAACCTCACACTCTTGGGCCCTGTTTATTAGCGAAGCGTTCGCCTCTTCATTGCTTTGCGTATCTCTACAAAGGTGCCCCCAAAGGACGCAAAGTGCATCGTCATAGCCGCACCTGCCAGCATCATTCCGCCAACGCGCTTTATCAAAAAGGGAGCAGTGAACCTTGGTTGCTCGTAACGAATATCCCCACGCATGCAATGAATGCGGTCCAAATCACGCGGCTTTATGCCAAGCGTATGCAGATAGAAGAAGCCTTTAGAGACTTAAAAAGCACCGCCTACGGCATGGCACTTCGACACAACCGGACGCGCTGTGTAAAACGGCTCAATATCTTGCTACTCATTGCCCTGCTTGCCGATATCTTAATGTGGTGGAATGGCTTAGTGGCGACCCAAGCAGGTTGGCATTATCACTTTCAAGCCAACACCATCAAGCATCGTCGCGTGCTCTCGATTCCTCGCCTTGGTCGCGAGGTCAGAAACCATCGGCGATATCTGATTAAGCTGACCCAATATCAGTGGGCCATCAGGGAATATCAACGGCTAACGCATACGATGGGGCTCGGTCAATTATGAGGGGATCCGCCAGCGCCCGGCTTCATTAATTGTCTAACGTTGCCCCTCCGTCCACACGGAGATCATGCATTGTGATTTGTTTAGCACCATCAGACATCAGAAAGAGAACTGCTTTAGCCATGTCTTTTGGTTCTGCCATTTTCCCCAATGGAATCCCCAACCGATATTGCTCCAAGTTGCCTTTTATGACTTCATTCTCACCGTAGTTCGCGTTCCATAACTGGGTCTGCATCTCTGTTCTCGTTGAGCCAGGGCTAACAAGATTACAGCGAATGCCCTTTTCAGCAAGTTCCAAACCAACGCATTTCACTAGCATATGTAAGGCTGATTTTGTTGCTGCATATGCCCCAATATTCAACCTAGGTGTATTTGCCGAATTTGAGCCAATTACGACAATGTTTCCCTGCTGTCTATCTTTCATGCTGTTTGAAATCGCTTGGATCAACGCCAAAGCACCAAAGGTATTGACATCAAACATTTGTTTGATGTCCTCCAAAGACATATCGTTAACGGCGCCAAGATGCAATATTCCAGCACAACTCACCAAATGATCAAACTGAAACTCACGATCGAGTTGGCAAACTTTGTCATGCACCTCATCATGTTTTAACAAATCTAATTCGAAACAACATAATCTAGATTCATCAAAGCGAGCCCTAAGACCTTCAAGGCCTTGACTCAAAGTCGAAATATCCTTATCTGTCGCTACCACTCGATAGCCATTTTCTAACAAATGTTCCAACACAGCATAACCAATACCTTTACCTGCTCCAGTGAGGAGCACCGTTTCAAAAGTACGATTCATTTACCTTACCCCAACATTCAAGTGGTAGCAGAGATCTGACGTCATTGATCTCCCCTTATGAAAATGAAATTAATTATCGTTTGATGTCGATAATCATTCTCATCTATACTCTAGCACTACATTTGTATGTGAAACAATTTGTAAATATGAGAAACGCAATATTTAGAGGTTAGGTTTATGAAACGTGAAGTTGTTGGATTCTCCAAAATGTCTGATGAGATCTTGGATGCGCGATTAGATGAGTCCCCTTTCTTCTTTGCTTCCCCTCATAGTTCGATGCTAGGCGTCGGTATTGAACAACAACGTGAGCAAGCCATTCCATTTTTACAACTGGCAGATCAAGCCAATGAAATGTTGGAAAAAGCAAAGTCTGAACACAACGATAACCCTGTCTTGTTTGCCACCGTTCCTTTTGATGAAAATACGCCAACAAGATTTGTTATCCCAGAGAAGCTTTACGTTTCCAGTAGCCACAGGGCAAGAGCACAAGAGAAACAAAGTTCAAATAAAGCGACCATAGTGTCTGCTCCAACTGGAAACGATTACAAACAAGGGGTATCTACTCTCTTGAATTTGTTTGATACCACAGAGCTATCAAAGGTCGTACTTTCACGCTCAGTGAGGCTGACAACAGATCACACAATCGACCAAACAGTGCTACTGCGTAACTTATTATCCATCAATGCTAATGGTTACACCTTTGCTTCAGACATTGGAAGTGGCGTTAAGTTGATGGGAGCCAGTCCGGAACTGCTACTGGCCAAAAAAGGCGGTCACGTGATTTCTAACCCGTTAGCGGGCTCTCGTCCCAAATCTCAAAACACTCAAGAAAACCTTTATTTACGTGCTTCTTTGTTAGATACCCCAAAGGATTTGAATGAACATAGTTTTGTTGTCGAGGAAGTCGAAAAAGTCTTAAGTCGTTATTGTCACAACCTGTATACCCCAATGACGCCCTCAGTGATTGAAACAGAAACAATGCTGCACTTGTCGACCGTATTGGAAGGTCAGGCAGATGACCCAACAACGAATGCACTGCAAATCGCGGCCGAGCTCCACCCTACTCCAGCGGTTTGCGGGCTCCCAAGACATTCGGCTTATCAAGCCATTAAGCAGATAGAGAATTTTGACCGTGGCTACTTTACCGGCATGGTTGGTTGGTGTGATGCAAGGGGTAATGGTGAGTGGGTGGTGACCATTCGCTGCGCAGAAATAAGCCAGCACAAAATGTGCGTATTTGCGGGTGCAGGTATCGTCAGGGACTCTTCACCTCAAAGTGAGCTAGATGAAACAGGAGCGAAGATGGGAACATTTTTACATGCTGCTGGTATTCAAATTGACGAATTGCTTACGGTATAGAACGCATGACGAACAGACAGCACACGTTAGATTTTACACCATGGCCACAAGAGTCCGCTCAGTACTATCGAGCAAAGGGATATTGGCAAGATAAAACATTATTCGACCATTTGCTGGACTCGGTTAAGACGAATCCAGATGCTTTAGCCATCATCAGTGGTGAATGCTCATACACCTATCAACAGTTGCATGACAAAGTCACCCGTCTCGCCGCAGGATTCATTACATTAGGCCTGAAATCGGGTGACAGTGTTGTTATGCAAATCAGCAATCGAGCGGAGTTTTATATCTGCTTCTTTGCTCTGACTATGCAAGGGATAAAACCGGTTGTTGCACTGCCAGCTCACCGAACTCTCGAGCTCAGCTATTTCTGTCATCACGCACAAGCAAAAGCGTATATTTTCTCTGATGACACGCCGGGTTTTGACGCCCAAAAGACGGCCTTAACTTTGCAAGATGAATGTGTATCATTGTCATACCTTATTCACACAGAACAATCAGTAGATTCTCAAATAACCGAATTAAGCACGCTGTACGAAGCGCAAGGTATTGCTCAAAACAGCCATGCTGACCATGTAGCTTTTTTCCAGCTGTCTGGTGGCACTACAGGCACGCCAAAGCTGATCCCAAGAACACACAATGACTACGCATATAGCGTTATCGCAAGTAATGCAATATGTGACTTTAGTGAACAAACACGCTATCTGTGCGTATTACCAGCAGCACATAACTTCCCATTAAGCTCCCCAGGTGCGTTAGGCGTTTTCTTTGCTGGGGGCTGTGTGGTACTGACACAAGATAGCTCACCACAAAATGCGTTCAAGCTGATTGAACAACATAGGATCACCGTCTCCGCTCTTGTACCACCACTCGCGTTACTTTGGATGAAACATGCAGAGACTGCTGGTGACGATATTTCTAGTCTTGAGTTTGTTCAAGTTGGCGGAGCCAAGTTCAGTGAAACCGCAGCCAGAGAGTTACCTAGTAAGCTAAACTGCCAATTACAACAAGTCTTTGGAATGGCGGAAGGTTTGGTTAACTATACACGTTTAGATGACCCGATTGATGTCATCGTAAAAACACAAGGGCGGCCAATGTCGCCAGATGATGAAGTGCTCGTGGTTGATGACGAAGGCAAACCCGTCCCTGTAGGTGAAGAAGGTGCACTATTAACCCGAGGTCCATATACGATCCAAGGTTATTTCCGCGCCAAAGAACACAATCAACGTTCATTTAACGCAGAACGATTTTACGCCACGGGAGATCTCGTTCGGCTAACCTCTGACGGCAACATCATTGTTACTGGACGTGATAAAGACCAAATCAACCGAGGAGGAGAAAAGATCGCCGCAGAAGAAGTAGAAAATCTGCTACTTCAACATGACAGCGTACATGATGTCGCTTTAGTCGCCATACCTGATCAATTTCTGGGCGAGCGAAGCTGTGCGATTATCGTTCCTGAAAGCAACAAGGCACCAAAGCCTGTTGAACTAAAACGCTTCTTGCACAGCCAAGGACTTGCTCAATTCAAAATTCCTGACCAAATCCATTTTGCTGAAACCTTGCCTAAAACTCCGGCGGGTAAAATAAACAAGCAGGTACTAAGAGAACGATTCTCTTCATAATAAAACAACCGATTTCATCAGAAATCGGTTGTTGCTTTCGCTCTAAACAGTGACTTCCAAATTCGATTCAATCATTTGCCACCATTCTCTTAAAGTGGTTTTTTGCATGATGTCCGAAAAGGTAATGTCAATGCCTTGCTTTCTCCAAGCTTCAAATAACGTCATTACTCTTATGGAGTCTAAGCCTAAAAACATTAGATTCTCATCAACATCAACTTCTTCAATATCCATATCTAGAATCTTTGCGACATCAACACGCATGGAAGCCAGACTCAGCTCTGAATTCAGCTGCCCATCCTGTACTATTTCATTGATAACCTGTGATATTGATTTAATGCAACCCGCTCTGCCTGCAACGTATTTCAACGCGTACTGATGATCTTCCAAAGTAAAGTCTGCAATCGCATCCCCGACAATGAAAGGCTTAATGTCTAGCATAAACGCATCAAGCGCAGTGGACAAAATACCGATATGACCGTAAACCCCGACAATAATCAGTTGGTCACGCCCAGTTTCTCTCATCCAATCTAATAGAGGCGTCTTCTTAAACGCGCTATAGCGCCATTTTTTATATTGAATATCACCTTGTTCGGGGGAAACTTCTGCAATGATTTCTGTTTCTTGCGTGAGGCCTGCCCCCCAGAAATCCGTTAGTAAAGCACGTTCCTTAGGGTCTTGATTCGCAGGTTGCGCCGTATAAACCACGGGGATATTCGCATGACGGGCTGCTTGTGCGATATTTTGTACATTGCGAAGTAAGTGTGGGATAGGTTGCTTGGCTTTATCAAAAAAATTAATAAAGTACTCCTGCATGTCGTGAACCAATAACACCGCTTTGTCTGGCTCAATACTCCAGTTGACTTTGTTGTCAGGGAAAGTATCAACTTCTGGTATTTCGTAGCCAGCAATCTTGGGAATCGCCATTTTTATAATCCTTAGTGAGTTATTTCCTATATAGAAATTGGTGACATTGTTTAAGAGCAAAGAAACAAATGGTAACAATTATCATTTAACCAATAGTAAGCAGCAGCAAAGGAAAAATCAATTGATAATGATAGTAGTTCGCAATAAAGTAGATGACTCCTACCAATAATGATGTCATACGCGTTCGCTATAGAGCGATTAACCACGGGAACTAATGATGAGACACCACTATGCGAGAATTTTCACAGGGCTGCTTTTTCTGACCTTATTGTCGGCATGCAATGATGCTGCAATTTCCGACCAGCAGTCTAAGCCATTAACTGTTTCAGACGGTTGGCCAAAGAAAATAACGTCAAGCTATGGTCACATCACACTCACATCGCCACCCAAGCGCATCGTTTCCACTAGTGTTTCGATCACAGGAACACTTTTGGCTATTGATGCTCCAGTAATTGCTTCGGGGGGGACGCTTCCCAATAGTCCTGTCGCAGATAAAGATGGGTATTTTTATCAATGGCGCTCCGTTGCCAATGAAAGAAACGTCAAACCACTGTATCAAGGGTTGGCTAATGCAGAAGTCGTCGCCAAAGAACGACCAGATTTGATTATTGTGTCCGCAACGGGTGGTGACTCTGCAATAAAAATGTATGACCAGTTCTCAGCTATCGCTCCGACTCTGGTTATTAATTACGACGATAAAAGCTGGCAGGAGCTTGCTCGACTATTGGCATCATTTACTGATCGGGAAACACAAGCGGAATACGCAATTCAACGCTTCAATCATAGGGTTGTCGAAGTCAAAAAGCGCATTAAACTACCACCTCAACCAACTACTGCCATGGTGTATTATGGCGATGGTCGTGGCGCTAATTTTTGGACAGTAAACTCCGCCCAAGGAAAAGTTTTGCAAGCCTTAGGGTTTGAGTTAAGTGAGATCCCTGAACCACTCACAGACAACCATCAAATGGGACAACGAAAAGACATTGTTCCAGTCAATGGTGAGAACTTTGCCGATGCGATAACGGGTCAATCCATACTTTTGTTCGCCGCAGAGACACCTGTGATTCAGCAATTACGAGAAAACAAGTTCATCGCCCATTTGAAAGCGGTTCGAGATCACCATGTTTACGCAATGGGTAATGATTCATTTAGACTCGATTATTACAGCTCCATGAATTTACTTGAGAACATTGAAACACTTTTCAATGCTCGATAGAAAACAAACGCCCATATAGGGCGGTCTATTCTAACTTGTCGCTGTGACTTCTTTTACTGAACCGGTTGGCTCTGGTGACGGAGCCAAAGCAGGATCAAATAGCTTTGCTCGGCGCAGCGGGCGGAACAGAATAACCATTAACATCCCTGCCCCTGTCGCCCCCAATCCAAATGAAAATATCGACATTGCTGGCGCCATAACCTTACCTAAAGCACCTAATCCAATAGCACCCATCGAGTCTCCAGTTACGTCTTGCGCTGTCCATAAACTGCTTACACGGCCTAATAAATGATCCGGGGTGTGCCCTTGGACAATAGAATATTGAATAAGCGAAGCCACAGAACCTAAGTATCCGTATATCACCAATATACCAAGGAATAACCAGTAGTTTCCTGCCAACCCCATTGCCACAATGGCTAAAAATGTTCCCATAGTTGCGTAGATCATAACCATTCCCGGTCGTTGAGATTGCTTTACCCAGCCTGACGTTAATGCACCGACCATTGCGCCTAATGGGATCGCGGAGTACATCAACCCGGCATTCGCTGCATTCCCAGTAAATGTTTCAAGAGCTAACGCGGGAAACATAACCCTAACCGCTGTTGCAAGTGTTTCTAAGGTGCCAAAAACAACCACACACCCCACTACCTTGTTAGAAAAGAGAAACTTTACGCCTTCATACAATGACAACAACGGATTTTCTGGTACCTCATGACTCGGGTTCATGGAAGGAAGTCTGAACAACGGGAATAAGGTGCACAAGGTACCAATTGAAGCAGCGAGGTAGTTCCAACTGACATCGCCAAACGAGATGAGCAACCCACCAATCGCTGGTGACAAAACCATTCCCATGCGAACGGTAAGCATGCTCAGTGCCGCCGCTGAGGGCAAATTCTCTCGGCCAACAATAACTGGCAACGAAGCCATCAAGGCCGTCATTCCCATCGCGCCAAAAAAGCCATCCCACACAGAAAGTACATAAAGTGCAAACAAGGAAGATTCCGCTAATAGACTGTTTAAGGCTAACGCCCCAAATCCTATGCCACATGTTGCTCTGGCGAATAGAATGAGTTTGCGTCGGTCATATTTATCTGCCAAAACGCCCCCGATGAGCAATCCGACAAACATGCCGATACCATCTAATGCCATGATCATTCCGACTTGAAGGGTTGAGCCTGTCATTTGATGTATCTGTATTGGTACAGCGACGGTCATCATGCCAAGAGCAAGAATCGACATCATCCTTGCGATAAATACCATTCTAAAATTCGGGTTTTCTTTAAGTAAGCTGAAATCCAGCATGATTTTGGGCATTTTCATTATTTCTTACGTCAAATATTGTGAGTTGTGAAATCAACACGTTCAAAGAGGATGCTTATTGCTTGAACATTCTAAGCATCAAGTTACAATAATGGCAATGATAATTATTTACAATTGTATTTATGAGTACTCACAAGTTGCCCTTAATCTCTTCTCTCTTACCAAATAAAACGGCGCTCTCCCAAACGTCAGACTCCCGTAAAAAACGCACTTATCGTCACTCTTTAACGTTATTTTCTTTATGTGCTCTACTGCTGTTCACATGCATCTTAAGCTTGATGATCGGTGCCAAAAGTATATCGCCAAGTGTTGTGTTTGGAAGCTTGCGAGGCACAGTAACATCAACAGCGAGCCAAATAATCCTTGAAGCAAGAGTCCCACGAACTCTCGTTGGGTTGCTGGTCGGAGCGGCGTTAGCTGTGGCAGGGGCGTTAATACAATCTTTGACACGTAATCCTCTTGCGGACCCCGGTATCCTTGGTGTGAATGCTGGTAGCAGCTTTTTCGTGCTTATGGGTGTCGCAATTTTCGGTAACCATTTGATGACTGAACACCTGTGGTTCGCTTTTCTCGGTGCTCTTGCCACGAGTTTATTTGTCTATTTCATCGGAACATATAAAGAGGCCCGAGTGAATCCATTAAAAATTACACTTGCAGGTGTGGCTCTAGGCGCACTTCTTGCGGGAGTGTCGTCATCAGTGACACTTTTAAACCCTCAAGCCTTTGACGAAATGCGTTTCTGGGACGCTGGCTCATTAGATATCAGAAACCTCTCTTTGACTTTTACGGCCATCGCTCCCATTACATTTGCATTGATAGTCGCGTTATTAATTGCCCCAGGGTTGGATAACCTAGCCCTTGGTGAAGATGTTGCGCAAGGACTGGGGACGAATGTCAAACAGACACAAGCTTTAGCTCTGCTGGTGATCGCTATTTTATGTGGCAGTGCCACAGCGCTTGCTGGTCCAATTGGCTTTGTTGGCTTGATGATCCCACACGTGGCTCGAAAGCTGGCTTCTTCAAGCCAACGCTGGTTGACGCTTTATGCAATGGTTCTTGGTCCGCTCCTTTTGATTAACGCCGATATCATTGGCCGTGTTATCGCTGTCAATGAAGTCCGAGTCTCTATTGTGACAGCGTTTGTCGGGGCCCCAGTCTTAATTTACCTCGCTCGTAAACTGAACTCCTTTGGTAAACTCTAATGCAACCATCAGGTACTTACCTACTTGGCCGCAAAAGTGGTCGCTTCAATTTTCTATTATCCAAACGGACTGTCGCTTGGTGCATTTTGCTTACGATAGCCACAATAATCATTGCCACCTTTGCTTTGTCTCAAGGAGAGCTAAGAACAAGCTTGACCGATCTTGTTGAGGTCGCATTCGGCACAGCTGAGCAATTCACTTCAATTGTAATTCTTGAATGGCGACTACCGAGGTTATTTGCATCGCTTGTTTTTGGTGCAGCACTCGGAGTCAGTGGTGCACTTTTTCAATCACTCATCCGTAACCCATTAGGAAGCCCTGACATTATTGGCTTTAACACTGGCGCATACACAGGTGCACTGGTCGTCATCATTGTATTTGGGGGAAACTATTTTGAGATTGCATTTGGTTCAATCGCAGGCGGCTTAATTGCAGCAAGTGCTGTATACCTGATGGCATACAAACAAGGAATCCAAGGATTTAGATTAATCATCATTGGTATCGGCATCAGCGCCATGTTAAGCGCTTTTAATAGCTGGCTGATGCTCACAAGCAAGTTGGAGACGGCGATGACAGCCGCTATATGGGGCGCTGGTACATTAAATGGACTGGGGTGGAATAAAATTTTGCCATCGTTTGTATTTATTGCTGTCGCTTTTGTAATATCTGCAACGCTTGTCAGAAAGTTAAACATTTTAGAGATGGGTGATGACAATGCCGCAATGCTTGGCGTAAGTGGTGAACGCACTCGGCGGTTAGCGATGCTATCTGGCGTCATTTTGACGGCTGCAGTCACTGCCGCTTCGGGCCCGATTTCATTCATCGCTTTAGTCGCCCCACAACTTGCTAGAAAGCTAACCAAAGATGGTTCGGTGGGACTGATGGCCTCTGCATTAATGGGAGCGATGTTACTCACTCTGTCCGATTTCACCGCCGTAAATTTATTTGCACCAAACCAATTACCCGTCGGCGTGATCACCATAAGTATTGGAGGTATCTACTTGCTGTATTTACTTATTCGCCAATCAGAGAGATCATAATTTGACTAACTCAACACAGCATAAAATAAGCTCGCGCTATCGATTGCAGGCGGAACAAGTCACACTAGCCTACCAAGATAACGTCATATCTCAATCTTTGTCAGTTGACATCCCAGACAATAAATTCACTGTCATCTTAGGACCAAACGGCTGCGGTAAATCAACATTACTACGCGGATTAAGCAATCTGCTCATGCCCAAATCTGGATCTGTTTTGTTAGATGGCAAAAATCTCTGCTGCTTTCCTCGTCAAGAACTGGCAAAGCAGCTAGGACTATTGCCCCAATCTGCAATTGCGCCATCTGGCTTAACTGTTCACGATCTCATATGTCGAGGGCGCTTCCCTCATCAATCATTTTTGAAACGCTGGACACAAGCTGACGAACAGGCCGTACAACAAGCGATAGAGGCAACTCAGGTTGAGCCATTACTAGGGCAAAACGTTGAAGCATTGTCCGGAGGACAGCGGCAACGTGTTTGGGTTGCCATGGTTCTGGCGCAAAAAACACCTTATTTACTGTTAGATGAACCGACAACTTATTTAGACATTGCACATCAAATTGAACTATTGGATCTATTTAGAAAACTGAATCGGCAAAACAGTTCAACCATCGTTGCGGTGCTGCACGATCTCAATCATGCATGTCGTTATGCTGATCACTTAATCGTGATGAATTCAGGACAGGTCGTTGCAGAAGGAACACCCAATACGGTGATCACAGAAACACTGATCCAACACGTATATGGGTTACGTTGTTTAGTAATGCCTGACCCTCTAACCAAGACGCCAATGATCATTCCTCGAGATTCTAGAGTCGACTAGCGTTTCTGACGATATCATGCGTTTCACATAAAGAATTTACACCAATAAAAACCGGCGATTTCGCCGGTTTTATTTTTGTTACTTCAAACTTGGGAGTCCACTAAGCAACGTATTTAGCTGCTCCCCAACATCACCAACGTTTCCAGGCGCGATAATATCTTCGTGCGAACACTCAAAATAATGCTTGTGCAAGCTGGTAATAAATGGCTTCCAATGCGCATCAATGTCATACCCCTCCGGTAAGGTACGTTCAGCCACGAACAAATTCACCTCACCATCATAAAGTGATGATTTTGCACTAGATAATAGCCGAACAGCATCTTCATAGTTCGATATAATATCTTTAAACATCGCCATACGTTGCTTGTCCAATTCATCATCTGTAATGTCATTTGCTGCTAAGAACAAATCCTTTTCTCTTTCGATCTCGTCTTGCGCCTCTTCATTCATTGGCCCTTCCCAATCTTGGCCTTCAGGTGGGTAGGTATCTAGCAAGCCTAAGAATGCAACTTCTTCACCTTGACGTTGCAGTTTAGATGCCAATGCTTGAGCTACTGTTCCACCAAAGGAATAGCCTAGTAAATGGTATGGCCCTTCAGGCTGTAATTGCTTCAATGCTTTCATATGAATATCACAAGCATCTTCCATGTCTCTCCCCGCAGAGATGGCACCATTTGGACGTGGTGATTGCAGACCAAACACTGGATAGTGACCATCCAGATATTTAGGTAAACCTGTATATTGCCACGCGAAGCCAGAGGCTGAATTGATGCAGAAGAGCGCGGGACCAGATCCCGCTCTTATTGGCAGGACTTCACCAAAGCCAGCAAGAGTTGGATCGTTTAGCGCTTCATCGTCTAATAATAATGCCGTCAGTTTCTCTGGTGTTGGATTCACCATGATTTGACCAATGGTCACAGGAACATTAAGAATTCGACGAATATCTGCTGCCAGCTTCATTGCTATTAATGAGTGACCACCTAAGGCAAAGAAATCATCTTCTGCAGACAGAGTATCCAGCCCTAACACGTCAGCAAATATGCTCACAAGTTGAGTTTCCATCCCTGGTCGTGCCGTTCGCCCAGAACCAGTAACAACGTCACTTGGGAGAGGCAACGCTTTGCGATCAAGTTTGCCGTTGGCACTTAATGGGTATTCTTCCATCAAGATAATGGCAACAGGAACCATGTGAGCTGGCAAATGCTCTGCCAGTTTGCTGCGCAGAGTTTCACTCTCCGTTTCGACACCATCATTGAGGATCGCATAACCCACAAGCTGGCGATCATCCGCACCCGCCATGCCCTCTTCATTACTCAAGGATTTTGCACAGACAAGGGCCTGCTTAACACCTGCAAGCGATTGAAGCGCCGTTTCGATTTCTCCCAGTTCAATCCGTTGACCACGAATTTTTAATTGATCATCACTTCGACCAAGGTATTCGATTTTTCCAGAGGGTAGCCAACGAACAACATCTCCTGTACGGTACATACGCTCCCCACTCGAGAACGGATTCGCAATAAACCTGTCTGCCGTTAATCCACTGCGGTTCAAATAGCCGATAGCCAATTGATCACCAGCTAGATACAACTCACCGGGGACACCCACTGGCGTTTCTCTCAGGAAGCTATCTAGCACATACACCTGCGTATTCCATACGGGTAGACCGATCGGCACACTCGTCCCTAAGCTTTCAGCTAAAATAGAACCAAAAGCCGGACAATACGTCACATCAACCGCCGCCTCAGTTGGACCATATAAGTTGTGTAATGGCGCCTCTATCCAGCGTGCATATTGATTAGACAGTTCTTTCGATAATGCCTCACCAGAACAGAAAACACGCTGTAAGCTTCGAGCGACACGCTCACCTTGTTCATGACTGTTTTCTATCGATGCCATAAACGCAGCAAGCATAGACGGTACAAAGTGCATGGTTGTCACTTTGTAGCCATTGATGATCTGCATTAACCACTCCGGATCTTTATGCGATTCCGGTGGTGCCATGACCAAGCTCGCACCTTCAATCAGCGGCCAGAAGAACTCCCAGACGGAAACATCAAAACTGCATGGCGTTTTTTGCAAGACCACATCTTGCGCATTGAGTGTATATTCATGCTGCATCCATTTCAGGCGGTTTACGATAGCCTGATGCGAAACTAACACGCCTTTCGGATTCCCTGTCGAGCCAGATGTATAGATAATGTAGGCCCCATGATAAGGCGCAAGCCCATCCTTCTCTTCCGTCAGCGTGGAAGCCACTGGTTTAGGAAGTTCATCCAAAATCAGCAACTCTCCGAATGCAGAAAAGCGCGCTTGGTGCTCAGATGTCGTGATGATCAGCTTAGGCTTCACATCATTGACCATGTACGCCAACCTTTCGTCTGGATAACCCACATCAAGCGGTAAGTAAGCGGCCCCACATTCAATAATACTATTGAACGCAAGACTTAACTTCGTACTTCTTGGCAAAGCAACGGCAACAATATCGCCAACACTCACATTGTGCTGCCAGAGTAACTCCGCTATCGCTTTTACCTGCCCTCTCATTTCGCGATAAGTGAAACTTCGTTCTTCATCAACCAAAGCAAGTTTTTCGGGCGTTTTCTCAGCTTGTTGCACCATCAGCGAACGCAAGGTTTGCTCTGGTAACGCAACTTTGGTCTGGTTGACACGCTGCTGTAACTCAACTTCATCAGCAAGACGTAAATCTAACTGGGTCAAGCTTGCCTCTGGTGATTCGATAATCGCATCTAACACTTGTTCAAAGCGCTGTATTACTTGCTCAGCGATACCCGCTGTATCGCGGTATTCAAACAGAATATGGATCTGCTCACCGGGTAACACTAAGACCGTTAATGGGTAATGAGTGTAGCCACGGTTATGAATATTGCACAGCTGTGCCCCTGCATAGTCTTTGTTAAGCCAATCAGAATGGTCTGGATAGTTCTCAACCACCAGCAGCGTATCAAATAGCGTTTCGCCGCCAGCCAATTGCTGAATTTCACCCAAACCAAGCTCATCATGCTCTAGTAATTGAATCTGAATTTCTTGATGCGCTTTTAGCTGCTCAAGCAAACTTAGATCTGGTTCAAGTTTCATCCTTACCGGAATGGTATTACTGAACAAACCAATATGTTCATTAATCCCTTCCACATGACCAAAGCGGCCTGATATCGGCGTACCAAAAACCACATCTTCTCTGCCCATCATGCTGCCAAGAATGCTCGACCAAACACCTTGCATTAATGAGTTCATGGTAAGGCCATAGTGGCGAAGTAGCTGATTGATCACTCGAGTCTTGTCTTCTGGGATAAACAGTTCGAGCTCGTTGAGCCTATCTGTGACGGGGATATCTTCAAATGCAATGGCTGGATTCACGCCCTGTAACACATCCACCCATCGTTGCTGAGCGGCTTTTTTATCTCTTCCTGTAAGCTGCTCAACAACACTGGCATAACTTGCGCTAATCGGCGTTAAGACATCAGCGCCACTCGCATATGCCGTTAGGAAATCTCTCAACAAAATCGGTGTCGACCAACCATCAACCACCAAGTGATGAGCTGAGATGTACAAAGTACTTTGGTTATCACCATGATAAATCACACTCGCATTTAATAGTGATTGTTCAGGGTTACTGAGATCAAACTGGCGCGTTAGTTCACTTTTCTCAAAACGAGTCAGATACGCTTGCTGTTCGCTTTCTTCCATCGAAGTAATGCTATGACTCTCGATTGGCCACTCACCAAGCTCCTTAGGAATAAGCTGAACGGTTTTACCCAGCATATCGCTATCAAACTTAGCCTTTAATT
Source organism: Salinivibrio proteolyticus (assembly GCF_027286365.1). Classification (NCBI taxonomy): domain Bacteria; kingdom Pseudomonadati; phylum Pseudomonadota; class Gammaproteobacteria; order Vibrionales; family Vibrionaceae; genus Salinivibrio; species Salinivibrio proteolyticus. The sequence continues at coordinate 967,610 of NZ_CP114584.1, read as the reverse complement.
GAGGATGACGGCTTATCACCACATTAAGAGCACGCTTAACATGTTCAATATTGATCTCACCGTTAAAGGTTAAGCGCGTTGTTGAATTGTAATTACTGTTCTCATCACCCAGTTGTGACTGGAATAATAACCCTTCTTGTAAAGGCAAGGCAGGAAGCACATCTGAAAGCTCTCCATATCGCTTTTCAAGGCTTGAAGCTTGTAGCAATGAAATACCGGCAACCGTCAATTCTGCTGCCACTTTTAGCTCTTCAGCCAACCTTGTTCTCGAAGAAAGCCAATCAGCAATGGAATTCAGATTCTCTTCAATTTTGTCACTAATAACATCGATTTCATTTTGGCTAAACTGGAATTCGTTCCATGACCAGTTCAATGCAAATGCGGGCGCGGCTGCATTTTCATCGACAAAGATATTCAGTTCGAGATCGTGCTGTAGTGCTTGTTCACTGTCTAACAGAACAGCAAAGGTATCAGCAAATTTTCCAGCTCGACTTTGCGGCGACCATTTCTCTGACGATTGCTCAAATCGGCCCAAATAGTTAAAGAGTACCGATGACTTATAACGACTTGCTAGTCCTTTTAACTCGTTACGATGCGGATTATCAAGATGGAGCAAAGCCATATACCCCAACCCTTTATCCTTAATACTCCGTTTGGCTTGCTTTACCTCGCGCAGCAAGTCAACCGTTGTCCCTGATTCCGGCAACGCCACAACCAAAGGATACTCTGTGGTAAACCAACCCATGGTTTGGCTTAGGTTGATAGACGAGTCAAACTCTTCTCGCCCATGAGATTCAAGATTGAATTTAATCGCCTCGTTGCCAAACACATTAGCAATGGCTGCACTTACGGATGAAAGTAAGATTTCTTCAATATCAATCGACTCTGACAGTTGACCGAACTCAAGCACACGCTCTGTGGTAGCAGCTGCCAGTTTATTTCGGCAATGCTTAACCCGGCAATCCTCCTGCGCAGGTTTGAACGGCATGACAGGACGACTTTCTCGTGCTCGCCAATCCGCCATTTGCTGAACAGCGACATCCAAATAATTATGTAGTGCATGAGACCACGTATTAATACCCGTGACTTCATTTAGAATGACGATGTCATGATCGGAAACTTCCGCGCGAGTTAGTGATTTAAGCTGAGGCAACAACACACGCCAAGAAACGCCATCAATCAACAAGTGATGGGCTAAGATCATCAGACCACATTGCCCTTTACTATCACTTAGCATCACTAACCGTAGTAGCTGACCATTAGCCAAGCTCATTGTCTTACCATACTGATCAAATATGGCATCAATATCGGCATGTTGTAGCTCGTCTACTGTTAGATGTTCCACCCACGATGCAACATCTAGTTGATCTGTCGATTCAATATAATATTGCGATTCTTTCCTTATCAAGCGACACACCGAATTCATCGATACCAGTTTCGCCAGCCCTCGTTGTAGCGCACTCAACGTGACATCAGCTTCGATTTCGACAAAGACACTCTGAACATAGCTGGTGTCCTCCGAGAAGGTGTCCTCAAACCATTGCCACATTGGCAACGGCTTTATTTTCCCTTCTTGCGCCACATGTTCTTGCCGGTTAAGTGGCTTCATCACTTTCGCCATGTCACCGACTTTACGGGCAGCAAAGATTTCTTTGGGGCGCAGTTCGAAACCAACTTTACGCAAAATGGTGCCAAGCCCCATGGCGGAAATACTATCTCCTCCGAGATTAAAGAAATCATCTGAAATACCAACATTCGCAATACCAAGCAATTCTGCAATGGCACTACATAGAGTAACTTCTTCTTCTGTAACCGGAGCTATCACTTCTTCGCGATTGGTAAGATCAATGTTTGGTAATGACTTTCTGTCGATTTTCCCGTTAACGTTTAACGTAAACGCGTCAAGGATCCTCAAACCTGCCGGAACCATGTATTCTGGTAATGCTTGACTCATTTCATCGAGTAACTGCTGCTCAGAGATACGCCCCTTCGCATGACGGACCAACGTGCAATACGCAATTAAACGGTGTGAATCTCCAAAACGTTCTGCAATCACCACTGATGAATCCACATCTGGAATATTGTTGATTACACTTTCTACGTCACCAAGTTCGATACGGAAACCACGAATTTTGACTTGATCATCCGTTCGACCAATAAAGTCTAACTGCCCATTCTGGCGCCATTTTACCAAGTCACCCGTACGGTACATGACCTGACCGTGTTCAAATGGATTGGCAACAAATCGATCTGCTGTCATTCCCGGTTGATTCAAATAGCCTTTCGCCAGCCCTGCGCCTGCAAGGTATAACTCACCGGCTACGCCGACAGGCACTTCTTGCAAGACATTGTTCAATACATAAGCTTTAGCGTTGAGTATCGGACGGCCAATGACAGGAGAGGTATCTGCACTTAAAGGTGCACTCACCGCATCTACGGTAAATTCGGTAGGACCATAGAAGTTTTCTACCAACAGCTGAGGGTAATTCCCCACCCGCTTCCACAGTTTTTCTGGTACCGCTTCACTGCCGATGAGAACCAGAGTCGGTGTATAAACCTGCTCCATAAGCCCACTATCAAGCATCTGATTAAACAGTGGTGGGGGTAAGTCCATTGCATCGATGTGGTCGTTTGCTACACATTCAACTAGTTCATAGGCATCTTTGCGCTGATCATCAGCGTAAAGATAAAGCGTGTGACCACATAGCATCCAAATAACTTGTTCCCAAGATGCATCAAATGAGAATGAAGTGGTATGTGAGGCCCTAACAGTAATCTTTTCCGGCTCAGTTGAGCGATTTGTCGCTAGGCTTGATATCGCTTTTGCAAATATAGAGTTTTGATGAGAATGAAGTAAATTAAGTAATGCACCATGCGTGTTCATAACACCTTTCGGCTCACCTGTTGAGCCTGAAGTAAATATGATATAGGCGACATCATGCTTGGAAATATCAATCGGTTCTGGAGTTGAAATCTGTTGAGTGGTCAATTCAGCAAGTGTTGTACAGTTTGCTAATCTCCCCCATGACAGGTTTTCTTTATCTTCAACAATAACTGTTTGAGGTTGAGCCTGTTCAAGAATCGTCTCGATACGCTCTTGGGGATAATCAAGATCTATTGGCAAGTAAGCCCCACCACAGCGCATGATAGCCAGCATAGTAACCACGGTTTCTGGACTTCGAGGCAATGCCACGCCTACAACATGCTTTGACTTTATACCCAAAGTACGCAACTGAACTGTGCGCTGCTCAATGGCTTCACGCAGTGACTGAAAGCTCCATTTTTGTTGCTTATAAACGAGCGCAGTTTCATCTGGTTTTTGTGCAGCATTGCGTTCGAAAACATCAAGAACAGATTTATCTTGATGCGGGTCTCGCCATCGATTGCCAACAGACCAATCAGCGATACTTTGCTGTTCACTATGAGGAATAAGTGCAATTTCAGCGAGTGTAATTGATGGGTTTTGCGCGATTTGATCCACCATGTTGGCAAATCGGTCGGCATGAATCATTAATGATTGCGTATTATACTGTTGCGCATTGGCAGTGAGCTCAATCCCGAGCTTGTTGTTACTCAATGTAGGAGAAAATTCAATATCATCGATCGGACCTGCAGATAAGATATGCGTTTTCGATTTATTGCTACCAACATACAGTTCGCCTTCAAATGGCTTGAAGTTGAGCATTGGTCCGTACAAGGGTTGCCCTACTTTGCCTAAATCGCGCGAAATTTGTTCCGCATCATACATTTGGTAACGACGAGCTTGTCTGATGGCTTTATTCATCATCAGAGCGACATCAGTAATACTCATTGTTTTATCAACAGAAAGTGCCAAAGGTAATACATTGACAATTGCACCAGAAGCACTCATCGCCGAACTGCCCATTCGACGCATAAACGGGAAGCCGACGCAGACGTCATTACTACCGCTGAGTAAATGTAAATACACAAACACAAGAGCCATTGCGAGCTCTGAGGGCAATACATTGTTGCCTTGCGCATGTAGCCAATCGCCACCACGAAGGCTAACGTGCTGCTTAACAACACCAAAACGTGTCTTATCGGTTCCGCCAGTGGTTAAAGAAGGCGGAGCGGGCAATAACCTTCCGGCCTCCTTCCAAAAATATCGGGCTTTGTCGTATTGCTCTGATTCAGTAAATAGACCATGTTCCGCCACTACCTTGGCCATTGGCGTAAAACCTTCAGGCTCGGATGTTCCGAGTGTCATGTGGTTGTAGTGACGGGTGATATTTTGGCTAATTGCATTAAAACTGAATCCATCAACATCAATATGATGATAACGCTGGTACCAAAGCCACTTTGGTGCTTTCTTGGCGCCAAATTGAATTAGGCAGTGACGGTAGCGTCTTCCATTGCTTTGAATATCAATGGCCGTTTTCAGATCTTTTTCCATCCATTCCAATGCAGCATTTCTTGGCTGCTCTAAATGGGAAAAATCGAAAACCTCCAGCACATCTTCTAAAGCCGTTCCGGCCTGAAATTGCTGTTTAATTACGCCTTCGACTTCTACATAACGACAATGTAATGAATCTGCAGTGTTAAGCCCTTTTGCCACTGCCTGCCTAAAAATCGACGTGTCAACTTGACCTTCAATTTCCACATAATGTGCGACGTTGAATTCTTCAGGGTTCGGCATCACTTGCTGGGCAAACCAAATTCCTTGTTGTGTGCCCAATAGGGGCCACAAATTATCTTGCACTTGCTGAGTGTGCATTGGTTTTTTCCTTAAAAATTTAATTATTATCGTTGTGGCTATTTTTTTTCACACACGAATGTCATGCCAATTCGTTTCGATATAATCAATGCAGTCTTGCTTTAATGACGGACCAAATGTGCTTTTCCAGCCAGAAGGGATCCCTTTGAATTCAGGCCATAAGCTATATTGATTGTTGTGATTAATCAGCACAAAGAACTGGTTTTCAGGTTCGTCAAAAGGATTGATATATTTCTCAGACATAGTTAACTCCAATAATAAAAAAATCAGGATTAAAAATTAAAAACATACGACAACCCATCAATGAGGCCTCCGCGCCAACACAGGCGTTCATGTCCACCATCAAAGGTGCGAAACGATAACCGATGGTTTTGTTGCTTAAGTTGCTGGTATAGGTCTTGGCTCAAGTCCACCATAATGTCTTCCCCTAACCCAACTTCCATAAAAACACTTAAATTTACGTTAGAACCTAGGCCAGAATGAACTAATTGACTCATTTGAGTTAAAGGTTCGCTTGTTTGAAGAGGAGAATACTCACTAGGGGGCTTCACTAACGAAAAATCAGGCCACCAAAACGAACCCGACTGACAAACAACCGCACCAAAACGATCCGAATGGTTCAAGCCAGCATACATCGCACTCAAACCACCAAGGCTTTGTCCAACAACAGCCGTACGATTTGCGTCATTAGTAATTGGGAAATAACGACCTACCAACGGCAGTAGTTCTTGAGTGATAGCCTGCCAAAATAAAGGATTACAACTGAGTTCTTCGCTACGCAGCGCTCCATTGATTTCATCAATGAAGACATACAAGGCAGGTGGGATTTGACCGCTACTCGTCGCATCGGTCAGCGCGCTGAATAAAGGCATGGATTGAGACCAAAATTGACCATCTAAGATCAAAACCAATGGCAGTTCAGCCGTTTGCCCGACACTGGCTGTCGAATACAACCAAACATGTCGCTCATTACCTAAACACTGGCTCGTCCAAGTCAGTTGCATGTTCACTCGTGCCTGAACATCGCCATTTTTTGCATCAAACCTTGACCATGCAGTTTGCGAAACTGCCTTTGGCATAGATAGCGGCGTTTTCGAACGTCCCCATTCGCAGGCTGACAAATTGTTTTTACTTAAATCATCGCGAACACTCAGAGGAAAAATGGTTCTCAGCCACTCCCTATGCTTGATGCGTTTCTCTTGATAAGTTCCTTGGTACGCTGGTTGGACTCGGTCATATGTCACTGGAATAAACGCGTAGCTCCCACGCCACGTACTGTTTACCCTTGTCTTATAAAACCAAACATCCGTTCCTTTGACATGAGTAAGCCTTGCCATATCAAAGCTGTGATGATCAGTAATACCATTGATATCAATGTATATTTCCTCAATACTGTCATCCGAGTTTCGCCAAAGAAATAGCAGCTCAACGCTTGTCTGATCTTGGGAAAGGATAAAAGGTGTTCCTTTTGTCTGCACCTCGTCCCACCAACAAGGGGCTCCTACTTCTTCATTATCTTCAAGCAAACCACTTAAAGCACTATTGACAATATTATGTTCTATTGTTCGATAAGCCTTTCTATCCATCAAAAATCCAACCTGTCCGTCGATGTAAGTAAGGCATCCTTTAGGGCAGCTACAGCTGATTTGGCGTTACTTCGCTTGCTGAGACTCCAGCCTAAAACTTCACGAGCATAACAATCCATAACAAGTGTCAGTGCCGCCCAACGCTCAATCTCAGAAGGTGTAAGATCGTAGGTTCTAGCTGCTTCCTTGGAGGTTCTTTTACCCTTGATGATGTCCTTAACAAGCTCAGCTTTGCGTTTAGCTGTCCAACGTTTTACTTCTGGTTCATTACTCATAATGACTCCCGACTAAAGTGACAGAACATCATTGTCCAACTCTCCTCTGGGCCACTACATATCTTCTAGTAATGAGGAGCACAAACTTATACTATCCTCATTGTAAACAATAACAATTATCATTAGTATTACTACTGTAACACTTTTTTACATAAATGTTGTTACAACATCAAATGTTTTCTTCTTTTTATTAAGGAATACTCAGGTCATGAAGCCCATGGATTTAAATAGTGGCATCACTAATACTGGCAAGACTAAACTTGCTATGCTCATTGGTGTAATTTGCCTTGGAGCCAGCACGACTCTTTCAGCAAAGCAAACAGACAACAGCAATACTAAGAAAGGCCAAGAAACCCTAGAAACCATTGTGGTATTTGGTGAAAAACTCGGTGGTACACTTGCGGAGAACACAAGCTCAGTAACCATTTTTACTGATGAAGCAGATAATGGCGAAGATCAAACATACTACGATCTACTCGATCGCGTCCCGAATGTACTGAATGCCCCTTCTGGCATTCCACATATTCGAGGTGTCGATGGTCGTGGACCTGGTGAAGGCTTCCTCTCCTTCATGACAGGAGCGACGCCAAGAGTGAATACAACCGTTGATGGCGTGTCAGAGTCATGGACTGGTGAAGCCTTTGGTAAAGCCGGATTGTGGGATACAGAACAAGTAGAGATTTATAAAGGTCCTCAATCAACCAACCAAGGCCGAAATAGTATTGGCGGCGCGGTGGTCATCAAAACCAAAGATCCAACGTTCCACTTTGAAAGTAAACTTCGTGGTGGCTACGAAAACGAAGATGACAAATATCATCTAGCTGGTGTTGTTTCTGCCCCAATCGTGTCTGAAAAGCTCGCATTTCGATTAGCCGCCGAGGGCACAAAGGGGAATACACCAATTGATTACTCGCTGCCCAATAATGACCACTATCCTTGGGATCCTTCTGAGGTTGAATCTCATAATGTGAGAGGTAAGCTGTTATTCAAACCGATGTCTAACGATAAGCTTACTCTAAAACTGACATTGGCTAGCCGTAATGAAGAAGGTCAATATACGAATCTGGTTTCTGAAAAAGGCAAGTTCGAATATATCGATAAAAACGGTACTCGACGTCAAAAAACCGAAAGTTGGAATGCAAATTTTGACATAAATTACTTAATCAATGATGAATTAACCCTTGATATATTATTTGCGCGCCGAGACTACGATACGAAATTCAAAGCTTACCCACGTACGGACTGGTGGGGTGATATTGATGAAAAAAACTACACCGCAGAAGCAAAGCTGTCTTATAACTCGTTAGATGACAAATACAGTGCCATTGTCGGGGTAAGCAGTTTTTACAAAGATCAGAATACGCAAACAGACTCGATGAAGCGTAAAGATAAAGTTCTGACCAACTCAATTTACTTCGATTCCAAAGTCCAGCTCAACCACCGTTGGGGCCTGCTACTTGGCGCTCGATACGAAAATGATAAGCTGAAGCGAGATTTTGACCACGCAAAGTTCCCACTCGATTTCAATGCCGATGAAAGTAATGGTATTTTGCTACCAAAAATCGGTGTGACTCTAAACGTATCAGACAACTCAACGCTTGGACTTACTGCTCGTAAAGGATACAACGCTGGCGGACTTGGATACAACGAGTACCAACAACAAGTGTTTGTTTTTGAGCAGGAAGAAGTCTGGACTTATGAGCTAAGTTCCCGTTCAACTTTCCTTGAGAATAGACTTGGTTTAACTGCAAATGTCTTCTACAACGACTATGAAAACTATCAAACGGTTGTGTTTGGTGACAGTGGAAACCGTCTCGACAATTACATAGCAAACATCCCTAAAGGAAAAACATACGGTACTGAAGTTGAAACTAATTACTGGTTTGACTCAGGTCTGGACGTATTCGCATTTGTAGGCTTATTAAAAACAGAAATCACCGAAGGGCCAAGCGGTACTGTTGAAAAATTAAATGGGAATGAGTTCAGCTATGCACCTGAATTATCGGCGGGTCTTGGCTTCACCCAACAGCTAGATTCGGGCGTTTTCTTTGGTGCTCGTGTTAATCACGCAACGGATTACTTTACAGATCTCGCCAATACACGAAGTACGTCAGCAGGCGACTACACTATATTGAACCTCAATGCAGGTTATGCCATGGGTGATCTCACCATTCGGGCTTACATTAAGAATGCAACAGATGAAGATTATGTTCTTCGCCATAAGAATGATCTTATCGAAATGGGCGGACCTCGTACATTCGGTCTTGTGGCTGATTACCAGTTTTAACAACACAAAGGGCTCTAATGTTATATAGCGTCACTTAAAGGGTGTATATTGTGTATTAAGGCAGAGAAATCTGCCTTTTTTGTGTAACCTTCCCCTAAAATCTAGCCGTTAACAGTAGTCCAAGTATGTTGGTATGGATGCCTCAGATGTTAAACGATTAAAAGAGCTTGAGGATGCGAATCGGAGGCTCAAACAAATGTTTGCCGACCTCAGTCTAGAGCACCGTATTGTCAAATATATCCTGAGGAAAAAAGCTATAAGGCAAGCGTTTAACCGAGAGCTTGTCGATTATGCTCGCCACTATCAGGTCAGTTTACGCATGACCTGCCGCGCAGTTGGTATTAGTGACTCTGTGATGAAGGAATATAACGATGAACGCCATCATGATTCACTCGATGACCTGACGCCTTGGGAGTATTTAGCAACGCATGAAAGTAGAAAAATCTCTAATTTAGAATGCTACTAAAACAGGGACAGGTACGAAAAACAGAAATAGAATTCCAGAATGGAGATAGTGCGAACAACATCAACGTTATCAATGAAGCGTGTCGCATAAATGGATTAAAAGAAGGGTACGCGACAAAGAATAAGAGAAAAGCGAAGAGCAGAAAGGGCGGAGGCCTCCCCAGCTACATCCCGGCACACACGTCCCAAGCGCGGGCTGCTTCCTTCCGGACCTGACCCAGTACACAAGATAGTGTTGCGGGAGAACCAAGGAGGCCTCCATCGATATGTCGTTAAGCTTGCTTAACTGCGGAGCATTATGTGGCATGGCTGGATGCAATGCAAGGAGGATTGATAGCTGCGCCGCTTAACTGTTGATCTTATGAGCAATATCCACCCAGTCAGTCGTCCGGCTCTTCCAAAAACAAGTATTCCCCGATCCAAATTGCTGCTAGCATCGTTGCCCACGCGACCAAAAGCGACATGGTAAGTTGTGAGGGCGTCACTAGCGTGACCACCAAAAAAGGAACGCAAGGTAATACATGTAAAGCGATGGGACGCGAGGAAGCAAACCGTGGCGTCAGCCCTATCCACTGCAATAACCAGATCACCGCCACAACCGAAACACACCAAAGCGCAGTCGGCCAACCAAGCAGCACGGCAAGCACTGGTAGCAAAAGCCATGCACTTTGCCGAGGTGGCATGTACGAGCGCCATTGCTGTAGCGCGCCCCATGTCACGACTAATCCCAGCAGCAAGACAGTGAATACCCAAGGTGAACCGGCGAGTTTTGCCTCCGATTGCAGCGCCATAATACCAGTCAGCATCGCAATCATCACTGAGCCCAGCAGTAGTTTGACATGTAGATGCCGCAAGGGGTTCATCAACAATGACAAGGCGGGCAGCATCAGTAAACTGGTTGCACTGAGCAATGCAGGCAGCTGGGGCATGGCATAGGCAAACGCCCCCATCGCCAACACAAGTAACCAACTCGTGAGTGTCTCGGGGTAAAAGAAAAAAACAGCTGGGACGAAAATCGCCCAACTGGATAACGAAAAACCGGAGACCAAACTGGCTGCCGCTGCAATGGCGACAAGCAACGCAGGCCAAAGCAAAGAAGAGATCCGCATGCACACTCCTTGTGCTCCACTCACTCTTCTCAGTGTAGTGATTAGTTGCCGACTCGCACCAGTGTCAGGGTGGGATCAAAGGTATGATTCGTATCCGTGATCACCTTATTGATGGTATTGGTGATAAACAGCGGGCGTTCGTTCACATCAATTTGTGCCGTGACGACGTATGTGTGTGTTGGAGAAATTTGGCTCGGATCGTAATTCAGTGAAAAGTGAATAGGCACTTGCTGGCCTTCGGTTACGAATGATTGTCGGCTAATCTCTTTACCGGGTGAACCCATTTTTTTCATTTCTACCAAACGGACCGTGACGCTGGCATTCTCAGGTAAAGCAAGTCGCTCACGATACACTAAAGTGCCGGAAACACTCGCTAAATCATTAGGTTGACTATTCCCTGAACAGGCAGTAAACACTAGGGCAGTGAATAAGGCGAACAACAGAAACGATAGTTTCTTCATTAAAGAATCCTCACTGGTACGCGTTTGAATGCGGCAAAAACGCTAAGGTTATGATAGCTTGATCAATAACACTGGAAGCATAGCACGTACCAAGGACTTATGAGCCAACCACTGACAGAACTCTTACAATTACTGCAGCTTGAGCGGTTAGATACTGGCCTTTACCGAGGTCAAAGTGAAAACCTTGGACTGCCACAGGTGTATGGTGGGCAGGTCATTGGGCAGGCCCTATCGGCCTCTAAAACCTCGGTCGACCCTGATCGCTTTTTGCATTCATTCCACAGTTACTTTCTGCGCCCAGGCGATCCTGAGCAGCCGATCATCTACGACGTTGAGATACTCAGAGACGGAAAAAGTTTCAGTACGCGACGGATCAAAGCGGTGCAAAACGGCAAACCCATCTTCTATTTGACGGCGTCTTATCAAGAAGAGGAAGAAAGCTTTGAGCATCAAAACACCATGCCGACCGACGTGCCAGCGCCCGAGACCTTGCGCTCGGAGCAGTCGCTAGTCAATGATATCGCCCACAAGCTGCCACCTAAGGTGGTCAAAGCGTTTGGGGGCGACAAGCCGATCGAAGTGCGACCTGCCACGGTGATCAACCCACTAAAGCCCCATGCGGCACCGGCTAAGCAATATTTATGGATCCGCGCCAATGGTGAAGTAGGAGACGATTTTCATGTCCACCAGTATTTACTTGGCTATGCCGCCGATTGGGGCTTTTTGGTCACGGCCTTGCAGCCTCACGCAGTGACGCTGCTTACGCCGGGTATGAAAGTGGCCACCATTGATCACTCCATGTGGTTCCACCGTCCGTTTAGAATGGATGAGTGGCTGTTGTTTGCGATTGAAAGCCCCTCCGCCAGTGGTGCGCGTGGCTTTGTACGCGGCGAACTTTTCAATCAGCAAGGCGATCTTATCGCCTCAGCGACCCAAGAAGGCTTGATGCGTAAACTCTCCTAACCATCAACGTCTCGAGCGTGAACGAGTCTGAGCAATACAAAAAAGGGGCATTGCGCCCCTTTTTATCTGTTCCACCCATGACTGGGCCGCTACACCTGCGCCTCTTCCTCTAATGCGGCTAAATGCGCGCTGGCTTGCTGGAGTTGATACATCTGCCAGTAGCGGCCTTGCTGACGCAGCAGGCTTTGATGACGCCCTTGCTCAATCACGCGGCCACGATGCAAGACGAGGATGTTATCGGCCTCGGCAATGGTCGATAAGCGGTGCGCAATCACTACCACTGTCATCTGTTGACGTAACCTGTTCAGCGCCTGTTGCACAAGCTCTTCGGTGCCAGAGTCGATATTGGCGGTAGCTTCATCAAGGATCAGAATTTTAGGCTGACGCACTAACACGCGCGCCAGAGCCAACAGCTGGCGCTGACCGGCAGAAAAGGTCATTCCGCCCTCACCAAGTAAGGTATCCAGCCCCGCTGGCAATCCTTTCACGTAATCTGCCAACGCCACTTGCTCGAGGGCATGCCAAATTTTTTCATCGTCCAGTGTCTGTCCCAGCGCGATGTTTTCTCGCAAGCTCCCCGTCAACATATGTGGGTCTTGTTGCACCATGGCAACGCCCTCACGCAAGCTTTGATGACTCAAGCTTTCAATTGGTAATCCACCCAGCGTCAGCGTCCCCTCACCTGCGCGATAAAATCCCATCAGTAACGACGCCAAGGTTGATTTACCGCTGCCCGTATGACCGACCAACGCGAGAAAACCGCCGGCAGGGACGTCTACATTCACGTCGGACAATACCGGTGTTTCACCATCATAGGAAAACGACACATTCTGCAGTGCAATGGCACCATCAGGGATCGGCGTGGTGTCATGGCCATATTGCTCAGGCGGCGTATCCATCATTTCGAAAAGCCGCTCACCGGCCGAGATAGCCTGCTGAAGCAGTGACAGTTGCTGCATCATTTCAATCAATGGCTCGGTGATCCGCCCCAAGTAGCTTAAAAAGGCGTACAGCACCCCAACCCCAATCACTGCTGTGCCGCTAAAACCGAAGATCGCCACCAAAGACAGCAACGCGGCCCCTGCCAATAAATCAATCAAAGGGCGGAGATAGATCCCGTTCAGGCGCTGAATGGTGACCATGGCATCCAAATGATCCGCGGTCATATCGCTGAATCGCGAGGAGAACGCCCGCTCTTGCTGCATTAGCTGGATCAAATTCATGCCGAGCACAGATTCATTCATCACCCCGTTGATATCTGCTAGCCGGTCTCGCGCTCGACGATACGCAGGCGCTGAGCGTTTTTGATAGCGCGCCATCACCAGCACCACACACGGCAGTAGCACCAACACCACCATTGTCAGTTGCACACTGAGCATTAGCATCGCCACCAGCATCACCCCAATCAGCGCAATGTTGCGTAAAAAGGTTGAAAGCACCGACACATACAGCTCTTTCAACGACTCGGTGTCATTGGTCAAACGCGATACAATCCGCCCCATTGGCACATAGTCAAACGCTGACAGAGGCTGTTTAATCACGTTGGCGAACACCGCTTTACGAATACGTTGAATGATGGCCACCGCCATGGTGTTAAAACGTAGCTCGTACTGATACTGAAAGCCCGCGGAAACAATGGTCGATACGATATAACCCACCGCCAGTGCCCACATGATCATCGCCGGATAATGGTCTTTGGCGACATAGTTATCGAGAAAGATTTGTACCAAGTAAGGCCCCGTCACCTCCGCCACCGCCGCGACTAGCAAGAAAACCGTGGCAATCACAAATTGACGTCTGTCGCGGCGCATGTAGCTTAGCAATCGAAATAAGATCTCTCGCTTAGTCATGGCGCGGCTCCTCATCGGCTTCCAATGCCGCTTCCAGCTGCTGATATTGGTGCATTTCTTGATACCATCCTGGCTGTTGAATCAATTGGCGATGCTGGCCACGTTCGCGTATTTGCCCATGACTGAGCACCACAATTTCATCGGCATTTTCGAGCGCCGATAAGCGGTGGGCAATCACTATCGTGGTACGGGTATGCTGATGCTGTTGCAGGTTCTGCAAAATGCGGTGCTCGGTGTCACCATCAACCGCCGACAAGGCATCATCCAAAATCAAACACTCCGCTTCCACCAACAAGGCGCGAGCAATCGAAATACGCTGCTTTTGACCGCCAGATAAGGTGATCCCTTTTTCACCCACTGCAGTTTCATACCCATGCGGCAGCTGACGGATGTCTTCATCGATGCAGGCAAGTGTCGCCGCCTGCTCGATTTCTGCTTGGGTCGCATCAGGACGACCAAGGGCGATGTTTTCCGCAATCGAGCGAGAAAACAAAAACGGCGTTTGCGTCACTACCGCGAAACGTTGTCGCCATGACGACAAATCAGCCTCCGCTATCGACACATCCCCATAGCGAATATCGCCCTTTTCAAGCTGGGTCAGATGAAGCAGCAATTGCAATAAGGTTGATTTGCCACTGCCGACTGGGCCGGCAATCCCCAACATGGCTCCAGGCGGAAGCGTCACATGGATATCTTTAAGGGCAAAACTGTCATCCGGTTGCCACTTAAACTGCTCAATCGCCAGCGTCAACGGCTGCATGGTGTCAGGCAGCGGCGTGTCACCGCCAACAATGTCTGGCTGCTCTTGCAGCAACGCATCAATCCGCGTCCAAGCGGCACGCCCACGCTCAATGATATTAAACAGCCACGCCACTGCGAGCATCGGCCAAATCATCAAGCCTTGATACAAGGTAAATGCGGTAAGATCCCCTAATGAAATCTCACCGTTAGCGACTAAGTAGCCGCCGCCAGACACGGTTAGGAAAAACGAGGCGCCAATGGTGCCTTGGATCACCGGCGAAAACAGCGCATCAACCCGCGCCACCGCGAGGTTTTTCTCCCCAGTACGATCGGCGACTTGATCAAACTGATTCATTTGATGCTGCTCTAAGCCAAATGCACGCACCATACGCACTGCTGACAGTGAGGACTGACTCACCTCTGACAGCTCAGAAAATGCCGCTTGTGATTCGGTGAAGGTATGGTGCAAACGACGGCCAAAGCGATTAACCAGCACCGCCATCACCGGCATCGGTAGCAGCGCTAAAAGCGTCAGCTGCCAGCTGATTTGGCTTACCATCACAATGAGCACGGCCGCGCCTGTGATAATGGAATCCCCCGCGGTCAGAACCCCTTCACCGGCGGTCATTACCACCGCTTTCACATCATTGGTAGAGCGCGCCATGATATCGCCACTCGGATAGCGACGGAAAAAATGCGGGGACTGGCGAGTAAAATGATCATAAAGCCGGTTGCGCAGCACAGTACCCAGCTCGGCCGCGGCACCAAATAGCCAGACTCGCCACACAATGCGTAGCACATACACCACCACCCAAATGGCCAGCATACCCGCGAGTAGCCACATCAGTAGCTCAGTCGAAATCTCTCCCGCGACCACGCCATCAACCACATGGCCCACAGCCATCGGTGGAATGAGCTCGAAGACAGAGACAAATACCAAAATAATCATGGCGCCGACATAACGACGCCATTCACGTTTAAAAAACCAGCCTAGCTGCCAAAACACCTTCATGAGGTCTCCTTTTTATCCCCGCCTTTTTATCATCACAACGACCTATCGGATCGGTAAGGCGGTGGTGTACTTAAGCGCTTCCATGGCGAATGTTGATGTCACATTATTCAGACTTGGCACAGAATTGACCAGCTTTTTATAAAAATGATCAAATCGAGTCATATCAGCTACCTGCACCTTCATCATGTAATCATACTCGCCTGCCATGCGGTAGAATTCCATCACCTCAGGGAACTCGGTTACCACCTCGGTAAAGGTCTTGTACCACTGCTCACTATGGTCATTGGTTTTGATATGGACGAAGGCGGTAAATGCGAGGCCAACGGTTTCGGGGTCAAGCAATGCCACCCGCCCGCGGATCACTCCTTGTGATTCCAGCCGTTTCAGCCGCTTCCAACAGGGGGTTGTGGTTAAATTCACCCGTTCTGCCAGCGCGGACACAGACCAGTTGGCATCTTCCTGCAGCGCCGCGAGTAAAGTGCGATCTATCTCATCTAAAGTGACAGTCATGAAAATTTATTTCCATTAATTGTTATGTAGGAGTTTATTTTTCTCTTTTGGCGTCATTATAGAGCAAAAATAGCAAGGTTTTTATCCCACTCTTTACGTAAACTGGTGCTAATTACGTATTCGGAGATGCATGATGACAACCTCACATCCTTGCCATACTTGGGTCGGTAACGCGATTCGCCTGATTGAAGCCGACTTTAAACGCTCTGCAGATACCCATTTAATTAAGCTCGATCTCCCTAGCTTTACGGACATTGATATCTATTTAAAAGACGAGAGCACCCACCCGACCGGTAGCTTGAAGCATCGCTTGGCGCGTTCTTTATTTTTGTACGGCTTGTGTAATGGTTGGATTGATGAGCACACCACCATCATTGAAAGCTCATCAGGCAGTACTGCCATTTCTGAAGCGTATTTTGCCCGTCTGCTTGGCTTACGTTTTATTGCCGTGGTGCCCAAAAACACTGCGTGTAAGAAGATTGAGCAAATCCGTTTTTATGGCGGTGAAGCGCACTTTGTCGAGCGGTCAGATCAGATCTATGCCGAGTCTCGCCGCCTTGCTAAAGAGCTAAACGGCCACTACATGGATCAGTTTACCTATGCCGAGCGAGCGACCGACTGGCGTAGCAATAACAACATTGCCAACCGCATTTTTGATCAAATGCAGTACGAGCGCTTCCCTATACCTCGCTGGATTGTGATGAGTCCGGGCACAGGTGGCACCTCAGCGACCATTGGCCGCTACATTCGTTATCGTTGCCAACCGACTCAGCTGATGGTGGCAGATGCTGAGCACTCGGTTTTTCACGATTACTACCTCACCGGCGACAGTGCACTGACCACCGATAAAAGCAGCCGCATTGAAGGGATTGGACGACCACGTGTCGAGCCCAGCTTTATTCCCGGCGTGATTGATAGAATGACCACAGTGCCGGACACTCACAGTATCGCCACCATTCATTGGCTAGAAAGCCAGCTTGGCCGCAAAGCTGGCGCGTCTACCGGTACCAATCTATACGGCGTTTTGATGCTGGCCAATGAAATGCGCGCCAACGGCGAGAAAGGCTCTATTGTCACCTTGTTATGTGACAGCGGCGAGCGCTACCTAGACACCTATTACAACCCTGATTGGGTACGCGAGCACATTGGGGATCTCGACCAAGCAACCCATGATTTGCAGACGGTGTTGGGGTAACACGCCATCGTCTCTAACTGGGTTTTCACGGTAGTGTTCAGAATTCTGTGTCATTTCGTTAGACTGTACCCAAAAGGGATGACACATGACCAAACCAACATTCGATATGGATGCCGCCTTGCAAGCTTTGCGTGAAGGTAAAGACCTCACCGGCAAAGACGGCGTCTTAACCCCCCTCATCAAGCAGCTCACTGAAGCAGCCATGCAAGCTGAGCTTGATGAACACCTCGCTGATGAAAAGCAGTCTAACCGTAAGAACGGCTCTACATCAAAGTCCGTTAAGAGCCCTGCTGGCGGCTTTGAACTCAGTACACCACGCGACCGAGCTGGCTCGTTCGAGCCGCAATTAGTGAAAAAGCATCAAACGCATTTAACCGATGAGCTGGAGCGTAAAATCCTTGCGCTGTTTTCGCTGGGTACCAGTTACCAAGATATCCGCATGCATATCGAAGAGTTGTACGGTATTCATGTATCTAACGGTACCATCAATGCCGTGACTGATAAGCTATTGCCTGAACTTCAGGCTTGGCGTGAGCGGCAATTAGAATCGGTCTATCCGATTGTCTGGCTCGATGCCATTCACTATAAAATCAAAGAGAACGGCCGCTTTATCACTAAGGCGGTGTACACCATTCTCGGCCTCAACGTTGAGGGGAAAAAGAGCTGCTGGGCCTTTACCTATCAGAGTCTGAAGGTGCCCACCACTGGCTCAGCGTGCTGACCGACCTGCATAACCGTGGTGTACAAGATATCCTTATTGCGTGCGTTGATGGCCTTAAGGGCTTCCCTGAAGCGATTGAAAGTATCTATCCGAAGACGGAAGTACAGCACTGCATTATTCATCAAATTCGCCATTCAATGAAATACGTGGCCAGCAAGCACCAAAAAGCCTTCATGGCCGACTTGAAGTGCGTGTACAAGGCAGTCACATTATCCGCCGCAGAGAGCGCCCTGGATGACTTAGAAGCTAAGTGGGGTGGCAAATACCCCATCGTTATTAAGTCCTGGCGCAATAAATGGTTCACGCTCTCTACTTACTTCAAATATCCGGAATACGTGCGTACCGCCATTTATACGACAAACGCCGTTGAGGCCGTGCACCGCCAGTTCCGCAAACTGACCAAAACCAAAGGCGGATTTGCCAACGAGAACAGCTTGCTCAAGCTACTCTACGCAGGTATGTTAAAGGCGTCTGAGCGTTGGTCTCATCCGGTGCAGAACTGGAGCCTGACGCTATCGCAGCTGACCATTCACTTCGGTAGTGTTCAAAAGTCTGTGTCACTCCTATAGTTAACCCTCAACAGGGAGTGATACATCAATGTCCGACAAATACGAAATTGATATTCAAGCTTTTGCTAAGGCACTGCAATCTGGACAGGGCCTCAACGGGAAAGATGGACTGCTAACGCCGTTGATTAAACAGATCACCGAAGCTGCTTTGGCTGCTGAGATGGATGAGCACCTGACCAAAGAGGGTCAGCCTAACCGCAAAAACGGTGTCTCTCAGAAAACCATCAAAACCGCTTCAGGCTCGTTCGAACTAGACACGCCCCGTGATCGCAACGGCTCTTTCGAGCCGCAGACCGTTAAGAAGTATCAGACTCGGCTAACCGATGAGATGGAGCGTAATATCATCTCATTATTTGCACTTGGGAATAGCTACAAAAGCATTCGTGAGTACCTTCTTGAGATGTATGGGACTGAAGTGTCCAATGGCACGATAAACGCCATTACAGACCGTTTGGTGCCTGAGCTACGCGCCTGGCAAGAACGCGAATTGGAGGCGGTTTACCCCTTCGTCTGGTTAGATGCTATCCATTACAAAATCAAAGAAAATGGCCGCTTCGTCTCTAAAGCCCTGTACACAATCTTAGGGCTGAATATCGAGGGCAAAAAGGAACTACTTGGCCTTTATCTCTCAGAAAGTGAAGGTGCCCGTTACTGGTTAAATGTACTGACAGACCTACAAAACCGTGGCGTTAAAGACATCCTTATTGCCTCGGTCGATGGATTAAAGGGCTTCCCTGAAGCCATCGAAACTGTCTATCCCAAGACGGAGGTTCAGCTCTGCATCATTCATCAGATCCGCAATAGCGTGAAGTACGTGGCTAGCAAGAATCAGAAAGCCTTTATGTCCGATCTGAAGTGCGTTTACCGCGCGACGACCCAAAACGCCGCAGAGCAAGCGTTAGATGAACTGGAAAGTAAATGGGGTGCTCAATATCCACTGGTCATAAAGTCGTGGCGCAGCAAATGGGAAAACCTATCGGTGTACTTCAAGTACCCAGAACAGGTACGCAAAGCGATTTACACGACCAATGCCGTTGAGGCTGTTCATCGCCAATTCCGCAAACTGACGAAGACCAAGGGTGGCTTTGCCAACGAGAACGCATTGCTCAAGTTGCTGTATGCAGGTATGTTGAAGGCGTCAGAGAAGTGGACGCATCCGGTGCAGAATTGGAACCTGACATTGTCCCAACTGAGCATCCACTTCGAAGGACGGCTCGACGACTACGTAGATCTTTAAACGCCGGGTGACACAGAACTATGAACACCCTCTCCCCAACTGAGCATCCACTTCGAAGGACAGCTCGACAACTACGTAGATCTTTAAACGTTGGGTGACACAGAACTATGAACATCCTCTATTTACCCGAAGGTTATCAACATCATACACTTCGCCACCATATTGAATTTCGTTAACATGATGTAATTCAAATGAGTTCCGCTTTCCTGCTTTATCTCTTCTGATTTTTAAAACAAACCTTCCCTTGCTTTTGATACCATGCTTTTATTTCACTAATAATACCACTCGGAGAGTCTTCTCGATCCTCGCTCGGATGAAATATAAGTCCATTTCCATCAGGATGTTCTACAAGACGAGTAAAATGTTCCGCAAGTTTAGATATATGCTTGTCATATTCCTCGTCCGACAAGTCATTTGTATCTGTATCCTCAAAAAAATCCTCAAGAAACCGATAGAACTCTTCTTCGGTATAGTCTTGTAATTGGTCTTTTAGCTCCATAACTAGCCCCGTTTATGTATATCAATATGTCGTTTAGGAGTCATGACACTTAAATTGTCTACATTATAGACTTCACCGCCATGTTGAATTTCTTCTATGTGATGAATCTCATATCGCTGTCTTCCGCCAATGTGTTCGCCTGGAGTTGAAAACGGAGCTTTACCTCGTTTGAGTAGTCTCTGGTTTGCTCGACTAAATTGAGACAGCAACCTAGAATCCTTTCCTACTTCGCTCCAAAATTCCTGTCGGAAAGCATCGAAGCTACTGAACTCTTTCCCTCTGAGTTTATCCGCAATCTGAGACGGGATAGGTGCCCCTAAATCTTCGCTCGCTTTCTCCAGCCACCTTCCGGTGATATCTTCTCCGTTTCCTGTCACTACGCCTGATTCATCGCGCGCCGTTTTGCGGAAGACTAAATAAAGCGGCGGCAAACCAGCATCAGCAGGAAATGTCACTAAGTACTCAGCAAGATCTTCCTCGGGGTATAATGGCGTCCCAATCTCCTGCTCGTGCTCTTCTATCGGCCGGACCCAGATATTATGCACGTCTAGCTGATCGTTCTCAGGCAATACCGTATCGGGTGTTAGAACATCTGTCGAGCCATCTGGAGTCCATGTAATGGTAATACCATCATCCAGTTCAGCAACGAAGTTCTGACCATTTTGACGAGCCTCACGCTTTGTCACACGCTCTCCATATGGACTACCTTCACCGGTTTTTATACCAACGACTTGCTGTTTACCGTTTTCATCTGTGTACATATTGAAACGCACACGCATCGTTACAGCATCAACACCACCCAGTTCTGGATGTCCGTCGAGCGTGCCATCCCCTAGCTGAGACGGCCACAGTGCCGCTACTAGAAAGCCTCCCATACGGGCGAAACCCGCCAGCGCTTCGCTAGATAGCGACCAGGTTCCCATCGTTTTCGCAGTATTCGTGCTGATGACACCGAGATTAGTAGCCGCTCCACTGGCAGGCAGCGTAAGTATTGCTGCTTTACCGTAGTCAGTCGCTTTTGAAGCCGTCGTGATTGCAGTTAGATTCGCAACCGGTAACTCTCTTTCTAGCAGGCTGTCATTGTTAATCGCCTTGAAAGGCGTTCCAGCTATAAACGGCTCCGAATAGTCATAATGGGCATTTTCAGCACAATTATATGCACAAGGAGAAAGTGGTGGTAGCTCCGTTGCGGCTTCGCTAGAAGATTGCTTAGCCTGCGCCTGTTGAACGATGAGGGTATCACCGACTTTTAACGACATGGGGTCAGCGTTATATGCGGGGTTTAGATCAAGTAACTGTTTTGCCGACAAACCATACTTACCTGCTATCGTTCCCCATGACTCGCGCTGTCGAGTGTCTGGATCAGTTGCAACTTGGTGGGTTTCTGGCTCCGCTTGCTTTGGTTCGCTGTCTGCATCGTTAGCAGAAGAACTCCCTCTCTCCGCCACCGGCTGTCTAGGCGCAGCCAGTAGTTCACCAATAGAGAGCTTTATGCCGTTTTCTTCCAGCCACTCATCATTCAGATTATCGAGTTCGTGTCGCGTTATTGGCTCGTTACGATAGACGAGGTGCTGTTCCTCAACCTCTTTCCCACCAATCTTCCAGTACACCAAGATAGCACTCTGGTATTTATTGACGCCTTCCTCGTGATTGAGCTTTTCATGAGTGGACCGCGTTGCTTGAAACTGCCATTTACCATCACCCAACAACTTGTACTCTTGCACAAGGCGCTTTTGGTGAAAGTGATAGTAGTAACCCTCCGTAGGTAAGCCCAGTCGTTCACCAAGCTGTACTGATGGAACTACGGGAATAAATGCCTCACGTACAGAAGCGGAGCCCTCTGGCTTCATCACTATGTTTTGGGGAACACTGATTCCCATCGTATCGGCTGATACCTTGACTAACAGCTTTTTCGGTTCGTCAAATGCCGCATAGGCTTTGTACTTAGTGCCATGTTCCGTAGATTCAGTTTGCCACTGACCAATTACCCCTTCCTGTTCAGTCTTGGCGATCTGGAAGGTGCAGCCCACGGCTTTACGAAAAGTCTTATCTGAAGCTGCAACCTCAAAGCAGTACTCATATTTCAAAGCTGGCGGCACGTCTGAACGATCAGGCTTCACTGGTTCAGGTACATAGGTGTCTTCAATATTTGTTGTCGCGCCATGTGAGCTGGTACTAGCGCTACCCGATCCACTCGCCCCTCCTGCGACATTTCCAGATTGATTCGCTCTAGCAGAAAGAGCCGACCGGGCTTGTGGTGAAAGCGTTGTGTCAGTGCCAGGGGCAACGGACCATATCTTATTCACACTATCATGCACCATCGCAGGATGCGTCGGCGTATCGGTCAATAGTGCATACTCACCGCTATCAAGCCGTTCCTTAAACTGAGAAAAACTCACGCCATCAGGGATGATATTGCTAACGTCACGCTCGTTTAGCGTGCTGATATCACCTTCTACTTGGCCAAACTCATAAGACATGAGTTCGGTCAACCGCACTAATTTATAAGTCACCTTTCTGTCCGCCAGTCAATGATTATGGCGATGTATTCTACTCAGCAAGCCAGATTTTTGGATACTTTTGTTGTCATAGTTAGGTTAGCTCTGGCTGAATTGTGAAGTGCGTGCAAGGAGGGATAACAGGAATAATATCTCCCGCAGATTGCAACGCGGAGCAGTAGGTCGGTAATAAGCGCCCTAACGCTATCAATCATGGACTCAATATACGCGGCGCGTCCGTTGCACGGCGCCTCCGGTATTCGGCTCAAACGATTGATCAAACGCACAAAAAAGTATTAATACGCTAGTCCGTAGCTTTATCTATCCGCGCCTGCAGGGCATCAAACTTGTCGTGCAGGCGCATTAGTTCAAGCTCGAGTTTTAGATTGATTTCGTAGGTGGCTTTTTGCTCCATCCTATCTTTTGCCGCTTGGCGGTTTTGCGACATCATGATGATCGGCGCTTGGAAAGCCGCCAGACTGGATAACCCAAGGTTCAGCAAAATAAAGGGATAGGGATCGAATGACGCGTCTCCCACTAACCAAACCGTATTCACGACAATCCAGCCAATGATGAATGCGAAGAAAAGCCCGATAAATGACCAAGAGCCACCAAATGAGGCAATTTTGTCCGCCACCATTTGCCCAGTGGTCAGACTTTCGTGGAAGGACTTGTTGACGTTCTCAGACACTGCCGTGTTATTGGCAATGCTTTCAATGACTTTCTGTTCTCCCGAACTAAGACTACCAAATGGCTGGCCGAGCAAAGCTTTGGCTAAGTTCTCAAAATATTTTTTCATCTATGACTCCATGCCAACACGCACAATACCAACGGGGTATTATGTAGCGCTTATCATTAAGCGATTGAAATAGAGTAGATTAACGTAGGGACTCCGCAAGTGATGCCCATCTGAAAGCGTGAGGCAACCACTGCGGTAAGACTGAATTATACCAATTCAAATAGCGGTCTCGATTGGGTGTGCCACGCTGGGTCAATAGGTTCACGACCTCTATAACTATCCATGCTTTTGCCAAGACAAGCTCAACAAACAGTGAATGACTATCCACACTCGGATTTGCTGCTTTGTAACGAGCGATAATCGCTTGATAGGCTGATTTATCTCCCATTCCCGCGACCAAAGGAGCTAAATCAATCGCTGGTGAACCTTGCCCAAAGCGCTCCCAATCAAACAGCACTAATGTACCGTCTTCACGTCTTCCCCAATTGCCCGGATTAGTATCACCAGAGAGTACACAACGGGGCGTGAACAATACATCGCTGCGCTGTTGTAACTGATACAGCATACTTTCAAGCTCGGGTGTTAGGCTGAGCTGTTCAAGCGCGGATTGAGTTTGCGGTAAAGACCATTGGTGGTGTTTGAAGTGTGGCTGGATAGGTCGCTCGACACCATGTAAGCGAGCTAATTGCTCAAACGTATTGGTGTCTTGCGCAAGTTCTTCTATCGAAACCGCATGTGGAATCCATTCCATACAGAGAGTCGTCTCTCTCACCTCGAACAATGCTGGCGTGTTCACACCGACTGCATTGACATAAGGCGCAGCAGAGCAGTAAAAGTCCCGCTCAACTAACGTTGCATGAGTTTTGGTGATACAAGCCCGACCTTGATACATTGAACGATAGACCGACGCCTCACCCATTTGAGCTAGGTTTTTTAAGACGAGAACAACATCCTTGTTCGTCATGCTTATTCCTTGGTTATGTCTTTGATGCGTTCTTAAAAACTAAATCCGGCGGGCGCGGATAGTGCGGCCTTTCACTTTTCCATCATTGAGCTTACGCAACGCGGCTTTAACGCAGGATTGGGACACAGCAATAAACGCCACATTGTCGAGTACATTGATTTTACCCACCTGCTTACCGTCAATGCCCGCTTGGCCCGTCAGCGCGCCCAAAATGTCACCCGCGCGCACTTTTTGTTTTTTACCTGAGTCAATCATCAAGGTTGCCATCTCAGGCTGGTAAGGCGCAGTGTCAAGCAAGTCTTGCGACGGCAGTGCTGCAGGGAGAAAATCGCGGTCATACCGATCGCCAATCATCGCCAGCTTATAGTGCTCGGCATCGTTATATAGCGAACACGCCACCCCTTTTTTGCCAGCGCGACCGGTACGGCCAACGCGGTGTACATGAGTTTGCGGATCGTGGGCGAGTTGATAGTTGATCACCATATCCATGTCATCAATGTCTAAGCCTCGCGCGGCCACATCAGTGGCCACCAGCACGGACGCACTTTTGTTGGCAAATTTTACCAAAGTGCGCTCACGGCCACGCTGTTCAATATCACCATGCAAGGCAACAGCGCTAAAACCATCGTCTTCTAGGTTATCGCAAACTTGTTGGGTTTGAGCTTTGGTTGTACAAAACACCACGCAGCTTTGCGGCTGAAAGTGCAATAAAAGTAACTTTAACGCTTGATAACGCTGCTTGTTGTCATCGACTTTATAGACGTGTTGCGAGATTGTACTTTGCGTTTGCACCTCATCCACTTTAACGGAGACAGGGTGGCTCAGCACTCGCTGGGCAATCGCATTGATCGAGCGCGGGAAGGTAGCGCTGAATAACAAGGTTTGGCGATGAGCAGGAACACGCGCAATGATAGCATCCAAGGTATCTTGGAAGCCCATATCCAGCATCTGGTCGGCTTCATCCAACACCAACGTCTCAACGTCATCGAGACGCAAGGTGCCCTTACGTAAATGGTCATCCACACGCCCCGGCGTGCCGACAATAATGTGTGCACCATGCTCCAGTGAGCCAATTTGTGGGCCAATCGATACTCCACCGCACAGCGTCAGTACTTTGACATTATGGCGGCCACGCGCCAACTTACGCATCTCAACCGCCACTTGCTCGGCCAGCTCACGGGTTGGACACAGCACCAAAGATTGCACGCGAAAGCGTTTTACGTTCAGTTTGGCTAACACGCCCAGGCTAAACGCCGCCGTTTTCCCCGAGCCGGTTTTTGCTTGGGCAATAATATCTTTCCCACTGAGCACAGACGGTAAGCTCTGCGCCTGAATGGGCGTCATGTGCGTATAACCCAAGGTTGCTAAGTTATCGAGTAAATCAGCGGGTAACGCAAGCGAGGAAAAAGCGGTATCAGTCAAAGTCGTATCCACAACAAAAGTAAATCATGCCGCGCCCAAGCACGGCCAAAGGGGACGTATCATACCAGAATCTGATTGCTGCCACATTAACCGATTAGCGCCACCCGCGTTGAGAACCGCTTTGTCGAGTCATGTATTTTGTTACGTCATTGTTAGACAAAGCTCCGTATTTATACCTGCTCGACTTGTCTTGTCATTGGGCTTGGTGTGCAATCAAGGCACACAATTAAGGAGGATTGTCTTGTGGCAAATATCCCAGTAGAAAACTACCCGCTCTCTCATACGCAGGCGATTGTTTGGAATGACATGGATGCCCTGCAACATATCAATAACACCGTGTATTTTCGCTACTTTGAAGATGTACGCGTGGTGATGCTTGAAAAATTGGAAGTGTTCGAGCTAGCCAAACGACTGCATGTTGGCCCCGTGGTCGCCTCAACCCGCTGCGATTATCGCGCCCCTTTGGTGTATCCAGATACCATCACCACCGTCGCTTGGGTCGAGGATATTCAAGAAAAGCGCTATGCGATGAAGTATGAAATCTACAGCCACAATCAAGAGCGCTGTGTGGCCGAGGGCGAGGCTTTGATTGTCTATTGCGATTTTAAAACCGGTAAAAGCTGCCCTATCCCAGCCGAGACGCTCGAAGGGTTAAAAGCTTTTGTGGCGAAACAGTAAGCATAAAGACGAGCACTGCGCGTTTCCTGACGCGCAGTCAGTAATCAATAAAGATTTTTGAGTGTAATGACAGATTTAACGCGATAGTAAGAACTTACGTAGATCCTGTTCTGAACGCATGACGAATAAGATAAACACCGTGTCTTCTTCTTGCTTATAGAAAATACGACAAGGATTCACCACCACCTCTCGATAATTCAAGTGCGGTAGTTCAGGTGGCACTCGACCAGAATCAGGAAAAAGCACTAACCGCTCCACTGCGGTAAAGGCCGCTTGCACTAGCGCTTTAGCTGCAACCAGGTTGTCCAGTGCAACATATTCAGCAACGTCATTCAGATCTGCCAACGCAGGCTCAGTCCAAACTATTTGAGCCATCTGGACATTTGTTCCTTGGCATCATGGTGACTCAAGAGCTTCTCTTCGGTAATGGCGCGCTCGCCACGCGCGATCCCTTCTAAGATAGCAAGACGGCGCTGCATTAATTCGTAATCATCCACACTTAATAAGTATGCTGAAGGCTTACCATGTTCGGTGATCAAAACAGGCTCTTTATTCGCCTTCAATTCAGACAAAATTTTGGTTGCCTGACGCTTCAGTGTAGTCACAAGTTCTACTTTCATCGCTCGCCCGGATAGTGACATTAAAGTATCAGTATTATAGCACTTAAGTATCACTGAAAAAGTTTTTTGATTCGCCTTACCAGCGACCGTCATTTCAAACTAATCTCTTCAGGCTCGCCCACTCTAGTCACAGCCGGCGCGCCTGGGGCGTTCCAGCGAAACAAGGTGATATGCCAAGTGCTGGGATCTTTTCGCGACGGGTCAATTAAGCCAATTTCATTACCGCTTCTCAGTTTATCGGCCACCCACCAACTGGATGGTGATTCGCCTTTTGCTAAGGCGGCTTGCCAATCAACGCTGGATAAGGTTTTGTATTGCTGGAGTTCAGGATGACGCAAATCTACCAGCTCACAGGGGTCAACCTGATACCGCACAAGCACGCGTGGCGTTGTGATCTGGCTGGCGTACTTTTGCATGGCTACGCGCGCACTCTCTGCACTCTCGGTTAAATACAGCGCGCTTTCCCCCTGACGATTATACCGACCGTTCGGTCTGTCTTTACTTTCTCGTATCAAGACAGCGTCGATGTGCTCAGGGTGACATACTCTGACAAAAATACCCGAGATAGGCGTGCGGCACAGGCTGGGGATAGCTTGCGGTTCAAGTCCGTCCATGACTTGTGAATGTCCTTTATAAATCAACCATCAAGGCATAGCTTAGCAAACAAAGAGGGGACAAATTGCGTGCTGACTAACGGATTGCATCATCGCATCTGGCTTGCTGTCGATACCACACAGGGGTACCATCCGTGCTCTGTGTAACACTGGGTAAGTAGCACCGCCAAAGGACAAACCAATGAAAAAAGCCGTTGTGGTATTTAGCGGAGGACAGGATTCAACCACCTGTTTGATTCAAGCGCAGGCAGAGTACGACGAAGTGCATTGCCTCACTTTCGACTATAACCAGCGCCACAAGCAAGAAATTGATGTTGCCCGTGAGATTGCTGCGAACCGCAAAGTCAGTGCGCACAAGGTATTGGATGTTGGCTTGCTCAATGAATTAGCAATTAGCTCGCTCACACGCGACAACATTCCTGTTTCCAATGCACTGAACGAAAACGGCCTGCCCAATTCCTTTGTGCCGGGACGTAATATCTTGTTTTTGACTTTAGCGGGTATCTACGCCTATCAAATTGGCGCTGAGGCGGTGATCACCGGTGTCTGCGAAACCGACTTTTCTGGCTACCCAGATTGTCGTAACGATTTTATTCAATCAATGCAGCAAGCCCTTGAGCGCGGCATGGACAGAAAACTCGCCTTAGTCACACCATTGATGTGGCTGAATAAAGCTGAAACGTGGGCACTGGCCGACCAGTATCACGCTCTCGATTTTGTGCGCGACCACACCCTAACCTGTTATAACGGCATTAAAGGCACTGGCTGTGGTGAGTGTCCAGCCTGCCACTTGCGTCAGCGTGGCTTAGATGACTACCTCGCCAACCAAGCGGACGTACAAGCCGCACTGCAACGCAAACAAGCCGAGAACGCGTAACTGCGCGCATCTACTGGCAGCGACAAAACATAAAAAACCGCCTCGGAATGAGGCGGTTTTTGTATCGAGAATACAACAGCGGTTATTTATGCGGCTCATCATGCGGATGGGTATCAAACTCACCATGACTGGCTCGATGCACAGTTTCCACCGCGAGCGCTTTATCCAACTGCTGCGCCACATACTCAGGCGAGTGAGTATGAATAGAGAGCAGACGATACATCGCCGGGATCACCAGCAAGGTGACAAAGGTCGCAAAGGCCATGCCGGTGAAGATCACCGTCCCAACCGCGATACGACTTTCCGCTCCCGCGCCAGTGGAGAGGATCAGTGGGATCATCCCTGCCAAAGTGGTAAACGCCGTCATCAGAATCGGCCGCAAACGACGGACTGACGCATCGATAATCGCTTTTTCAAATGCAATGCCGCGGTCACGCAATTGGTTGGCAAACTCCACGATCAAGATACCGTTTTTCGTCACCATCCCAATCAGCATAATCAGACCAATTTGGCTGTAAATATTGATCCCTTGGTTAGTCAACCACAGGCCTAAAAAGCCGCCCAGCATCCCCATGGGCACCGTCAACATCACCACCAAGGGGTTGATAAAGCTTTCAAATTGCGCCGCTAACACCAAGTACGACACCAAGAGCGCTAAACCAAATACCACCAGCACACTGGTTTGGTTGTCACGAAAATCTTTCGACTCCCCTGAATAGCCCACCGAGATATCGGCCGGTAGATTCTCAGCCGCGACCCTATCCAGATAATCCAGTGCTTGGCCCAGCGTCACTCCCTCGCCTAAATGCGCCGATAAGGTGATCGATTTTTGCTTGTTGGTATGGCTTAAACGCTGCGCGGACGCTGTTTCCTCCACCGTGGTTACCGCATCGAGCGAAACCAATTTACCGCTACGACTGCGCATATAAATACGACTGAGATCGCCTTTACTGCTAAAGGCCTTTTCATCGCCGCGCACATATACATCGTACTCTTCACCGCGATCCACATAACTGGTCTGGGCACGGCCGCCAAGCATCACCTCTAACGTATCGGACACATCCCGCACCGAAATGCCGAGTTCAGAGGCGCGACGACGATCCACTTTAACCACTAGCTCAGGGGTAGTTTGGTTGTAGTCATAATCTGGGCTATCAATCATGCCCGCCTCACGCCCCATTTCGCCCAGTTTTTCCGCCCAGCGGTGAAGCTCAGGATAGTCTGGGCCACTCAATACAAACTGCACGGGCTCTGAACTCCCCCCACCAAAGCCAGGCGCAAACGGAAACACTTGCACGTCTGGCACACCATTTAACACCTGACGGACTTCCGCCAAGATATCCTGTGCAGAGCGATCACGCTCATCCCAATCCGGCAATAGCATGATCACAAAGCCCGTTTGATCTCCCGCTCGACCGCCAAACGCCGGTGTCTGTACGCTGACCGAGCTCAAGGTCCCCGCCTCGACCAAGGGCATTAAACGCTGCTCAATTTGCTCGATGTTACCCACCATACGGTTGTACGCCGTGCCTTCCGCACCACGGACAAATGCCAGCAACACCCCACGATCTTCTTGTGGCACCAATTGCGATGGTAAGTGCTGCATCAATACACCACTGCCACCAATACAAAGCAGAATGACCACAGGTGCCACCCAACGCCAGCGCAGTACATGCCCCAACGCACGGCGATAGTAGCCTTCAAGCACATCAAACCCACGAGTGATAACACGGTTTACGGGAGTCGATGCCACATTTAAGCGCAGTAATTTACTGCCAAGCACCGGCGTGAGCGTTAACGCAATGAGGGACGAACAGAGCACAGTGACGGCAAGCATCACGGCAAACTCGGTGAACAGCTTACCAATCATGCCATCCATGTAGGTAATGGGGAGGAACACCATCACCAACACCGCCGTGGTGGCAATCACCGCAAAACCCACCTCCCGTGCGCCACGGTAAGCGGCCACCAAAGGTGGATCGCCTTGCTGTAAGTGGTGGAAGATATTTTCAACCACCACAATGGCATCATCCACCACGAGACCAATCGCGAGAATGAGCGCCATTAAAGTCAGCAGGTTGATGGAAAAGCCCATCGCCGAGGCAACGATAAAGGCGGATATCAAGGACACAGGCACAGTCACTGCTGGGATCAAGGTGGCGCGCGCTTGGCCAATAAAGATATACAGCACTAACACCACCAATGCCCCAGTGATAAACAGGGTGCTGTACACCTCTTCAATCGAGCGATCAATAAACACCGTGGTGTCGTAATCGACCCAAAGGCGCGTGCCTTCGGGCAGGAAGGCCTGCATTTCATCGACAAGCTTATGTGCCCGTGCGGATATGTCGAGCGGGTTGGCATCGGATTGTGGGATCAGCGCCAAACTTAAATTATTGATACCGTTGTTTTTGTAGGTGGCATCTTCGTTCCGTGAGCCAATTGCCACCTCCGCCACATCCGACAGATAAATCGCAGTGCCATTCGCCGTAGTGCGCACCACCAGTTGTTTAAAGTCCTCCGCATCACGGTATAACCGATCGCTACGCACTGGCATGGTCATCACGTCATTGCGGATTTCTCCGCCCGGACTTTCTAAGTTTTCATCCCGCAATGCATCAAGAATATCTTGAGTGGTAACACCGTGCCCCGCCATTTGGGTCGGATTCAGTTTCACATACATCACTTTATACAGCGCGCCGTATAAATCGACCGAGCTCACGCCTGAGATCAAACTGAATCTGTCTTCGAGAGTACGTTGGGCATATTCCGTCAGTTGGTTGCGATCCATTTCTGACGAGGCCAGGTTGATATAAACCGCCGCTTCGCCGGTGCCGTTGTCTTTGTACACAATCGGATCATTGGCATCATCGGGCAGTCCTCCTTGTGCGCGTGCCACGGCATCACGCACATCACTCACCCCTTCGGTCAGCGGATGATCGAGCTTAAACTCCACCGTGATCCGTGATGAGCCATTGCGACTAACCGAGGTGATCTCTTCAATACCGCTAATGCCGGAGAGCTCATCTTCAATCAATTGCGTGACTTGGCTTTCCATAATGCTCGCCGAGGCGCCGGAATAGCCGGTGTAGATACTCACCACCGGGCTATCAATATCAGGCATCTCACGCACAGACAAGGTCGAGAAAGAGACCGCCCCAAAGACACATAACAGCAAACTCAACACAATCGCCATCACTGGCCGTTTTACCGAGACATCAGACAACCACATTAGCTGGCCTCCGTCTCAGAAACGGTCTCAGTCACACGGCTTTGATCATCAGCTTGGTCCTTACGCGCTTCCGCATTTAATACCGAGACTTGCGCCCCATCACGCATGTTCACTAAACCTTGCACCACAATGTGCTGACCCGGATCGAGTCCTTTACTTACCACCACTTGATTATCAATCCGCGCGCCAAGGGTGATTTCAGTACGATGAGCAATGCCTTCATCATCAATCCGGAAAACATAACGTCGTGTGCCGGAATATTGCAGAGCTTGCACAGGCACTATCACCGCGTATTGCTCAGGCAAAGTCAGTTTCGCCTCCATCAGCATACCGGGCTGCAATTGGCGTTCAGGATTATCTAGCGCGACGCGAACACTGACCGATAACGCGTCTTTATCCACCCGAGAGTCCACCACACTCACCGTGCCGGTAAAGGCCTCATCGGGATAGGCTTGCGACGTGACCGCCACTGGCATATTGGGGTACAGCAAGCCGATATATTGTTCTGGTACTTGAATATCGAGGTTCATCTGCGAAAGATTATCGAGACTAAAGAGCGATTCGCCCACATCGACGCGCTGCCCGACACTTAAATCAAACAAACCAATGCGACCCGAAAAAGGCGCAATTAAACGGTGATCATCTAAATCAGATTGCGCCGATTGCAAACGCGCCTTGGCGATATTGACACTCGCTTGCTGTGCATCCAACTCGGTTTGCGTCAACGCACCACGCTGCGCCAGCTTGGTATACTCTTTTAGCTTACGCTGCTCGTCATTGAAGTAAGCCGACGCTTCCAGCACCGCAGCTTGAGCTTTGGCACGATTAAAGGTCACCAACGGCGCCCCTTTTTGCACGGTTTCGCCCGGCTTAACGTGAACAGTTTCAATGCGCGCCGACACTTCCGATTCGATATTAATCTGTTGGTGGGCTTTGACATTCCCCACCAAAGATAACGACGGCGCAATCGGTCTGGTTTCCACTTCCGCTGTCATCACATCCACAGCGCGCGCGCTTGGAGCGGAGGTTGCCGTATCTTCGTTCGTGGGCCCCGCTCCACTCCATAACCAGAACGCAACGCCGGCCAATATCACGGCGCCTAGTAGCATCCCTTTTTTCATTGCATCACACCTTATAATTTGAATAGCACCAGTGTACTGATCTGCTTTGTTTTGTCCTTAAAGAATTGTAAAGACGCTATTTTTTATACTTATTACATCCAAATATGAGATTCGATCAGAATGTATAATTCCTTTTTGATTTATCTATCAGCGATATGCAGGATTATGATCTCCCACACATCATCGAAACTGGGCATAAGACTGCGGCAATAAGCAACGGTTTCAAAAAACGCATAAAATTCGATGTTGGCGGTTAAAAACGCCGTAAAGCGTTGAAAAAAACATCAACCGCTACACGGGATCAAGAAAATCCTTTACAGCACCAATCGGTTTGATAATATTCGCCCCGTTCGCGTGGTGGGATTCCCGAGCGGTCAAAGGGATCAGACTGTAAATCTGACGGCTCAGCCTTCGAAGGTTCGAATCCTTCTCCCACCACCACTTTTACAAAGCAAGACTCCGTGGTGGAGTTCCCGAGCGGTCAAAGGGATCAGACTGTAAATCTGACGGCTCAGCCTTCGAAGGTTCGAATCCTTCCTCCACCACCACTTTTACAAAGCAACACCCCGTGGTGGGATTCCCGAGCGGTCAAAGGGATCAGACTGTAAATCTGACGGCTCAGCCTTCGAAGGTTCGAATCCTTCTCCCACCACCACTTTACAAAGTAAGACTCCGGTGGAGTTCCCGAGCGGTCAAAGGGATCAGACTGTAAATCTGACGGCTCAGCCTTCGAAGGTTCGAATCCTTCCTCCACCACCATATTTAAGGGCCAGCATCTGCTGGCCCTTTTTCGTTGTTGTGTCGTTAACTGCCCTATCATTTCCCACTTGTTAGTGATGCCCGCCCATGCGGCGACCATAAATCTTGCTCCGGTCCTTTCGGTACAATTCGGGTTGGATTGATATTCCCGTGGCTGTAATAGTAATGGGTTTTGATGTGCTGCATATCGACGGTCTCAGCCACCCCTGGCACTTGAAACAGCTCTTTCATGTAGCAGAACAAATTGCAGTAATCGGCAATACGTTGCTTGTTACATTTAAAGTGGCCCACGTAGACAGGATCAAAACGAATTAAGGTGGTGAACAAACGCCAATCGGCTTCTGTGATCTGATTTCCGGCAAGGTAACGGTGACGACTTAAATGATCGTCCAATACCGTCAAGGCAGTAAATAACTTATCAAAAGCGTCTTCATAGGCCGCTTGCTCAGTGGCAAAGCCGCATTTATACACGCCATTGTTCACATTGGGATAAACAAACTCATTCCACTGATCAATCGCTGCACGTAGGTTTTCTGGGTAATAATCGTCATGATTGCCCGTAATACCATCAAATGCCGAATTGAACATTCGAATTATGTCGGCGGATTCATTACTGACAATGGTCTCGGTTTGCTTGTCCCATAAAATTGGCACAGTG
This sequence comes from Salinivibrio proteolyticus, assembly GCF_027286365.1. Lineage (NCBI taxonomy): Bacteria > Pseudomonadati > Pseudomonadota > Gammaproteobacteria > Vibrionales > Vibrionaceae > Salinivibrio > Salinivibrio proteolyticus. The sequence continues at coordinate 933,213 of NZ_CP114584.1, read as the reverse complement.
ACCCGTCCGGTGTAGTCAGGTTTGGCTTTGGTATACAACTGGTGCGCGTAGTCAAACCCATATAAGGGCTCTGGCTTCGAAAACGTCCAGCCATGTTCTAGCATCTCAGGCGCCACCACAGTGACAGCAATATGAGGCTCAAGTCCTTTCAAATGACGCATAATCAGGGTGCGATGCGCCCAAGGGCATGCCAAAGAGACATAGAGATGATAACGTCCTGATTCTGCTTTAAAGCCCGCGCTCCCGCTGGGCCCTGCATCTCCATCAGGCGTTATCCAATGACGAAACCCAGCGTCTTCACGGATAAATCGGCCGCCGGATGATTGGGTGTCATACCACACATCGTGCCACACACCATCGATCAGTTTTCCCATACGTCCTCCTTTTTCTCTTTGCAGTATAAAAAGCCACAACGAGAAAGTCGGCCGTTCAGCTTGTTGGAGTTATTCGAAAAAGCTGTTCAAGTCGCTGATCGTCGCAGAATGGAAGGAGTACGAGGCCACCGAAAAATCATACGCCAAGGCGCACACCATAGTGTCCCCTTAGAGTGAAAACATGTCAGTTAGTAAAATTCCACTATATTGAATAGGTCCCACCTCAACTGAATAGGCGCCCAATGAAATGGATGTATAACCTTAAAGTGCGGCTTAAGCTGATGATCGCATTTGGCATTTTGGTGTTATTAACCGCATTAGTGACGCTGAACGCTGTCACCGGCGTGGCTCAGCTCAATAACGAAGTCTCGGCAGCTGATGATCTTAATCGAATAGTAAAGTACATAAAAGAAGTACGGATTACCGAAAAGAATTTTATTTTGCGCCGCGACAACAGCTACGTGGCGGAAATTAAACAACTCACCGATACCATCAATCAGCAAGCGACCACCACAACTGCCAAAGTCAGTGATCAACAAACGAAAACGCTGCTCTCGCAAATCATGGCTGAAAATAAAGCGTACCAAACGGCGATGGATCAGTATGTGGCCCAGTATGACAAACTTGCGCAAGCGGAAACGGGGATGCGCGATCAAGCCCGGCGGGTTGAGCAAGCGCTGATAACCATTCGTCAAACGCAAAAGGATCGCGTCAATCGTTATCTTGCCCAAGGGCGCTCGCCGGAAGTGATCATTGATACGTTAAAAATTGCCGATGAAGCGAATCGCTTAATTAAATGGATGCTCGAGTCTCGTCTCGCCGAGAAGAATTATATACTGTCCAGCGATGCGCAATTCACGGAAGCCGTTAACCAAAAGCTGGCTGATATGGATAAACTGAGCGACACCCTTCCGGATGAAATAGACACGTCAGCCGTTCGACAAGGCATCGCGTCCTATCGCAACGCATTCCAAACCTACGTCAGTGCATATCAACAACGCCGAGCAATTAACGATACCATGTTAACCAAAGCGAGAGCGGTAGAAGATCTTGCGGAGAAAGGCCGTGACATCGGCAAACAAAAACTCGCTACAAATAAGCAAAGCATGCTGTTCACGAATATCGTGCTTGCTAGCGTCGCCATTGCAATCGGTATCGGCGTCTCTTGGCTGATGACCGCCATGATCGTGCCGCCTTTACAGCGCGCAGTGGCAGCGAGTCAGAAAATTGCCAATGGCGATTTAAGCGTCAACATTGCGACCGATAGGAAAGATGAAATTGGTGAGCTGCTCGGATCCATTTCCACCATGTCAACCCGTCTAAAAACCATGATTGGCGATTTGTCGGACAACATTACCCGCATTGCCAACTCGTCAGAGGAATTATCTTCACTGACCAACGAAACCTCCCACGGCGTGAAGACACAGAAGCAGGATATTGAACAAGTGGCTGCAGCAGCAACACAAATGAGCGCCTCAGCTCAAGAGGTGGCGCATAAAGCAGAGGCAACTTCGGACTCCGCCCATCAGGCGAACGATCAAGCGCAACGCGGTAATGCGTTAGTAAGCACCACAGTCGCCGGTATTTCGACCTTAGCGGAAGCCATTGGACAGTCCGAGTCAGTCATTAACACAGTAAAAGATGACAGTGAGAACATCGCGTCTATCTTGGATGTGATCAAGGGGATTTCGGATCAAACTAACTTACTCGCACTCAATGCCGCCATCGAAGCCGCCCGCGCGGGTGAGCAAGGTCGTGGCTTTGCAGTAGTGGCGGATGAAGTCCGTTCACTGGCACAGAAAACCCAAGAATCGACCGTCGAGATCGAAAAAATGATCGAGACCCTTAAAGCAGGTGCCGAATCCGCCGTGAGTGAAATGGTGAAAAGTAAGCAACAAGTCGAAGAAGTGGTCGAGCAAACCGAACAAGTTCGTGAAGCGCTTGAGTCTATTTCAGCAGAAATTAGCAATATCACGGAAATGAACACCCAAATCGCACAAGCCGTCAAAGAGCAAGGGCACGCGGCGGAAGATGTCAGTCAACGCATGAATACCATTCAAGATGTGGCCGACCAAACTTCACAAGCCTCTGAGCAGACCTCGGTAGCCAGCCAAGACTTGGCATCCGTCGGTGAAGAGCTGCGTCGCCTCAGTACCGTGTTTAAATGGTAATCAAAATGCCACCCAGCCTGCTGGGTGGCACTTATCTCATTCTGCGGTTATGACCAAGGCGGCAAAGGCTGTGGTTGACGGTTCGGTAACCACAGCGAAATGACCGTGGTTACGGTAAGAAATCCAAACGACACCCAAAGGCATGCCGCCAGTCCCCATACTTGGAAAACCCAACCGGATAACACGGTGCCAATTAAGCGTCCCATGGCGTTCGCCATATAATAAAATCCTACATCCAGCGACACGCCGTCGCCTTTGGCGTAGCTGACAATCAAGTAGGAATGCAGTGACGAGTTAATCGCAAATATCGCCCCAAATACCATGAGTCCAACGATAATCACCCCTTGCGGATACCACTGTTCGCCAATCGCGTAAGCAATAATACCCGTCACCACCGCCAATAAACCTGCCCAACCTAACGCCGCTTTACCGCCCGGCGAATGGCCAATTTGGCGCCCGGTAATTTTCGGCGCAATCCCTTGCACCACGCCGTAAGCGATCACCCATAGTGCAAGAAAGCCGCCCACCGCACTGTGGCTCCAACCAAATGTGGTGCCAAGATAAATTGGCAAGGCCACCACAAACCAAACGTCTCGAGCGCCGAAAAGAAATAAACGTGCTGCCGAGAGGATATTCACGCTGCGAGACTTGGAAAAGATTTCCGAAAACTTAGGCTTATTTTTCGCTTTCCCCAACTCCGCATTGAGCGATACCACACTGCCGATAAACACCAAACTCAACACGCCAGCCATCGCCGCCACCGCATACTGAAAGCCAATTAATGAGAGCAAGGCGCCACCGACAAAAAAGCCCACACCTTTGAGTGCATTCTTCGAGCCGGTCAAGATTGCAATCCACTTAAACAGGGCTCCCTGTGCGTTGTCAGGCACTAAGGTTTTGATCGCGCTTTTAGCGCTCATCTTGTTCAGATCCTTTGCAATGCCAGACAAGGCTTGAGCCGCCATCACCCAAGGAATGGTGAGCCAACCAGCTGGCACGGCTAACATGGCAAGCGCGATAATTTGCATGCCAAGGCCAATATTCATGGTGCGATTAAGGCCTAAACGCGCACCGAGCCATCCACCGATAAGGTTAGTGACCACCCCGAAAAATTCGTAAAACAAAAACAGCGAGGCGATTTCTAACGTGCCGTAGCCCAACTCATAAAAATACAGCACCACCAGCATCCGCAGTGCACCGTCGGTGATGGTGAAATTCCAATAGTTAAAGGTGACCAGCATATACTGGCGCACAGATTGGCTTAATTGAGCAAACATAGTGGTCATCGATTCACATACCAAAAAGGGCGATGCGGCACTGGGCACACATCGCTACCCGATAAAAAAGCGATTACTGATCAACGCCGCCGACGTTGCGCACCAGCTCAGCAGTGCGCGTGGCATACCCCATTTCGTTGTCATACCACGCATAGATTTTGACCATACGCTTACCCACTACCATGGTGGATAAACCATCGACAATAGTAGAGCGCTGATCGCCACGGTAATCAATCGAGACTAAAGGACGCGCCTCAAAGCCAAGAATGCCTTTAAGCTCGCCGTCGGCAGCCTCTTGCAACAGTGCATTCACCTCTTCAGCAGTGGTATCGGTTTCCACATCAAAGATCACATCCGTCAGCGACGCATTGGCGAGGGGGACACGCACCGCATGGCCATTAATCTTGCCTTTTAGATCCGGGAAAATTTCTACGATAGCGGTCGCCGATCCTGTAGTAGTCGGGATCAAACTCATGCCGCATGCGCGGGCACGACGTAAGTCTTTATGCGGCGCATCTAAAATCGTTTGGGTATTGGTTAAATCATGAATAGTGGTGAAGGTCGACTGTGCAATCCCCAGCTTTTCATGAATCACTTTCACAATCGGAGCCAAGCAGTTCGTGGTACACGACGCTGCGGTAACGATCCGGTGTTTACTCGGATCAAAAATCGCGTCATTCACCCCCACCACGATATTCGCCACACGCTCATCTTTGACTGGCGCAGAGACCACCACGCGCTTTACGCCTTGGCCCAAATATTGTTGCAGCAAATCCGCGTCACGGTGTTTTCCCGTTGCTTCAATCACCACATCGCAGCCTGACCAGTCGACTGCATCAATCGCTTTTTCTTGGCTTGTCGTCAGTGTTTGGCCGTTAATCTGTACGCGGTTGCCTTCTACACTCACCGCGTGATGCCAGCGCCCTTGTACCGAATCAAACTCCAGCAGATGCGCCAGCGTTTCGGTATCTCCCGCCACATCGTTAATATGCACAAACTCGAGCTCTGGCCAATCAAATGCTGCCCTTAATGCCAAACGACCGATACGGCCAAACCCATTGATTCCGACTTTAATTGTCATTGCTTTCTCCTTTACACGCAGCAGGTGGGGCGTGACGCCATTTTGGCCAGCCGCGTGATATCTTCTTGATAAGTGTCTTTTAGGCAGTTGGAATCAACTAACCCCTGAATTTGTTTGCGCATCCAGCCGGGTAAGTCAGCGGCTAAGCGATAAAACACCCATTGCCCTTGGCGCGTATCAACCAACACACCACTGGCCCGCAGTTGCGCCAAATGACGTGAGATCTTCGGCTGCGAGGTGTCCAGCGCTTCGGTGAGCTCGCACACACATAACTGCCCTTCACGGGCAATAAGCAGTAAACATCGCACGCGCGTTTCATCGGCCAATAATTTGAAAAACTGATGAGGCAACATAGGCTCTCTCACTACACTCCACTAAATGCATATATGGATATGCGCATATTAATAAACCTAAGCCGGCATGCAACCCTCACAGACAGGGATTCATAAAAGCTTCATATTAAGTCGTATAGCGTCGCTTCATTCTTAGCGCGACATTTACCAAGGCAATCAACACAGGCACTTCCACCAGCGGCCCAATCACCCCTGCAAAGGCTTGATCTGAGTGAATACCAAACACCGCTATCGCCACCGCAATGGCTAACTCAAAGTTATTGCCAGATGAAGTAAACGCAATCGACGCGTTGCGGTCATACCGGATCCCCAGTTTTTTGCCCACAAAGAAGCTAATAAAGAACATCAGCACAAAGTAGGTCACTAGCGGTACAGCGATACGCAACACATCAAGTGGCAGCGCAATAATCGCCTCCCCTTTTAGGCTAAACATCAACACAATGGTTGCCAACAAAGCGATTAACGTCATCGGGGAGATACGTGGCAAAAAGACATTTTCGTACCATTGCTCCCCCTTTTTAGCGACCAGCACGGTGCGTGATAGATAGCCCGCGACAAAAGGGATACCCAAGTAAATCAGCACACTTTGTGCGATATCCCCCATGGTCACATCCACCACAAAACTTTGTAAGCCCAGCATGGGGGGTAAAACGGTGATAAATAGCCATGCCATCACACTGTAGGTCAGGATCTGAAATAAGCTATTCATGGCCACCAGTGCCGCGCCATACTCTTTATTACCGCCACTGATATCGTTCCACACCAAGACCATAGCGATACAACGGGCAAGGCCAATCAATATCACTCCCGCCATGTAGCCTGGCTCATCACGTAAAAACAGCACCGCCAGCGCGAACATAAGAATGGGACCCACGACCCAGTTCATGATCAGCGACAGCGTGATGGCTTTTTTGTCGCGCGTAACCGAGCCCAGTAAGCGATAATTTACTTTCGCCAGTGGCGGATACATCATTAAAATCAAGCCAATCGCCAGCGGCACATTGGTGCTCCCGACCGATAAGCGCTCACTGAGGGTCGCCACTTCTGGATAAATCCACCCTATACTGACCCCAATGGCCATAGCGAGGAAAATCCACACGGTTAAATACCGATCGAGCCATCCCATTCTTTGCGCGGCCGACGGTGCACAGGTATCAGATTGAGTCATCGCGATATTTCCTTTTTATATCTGACGTTGATTGACACGTGCTGATAGTTCATCGGCACTCTCAACGCGCTCAGAGTAGCGATCAACGAGATAGTCTTTGTTGTCACGAAGTAAGAGCGTAAATTTCATAAGCTCTTCCACCACATCAACAATGCGTTGATAAAAAGGCGATGGCAGCATCCGGCCTTGTTCATCAAACTCTAAATAGGCTTTGGGCACTGATGATTGGTTCGGAATGGTAAACATACGCATCCAGCGGCCGAGAACGCGGAGCTGATTAACCGTATTGAATGATTGGGAGCCCCCACATACTTGCATCACTGCGAGCACTTTGCCTTGGGTTGGTCTCACGGCCCCAAGACTTAGAGGCACCCAGTCGATTTGGCTTTTCATGATACTGGTCATCGAACCGTGTCGTTCAGGCGAACACCAAACCTGCCCTTCAGACCACATCATCAACTCGCGCAATTCCGCCACTTTCTCATGTGAAGGATCAACACTATCGGGCGCGGGCAATCCGCTAGGATCATAAATCTTCGCTTCAGCCCCCATCACAGTCAGCAAACGCGCAGCCTCTTCTACTAACAGTCGACTGTATGAACGTGTCCGTAAGGAACCATATAGCAGCAAGATACGAGGACGGTGGCTCGATCGCTGAACCGCAAACTTATCAGCCGACGGAATATCAAACGCATCGGCCGTGATATTTGGGAGTTCGTTATCATTCATACTATTGTTTTTCCTCACAGCAAGTCTGACTAAAGGCCATTGGCTCAACAGGCGGCAACATGGCAGGATTGTGTTTTACCGTGGTCAGTAAAATGTCGCGCATCCAGTCAGGTAAGGCTGGGTGTAATTGGTAATAGACCCACTTACCACGACGCTCTCCGACGACTAACTGATGCTTACGTAGCTCCGCCAAATGCCGTGAAATTTTAGGCTGACTCAACGCCAGCGCAGTCATTAAATCGCATACACATAACTCACCATGCTGTGAGAGCAGCAATAGAGAGATCAGCCGAGTGGGCTCAGATAAGGCTTTGTAAAACGTTAGGGTGTCACACATTGAGGTCATCCGCGCTTTTCATATATGGTAAATAATATATATGGTTTTCCATATGTCAATTGAAATACTGAGCCATGATAACCAATTGGAAACAGTAATTTCGTCAAATTTTTGACTATTTGCTCATGAAAGAGTGAATTTTTTACGCTTTTTTTACGCGGCTGTAGGCAGCCTTTTTGGTACATTACGAGGCTTCATGAATTGCATGAGCCTTAAGAATGCTACAGTTTCTTCGCCGTTATCCTGTGTGTGCCTCCTTTAGCTTACTTGGTACTACACTATTGCTATGCTGGATACTGAACACTTTTATTCCTGTAACAATTGCAGTGTTACTACTACTACAACTTTCTGTTGCAATTGTTGCTCTGCAATCCGGTCCCTCTCTGGCTGTACCGATATCTTTAGTCGCTGCACTTAGCTTTAATTTTCTTTTCACCGCCCCGCGTTTTTCTTTACAAATGAGCGACGTCACTGATGTCATTAACTTGGTGGTATTTATGTTGGTCGCTGGCGTGACAAGCTACATAGCACACTTTTATCGCCAACAACGTGATGAATTAGAGCAAACCCGATTAAGAAATAGCATCTTACTCTCCGTTTCACACGACTTACGTACCCCGTTAGCGACAATTATTGGTACCTTGACAACGTTGCAAGCGTATATGAATAAACTGTCGCATACAGAAAGGAATGAGCTACTCGATAGCGCGACGCAAGAAAGCCACCGCCTACATCACTACATAGAGAACTTGCTGCAAGCCACTAAGTTGCAACACGGTAGTTTAGTGATCAATAAAAACGCTGAAAACATCATCGATGTTATCAATGTTTCTGTCTCTCGGTGTCATGAGCCTGAACGAGTAAAAATTACCAGCATTGAATCTCCTACTGTGCCGGTCAGCCGTGCACTCATAGAACAAGCCATTTTTAATATTATTGACAACGCCTTAAGATATTCTCCGGCAAACACCATTGTGACTATTCATGTATATAGTCAGTCAAACAACATATACATCGATATTAAGAACCTATCCCAAAAGGGATTTATTCCAAACAATGAGGCCACAAGCAAAATGCAACATGGCCTCGTAGTTTTCGATTTTCTTTTCCCAACGAACAAGCAATCTACGATAACGGTTTAGCCAGCTATGAGTTCGCTCAACAACCCAACGATGAGCCTTAAAATCATCCGATTGCTTCAAGCTCGCGGCCTCTTCAGCACGTGATTGAACATGGGGAATGTAGTTCAAAGCAACCAGTTCATCATGTAACCACTGGCCTGTATAACCTTTGTCTAGGTACAAAGGTACTTTCAGCGGCGGCCGATAACACTCTAGTGCATCTAATGTTTGAAGTACCAGCTTAATGTCGTGGACGTTTGCGCCATCGCTAACAACAGCCAGTGGCAATCCATTCGCATCCGTCAACAAACTGCGTTTTACGCCTTGTTTCGCACGGTCTGTTGGGTTCTTACCTGTTTTTTTGAGCCAGCTAAAGGTGCTTTAGTTTGGCACCCGTCCATTGATATGGAACTCCAATCAACCCCTTCGTAAATCAGGCCATTTTGCCAAAATCGCTCAAAGACTCCTGCATCTCGCCACTCTTGAAAACGACGATGTGCAGAGCTAGAGGAACAAATACCTGTCGCGTTAAGCGCATTCCACTGACAACCAGTTCTGAGAACAAAGAGGATGCCGTTCATAGCATCACGATTATCGACTCTCTTTCGATGTGTTCCTAGAGGATGGTTCGTCTTGTGGATTGGTAAAAGCGGCTCAATTTTTGCCCAAAGGGCGTCAGAGATTAGGTATTGTGTCGAATTCATTTACAGTATTTTCAATAGGTGTTGATTTACTCAGACAACACCTATTGAGATAGGTTCTAAAGATCAGGGTAAAGGGATCCCCCTAAAACATGCACATAAGATATTTGATCTTTTTTATACAACGCACGAGGATAAAAAAAGCGATAGTGGGTCAGGGCTGGGGCTGGCGGTTGCTAATGGAGTTATACGGGCACATCAGGGCAGGATTGAGTTAGCACACTCAGAAATAGGCTGTTTAATGAGAATTTGTTTGCCTGTTGATGGTGGAGAGTAATGATGGCATACCGCGTATTATTGGTTGATGATGAAAAACAAATCCATACATTTGTTCGAATATCACTGAATGCAGAAGGATTTGATTATCTCGGTGCATATTCATTAGATGGCGCATTAAGTGTTATTCAGAATCGGTCCCCCGATGTGATTGTATTGGATTTAGGCTTACCCGACGGCGAAGGTATTTCTTTACTCAATCACATTCGAGAAAAAGGACATACAACACCGGTTATTATTCTCACTGCGCGCGATCAGGAAGATGAGAAAATCACATTACTCGAAGCCGGTGCAAATGATTATATAAGCAAACCATTTGGCGTGAAAGAGCTTATTGTAAGAATAAAAGTGCTCGTCAGAGATTTAATCGCACCATCAAAGAAAACCGAGGATCTTATTCAGTGCGGCGAATTAAGCTTATCTTTGTCTAGCCATCAATTTTGGTATGATTCGCGTTTGATCTCGTTAACAAAGAAAGAATTTCACTTTATTAAAATGCTCATGGAAGGTAATGGTGGTTTAGTAAGACAAGACGATCTTCTTATCTCAATTTGGGGTGAAACACATAGACAAGACAGCCACTATCTACGTGTTTTAGTTAGTCAGATAAGAAAAAAAATATGCGAGGAAGAAAGTCGAAAAAATATAATAAAAACAGAGCCTGGTATTGGTTATCGTCTTTGTGTCGATGAGATTGAAAATGATTAACCCTAAAAGTACCGTTCGTTTATTATCTATGCCCATTCTATGGATGGGTATCGTTCAGTTTTCATTTGGTATCCTATCACTTTTCCTGTTTGAAGATCATATATCTAGATTATTTTTTCGGCCAGCTATAATAATGCTATCTTTTTCTTTCTTATTATCTTTCTATTTTCGAAAAGAGAAGATTGAAAACGTAGCATTTAGAGATGCATTGATATTTGCAACCTTAACTTGGTTTGTAACTGGGATATTAGGCGCTTTGCCTATTTATTCTGTTACTCGCGTGAACTTTTCTGATGCAGTTTTTGAATCTATCAGTGCACTAACGACGACTGGAGCAACAGTACTCTCTAACTTAGATACTATGCCACCTTCTTTTTTAATGTATCGTCAATTTCTACAATGGATGGGAGGGCTTGGTGTTGTCATTTTTGTTGTAGCAGTCTTGCCGATGCTCAATGTTGGCGGAATGCGTCTTCTTAAAGCAGAAACGCCTGGGCCAATAAAAGACGACAAACTTTCGCCTCGGATTACAAAAACCGCTCATTACTTATGGGGTGTTTATTTATCGATTACAATATTGTGTGCTATTTCCTATTATGTGGCAGGCATGTCTCTTTTTGACGCCATAGGCCATAGCTTTACGACCGTCTCTACCGGTGGCTTTTCAACACATGACGCTAGCATGTGGTACTTTGAAAGCCATAGCATTTTAATGATTGCCAATATTTTTATGCTGTTAGGCGCTATCAATTTTGGTTTGCATTTTCGTGTTTTTCAGCGCGGTGCAAAAGGCGTGAAGTTATACATTCAAGACGAAGAAGCCAGAACATTCCTACTTATCGTTCTTTTTTTAGGGAGTGTTTTAGGTCTCTATCTCTATAAAACAAATACTTACCCATCATTGGCATCTTCGGTAAGCTTTGCACTCTTCCATGTTGTGTCTTTTATTACGAGTACTGGTTATGGCGCTGCTGATTTAGGGGCGTGGCCTGCCGCAACTGCATTGTTCTTAGTTTTCTGTGCTTATCTTGGCGGCTGCTCTGGCTCGACAGCAGGTGGTAATAAAATTATTCGAGACATTATCACATTTAAAGTGATACGTCGTGAAATTCAGCAACTTTCTCACCCACGGGCAGTGATCCCTATTCGTTATCAAAAGAAAGCGGTTTCATCAGATGTTACAAATGCAATCATGGCCTTTATGTCATTAGTTGTTTTGACTACGGTAGTATTCACTCTTTTACTTATCATGACAGGACTTGATTTTTGGACATCATTTACCGCAGTTGTGGCTTGTATTAATGTACTCGGCCCAGGATTTGGTGAGGTAAGTAGTAATTTTCAGCCAGTAAGTGATATAGGAATTTGGTTACTTAATGTGGCGATGATCCTTGGTCGTCTAGAATATTTTACGGTTTTAGCAATGTTATTACCGCACTTTTGGAAAATATAAGAAGGTTACGAGACTATGGCACACTTCACTGTCATTGGGTTAGGTCGCTTTGGTGTTGCAGCGAGCCTAGAGCTTATTCATCTTGGTCATACTGTTACTGGTGTTGATAAAGATTCCAAAATGGTTGAACAGTATGTTGAAGATTTAACTCAAGCGGTCATTTGTGACTCTACAGATGAAAATGCACTGCGCGAACTCGATTTAGCGAACAGCGACGCGGTACTCGTTGCGATTGGAGAAGACATGCAATCCAGTCTCTTGTGTACGCTTGCATTAAAGAACTTAGGAGTTAAAGAAATTTGGGTTAAAGCCAGTACGAAAGCGCATCATACAATTGTTTCTAAACTAGGGGTTTCTCGCATCATTCATCCTGAAGAAGAAATGGGGATCCGTGTTGCTCAGTCTTTAAACTATCCAATGGTTAATAACTATCTTGCCATTGGTCATGGCTTGTATGTTGTAGAAATTGAGATAAAACCCAAACTTCATGATAGGACAATTGCACATGCACTCGGCGATGCGCGGACGAGCATCACGCCATTGCTGGTTAAGCGCGGTCAAGAGGTAATCACGGGGTTAGATACAGGCTTTGAGTTACGTACGGGTGATCAGCTTCTCTTGTGCGGTACACGTGCTGAACTGAAATATATTGCACCGAGGTTAGTGTGACATGGTGTTATGGCATCCTTCGATTAGCCCTATCGAGCGTAAACCAAAAGCGGGCAAGAAATTACTCGGTGCACCACCGCTAATTTTAAGTGGTAGTTTTGCCTTACTAATCCTACTGGGGACATGCCTTTTAAAACTCCCTGTTGCAACGACAAGCCCTATCTCTTGGATTCAAAGCTTATTTACCGCAACCTCAGCGGTGACAGTGACTGGGCTGGTTGTCGTTGATACAGGTACCCAGTTCACTATGTTTGGGCAAACGGTGATTGCACTGCTTATTCAATGTGGTGGGCTTGGTTTAATGACCTTTGCCATTGTGACGTTAATTGCGCTGGGCGGACGAATTGGCTTCTTACAGCGAACCGTCGCGCGTGAGGCTTTCAATCAGACAGACGCATCAACACTTACTTCGACAGCTAAGTCGGTCCTTGCGTTTGCGTTGCTAATTGAAGCCATTGGTATGGTTGTACTCACTCTCCGTTGGCAAGCTGAATTGGGTTGGACTGATAGTCTATTCCATGGCTTTTTTTACACCATCAGTGCATTTAATAATGCAGGATTTGCTCTCAGCGCTGACAGCTTAATGCCATATGTTGATGATATTACGGTTAATTTAACCATTACTGCGCTGTTTATTATTGGCGGGTTAGGGTTTACGGTATGGATAGATTTAAAGCGTCATCGCTGTTGGTCAAAACTGACCGTGTACAGCAAAATGATGATCACTGGGACATGTTTAATTAATGGTGTTGCATTAATTGCCATTTATCTTATTGAGTACGATAACCCTAATACATTGGCTCCCTTGAGTGAATCTGGAAAATGGCTTGCTTCGTGGTTTCAAGCAGTAACACCGCGTACCGCAGGATTTAATACACTGGCGATTGATCAACTTGAGGATGCAACCACCGCCATTATCTTGGTATTAATGTTTATTGGTGGAGGCTCGCTTAGTACCGCAAGCGGTATAAAAGTCGTTACTTTTATGGTGCTTATTTTAGCGACATATGCATTTTTACGTCGAGATGAAGCGGTTTACGTCTATAAACGTGAAATATCTAGAGAAACTATTAGTAAGGCGTTGGCACTGTCGCTTATTTCAATAGGAATCACTTGGATAGCTATTTTTTGCTTATTGCTGAGTGAAAGCGCAGAAATGACGGATGTAGTCTTTGAAGCCGTGTCTGCATTAGGAACTGTAGGCCTTTCAAGAGGACTCACTGGATCATTATCCGATGTCGGCGAGTGTATTATCATTTTTATGATGTTTGCTGGCCGACTGGGCCCGCTAACTTTGGCTTACTTTTTAGCCAGCCCAAGAAAGAAAAAGCTACGCTATGCAGAGACAAAGCTAGCGATAGGATAAGCGAGCGCTAGAATCATTAACGCGGTACTGATGTGCCGCGTTAATGGTCGTCAATACCAATAAATTATTGGTTAAAACCCTTTACATCCCCCAAAAATACTGTAGTGTGACCAAAGCTCTAGATACGGAGCATCAAAAGACATCAAGTCAAAGTCGAGACAGACCACGCTATTTCCCGCATAGACTCTCTGCAGTAATCCACTTTCGCTTTTTTCCTAGATTGATAACCCGTTAACCACCCCTTTTGCTATCACTCATTGGTGAGTATCACTGTATTGATGGTGTTCGCTCATTCCAAAGGGACCGGCGCATTTGCGCGGCTCATGATGGATAACCACTGAGGGGGCAGAGCAATAATCATTTAACTCACGGAGATAAAATATGGCCGCTACTAACGGCAGACTGCGTCACTGGTATCATTTACGCCGTGCGCAAACACAAACGAAAACCGCTAACAACACAAATAAAACAGTAAGGAACGCCATTGATAGTTAACTTTTCACTCCCTAACCTTGCCAACTGGCAGGTCGCGATTCATCAATTTAATGGGGATATTATCCTCAAGCACTTGCTCCATCGCCTACCGACATTACCCCAACCGACGCTACAATTTGATCCCAGCACCGAGCTTGGCACTATTTTTAGCCAAGGCGAATGCTTGGGTGAGTTTTCTCTCGCACACTAACGCTTAGCGCATATCGCGCGTTTCCGTAACCGGTAGAAATAGAGGCCGCCTTTCCGTTCATTGAACGAAGCTGGTAAAGTGTCTTGCTATTAACAAGACAACAAAGGCAGCCTCACACGTGAAAATCATTTCATTCAATATCAATGGTATTCGTGCTCGTTTGCATCAATTGCAAGCCTTAATTGAAAAACATCAACCTGACGTGATCGGATTACAAGAAACCAAAGTCCATGATGACGCCTTCCCGCTCGCGGATGTCGAAGCGATGGGTTATGAAGTGCACTTTCATGGCCAAAAAGCCCATTATGGCGTGGCAATGCTATGCAAAAAGTCCCCTATCAGCGTGCAAAAAGGCTTTCCCACTGATGACGAAGACGCCCAACGCCGGATGATCATGGCGACCTTTGAAGACGAAAACGGCAAGCCAATTACTGTGCTCAACGGTTACTTCCCGCAAGGGGAAAACCGCAGCCATGAAACCAAATTCCCCGCCAAGCGTAAGTTTTATCAAGACCTAATGGCTTATTTGTCTGGCCGTGATCCCAGTGAGCAGCTGGTGGTGATGGGCGATATCAATATCAGCCCGAAAGACGATGACATCGGCATTGGTGAGCAAAACGCCAAACGCTGGCTACGCACCGGTAAGTGCTCTTTCTTACCCGAAGAGCGTGAGTGGCTGGGCACTCTTATGGATTGGGGGTTTGTTGACACTTTCCGTGCCCTGCACCCAACCGTGAACGATCAGTTCTCGTGGTTTGACTACCGCTCACGCGGCTTTGACGATAACCGCGGCCTGCGTATTGACGTGATTCTGGCCACTCCAGAGCTAGCGAGCCAATGCATCGATGCTGGCATTGACTACGAGCTCCGTGCGATTGAAAAGCCATCAGATCACGCGCCGATTTGGGCGACCTTTAAGTAGGCCCCAAGGCACACGCGCTGGATAAAAAAACGCCGCAGATGATCAGATGATCACTGCGGCGTTTTTATTGCAGATTGAACCGATTAGCTAAGCGGCCTTAAATGGCGCAGGAAGCGGCGCTCTGCTAGGCGGAACATCCAAAGAATGCTAAAAGTCAGCGCCATATAGAACACACCCGCAGTCAGAAACGACTCGAACGGCGCATAGTAGCGCGAGTTAACAATCCGAGCGGCACCGGTTAAATCGACAATGGTGATAATCCCAGCCACCGCTGAGCCGTGTAGCATAAACACCACTTCGTTACTGTACGCGGGTAACGCACGACGCATCGCACTCGGCAATACAATGCGCGAAAAGGCTTTATAAGGGCTCATGCCATAAGCGATCGCCGCCTCGACTTCCCCTTTAGGAAGACCATTAATCGCGCCACGAATGATTTCGGCTGTATACGCGGCTGTGTTGAGCACAAAGGCTACCAAGGCGCAGAACCAAGCATGCTGCCATAAGGTATTCTCAACATTGATCACCTGACTTAAACCGTAGTAAATCAGATACAACTGAATTAACAGCGGTGTACCACGGAAAAAATAAATAAACGCCCACGCTGGATAGCGCCATAAAGGAAATTGCGCGTTGCGTGCTACCGCTACCGGCACCGCCACTACTAAACCAATTACCAATGCCAGTGATACCAGCCATACAGTGGTCCACAATCCCTCGAGGTAGATGGGCCACGTTTCCAGAACAAGTGAAAAATCCATAAGCACCTACCGCGTGTGAATACTAAAGCGACGCTCCATCCAACGCAGTCCCGTGGTCGAGATACTGGTGAAGAGCAAAAAAATCAGCGCGACAGTAAAATAGAAGGTAAATGGCATTTGGGTGGATCCGGCCGCCAATGCCCCTTTTCGTACCATGTCATCAAGACCGATGATTGACACCAGCGCGGTGGTTTTAAGTAGCACCAGCCAATTGTTACCGAAGCCGGGTAACGCGTGACGGATCATCTGCGGCAAAAGAATACGGCGAAACGCTAAACTGCTGCTCATGCCATAGGCACGTGCCGCTTCCATCTCTCCTGAATCCACTGCCATAATCGCGCCACGGAAGGTTTCGGCCATGTAAGCGCCAAAGATAAACCCGATGGTTAGGATCCCGGCGATAAATGGGCTGACATCGACGTAATCCGGCAAATAAGACGTCCACTCATGACTGGGATTCTGGCCTGCCATATACTCATTGAGCCACTCATTCATCCCATAAAGGCTGTTATTGAGTAGCATTTGTCCGCCATAAAAAATCAGCATCATCAAGACAAGGTCAGGGATACCGCGGATCACTGTCGTATAAAGGGTGGCTACACCACGCAACGTTGAAAATTTTGACAGTTTTGCCAACGCCCCGAGCATACCCAGCAACATGGCAAGACCTAACGAGAGCAGCGCAACCTGAAGGGTCACCCATGCACCTTCGAGCAGGGACCACTCGTAACCTTTCAAATCAATCATATGATTCGGGCAGCACTTTCATGCTGCCCGCCTGCCTATTACTCGCCGTATACGTCGTAGTCGAAGTACTTGGCTGCAATCTCGTCATACACGCCTTTTTCGCGTAACGAATCGATCGCTTGGTTAAGCTTCTCAGTCAGCGCTTTGTCTTGCTTGCGTGTCGCAATGCCAAAACCTTCACCAAACCACTCAGGATCGGTTAATGACGGACCAATAAACTCAAATGCATCACCGCCTTCTTTATCAAGCAGGCCTTGTTGCAGTGCTGACGCATCGCCAAGAATCGATTCGATACGACCTGCTTTCAAATCAAGGTAAGCTTCATCGAAAGTGCCATAGCGAACGATATCGACCGCATCGCCATAGTTATCCGTCAGGTACTTATCATGGGTGGTTGCGCGCTGAACACCGATTTTAACGCCATCTAATCCCTCTTTGGTAAAGGTCAGATCCGTGCCTTTTTCAGCCACAAATTTGTTCGGGATGAGGGCGTATTTGTTGGTGAAATCGACTTTCTTTTTACGCTCTTCGGTGATAGACATCGCCGCGATGATCGCATCGTATTTACGCGCTAACAGTGAGGGAATGATGCCATCCCAATCCTGAGCGACGATTTTACACTTCGCTTGCATCTCTTCGCACAGCGCATTGGCCATATCCACATCAAAGCCTTTCAGCTCGCCTTCATTGGTGGTCCAACTAAAGGGAGGGTATGCCCCTTCGATCCCAAAACGTACGACCTTCCAATCCTTGGCTGCTACGGAGGTTGACCCAACCGCGGCCATCACGGCGGCGGCAACTAGCCATTTTTTCATTTTCCTTTCTCCTGTCGTTATTACGATGTTGTGCGGGCTACGCCCATTTGCATGGTTATCCTATTGATATATTTAATTAATAGATGGATGAGATAAACTGCTTCAGGCGTTCTGATTCCGGGGCATTAAACAACTCTTTCGGGTCACCCTGCTCCTCAACCAACCCTTGATGTAAAAACATCACATGATTCGAGACATCACGTGCAAAGCTCATCTCGTGGGTAACCACCAGCATGGTGCGTCCTTCTTCAGCCAGTGAACGCATCACTCCCAGCACCTCACCGACTAACTCAGGATCCAGCGCGGAGGTTGGCTCATCAAACAGCAAAACTTCTGGCTCGACGGCGAGTGCACGCGCAATCGCGGCACGCTGTTGCTGACCACCGGATAAATGGCCTGGGTAGTAGTCGCGCCGCTCATACAATCCAACGCGATGCAACAAGGCCTCAGCTTGTTCAATGGCTTCAGCCTTGGGCACCCCCAATACATGAACAGGCGCTTCAATGACGTTTTGCATCACCGTCATGTGTGACCAAAGATTGAACCCTTGAAAGACCATGGCAAGACGCGAGCGAATGCGTTGCACTTGTTTGTCACTGACGGGAACAGGCTCACCAGCGCGATTGTTTTTCATTTTGATCAACTCACCATTGACCCAAATTTCGCCACCGGTGGGCGTCTCAAGTAAATTGATACAACGCAGAAAGGTGCTTTTCCCGGATCCGGAAGAGCCAATAATAGAGATAACGTCGCCACGGTGGGCGTCGAGAGAAATGCCTTTGAGCACTTGGTGCTGCCCAAAGCTTTTTTTGAGTGACTTAACCTGTAGCGCTACAGCTTCCGTCATGCGCTAGCTCCTATCATCCATGAAATCTGTTGTGTTTACGTACTGCCCACATCAAATGCGTGCTTATTATTACTCACTGCTGGGTGAGTACCTGACTCCTTACCATCGTTGGTGATTAATTCGACATCTTGTAATCGAAAATATCACCCCTCCCTTTAATGAGCAACATTTTGTTAACCTTGAAAATGAAATTATTATAGTCAATATTATTGCATAAAAAGTCAAATTCAAAATTTACTGCTGAAAAAATAACCAGAACATTCATCATATCGAGATCGTCGACATATCAACACAGTTACAACTGTCATTTTTCTCTGCCCCGCTCCCAACAGCCAACCGTCGGAAATATGGGCGAGAAACACAAGGGCAAACGTGCGATATCGCTTAACAATAAGCATAGCGCAGCGCATTGTTTTTAAGGAAATAAAGTAGGCACTGAATAGAAACCCATACTCTCACGCACGAGTTGTGAAAGCTTTTCAGTGTTAATGCGCACCAAGAAGTAACAAAACTGTGAAGGGGCGAACGCTAAGACCATGATGGCAGACAAAAGCGCCCGCATTGTAAGACAGGTTAGGAGATAGATAGATCAGCCAAGCTCGCGCGACCTGCTTTAAGTAATTCCAATGTTTCTCGCCACCGTTCTGCCAAGCCTGAGGTATCCCTTGCCTGCCACTCATTTAAGGCAAAATCAGCCAACGCATAATCTCCCGCTTTGATGGCGCTAATAGATAGCCACTGCCAAAGCATCCTATCTTCTTTTAGACCATGAGAAAGCGCCACTTGGGACGTATCAATCACCTCTTGCCAGCGCTTGAGCTGATACGCCAACATCACTTGCAGCTTAAGGGTTTGTTTATCAGGCGCGCTCAGGTTGATCTCGCTGACCCGATTAAGTGCCGCGACACGCTGGTTGTTTTGCAGCAGACACTGCACCAACAGCAGTTGCTCATCTCGTGTGGGAACGCGATCCAGTTGGCTTAACCCTTGCTGCCAATAAGCCAGGGCTACTTGAGGTTGGGTTTGTTCGAGTTGCTCTAACGTCAACGTGCGATACAAAGCAATATCGGCTCTCGCTCTCGCTAAGTATTGACGGGCTTGAGAGTGCGATCCGGCATGGGCATGTGTTCGCGCAGCCTGAGCCAACCATTTCGGCGCAACATCGTCTTGCTGAGCCAATACATCAAAGGTACGTGCCGCGGCGGAAAACTGCGACAAGGCCATTTCGCTCAACCCTTTGGTTTGCAGAGTAAACGCATCCGCATTACCGCTCTTTTGTAGTCGCGACGCATAGTCTATCGCCACATCATAGCGAGATAATGCGTAAGCAGACTGCATCGCCAAGCGGCTGGCATGCGGCAGTAATTCATGGTGGTCGGCCATTTGCCGCGCATAACGGAGCACTTCATCATATTGCTTAACGCGGTAGGCTAAGGTAATCACTGCTGATAAGGCGTCCGCTTCGCCGTCTTTACTTAATGCATTGAGCGCGAGTGCCTGACGATAACTGCGATACGCCTCTGCCCGTTGCTGTAAATACAAATGCGCTACGCCTTGCAGGCGCAACAGCTCGGCACGCGCTGAACTATCCAGTGCTGCATCATCCTCCGCGGTCAGCAACGTTTGGCTATTTTGCAACGCCTGCTGATATGCCCCTTGTTGAATAAGACCACTGACTGCGTCCACACTGGCGGCTTGTTGTCCGTACGCGGGTGCCAACACCAACATACTTGCCAGCATACAAGCGTGAATCCCCTTACTCGAAAAAGCGCTTCCTAAGTTCGAAATCAGTCGCCGCACCAAACTTATCCATTGTTCAACCATGATGGGAAGACTATAACGCAATTTTTCTTTATCAGCAGCGCTTGCCGTCATGCTGTCTACATTCCTTGGCGTGTGATCGCGTTCCTCGCGTCAGTCACTCACTTTCACCCTCGATATTCGCCTGTTTTGTGGCACATTTTAGGCGTGATTTTCGGTAAAAAAATTACAAAACTCCGACATGGGTGGCTTTTTAGGCACATTTAGTGCGCTAAAAAGCGCCGATAACCGGCCGTGGCACGTAAAAAAATTACACGGTAATGATCTAAGTCAACATTCAGAAAATCCTCTATTGTTAGCATGCTGATAACGAAACAGAACACGGCCACAAGGCCAGCGTAAAAACACTATAAAGACTGGCTAAGCCACTGTTTCGAAAGCTTTTGCTTTCTGTAGACGAGGAAATTATGGCAACACATGCTCAAGACCGCAGTGTGAGTCACGAAGAAAAAAGCGAATATCAAAAGAAGCACAAGCCGGCTTCATCGTTCGCCTCCCGCGCTGACTACCTGAATCACGAACTACAAATCATGCGTCCGCGCCGTTGGGGGCTAAACCTGCCCGGCCGTGACTTCCGTTTTGAACTTGAAGATCTCGTTCCCGCGCTAGCAGGTACCATCGGCATCATCGCAATGTATTCTGCGGTAATGATGTCATGGGCTGAGGGGCTAACCGCAGCGTGGGATCACATCACACTTGGTAAAGCATTTGCCGTCGAGGTTGCTCGCGTAGAAATGTTGATACCGGCTTTATTGTTTTGTGTGTTACTGTGCGGCTTTATCAACCCCCGCGCGAACTTAGCCGGTAACCACGGTCCGATGATCCCATTGGTAGGAACCATCGCCTTGGCCGGAGCTCACCCACTTGCCCTTGGTATTCTGATCGGTGTATTTGGCCTGACCTTAAGCTACCTCAAAGGCGGATCCAAACTGGTGAACCTCACCAGTCAGGGTGTGGCCGGTGGTTTGCTGATTTTCCTCGGCTTTGGTGGCGCAAAAGGGCAAATTGAGAGCCTGTTAGCGTGGGGCGCAGAGATCAACATGGGCTATGTCTCCATCTTGATTCTTGCCGTGTCGATTGTGATTTATGCCTTCTTGGCACGGATTGGTAAGCGCTGGCTGGCGATCCCTGTGTGTGCCATTACTGGCGGTTTAATTGCTACCGCGCTAGGTGCGGGCTCGTCGTTAGAGTTCGTCACCCAACCCGGTATCCCGAACCTCAACCCTGTGTACTGGTGGGGATCGACTGAACAAGGTTGGCAGCTAGGTTTGCCCAATGTATCGCACTTCTTAGCGTCATTGCCATTTGCTTTGCTCGCGGTTGCGATGTGGTCGCCAGACTTCCTTGGTCACCGTATTTTCCAGGAACTAAACTATCCTAAGAAAGCCGAAAAAGTACTGATGGATGTGGATGACACCATGACAGGCTGCTCAATTCGCCAAATGGTCGGCGCCTCTGTAGGTGGCGGTAACATCACCTCATCATGGGGCACCTATATGATCCCGGCTGCGATTGCTCGCCGCCCAATCCCAGGTGGTGCCATTATTCTCGGTTTACTGTGTATCGGTGTGGCTTTGATTGGTTACCCAATGGACGTTGCCACTTGGCCTCCAGTGATGACTATCGCACTGCTTTCAGGGGTATTCCTACCCTTGCTTGAAGCTGGTATGCAGATGGTCAAAGACGCCAAGTCAAGTCAGTCAGCCGGTATTTGTATTTTCGCCTCCATGGCTGTTAACCCAGTCTTTGGTTGGGCAGTCACAATGCTTTTGGACAACAACGGCCTTATCGGTGACAAAGAGCGTCCTAAAACGCTGTCAGCGGTTGACCGTCTGGTGATTCCAACCGCCACTGTGATTATTTGTATTGCTGCCATGTTGGCAGTTGGAATGATTCCCGGCATTCCAGCGTTATTGTAATAACTCAGCCCCGCTTACGGGCGGGGTAATCCGGATTTAAATCGATGGGTCGCAGGCGTCAGCCATACTGACAAACACTATGACTGAACCTGGTCCCGATAAACTTCTTTTTGAAAAGAGTACAGGTAGGTGCAACATGTCTGAGCACGTTTCTAATGCATGGGAAGGATTTGTTGAAGGTAACTGGAGCAAAGCCGTTGATGTTCGCGACTTTATCCAAAAAAACTATACCCCTTACGAGGGCGACGAATCATTCCTAGTCTCTGAGCCAACTAACGCGACTAGCCAGCTTTGGGCTCGCGTGATGGAAGGCATCAAGCAAGAGAACGCGACGCATGCACCGGTTGACTTTGATACGTCTGTGGTTTCTACCCTGACTTCTCATGACGCCGGCTACATCGAAAAAGATCTGGAAAAGATTGTTGGTCTACAGACTGACGCGCCGCTAAAACGCGCCATGCTGCCTTACGGCGGTATCCGCATGGTAGAAGGTTCTTGCCACGCTTATGGCCGTGAGCTTGACCCACAAGTGAAGAAGGTTTTCACCGAGTATCGTAAAACCCATAACCAAGGTGTTTTCGATATCTACACCCCTGAAATCATGAAGTGTCGTAAGTCTGGCGTATTGACCGGTCTTCCTGATGCCTACGGCCGTGGTCGTATCATCGGTGACTACCGTCGCGTCGCGCTATACGGTATCGACTTCTTGATGAAAGACAAAAAAGCGCAGTTCGATTCTCTGCAAGAGAAATTCGAAAACGGCGAAGATCTGCAAATGACCATGCAACTGCGTGAAGAAATTGCAGAGCAGTACCGTGCACTGGGCCAACTTAAAGAAATGGCAGCGAAATACGGCTGTGATATTTCTCGCCCAGCAGAAAACGCGCAAGAAGCCATTCAGTGGACTTACTTTGGCTACCTCGGTGCAGTGAAAACCCAGAACGGTGCAGCAATGTCACTGGGCCGTACGTCAACCTTCCTAGATATTTATCTAGAGCGCGACATGGCCGCTGGCAAACTGACTGAAGAACAAGCGCAAGAGCTGATCGACCACTTCGTGATGAAACTGCGTATGGTTCGTTTCCTGCGTACGCCTGAGTATGATGACCTCTTCTCTGGCGACCCAATTTGGGCAACTGAATCAGTAGCCGGTATGGGTCTGGACGGACGTACTCTGGTATCTCGTACCAGCTTCCGTTTCCTTAACAGCCTATACACCATGGGCCCAAGCCCAGAGCCAAACATCACTGTGCTTTGGTCTGAAAAACTGCCTGAAGGCTTCAAAAAATTCTGTGCCAAAGTGTCTATCGATACCTCGTCTATCCAGTACGAGAACGATGATCTGATGCGCCCAGACTTCGAGTCAGACGACTATGCCATTGCATGTTGTGTATCACCAATGGTGGTTGGTAAGCATATGCAGTTCTTCGGTGCTCGTGCCAACTTGGCGAAAACCCTGCTTTATACCATCAACGGTGGTATCGATGAGAAGCTGAAAATCCAAGTTGCACCTGAACACGCGCCAATGACTGACGAAGTGTTGGACTATGACAAAGTCATGGACCGCATGGATCACCTGATGGACTGGCTGGCGAAGCAATATGTGACTGCCCTGAACAGCATCCACTTCATGCACGACAAATACAGCTACGAAGCGGCGCTGATGGCACTGCACGATCGTGACGTACGTCGTACTATGGCATGTGGTATTGCAGGTCTATCCGTTGCGGCTGACTCACTGTCTGCGATCAAATACGCAAAAGTGAAACCTGTTCGTGACGAAGACGGTATTGCAATCGACTTTGAAATCGAAGGCGAATACCCAACCTTCGGTAACAACGATGAGCGTGTTGACCAAATCGCTTGTGACCTGGTTGAGCGTTTCATGAACAAAATCCGTTCACTGAAAACATACCGTGACGCTGTCCCAACACAGTCTATCCTGACTATCACCTCGAACGTGGTATACGGTAAGAAAACCGGTAACACACCAGATGGTCGTAAAGCGGGTATGCCTTTCGCACCAGGTGCTAACCCAATGCACGGCCGTGACGAAAAAGGCGCAGTTGCGTCGCTGACTTCTGTTGGTAAGCTGCCATTTGCCCACGCCAAAGACGGTATCTCTTATACCTTCTCTATCGTGCCAAATGCTCTGGGTAAAGATGAAAACACCCAGCGCGCTAACCTTGCCGGTCTAATGGATGGTTACTTCCACCATGAAAGCGGTCAAGAAGGCGGCCAACACTTGAACGTGAACGTGATGAACCGTGAAATGCTACTCGACGCGATGGAACATCCTGAGAACTATCCTCAGCTGACTATCCGTGTTTCTGGTTACGCGGTACGTTTTAACTCGCTGACCAAAGAGCAGCAGCAAGACGTCATCACTCGTACCTTCACCTCTTCACTGTAAGAGATGATCAAAAGCCCTTCGCGTAAGAAGGGCTTTTGAAAAGAAAAAACCGCCGGCAATGCTGGCGGTTTTTGTTTATCACCTGTTACCCTTTCACGATTTAGTCAGCAACGCATCTGTAACCCATCTAAGTTCCAACCAAGGCACACCCGTTGCCAGACTCGCTCGTTTACTCAGGAGCTAGGCCACCTCAAAGTGATCGAGTTTGCTATCCAACTCTCGCGCGGAATCAGCCAATAGCTGGCTTTGTTCGGCAAGGTGAGTGGCCGCACCGCTCACTTCATTGGCCGAGTTATGAATGTTACTCACATTCTGGTTCATCTCTTCCGAAACAGTGCCTTGCTGCTCTGCGGCCGCCGCAATTTGCACCACTCGATCGTTAGACTGATACAAGGCCGCTACCATGTCTTTAAGCTGCTGCTGAGTTTCGAGCGCTGTCGCCACACTTGCTTCACTGGATTGATGGCTCGAAGTCATCGCTTCGGCGGCTTCAATCGCGTTATTGGTCAGCTCCTCAATGGTGCCTTGAATTTCAGTGGTCGACTTCTGGGTGCCTTGCGCTAACGAGCGCACCTCATCGGCAACCACCGCAAAGCCACGGCCTTGCTCACCCGCTCGCGCCGCTTCAATCGCCGCATTCAATGCCAACAGGTTGGTTTGCTCAGAGATGCCTTGGATTACTCCCGCCACATCACTGATTTGCATCACACCTTGTTTCACTTGGTTCACTAGCTTATCGGCACTGGCAATACGCTCCGCCACCTCGCGAATACTCGCCACCGTACTGTCTAATTTGTGGTTACCCACTTCGGCCATATCGGCAATTTCATTGGTCGCTTGAGCCGTTTGCTCTGCATGGTCAGCCACATCCGCCACCGTTGCCGTCATTTCGTTCATCGCTGCTGCCAGTTGCTCCAGTTCAGCGCGCTGCGATTGGATACTTTGCGCACTTTGCTCGCTGGCCGAGGCAATCGACGACGCCATAGTGGACGATTGTTTGGCTTCATCATGCGCGATACGTAACGCTTCACGAACGCTGGTCATCGCCGTATCCATTCGACGTGCCAATTTGCCGATTTCATCCTCGCGTGTGTAGCCACATTGTACGCGCAAGTCACCACCGGCAATTCGGTCAAATTTCTCCACCAGCTCATCAAGCGGCATCACGATATCACGGCTCACAAACGCGCCCGCCACCAATAAGATCACCGCCGCGATCAACGTCATACCCGCGATCTGCCACGCTGAGGTAATAAACTGCTCTTCAATATCGCTCACGTGAACGCCTGAACCAATGATCCAATTCCAGCCATTTACGCGCTTCACGTAAGAGATTTTGGGTTTTAACTCTCCTTCTGGCGAGCGCCACGTATAATCCAGCACGCCACCTTCCGGCGGCTGGCTCACTTTTACCATTTCACGCCAATGAAAACGGCCAGCACCGTCGGTGATCGCACTCGCACTGGTCCCGTTCAAATTCGGCTTGATGGGATGCGTTACTATGGTGAGATCAGGCTTCAATACCCAAAAATAGTTATCGCCGTCGTAACGCAGTTTATTTAACTGAGCAATCGCCTGCGCCTTGGCGGTTTCTTCACCCAATTGCGCCGCTTGCTGGCGATAGTAGTTCACCACACTTTCAGCAACCTCCACGTTATTACGTAACGAGGCAGTCCGCTCGGTATACGCTTGGTCTTTTTCTTTTGAAATGGTGTAAGCACTGATTGCGCCAAGTAATGCAATGGCGACTAACATAAGTGCAATTAGCTTGTTCTTTACCCTTAAATCACTAATTTTTTTCATTATTGATTCCCAACTTTTTCGGCTTCAACACGTCAACGCAGTAAACCTTCGACGTATTCACACACATCCTTACCCGTCCATGTCAGTTTTCTCGATGTGTTGCACGTAAGTTTGGGCAGACATAAGAGTTACCTCAATGTTGCCATGGTTTTTTCCTCGGTGTGATCTCATTGTGGTGAAACGAAAAAATGGAACTGTGATCTAAGTTGGTAGGCACTGCAAACGACCATTCAGACAACTTACAAAATCGCGAAAAAGACGCGAATTCCCTTACGTTGAGGCGGGGTTTTGTAATAAAATAACGACATAGCAATTCGCAGTCTGGAGACACTTATGTCGGCAGTTGGTCGCATCCACTCGTTTGAATCCTGTGGCACCGTAGATGGCCCCGGAATCCGTTTCATTGTCTTTATGCAAGGCTGCTTAATGCGGTGCAAATACTGTCACAACCGTGATACATGGGACACGCATGGCGGCAAAGAAGTCACCGTCGATGAAATCATGAAAGATGTGCGTGCCTACCGCCACTTCATTACGGCATCGGGCGGCGGTGTGACCGCCTCAGGGGGAGAAGCCATGCTTCAACCTGAGTTTGTGCGTGACTTTTTCCAAGCCGCGAAAGCGGAAGGGATCCACACCTGTTTAGATACCAATGGGTACGTGCGTAAACACACTCCAGTGATTGATGAAGTGTTAGACGCCACTGACTTGGTGATGTTAGATCTCAAACAACTGAATGATGAGATCCATGAGAATTTAGTTGGCGTATCAAACCGCCGCACGCTCGACTTTGCCAACTACCTCCATAAAATTGGCCAAAAGACGTGGATTCGTTACGTGGTTGTCCCGGGTTACACCGACGATGATGACTCCGCCCACCGTCTCGGCCAGTTTATTAAAGAGATGGATAACATCGAGAAAGTGGAATTACTGCCCTACCACCAGTTGGGGGCGCACAAATGGGAAGCACTCGGCTACGATTACGAGCTGCAGGACGTTGCTCCACCATCTAAAGAAGTGATGGATAACGTCAAAAACATCATTAGTAGTTATGGGCATACGGTCACCTACTAATTAAACCGTGGATAGACCACGAATAGCCGGCCATTTTGGGCCGGCTTTTTGTATTACATATCACGGCGACGCGCTTTGGTCATCCGTGTCGCTTCGCGAATAATGCAGTCGCGTAACGGGTTCGCTGCCGCATCCGCGCGCCAAATAAACGAAAGCGTCCGCCGCATATTCAGCTCAGGTACATTCAAAGCCACCAGCTCGTCGCGCTCAATCCATTTTTCTACGTCCAAGTAAGGTAAGCAGCTGAGATAACTCGAGTTTGCGACTAAGGTTCTCAGCACAGGCACTTGCTCATACTCTCGGCGCACATCTAGATCTTCAATCACACCGTGAATCGCACTATCAAAGCTATGTCGCGTCCCTGCGCCGGGTTCGCGCAATACCCATTGTGCCTGCTCGAGTTGCGCCAAGCTAACGTGGTCAAGCTGCGCATAAGGGTGATGCTTTGCCGCAACCACGACAAGATGGTCATGGCACCAAACTTGTTGCTTTAAGCGGCTATCGTCACAACGCCCCTCGATGATCCCCAAATCATGTTGATACTGGCGCACACTGTCGATCACCTTCTGGGTGTTTTTCACCGTAAAGTCGATTCTAAGCTCTGGAAAGTCACTATCAATAATACTGATAAGGTCAGGAATAAGATGCTCGGCCGCCGTTTGACTGGCAATTAAGGCAATATCGCCACTGACCACATGCTGGCCGTCAAACCCAGCTTCAATTTGCTGCGCATCAAACAGTAACTGGCGCGCCTTCGGACGTAGCCACGCTCCCCAGTAGGTCAGCTGCATTTGCTTTCCCTGCCGTTCAAACAGCGGCCGACCCAATAATTTTTCCAACTGTGACAAAGCCATACTGGTGGCTGATTGCGTCAGTGCCAATTGGTCGGCGGCTCGACTCACACTGCCACTGGCTGCTACCGCTTCAAAAACGGCTAATTGCTTCAGTGAGTAGCGCATGTTTTTTACCCTTCTACGATGCCTGATTTCAATGACACCACACTATCAACTTTTGTGATTATTACCCTAAGCAATATCAATTTTACTCCTTATATCGCGCCGTTTAGTCTGGATGTATTCACAATCCGTCTAAAAAGGAGTACAACCTGTATGTTGATATGTCTTAGCCCTCGGGCAGAGTGTGCCGCCAGAGGAGACAGCCAATGGTGAGTGCAACTCAAATCAAAAAGCCCGAAGGACCCGCGGCGTTACTCGCTCAAGCTGAAGAGTATGCGGTGAGTAAAACCCGCAAATCCACCCGGATGGCGATTGGGCTTGCCATGATGGCCGGTTTGTTTATCGGGTTGGCATTTGTGTTTTATCTCACGGTTACCACTGGCAGCAACGCTGGCTGGGGGATCACCCGCTTGTTGGGTGGATTAGCATTCAGTATGGGCTTGATTCTGGTGGTACTGGGCGGCGCAGAATTGTTTACCAGTACCGTGCTCTCCATGCTGGCGCGTGCCAACGGCAAAATCTCAACCGCGGGCTTACTGCATACCTGGGCGAGAGTCTATCTCGGTAACTTACTTGGCGCCTTGTTGCTGGTGTTGATCGTGATGACGGCGGGGTTATATCAGCTTGATGATGGCCAATGGGGACTCAACGCGCTGCACGTTGCCCAACACAAGCTCCATCACACGTGGATCCAAGCTTTTGCACTGGGTGTGCTTTGTAACTTGCTGGTTTGTCTTGCGATTTGGATGACGTTTACCTCGCAAAATCCACTCACCAAGGCGGTGATGGTGATCTTGCCCGTGGCCATGTTTGTCAGTACCGGCTTTGAGCACAGCGTCGCCAACATGTTTATGGTGCCGCTGGGCATGAGTATTGCCACCTTTGCCCCTGACAGTTTTTGGCAGGCGGTGGGAGCCAGCCCAGACGCATTTAGCGATTTAAACTTGGCCCGATTTATCAGCGCCAATCTGATCCCTGTTACCCTTGGCAATATCCTTGGGGGCGCAGGACTGGTCGGCATGGGCTACTGGCTAATTATTAACCCTGAAAGAGAAAAGAAAACAGCGCAGATTGCTTCACTCGCTCTGCCTTCGGCTTCCTATTCTGAGAGTGCGATTATGACCCAAGAAACATTAACCATCGAAAAACACATGAAACCCGCTCAGTGCGCATTGAACGCACGCCAGTATGTCGCCGATGCACTAGAAAAGCTTAACCAATATCAGTTATCCGGCGCACCGGTTCTCGACGATGACGGTGATCTGGTGGGCTTTTTCTCGGTGCAAGATGTTCTCGTCGACCTGTGGTGGAACGATTATCAGCCGGATATGGATGCCAAAGTTGAATCCCTGATGCGCACTGAAGTACAAACCGTGGATGCCGATCAATCAGTGATTGAACTGGCGCAATATATGAGCATTGATAACAAAGTGGTTTATCCGGTCAGCGATACTGGGATCGCCACCCACTTTACCAATCAATCCGCGCTGGAGCGTGCGAAAACACAGACGGTCTCGCGCCCTTACATCTATCCAGTGATGCGCGATAATCAGCTGGTTGGCGTGATTACCCGTGCCGATGTGGTCCGAGCGCTAGCGCCCTTATATGGTAATGCCATGGATATCTTGCCAGCAGACGCCAAAGAAGGACTCGTCACCGCGTAACAGACAGAGACGCTAAGCCTCATATAACAACGCCCCAGCCAATGACCGGGGCGTTTACTTTATCGTTTGTTGCCTTATCTGTTCTGAACGATGTTAAGCCGCACTGAGGTCAGGCATTTGACGACGCTCTTTCACATACATCACCAACATATAAACCGCCGTACTTAACAAACAAACGGCTAAATAGGTCATCAAACCATTGGTGCCAGAAAATGCGTTATCTGCCAGCAACGGGCCTGATACGGAGCCAACGCTATACGCGAGCAGCAGTACTTCGGTGGCCGCCACGATTTTCTCAGCGGCCAGCCCGACACAGGCATAGGTAATCGCTACAGGATAAATCGCAAACACAGCGGCACCCAACACAACTAGTCCGATACCCATTTGCCATTGACTGCCCGCAAAAGCAATTAAGGCGACAGCCGCAGTGCCAATCACACATAGCCATGTCATCAGCAGCACTTTACTCATTCTTGCCGATACCAGACCAATAACGGGCTGTACGGCCATCCCGCCGACAATGACGAGCGCCATCATAGCGCCCACTTGTTGGTGATCACTGACTCGCTCAGCCAAATACAGTGGTAATAGGCCATAAACGGCACCGAGTGTCAGTCCAGACACCAAGCAACCAATATAGGCCGCTTTACGCAAAGATTTGAGCGAGCCTAAACGTGCACTATGGCCTTCCTCACGGCGAGGTTCCCCATGACGTGCAAACAAAGGCACCATGATCGCAAGCGTAATCAGTCCACCAATAAGCCAATAAGGCTGATTGCCGGTCACACCGACATAGCCCACGCCGAGCTGCCCTAAAGCATTACCGCCGTACAAAGCCGCCATGTAAAAACCTAATCGCTTCGCACGCTGGCGATCAGAGTCGGCCATCAGCAACCAAGACTCGACCACCACAAAGACACCGGCAATGGCAACACCGGCCACAAAGCGCGCAAGCAACCAGACGCCCTGCCCTTTAATCGCCGCCATGGCAGTAATGGAGAGCAGCACAATACCCAAAAACATCACCAGCGCACGGCGATGCCCCAGCGTCGCAACAATACGTGCACTGAACGTCGCACCCAATAACAAACCGGCGTAAAACGCACTGGCTAGCCATGCGGCCAGATGCGGCGCCAACCCCAAAGGTGCAAGGGCAAGCGGAATCAAGCTCATCAAATAGCCACTGGCAATCGCAAAGCCGGTTAAACTCACCAACGGCACCCAAGGGAAAGCCGACGGAGTCACGCAACCACCATGAGACACAGAGGAAGTCTTGTTCATTTAAGTACGCTCATTATATTGGAGAAATCAGGCACGAACGGGCCGAGACGCGCGCACTATGACGCCGCTTTTCGCCAAGGTAAAGCGAGTAATTTCTTTGCTGATGATAAAAAATTTTGATGGAAGGATTCACGGGCGCCTATAGATAAAAACGCCATAAAGTCAGAGAGATAAACGTAACACCTGCCCGCTTTTTTTAACGACTTTGTCAGCAGGTGTCACGTCTTTTTTATCGCTCAGGCGATAAATACTCGCGATCATAAAAGGTGCGTAACCAATGCGGCCGATACACCGCCATCACGGTCACCGCCATCCCATTTAGTAACGCTTCAGGGAACCACATCAGCAACGCAATTTGCAGATAATTGTGCACAATTTCTTGCCAGCTATAACGGTCCGCCGCCCAATACCATAGCGAACTCACCGACAGCTGAAACACAATG
The DNA here is from genome assembly GCF_027286365.1 of Salinivibrio proteolyticus. Classification (NCBI taxonomy): domain Bacteria; kingdom Pseudomonadati; phylum Pseudomonadota; class Gammaproteobacteria; order Vibrionales; family Vibrionaceae; genus Salinivibrio; species Salinivibrio proteolyticus. Next base: position 901,278 of record NZ_CP114584.1, on the reverse strand, counting down.
GTCAGCGCAGCGCCCAAAAAGGCGGCAATAAAAATGTAGATAAATAAATGGCGCGTTAAGTAATGATAACTCAGCGCAAAAATGGCATAGCTAAACAGAATGGGGAGCGCGGCTGTGGTCAAGGCCGTCATACCAATATCGCCAAGGGGCACAAACCCAAACACCGCCATAAGCGTCAAAGGCACCGTGGTAATCCAAATGGCGATTCGCCAGCCGTGGCACAGAGCCAGTGTCGTGACACCTAAAAAGTGGATATCGAGCCCTTCTTTGATCCCTGCTTGCAAGGCCCAAAGCACAAACAGTACAACCGCGGACGAAAACGCCAAATGCTGGTAGCCAACTTCCTGACGGAGTTTAGGGAAAAACTCCCGTGGGTAAGTGACATAAAGCACCGCCACAAACACAATCCAACCCAGCCATTGCCAGCCACTTAGCGCGGCTAAATCACTCATATCGCATCCTTACTAAAGGCAAAATCAACAATTGCACATGAGCGGGTGAAAAACGTGCTACGGACATGGTCCAGATCAAGATTTGCCCATCGCGCAACTGATAATCTTCTCTTATTGTTTGTCATCTTTGATAGACGCTATTTTACCTTTATTAGTGAAGAGGCCAACCGCGATGGATATGACCCCTGCTCAACGTCTTATTTTATCTAACCAATACCAATTGATGTGCCACCTCGATCCCTCAAACAGTGAAAAATATCGCCGTTTGCAGACCATTATCGAGCGCGGCTACGCATTACAAATGGCAGAGGTGATCAGTCAATTTGAAGCACTGTGTGAAACCCAGTGTCGCGAAGTGATTGATATTATGGAAATGCACCACGCAATGCAGGCCTCTTACAACCTATTGGATGACGCCAGCCAAGCCGCGTTGTCACCACGCCGCGTCCAATTCTGGGGCTTTGATGCCGCCACGGAAGGCGCATTAGTGCACTACGTGCGCTTCTTGGTTGATACCGAAGGGCTATATACCCAGTTCGATCAAGGCGAGCATCGCTTTAATAGCCAGATGCCCATGCTGGAAAAATACCGCCGAATGCTCGAAATTTGGCGCCACTGCCCGCGCCAATTCCACTTAAGCCTGACCGAGATTGAGCGTATTCTCAACGCGTAATGTCTCGCCGCTGAATCTCAGCATCAAGCCGCCTGATTGGGCGGCTTTTTGATGGATTGTCCCCTTGGTTGGCTTATCTGGCTTGTCGAACCGTTAACAACGCCGTACCCTAAAGCGCATCAAAGCCAAGATTCTGACCAACCATGATTTATCGATGCCCACTGTGCCAACAAACCTTGCACACTAACGCGCGTGGTGTTCACTGCGACGCCAACCATCAATTTGATCAAGCCAAAGAAGGCTACCTGAACCTACTGCCGGTTCAATTTAAACGCTCCAAAGATCCGGGTGACAACAAAGCCATGACGCAAGCGCGTCGCGCCTTTCTTAATGCAGGGCATTATGCGCCGATGCGCCAAGCAATGATTGATGCGCTAACCCAAGCGCTGGATGGCGAGCACAAGGCTATCTTGGACGTGGGATGCGGCGAAGGCTACTACACCCACGCGATTGCCGACCAAACTGCAGATAAACACTGGTCCGTGCACGGCCTTGATATCGCCAAAGTGGCGGTCCGTTATGCCGCCAAATGGTATCCTCAGTGTCAGTTTTCAGTGGCGTCCTCACAGCGACTGCCCTTTCACGACAACAGCCTCGATGGCGTCGTCCGTATCTACGCGCCCTGTAATGGCGAAGAGCTCGACCGCGCGGTGAAACCGCAAGGCGTGGTGGTCACCGTTACCCCCGGCCCTCGTCATCTTTATCAACTCAAAGCGGGGATCTATCAGGATGTGCGGTTACATGAAACACCGCCAGAAACGCTGCCCAACTTTGTGCTTGAGAAGGAGCAATCGCTGCACTACGCCATGACGCTCGCCGGTGAGCAAGCACTCACCTTACTGCAAATGACACCATTTGCGTGGCGTGCTAGTGACGCATGGCGTGACACCTTAGCGAACAGCGACGCCTTCGAGTGCGAAGCAGACTTTACATTGCGCGTTTATCGTCACCAAGGAACGGACAGCCACTCAGAGGAGACCCCCAAGCCATGAACCGAACGTTTGCTACAAAAGCGCGTCGTTGGCTGTTAGCCGCAAGCTTGGCTTGTCTGGCATCAGCAGCCAGCGCCGCCCCACAAGCGCTTAACACCCTATTTGATTATCAAGTCAGTACGCCAGACGGCAAAGCACTGACCTTGGCAGAGGTCGCCAAACACGTGGATGATGCGGATATCGTGTTAATCGGTGAATGGCATGGTCACCCCGGGGTACACCGCTTTCAAACAGAGCTGTTGCAAGCCCTGTCCAAGCGTCATGCTGTTGCGTTGTCTATGGAACAATTTAGCCGCGATGCCCAGCCTGTGCTCAACCGCTATCTGGCTGACGAGCTGGGCGAAGATAGCTTTAAACGCGAGGCCAACGCATGGGATAACTATGATGGCAGCTACCGCCCACTGATTGAATTTGCCAAACAGCATAATATCGACGTGCTTGCCGCCAACGCCCCCAAACGCATGGTGAGCTGCATTGGGCGACAAGGGCTGAGTTATCTCGAAACACTTCCTGCGGCGCAACGTGCATGGTTTGCAGACACCATCGACACCCGCGACTCAGCGTACAAATCGGTTTTTAAAGCCAATATGCACCACGGCACCCCGAGTCAAACCGAATCGCAATACGCGGCCCAATTAGCTTGGGATGCCACCATGGCCGAAAGCATGGTGCGCTATCACCAAACGCATCCTGAGACACAAATTGTCCATGTGGCTGGCCGCTTTCACATTGCCGAAGGGCTTGGCACCGCACAACAAATTCGTCAGCGCAACAACAAGCTGCGTATCGCATTAATCACCCCCGTCAGTGATGAGGCGCCGCTTGCCGATAACGCCCCAGACCTCCGCTTGAAGGTGCAGCCTCTTCCTGCACGTTGGCGCTCAATGAATGAAATGCGTGAGGCTGTTAGCGCCATGAAAGGCACCTCTTCCTCGGTGTGCGAGTAACGCGTCCTCACGCTGTTGATCCGCTTAGGCTAGCTGTTGGTCAGCGCCGGCTGTACGCAAAAAGCTCTTGTGTTGCAAAGCGCCTAGCTACCCAAAAGCACCCATAAAAAACGCCGACCTGCGGGTCGGCGTTTTCGTATTCTCAATATTAAAAAGGGTGCGTGGCTAGAACCAACGCTCCAACGCAGCGCGGTCTACTTTAAACGCGCGACTTAACGCTTGGGCCAACTCTTTATAGCGGGGTTGGCTTTTCAACGGTTGCATGGCATGGCCTTGGCTGGTGATCTTCTGATGCAACTCGCGGTACCAGCCCGCTAACGCCGGCGGCAGTGGCGTATCACGACGCTTACCCAACCACCAAAGCCCCTGCAGCGGCAAACTCAGCGCAAACAACGCCACAATCATGGCTTGCGGCATCCCTTGGTAGTTATAGGTCGCCATTTGCAACAACACGCTGATGGCAGCAACGGCAGGCATTACTTTCATCGCAAAACGCGTGGTTTTAATCACCCGATTTTCTGGGAATACCGGGGTGAGCTCCTTACGCATCGGCCACTCTTTCATATACTTTTGGCCGTCTTGCAGGCAGCGCCAGATTGACTTGTTCGTTGCCATACCTACCTCACTTGCTTAGCGTGACCGCGATGGCTGTCACTAAACTTTTACAATAAAAACTAAACAAAATGTTCAAAAACTTTCAAAAATAGCCAGTATTACTCAAAAAATTTTTGTTATCTGTATCAAGTCCCGCTATCCTTAGCGCACTTTATCATTGTTGCTCGGATTTGATTGTCTCGCAACCTAATCCGGTTGTGCTCAATGGAGCGAATGCCTATCCAGGACGGATAAGATGCATCCTTTCCCCGCGACAAAGCATGAGATAATTCTTTCTTGAAAAGGTAGTGTCTCAGTTTGTCCACTATCCTTTTCAGTTACACACTCTACTTCTCACGACAAAATAGGTAGTCATACATGTCAAAGCTGGTTCTCGTACTCAACTGCGGAAGCTCCTCTTTGAAGTTCGCGATTGTCGATGCACAATCTGGTGAAGAGCATCTTACCGGTCTTGCCGAATGTCTTAACCTTCCAGAAGCCCGCATTAAGTGGAAAATGGACGGTAAACACGAAGCCCAACTGGGCGCTGGCGCGGCCCATACCGAAGCCCTGACCTTTATTGTTGACACCATTCTCGCCTCAAAACCTGAGCTTGCCGAGAACCTGGGCGCGATTGGTCACCGTGTAGTACATGGTGGCGAGCAATTCACCCAATCAGCCTTGATTACGGATGAAGTGCTAAAAGGGATCCAAGATGCAGCAAGCTTCGCACCGCTGCACAACCCAGCACACATCGTGGGCATTGAAGCAGCGAAGAAAGCCTTCCCTGCGCTCAAAAACGTGGCTGTGTTCGATACTGCGTATCACCAAACCATGCCAGAAGAGTCTTACCTTTACGCGCTGCCATACAAGCTCTACAAAGAGCACGGTATCCGTCGCTACGGTATGCATGGTACCTCTCACTTCTTTATTGCTAACGCGGCCGCTGAGCAGCTTGGCAAGCCAGTAGAAGAAGTGAACATCATCAACTGTCACCTCGGTAACGGCGCGTCTGTCTGTGCGATTAAAAACGGTAAATCCGTTGACACCTCAATGGGTATGACCCCGTTAGAAGGCTTGGTGATGGGTACGCGTTCAGGTGATCTTGATCCTGCGATCATCTTCCACCTGCACGATGCACTGGGTTACAGCGTTGAGCAAATCAACACCATGCTGACCAAAGAGTCTGGCCTGCAAGGCTTGACCGAAGTGACCTCTGACTGCCGCTTTGTTGAAGACAACTACGGTGAGAAAGAAGAAGCGACCCGTGCCATGAACGTATTCTGCCACCGTTTGGCGAAATATGTTGCCGGTTACACTGCTAGCCTAGACGGCCGTCTTGACGCGATCGTATTCACGGGTGGTATCGGTGAGAACTCTGGCCCAATCCGCGAATTGGTGCTTGAGCGTCTTGGCCTTCTGGGTGTGGAAGTGGACAAAGAGCGCAACCTAAAAGCACGCTTCGGCGGCGAAGGTGTGATCACCACTGACAACAGCCGTGTACCAGCCATGGTTATCTCTACCAACGAAGAGTTGGTGATTGCGCAAGATACTGCGCGCCTGACTGGCCTGTAAGGCTCACTTTTCCAACGGCTGATTCCACTCAGCCGTTTTTGTATTTGTGCCGGCTTTCCGGCACATTCATCAGATAGTAAGAGGAAGTCAACGTGTCCCGTACTATTATGCTAATCCCAATCGGCTCGGGTGTCGGTCTGACAAGCGTCAGCCTCGGCGTACTGCGAGCGATGGAGCGTAAGGGCGTTCGCGTCTCGTTTTTTAAACCTATTGCCCAGCCACATCACGGCAGCGACACTGATGTGACTGACCTCACTACCGAAATCATTCACGCTAACAGTGACATGAAGGTAGCCGAGTCCATGTCGATGCACGAAGCAGAAAACCTGCTGCGCTCTGATCAGGAAGATGTCCTGTTGGAAGAAGTGCTGGCTCGCTTTACTCGTGCGACAAAAGACGCGGAAGTAGCATTGGTTGAAGGCTTGGTCACCACGCGTAACCACCCATTCGCTAACCAAATCAACTACGAGATCGCCAAAACGCTGGATGCGGAAATCGTGTTTGTCACCACCCCAGGTACAGACAACCCGGCCCAGCTGAAAGAGCGCATTGAATTTGCTTGCACCAACTTTGGCGGCAGCAAAAACGGCAACATCTCTGGTGTGATCATCAACAAGCTTAACGCCCCTGTTGACGATGCTGGCCGTACCCGTCCAGACCTATCCGAAATCTTTGATGATGCGGATGCTGCACGTCCAACCAACGTTGAAGTCATGCAAATCTTCAACTCTAGCCCAATTCGTGTGCTAGGTTGCGTGCCGTGGAAAATCGACCTGATTGCCACTCGTGCTAGCGATATGGCGAAACACTTGAATGCCACCATCATCAACGAAGGTGAAATTCAAACCCGTCGTATCAAGAGCATCACCTTCTGTGCGCGTTCAATTCCAAACATGGTTGAACACTTCCGCCCAGGTTCATTGCTGGTCACCTCTGCTGACCGTCCTGACGTGATTGTGGCGGCCTGCTTGGCTGCGATGAACGGCGTGGAAATTGGTGCGCTGCTGCTGACCGGTGGCTATGCTATCCCTGATCAGCTCAAAGCATTGTGTGACCGTGCTTTCGAAACTGGCCTGCCAGTATTCACCACCGCGGGCAACACATGGCAAACCTCTCTCAACCTGCAAAGCTTCAGCCTTGAAGTACCGGCTGACGACAAAGAGCGTGTTGAGTTTGTGAACGACTATGTAGCGAGCCACATTGACGGCAACTGGATTGAGTCTCTGTCTGAAGGCTCTAACCGTGAGCGTCGCCTAAGCCCACCGGCTTTCCGTTATCAGCTGACCGAACTGGCTCGCCAAGCGGCGAAGCGTATCGTACTGCCTGAAGGCGATGAGCCTCGCACCATTAAAGCAGCAGCGATTTGTGCTGAGCGTAAAATTGCGGAGTGTGTGCTTCTGGGTAACCCAGAAGAAATCAAACGTGTTGCTGAGCAGCAAGGCGTGACACTGGGCGCTGGCGTTGAAATTATCGATCCGGCCAAAGTCCGCGACAAATACGTTGCCCGCTTGGTTGAGTTGCGTAAGAGCAAGGGTATGACAGAGGTAATCGCACAAGAACACCTCGAAGATACCGTGGTACTGGGTACCATGATGCTTGAAGCCAACGAAGTTCAAGGACTGGTTTCTGGCGCGGTTCACACCACCGCCAACACCATCCGTCCACCGCTGCAAATCATCAAAACCGCACCGAATGCTTCATTGGTATCGTCAGTGTTCTTTATGCTGCTACCTGAGCAAGTGCTGGTCTACGGTGACTGTGCGATCAACCCGGATCCAAATGCAGAACAACTGGCTGAAATTGCCATTCAATCTGCAGATTCTGCCGCGGCATTCGGTATTGAGCCTCGCGTGGCGATGATCTCCTACTCGACCGGTAGTTCAGGTAAAGGGGCTGACGTGGACAAAGTTCGCGAAGCCACCCGTATCGCCAAAGAGAAGCGCCCTGATCTGGTGATTGATGGCCCGCTTCAGTACGATGCTGCAATCATGGAAAATGTCGCGAAATCAAAAGCGCCTGACTCCCCAGTTGCGGGTAAAGCCACTGTGTTCGTCTTCCCAGACTTGAACACAGGTAACACCACGTACAAAGCGGTACAGCGTTCTGCTGAGCTGGTTTCAATTGGCCCAATGCTGCAAGGCATGCGTAAGCCAGTCAACGACCTGTCTCGCGGCGCCTTGGTAGACGACATTGTTTACACTGTCGCACTGACCGCTATCCAAGCGAAACAAGCAGAAGACAACGGCCAAGCGTAAGCCTCGCCTCGTCTTTGATTCAAAAGCCAGCACTCGTTGCTGGCTTTTTTGCGTTTGGGTTCACAACGCGATGCCTTCACCCGATCTAGCATAAGGGTCCATCCTTGTTTTGGAGTCGATGATGGCCACTCTATTTGATCCCGTGAGCCTGCGCCGTACCCTGCACCAATACCCTGAACTGTCCAACCACGAAGCGCAAAGTGCGCGCACCCTTGCCGCCCAATTGCGCGCCTTCGGATTTACGCCACACACCGAGATTGGTGGACATGGCATTGTGGTTGAGATTGCCGGCAAGGCCGCTGGCCCCACCACCTTACTGCGTGCCGATTTTGATGCGCTTCCCATCCATGAACGCACCCAATGTGCTCATGCCTCAAACCATGAAGGCGTTATGCACGCATGCGGCCATGATGGCCACGCCACCGCCTTATTAATGGTGGCGCACACCCTCGCGCAACAACCGCCACAACAAGGCAAGGTACTCCTTGTTTTTCAACCCGCCGAAGAAACCGGTGAAGGGGCGGCGCGCATGTGTGCTGATCCCTGTTTAGCGACGCAAGAGATCGATCATGTCTATGCCTTTCATAATCTGCCGGGCTTTGCTCAACATCACATCGTAGTGCGCTCAGGCACCTTTGCCTGCGCATCAACCGGTGTCGCGATACACCTTCGAGGCAAAACCTCCCATGCCGCTTACCCAGAACGCGGCATCAGCCCAGCCAGTGCCATGACAGAGGTTATGACCGCCTTGATGCAACTACCAGAACAACATCACCCTGCCTTCAGTCTGGTCACCTTAGTGCACGCACAGCTAGGTGAACCCGCCTTTGGTGTTTCGCCCGGTGATGCCACTGTGATGGCGACGCTACGCAGCGATGACAACGCGACCTTCCACGCGATGAAAGCCAGCCTGACCACCTCGATTAACGCAATCGCGCAACACGCGGGGCTAGAGGTATCCATTGCATGGCACGAGCCTTTTATCGCCGCCTACAACCATCCGGATCATTACGCCCATGTGGTTGACGCCGCCCAAACACTTGGTTTGTCAGTTCAAACACTTACCGAGCCGATGCGGTGGTCAGAAGATGTGGCCGAATTTCTCGCCCGTTGGCCCGGCGCGTTGTTTGGGATTGGCAGCGGAGAGCATCATCCACAGCTGCACAACCCTGACTATGACTTTCCGGATGCGATTTTATCGACGGCACATGATCTATTCTGCGCCTTGGTGGATCGCCATCACGGCATGGCTGCTCCCTCAGCGCCACAATGAACACGAGCAAAATAAAAAACAGGCCTGTTACGGGATCCGTAAAGGCCTGTTCATACTGCTCAACGCCGAGTCAGTGCTAACTCACCACCTTTAGAACGACCACTGGGTGCCGAGGGTAATGGTACGACCCGGATCCGGCATGCTCACCACCGAGCCTGGTTGAATAGTGTAACGGTCCGTCAGGTTATTCACCGTCATAAAGACACTGACATCCGGCGTGATGTCATAGTGACTATAAATATCGACCAAGTATTCTGATGCAATAGCCACCACCGGGCTTGCGGCACCGGTGCCTTTTAGCCAATCCGCGGGGTTCGACTTGCCGCTGTGATAACGCACTGTTGTACCGATATCGAGCCGATCATCCAACCATTTATGGCCAACATTTAGGTGCCATTTGCGCTCAGGTGGAATACGAGTCGGTGTGGTGCCCCACGCAAAGCCTAAGCTGTTACAGCGCTCCATGCCTGAACGTTCGGCCTGATATTGCGAGCACACCTGCACCCTGTCGTAAAACGTGGCAGAGAAGTGGCTATAAAAGCCTTGATACGCGTAATGCGCTTGCAACTCGATGCCAGACAGCGACAGCTCATCGTAATTGGTAAAGGTAAAGTTACTGCGCCAAGACGGCATTCCCGGCGTGCGATCGAGCACACCTCCAGAAATAAAATCACTGACGTGATTATTAAAGTAGGACACCGTCATGGCGGCACGGCGTGTTTGCGCCAGTCCTCGTTCCTGCAACCAAGATCGGCCGTCTAAGCTCACACCGTACTCTTGGTTAAACGACACTTCAGGATCGAGCGGGTTATACGGGTTGTAGCTAAACACCTCGTTAGAAATGGTGACTTCATATAAGCTCGGTAACCGCGCCGTACGAGAGAGTTTGGCAAACACAGAAGCCGAAGCGTTGATGTCATAATGCAGCTCACCCAATAAGTCCCATTCACCGCGATAGTGCAAAGATTGCTGGGTTTGCTTATCCAGTGATTGCGCTTCATGCCAGTTGACCCCAAGCTTTGCCGTCACCGGCGAGAAGTCAATTTCACTATTGGCAAACACACTCCACTCAGAGCGTTTCCCATGACGAGAGGTCGGCTCTTTAGAATAAAATCTATCTGTATCGCCAATTGGCGCTAAGGTTTCTTTGGTGTAAGACACACCATAATCCACACTCACCGGCACACTTGACCATTCACTGCGGTTAGCGATGCTCGCGCCATGACGGTCGTTTTGATACTCATGCAGATACTGCTCTGCGTTACTACCTTTCGCCCAGAGCCCGTTGTATTGGTTCAGCTTGGCGGACGTGTGCCATGCATTCGCATGCAGATTCAGCCAGCTTTGTGACGGCGAGGTATACCGGTAGTTTGCGCTATAAGCATCCACATCCGCCGTCCCCAATCCCCATTGGGGCATAACGGTGCCTTCTTCCCGCTCATCGGTATACCAGTAGGCCATCAGCACCTCGCCCGCCTCTTGGCGGTGGTGACGATAGCTAATATCTGCCTGATGACCATTGCCGAATTCTTTGTCTAGTTTGGCGAGCCAAGAATCACTCTCAAAACTGGTATTACCCACCTCTTGGCCTGCACCAATCACGGGCTCTTCGTAGCGTTCAATACCCTTTTTGCCGGCAAAGTGGTTGCCTTTTTTGCGATGGCTAAATGCCAGCACACCACCAAGCCCATCACTCTGATAACCCAGCCCTATCATTGCGGACCCGTTATCAAATCCTTGATGATCACTGCGGTCGGCCAAGCGATAACGCAATTGCTCCGTAGCATCGCCACTCACTCGCGGCGAACGGGCGTTATTGTGGGCACGTAACTTCACAACCGCACCAAAGCCCTCGCCATCGCGAACAATGTCTGTCGCATTGAGTGTGGTAGCGGTAATGGTGCCACCAATCGCACCGCTGGCATAAGGCGACCGCCCAATTGTGGCGCCTTTGTCTACCGACAGCGACGACAATAAGTCGGTATCAATATAGGTACGATCACTCACCCCCTGATAACCACGCGAGGTATGCGTCGACTGCAAACTGCCATCAATCAGCATCGCAACCCGCCCATGCCCCTGCAAACCACGGATTCCGGGATCAATCGCACCGGCTTCGTTGTGCATGTTATTGAGCTGAATACTGGTGTTACCCGAAAAGACATCCGCGTTACTGATCCCGCGAACCTTATCCAAATCGTCGCGCATCATCAGCGCATCGGAAAAGCGATCGGCATTGACCACCACGGTATCGATCGGCGCATCGTTTTCAGGCGCATCCTCTGCCGGTGCGGCAAGCGCGAGAGAAGGAAAAGCAAAAAAGGTAAGAATAAAAGAGGCGATTGGCTTTAACTGCATTGAACATTCCCCGTCAATAAAAAGCGACGGAGATGATAATGCAAATGGTTATCGTTTGCTAATCTTATTTAACGCAGATAATAAAGTAATAAAATGCTCAACAACACCATGAAAGCACTTATCCCAACGCCAGCCAAAATCCGACCCCGATCATCAGGGTGCCGGCGATTCGGTTCAGTAATTGCACATTGCCCTTTTGCTGCAAAAACTGACGCAAGGTACGCCCACCGCTGGCATACAGCATAAGACAACTGAATTCCGTGCAAAGAATGATCAACACCAGCACGCTCAACTGGCTGGGTAGTGACATTGCAGGGTTAATAAACGGTGGCAACAGCGAGATCATAAACGCCCAACCTTTCGGGTTGGCAATGGCGGTCACAAAGCCTTGCGCGGCCAACGACAATGCCGAGGCTTCATTGGGGCTATCGTTATCCTCATTTGGGATCGCCATCTTGCCGCGAGAGCGCCACATTTGTACGCCTAAATACGCCAAGTACACACCACCGACATATTTAAACACCTGAAATACGGTGGGATAGTTCAGCATCACCGTCGCCACACCAATGACAGAGGCTATCGCGACCAGCCCCACGCCGATAAGCTCGCCCCACATCATATGTAAGCTACGCTTAACGCCTATTGTCATGCCAAGGGTCATCGATAATGTCATGCACATGCCGGGCGTAACCGACACAAAAAAGAAGGTGGGAATAAATAGCGTCAGCATGGTGGTATCAATCAACAGGGGAGACATAAAAACAACAGTCTTAACAGTTAGGTACGGAGGCTATCAGTTAACGCGCTTTGCCTGCAGAGATCAAGCCCTTCGCTCAATTTATAACCGGACGGTTAGACTTATTGCCATTTGGACGTCTAGAAGTAAAAATATCCATTGACTTGTTTTTAACGAAACCATAGCATCAATAACCAGAGAGACCCGACAGCCAAGGTGCAAGGCGCTGGACAGCTGCGAGATGTCATAAGATTTATCGCTAAGGACATGTGATGATTGAGATAAAACAACTCAACAAGGTATTCGAACTCGGGGAGCGCCGAATTCATGCCCTTAAAGACATCAATTTATTTATTCCGAAAGGAAAAGTGTTTGGTGTGATTGGCGCCTCTGGCGCGGGCAAAAGCACGCTGATCCGGATGGTTAACCTGCTTGAGCGCCCAACCAGCGGCTCAGTGACCGTGGGCGGCGTCAACCTTACTGCGTTACCCAACCGTGAGTTAACCCAAGCGCGCCGTAAAATCGGCATGATCTTCCAACACTTTAACCTGCTGTCGTCGCGCACCGTGTTCGACAATATCGCCCTGCCGCTGGAGCTCAGTGGTACTCGCCGCGATGAAATTGAAACGCGCGTCAGCGAGTTGCTGGATTTGGTCGGCTTGGCCGATAAGCGTGATGTGTATCCCGCCAGCCTCAGTGGTGGACAAAAGCAGCGTGTTGCTATCGCTCGCGCGCTGGCGCCAAGCCCAAATGTATTGCTCTGTGATGAAGCCACCAGCGCACTGGATCCAGCGACGACACAATCGATTTTGTCACTGCTACAAACCATTAATGAAAAGCTCAACCTCACCATTTTGCTGATCACCCACGAAATGGATGTGGTGAAGCGCATTTGTCACGACGTGGCGATTATTGGTGATGGCGAACTGGTTGAGTCTGGCCCCGTAGGCGATATTTTTGCTCATCCTAAATCCGAGTTAGCGAAAAACTTTATTCGCTCCACCTTGGATTTGTCGGTGCCACACGATTACGCCCAACGCTTACAAAAAGACTACTTTAAAGGCAGCTATCCGCTGGTGCGTCTAGAATTTACAGGCGCCACCGTCGACGAGCCACTGATCAGCCAGATGTCGCGCTTATTTAATATTGATATCAGCATCTTAAGTTCTGACATTGATTACGCCGGCGGCGTGAAATTTGGTCTACTCTTGGCGGAGATTATGGGCCCGAAGAGTGCTGTTGATGATGCGATTCACTACCTAAACAAACACCATGTCGCCACGGAGGTACTTGGCTATGTCGATTGATGCGTTAACCCAATGGATTGGACAAAACCAAGCACTGATTGAACTGCTGGCCGATGCCACCGGCCAAACCATTTACATGGTGTTGGTCTCCGGGCTGCTTGGCTTTGTATTCGGGATCCCACTTGGCGTGCTGTTGCACATCACCAAAAAAGGCGGACTGAAAGCACAGCCACGGGTTAATCAAATTTTGGGCGCCGTCGTGAACATCGGCCGTTCCATTCCGTTTATTATTTTGTTGGTGGCTATCATCCCATTCACTCGCTTTGTGGTGGGCACCTCCATCGGCACCGCGGCAGCCATTGTGCCGCTTACGGTCGGCGCGATTCCATTTATTGCGCGTTTGGTAGAGGGTGCGCTTTTAGAGCTGCCCGCAGGGTTGGAAGAAGCCGCAAAAGCGATGGGCGCAACCCCAACGCAAATTATTTACAAAGTGCTGCTGCCCGAAGCGCTACCGGGGATCATCAATGGTGCCACCATCACCTTAGTCACCTTGGTGAGCTATTCCGCCATGGCGGGTGCCGTCGGCGGTGGCGGCCTCGGGGATGTGGGCATTCGCTACGGTTATCAGCGCTTTGATACCACCGTCATGCTGATCACGGTTGTGATGCTGGTCGTGCTGGTACAAGCGATTCAATCATGCGGAGATTACTTAGTGCGTCGCACAAATCACCGCTAAACACCCAAACACATAAACACAACATTTGTCCCAGCCACTTGGGATGCCACACGGCCACAAGTGGTGCGGGACTACCGTCAAAACGGATACGTTTTTTAAAAGGGAGACAGACAATGAAAACCACGATTAAAACACTGCTTGCCACACTCGGACTGGCCTCAACCCTTGCCCTTACCGGCTGTGGTGAAAAAGAAGCTGCCGTGCAAGACAACAGCAAAATCACCGTTGGCGTCATGGCCGGTGAAGAAGCACAAGTGGCCGAATATGCGGTACAAGAAGCCAAAAAACTCGGCCTTGAAGTGAAGCTCATTACCTTTACCGACTATGTGTCCCCTAACGCCGCCCTCGCCGATGGCTCTGTGGACGTGAATGCCTTCCAGCACAAACCGTACCTCGACGCACAAATCAAAGACCGTGGCTACGAGTTTGCGATTGCAGGCAACACCTTTGTGTATCCGATTGCAGCGTATTCTTACAAGCTAGATAGCGTCGAGGATCTACCAGAAGGCGGTAAAATTGCCGTGCCTAACAACCCATCGAACCTTGGCCGTTCGCTGGTATTGCTTGAGCAGCAAGGCATTATCAAACTTAAGGAAGGCGCCGGCATTAACGCCACCAAACTGGATATCGTTGAGAACCCGAAAAACGTGGAAATCATCGAGCTAGAAACCCCACAACTGCCTCGCTCACTGGAAGACGTGGACATTGCGATCATCAACAACACCTTTGCCGCCGGCGTGGGCCTAACCCCAAGCAAAGACGGCCTGTTTGTTGAAGACAAAGAATCGCCTTACGTAAACCTGATTGTGGCGCGCAAAGATAACGTAGACGCTGAAAACGTGAAAACCTTTATCCAAGCCTACCAAACTGACGCGGTTTATAACGCCGCGATGGAAGTCTTTGACGGCGCGGTGGTGAAAGGCTGGTAAGCCAGTAAGTTCAACACACTGAAATGCTCAAGCCCGCGCTGAAAAGTGCGGGCTTTAACTAAATAAATAAAAGCAGTGATAGGACACAGTAAAGCAGGTCAACCTATAAGCAAAATCATGTTATTTACTGGCCTAAAGCTTTCCCTATTTTTTAATACAATCTATTATTGTTCAATTTTACGATACAAGTAATGATCTTTGATTTTTTCATTAAAAAACTTGCCGTGCGATGTTGAATAATAAAATTGCTCCCAAATGGTATTGGACACGCCTGTATAACGATACCCTCCTCCATAGTTAAAGCGAACATCCAGTAACTCACTAACCTCTGAATATCCAATATGTGAAATTGCCGATGAGCTTGATGGATGCTGTTCAAAAAGAGGGAATGGCACTAAATTACTAGTAATTGAATCTATTTTAGACGCAATAGTAGATGCTTGACCATGAGAGTGAAGATATGAAGCAGCCAACCCGTGCCCAGTTGAATCTAGAAGATTTTCAACAGCATCATAATTCGATGGAACTGAACCAATCCAATCTCTAACTAGTTCCATAATAAGATCATTGTTGTTAGTAAGAACATCCACCATATTAGGATTAATACTGCCGAATTCACCACCAACACTACTCGCCGGACTAGCTATTCCCATCATACCTATCATTGGATATTCACTCATTGCATAACCATTAGGATAGACAAATGATGAACCTATATCACTTACCAATGCATTGCTATAAAAGTTGCCTTGTGAGTGCCCGATAACAATCGTCCTAGCGCAATCATTGAGTAATGTTCCAAGTTTCATCTTAGCATTTTTATATTCCACTTCATTCCTAATATCGTGGTCTGGCAAATAGCTCATAACCTCAATAATAAAAGGAGTAATAATATTAAAATCTTCACTAGATAGTTCTAAAATATAACCACCAAGGATAGCCGTTAGCAAGCGATATTCTTGGGTGTCAGTATCTAAATCCTGGTACTTTTGTCTTGCAACCTCATAGATCTGTCCAAGATGACCTTCATAGTCATTATAAGCGCCTTCTACAGGACCGTTTTTCGAAAATTTAGTCAGATAGCCGTCTTGAAAATCATCAATATCCTTAATATTTGAAATAAATGCAGATGGTGTCGTGTACATACCATTCACATAAAACAACTGTAGCTTATCTATGTTCTTTTCACACCAGCTACCAGCATGAGAATGAAAAGAGATAATCACGAAAACAGTCCAAAAAATCCTTCTCATATCACTTCACCAAATCAGTATTTAAACACGGGCTTTCGGCCACATGAACACTTCTCAAATCGCCTTTAAGCGCTTTAAAGAGCTTGTTTTCTGCTTTTCTTTTTTCCATTGCTCTATCTAAAGTATTAAAATATAGCTTTGATGGCGTTTCAAATTGAGGGTTAATTCTTCTTAGTTCTGAAAAGCATTTATTCAAGGATATTAAGTTAGAGAATTTCTCACTCGCAAAGCCCTGAGTTATTATTATATCTTCATCTAAACTAATTTTTATCAGTGACTTCCACTCTTGGCTGGCAGATATAGCAACTTTAATCAAGTCATCATCAACATAGATCTCACTAATTGCTCGCTCATAGTCATCCCTAACACCATTATGATCTAAATCAATCCCTTCAATGGTATTGTTATCTGGCATTGGCTCTGGTTCTAAATCTAGTTTAACATCAACTAAATGCTGCCAAGATGACGCAGTTTCAGGATATTCATTTTTATTCCACCAACTAGCCAGGTAGTAATCACCATTAATTTCAACGATTTCTCCACCTTTATATACTCTATTACTATCCCAAATTGTTAATTTATCCTTATCAATATAAATCCAACCATCCCAGTTAATATTGTTGGGTAAAGGCTCTATACCCTTAGTCCAGTGAGATGCTATATATTTATGCCCTTTCCACTCTACTAAATCTCCAGATTTATATACCAACTCCGAATTCCAATCATCTACCCCTGCATAAGACGAAGCACTAGCAAAAACAAAAGTCAGCAATCCAATTAACTTTATCCTTTTCATCTTATCCTCAACTTCGCACTAACCAATTATTAGGTCTTTGACTTACCCAGATTTTAAACGACAAAAAGAAAAAATATTCATAGCCATTATAAAACCTCTTTAGACAGGAGGTATACTGCATAAGTAGGAATAAAAACAAAATTTAAATCATTATCTTTTAGAGTGACAAAACCTAAAAATAGAAACATTACATTTATCAGTTGCATATTTTTACGATCAACATATAAATTAACACTCTATAAAAGTGACACATGGACATAAATTAAAAACCCAAGTAGCCATAGAAGTCGCGCTAAGTTACTAATAAATAAATTGATTACGTTCACGTCTAGCGATGCGAGGCAGATCGCTGATGATAGAGTTGAATGCGTTAGGGGTGGCGTTGAGGCTTGGTGGTTCGAAGTCACTGAAGTCATAGTGGCGATAGCGGCGCTGTCGGCAAAAGCTGGATGTCACTCAACTGGACATACTGGGAAATGAGCAAGCCCGCACTAAACAATGCGGGCTTTGGTTGGAGTAACGCGAGAAGGATAAGTCGACAGCATTTTGGCTTGGAAATGGACAAAAACAAGTTGGAAAACATCTCCAACTTATGGCTTCGGTTCAGGCACTAAAGTACTACAGATTACTTCTTCTCATCCATTTCGTATTTCTTGATTGCTTTATGAACCCTTTGGAAACTGTCATCTCCCATTGAAAATGCCTCCTCAAGGTCGAAGTATGAGGGAGCGCTACTATAAGCTCGCCAGCAATTTCTCAAATACTCTCTAAAAATGACTGTTCTTGCATATCTGCTCGCAATTTTTAAGCATGATAAGTCTACTATTAGTGCATTTCTGGAAAGTTCGTCCATTATTGGAGTATCAAAAAGCATAGCATCAAGATATGCAAATTCACCAAGCCACCTCTTAATATGATACGCTCCGATAGTCGTTACCCTAAAACTATCTGGCATATCTCCAATAAGATTACTATCTTCGTCTTCTTCAAACGTAACTCTTAGCGAGGTTTCGATCAGCTTTTTGTTCGTTGCTCTCCTCAATGCGAATTCTACCTGATTTGTCGTAAAGCCAGCGTTTTGACATTCCTCTATTAAAGTTTCGGTCCTACAAAATCCGTCCTTGTCCAAATGCCCACCTTTCGTATCAAGATACGAAATAATAACTGGGACTAAGAAGTGTTCATTTGGGTCTGCATTAGATATATCTAGCACGTTCATTGAAATTGATGTATCTGGACTGTAGTGAGAGTAGTCACCTAAAAGGGCCTGTTTAGAAAACTCATGTACAGGAATTCGATAGTCCCCTTCCTTCTCCATTATATCAATTATCTTTTGTGCCTCTACGTTCGGAGATCCAATGAACCCAGTAACGAATTCTATTACCGCACGGATATTGCCGCCAGTAATATTCGTTAAAAACTCGTTTAGATCTCTGTTATTTTGTAGTGATCGAACTAATGCTTCTAAAAATAAGGCTAAATTCTCAGATCGAACAGAAGGTAAATCGATCGCATGCTCTCCTCTAGCTAATTTAGCTGCGAACCGCAGTCTTTTTTCCACAACTTGGTCTACTCGTGGTGGAGATATGGTAAAGATTTTATGTGGGTAAGCTGTTAACGCACCTGAACGTTTAGACTTATAAAATGTTTGTGGTCGCACAGACAGAAATACAGTAGCTTTCCATTCTTTGGCTAGCTCTTGGGAAATAATAAAAGCTTCCTGTTGAATGTCGAAGTCTCGTTGGTCGGCATTATCAATACAAATTATGACTTGTTTTTTTCTCCCCTTCGCAATATGTTCTATGGAGCGCTTCATATGGTTACTTTTGTTTTCTACGAGGTTAGCCAATTCTTCTATCAGCTTTTCTTGGTATTTTTCTGGGTTTGAATCTTTGTAACTTCCCCATAATCCTTTGGCAAACCTTCGAATTTCACTATCATACACCCCATGAATAAAACTGTTATCGTAGGTGTCAACTTCATATTGTCTTAGTAACTGATGCTCAATCTGATCCAAAATAAATGAGTTTATTTCTGTATTGAGGGAAGCATTTGCACCTAAGTCAATGTAGACATAAATAGCCTTACTAAACTCTTCGTGTGCGCTGTTATGCCTTAAATTCTTTACGAATGATGTTTTTCCTACACCTACATCCCCTATCAGAACTATAGGACGCCTGGACAATGCTTCCGCTACGATATCAGGCGAAAAATTTGAGCCTTTTTTGGATTTTACAGGTTGAACTGATGGTTGATCTTCTGATGCACTAAAGATTGCAGCGTATCTTGCCTCAAGTACATTCTTGCTCAGTAGAGCATATTTATTTAACGCTCCACTTTCGCAGTAACAGTCTTTGTAGAAGTTGCTCTCTAGCTCAGGGTTATCCATTACATCTTGTATGAACAACTCAGAAAGCTGTTTAAGTGAAGCTTGTACTTCACTTGGATACCTAATCCTTGGATAATCGACCAATTGGCTTGAAAGCTTATTTGGAAGTCTTTTATCACCAGTAGTCAGTAATCTAAAAAGTCTATTCTCTTCTATGCCTGCTTTTGATAAACAGTTCCAAGCTTGAGTGAAGTGATGATGCATATGATCAAGTGAAGTAAAAACTAGTGCATCTCCATCCAGAACATCTACACCATCGGTTCGCGAGGCCAAAAATGCTACATATTGGTGACCATTGGTAACTAGCGCCAAGGGAACACCTCGTCTAGCACAATAAGCCTGCACTTGTTCGATAGCTTCTTTAAGAGCTGAACTAGCTTCGAAAAGAGATTGAATCGGAATAGTCAACTGTTTAGATAGACCCGCAGGTATATCAAATGGAATACCTTCTCGTTTAGCTTCTACAACAAGTATTCTTGGTTTTCCCAACTCATAGTCAGTAAAGCCATTTGTTGACTCATATTTTTCAACTTCAATCTCGTCTCGCCAGTTAAAGCAATCTTCCAAAATACTATCTATGATATGAAAACGAGTTTGTGCTTCATTTTTAATATCTGCCTTTCCATACTTCTCAGCTAGCTCAAAAAGGACTTGTCGAGCCTGATGTAGATCGTTCATTCTTCATCCTTAGTAACATGAGGCTATCTCAAATTGATGCACATGAGAAAAGCAACAAATGGCATAATAATTTGATTAGAAAAACTACGTCAAATAAGCTGGCTTAAAAACGTGTACTGAAGACTACTTAACTCACAATGGGGTCACAAATGAGCTAGCCCCTCTCCCTTAAAACCACCTTTACACCTATCCCCCTAATCCTTCCGATTCTGGCTCTCTACTTCTTCAGCAAGCATGCCGTAGATCACGATCAGGTTATAACTGACCATACCGAGGACTTGGCCGTTTTCAATAACGGGGGCGCGGCTGATGCCGAAGCGTTCGAACAAACGGGCGCAGTATTTCACGTTCATATTGGGCGATACGCTGAGCGCGGGTTTGGTCATAATTTCATAAACATTCACCCGTGATGGCGCGCGGTTTTTGGCGAGCACTTTTTTGGCAATGTCGTTCATTAATACAATGCCGAATTCGTCATGCTCATCGCGTTTATTGACGATAATCGCTTTCACTTCTTGTTCGCGTGCAATGCGGATCGCTTCTTCGACCGTGGTGAGCCCATCAATACACACGGCATGGGCATGCATCACATCTCTTACCGTTTTATGTTGTTTCATAACTCATCCTTCACCACTTCGGTTAATTCTCGCATTTGGTGGGCCACGCCCACGGCATCTTCCACATCAATTTGCACCGCGATGCCACTGCCGGAGGTGGCATCAAACTCGCCCACGTCATTAATGGTTTCGAGTATGGCGCGTGATAAGTGCTCTTCCACCAGGAAGATGGCCACGTCTCGCTGCACATCCAGCGTCAGCCCTAAAAAGGTTTTCTTTTTCACCAAGCCTTCGCCACGCGCGTTGTTAATAATGGTCGCGCCGGTAGCGCCGGCTTGTCTGGCGGCATCGAGCACCGCATCGGTTTTGGCATCTTCAATAAACGCCATGATTAATTTGAACCGCATAGGCTCTCCTTACGATGAACGCTGTGCGTGCTTTTTCTGTAAATAGGCTGTGATTTGGGCATAGCCCATCACGGTGATCATCGGAAACAAACTGGCAAACGCAATTAAGCCAAACCCATCGAGCATCGGGTTTCTTCCCGGTACGGTAGAGGCTAGCCCTAACCCCAGCGCCGTTACCAAGGGCACGGTCACGGTTGAGGTGGTTACCCCTCCAGAATCATAGGCCAAGGGCACGATAAACGGCGGGGCAAAATAGGTTTGGATCACCACCACCACATAGCCGGTGATGATGTAGTAATGGAGCGGGTCGCCCACCACAATGCGATAGCATCCCAAGGCAATTCCCATTGCCACGCCAAGCGCCACCGAGGCACGTAAGCCGTTCACTCGAATCGCCCCACCCGACACTTTGGCCGCTTTGATCGCCACCGCGATTAACGAGGGTTCGGCCACCGTGGTGCTAAAACCAATCGCGGCACCAAATAGGTACACCCAGTAATAGGCTTGCCAGTTAATCTCGCCGCCCGCTTTGAGTGCTGCGCCAACAAAATCAGTGGCAGTGAGCTGCTCGGCCATTGAAGCCCCAAGCGGGAATAGCGCCAGCTCCAGCCCCATTAAAAATAGGCTCAAGCCCAAAATGACATAGAAAAATCCAAACAAGATCCGTTTGGGGTTGTTGAGCGCTTTGCGCAGTACGAAGAGTTGAAAGCCGAAGATGATGACGATAATCGGGATCACATCGCGCACGGTGGAGAAAAAGGTGTCGATAAACAGGCGCAGAGCATCCATCACGCCACCACCATGCCGTAAGCCATCACAAAGATCATCGGTGATAGCGAGGCGAACGCAATCAAACCAAAGCCATCCACCATCGGGTTGCGCCCTTTAATCACGGTTGCTAGTCCCACGCCGAGCGCAGTCACCAATGGCACTGTAATCGTAGAGGTGGTTACCCCACCCGAGTCATAGGCAATGCCGATAATGCTGGGCGGTGCCACCATAGTCATCGCCACCACCAGCAAGTAGCCGCCGATAATTAAGCGGTGGATCGGCCAACCTTTCATAATCCGCACTACGCCAAGCACAATCGAAAAGCCGACCGAGAGCGCCACGGTTAGCCGCAGCCCATTGGCGTAGCTGTCTTTGGCTGCCTCTGTGGTGTTTATCATCCCGCCGTTAGCGGCGACATCTGCTGCTTCCGCCGCCACCGCGGTGAGTGCAGGTTCCGCAATCGTGGTGCCAAAGCCTAGTAAGAAGGCAAACGCAATTAACCATCCTAAACTGCCTTTGTGAGCCAGCGAATGCGCCATTGATTCGCCAATCGGGAACAGCCCCATGTCTAAGCCGTACACAAATAAGGTCAGCCCAACGACCACGAGCACTAGCCCAATGGTGATGGATAACCAATTGGGCAATGGCTGGTTAAGGACAACCACTTGAAAGAAACCAATCACTAAAATGATGGGTAAGAGATCGCGAAAACTACCAAGTAGTGATTTGAACAACGCCTGCATGTGGGTGACATGACTCCCTGCGTAACGAACATCGACCTTGAAAAGGCACAGTGTTTATATGCCTATTTATGTTAGCACTCCCAATGTGCGGTGCGAGTGACAAAGCAGAAAACTGCGCGATCAAACCAATTTTCGCTGCCACACGTAACAGGATACAAAGCAACCACTTGCGCTTAGTGGAAAAGCCCCTTAGCGTTAACAGCAGAGATTTCGTCACCCTTTTAGGACTCTAGGCATGAATATTTTAATCACAGGTGGCACGGGCCTGATTGGCAAAGCCTTGGTCGCCAAGCTGCAGCCTCAACATCAACTCACCGTGCTCTCGCGCGACAAAGAAAAGGTGACAAAGATATTCGGGGACTCGGTGGCCGCGATAGAGCGTCTTGACGACCTTCCCCACCTGAATGATTTTGATGCTGTGATTAACCTTGCCGGTGAGCCAATTGCCGATAAGCGTTGGAGCGAGCAGCAAAAAGGGATCATTTGCACCAGCCGTTGGGGGCTAACAGAAAAGCTGGTGGAGAAAATTCATGCCAGCAGCACGCCGCCCCATACTTTTATTAGCGGCTCGGCAGTGGGGTACTACGGCGATCAGCAAGACCATCCGTTCGATGAAACCTTGGTGGTCCAAGCCGATGATTTTGCCCAGCATGTGTGTCATCAGTGGGAAAAAATTGCCTTAAAAGGCGCCTCACAACATACGCGAGTGTGCCTGCTGCGCACCGGTGTGGTGTTAAGCGCCGAAGGCGGCGCGCTAAAACGGATGATGTTGCCCTACCAACTTGGCCTTGGTGGCCCGATTGGTAAAGGCCAGCAATACATGCCGTGGATCCATATTGATGATATGGTTGCAGCAATCATACATTTGCTTGACTCGCCTGCGTTGCAAGGGCCGTTTAACTGCACCGCGCCAGAGCCGGTCACCAATAAACGCTTTAGTCAGGCGCTAGCCAGTGCCTTAAAACGCCCGCACCTTTTCTTTGTGCCTACCGTGGCGATTAAGGCCATGATGGGGGAAGCCTCGCACTTGCTGCTCGATAGCCAGCGCGCCCTGCCCCATGCTCTTGAAGATTCAGGGTTTAAGTTCCAACACCCCAAAGTAGAAGAAGCGATGGCGTCACTGTTTTAATCGCCCATTCGCTTTTCGCCTAAGCATGTTGCTGGTTAGATTTTTCGGGCGTTCTCCACAAAAAAGCGGGTATCAAAAAAATTGATACCCGCTTTTTGCATATAAAAGGCGAACGCTTATCCGCCGCCCCGTATTAACGCCGCTGCGGATCAATCAGTTTGCGCAGCATCGAGGCGACCGTGACAAACACCAGCGCGACGGCCACAACAGGCAACACCGCCCAAAGCTCAGGGTGCAAGCGTACCTCCATTTCAAAGCCCCATTTCAGCAGGCCGACCATCGCCGCTTCTGCGCCCAGCACCGCCATCAGGCCCGATACAAAGGCCATCACGCCATATTCGCTCCATAAGGTGCGCTGAATACGGGTGCGGCTCGCGCCCAAGGTGCGATAGAGGTTTATCTCCTGCTGACGCTCGCTCAGGCTGATACGCAGCAAGGTGAGCAGCAATAGCAAGCCGCTGATCACCGCCAGCCCTGCCAACACCGAAAGCGACAAGCCAATTTGACGCAAAATCGATTGAATACGGCTGCTCATGGTACGCAAATCAAGCAGCGTGACGGTCGGATATTCCCGCGCTAACCGATTGAGCAAGGGCGTTTGCGATTCATCGAGCCTGAAGCTCACCAGCCAGTTGGCGGGTTTGTCGGCTAGCGTCTCGCGGTCGAAAATAAAATAGAAGTTAGGCCGCATATTGCGCCACTCGACTTCACGAATCGAGTTCACCGTGGCAGTAAAGTCTTGGCCGGTGACGCTAAAGGTCAGGCTGTCGCCTATCTCAATCTCCAAGCGCTCGGCAATGTCTGCCTCCACTGATACACCATTCTCAGTTGGCCAGTCTCCGGCAATCACCTCATTGTGTGATGGCAAGGTTTCGCGCCAGGTGAAGTTAAGCTCGCGGCGCAAAGCCTCATCCGCTTCATCACGCTCGGCTTCATCGGTGGGGATCTGGTAACGCTCACCGTTTTTGCCCACCAGCCGGCCACGCACGATTGGGTAGGCATCAGATCGCATCAAGCTGGCGTCATCGAGTTCACCCACATAGCCTTGCTGCTCGCTCGGAGCAATATTCAGCGCAAACACATTGGGCGCATCGGGCGGCAGCATCCGTCCCCAATCAGCGAGCAAATCGGTACGCAGCAGCCAGATGATAGCCAACAGCATAAAGGAGATCGCCAGCGCCCCTAATTGCACGCTGCTAGCCAGTTTGTTGCGGGTAATTCGGCTAAGGGCCAATTTCACCGAAGGGGCACGCACCCGTGATTTCACCAACCGGAGCAAGCCTAACCCTGCCAGCGCCAGCAAGACGATCATCACTGCCATCGCCCCCAGCACTGTCCATAGCAAGGTGTTGTCGAACGCCCACAGTGCAAGTGCTCCCGCCGGTATCGCGATTAAGATCGCCGCAGTGCCGCGACGTTGACGCCCACGGGCAGCCTGCGATTGCACCGCGGCCAACGCAGGCGCATCCAGCAATTTAAGCAGCGGCACGCCCAAGGCAGGCAGCGCCACCAAAAGCGCGACACCGGGCGCAAGCACCCAAGGCACCCAGCCATAGCTTGGCAGCGGTGAAGGCAGCACATCGGTCAGCGGCAAGCGCAATAACACTTCAAGTGTATAACCGGCGGCCAAGCCTACGGCGGTAGCAAGGACAAACAATAAGGTTAACTGCCGAGCCAACCAGCGTCGCACCCATTGTTGGCTGGCGCCGAGGCTTTTTAGCATCGCCACCAAATCCGCGCGGCTTTTAGCATAGTGCTGACAAGTTAAGGTTAACGTCGCCGCGGCCATCACAATCACCAGTACCACGGTTAATGACAAGTACTGACGGCTGCGGTCCAGCATATCCCCAGTGCGATCGGAGGTGTTTTCATCCACCCAGCGCTCACCATCTTGCAGCGTATAGCTGGCTTTAGCCGCGCTTAGGCTGGGCTCGTCACCGGTTAAAAAGTAGCGATAACGCACCCGACTGCCTTCGCGTACCACGCCAGCGGCAGGTACATCGGCTCGATGCATCATCACCGCAGGCATTTGGCTAAAGGGGTTAAACGAGAGTTCCGGCTCCGCGGCCAAGGTACCGCTCACCGTTAAATCGAGGTTACCAATCGATACGGTGTCGCCCGCTTTCACATCCAGCAAGCTAAACACCCGCTCAGACAGCCATAGCTCACCGGGTTGAATGCGTCGGTCACCGCCAATGGCTTGACCATTTTGCTCCAGCACCAAGTCACCGCGCAGCGGATACAGACTATCCACCGCTTTCACGCTCACCAGCTGCATTTTTTGCTCGCTGAACGCCATGGTGCCAAAACGGGTTTGGGCCGATACTGTGGCGCCAGCTTGTTTAAACGCCTCAATTTGCTCGGTGTTAAGCGGCTGACGAGTACGCAGCACGGTATCGGCAGCAATCAGGTTGCGCCCTTGCTGGGTGAGCACGTTTTCAATGCGATCGGCCAATGCTGATAGCGCAAACACACAGGTGATGATCAGTGCCAAGGCCACCGCCACGGGCCAAATTTGCCCGTGTAACAGTTCACGCCACGCCCAGCGATTGAGTAGTCCGTTTTTACTCGCCATTCACTCGCTCCTGTAGCTTGCCGCTGTCCATCATCAAGGTACGCTGACAACGCTTTGCCAGCGCCGGATCGTGAGTAACCAACACCAAGGTGGTGCCATGCTTTTCGTTCAGTTCAAACAATAAATCAATGATGGTCGCCGCGGTTTTTTGGTCGAGGTTGCCGGTCGGTTCATCGGCAAACAGCACTTGTGGGCGAATAATAAACGCACGCGCCAAGGCCACCCGTTGTTGCTCCCCGCCAGATAATTGCGACGGCAAATGGCTTTCGCGCCCTTGCAAGCCTACCGAGGCCAGCAGTTGCTTGGCGCGAGTTTCGTCTTCTTCCTCACCGCGAATGGTCAGCGGCAGCATCACGTTCTCAAGCGCGTTCAGTGACGGCACCAGTAAAAAACTTTGGAACACAAACCCCACCGATTCGGCCCGCAGCGCCGCGCGCGCATCTTCATCCAAGGTGGAAAGCTTGTGGCCGAGCAGATCGACCTCGCCTTCACTGGGCGTATCTAATCCTGCAAGCAAGGTCATTAAGGTGGATTTTCCTGCGCCGGACACGCCCATTAATGCAATCGACTCGCCTGCCTCGATTTGTAGCGAGACATCCTGCAGAATGGTAAGCGGCTGTTCGCGTGTCACGACATGTTTTGCAATTTTTTCGGCTCGAATAACAGGAGAGGCCATGTTACGCATCCTTACTTTGTTGTGTTTTTTGTGGGTGAGCAGTGCCAGTGCACAAACGCTCCTTGTCCTTGGTGACAGCTTAAGCGCTGGCTACCAAATGGCGGCTGAACAAGCCTGGCCTGCTAAGCTGCCGCGCGCACTCAACGACCATGATGTCGAGATTGAGGTGATTAACGCCAGCATTTCCGGCGATACCACCGCCAATGGCCTGCAGCGTCTGCCGCAATTATTAGAACGCCACCAGCCCGAATGGGTGCTGATTGAGCTCGGCGGCAACGATGGCCTACGCGGTTGGCCGTTTAACCGTATACGAGACAACCTTGAACAATTGATCACCCAAACTCGTGCGGCCGATGCCACGCCTTTATTGGTACAAATCCAAATTCCGCCAAATTATGGCCAGCGCTATGCACAAGGATTTGCTGATATTTATCCTACACTGGCAGAGCAAACACAAACCCCCTTGCTGCCCTTTTTTATGGAGACTGTGATCCAAAAGCCTGAATGGATGCGTGATGATGGCATTCACCCGATGCCGGAAGCACAACCTTGGATTGCCGATTTTATGGCGGAAAAGCTCGCGCCTTATTTGTCCGACGCGCCACAATCATGAGTGAGGATGTCATGGAAACGGCTTCGCCATTAAACAACGCCATTTTAATCACCGGCTGCTCCACCGGCATCGGCTATGCCTGCGCCAAAGCTTTGCATGAGCAAGGGCACACGGTGATCGCCAGTTGCCGAAAGCCTGACGATGTCAGCCGTTTACAGCAAGAAGGCTTAACCTGTATTCAATTGGATGTGTCAGACACGGCCAGCATCAACCAAGCAGTCAACACAATCGCGCAAATGACAGGTGGCAAACTCTTTGCGCTGTTTAACAACGGCGCTTACGGCCAACCGGGCGCGCTGGAGGATTTGCCCACCGATGCCTTACGCGCCCAGTTTGAGACCAATGTGTTTGGTTGGCACCATTTAACCCAAGCCTTGTTGCCGATGCTGCTCAATTTCGGCGAGGGACGCATTGTGCAAAATAGCTCGGTGCTGGGTGTTGTGGCATTGAAATACCGTGGCGCGTATAACGCCAGCAAATTTGCCCTCGAAGGCTGGACCGATACCCTGCGTTTAGAGCTGAGCGATACGCCCATTAAGGTGAGCTTGATTGAGCCTGGTCCAATTGAAACCGCGTTTCGTGCCAATGCGCTCAGCGCCTTTAAACACTGGGTCGAACCCAATAAAAGTCGCCACCAGCACGCATATCAAAGCCAAATAGACCGTCTTGCTGCAGACGAAGGCGGCAACAAATATAC
This sequence comes from Salinivibrio proteolyticus, assembly GCF_027286365.1. Classification (NCBI taxonomy): domain Bacteria; kingdom Pseudomonadati; phylum Pseudomonadota; class Gammaproteobacteria; order Vibrionales; family Vibrionaceae; genus Salinivibrio; species Salinivibrio proteolyticus. The sequence continues at coordinate 873,227 of NZ_CP114584.1, read as the reverse complement.
CCTGCCCGCCGACGCGCTCGTTGCACCACTGACGCATGCGCTGTTCTCGCCGCGTCCCAAGGTGCGTTATCGCGTAACGCAACCGACAGTGTGGATGGCACTCCTCAAACGGCTCCTTCCCAGCCGTTGGCTCGATCGGGTCTTGCTCAAAGGCAGTTAATGCAATGGGAAGATGATCGTAAAAAAAACGTGTTTTATGTCGCAATTGTCACATCAATGTCATAGATCGCGATTAATCTAGCTTGCATGAGTGGAAACGGCCACTTGCTGACACGCTTTCCTTCATTGGCAGCCAAGCTGCCAAGCCAATAACACCGACAATAATAAACAACAGGAGCCGGCTGATGACCTTGCATCAATTGAACTGGCTCTGCTTGAGCGTCGCTTTGTGCGTGGTGCTCGTGTTGTAACCCGCACTCGTCATCTTTGATGGACTCGCTTGCAGACCGACGAAATAGGCCACCCTTGGGTGGCTTTTTCGTATCTCAGCTGCTTGAATTTCGACGCATTTGCCCCCACCCTTATTGCAAACACACTTCGTCGGGATCCATGATGCACGCAAACTATATCGTTGAATTAACCGAACATAATTTTCAGCAAATTCTTGAGTCTTCTTCACGCACGCCGGTGCTGGTGTATTTTTGGGCAAACATGATGCCCGAAAGCGTTGAGCTGAAAACGGTTGTCGAGCAAGTGGCTCACGATAGCCACGGCACCTTTACGCTCGCCACGATCGACTGTGAAGCGCAGCAGCTGATTGCCGCCCAGTTTGGCGTCCGCGCACTGCCAACGCTGGCTCTGTTTAAAGATGGTCAACCGGTGGATGGCCTTGCCGGCCCGCAAAATGAAGAGACGGTGCGCGAAATGCTGAATAAGCACCTGCCAAGCCCAGAAGATCAAGCGTTTGACCAAGCGCGTCAATTGATGGCGGAAGGCAATTACACCGATGCCTTGGTGATCCTAAAACCCCTTGAGAGCAGCCACGGTGAGAAGGGAGACTTTAAACTGGCGCTGGCCGAATGTCTGGTCGAGACCCAGCAGTTTGATGCAGCGCAAGCCGTGCTAGATACGGTGTTGATGCAAGATCAAGACGCGACCTACAAAGGGCTGATCGCGAAAATTGAATTGCACAATCAAGCTGCTGACGCGCCAGAGATCCGCAACTTGCAAGATGCACTGGCTGAGAACCCAGATAATGCAGATATTGCCTATGAGCTTGCGGTACAACTTAACCAAATCAATCGTAGCGAAGACGCACTTGAGCTGCTGATGAACATTCTCCGTCGCGATATGAATCACGCCGATGGAGAGGCGAAGAAAACCTTGATGGATATTCTGGCCGCATTAGGTCAAGGCAACGAGATTGCCTCACGTTATCGCCGTCAACTGTACTCGCTACTGTACTAATTTTTCACCCACACTTGGCAGCTATTTCGCCGACGCTTGGCAGCACTGACTTTCGGTAAGACCAATGCTGTCTAGCTCACTGTCCCCGCGCAGGGCTTCGATGATCGGGCACTGCGCGTCACCATCACCGGGACACGCTTGGGTAAGCGCCTGAAGGGTGGTTTTCATCGCCGCCAGCTCGGCAATTTTTTCATCGATCTCCATCAATTTACTCTCGGCGCGTGCCTTCACATCGGCACTGCGTAAAGAAGGATCGCGCGATAACGCTAACAAATCTGCACTTTCTTCCAAGGTAAACCCCACCAATCGCGCCCGACGGATCATTTGCAACTCACTCACGTGCTGCGCGCGATAATCACGATACCCATTGTCGGCGCGGTGTGGCGGCGTGATCAGCCCTTTCTGCTCGTAAAAGCGGATGGTTTTGGTGGTTAAACCGGTTTTTTCGGCGACTTGCTGAATTTTCATTCTCGCTCCTTGACCTTCCAGTAGCTATAAGGTTTATGGTTCAGTTTACTTGATGTTGCGACGTTTCCCCAACACGTGCGCCGTGTTGTGATCATTAAGGAGCGGAAATGACAACCATAGATACCACCATGACTTATTACACCTTGCCTCTCGACGGGTTGAGCTGCAACGGGTGTGTGAAAAAAGTGACCCAAGCAGTGGGAACAGTCGATAACGTCCGCATAGAAAAGGCGGATACACAAGCTATCTCGCTGGAAGTACTCGGAGATAACCCTGAAGCGACGCTTAGACAGGCCGTCGACGCGATCGAGACACTGGGATATCAAGCCGGTTTTCGTCATGCCTTAGCGTTAAGTGGGCTGAACTGTGGGCGCTGTGTCGCCAAAGTGGAAGCCGCATTGGATGCCCTGCCTACCGTGTTTTCGCACTCGGTAACTAAAACCCATGCAGATATTCATACCAGCTTGAGCTTGGACTCCATCATCCAAACCATTGAGAACCTTGGCTATCAAGTCGGTTATCAGCATGAATTGGCATTGTCGGGGTTAAGCTGCGGTCACTGCGTGGCGAAAGTGGAGCGTGCGCTCGATGAAAACGATGCCGTTTTTGACTATCAAGTCAGCAAAGACAGGGCGACCGTGCGCACGACGCTCAGCGCCGAGACGCTGATTGAATCGATCGCAGCGTTGGGCTTTGGGGCCACACTCATCGATCCCAGCCAAGCAACGTCCTCATCAACCGAGCCGCATCAACCGCAAACCGAGACCGCCGAGGTTGAGCAACAAGCCAAAGCCCAGACGCGCACTGAGCCTTCATCCAGCCACTCACGCATGCAGTTTGTGTTATCCGGCATGACATGCGCAAGCTGTGTCAAAAGTGTTGAAACTGCTATCAGCAGTGTGGATGGCGTGGCCAATGTTAGCGTGAACCTTGCTGAGCGTAGTGCCATTGTTAAAGGCAATGCAACGGTAGAGGAGATTATTCAAGCAGTAGAAAACGCAGGCTATGGCGCCGAAAAGGTGGAAGATGATAATGACCGCCGAGAACGCCAACAGGTTCAGCAAGCCTCTGAGCTGAAAAGCTTTAAACGCAGTACCCTTGCAGGGTTAGGGCTTGGCGCACCGCTGATGGCTTGGGGGGTATTGGGTGGCAGTATGACCATTCAATCGACCCAAGATCAGTGGGCGTGGGGCGTGATTGCCGTGCTGACCCTGATCTTACTTGCAACCGGTGGCCGTCACTTCTTTGCCAATGCCTGGCAAGCGCTGATGCACAAACGTGCCACCATGGATACGTTGGTGGCGCTCGGTACCGGTGCCGCGTGGCTGTATTCCACCGCGGTGGTCATCGCGCCTGCATTATTCCCAGAGCAAGCCCGTCATGTGTATTTTGAAGCCTCAGCCATGATCATTGGTTTGATTAGCTTAGGCCATGCGATTGAAGCACGTGCCCGTGCCAATACGTCTAAAGCACTCGACCAATTACTTGATTTACAGCCACCTACAGCCTTAGTCATTGAAAACGGACAAGAAACAGAGCGTCCGCTTGATGAAGTGAAACAGGGAATGACACTGCGGGTTAAACCTGGCGCTAAGGTACCGGTTGATGGTGAAGTGGTTGATGGCAGCAGCTATATCGACGAATCCATGCTGACCGGTGAACCTGTGCCTGTTCATAAAACAGCGGGAGACACGCTTCATGCCGGGACCGTGAACCAAAAAGGTGGCTTAACCTTTAAAGCCACTGGTGTGGGCAGCGATACCATGTTGGCACGTATTATTGATTTAGTGCGCGAAGCGCAAAGTAGTAAGCCTGAACTGGCGAAGCTTGCCGACCGTATTTCAGCGGTATTTGTGCCTATCGTGGTCGCCATTGCCATTGTTACCGCGGCTATCTGGTATTTTGTCGGTCCAGAGCCGTCGGTCAGCTACATGCTGGTCACCGCGACCACGGTGTTGATCATCGCCTGCCCCTGCGCGCTTGGCTTGGCGACCCCTCTATCCGTTACCGCTGCGGTGGGTCGCGCCGCCGAAGTCGGGGTCTTAATCCGTGATGCTGATGCGCTGCAAACCGCGGCAAAACTGCACACCTTGGTGTTTGATAAAACGGGCACACTGACCCGCGGCCAGCCCGAAGTCACGCATGTGAATGCTATTCACGGCGACCAAGAGCGCCTCATGGCAATTGCTGCCTCACTGGAGCAACACTCCGAGCACCCATTGGCCCAAGCGATTGTTGGCTATGCCAAGCAGCAGACACTTGCGTTGCCGACATCAAATGACTTTAACAGTGAATCTGGCAAAGGGATCCAGGCCAAGATCGACGGTGAACGTTACTACATCGGCAACCAAGCGTGGATGCAGGCACAAGGGATAGATACTGACGCCCACCAAACCGATATCGACGCCATGACTCAGCGTGGCGAAACCGCGATTTACCTTGCCAATGCGGACAGCGTACAAGCGCTGATTGGTGTCAGTGACCCGATTCGTGATGACGCCATAGACGCTATCGCTCGCCTGCAACAACAGGGGCTTGAGGTGATCATGCTCTCTGGCGACCACCCAGATACCGCCAATGCGATTGGCCGTCAGCTGGGCATTGATCAGGTGATTGCCGGTGTGCTGCCTGATGGAAAATCGGAACAAATCCAGTCTCTCCAACAGCAAGGTAAATGCGTTGCCATGGTCGGTGATGGTATCAACGATGCGCCGGCACTTGCGCAAGCCGATGTCGGTGTGGCGATGGGCAGCGGCAGCGATATTGCGATAGAAAGCGCGCAAATTACGCTGATGCACCAACACCTTGGCGCCTTGGCAGACGCCATTGGGCTATCTCAAGCCGCGGTACGCAACATGAAACAAAATCTCTTTGGTGCCTTTATCTACAACACCTTGGGGATCCCGATCGCTGCCGGCATCCTTTACCCCTTTACCGGCATGTTACTCAGCCCCGTCATTGCCGGCGGTGCAATGGCGTTGTCTTCGATCACTGTGGTGACCAACGCCAATAGACTACGTTTTTTCAAAATAAAATCAGACGAGAAGTAACAAGGAGTGATAATGAAGCGTTTACAACTACTTGTAGCAACCGTAGGCCTGATGAGTGCCTCAGCGATGGCCGCAAGCGGTGTGGTGTATAAATCGCCCAGCTGTGGCTGTTGCGACGATTGGGTTGAGCACATGGAGCAAGCCGGCTTTGAGCTGGAGGTTAAACCGCACAACAATATGGCGGCCGTCAAACAAGAGATGGGCGTGCCTGCCGACATGCAATCATGTCACACTGCTCGCATCAACGGCTACGTGATTGAGGGCCATGTGCCCGCACAGGAAGTGAAAAAGCTCCTTGCCACCCATACAGGCTATGAAGGTCTCGCTGTTGCCGGCATGCCGATCGGCTCGCCGGGTATGGAATATGGCGATCGTCACCAGCCATACACGGTGATGGCATTTGACGAAACAGGTCATACTGAGGCTTTCCAGCACTATCCTAAGCCTTAAGCACTCACCTGCAATAAAACGAAAAAACCCCAGCCAAGAGGCTGGGGTTTTGCGTTGGTCGGTGAAGAGGGCTTCGATGGGGCGGCCTTCCGCGGGACCGGCTTCCGGACCCCGACCCTCTACAAGCATAACTCCGATGCTCCATCTTGATATGAAAAAACCCCAGCCGAGAGGCTGAGGTTTTGTATTGGTCGGTGAAGAGGGATTCGATTGGACCGGCTTCCGGACCCCGACCCTCTGCAAGCATAACTCAGATGCTCCATCTTGATATGAAAAAACCCCAGCCGAGAGGCTGAGGTTTTGTATTGGTCGGTGAAGAGGGATTCGAACCCCCGACCCTCTGGTCCCAAACCAGATGCGCTACCAAACTGCGCTATTCACCGTTAATGCTTTTTACGTCAACTAAGTAACCTTCGATCACTCAGTTTAAAATAGTGGTCGGTGAAGAGGGCTTCGATGGGGCGGCCTTCCGCTGGACCGGCTTCCGGACCCCGACTAAATGCGCTCTCCACTAACTGAATAGTGGTCGGTGAAGAGGGATTCGAACCCCCGACCCTCTGGTCCCAAACCAGATGCGCTACCAAACTGCGCTATTCACCGACATATGACAAGTTTTACGAATTGACGTTTATCTTGTCAAGCGAAGGGCTATGCGACCAAGTGCATCCCCGCGCTGAGGTGGCCTATAATACTCAAGCCCACCGAAACCTCAAGCCCTGTCCGATAAATTTTTTCTTGTTCACGCTTAAGCGGTGAAAGAAACGTCAGTTACGCAGAGACTGTGATCCAATTCCCGTTAACATATGTTTATTATTTGTTCACCTCTCTGACTTGATCCTGATCAGTATTCAACTAACTGCCTATTGGCATTCTGACCCTACATTAACGGACACGAGGGTACAGACTATGGACTTTTGGCTTGATCTCCTTTTCGGCAATGCAGTCGGCTTGTCATCCATGATTGTCATCATCTGTACATTTGGCTTAATCAGTTTTTTTGGTGGTTACTTCATCTATAAAGTGATGACGTCCAAACCTCAATAACCTGTTTTTTATTGCCTACCTAACTTTAAGCATTCTTGCTTAGTCCAGGGTCACATGGTTGGTCACAGAATGTGGCTCTGGGTTTCTTTTTTTTATTTCGTTTATACTGTCCCCAAATCGTATCAAACCACACATGGCATAAGAGCGATGAGTGATAAAAATGAGTTTGATTTGTTCCGCGAGATGATGTTTGACGTTGACCCCATTGAGCAGGACAAAGTAGAGACCCAACCGGCATCTCACCAGCCAACTGAAGCACAGCTGGCACGACAGCAAGCGGCGCAAAAGCTGGCCGACAGCGACCCTGAGTATTTGTCGTTGGATTACGCCACCATGGTGAAACCGGACGAAGTCATGGCCTATAAGCGCGCGGGTGTGCAAGAAGGCGTGTTCCGTAAACTGCGTTTAGGGAAGTATGACATTCATGCAAGGCTCGACCTGCATAAGATGTCGTTGGAAAAAGCGCGCGATGAAATTTTACGCTTTTTAAAACAATGTCAGCGTATGGATATTCGTACCGTGGTGATTGTGCATGGTAAAGGAGAGCGCAGTAACCCGCCGGCCATGATGAAAAGCTATGTGTGCCAGTGGTTACAGCAAATCTCAGATGTCCTTTGTTATCACTCGGCGCTGCGCCATCAAGGTGGCTCGGGAGCGCTTTACGTGATGCTGAAAAAAAGCCAAGAGAAAAAATTGGAAACGCGCGAGCGCCATTTGAGCCGCCGCGCCTAGCGAATGTGCCCCAACACGATACGGCGCTGTCTTGCGCCAAAGAAAAAAGACTGGTGAGCCACCAGTCTTTTTTTGTACTTATGTTTCGGCCGTTATGCGGTTTAAAGCGTCACCACCACCCGAACTGATAGCGCGATTAACACCACGCCTGAGAGCTTATCCACCCACACGGCATGTTGGCGTAGCTTATCGACCACACTGGCGCTGGAGAGCAGAAACGCGATCAGGGTATACCATAAGCCATCAATCAGTAGCGGTGTTAAAACAATCACACTGCGACTAAAGAAATCGGTACCAATGGCGACAAACTGACTAAATAAGGCAATGAAAAAGAGCGCCAGTTTGGGGTTAAGCATCGAGATCATCGCACCATCCCGCGCTGCCTCACCTAAGCTTGCCGGTTTACCCGCTTCAAGTTTGGACGCCACGCCACCTTGGCTCAACAAAGATTTGACGCCAAGCCACGCTAAGTAAGCCGCCCCTGTATAGGCAATACCTGTGAAGAGTAACGGCGATTGTTTGAAGATCACAGCTAAGCCCAACATGGTGATCAGCGCATACAAACCGACGCCAAGCGCATGCGCCCAAGACGCAACAATACCGTGTAAGCGACTGTTGGCGAGGCTATGTTTCGCCATCACCACTAAACTCGGCCCGGGCGACATCGCGCCGAGCATACACACAAGCGCCAATGAGGCCCAAATGGTGAATGTCATACTGGATTATCCTTATGGTTATTCGCCGATCGCCGCGTACTTTCCCGCAGTCAACGCCAACAAATCCGCTGGCGATAGTTCTATTTCTAATCCACGACGACCGGCGCTGACACAGATCGTCTCAAACTGTTGTGCAGACGCATCAAGTAGCGTTGGCAAGCGTTTCTTTTGTCCCAGAGGGCTGATCCCGCCAACCAAATAGCCTGTCACCCGTTGTGCATTCGCCGGCTCCGCCATCACCGCCTTTTTACCGCCTGCAGCTTTGGCTGCCGCTTTCAGGTTGAGCGAGCCTTTCACCGGCACGACCGCGACCGCTAGTTGTTTACTGTCACCATTGATGCAAAACAACAGCGTTTTGAATACCCGCGCAGGATCTTGCCCAAGTGCTTGCACCGCCTCTTCGCCAAAGTGTTGGTTGTTCGGATCATGTTCATATTGATGAACGTTAAACTTTATCCCATGTTTTTCAGCTAATTTAATCGCTGGTGTCATCATGCTTCTCTACAGCTAAAACACATCGCACTATCATTGCATAAAAAAAGCGGCACCGCATCGGTACCGCTTTGTCATCATGGCAATCTTAATCAGATTTACTTGTAAACAATTTCGCCCTTCGGTGCGTAGTCGTTCACATCAATTGGGCTGTGCGCTTCTAGATAGTCTTTCAGCACTTCAGCATCCACGAAACCTGTGTTTACGTTACCTGGATGGTTGGTCAGTTTTGGATATCCGTCACCACCCGCTGCGTTAAAGCTTGGCACGGTGAAGCGGTAAGTTTTGTCCATATCTAATGGCTCACCACCGATTTTCACATCGTGAACTTTACCGTTTTCAACCACCATCGAGATACCGGCAAACTGCACATACGCACCAGAATCAACCGGCTTAGTGCCGACAACATTCAGGTAGTCCAGCACTTCTTTACCGCTCATATCGGTGTACGTCACCATGTTGCCAAATGGTTGTACTTTCAATACGTCTTTGTAAGTGATGTCGCCAGCAGGAATTGAATCACGTACGCCGCCGGAGTTCATCACCGCAAAGTCTGCTTTCGCACGCTCCATGTGTGACATGGCGATCAGGCGACCAAGGTTGGTTTGTTGGAAACGCACCACATCACGATCACCTTCAAGCTTGCCATTGCTCTTAGCAATTTTGACGTTGAGTTTTTCTTGGCCTTTGTCTTGGTATGGCTTCAAGAAGTCATACAGCGCTTGATCTTTCGCGATTTCATCTTGGATGAAGACACGTTTCTTCTCACCGTTCACCTTGATTTTTTTCTTCAGGTTCACAGGGATCAGATCATAGCTAACGAGATTCAAATCGCCGTTTTGGAATTCAAACTCCGCCTTACCGACATATTTGCCCCACTCGTGCGCTTGCATGATCCACGCACCGTTTTGCTGGTCTGGCGTACATGCATCACCCGGCTGGAAGTTTTTGTTGTACATGTTTGGACCTTCCATGCACACCGGCTCTTGCGAGTGTCCACCGATGATCAGATCCAAATCACCTTCGTCAATATAACGCGCGAGCGCCACATCACCCGGTGCGTTCACGCCGCTTTTACCATCGGCATAGTGGCCCATGTGTGTAGCAGCAATGATGATGTCTGGGTGCTCGGTTTCTTTCAACTCTGCGATCAGTTTCTTCGCTTCCGCTTTTGGATCACGGAATTCCAATGAACCGATATACTCTGGGTTACCGATTTTGGCGGTATCTTCCGTGGTTAAGCCAATCACAGCAACTTTCAGGCCGTTGCGCTCAAACATTTGATAAGCTTGGAATTTGCGCTCGCCTGTCTCTTTATCATAGATGTTGGCTGACAGCATTGGGAAGTCGGCCCATTGCATTTGCTTTTCAAGCACGCTCAGTGGGTTATCAAACTCGTGGTTACCGATCGCCATTGCATCGTAACCAATTTGCGTCATGCCTTTAAAATCTGGTTCCGCTTGTAGCAAGTCAGATTCAGGCACACCGGTGTTGATATCACCGCCTGAGAGCAATAGCACCTCGCTGCCTTCTGCTTTTGCTTCGGCACGCAACTCATCAATCAGCGTTTTGCGCGCAGCCATGCCGTATTCGCCGTAGCGGTTGTGCCAGAAACGACCGTGGTGATCGTTGGTATGAAGAATGGTTAACTTATAAGTGGTATCTGGCGCCCAACCGTGTTCTGGTGTTTCTGAGCCTGTATTGGCGCACCCTGCCAATGACGCAATTAACGCAGCACTGACCGCTGCCTTCAAAGAAAGACGTTCCTTCATGATCTAAGACCTTATTAGCGATGGATAAGCCACCATCGACGACTGTCGACGATTAGAAAACGCCGACTAGTTTAAAAGAATTCATGCTATCTCGCTGGTCTATTTCATTATTTTGTTGCGATGATCACCGTCAGTTGGGCAAAAATCGTCACTTTGGTGATCGAGTCATAAGTTATAGAGCCTAAACTCTAATCAATAGCGAAATCGGCGCATCCTTTGCTTACGAGTTCGCTAGGGCCAACAAAAAAGCCTTTGCGTTAGGCAAAGGCTTTATGAGGTGAGCCATTTTAATAGTGCGTTATCAGGCCATCACTGCTGACGGGCGTTAAACCAGTGTCGGCTGGCAATAGCAACCAGTGCAGAAATGGCAAGGAAGAAGCAGTAGTACGAATGGCTTACAATCACCAGTGGCGAGAGGCCAAAGCTAGCACCCAGCAGCAGGATTTGCGCGCCATAGGGGATCATACCCTGTACCACACACGAGAAAATATCGAGCAGGCTGGCACTGCGTTTCGCTGGCACCTCGTGTTCACTAGCAATGTTCTTCGCCACTTGCCCTGACACTACGATAGCAACCGTGTTGTTGGCGGTACACACGTTGGCGAATGATACCAACAAGGCTATTCCAAACTCGCTGGCCCGTGAGTGGTGGTTGCCTTGGTTTTTCTGGAAACGGGCAATCACTTTATTGACCGTGTTGGTTAAAAAGCTTAATCCACCTTGGCAGCGCATCAGCTCTGCAATACCGCCAATCATCAAAGACAAGATGAAGATCTCTTGCATGCTGGCAAAGCCGTCTTTGACATGCTGGCTAAAGCTCATCAAGGTAAAATCTGGCGTGCTCATCAACCCGACGCCCATCGCCAGCAAAATCCCTGCAGTCAGCACCACAAACACATTCAGCCCTGCGAGCGCCAAGACGATGATAGAAAGGTACGGCACAACCGCGAGATAGTTAATGCTTTCAGGCGCGTCCACCGGCGCACTTTGGTTGTTGAACACAAATAAGATAATGGCAGCAATGGCGGCAGGAATGGCTATCCCGACGTTCTCTTTAAACTTGTCGCGCATGCTACAGCCTTGTGAGCGTGTTGCCGCGATCGTGGTATCGGAAATAAACGACAGGTTGTCACCGAACATCGCACCGCTGAGCAGCACCCCCGCCATCACTGCCGGTGACTGGCCGGTCGCGGTCGCCATGTTCAATGCAAAGGGAGCCAGTGCGGCAATGGTGCCCATTGACGTACCCATTGCCGTGGAGATAAAGGCCGCAATAACAAACAGTCCCGGCAGAATCAGGCTTTCTGGGATCAAGGTCAGCCCTAGGTTAACCGTCGCCTGCACACCACCCGTGGCGTCAGCCACTGATGAGAAGGCACCCGCCAGCAGGTAAATCATACACATGGCGATAATATCACCATGGCCCATGCCACGGATAAGCTGTTCAATCGCGGTATTCAGGCGCTCACGGCTGAGAGCAAGTGCCACCATCACCGCCGGTAAAATGGCGACATGTGCGGGCAGTTGATAGAAGGCGTAGTCCGCGCCTTCTAAGGTAAAGTAAACGCCTGCACCAATAAAAAGGGTTAAGAATAATAATAGGGGCAGCAGTGCAAGGGCAGAAGGCTGCGGCGTTGTGTTTGCAGATGTTGTCATGGCAGTTTTTGTAATACCTCTTATAAAACTGTGATCCAGATTACAGCCCTCTAGCCATCCAGTCAACAAATAGACGTCTAAACATCTAAAAATCTTAACGGCTCGTACTCGCTGCTAGACAGTGTTTCGCAACCAAGGCTGAACTTGCCCGCAAGGCGACTCCGAACAAATGACACGGTGGCAGACGAAAAGACAGCGACAATAGCCGAATACATCGGACAACACCGTTTGTCGGTCAAGCTACTTGAACTTATCAGGAAGGATAGCGAAGGAAGCGGCAGTACACCGCTCCCATTTTGCGTGGTGACTATCGAGCGGGAGTTAGTCTTCGAGCGAGAGGATCACTACGGCTGCCAATGCTAAAAAGCCGGTCATCACCATAAAGGCATCGTTGTACGCCATAGTCGCGGCGTCACGTTGCATCACACTCAACACGCTGGCTTGTGCTTGATGCAACGCAGTGGTGGCATCACTGCCTGTGGCGATAAACCAATCTGTTTGTTGGTGCAAACGCTGCCAACCTTGCTCGCTCACTGTGGACAAGGTGGCTTTGATGTTCGCCAAGTGCAAGCGTGTTTGGTTATCTAGCAAGGTCGCTATCATGGCAATGCTAAACGCACCGCCCAAATTACGCATCACATTGGTGAGTGTGGAGGCATCTGGCGTGTCATCACGCTGGATATGCTTCAGTGCCACTATCGACAAAGGCACCATAATAAATGGACTACCAATCGCACGCAGGATCATGGATAAAACCAGCTGCTGACCACCAAAATCGACGGTCATGTGTGTATTGACGTAACAACTTAACCCAAACATTACAAAGCCAAATGTCACCATGTGAGTTGGCCGAAACACGCGCATTAACTTAGGCACGAGCGGAAAGAGTAGCAACTGTGGCAACCCCATCCACATCAGCACTTGGCCAATTTGCATCGCGTTGTAGTGTTGGATTTGGGTGAGATACAGCGGCAACACGTAAATCGAGCCAAGTAAGGCCATACCCAATATTAAATAGGCAAAGCAGGATAAGGCAAATTGCTTGTCTTTCAGTAGCCGCAAGTTCACCAGTGGACGGGGGTGTTGCAGTTCGTTAATCACAAAGTAGACGATGTTCACCACGGAAATCGCACTGAGCGTGAGAATAAATGATGAGCCAAACCAATCTTCACGATTGCCCTCTTCAAGCACCACTTCTAAGCAGCCAAGCCCTAATGCCATAGTGGCAATTCCGACCCAATCGGCCTTTTTCAGCAATGACAATGATAACGGCGTATCCTCAAGCCCGTAGCGGATCATGGCTATCACCAGCATTGCTGGTGGAATATTGATGTAGAAAATATAGTGCCACGACAGATTTTCCGTCAGCCAGCCACCAAAGGTCGGCCCAATAGCAGGCGCAAACGTCGCCGTGACACCGAACATCGCCATACCAATCGCCCGTTTGTTGGCAGGTAGCAGTTGCACCACCAGCGAGAAAGCCAGTGGGATCAGCGCACCGCCACTAAATCCTTGCATGGCGCGAAACACGATCATCGCACTCATGTTCCATGACAGTGAGCACAAAAAAGATGACAGCGTAAACACCGCGGTGGTCCATGTCAGATAGCGCCGTATGCCCAGCGCCCGCGATAACCAGCCACTGAGCGGGATCGCAATCATCTCTGCCACCAGATAGGAGGTCGAGATCCACGAGCTTTCGTCCAAGGTCGCCGACAGCGCCCCTTGAATATCTTTTAGCGATGCATTGGTGATTTGAATGTCGAGAATGGCCATAAAGGCCCCAATCAACCCACCCAAGAGGGCAATCCAGTTTTTGAGCGGTACCCGATCGCTGTAGGCATCGGCCGTTAACGCAGTCGCGGTCATCTTCAGCCTCGTGTATCTACCGTTGCAATCACGGATAACCCAGGCAATAACTTGGCTTTAAGTGGCTGATCGGGGATCCGGACTTTAATCGGCACCCGCTGAACAATTTTCGTAAAGTTCCCGGTGGCATTTTCAGGGGGCAGCAGCGCAAACTGTGCGCCCGTGGCTGGCGAGAAGCTATCGACCACGCCATGCAGTGCTTGTCCGGGAAACGCGTCCACTTCAATATCCACCGATTGCCCCGGCTGAATATGCGCGAGCTGTGTTTCTTTAAAATTCGCTTCAACCCACACCTCCCCTTGAGGCACCAAGCTGACTAACGGCATACCCGGCTGAACCAGCATGCCAACGCGTAAGCTCCGTTTGCCAATCACCCCATCAACGGGCGCATAAAGGCGGGTATCATCCAAGTTAAGCTGCGCTTGAGTCAGCTTAGCGGTGGCGTCATCAATCGCAGCTTGGGCTTGTTTCAGCTCACTGGCTAACACGGCCAATTGGTCACTGGCGGCATGATGCGCGGCTTTAGCTTGTTCTAGCTGGGCGAGTCGCACTTTTTGCTGCGCAAGTTGGGCATCCAATTCATCTTCAGAGGAATAATGCTGCGCGATTAAACGCTGGGTACGGGCCACTTGCTGCTTGGCGCGATCGTACTCAGCTTGCGCGGATGCCATCTGACTCGCGGCTTGGCGGATCTTGCTGTGCTGTAAGGTTTGCTGTGCGTGCAGATGCTCGACATTCGCGCTTGCCGAGGCGAGTGCTGCTTTAGCTTGGGAGACCGCGGCACGATAATCGCGATCGTCAATTTCCGCCAATAAGGTTCCGGCTTTTACAAACTGGTTGTCGTCGACATATCGGGCCACGATATAGCCAGAGACTTTAGGACTGATGGTGACAATATCCCCTTTCAGGTAGGCGTTATCGGTCGACACATGATACTGCCCCTCCATCCACCAGTACCCGGCACCAAGCACACCAATCACAAGGAATATCAAGGTCGCCAATAGTGGCGCTTTAACGCGTTTCGAAGCGGTTGAGGCTGTCATGAGGTCTCACTAATGTTAATTAAATCAATACCAAGCAAAGTGTTTCGAATTGTAAACCAATCGTATTAATTAATAATCGAGCTATAATCAAAAACACTGTTGCACAAATTAAACTAATCAGAGGAAGGATGTTGGACTTCAATGCGCTCGCCATCCTAGTGAAAGTGGTGGAATTAGGCAGTTTCACGCAAGCGGCTGAGGCACTGGGAATGACAAAATCGACGGTCAGTCGAAAAGTCTCTGACCTTGAGCGCAATTTAGGCGTGCGTTTGATCACGCGCTCCACGCGCAGTTTAAAGCTGACCGCAGAGGGCGAGCGCTTTTACCAATCGTGCCTGTTGGCGAAAGACATCATGGAGCAGGCAGAAGTTGAAATCACCGCTCACCAAGAATTGATCCAAGGGGATTTAAATGTGGTGATGCCCGTTGAGCTCGGTCATCAGGTATTGGGGCCTTACATCAACGAGTTCATCAAGCTGCACCCGCATATTCGCGTGCACCTTGAGATGAGTAACCGTGAAGTCGACATTATTGGTGAAGGCATTGACCTCTACGCGCAAGTGGGGACACGCAAAGACTCAAACCTCGTTTCACGCCTGCTCACCAATTCAACCCGTGTGGTAGCGGCAAGCCCAGCGTATTTAGCCGAAACTGGCATGGTGCAAAGCCCTACCGATCTTCGTTCACCGCATCGCCAAGTCAAAGTGTATAACCAAGCGGTGAAGCTCTTGGCGTGGGAGTTATTTGACAAGCAAGGTCAGAGTTTTAGTGTCGACCTCCCCTATCAGCTGCGGGTCAACACCATCACGGCCTCGTTGCAGGCATGCCTTGATGGCCTCGGCATTGCGGTATTGCCGACGTTCTTATGTCGTCCTCACTTTGAGTCAGGTCGTTTAGTCCAACTGCTTAGCGACTGGCAAATGCCGACGGTACCCATCAGCTTGGTGTATGCCAATCGTACCTTGATGCCCAAACGACTCCGCACTCTGATTGACTATTTAGTAACGCGCCTAAACGAAGACATGCAACAAGGTGTGAGTGCCACACGTATCGGCTAACAGGCGACCGCTCGCCGTGAAGGCGTGACCGCAAGCCGCGAATAAAAAAAGCTGCCAATAGGCAGCTTTCTGGGTCTCGGTCATTCGCCAATTAGCGAATATCAATCTCTGCAAAGTTTTTAATCACATCATCCAGCGCTTTCATTTGCGCAAGGAAAGGCTCGAGTTTATCCAGCGGTAGTGCTGAAGGGCCATCACAACGTGCGTTATCTGGATCTGGATGCGCCTCAATGAACAAGCCCGCAATCTTGGTTCCTAAACCAGCACGCGCTAAATCTACTGTTTGTTGGCGACGGCCACCAGATGCAGCGCCCATCGGATCGCGACATTGCAGGGCATGAGTAACATCAAAGATGATCGGGCTGCCGTTAGAGGCCTTTTTCATCACATCAAAGCCCAGCATATCTACGACCAAGTTATCGTAACCGTGGCAGCTGCCACGCTCACACAAAATCACTTTCTCGTTGCCGCACTCCGCGAATTTATCCACGATATTCCCCACTTGCCCAGGGCTCATAAACTGGGGTTTTTTCACGTTGATCACCGCATCGGTTTTAGCCATCGCTGCCACCAAGTCGGTTTGGCGGGCCAAGAACGCTGGTAGCTGGATCACGTCCGCCACTTCCGCTACGGGTGCCGCTTGCTCTTGCTCATGAATGTCGGTGATCACTTTGACGCCAAAGGTGCTTTTCAGCTCTTCAAAGATCTTCAGGCCTTCTTCCATTCCCGGTCCACGGTATGAGTGTACGGATGAACGATTCGCCTTATCAAAGGAGGCTTTGAAGACATAAGGGATGCCCAGTTTGTCCGTTACCTTGACGTAGTGCTCACAGATTTGCATCGCTAAATCGCGAGACTCCAGCACATTCATGCCAGCAAATAGCGTAAAAGGACGGTCGTTAGCCACTGGCATATCGCCAATATGAACGGTTTTTTGCGTCATGGTCAGTTCCTTGGTCGCACTAAACGTAGCGCGCTAATGTAAAGTCGGTTGTTCTTCGTTGAGCACTTTCACTTGCATCTTTAACAGCTCTGCCGCCGGATCATCCGGGCATTGCTCAATAAAGTACTCATAGTCGGTCGCCGCAACCCGATCACAATCGAGTTGCTGAAAGATATAGCCGCGATCGCGAATCTCGTATGGGTCGTCAGGGCTAAAGGTTAGCGCGAGTTCGCTACAACGTAATGCCATCGCGTACTTTTCTTCGCGCAACAACGCACTTTTGGCGACGGCCAACCAACGACCAATGATCGATGGGTGGTCACTCACTTCAAGGTGCGATGGCTCTAGCTCAGCAAACGGCCCTTGACTGCCTATCAGCCAGCCACGCAGGGTTCGCATACTAACACGCTCACCATCAAATGGATTGAGGTATACGGGGGTGTCTTCTAACTCATCAATGCGCAACAGCAGCTGAGTTGGAAAGCCTACCGGTTTGACGGGTAGCGAGAGGCGCTCACACAGGTACAAAAAGATCGCACCTAGCGAGACTGGGATCCCTTTTTTGCGCGACAGTACATGGTGAATAAAGACGTTCTCCGAGGAAAAGTATTGCTCGAAGTCGCCCGTAAATTGCCATTGATGATAGAAAAGGCGACGCAAGCCCTCGAGGCGCAAAGCCATATCGGGTTCGCTACCCAGCAGATGTTCGGCTTCGTCCGCCAACAGCTCCAGTGAGGCCTGAACGTGATTAACATCGATCGACGGATCGAGCGCGTGGTTCAATGTTAAGGCGCCCTCTGCCAGTGTGAGCTGATCCAGTTGTTGATCGGTTAATGGCATCCTGTTATCCCATTAGATGTGGTACTTTCGTTAACGCTAAATTGGCTGCTGCGTATGCCCAACCCAAGGCGCCAAAGAACGCAAAGGTGCGAAAGAGTTTGCCACGGCTGTAGTGCAAGGTGACAAATCCGAGCGCAATGTAAGCCAGTACACAAGTCAGCTTTTCGGTCATCCACGCCCCGCTTGGCGTAAATGGCACAAAACCTGTTACAAAAATCAGGCCAATTCCGGTGGTCAATAATACGGTATCAACAACATGGGGTGTCACTTTGACCCATTTTTTGTTGAGCATCTCACTGCCACGCATCACCCAGTAAAAGCGGATCACGAACAGCGAAAGGCTCAAGACAATACTCAATAAATGGGTATGCTTTAGTGCCATGTAGATCATAAAAAGTTCCTGCTTCCAGTCAGTTAGAATTATACGTTCTGAGCGACAGTGACTCTATCGAGCCCAGCGAGATCCTGCTGGGTTGCAATATTGCCCCATCCTTGTCGTTGCCAAAGCGCGCGTACTGCTGCGCCTTGGTCATAGCCATGCTCTACCATTAGCCAACCAGATGCGGCCAAATATGTCCGCGCAGTCGCACCAATGTGGCGAATATCTGCCAGCCCGCTCTCGTCTGCCACCAGCGCACTCGCCGGTTCAAACCGTACGTCGCCTTGCTGCAAATGCGGATCGGCACCGTCGATGTAGGGCGGGTTGCTGACAATCAGATCAAAAGGCTGCATGTCGCTGAGCGCATCAAACCAATCACTTTGAATAAAGTGCGCATTGGTGATTTGATTGTCGTGTGCATTCCGGCTGGCTAATAATACCGCCTCAGGCATCACATCGACGCCCACCACGGTGACATCGGCACGCTCTGATGCAATCGCCAATGCAATCGCCCCCGTGCCTGTGCCTAAATCCAATACCCGACATGGCTTATCCGGTAACACCGCCAGTGCTTGCTCGACTAACAGTTCCGTTTCTGGGCGTGGGATCAAGGTCGCGGGCGACACCGACAGGCGCAGCGTCCAAAAGTCGCGATAGCCAAGAATATACGCCACGGGTTCGCCTTGCAGACGACGCGCAAACAGCTGACGAAACTGGGCAAGCTGAGCAGCGGTCAGTTTACGGTCAGGCCAGGTATACAAATAACTGGTGGGCTGATCGAGCACGTGACAAAGCAGCACCTTCACGTCAATGGCCGCCGAGCCATGCCCGACAGCGCTTAATTCATGGGTACTATCCGCTAACAGTGCGCTAATCGTGGCAGTCATAATTATTGTTGCTCTGACAACGCCGCGAGTTGGTCGGCCTGATGCTCTTGAATCACAGGGTCAACCAAGCTATCCAAATCGCCTTGCATCACTTCATCTAAACGATAAAGGGTTAAGTTAATACGGTGATCAGACACTCGGCCTTGTGGGTAGTTGTAAGTACGGATACGGTCGGAGCGATCGCCTGAGCCTAACAAGTTACGACGTGTTGAGGCTTCTTCGGCAGCGCGCTTTTCTTCTTCCGCTTTAATCAAACGAGCGGCCAGTACTGACATCGCTTTGGCGCGGTTTTTGTGTTGCGAACGTTCGTCCTGACACTCCACCACTGTGCCGGTTGGCAAGTGGGTGATACGAATGGCTGAGTCGGTGGTGTTAACGTGCTGACCACCCGCCCCCGATGCACGGAAGGTGTCCACTTTCAAGTCAGCAGGGTTAATCTCTGGAATTTCAGCTTCTGGCACTTCAGGCAAGATGGCAACGGTACACGCAGAGGTATGTACGCGGCCTTGCGATTCTGTCGCCGGCACGCGCTGGACACGGTGGCCGCCAGATTCAAATTTCAGCACACCATATGCGCCCTCGCCTGCCACGCGCGCGATCACTTCTTTAAAACCGCCGTGCTCACCATCGCTCGCGCTGATGATTTCAATCTTCCAGCCACGTTGCTCGGCATAACGGCTATACATACGGTATAGGTCGCCTGCAAAAATCGCGGCCTCATCACCGCCCGCGCCGGCACGGATCTCAAGGAAGCAGTTGCGATCATCATTTGGGTCTTTGGGGAGGAGCAAGATTTGCAGCTCGTCGGTCAAGTCGGCAATGCTCTGCTTGGCCTGTTCGACTTCCTCTTGCGCCATTTCGCGCATCTCTGGGTCGTCCTCATTTGCCATTTCTTCTGCGGCTACCAAGTCTTCTTGTGCTTGCTTGAACTGACCGAAACACTTAATCACTTCTTCAAGCTGAGAGTATTCTTTGGACAGCGCACGGAACTTGTTCTGATCGTTAATGATCTCTGGCGTACCCAACAGGTGCTGAACTTCTTCATAACGCTCGGCCAGTGATTCTAGCTTAGCTAAAATTGATGCTTTCATAAATCTCTTCGTTAGTTATCACTGTCCAGCCCAAGACAGGCACGCATCACCGCCAGTTTTTCTGGCTCACCATTTTGTGCTGCTTGCTGCATTGCCTGTGTCGGCGTATGGATCAGTTTATTTGTTAGACGATTGCTCAATTGGCGCAATACGCTTTCGGCATCTGCGCCATTGGCCAACGCCTGAATGCTTTGTTCAAGCTCGGCTTGTTTGATCTGCTCCGATTGAGTGCGGAATTGCTTAATACTATCAACCGCCTCTCGTGAACGTAGCCAACGCATGAAATCGGCGCTTTCTTCCGTCACGATCGCTTCGGCTTGGATCGCGGCTACTTTACGCTGTTCGCGATTGCGTTCCACGATAGATTGCAAATCGTCCACACTATACAGATACGCGTCGGCAAGGTTGCCCACTTCTTCTTCAATGTCTCTTGGCACGGCGATATCGATCAGCAACATTGGCTGGTGACGGCGCTGTTTCAGTGCTTTTTCTACCATGCCTTTACCGATAAGCGGCAAAGGGGCGGCCGTTGAGCTAATCACGATATCTGCTTTCGCCAAGTGCTCTGGGATCGCTTCAAGCCCAATCACCTGCGCATTAAATTGGTCTGCCAAACACTGCGCACGAGATTGAGTCCGATTGGCCACGATAATGTTGCTGCACTTGTGTTCATGCAGGTGCTTGGCCACTAATTCTATCGTCTCACCGGCCCCGACCAGTAAGGTGGTGACGTCGGATAACGACTCAAAGATCTGGCGCGCCAAGGTACAAGCCGCAAAAGCAACAGAGACCGCATTGCCGCCGATGTCCGTTTCGGTTCTCACCCGCTTGGCAACGGCGAACACTTTTTGAAACAGCTTTTCCAACGGGCCCGCAATCAGATTGGCTTTTCCGGAACTGGCATAAGCCTGCTTCACTTGGCCTAGAATTTGTGGCTCACCGAGTACCAAAGAGTCCAACCCACACGCTACGCGCATCAGGTGTTTCACCGCCGCTTGTTCCTCGTGATAGTAAATACTCGCCATCAGGCTATCACTGCTTAGGTGATGAAAATTGGTCAACCAATCCACCAGCACGCCGATCCCCGGCTGACGCATGTCGGCGTACAGCTCAGTGCGGTTACACGTTGAGACGATCACACAGCTTCGCACTTGAGGGTGGTCGGTCAGTTGCTGCAACGCTTGTTCCAGTTGTTGCGGCGAAAAGGCGACTTTCTCCCGCAAGTCAACGGGGGCCGTTTTGTGATTGATTCCGAGAACTAACAGGCTCATGAAGCGTTGTTACCGACAGCACCAGTAAGGATTGGAGCGGAGGATTTTACTTGATGGCCCCCGTGAATTAAAGCGAACATTGATATGCATCATCCTCTTGGCGTGGAAATGTGAAGCCTCGCGAGATTGGTGGCTTCCTCGCCAAACCCGTACCGCATGCACGGATACAGGCACGATAGGCGTCTTCTTTCTCCGCACAGCTTGTGGCAAAGTAAGCGCATCACGGCCCTGATGCCGCTTTATTGACGTCAAAGAAAGGATACTCAGCACATGCTTGCTCCCCTACGCGCCTGCGTCATCGCCGCCTGTATTGCTATTTTATCGGGCTGTGCCACCGCTCCACCACCGTCGACCCAATGGCAAGCGCATCAGTCGGCGTTAACGGCCATCGATAGCTACACGGCGAAAGGCAAGGTCGCGTTTATTTCACCCCAAGAGCGGTTTTCAGCGAATTTGTATTGGCATCATCAGCCAGAACAATCCACGCTCCGTCTGACCAATTTTTTAGGGACCACGCTGCTCTCGCTGACTATCGGTCCACAGCGTGCCACCGTGGTGGATGACCAAGGCCAAGTTTATACCGACTCAAATGCAGCTCGCTTAATTGAGCGGTTGACCGGCATGTCGTTACCGATTGACGCGCTGCCCGCTTGGTTGCTTGGCTTGCCACAATCGCGAGATCAATTTGAGCTCGGCGATGACAACCGCCTCGCCCGCTTAAGCAACGCCCAAGGCTGGACCATTGATTATCTCGGTTACGATGGTAGCACGCAGCCGGCGCTGCCTTCGCGTATCACCTTAAAAAGCCCCCAGCAAACCGTAAAGCTGGTTATCTCCAATTGGACGCTTGATGATGAATGACACCACATTTTGGCCCGCTCCCGCCAAACTGAACCTCTTCTTGTATATCAATGGCCGCCGTGAGGACGGCTACCACGAACTCCAAACCTTGTTTCAGTTTTTGGACGTGGGCGATACCCTTGCCATTACGCCTAACCAAACAGGGGCGATCAGCCTCAGCCCTGCCATGGAAGGAGTGAAAGAAGACGATAACTTGATTGTCAAAGCCGCCAAGGCACTGCAAGCCCATACAGGATGTCCCTACGGGGCGCACATTAATATCGACAAGCGGCTCCCTATGGGTGGCGGATTAGGGGGCGGGTCATCAGATGCCGCCACCACCTTAGTTGCGCTCAATCATTTATGGCAGACTCAGGTCAGCACTGATGAATTGGCGGCTCTTGGATTGCGTTTGGGCGCTGACGTGCCTATTTTTATTCATGGTCAGGCAGCATTGGCTGAGGGCGTGGGTGAAAAATTTACACCGGTGTTACCGGAAGAAAAAGTTTACTTAGTGGTTAAGCCGGACGTGTCGATTTCGACCGCTGCAATTTTCACGCATCCTCAGTTGCAAAGAAACACGCCAAAGCGCACAGTTTCTGAGCTAATGGGGCAAAAATACGAAAACGATTGCGAAAAGATAGCCCGTAAACAATTCCCCGAGGTTGATAAGGCTGTTTCGTGGCTGCTAGAATACGCGCCGTCTAGGATGACTGGGACAGGCGCGTGCGTGTTTGCCGAGTTTGACACCGCACAAGATGCCCAGGCCACACTCGACATAATGCCTAACTGGCTGACAGGGTTTGTTGCACGTGGGTTGAACCGTTCACCCCTACTTGATGCGCTACAGCAGCAAACTGTGAGTCAGTGACTACTAAATGGATGCAACCCGAGGTTTCCACCGTGCCTGATATGAAGCTGTTCGCTGGTAACGCGACACCCGTTCTCGCCCAACGTATCGCAAACCGTCTTTACATGTCACTGGGTGACGCCACTGTCGGCCGTTTTTCTGACGGCGAAGTGTGTGTTCAGATTAACGAGAACGTGCGCGGTAGTGACGTGTTCGTCCTCCAATCTACCTGTGCACCGACCAATGACAACTTAATGGAATTGGTCGTGATGATAGACGCGTTCCGACGTGCATCGGCAGGTCGTATAACCGCAGTAATCCCTTACTTTGGTTATGCCCGTCAAGACCGCCGCGTACGTTCCTCCCGTGTTCCTATCACCGCAAAAGTTATTGCAGATTTTCTTTCCAACGTTGGCGTTGACCGCGTTCTCACCGTGGATCTCCACGCAGAGCAAATCCAAGGCTTCTTCGACGTGCCTGTCGACAACATCTTTGGCACCCCTGTTTTGCTTGAAGACATGCTAGCGAAGAACTTGGAAGATCCTGTTGTTGTCTCTCCTGACATCGGCGGCGTGGTTCGTGCGCGTGCAACCGCGAAACTGCTCGACGATACCGACATTGCCATCATCGATAAACGTCGTCCACGTGCGAACGTGTCTCAAGTTATGCACTTGATTGGTGACGTTGAAGGCCGTGACTGCATCATCGTTGATGACATGATCGATACCGGTGGCACCCTGTGTAAAGCCGCTGAAGCGCTGAAAAACCGTGGTGCTAAACGTGTATTCGCTTACGCGACTCACCCTGTATTTTCTGGCGACGCGCCGAAAAACATTGCGGAATCTGTCATCGATGAAATCGTGGTGACCGACTCCATTCCGCTAAGCGCAGAAATCCAAGCGACCGGGCGAGTCTCACAACTGACTCTGTCTGGCATGCTAGCGGAAGCGATTCGCCGTATCAGCAACGAAGAATCCATCTCTGCGATGTTTAATTCGTAATAGACGCATCCTTAGAACCTATCCCAAAAGGGATTTATTCCAAACAATGAGGCCACAAGCAAAATGCAACATGGCCTCGTAGTTTTCGATTTTCTTTTCCCAACGAACAAGCAATCTACGATAACGGTTTAGCCAGCTATGAGTTCGCTCCACAACCCAACGATGAGCCTTAAAATCATCCGATTGCTTCAAGCTCGCGGCCTCTTCAGCACGTGATTGAACATGGGGAATGTAGTTCAAAGCAACCAGTTCATCATGTAACCACTGGCCTGTATAACCTTTGTCTAGGTACAAAGGTACTTTCAGCGGCGGCCGATAACACTCTAGTGCATCTAATGTTTGAAGTACCAGCTTAATGTCGTGGACGTTTGCGCCATCGCTAACAACAGCCAGTGGCAATCCATTCGCATCCGTCAACAAACTGCGTTTTACGCCTTGTTTCGCACGGTCTGTTGGGTTCTTACCTGTTTTTTTGAGCCAGCTAAAGGTGCTTTAGTTTGGCACCCGTCCATTGATATGGAACTCCAATCAACCCCTTCGTAAATCAGGCCATTTTGCCAAAATCGCTCAAAGACTCCTGCATCTCGCCACTCTTGAAAACGACGATGTGCAGAGCTAGAGGAACAAATACCTGTCGCGTTAAGCGCATTCCACTGACAACCAGTTCTGAGAACAAAGAGGATGCCGTTCATGGCATCACGATTATCGACTCTCTTTCGATGTGTTCCTAGAGGATGGTTCGTCTTGTGGATTGGTAAAAGCGGCTCAATTTTTGCCCAAAGGGCGTCAGAGATTAGGTATTGTGTCGAATTCATTTACAGTATTTTCAATAGGTGTTGATTTACTCAGACAACACCTATTGAGATAGGTTCTTAGTAACAGCGCCCTGCCTCTGTGCAGGGCGTTTTTTTATCTGTCTATTTTCAGTGCTGACTCGACCGCTGAGTCGTAACAATGGTAGGATATGGCGCCTTTTGGGGTGGGCAGAATGCTCACCGGCTATGATGGGTAGATAAACAGCGAGAAACATCGTGAGTAATCAGATCCGCTTATTAGTTGGATTGGCCAATCCGGGGCCAGAATATGCCCAAACACGCCACAACGCGGGCGCTTGGGTCGTGCAAGAACTTGCGCGGATCCACAATGCACCGCTGAAAGAAGAAAAAAAGTTTTTTGGCCTGACCGGCCGCATTACCGTACACGGTCAAGATCTGCGTTTGTTGATCCCAACCACTTACATGAATTTGTCCGGTAAAGCCGTTCAAGCATTGGCTAATTTTTACAATATTCCCGTCGATGCCATCATGGTGGCGCATGACGAGCTAGACTTGCCACCGGGTGTGGCAAAGTTTAAGCAAGGCGGTGGACACGGAGGGCACAATGGCCTGCGTGACATCATCAGTAAATTAGCTAACGATAAATCGTTCTACCGACTCCGGATTGGTATTGGCCATCCGGGTCACAAAGACAAGGTAGCGGGATATGTGCTCACCAAAGCCCCCGCCAACGAGCAAAGCCTGATCGAACAGGCCACGGACGAGGCGGTTCGTAGCCTCGATATCTTGCTCAAAGACGATCTTGCCAAAGCGCAAAACCGTCTGCATACCTTCAAAGCACAGTAATTTTTGATTAAAGGGTTACCATCTCATGGGTTTTAAATGTGGCATCGTGGGCCTACCAAACGTAGGTAAATCCACTCTGTTTAATGCACTGACCAAAGCTGGCATTGACGCAGCTAACTTTCCATTCTGTACCATCGAGCCAAACACGGGCGTGGTGCCTGTGCCTGACTTACGCTTGGATGCGTTAGCCAAGATTGTTAACCCCCAAAAAGTGCTGCCAACCACCATGGAATTTGTGGATATCGCGGGACTGGTAGCCGGTGCATCACGTGGTGAAGGCTTAGGAAATAAGTTCCTCGCTAACATCCGCGAAACCGATGCAATTGGTCACGTGGTACGTTGTTTTGAAAACGACAACATTGTCCACGTTGCCGGTAAAGTCGACCCTGCGGATGACATCGATGTTATCAACACCGAGCTGGCACTGGCCGACCTTGAAAGCTGTGAGCGCGCCATTCAGCGCAACACCAAAAAAGCTAAAGGTGGCGACAAAGACGCCAAGTTTGAGCTAACAGTGCTTGAAAAACTGCTGCCTGTGCTGGAAGAAGGCAACATGTTGCGTTCTGTCGAGCTAAGCAAAGAAGAAGAAGCGGCAGTACAATACCTCAACTTCTTGACGCTTAAGCCCACTATGTACATTGCCAACGTCAACGATGATGGCTTTGAAAACAACCCTTACCTCGACAAAGTACGTGAGATTGCCGCGCAAGAAGGTGCCACCGTGGTTGCCGTGTGCGCGGAAATTGAAGGCGAAATTGCCGAGTTAGACGCCGAAGAAGCGGCTGCGTTCTTGGAAGAAATGGGGCTGGAAGAGCCAGGCCTTAACCGTGTGATTCGCGCCGGTTATGAACTGCTTACCCTGCAAACCTATTTCACGGCGGGTGTTAAAGAAGTGCGTGCTTGGACCGTGCCAATTGGCGCCACTGCTCCGCAAGCGGCAGGTAAAATCCACACTGACTTCGAAAAAGGCTTTATCCGTGCTGAAGTGGTCGGTTATGAAGACTATATTGCGAACAATGGCGAAAGCGGCGCGAAAGAAGCCGGTAAATGGCGCCTAGAAGGCAAAGACTACATCGTAAAAGATGGCGATGTGATCCATTTCCGCTTTAACGTATAAGCGCGTAATGCCTCTTGGGTGAGTTGTCGAGACCCCGCCCTTATCAGATAAAACCAGCCTCCGGGCTGGTTTTTTTCTTCCCACCGTTCAACGCGATCCGCCACCTCCTCGGTAGGCTTTGCCGCTAAATTGTCCAAAATGGCGATTATTGCAGCCAATGAATGCAAAATCGCAAAAAAAACAATAACCAGACCTTGACGACTTTGGCCCAGATCCGCATAATTCGCAGCGTCTTAAGGCACTACGCCTGACAGAGTGGCTACGTAGCTCAGTTGGTTAGAGCACATCACTCATAATGATGGGGTCACAGGTTCGAATCCCGTCGTAGCCACCATTTATTTTTGTAATTTGGCAGCGTTTTTTATTGCCGAGTTACCCACCTTTTGCGGAGGTGGCGGAATTGGTAGACGCGCTAGCTTCAGGTGCTAGTGTCCGAAAGGACGTGAGGGTTCAAGTCCCTCTCTCCGCACCAAGTTAGGCAACGCCTACTGGGGTATCGCCAAGCGGTAAGGCAACGGGTTTTGATCCCGTCATTCCCAGGTTCGAATCCTGGTACCCCAGCCATATAGAAAAGCCCACATCATGTGGGCTTTTTTGCGTTTAGGGACATAAAAAACGTTCCGCGCTATTTCCCTGCTTGTTGATGTTCATTCCCAGCCAATTCATCCTAACAACGTTTCTTCACGTCTACTTACGAACAGGGCAATAAATATTCTAGGACTACGGCCGACTTGAAGTGCATGTACAAGGCAGTCACATTATCCGCCACAGAGAGCGGGCTAGATGAATTAGAAGCCAAGTGGGGTGACAAATACTCCATCGTTATTAAGTCCTGGCGCTATAAATGGTTCATGCTCTCCACTTACTTCAAATATCCGGAATACATGCGTACCGCCATTTATACGACGAATGCCGTTGAGGCCGTGCACCGCCAGTTCAGTAAATTGACTAAAACCAAAGGCGGTTTTGCGAATGAGAACATCTTGCTCAGCGACTCTACGCAGGTATGTTAAAGGCGTGTGAGCGTTGGTCGCACCCAGTGCATAACTGGGGCCTGACACTATCGCAGCTGACCATTCACTTCGAAGGCTGACTGGATGATCACATAGACCTATGAAAAATTAGCTGACACAGAATATTGGTGTAGCTAGCCGTCATACTGAAAAATCAAACTTGACGCATATACACCTTAAAGGGGTACCATACACCAACTTTTTAGGCTAACCAGTTACCCTGAGGCAATATGTCTGTACAAGCTGACCGTTATATTTCTCTTGATTCGGTTGAATCTGCTGTTTTTGAAAGCCCTGCTACATTGCTTCCCCTAAGTGTTTATCAAACGCTGGCGACATTTATCAAGGAAGCTCTCCATAAAGTACCAACCACAGCCACAGAGAAAGATATCAACTCGATCCGCAGTCATAACGCCGTCTCTATTGATGGTGATAGAGGAACGGGGAAAACCTCTGTTTTAGTTAACCTTCAGAGATATTTGGAACAAGATCACCCCCAGGTCCTTAAAGACGTTTTTATTCTTGAGCCTGTAGACCCAACTCTAATTGAGGACCACGAGTCTCTTTTCCTTCATGTAATTGTTGCCAGCATTTTATCTGACAAAACAGTACAGGAAAAACAGTGCTCTAACCGAGATGCTTCAACGTTTCTTAATCGTAAACTTGATGCACTTGCAACTGCACTTGAATCTGTTGAAAGTCAAAAGACAGCAATAGGGATGGATAAACTTCGGGCACTATTCGGCAACAAGCGACTAGCAGATAGTGTGCAAGAATTCTTCCAAGCAGTATTGAACCTTCTCGGGAAAAAGCTACTGGTACTTCCGATTGATGACGTAGATACCTCTTTAAATAGAGCTTTTGAAAATCTGGAAATTATCAGACGTTACCTTACTACTCCCTACGTTCTGCCAATAGTGAGCGGAGATAGAAGCCTGAATCAAGAAGTCACATGGAGGGATTTTCATGGACGTCTAATTAGAGATTCGAGACACAAGTCAGACGCTGCGTATGAGATAGCTGTTGACCTCGCTCAGGAGTACCAACGCAAAGTTTTGCCATTGCCGAACCGCATCACTATGCCATCTGTTAAGGAATTTCTTAACGACCCGACAATACAACTGAGCAATACACCCTTTTCGGATGACACTATTTCGCTTCGTAACTTCCGAGTTTGGCTGGAAATATTCTTAGCTGGTCCGACCAATGGACTTGAGAATAGCCGTTTAGAGATTCCAATCGGCTCCATTCGGGAGCTTACACAGCTCGTACGCCATTGTAGAGAGCTTATTCCTCAACTTCCTGCACCAATTAAGGAAGCAAACAGTGAGTTGGAGGTACGTAGAGCTTGGCAAATGCCAAATGTCAGCCAACAAACTCTGCGCAAGTTTCATGAGTTTTATATTAAGTTAAGCAA
Organism: Salinivibrio proteolyticus; assembly: GCF_027286365.1. Classification (NCBI taxonomy): domain Bacteria; kingdom Pseudomonadati; phylum Pseudomonadota; class Gammaproteobacteria; order Vibrionales; family Vibrionaceae; genus Salinivibrio; species Salinivibrio proteolyticus. The sequence continues at coordinate 844,199 of NZ_CP114584.1, read as the reverse complement.
AGAGAAAAAACGCAGGTATGGGGCAGCATATGAAGCATTTTCAGAGGCAACAAGTGAAGCAAACCCTAACCCTATGAACTTTTCTCTTCAACATAGAAAAGCGTGGAACGAGTCATTGCTTAACTACTTTAAATACGAAGCTAAAGCCGGTGTTTCAGTTTTAGTTTTGCAAGCATCTCGTGATTGGTTATCCCGTAGAAACGGCAATGAATTCGATAAAGACAATAGTATCTTCAACACACCACTTTTTCAGCCATTAGAGCAAAATAAACAAAAATATCGATTATTTGAAAAACGAGCCGATTTCAGTGAGTGGCTGACAGTTTTGCAAAACATGGCACCTCCAGGTTGGCTTAAGCGATTGGAAGAACGGAGAACCATCCTGCCTTACCCTGTTGCCGAAGTTGGAATTGAAGTAGGTACACGCTGGAAGTTTGATGAAAAAATATTTGATAAATTTGACCCACAGCCTCGTTCAAAGGCAAAATATCTTCTATTGCTAACGGAGCATTACAACTTTTATAGCTCTAATAAACGAAGTTTAGTAATGACTGCTGGGCGTGCTTTTGAAATTATCATCAGTAGTTTAATAGGCGACTTGCGCCAAGAAGATATTGAAAAAATATCTAGAACGTCGCCTTTCTATTCCACAAGCTCACTAGCCCCAACTAAAGTTTTTGCTTTTGACGAGAAAAATGAAAAAAACTCAATTAATGATGAAAATGAAACACGAAGTTCATATGTTGAATGGGATGATAGTATAGATGCTCAAATTGATGACCTAGCATCAGAGATAAAAGAATGGAGAGAAAATCACAACATGCAGGAGCAATTTCCTTCTCCATGGCTTATATACAAAGTTTTCAACAAGGTTCTCACTCAAATACATATTTATGAGAAAACAATTAAAGTAACTCCTGAAAACTACCTCAACGAAGCTTTAAAGCTTGTAGGCTATACTTTTTATTCTACTTGGTCTGCATTCGCAAGCTTTGAGAAAGGACGCCTTTTTGGATTACCTGAGGTAGTAGCAAGTTCTAACTTAAGCAGGACATCAAACTTTGAGAAAAATGACCACTTCACATATAACATTGCTCCTTTTGTTGCTGCCAGTACTATGGACGAGGAGGCATCTAAACACAGAAATGCATTTGGTAAAGCCACTGAAACGGCAACCTATTTCTTAGCCAATCATCCCTTAAAAACTTGGATAGATGAGGCTTTGGATAGCGTTCAATACTCACACGAAAATCAGGCTAACAAACAAGATGATGAAGCAAGAAGATGGCTTACTCAGCGACTTGGTTTACCTCGTGGTAAAATAAGATCACCAAAGTCTCCTAGGTTAGTTAAAATACTCGAAGACATGCAACCACAAGAAGCTAACGATTTATTAATAGACATGGAAAAAAGATTTAGTAAAACCATTTGGCTCAACGCGGTGGAGTCTATAGTGAATAAGGCCAACAATGGTTAGTCGCTCTCTATCCGAACATATATCTGGCTGTTTTTACAGTAGTGAAAGCTTGTCTTCCGCATTGATAGCACAGATAGAAAGCTCGAATTTATACCAACTTCCTGTAGATCAATGGCCTTTTAATCACTCAGAGTTTTATGGCCAATTGGTGAAAGAGTTAGACCAACGATATCCCCGTAAATATCGTTTGGACGATATTCGAAAACTAATGGATAACATTTGTGATGGGGACTTATTTCAATCATCAAGGTTACCTTGGCTATCGGATTTGTTCTCTCGTTTGATGAAGCGAAATGGAGATTACATCTCCTACAAAGAGACCGAAGTTCAAGCTTATGTAAGATTGGCAGCTGAGATGGATCCAACCCTACTGGTTGCATGGCATTTAAGCGATTGGGTTCAAACAGAAAGCTATCCAAGTTGCGAGGATATTCGCCGAATAGTCTCCGCTCAAACCGCATTTTTTGCGCCAATAGAACACTTCACTAAAAGGTATGCAGAGGGACATGTTCATATTGGCGGCGTGACCGCTGATAATGCCATCCTTGAAAGCTATCTGCTCTCTTTGGAGTGGAAAGTAGGTCTAACTCAATCATCAAAAGAATCGCCTACACTGATAAAGAAAATTGAGTCTGCCAGAAAAATACTGCGTTGGCTGATTGATTTTAATAAACAAGAGAGTGATTTTCATACTTTTGTTTCAAGTTATGAAAATCAACGTCTAAATGGACCACAGGCATACAACTGGGAACTTTTGGCAGAAACTTGTTCACGACATAATGTAAGCTCACAAGCTTGGCTGTTTGGTGCCTTTGCTCGAGCTATGCATAGTGGTTGCGCTAACCGTTGGTTGTGGCTGCATCTGTATCTTTGTGCTAGATATAGAGATGAAGCCACAATGCCTACCGAGAGGATGACTATTCTCTCATTCTTCCAGATAACAAATGATATACGACGCGAATTGATCATGGATGGTCAAGGTCTTACACGCTTCGTTGAAGATTACTTTAGCGGCCCCTTGGGCAGAGGGAAAAACGCTAAACATGACAATATGCGCCGCCTATTTCCTTCAAACAAAGATTTGGTGGAACTTAAGTCATCTCTTGGTAGTTTCAATGCAACATTCGTCAAAGGCTTGGTCGCAGACCTCGCTGATCAAGCCAAAGTCGATTTACCCAAGCCGCCATATATATTTGGCGAAGACGAAATTGAACCTGACTCTGGCACCCTCGCCTACCTAGAAACGCTGGAGCGCTGGCAGTACTGCGGACACTTTAGTCGTTCACAAAAAAACAGAATCCCGTCTAAGGGCACTAAAGCAGACGTCAAAATTTTCTGGAAAGAAGCCGAAAAGCTCATGCGAAAGCTTCAAAGCCAGGAGGGTTGGAACAAACCAGAATTCCTTGGTGGTTTCCAAAACCCGAATTTCTATTTTCAACCTTCGCGATGGTTTCGTGGCTTAGACGTTGCTGGAAACGAAAACGACCTCAAGGTTGAATGGTTCGCGCCCATTATTCGCTGGCTTCGCCGCGGTCTGGTATCTCGTCCTGATGGTGAAAAAGCAAGCCAAGGGTTTCACTTAAGCATTCATACCGGTGAAGATTACGCTCATCCCGTTTCTGGAATGAGGCATATCGATGAAACCGTCAAATTCTGTGAAATGAGAGATGGTGACAGGCTCGGCCACGCGCTTGCGCTCGGTATCGTTCCAAGAACTTGGATCGAGAGACAAGGCGAAATGGTGCTTCCCATCGATGAGCATTTAGATAACCTCGTTTGGATGTGGCACTACGCCACTATGCTTTCAGGCCATATCAGTCTTGCAAACCAGGTATTGCCTATTCTCGAACGCCGCATCGCAAGGTTTTGGAAAAAGATAGCAGCTTTATACGATGAATCAGTGTTCGCAGCGTCGGAAAGCTCCACTGAGACGTTGAAGGCACAAGAGAGTTTGTCAGTATCACCTGATACCCTTTATCGGGCATGGTGGTTAAGACGAAATTGCCACTACCGCTTGGCTCAACTTATTGATGACTCACCTCGCTCAGCTCAGGAAATACAAGCATTACCTGATATTTGCCTACTGAAATCCAAAGGAATTACAAAAAAAGAGGTAGAGGTTTACTATAGCCGTCATCGCTACATATCCAATGCTAAGCAAATGCCGCTTGTTGTAGTCAGTCGTTCGAGGGAATCTTTTGCTCACATAACAAAACCATCAAATCAAAACAAATTTAACATCCATTACGATACCGATACGGACGCAGAAATTGACTTCATGGAGGCTCTGCAAGACTTCTTGATGGATCAGTATGACCGTGAAGGACTCATTATAGAAACCAACCCAACTTCAAACGTTTACATTGCTCGCTTAGAAAAGCATAGTGAACACCCTATATTTCGATGGCACCCACCTGACGAGGCAACGCTTCAAGCCGGCGGACTTCATAACAAATATGGTCTACGCCGTGGTCCTTCCCGGGTCATGATAAACACGGATGACCCTGGCATTATGCCGACGACATTAAGGACGGAATTTCTTTTACTGAGAGAGGCTTCAATAGAGCTAGGGATTGGCCGGACTGTTGCAGAACGCTGGCTGGAAGAGCTGCGAGTCTATGGTATTGAGCAATTTCGAAGAAACCACTTGCCTGTTTTTGAAACTATCTAACCCCAAAGGAGTTCTTGGGTAAATGCAACAAAATGACACTAAAACAATCACAAGCTTTGACGACATTATCACACTGATGAATAAGCAATCGTCCAAGCTGAAAAAGAAGTCACAACAAACAGAGTGGCAACGTCATGTCTCGCGCCGTATCCCTGTATATGCAGGGACAGTCATGGTATTTTTCCTTATCTGCTTGTTGATGACAACAACAAAAGCCCTGCCGCTCGAACAGGTTGGAAATCTACTCAGTGAGCTGAGCAATTTAGCAACATCAGGGTTTGGAGTCACTGCGCTCATTCTGCTCTACGCATTGCTTCATGGGGTATACATCTATAAAACTCACACTGGCTATAACTTGTTGAAACATTCACTATCACTGGGACTAAAGCTAATAACCTCACTTCTTTTTCTCTGGATAATCAGCTTCGAAAACAAAAGTGCAGCGCTTATTACTGGCATTGCACTCTTTGGTACTGTCACCTTTTCGGTCATTCTGGCAGATCGCACTTTAGGCTACACACGTCGAAACGAACGTTATGATTTATTCAGCAAACAAGCGGAAGCCCTTGCTGCAAAGTACGCATCTCTGAAAGCTATGCCTGAGAGTTCTTTCTCGGAGCAACACTTAAACGAATGCGTGGCATTTTTTGAGCAGTTACGACTCAGCAAACACAACGACGCAGTCTCAGATTCTTTTTACCTGATAAATCTGATTGAAAAGAAAGTGGCCGGGTAAGCAGTCAGAACAAAAAACTAGGACAAGCTAGCGAACGCCATCACCGCGGTACTCAGTGAGCAACGTCAAACCTTCAATGACGATATCGTATTGAATAACATCAGTACTATGTGCTTGATAAAGCATGCTTATCAGGCGACTTACCCGTTAGCAATTACTACAAAACCTTGTCATGGTCGAGTTTTTGCGTGTTGAAAAAGGGCGTCCGATGCCTCTGGAGTACCGCTACTATATCAGCACAAAAGCACTGACTGCCGACGAGGCAAGCCGCGCTATCCCCTCGTATTGGGGCATTTAATCCATGCACTGGATATTGAATGTCAACATGGGTGAAGACGCCTGCCAAATTTATAAAGATAATGGGGCCGAATACTTTGCCTAGGTACCTATTGAACGACAATTATCTTGACCAGTTGATCTGATAAGGTTCGATACAGCAGAATGGAGGGAGTTCACTGTGCTGGGAGCAAGAATCACGGATCAACAGGTCACGATCTATATAACTCACAGAAAAAAAAGCCAAGCTGTTGCTGCTAAAGCAGGTATTTCAGAGCGGTAAGCCCGGCGTCTTGATAAAGCTAATCAACAAACAAACGACGCTAAGCGCCAGTGGCACATACGTAAAGATCCACTGTAGCCGATATGGGGAAGTATTTTTGTTCCCATACTTGAACTGGATAAAGACATCACGCCCGTGGCCATTTTTGATCACCTTTGCGAATATCACACCGATAAGTTCAATCCGGGAACGCGCCGAACACTTAAGCGCCGGAACCGTAAATGGAGCTCTTTACACGGCCCTGCTAAAGAAGTTGTGTTTATACAAACCCATGAATATGGTGCGCTCGGTATTACCGATTTTACTCATGTGAAATCGCCGGCCAGTGGCTGGGCGTTCATCCAGGTTATCTATGGCGATCCAGCAAGAGTTTTGCAGCCTTCTCTGATCGATTGCAGAATACGCTACATGCCGCCGGCGGTGTGCCCAAAGAAATCCGTACCGACAGTTTGTCAATGCCAGTTTAAAATTGACCCACTTATCGACGTTATCGCTGAAGTAGAACTGACCCACCCACGTAATTAATTTTTGCTTTCAGATAAACTGTCCAAAGCCGATAGTATGATTCCAGCCACCTTCTTTCCTCGTAATCGGTAGCTTTCATCGCTGATTTGTACGATGTGCGAGTGATGCAGAAGCCTATTAGTTCAGTAACACTCAACCCAAGCAGCTCAGCAGACAATCATCAAGGCAGTCAAAAAATCGCCACTTAATTGGGAAATCTGGTTAACTACCTTGAAATCTACCTAGCGTCATGTCCGCTAGCGGTTCACTTATCGTATAACTCTATTTCTTAATAAGATAATTCAATAGCGACTGGCTTTGAACCCACTACACCACGATTCCCAGCTTGGCGAGTTCTGCGCGGCATTGCTGTGCATCAGTAAAGAGGATACCCGCCATACCCAGCGCTTTGGCACCTTCTACGTTCGCAACCCTGTCATCCAAAAACACACAAGAGGCTGGATCGAGGTGGTAGTCATCCAACAAGCGTTGATAAATAGCAGGCTCGGGTTTTAAGTACCCTACTTCGGCTGACACGATGGCACCATCAAACAGCGACCAAAACGCATAGCGCTGTTTTAAGAACGCAACAATTTCGCGCACATTATCGGTTAACGCATAAACACCGTATCCGGCCTGTTTGGCCGAGTGAAGTAACTCGACACTACCGTAAAGGCAAATTTGAGTCTGTTTAATGTAATAAAACAGTGCCTCAAGCTGCGCAGGACTTAGCGACGTTTCTTTGGCAAAACGTTGCTTGGCTTGCGCTTCGGTGAGTGTGCCACGGTTCAGCGCTTGCCAAGTGTCACTGGGGAAGATTTGATTGGCATACGCGTGGGCATCCGCCGCGTCCCCTAAGGTTAGACGGATGATTTCTTCCGGTGACCAACGCACCATCACATTGCCAATATCAAAAATAATCGTCTGGTAGTTCACCATATCGCGTCCTTGCTCTTGTCGCGAAGATTAAAGCCCTAACGCATACTTCAATACATGTTTTTTCACTGGGCCACTGTGTTCGGCCAGTTTGAACACCGCATTACGCGCCAGTTTTAAAGGCGTAATTCGATTGCTAAACGCGGCATAAAACACATCCATGCCGGTTTGCATCATCGTGTTATCGGTGCGGCGTGCTTTCTCATAAGCTGCTAATGTCGCATCATCCTGCCAGTGTTCGCCTGCATCGGCACAGGCATCCAACAGGGCCGCTACATCTTTAAAGCCTAGGTTCACCCCTTGTCCTGCGAGTGGGTTAATGGTGTGGGCAGCATCACCAATCACTACAACGCCATGACGATGGTACTGCTGCGCATGGCGTCGCGTCAGCGGGAATACGCCCCAGTTGACAGGCGTCACCTCTCCAACTTCGGCGGGGAAATTCGCCACAATCTCTTCTTTTAACTGCGCCGCATCTAACTGACACAATTGCTGAATACGTTGAGGGCTGTCGTACCACACCAAGGAGGCTTGCTGGCCGCAAAGCGGCAAGAAGGAGCGCGGTCCTGAAGGGAAGAATTGTTGCCACGTGATATCTTGCTGCGGCGACGCGGTTTCAACATTGATCAGCATGCAATGTTGGCGATAGTCCCAACTGGTGATGCCAATCTTGGCGTAATCTCGCACTCGGGAGTTTGCGCCATCCGCACCAATCAACCACGGCGCTGTCAGTGTGTCGCCGTTGTCTAACTCAACATAGTGTTGCTGTCCTTTTTGATGCATTGATGTAATCGACGCGGGCGAGAAAACGTGCAAGTTGTCATAGCGTGAGAATTGCTGCCAGAGTCCGAGTTGAATCAAACGGTTTTCGACCATATATCCCAGTTGGGGTAAGTCGAGTTGTTCTGCGCTAAAGCAGACACGGCTATCTTCCGCTTCCCACGTTTCTAGGCGGCGATATGGACACACACGCATGGCTTCAATGTCCGCCCATGCCCCTAAATCGGACAGTAGCGCCACCGACGCATGAGAGATAGCCGAAACACGAAGATCCATTGGCTGTGAGGGCGAAAATGGCTGGGGAACTTGGCGCTCAATCAATGCAACCTGACGCCCCTGACGCGCTAATCCCAACGCAGTGGCTGCACCCACCATGCCACCGCCAACAATAATGATTTCAAATGGGTTCATGACTATCTCTTTTTACCAGCAATGAGGGCATTCTACTGAAGGTTAACGAGAATTCGACCTAAATCAGATCAAATTGCGTCAATGTTCTTGGCAGTAACCACCATAAATGCGAGTCAGGTTGTGTCCTTTGTCAATGCCTTACCAAGATTGAAGGTTCTGAGGATCATTTCATCGGCCCTGTGATCTGGTCAGCGTTATTGGAAAGCAGTACAATACGCGGCTTGCCAAGCTGATTGACTGGTTAAAAACCACACAGCTTGAGGGGTAATGTCGACCATAAGATTAAAAACGAGCGTAAAGTTACATGGCTAAGAAACTGCTGATTAAAACCTGGGGTTGCCAAATGAATGAGTATGACTCATCCAAAATGGCAGATCTGCTCAATGCTTCCGGTGGTTACGAGCTGACCGAGCAACCAGAAGAAGCAGATGTTCTCCTCCTAAACACCTGCTCTATCCGTGAAAAAGCGCAAGAGAAGGTTTTCCACCAACTCGGGCGTTGGAAAACACTGAAAGACAAAAATCCAGATTTGGTGATCGGGGTTGGTGGCTGTGTAGCAACACAAGAAGGCGACCACATCCGTGAGCGCGCACCCTATGTGGATGTAATTTTTGGCCCGCAAACGCTGCACCGCCTTCCTGAGATGATCAAACAATCACGCTCAGATCATGCGCCCGTGATGGACATTACCTTCCCGGAAATCGAGAAATTCGATCGTCTTCCCGAGCCGCGTGCAGAAGGACCGACCGCTTTCGTTTCGATTATGGAAGGCTGCTCGAAGTACTGTACCTTCTGCGTGGTGCCTTATACGCGCGGTGAAGAAGTGAGCCGTCCGCTCGACGATGTCCTGTTTGAGATTGCCCAACTGGCCGAGCAAGGTGTCCGTGAAGTGAACCTGCTGGGACAAAACGTGAATGCCTATCGTGGTGAAATGCACGACGGTGAGATTTGTACCTTTGCCGAACTGCTGCGTTATGTGGCCGCGATCGATGGTATTGACCGTATTCGCTACACCACCAGCCATCCGGTTGAGTTTACTGACGATATCATCGAGGTGTATCGTGATACGCCAGAAGTGGTGAGTTTCCTCCACTTGCCGGTGCAAAGTGGTTCGGACCGTATTCTGACTATGATGAAGCGTCCGCACACCGCTATCGAATACAAGTCGAAAATTCGTAAGCTGCGTCAAGCGCGCCCTGATATTACCATCAGCTCTGACTTTATCGTCGGCTTCCCGGGTGAAACGGACCAAGACTTTGAAGCGACCATGAAGCTGATCACGGATATCGACTTCGATATGAGCTTTAGTTTTGTGTATTCACCGCGCCCTGGGACGCCAGCCGCCGATATGCCTGACGACACCCCAGAGCAAGTGAAAAAAGAACGTCTGTACCGCCTACAGCAACAAATTAACAGCCAAGCGATGCGTTACTCACGCCTGATGCTCAACACGGAGCAACGTATTCTGGTTGAAGGCCCATCTCGTAAGAATCTGATGGAGCTACGCGGCCGTACCGAAAACAACCGTGTCGTTAACTTTGAAGGCTCTGTCGATTTGATTGGCCAATTTGTTGACGTCAAAATTACTGAAGTGATGCCAAACTCGCTCCGCGGTGAGCTGGTTCGTACTGAAAAAGATATGGACCTGCGTGTCGCCGTCTCGCCAACCGAAATCATGGCGAAAACACGTAATGAAAACGAGCTTGGCGTTGGTGTATATACTCCTTAAGGAGTTCATCGATTCAAAGGCGCCGGGAAGCCGGCGCCTAAAGCGAGGATAACCTTGTCTAAAATTATCACTCTTGATCTTACTTTAGAGCCAGCCGATAACACCCGACTTGCCAATCTTTGTGGCCCGTTTGACGACAATATCAAACAATTAGAACGCCGCTTGGGTGTGGAAATTAATCACAGACACAATGCGTTTTCGATTGTTGGCAAGCCACATACCGCTAATGCCGCGGTAGATATTCTCAAGCATTTGTATGTTGATACTGCCCCAGTGCGTGGCAGCTACCCAGACATTGAACCGGAAGCCATTCACTTGGCAATCAAAGAATCGGGCGTACTCGAGCAAACCACCAAATCAAGCATCCCATACGGTAAAGAGATTAATATCAAAACCAAAAAAGGGGTGATCAAACCGCGTACGCCAAACCAAGCGCAATATATTGCTAACATGGTTAGCCATGACATTACCTTTGGTATTGGTCCGGCGGGAACCGGTAAAACCTACTTGGCGGTCGCAGCGGCAGTTGATGCACTTGAGCGCCAAGAAATTCGCCGTATTTTGCTGACACGTCCTGCGGTAGAGGCCGGTGAAAAACTGGGCTTTTTGCCCGGCGATCTCAGCCAAAAAGTCGATCCTTACCTGCGCCCTTTGTACGATGCCTTGTTTGAAATGCTTGGCTTTGAGCGCGTTGAAAAGCTGATTGACCGTAACGTGATTGAAGTCGCGCCGCTAGCCTATATGCGTGGCCGTACCCTCAATGACGCTTTTATTATTCTCGATGAAAGCCAAAACACGACGGTGGAACAAATGAAAATGTTCCTGACTCGAATTGGCTTTAATTCGCGCGCTGTGATCACTGGTGACGTGACACAAGTGGATTTGCCACGCAACGCGAAATCAGGCTTACGTCATGCCATTGAAGTGCTCTCTGATGTCAAAGAAATCAGCTTCCACTTCTTTCAAGCTGACGACGTGGTTCGCCACCCCGTGGTGACGCGTATTGTTCAAGCCTATGATAAATGGGAAGCGGAAGATGCGCGTGCACGCAAAGAAGCCGAAGCGCGTCGTCGTGAGGCACGCGAAGCACAAATGAATACTGAACACAGCCAATCGCAGGAACAGTCATGAGTTATTACGTGGATGTTCAGCTGGCGTGTGATAATACTGACGGGTTGCCCAGTGATGATCAGCTCCAAGCTTGGTTTGAACACGCCGTACGCAACGCGCGTGAACAAGCGGAAGTCACGATTCGTCTGGTTGACGAAGGTGAGAGCCAGAGCTTGAATCGCGATTATCGTGGCAAAGATAAACCCACAAATGTGTTATCGTTTCCGTTCGATGCCCCTCCCGGTATCGACATTGATTTGCTCGGCGATCTGATCATTTGCCGCCAAGTGGTTGAGCGTGAAGCTGAACAACAAGGCAAGCGACTGATGGATCACTGGGCACACATGGTCGTGCATGGCAGTTTACACCTGCTTGGTTACGACCATATTGAGGATGATGAAGCCGAGCAAATGGAAGCCTTAGAGCGTGACATTTTAGCTACCATGGGGGTGCCAGATCCCTATGCGAACGACTTCATTGAGCGTTAACTAACTGAATGAATTTGAATGAACGACGATAATTCGCAAAACGCAGACGGTCCGAGTAGGAAGACCTTCTTCGAGCGGCTAGGACAGTTTTTCCAAGCTGATCCTAAAGACAGACAGGAACTGGTGGATGTGTTCCGCGATTCAGAGCAAAACGCCCTGATCGACCATGACACAAGAGACATGCTGGAAGGTGTCATGCAAATCTCCGACATGCGTGTTCGAGATATCATGATCCCCCGCTCGCAGATGGTAACCGTTGAACGATCGCAGTCTTTGGAAGCGATCATTAATATCATCATTGATGCCCAACACTCGCGTTATCCTGTGATCAGCGATGACAAAGACCATGTTGAAGGCATCTTACTTGCGAAAGATCTGCTGCGCTATTTGCGCCCAGATGCCGAAAACTTCGATATCGAGAAAGTGTTACGCCCTGCCGTGGTGGTACCTGAGAGTAAACGCGTTGACCGCTTACTCAAAGAGTTCCAAGAAGAACGCTACCACATGGCGATCGTGATCGATGAATTTGGCGGTGTATCGGGCGTGGTCACCATTGAGGATATCTTGGAAGAAATCGTTGGCGAAATCGAAGATGAGTACGACGAGGACGACGAACAAGAAATCCGTCAGCTAAGCCGCCATACCTTTGCGGTAAAAGCACTGACCACGTTAGAAGACTTTAATACACACTTCGGCAGTCAGTTCCAAGACGATGTGGTAGACACCATCGGCGGCTTGGTTATGACCAGCTTTGGCCATCTGCCCGATCGCGGCGAGGAAGTGGATATCGAACATTTCCACTTTAAGGTGACCTCGGCAGACAGCCGTCGTATCATTCAGCTACAAGTCACCATTCCTGACAGTAGCGAACCTCAAAGTGAAAGCGATTAATCACATTGTGCGTCAAATTGGGCAGCCCCTCGCGGCTGCCCTGCTTGGTGCCAGTGCCACCCTTGCCTTTGCCCCCTTCTCTTACTGGCTGCTAATGCCGGTATCGCTTTGGGGTCTATTCCTGTTGCTCCAATCCGCCTCTCCCAAAAAGGCCAGTTTGCTCGGCTTTTGCTGGGGTCTGGGTCAATTTGCCACCGGCGTCAGCTGGGTGTATGTCAGTATCGATCATTTTGGAGGTATGCCCGCCATAGCAGGCTTGTCCTTAATGGCGCTGCTGGTAATGTATCTTTCGTTGTATCCCGCGTTATTCGCCGGTGTGTTAGCGCGCTGCTCGGTACGCCATGCCGCGATTAAATGGCTGATTCTTGCGCCTAGCCTATGGCTCGTGGCCGACGGGTTACGGGGCTGGGTCTTCACCGGTTTCCCGTGGCTGTGGCCCGGCTACAGCCAAATTGATAGTCCTTTAGCTGGCGTGGCGCCAGTGCTCGGTGTGCAAGGCATCACTTGGCTGCTGGTGCTAATGGCAGGGTTGGCGACTTTAATCACGCCCAAATGGGGCGCTTGGCAAGGACGCAAGCAGTTAGCTGGTCTCGCGGCGATCGCTGGCCTATCCGCGTGTGCCTACGGACTTAACACCATCCAATGGGTTGAAGCACATCCTGAGAAACAACAAACGGTTTCACTCATCCAAGGCAATATTCCCCAAGCGTTAAAGTGGCGTCCCGATCAACGCTGGCCAACCTTAATGAAGTACCTAGATCTCACCCGCCAACATTGGGATAGCGATGTGGTGATCTGGCCAGAAGCGGCCATTCCGGCGTTGGAGCGTGACTTACCTCGCTTTTTTGAGCAATTAGATACCGCCGCGAAAAATAACCACACCACGGTCATTACCGGCGTGTTAGACCAAAATGCGGCAGGGCAATATTTTAATAATGTGATTGCGGTTGGCGCCGATACGCCTAGCTATCAGTATCCCGCGCCGAAGCAATACAGCAAGCATCATTTGCTCCCGTTTGGTGAATTCGTTCCCTTTGAGTCGTTACTGCGTCCGCTTGCGCCTTTATTTAATTTGCCCATGTCTTCGTTCTCACCGGGCGAGGCCATACAACCGGCATTACCGGCCAATGGCTTGGCCTACATTACGGCGCTTTGCTACGAAATTGCGTTTCCAGCGCAAATTCGCGCCAACTTGACGCCGGACAGTAACGCGATTATCACTTTGTCGAATGATGCATGGTTTGGCCGCTCAATTGGCCCATTGCAGCATTTAGAAATTGCGCGGATGCGCGCGCGTGAGTTTGGCTTGCCGGTCATTCGTGCCACCAATAATGGTGTGACTGCGATTATGGATGCACGCGGCAATATTCAGCAATCCCTCCCACAATTTGAAACCGGTGTGCTTACCACCACCGTCACCAGCACTGTGGGTCTCACCCCCTATCGCCAATGGGGTAATACCCCGCTTTGGATTTGGGTGGTGATAAGTGGGCTTGTTGGTTGGCGATATCGCGGCCAGCCTTGTCATCGCACCCCACGGAAAATTTCCACACGCGCCTGACATTTGTCCGCCTAAACTGACGTACCGTGTGATGTGAAAGACTCACTTTGATGACGAAGAGGGATAAAAACATGTTACGTCGTTCTTATGTATGGTTGAGCATGGCGTTAGTGGCACTGACCGCCCTAGTGGGCTGTGCTACCCATTCTCAGCAGGATCAAATTAGCCAAGCAAACCTGGCACGCGATCAGTTTTATCAATATCCGCAAACCCAACCCTTTTTTGATAACGCCTATGGCTATGCCGTGTTTCCTTCAGTCGGTAAAGGCGGCTTTTGGGTGGGCGGCGCATACGGTAAGGGCGTGGTCTACCGCCAAGGTCAGCCGGTCAGTGCAGCTGAGTTAAAGCAAGTGTCGGTCGGTCTTACTTTTGGCGGACAAGCCTTCAGCGAAATCGTCTTTTTTGAAGATCAAGCCGCGTATGACCGCTTTATGAAAGGACAAGTAGAGCTGGGCGCACAAGCCTCCGCAACTGCCTTAACCGAAGGCGCCTCTGCGCAAGCCGGCACCGCAGGCACCTCGGCGTCAGCCAGCAACCGTCAATCAAAAGCCTATTACGTTAATGGTCTGACTGTCTTTACCCATGCTAAGGGTGGCCTGATGGTCGAAGCGGCACTTGCAGGTCAGCAATTTAGCCCGGCCAACTGGTAGTCGCAGCGATGAACCATCTATCTTAAACGGGACAGCCAAACGAAAAAGGCCAGCGTCATACGCTGGCCTTTCTATTCGTGTGTCGCATGCGGTTACGAAGACTGCCAAACAAACCACAGTGTCGTGTCATCCTCAGCCAAAACATCTCCTTCGAGTGTCGGCTCATTGTTGAGTCGAACGCCCTCGTCCGAGCTATCTAATGCTGAACCGGCTGGCTGCTGTGGTGACGTTTCCATCTTCTCACTACCTGCATAATCGAGCCGTTCTTGCGGAGTCATCAGACGGATTTCGCGATTCGCGGTCAGCTCGTTAATCAGAGCTTGTTGTGACGCGGCTAAACGCACCGTAAATCGCAACGTATCTCCCTCGAGCTCCGCAAGGTGTGCGCTTTGTAGCGCATTTAATCCCGCTAATGTGCGCTCTAGCTGGACGTAATCATCCCCACCTTGCACGCCTGCAATCGCCAACGTCACCGCTTGACTGTCATCATCTTGATCAAACACCACGGCAGTACGGGTCGCATAATAATCGGCAACTGCATTGATCATAGCCGCACTGTCGCCTTGCCCGCGCTGTTGATCGGATTGCAAGTCGCTCGCATCGGGGAAGAATTGCCAACGTATGCCCTGCGGGGTCAGTTTGGCAATCACAATACCGTCCGCTTGATAGCGCTGACTCGCGTCGCTAACCGGGCCGATAAAGCCTCCCCAAAGATCACTGGCAGAGATAGCCATCAGATCATCAAAATCGCCCACCGGCACCAGTACAGGCAGACCCCGCTTGGCCGCACTGTCTCGCAAGGCGTCAACCAAAGCCACATCGCTTTGTTCCCACACAATCTCGCGTTCAGCACCACGATCGTCCACCAGCCATACTAAAACGGACGGACGCGGCGTACCCCATAAAGGCAACCCCGCATCACGCAGCAGCGCTTGCACTTGCTGGCTATCAAAGCCCACTTCAAGGGTCCGTACCGATTCACTGTTCTCCGTACGCGCCGTTTCACCATATCCTACCTGGGTGATCAAACCATCCACATCATTAAGACGATTCTGCACACTGGGATTATCGGCAATGTCACGTTGTCCCGAGACTTTGACCAACACGTCCAGCAAGCCTTGTTGCTTAGCCGCTTGTTGCGACGTTTGAGCGCCGTTATCTAATGGTACGCTTGCATGGTACAAATTATTGGCAAAGACGCTGGGTAGCCACAGCATAGCCATCACGGCCATTACAAATCGGATCATAGTTTTTCCACATTGATTGATGGGATGTTGGGATCATAAGCGCTCTTGTCCTCTCTCAGCAATGCTCTTACCTAAAAAAGACCTGATTCCTGACCGTTGGTTCACATAGCCCTCTCACCACGCTGCCTCTCGCCACTAGAATGAAATCCGTTACATCGATTATTTGCTACCGATCTCACATTGATAAATATGACAAGCATCACATCTTGGCTTTGTGCTAACATCTCGCGATTTTTTTTGGAGGTGAGACTATGATGCAAGTTTTACAAGGCGCACAGATGCTATTTGTTGCATTTGGCGCATTGGTATTGGTGCCATTATTAACCGGGCTTGACCCCAATGTGGCCCTCTTTGGTGCCGGTATTGGAACCCTGATTTTTCAACTTATCACCCGTCGCTCCGTCCCCATTTTCCTCGCCTCTTCTTTCGCTTTTATCGCTCCCATTCTTTACGGTGTTAACAACTTTGGTATTCCCGCTACTATGGGCGGTCTAATGGCGGCTGGGGTGGTTTACCTGATTATGGGCGGCATTATCCGTGTCAAAGGCGTCGACATTATTCACAAGTTGTTGCCACCTGTGGTGGTGGGTCCTGTCATTATGGTGATTGGTCTGGGGCTTGCGCCAACCGCGGTCAATATGGCGTTGGGGAAAAGCGGCGATGGCGGCACGCAAATTATCGCCGGTGATGTGGCGATTTGGATTTCGTTGCTATCGCTGCTGACCACCATAGTGATCAGTGTGTTTGCTAAAGGCTTCTTTAAGTTAGTGCCAATCTTGGCGGGTATCGTGGTGGGATATATCGCCAGCCTTATCATGGGTGTGGTCGATTTCAGCGCTGTGACTCAAGCAAGCTGGCTCGCCATGCCCGCCTTTACACTGCCTGAATTTAATATCAACGCTATCTTATTCATAATCCCCGTGGCGATCGCTCCCGCTGTTGAGCATGTGGGCGATATGCTGGCTATCTCAAATGTCACCCGCAAAGACTACCTGAAAAAACCCGGTCTTCACCGCACCATGGCAGGTGACGGTGCCGCTACCATTGCCGCATCTTTATTCGGTGCGCCACCCAATACCACTTACAGCGAAGTCACCGGAGCCGTGATGCTCACCAAAGCATTTAACCCAGTGATTATGACCTATGCAGCATTAACGGCAATTGTGTTGGCCTTTGTCGGCAAGCTGGGCGCAGTGTTACTGACCATTCCTTTGCCTGTGATGGGCGGGATCATGATCTTGTTATTCGGCTCTATCGCGACGGTGGGATTAAATACCCTGATCCGCAATCAAGTCGATCTACATGACTCTCGCAACCTCGCGATTGTCGGTGTGACCTTGGTCTTTGGTATTGGCGGCATGGCGTTTGGCATTGGCGATTTTAGCTTACAAGGCATTAGCCTGTGTGGTCTAGTCGCGATTGTGCTCAACCTTGTGTTGCCACGTAAAATGGGGGAAAACCATATTGTTGACAGTGCGCAGATGGAAGAAGGCTCGCACTAACCCCCGATCGAAAAAGGGCGCCTAGCGCCCTTTTGGATTTTCCCACCTACGGTGGTTGGGTTGATTAACCTTGCGCCGCACGCGCTTCAACAAGCTTAATCGCTTGCTCAATACGCGCGACCACACGGTCTTTACCAATCAGGTGCATGACCGCATCCACAGAAGGCGACTGACCACCACCAGTGACCGCAACACGCAATGGCATACCCACTTTGCCCATACCCACATCCAAATCGGCACAGGTATCGGCGATCACCGCTTTTAAGGCTTCCACGCTCCAGTCTTGCAGCGCTTCAATTTTGCCTTTCGCCACTTGTAATGGCTCTAGAGCCACCGGACGCAGGTGCTTTTTCGCCGCCGCTGGATCGATCTCATCAAAATCTTGATAGAAGTAACGGCTTTGCTCCGCCAGCTCTACCAAGGTATGACAACGCTCGCCGACCAGCTGGATCACGTCGGTGATGGCCGGGCCTTGGCTAATGTCGATACCAGCTTGATCGAGGTGCCACTGCAGGTGCTGCGCGACCTCTTGCGGATCGGCATGCTTGATGTAGTGGTTGTTCAACCACAGCAGCTTTTCAGTGTTAAACGCTGAGGCCGACTTGCTGATCGCTTCAAGGCTAAACAGTTCAATCATCTCATCGAGCGAGAAAATTTCTTGGTCACCATGTGACCAGCCCAAGCGCACCAAATAGTTCAGCAACGCATGAGGCAAGAAGCCCTGATCGCGATATTGCATAACGCTGACCGCACCGTGGCGCTTAGACAGCTTCGCACCGTCGTCACCAAGGATCATCGAGCAATGCGCAAACTCAGGGACCGGTGCGCCCAGAGCTTTGTAGATATTGATCTGACGTGGGGTGTTGTTGATGTGGTCTTCACCACGCACAACTTGGGTGATCCCCATATCCCAGTCATCCACAACCACACAGAAGTTGTAGGTTGGGCTGCCGTCGGTACGGCGGATAATCAGATCATCCAGTTCACTGTTCGCAATTTCAATACGGCCGCGGATCTTGTCGTCAAAGACAACCTTACCCTCTTTCGGGTTGCGGAAACGGATCACATGGGGGTCATCCGCCTTGGCGTTTTGATTCGCTTCAATCACTTTTGGATGATCAGCGTCGTAGCGTGGCTTAAGACCGTCTGCTTTTTGTTGCTCACGGATCTCATCGAGCAGCTCTTTCGGGGCATAGCATTTATAGGCTTTGTCTTCCGCCAAAAGTTGGTCAACAAGCTGGTTATATCGGTCAAAACGCTTGGTTTGATAATATGGACCTTCATCCCACGTTAAACCCAACCATTCCATCCCTTCTAAGATGGCGTCGATGGCCTCTTGGGTTGAACGCTCAAGATCAGTATCTTCAATACGCAATACAAATTGACCGCCTTGGCTGCGTGCTGCTAGCCAAGAATAGAGTGCTGTACGCGCACCGCCCACGTGCAAAAAGCCGGTTGGGCTGGGGGCAAAGCGGGTTTTGATAGTCATTAGGATCCCTATCCCAGTGGTGAGAATGATGAGTGACAGTTAGTTTACCAGTACAGGTAAATTCCACAATCGAGGCCACGGGATTCCCCCGAAGCCTCGCGGTATTTATTGGTTAATCAATGCCAGCATGCCGTCTTCATCTAACACGGTCACACCTAAATCTTGCGCTTTGGTCAGTTTCGAGCCAGCGGCTTCACCGGCAATCAAGATATCTGTTTTCGCCGATACGCTTCCGGTCACTTTAGCCCCTAACGCTTGCAGCGCGGCTTTTGCATCCGTGCGCGACATTTGCGACAAGGTACCAGTCAACACGATGGTTTTTCCCGCCAAAGGCTGTGCTTGCGCATCCGTTTGTTGGGCCACTTCCGGCCAGTGGATCCCAGTTTCCAACAGTGCATCCAACACATCTTGGTTGTGGGGCTCGGCAAAGAAGCGAACAATATGGCCCGCCACAATCGTCCCAACATCAGGGACAGCAATCAAGGCTTCTTCATCCGCGGCGCGCAGCGCGTCGAGGGTTTTAAAATGTGTGGCCAGATTTTGTGCCGTGGCTTCGCCAACCTCACGGATCCCCAACGCATAAATAAATCGAGGCAAGGTGGTCGCTTTGGCTTTTTCTAGCGCATCAATCAGATTTTGTGCTGATTTTGGCCCCATTCTATCCAAGGCGGTGACGCGGCCCGCCGTGAGGCGAAACAGATCAGCGGGAGTATGGATCAGCTCTTTTTCAATCAGCTGCTCGACGATTTTATCACCGAGGCCATCAATATCCATCGCCTTACGCGAGGAGAAATGCTTAATGGCTTCTTTACGTTGCGCAAGGCAAATTAACCCGCCAGTACAACGCGCCACCGCTTCACCCTCAACACGAGTGACCGCAGAATCACACACAGGACAAGCAGTTGGAAAAACAATCGGCTTAGCATGTTCTGGACGGCGGCTTTCTACCACGCCGACCACTTGTGGGATCACATCACCCGCGCGACGGATCACCACGGTATCACCGATATGAACCCCTAAGCGCTCAATTTCATCGCCGTTGTGTAAGGTCGCATTGCTGACCGTCACGCCTCCGACAAAAACAGGCGCCAGTTTTGCGACCGGTGTGATGGCTCCCGTCCGTCCCACTTGGAACTCAACATCGTTGAGGGTGGTAATTTCTTCTTGAGCCGGGAATTTATAAGCAACCGCCCAGCGGGGAGCGCGCGCAACAAACCCTAGGGTTTGCTGGCTTTCAATGCTGTCGACTTTTATCACCACCCCGTCAATTTCATAGGGCAATGCATCACGTCGAGCTAAGATGTCTTGGTAGTAGCGTTTGACACCAGCTAAATCCGTCACCTGTTTGACTTCAGGGCTAAGCGCTAGCCCCCACTGTTTAAGCTTTTGCAGGCGTTGGAACTGCCCTTCGCCAAACGGTGTCGACATAATGCCAACGGCATAGGCGTAAAAACTAAGCGGACGACTGGCGGCGACTTTGGGGTCCAGTTGACGCAGACTACCAGCGGCAGCATTGCGCGGGTTGGCAAAGGTTTTATCCCCTCTCTTGAGGGCCGCTTCATTCAGTGCCTCAAAGCCCGCTTTAGGCATAAAGACTTCACCGCGCACCTCAAGGCGCGTCGGCCAATCTCCCGCCTGCAACGTCAACGGGACGTTACGAATCGTTTTCACATTGTGGGTGATGTTTTCACCTGTGGTGCCATCGCCTCGGGTAGCAGCTTGCACCAAGACACCATTTTCGTAAATCAAGCTAACCGCCAAGCCATCAAGTTTTGGCTCACAGGTATAGGTGACCGACTCACCATCACCGAGTCTGTCTTTAACACGGCGTTCAAAGTCAGCCAGATCGTCATCACTGAAGGCATTGCCCAAAGATAACATCGCCAACTCGTGGGTGACCGTCTCAAACGCGCTAAGCGGTGCGCCACCCACACGCTGACTCGGCGAATCAGCCGTCACCCATTCAGGGTGCTCTGCTTCAATGGCCAGCAACGTTTGCATTAAACGATCGTACTCCGCGTCCGGCAGCTCAGGGCTGTCTTCGACATAGTAGCGATAGGCATGGTAGTTAAGCTGATGCTTCAACGCATCCAGTTGTTCTTTGCTGTAAGCCATGATTGATCTGTTGTGACTGATTGAGTGACAGGCAAGTATATACGTATTAACGGCGAAGATGGAGATGTGCTCGAGCAGGTGGTCGGCCGATGAACAATCACCGGCCAACTTCGACCTATGCGGAGAAGGCTTTAACCCGATCTCGGTATTCGTCAAGGCGAGACGGCGTCATCATGGCGCGCGCATCGTCAAGCACCAGCCCGCCGAGCTCATCGGCAATCTGCTGCGCGGTTTGTAGCATCAGTTTGAAGTTTTGTTCAGGCTCACCATAACAAGGCAGAGTCATAAAGAAGCTAATTCCCGGCGTTTCAAAGCCATCAATATGACCGATATCAAAGGTGCCTGGTTTTACCATGTTCGCGACACTAAACAGCACTTTGCCTGTGCCTGACGGATCGGAATGACGGTGATAAATCCCCATATCACCAAAGCGCAGACCATGCTGTTCAAGGCTGTTGGTTAACTCAAGACCGTTGAAAATGGCATTGTTGTTGGCATGAACATGCAAAACAAGCACTTCAGTTTCATCTTCCGTCTCAGCGGCTTCAGCTTCATTTTGCTCAGCGTCATGCTCGGCAGTGTCTGGTTGCGGCGTGTCATCACTGACCGGAGCAGTATCCTCACCGTCTTCTGCTTGATGGGCGGTAAATGACGCGGCGGATTGCTCGCCCGCTGCAGGTTCAGGAGCATCATCGGCCGCCGACATTGATGGAAAAGCAGGCTCGACGGGTTCTGTCTTCGCGGATTCGTCGGCAAATAAGGGGTCGACATCGGGTTTATCACCAAAACTCACCGCAGGCTCTTTGCGGCTGGGTTTCGGATTGTCGCCAGAGGCGCTTTTGACGACTCGGACTGCGCCTATCCCGTCTTGATCAAACCCTTGGTCGTCTTTGCTGTCATCCAATTTTCCCAGCGGCTTTTCACCAAACTTGGTGCTCTTTTCTTTCTTATTGGTCCAGAGGCCATGCAACAGCAAAGCTGCAATTGCTAATGCTCCCAAAACAATCAGTACAAGGCGCAATTCCTGCATCGTCGATTCTCAAATCTGTGTTTGTTCAGCGTATTGATTAGCTTATGGCATAGCGTGCGCAGATACGCAAACGCTTTGTCGATCATAAGCGGGCCACATTGACTAACGCAATGCGTAATCGGTCAACTTAGTTAACTGTATCAAAAGTTGGAGACAATTTAACGAATACAGCAACAGAAATGCGTAAAGTTTCCACGCATTTGACCGTTGTCAGCACCTCGGTTGGGCCAGTAGTATAACCCCAAATCAAAAAGGAGATGCCATGACCCACCGTGTTCATCCTCAGCCTCGAAGCGGGGCTGGCTATTTGTTACAAGGTTTTTCACTGATGCTGACGCCGGGATTACGGCGTTTTGTAGTGATCCCGATTATCGTCAATGTGTTATTGATGGGCGGCGCATTTGCTTATTTATTGTCTCAATTTAGCGATTGGATTGATACTTGGCTTGCGACCCTCCCAGAATGGCTGTCTTGGCTGTCCTTTGTGCTTTGGCCGCTGGTCGTGATTGCTATCTTAGTGGTGTTTTCCTACTTCTTTAGCACCTTAGCTAACTGGATTGCAGCACCGTTCAACGGTTTATTGGCGGAGCATTTGGAGGCCAAGCTGACCGGCGCCCCCTCGCCCAATGATGGCATGCTCGATGTGGTTAAAGATCTGCCACGGGTAATGAAACGCGAATGGCAAAAACTGATGTACTACATTCCCAAGGCGCTGGGATTGCTGCTGATATTATGGATCCCCGCCTTAGGCCAAACACTTGGTCCTGTATTGTGGTTTGTATTTAGTGCTTGGATGATGGCCATTCAATACTGTGACTATCCATTTGATAACCACAAGGTAGCCTTCCCGACCATGCGCGACAGCCTGAAACAACGCAGAGGTACATCGCTCAGTTTTGGGGCTGTGGTGATGCTGTTTACCATGACGCCAATCCTGAACCTGTTAGTCATGCCTGCTGCCGTATGCGGCGCCACCGCATTATGGGTCGACACTTATAAGTCGCGACTCGGGCGCTACTAGCTGGTTGTTACCTCACTCAAAAACCTCTACGCTCAGAGAGAAAAGCTCACAATTTCAGTGGGCTTTTCTTCTATTTGCCAATCATTTATTGGTCGATGTCACAATAAGATATAACCAACTGATCCTTTTCAAAACAGGCATCAGAGATATGCTTATAGCCAAACTAATCGGTGTCATGAAGGAACGATACAATGGGTAAGATTTACGAAGACAACACACAAACTATCGGTAATACCCCGCTGGTTCGCCTCAATCGCGTAGCTAAGCCAAACGTGCTCGCCAAAATCGAAGCGCGTAACCCAAGCTTCAGCGTCAAGTGCCGAATCGGTGCCAACATGATTTGGGACGCCGAGAAAAAAGGCACCTTGAAACCCGGTATTGAGCTGATTGAACCGACCAGTGGTAACACGGGGATTGCACTCGCTTATGTTGCTGCCGCACGTGGTTATAAACTCACCCTAACGATGCCTGAGTCGATGAGCTTAGAGCGTCGTAAACTGCTTAAAGCGCTGGGCGCGAAGCTGGTGCTGACCGAAGCGCCGAAAGGCATGAAAGGGGCGATCGCAAAAGCAGAAGAAATCATGGCCGCAGAGCCCGGCAAATACCTAATGCTGCAACAGTTCGATAACCCTGCTAACCCTGAAATTCATGAAAAGACCACGGGACCTGAGCTGTGGGACGATACAGATGGTGAGATTGACGTGTTTGTTGCGGGTGTCGGTACTGGTGGAACACTGACCGGTGTTAGCCGCTACATCAAAAACACCCAAGGTAAGGCGATCACGACCGTCGCCGTTGAGCCTGCAGAGTCGCCTGTGATTGCACAAACCTTGGCCGGTGACGATGTGCAACCTGCCCCTCACAAAATTCAAGGCATTGGCGCGGGCTTTGTTCCTAAAAACTTGGATGTCAGCCTGATCGACAAAGTGGTTTCTGTCACCTCAGATGAAGCCATCGAAATGGCACGTCGCCTGATGGAAGAAGAAGGCATTTTGGCCGGTATTTCATCAGGTGCGGCTGTGGTCGCTGCCAACAAAATTGCTGAGCTTCCTGAGTTTGCAAACAAGAAGATCGTCACAATTTTGCCAAGTGCTGCAGAACGTTATCTCAGCTCACCGCTATTCGCAGGCATGTTTACCGAGCTAGAAAACGAACAGTAACAGCAGGTTAGTGCGTAAAGCACATTTACCTCCCCCTGACAAAAGGCCCACATCGGGCCTTTTTTGTTTGATTTTTATATTAAGCTTTAGTAAAAAACGTCTGCCTTTTTATTTTCCGCATCAAAATAAAAGCGACATCACCTGATGAGTGGAAGGTCAAAAACGGCAAAAAGATGACAGGAAATTGACATGGATTAAGCTATACGGTCAATTTCTTGGTTAGGTTAACGCCAACGGATAGCGAAAATGCCCGTCAGCGGTTAAGCTAATCTTAGATTTAATACATAGATTTAAAAAAATAGAGATACGGGGTGAATCATGTATAAGAAGCAAGTTGAAATTACTGCAGAAAACGGCCTACACACTCGTCCAGCAGCGCAGTTCGTGAAAGATGCGAAAGCCTATGATGCTGACATCACTGTTGAGTCTAACGGTAAAAGCGCGAGCGCAAAAAGCCTGTTCAAACTTCAAACCCTTGGCTTGACCAAAGGCACCATGGTGACTATCTCTGCTGAAGGTGCGCAAGCACAAGAAGCTGTTGATCACCTAGTAAAACTGATGGGCGAGCTGGAGTAATCCGGCTCTTTTTCTATCGGTTTTAAGTTTGGTAAACGTAAGGTAAAGCTATGATTTCAGGCATCCTGGCATCACCTGGTATTGCTTTCGGTAAAGCACTGCTGCTGCAAGAAGAAGACGTTGTAATCAATAAAAACAAGATTGCCGCGTCTCAAGTCGATCAAGAAATTCAGCGCGTATTGGATGCTCGCGAAAAGTCTAAGACGCAACTTGAAGCGATCAAAGACAAAGCAAGGGAAACCTTCGGCGAAGAGAAAGAAGCCATCTTCGAAGGTCACATCATGCTGCTAGAAGATGAAGAGCTGGAAGAAGAAATTGTCAGCTTCATCAAGTCAAACCTAGCAACCGCCGACCACGCCATCTACAGCGTGATTGAAGAACAAGCGGTGACGCTTGAGTCACTCGACGACGATTATCTGAAAGAGCGCGCCGCAGACATTCGTGACATTGGCTCACGCTTTGTGAAAAACGCGCTAGGCATCAACATGGTGTCTCTCAGTGCAATTAACGAGCAAGTGATCTTGGTCGCCAACGATTTAACGCCTTCTGAAACGGCGCAAATCGACCTGAACCATGTGCTGGGCTTTATCACAGACATTGGCGGACGTACGTCTCACACCTCGATTATGGCACGCTCACTTGAGCTTCCAGCCGTGGTGGGTACTAACGATGCGACTGCGAAAATTAAAAATGGCGACATGCTGGTACTGGATGCAGTAAACAACAAGATTGTTGTGAACCCATCTGAAGACGAGTTGGCGAAATTTAAAGCCATTCGCGATCAGTACCAAGCAGAAAAAGCTGAGCTGGCGAAATTGAAAGATTTGCCTGCAATTACGCTGGACGGTCATCAAGTTGAAGTCTGCGGTAACGTAGGTACTGTCAAAGACTGTGACGGTGTCAACCGTAACGGTGGTGAAGGTGTCGGTCTTTACCGCACCGAGTTCCTATTTATGGACCGTGATTCACTGCCTACCGAAGAAGAACAGTATCAAGCGTACAAAGCGGTCGCTGAGGCGGTTGATGGTCATCCAGTGATCATCCGTACCATGGACATTGGTGGCGATAAAGACCTGCCATACATGGATCTGCCTGACGAAATGAACCCATTCTTGGGTTGGCGTGCAGTGCGTATCAGCTTGGATCGTCGTGAAATTCTGCGTGACCAACTCCGTGCTATTTTGCGTGCATCTGCACACGGTAAAGTCCGCGTGATGTTCCCAATGATCATCTCTGTTGAAGAAATCCGTGAGCTGAAAACCGCGCTAGAGACCTACAAAGCTGAGCTGCGTGAAGAAGGCCTCACCTTTGATGAGTCACTAGAAATTGGTGTGATGGTAGAAACACCAGCGGCCGCCGCCATTGCGCATCACCTTGCTAAAGAAGTTGACTTCTTCAGCATCGGAACCAACGATTTGACCCAGTACACCCTGGCTGTCGATCGTGGCAACGAACTGATTTCTCACTTGTACAATCCGCTGTCACCTGCAGTATTGACGGTTATCAAGCAAGTGATTGATGCCTCACATGCCGAAGGTAAATGGACCGGAATGTGCGGAGAACTTGCAGGGGATGAGAAAGCAACGTTACTATTGATGGGTATGGGCCTGGATGAGTTCAGTATGAGTGCCATCTCTATCCCTCGCATCAAGAAGATTATCCGTAATGCCAACTTTGCTGATGTGAAAGCGATGGCCGACACAGCCCTCAATCTGCCAACTGCGGCAGAAATCGAAGCCTATGTCGAAAAATTTATTGCGGAAAAAACCGTCTGCTAATATACAATCAGCAAAGAATTACTGCTTAGGAGCAACACTATGGGTCTGTTCGACAAACTGAAGAAGTTGGTGTCAGAAGACAGCAACGACGCAAGTGCTATTGAAATTATCGCCCCATTATCGGGTGAGATCGTCAACATTGAAGACGTGCCTGATGTTGTGTTTGCTGAGAAAATCGTCGGTGATGGCATTGCAATCAAGCCTTCAGGCGACAAAATGGTAGCACCTGTAAACGGTACTATCGGTAAGATTTTCGAAACCAACCACGCTTTCTCTATCGAGTCTGAAGATGGCGTTGAGCTTTTCGTTCACTTCGGTATTGATACCGTTGAGCTGAAAGGCGAAGGCTTTAAGCGTATTGCAGAAGAAGGCCAAACAGTGAAAGCGGGCGACACCGTGATCGAGTTTGACTTGGGCATGCTGGAAGAAAAAGCTAAATCAACGCTAACACCAGTTGTTATCTCTAACATGGACGAGATCAAAGAGCTGACTAAGCTTTCTGGTGCCGTCACTGTGGGTGAAACACCTGTACTGCGCGTGACCAAGTAATTCAAATTTGGTCGACGATAAGAAAACGCAGCCTCCGGGCTGCGTTTTTTATTGCCCGTTATGCAACACCGGGTTGGCTAAGACGCTCCACATATTGCGCTAACGTGGTCTGTGAAGGCATAAACATAATGGCGCCGGTCACCGCTTGGGTAAAGCTTAACATCATGTCGGTTTTGCCATCGCGTTCACCAAACATGCTATCTAACATCACATCCAACGGATGTTGCTGTTGGCAATAGGCGAGGAACAATAGCCCATGCTCGCCACTGACACTGCCGTATGGCAGGCTCTGACGAAGAATTTTCAGGCCGACCCCGTTTTCTTTGATGTCCACCCGCCCAACGTGGGATGTATCCGGCATGTCCTCAAGTTCGATGGAGTCAGGCTTGGTGCGTCCAATCACCTTTTCTTGTGCCGCTTGCTGTAACCGCTCCCAAGCTGGTATATCATGGACATAGCGTTGGACCAAAGCCACACTACCCCCAGCAAACGGTCCGTCTGGGATCACTGCAACCGCTTCACGCGCAAGGCCTTGCGGATTTTCCGTGCCATCGATAAAGCCTGTCATATCACGCGCATCGAGATAGCGGAACCCTGCTGTTTCATCCACCACATCCACGACTTTCTTAATGGGCGTTAACCATTGTTGAAAAACATAGAAATTCAAATCGTGCCGCAAACCATGAAGATGAATAAAAACATCACAGTCAGTGTGAGGCGCCCGATGTTTACGACTCTCTCGGGGACGAAAGTCTGTCACGCCCTCCGGATAAGCTAACCCGTGGGCACGACAAAAAGCAGGGCTAAATCCTACCGCCACGCCCATCTGAGCATCACCGAAGACCTCTTGCGTTTGCTTAGCAATCTCAGCCAACCGCTGACATTGCTGTAGCACCAAGGCGGCATCGTCAGTGACCTTAAGCATCACATACAATGCATAGGGTCCACCATCAGGGACAATCGCGGACTGTGCCTGTGTCATGTTACTTCTCCTTTGTACTTATTGTTTTCTGTGGCGCTTAAATGTAAGCCGCGGATAAATTGGTAAAAAAAACGTTTCACCCGTCGGCTTCTTAACCAATACAAGCTCCCCCACACCACCCATAATCCGTGGCATGCAATCAACCAATGAAACTGCCCGTCAGTGGCCATTAACGTCCTAAGCACCTGCGCCCCTTCCCAGCACCAGACCGGCCAAATTAAGGCATAGCCCCAATGCCAAAGGCGCTGAGCCCACCAAGGTGCACGGTGACAATTGCCAACCAACAACAGAAGTATGAGAGGCAACACGCCCACTGCCAAACTGGCGTACAAGGCAGATTTGTCTGGATAAAATAGTGCCAGCAATTCACTGCCTTGCTGTCGACTAACCCCTGCCATCGCCAGCAGCCACCATGCACGGCTTAATAAAATAAGACAGATCAGATAAGTTACGGGCGCTTTTAAAAAGCCCTTCTCGTCATAATGATGAAGTGTGTCCATGTGTATGCCAATATCATTGCGCTATTGACCAACATGACGCCCACGCCGAAAAACTGCAAGATCCTGATGAGAATTTGTTACTCTATTCACCTGATTTATCATCCGCAGTACGGAGCGAACATGGGTAAACAAGCAGCCGCTGTCTCGCCTGAAACACAGCAAGAAGCCATGCGTGTGGCCAAAGCGACACAAAAGCCCGGGCAAACCAAAGCCCAAACCAAACTGATTGCCCAAGGCATCGAGAAAGGTATTGCGCAATATAAGAAAGAGCAAAAAGCCAAAGCGCGCGCACACGACAAAGCTCGGAAGAAAAAACAAAAACAAGCGAGTGAGCATACCGACACTGTCACTGCTAGCGCACCGCCACAACCGACAACATCTGCGCGCGATCGCAGCGATAGCCGTCTACCTTGGCTATTATTGGTGATCAGTTGGATTGGCTTTATTGGTTACCTATGGGTGGGATAATGATAAGAACACGGACATTGGGATTACTCGTGGCATTGACGCTTACAGGGTGCTCGACAGGAGACAAGATCATGAAACAGCCACCGGTTACCGCCTGTGGAGACAGCCCTAACTGCGTATCAAGCAAGGATACTCGACCCAAGTTTGCATTATCACCTTTCACCCTGACCAGTGAGTCTGTCCGGTTTGACGATATCGTCAACACCATTGCCAGTCTATCGGGCGCGAAGCTTATCTCTCAACAAGATAACTATGCCCACTTTACCTTCACGACCCCAGTGCTGCGCTTTGTCGACGACGTCGAAATATCAGTGCACGGCACAGAACTGACGCTGCGCTCCGCATCTCGTGTTGGCTACTATGATTTTGGTGCCAATCGACGACGCGCTGACGCAATTCGTCAGGCGTTACGCGATACCAAACTCATTACACCGTCGCCTTAGTTGATATAAGAACGAATATCGCGCTTCTTATCTTCAACCCAGTCGCGGCGGAAGGGGCCCCAGTCTTTTAGCTGGTAGTACCCATCATTATGGCGCTTGCCATCTTGAATAAAGGTCATATCGATTCCCAAGCCCGATAGCGACTTTAAGACATCTTGAATGGTGCGACGTGGCCAGCCCGTCGCTTCAATTAAGCGCGGTACATTAGGACGTTCCATTTCTTCAACAAGCGCGGCGAGATACAAGCGCCGTGCAAACACAGGATTTAGTTCCATACGAACCTCCGAAAGTTCTGATTAATCCCATTATTCATGTCGGGTAATAGGAGGTTTTGCGTTCGATCAAAACGCCATCAAATCGACGTGCTGCAGGCGTATTTAGCGGGAGAATTCACAGTCTGCACGAGATCTCTACCTTGCTATTCATCAGCACATCGATCCCGCGCTAGGTATTGCGTTCACTCTCAACCAGTGTCACTCTTTAACCACGCAAAAACACGACCTAAAAAATCATGACAACTGTATTTGGCATTAAAAACTGCGACACCCTAAAAAAAGCGCTGAAATGGTTAGATAACCAAGGCATCGACTATCAGTATCACGATTATCGCAAGGATGGCTTAGACGCGTCGCTGCTGCGCACCTTCGTTGCTGAGCTCGGCTGGGAAGCGTTGGTGAATAAACGCGGTACGACCTACCGCCAACTGAGCGATGAGCAAAAAGCCAGCCTCGATGAAGCCAGTGCGATAGCCATCATGCTCGATAACCCTGCGATCATTAAACGCCCCCTACTCGTACACAAGGGTAGCTACTATCTCGGCTTTAAAGAGAACCAATACGCTGACATTTTTGCGTAATGTGATATTCCGTTCATTCTCGTTGTAAGGAAACTAAGATGACTGACAGTGCTACCCTGTCTTTGGCAAAAGATTTGATTAACCGTGAATCAGTCACCCCAGAGGATGCGGGCTGCCAAGATGTAATGATTGCACGCTTAAAAGCATTGGGCTTTACCATTGAGCCGATGGTCTTTGAAGATACCACCAACCTGTGGGCACGCCGTGGCACCCAAGGACCATTATTTGCCTTTGCTGGTCATACCGATGTGGTGCCCGCCGGACCGCGCGATCAGTGGCACACGCCACCGTTTGAAGCCGTGGTGATTGACGACCATCTCCATGGTCGCGGCGCCGCCGATATGAAAGGTTCACTGGCCGCAATGGTGGTGGCGGTTGAGCGTTTTGTCGCTGAAAACCCAAACCACCCCGGTTCGATTGCCTTTTTGATCACCTCGGATGAAGAAGGGCCATTTATCAATGGTACGACGCGCGTGGTTGATACACTGGTCGCACGCGATGAAATCATTGATATGTGCATTGTTGGTGAACCTTCGAGTACCCATCATGTGGGGGATGTGGTCAAAAATGGCCGTCGCGGATCGATCACTGGCGATTTGTATGTGCAAGGCACTCAAGGGCATGTGGCCTATCCTCACTTAGCCAATAACCCCGTGCATCAGGCCATGCCGGCCCTGACTGAGCTCGCGCAAACGGTGTGGGATAACGGGAACGACTTCTTCCCTCCGACCAGCTTTCAAATTCCCAACATTCAAGCGGGGACAGGGGCTGCGAATGTGATCCCGGGCGAGTGTCATGCACAGTTTAACTTCCGCTTTAGTACCGAGCTTGATAGCGAAACCATCAAGCAACGGGTCTACTCCATCCTTGATGCTCACGGGTTGGAGTATCGTCTTGAATGGACCCATAGCGGCGATCCCTTTTTAACCGACAAAGGCACCCTACTCGATGCGGTGGTCGAAGCGGTGGAAGAAGTCAATCATCAAACGCCCCAGCTGTTAACCACAGGCGGCACGTCTGATGGTCGCTTTATTGCTAAAATGGGCGCACAAGTGATTGAACTGGGCCCGGTGAATGCCACAATTCATAAAGTGAACGAGTGCGTCAGCATTCCCGATCTTGAAAAGCTCACCGACATGTACCAAAAAGTGCTGGAGAAAGCCCTACGTTGACCTTAAGCCTTGCACAATTAACCGGGCAAGATACGCAATTTCTCGTGCCAATCAATGCCCGGCCAAATGCGCCTTGTTTGCACCCCGAGGTGCTTGAGCACCTTGAGGCATTGCGTCACAGTGCGCATCAAGCCGGCTTTACGCTAACCATCGCCAGTGCTCATCGGTCTTTTGATAGACAACTGGCGATTTGGAATGGCAAATATCGAGGCGAAAAGCCGGTCTTAGACGACCACGGCCAACCGATTGACATTCACACCCTCACGGATAATGAGCGAGTGCGAGCAATCTTGCGTTGGTCCGCCCTGCCGGGCACCAGCCGTCATCATTGGGGAACGGATTTGGATGTGTTTGACCAACAGGCATTGGCACCCGGTGAATCGTTAGCGCTGACACAAGCAGAATACGATCATGGGCCTCAGGCCCGATTCGCAAATTGGCTGCACGCTCATGCGCCGCGCTACGGATTTTTCTTCCCCTATGCGCAGGACCAAGGAGGCGTCGCGCGCGAGCCGTGGCACATTAGCCATATCGCCACCAGCCAACCTCTGCTTAATGCCTTGACCTTAGATGGCTTGCATCACGTAATTGCGCAAGCGCCCATTCTGGGACAGCAGGCTATTCTTGAACAACTAGATTGGATATATTCAACCTATGTCACCAACATCTGCGAGGTGTACTCATGGAATGGCTAACCAATCCTTATGTGATTATCGCGATTGTGGTCGCGGTCGTGGTCAGCAATATTATGGCGCTTAAGTACACAGCGAATGCTAAGTTTGGGCTTAAATATAAAGATAAACCTGACGATAAAACCGACGCTGACGAAACACACCCCGACGACACTCCATCGACAAAAAAATAGCGCCATGAAGGCGCTATTTTCTCTTGAATAAACGCAAACGTTTGCGTTTTTAAGCCAAAAAATTACAGGTTCAGGCCGATACGCTTCGCCACTTCAATGTAGGCTTCAACAACGCCACCCAAACCTTGACGGAAGCGGTCTTTATCCAGCTTTTCTCGGGTGTTGGCATCCCACAAGCGGCAGCCATCTGGGCTAAACTCGTCACCGAGGACAATGTTTCCTTGATGGTCAACACCAAACTCGAGTTTGTAATCCACCAGCAACAAGTCACCTTCAGCAAACAAAGCTTTCAGCACATCATTAACCTGATAGGTCAGCGCTTTCATGGTCTCCAGTTGTGCTTGTGTGGCAAACCCTAGCGACTCACAGAGCGACTCATTGACCATAGGGTCATGCAACGCATCATTTTTAAGAAACAGCTCAAATGTCGGTGGCGTCAACGCCGTGCCTTCTTCAACGCCTAGGCGGCGACACAAAGAGCCGGCGGCAATATTACGGACCACACATTCTA
This sequence comes from Salinivibrio proteolyticus, assembly GCF_027286365.1. Classification (NCBI taxonomy): domain Bacteria; kingdom Pseudomonadati; phylum Pseudomonadota; class Gammaproteobacteria; order Vibrionales; family Vibrionaceae; genus Salinivibrio; species Salinivibrio proteolyticus. Next base: position 811,432 of record NZ_CP114584.1, on the reverse strand, counting down.
CTGGGATCATCTCCAGTTTTTTTACCACCGCTTCGGTATCAGACAGTAGCTGATCCATTTGGGTCGGGATGCCAGCCGCTTCCAGCTTTTGCATGATGAAGTGGTTAAACTTGTTATTCACTTCCCCTTTGCGATCTAGCTGCTCCACTCGCTCACCGTCAAACGCAGAGGTGTCGTTACGAAAGTGCAGAATAAAGCGGTTTTCATCATCAGTTGCATACACAGACTTCGCTTTGCCGCGATACAACTCAGCACGTTTTTCCATTACCTATACTCTCCATTAGGCGCTAAAAACGAGGGACGCCATAAGGCGTCCCTGGGTGATTATGGGGTTGGCGCATTGCCAAGCTGGGCAATAACCGCTTTCAGTGCAGGACTCAAGGCTTTGAGCGTTTCCTCTTTCACTGGTTTCCCTTTGCTGGTGGTCACGTTGATTGAGGTTCGGTTCCCCAAATCGCCTAACAGCAAGGTATAGCTATTATCGCTTAAACTAATTGGCGCAACGCCCAACGCTTGCCAACTTTCATCGCTGGGTGCGACGTGGCGTGTTTTCACAGTGCCTTGCGACTGATTGCGGCTTTCAATGGAAAAACCGAGCGGCTTGATGATCGCTGGCAGCTTTTCCCACACCACATCATACGGCGCGCGGGCAATAATAACCGGTAAACCGCTGCGATCAGTGCCAAAGCTGATTGGAATATCAGACTGGCGCTGCTGCGCGACACGGCGAGCTTCGGCACGCAAGGCGGCATCATGACTCACGGTGATCAAATTAGTCATCAGAGTGTTATAACGCTCGCTTAGGGCGGGTGTCAGCGGCTGCTCACCTTTTTGCGCACGCCATTCAATCAAGTTGACACCGAGGGCGAAACGACGGCCCTGCTCTAAGCGGGCAATACGAAAGCGCGCCTGATGCTCACTGTCTTCTTTTTCCCACGCAATCCAGCCCGTCTCGAGCTGATTCTCTTCGCGCTGAGCAACCGGGATGGTGCCGTCATCCGCCAAGCGCTCCACGGTTTGCCAAAGTGACGACAGCTGCTTTTCATTCACCACCGCTAAGGTAACCCCGCGGCTGTCTCGCTCAATGCGTGCTCCCGGCACAAGGTCCAACACCTGACGCGGCGGACGAATGTCTACGTCTTTGCCCACCTCTCCCTCAAAATCTTGTGATGGGATTTGGTAGTTGGTTGAAAAGTAGGGCGCTTGGTCTGGCAAAGTTTGCCATTCTGAAAGCGGGGTCGTGTTTAAATAGTCGAAATCATCTTTCGCCTGACGACGTTGCTCGGCGCCACCACTGCAAGCAACCAATCCGGTTACCATGATGGCACAAAGGCCGAGCCTAAATACTGGTTTCATTCGCACTCCAACAGCTTAAACAACACCTGCAACCTGCATGGCCTCGCGCACGGTGGGGCGCAAGTGTTCGCTTAATTCGGTTAATGGCAGACGTAGATGGCCATCCTCAATCAAGCCCATTTCACGGACTGCCCATTTCACAGGAATCGGATTGGCCTCGTCAAAGAGGTGGCGATGCAATGGGATCAAGGTTTCGTTAATCGCGTGTGCTTGGTCAGCCTCTCCGGCACGGGCGAGTTGGATCATTTTCGCCATCTGTGCCGCAGCCACGTTATTGGTCACGGAGATCACACCGTGGCCCCCTGCAAGCACAAAATCGAGCCCTGTTAAATCATCGCCACTGAATAAGAGGAAATCGTCGCCACAAAGTTCCTTATGAATGGCTACGCGGCTCACATCTGCCGTGGCATCTTTTAAGCCGATGATGTTGTCGAACTGTGCCAAACGCGCCACGGTTTCGGGTTGTAAGTCAACGGCGGTACGCCCAGGCACGTTGTACAAGATTTGTGGTAAATCGCTTGCTTCGGCGATCGCTTTATAATGCTGGAACAAGCCTTCTTGAGTGGGCTTGTTGTAATAAGGGGTCACGCTCAAACAAGCTGCAACGCCTGAGCCTGCAAACATTTTACTGAAGGTAATAGCTTCATGAGTGGCATTGGCCCCCGTACCCGCGATCACAGGGATACGGCCATCGGCGAATTCCAAGGTCTTTAAAACGACCTTGATATGTTCGTCAACCGTAACAGTCGACGACTCACCGGTCGTACCAACTGCGACAATAGCATCGGTTCCCGATTGGATATGGAACTCGACCAGTTTTTTCAGGCTAACGTAATCAACTTCGCCGTGTGCATCCATTGGTGTGACAAGCGCCACAATGCTTCCAGAAACCATGTTTGTCTCCCTTCGTGTTAATGATGCAATGTTACTTTTGGCGTCTGGCAAACACAAGAACAACCCTACGCGCAACACAGGATTACCAGAAAATTTTTTCGTCGCTGCCAGACCGTGTGATTAAGGTACCATTCAAGGTGACCAACATGGGGTTAATTTCCGGTCAAAGGATGTCAGCGCACAGTGATCGCCACATCAGCGGGTTGCGTAAATTCGTCAAGTCCCTATCATCGTTGAATAACTCGCGAACAACAAAAAGGAAACCTCCCGCATGCAAACCTTGACTGCTGGCGCCACCGCGCCTGACTTCTCACTACAAGATCAAAATGGCGATACGGTCACGCTTAGCCAATTCAAAGGCGACAAGCGTGTTCTGGTTTACTTTTACCCAAAAGCCATGACCCCAGGCTGTACGACACAAGCTTGCTCACTGCGTGATACCAAAGCGGAACTGGATGCGTTGGACACCGTGGTGTTGGGGATAAGCCCCGATCCGGTAAAAAAACTGGCGCGCTTTGTTGAGCGTGACTCACTGAATTTCACCTTGTTAAGCGACGAAGACCACGCTGTCGCGGATGCTTTTGGTGTTTGGGGACCGAAGAAATTCATGGGTAAAGAGTACGATGGCATTCATCGCCTCAGCTTTTTGATTGACAAAGATGGCAATGTTGAACATGTGTTCAACAAGTTTAAAACCAAAGACCATCACCAAGTTGTGTTGGACTACTTACAGCAAACCTGATAGCGGTTAGCGCCGTCCATTTCCCTTAACGACAAAGAGCATGGCAAACGCCATGCTCTTTTTGTGGGAGCCAATACGCCATTAATCCACGGGTTTGGCTAATCCTTCTGGGTAGCCCCGCTCCGTTGCTAATTGACACGCAGTCGCAACAATCTGCGCGTGACTCGGACGCGGCAAAGGATAGCTTGCGTCAGGCGAAAGCCATCCAACATCTTCAAAGTGCGAGAGAACCTTGTTGATAGCAGTCAGTGCCGAAGAGGCTTTGACAATCTCTAAACGTGCATAACGCTCACCGTCGAACGACACATCAGAGGCACGCAAAGACGGATCCTCTCCGGGGATCTGTTGTGCGCCACACAGTGGTTTCCCCCCCACTTCAGCGTCCTGAAAATCAGGGAGCCACTGCGCGAAGTGCGCAATTGCCCGCTCGGTGCGCTCGCAGGCATGTGACCATGACCAACCTTGGTCGATGTTTTTCACATACTCGGCAGCCACAGCCGGCTGCGCCGAGTCGTGGGTGCTACTGACTAAGCCCCCTTCGAACAAAGTAATGTCTTTGGTCATGCCATGGAGCTGGAAGAAGCCATCAGGATACGGCGTCAGCTGCGCCATGCCTTGTGGCGTGCCGCGTTCACCGTGAACAATGATTTCTGGCCACTGACAAGTACTGCTTGGCCAATGGGCAATGTAAGCCGCTTTGTATTCGACAAGACGACGACGCGCAAAACCCGCTTGATCATCAATGGTACCGGTTCTAAAACCCGCCGCATTAATCAGATAATCCACATCCGTTGATTGAACTTGCCCGTGTGCATCTTGGTAGGTGACTGTCCACCCCGCGCCATTTGCTTGGGTGTTAATCACTTTATGATTAAACGCGAGCTGGCAGTGCGAGACGTCGGCAAGGGCGAGTTGCGCTTCAGCGGCAAGGCGGAAAACACTCAAACCATACTCTTGTACCAATACCAGCGGATACTTCATGCTATCGAGGCGCAAGGACTGTGCAACGGGCCACATCCAGCGTTCGGCCGCGTCGGTTAAGCTTTCATAGTCTCGCTGTTTTAGCGCGGCTAAATCGGCTTGATGGAAGAGGCGAAAATACTCTTCGGGTTCGCCCATCACCTTGTTGGCATTATCCATCTCGACAAGTTGCGCGTAGCGTGCTTGCAGGGTCTCTAGGCGCGCAATCACACTATCCAGAGATCCTTTATCTTGCTGAGGAACAGCCAGAACCGTAGGACGACGGTTGACTGAGTGTGGGTACATGCGCACTGTCGCAACGGACTGCTCGAGCAAGGTTAAGCACTGATCGAGTGAAATTTCGCGGTAGAGGTTGCCCCCTGCATGCAAGTGGCAAATAGGGGGACCATTCACTAACCCAGTGCCTGCTTCAAACAACTGGGTGTCGATACCACGCTCTGCCAGCCGCAGCGCCGCCGTTGTTCCCGCGACACCGCCACCAATGACCGCGACACGAAACCGATTTACCTGTGTTTGTTGTTGCCTATGTTGTTCCATGCCAACTCTTTTCTATGTACTGCTTTTTTTGGGCCAAATTGGTGCGGAAAAGGCACGCGCTTCCCCGCTCAACCTTGTTTATTAGAGCGGCGAACGTGAGATGGATCACTGAGCATCAGGTTTCGGATCGTCCTCAAGCTCAATCACAGGCAACGCCTGCCAAACCGCCTTCACCAAGGTCGCCAATGGAATAGCAAAAAATACGCCCCAAAAGCCCCAGAGTCCACCGAAAACCAGTACGGCTATTATGATGGCAACGGGATGCAAGTTGACAGCCTCAGAAAACAGCACTGGCACTAATACATTGCCATCAAGCGCTTGAATCACGCCATAAGCAATCATGACGTACCAAAACTCAGGCGTGAGACCCCACTGAAACAGCGCCACGATTGCGATTGGTAAGGTGACAACCGCCGCGCCGATATAGGGGATCAGCACCGAGAACCCGGTCGCTACGCTAAGCAGTACCGCATACTCGAGCCCTAACACGCTGAACGTCACATAGCTCACGCTGCCTACGATCAAAATTTCCGTGACCTTGCCACGAATATAATTGGAGATTTGTTGGTTCATTTCATGACCCACACGCGAGGCTAAGCGTCGATTACGGGGCAATAAACCTTTAAACGTGGCCAACATTTCTTGCTTATCTTTAAGCAGGAAAAATACCAACAGCGGCACTAACACGAGATACACCGCCAAAGCGACCAAGTTCACGAGCGAAGACAGGGATCCTTTCACCAAGGTTTCGCCCATACGTAGCACGTTATTTTGCAGCGTATCGACAAAAGTGTTGATCATATGAGGCTTGATCAATTCAGGATAGCGTTCAGGCAAGCTTAGCATCAGCGCCTGCACGTTATTAAACATGTTGGGCACATCCGCCACCAAGTTTACCCCTTGGTTCCAAATGGTCGGCACTAAACCAAAGGCCGCCATCATAGTCATGCCCACGAACAAAGTGCTGACCACCATCACCGACAAGGTGCGCGGCAAACCAATGCGGGTTAAGCGATTAACGGGCCAATCCAGTAAGTAAGCAATCACAATGGCAGCCAGTAACGGCGCCAGTAAATTGCCAAAGAAATAGATAGTGATAAAGCCAACCAGCAAGATGGCAACCAAGCTCACTGCATGTGGGTCGGAGAAGCGCCGCCGATACCAGCGGTTTAACATATCAAACATAATCGATCCGTTATTCTTTGGTTACTTTCAAGCGCGCCTGTTGTGGCCTATCCAGCCACTCGATGATAAAGGTTTGCTGTTCAAAATAGCGCGGAATGTCTTGTTGCGCGCCGGCATCCCCCAGCAAAATAATAAGCTGATCACCCTGTCCTAACTGTGCGGCAGCACGTTTGGCAAGCAGTAATGCCATCGGGCAGACATGCTCACGTAAATCAAGCGTTTGACATTCCATTCTGTCTCACCGGTAGGTATTATCGCCTGCATTGTAATGGACATTAGACAGAACGCCAACGAAACCCACACGCATTTTATTGGTCTGTATCCTAGGTTACATTCCGTTTGCTAACGAAAGGTTCACGCTATCATGCCGCTACGTGCTTTGCGCCATTCACACTCTCTTCTGCCGTCTAAACGGTCGGGTCGCCGCTTGTTGGCCTATCTGTTAGCGGGCCTTTTGGCTACCGCCCCCGCTACCGCCAGCACCGAGCAATATGGATTCGATTTACCGGATATCGGCACCGCCGCTGCGGGGACACTGACCATTGCGCAAGAGAAGGAATTTGGTGATGCCTATATGCGGATGCTGCGCGCCAGTAAACCCATTATCAGCGACCCATTGCTTTCTGAGTATGTGAATGCGCTCGGCCATCGTCTTGTCGCCAATGCCAATGATGTGCGCACCCCTTTTCAGTTTATTCTCATTGATAACCAAGCGATTAACGCATTCGCGTTCTTCGGCGGTTATGTCGCTATGCATTCTGGCTTGTTTTTACATGCCAATACTGAGAGTGAACTTGCGTCCGTCATGGCGCATGAAATTGCCCACGTGACACAGCGTCACTTAGCCCGCAGCATGGAAGACCAAGCCAAGAAATCCCCACTGACAGTGGCCGCACTGGTGGGGTCGCTGATGCTCGCCATTGCCGCACCAGAGGCCGGTATTGCCGCTGCCCATGCAGCCACAGCAGGCACCATTCAAAGCCGTATCAATTATACGCGCCGGAACGAAGAAGAAGCCGATCGGATCGGCATCGACACCTTAGCTCGCGCCGACTTCGATGTCAGCGCAATGCCTCGCTTTTTCACTCGACTGGCCGATGAATATCGCTACGCCAGTAAGATGCCGGAATATTTCAGCACTCACCCGTTACCCGAATCACGTATCACCGACTCTCGGGCTCGAGCGCGGCAATACCCTCAAAAGCGTGTGCCTCTGTCGCCCGACTACCAACTGGCACGCGCTCGCATCGTGGCCCGTTATAGCGGTATCGCCGCCGAATCGGCAATGGATTGGTTCGAGCGTAAGCTGAAAAAAGCATCACCGGCGGAAAAACAAAGCCTCAACTATGGCGTAGCACTCTTGCACATTGATGCGCGTCGCTTCGATGAAGCACGCACTTTGCTAACACCCCTTATTCAAGCGCAACCAAACAATCGCTTTTTCATCGATGCGATGACAGATCTTGATATTGGCGAGAAGCACTTTGATAAAGCGCTTTCACGGCTGAATGATGCACTCGCCAATCAGCCCGACAACCGCGTCCTACTCCTGAACCGTGCTTATACGTACGTCAAAGCCCAACGGGGTCAGGAAGCCATTCCGGCGCTCGAGCGTTACACCCACCAATATCCCGATGACAGTAACGGCTGGTTTTTGTTACAACAAGCGTACGAGAGTACCGGTACGCATCGGGATGGCGAGCTTGCCGCCCAAGGCGAGCGCTACGCGTTGCGTGGTCAATGGTCAAAAGCCATTCGTAATTACACACAAGCCAGCCAACTTGTCGAGTTGGGAAGCTTGGCACAAGCACGCTATGATGCGCGGCTTGATCAGCTTCGTCATCAGCAAGCGCGCTTTAACGCCCTAAAAGATCGTTAATTCATTCAAATAAGGATATCTGTCGTGACCACTATTACGCTTTATCACAACCCGCGTTGTTCCAAAAGCCGTGAAACACTTGCACTGCTCGAATCCAATGGCGTGCAACCAAACATCATTAAGTATCTGGAAACGCCTCCGTCAGCCGACACGCTGACCGCCTTGAAAGATAAGCTCGGCATCCGCTCATTTCGCGACATGATGCGTACCAAGGAAGCAGACTATAAAACCGCGCAGCTGGGTGATGCCAGCGTGACGGAAGCACAACTGCTCGACGCGATGGTCAACAACCCTAAACTCATTGAGCGCCCGATCGCCGTTAAAGCTGAGCGTGCTGTTATTGGTCGTCCACCAGAAAATGTCCTGGATCTTTTGGCATGACAAAGGTACTGGTGCTTTACTACAGCCGCTCAGGCAATACGCGCAAACTGGCGCAACAGCTTGCGCGAGGCATTGAATCTCAGGGCGTGGAGGCAGTGTTACGTACGGTGCCAGAATTGCCGAGTTACACAGACGGAAAAACACCGGCCCATTCAGCCAGCGATCCTTTTGTGACTCGCCAAGACTTGCTCGACTGTGACGGGCTAGCCTTGGGTAGCCCGGTGCGTTTCGGCAATATGGCCGCACCACTCAAGCATTTTATCGACAGTACCAGTGCCGAGTGGCTCTCTGGGGCCTTAATCGATAAACCTGCCGCTGTGTTTGGGGCCGGCTCTATGCTTCATGGTGGACAAGAAACCACCCTGCTCACCATGACGGTGCCCCTGCTACATCACGGTATGATTCTTGTTGGCGTACCGCATAGTGAAAGCGCACTGCACACCACTCAAGGCGGTGGTTCGCCCTATGGAGCCTCGAGTGTGAGCGACGCTCAAACGCCTTTGCTCGCCGATGAGAAAAAAATAGCCAACGCGCTCGGCCGACGGCTTGCTTCACTCGCGCGCACGCTCAACCCCACTAGCTCGTAAAAGGACATCACAGTGACTGACCCTCGCCTTGCATTGATGCGTAAACTCTCGCTTGCCAGCAACCTTGGACTAATCGCTTGGGTAGCGCTTTGGCACGCCTACCTATCTCCTCACCCGCACTTAAACGCGTGGGCAGTCACGATCGGTTGGCTGGTGCCTTTGCTGTTGCCACTGCCTGGATTGATTAAGGGCAAAGCGTTCACTCACGCTTGGGCCAACTTTATTTTAATGTTTTACTTTTTGCATGCCCTGACCCTGATATATGTCGATGAGGGCGAGCGCTGGCTGGCAGTCGCCGAGCTTGTGCTGGTCAGCTGTGCATTTTGGAGCAATATTGTGTTTGCCCGCTGGATGGGAAAAGCGCAAGGACTTAAATTGCCTCGACTATCTCAGGTTGAGAAAGAAGAAAAAGCACGCTTTGAAAGTGCCAAAGGTGAAGAATAAGCCCGCCTGAGGCATGGATAACGCAAGGGCCGGGATTGCCGGCCCGCTTTTGATTTAGGCTGGGTAAGCGCGACGGGTAAAAAATCGATGCCCGCATTTCACACAAGGATGAATCACATCCACGCGATTATGGCGAGTCTGGTGCTGGCATTGTTCACATTGCAATATACCTAACCCCACAATCTCCCCGGCTTCATACACCCCTTGATGCTGCAAATCATCAAACACTTCACGCCATTCCAGCTGCGTTCGGTCGGTGATCTCCGCCAGTTGTTCCCAAATGGTGTCAGCAATCAGGTCGTTAAAAACTTCACTGTCTATCTCATCGGCCTGTGATTTGTCATATTGCGCGCCAAACGCTCTGACATCACGTTTGAAGTACGCCTCAATCAATGCCCATTCATCTTTGGTTAAATCCGCTGCGGCCTTAAGGTATTGCTCCGACAACTCCACCCAGCGCGCAAGGGATTCAGGACTGTTTTCCAGCGCCTCTTTAACGCGCTCGATGATGCTTTGTTGGGGATCTTTCTCTTTATTCATCGTCCTGCTCCTGATTCAAGTGTTGTTGCGGTCTTTGCCTTTCGTTATTCTATGACGATATTTCTCTTTCAGGTTTTACCTTTCTCACAGAATCTCGGAAGCCATCGATGCAAGAACAATATAGCCCGCAAGATATTGAACAAAAAGTTCAAGCCCATTGGGACGAAAATAAAACCTTTGTGGTTCATGAAGACCCTAACAAAGAAAAATTTTATTGTCTTTCTATGTTCCCATACCCCAGTGGTCGTTTGCACATGGGACATGTGCGCAACTACACCATCGGTGACGTCATTTCACGCTACCAGCGCCTGCAAGGTAAAAACGTGATGCAGCCTATCGGTTGGGACGCCTTTGGCCTACCCGCTGAGGGCGCAGCGATTAAAAACAAAACCGCACCGGCACCTTGGACCTACGAAAACATTGATTACATGAAAGGCCAGCTGAAAATGCTGGGCTTTGGTTACGATTGGAACCGTGAAGTCGCCACCTGTAGTCCCGATTACTACCGCTGGGAACAAGAGTTCTTCACCAAGCTTTACAACAAAGGGTTGGTATACAAGAAAACCTCGTCGGTAAACTGGTGTCCGAATGACCAAACCGTTTTGGCCAATGAGCAGGTGCACGAAGGCTGCTGCTGGCGTTGTGACACACCGGTTGAGCAAAAAGAAATCCCGCAGTGGTTTATTAAAATCACCGACTATGCAGAAGAACTGTTGCAAGACATCGATAAATTGGATGGTTGGCCAGAAATGGTTAAAACCATGCAACGCAACTGGATTGGCCGCTCTGAAGGGGTTGAACTGACCTTTGAAGTAGAAGGCGATCACCCTGCATTGGATGTGTACACCACGCGTCCTGATACCCTGATGGGCGTCACCTATGTGGGCATTGCCGCTGGTCACCCACTCGCGGATGCTGCTGCCAAACAAAATCCAGCGCTGGCTGAATTTGTACAAGAGTGCCGTAACACCAAGGTTGCTGAAGCAGAGCTTGCAACCATGGAGAAAAAAGGCATGGCAACCGGCTTGTACGCGACACACCCTCTAAACGGTCGTCGTGTGCCTATCTTTGTCGCCAACTTTGTCTTGATGGATTATGGCACAGGCGCGGTCATGGCCGTGCCAGCACATGACCAGCGCGACTTTGAGTTCGCCAGCAAATACGGCCTCGATATTGAACCGGTGATCCTTGACGAAAATGGCCAAGCGCCAGATCTGTCCGAGCAAGCGCATACCGAGAAAGGCAAACTGTTTAACTCTGGCGAATTTGACGGCCTAGACTTTGATGCCGCTTTTAATGCGATTGCCGCCAAGCTTGAATCGCTGGGTAAAGGCAAGAAAACCGTTAACTTCCGTCTGCGTGACTGGGGCGTTTCTCGTCAGCGCTACTGGGGTGCACCTATCCCAATGCTGAACACAGAAGACGGTGAAGTGGTGCCTGTCCCTAGCGATGAGCTGCCTGTCATCTTGCCAGAAGACGTGGTTATGGACGGCGTACAAAGCCCGATCAAAGCCGATAAGCAATGGGCGCAAACCCAGTATCAAGGCAAGCCTGCACTGCGTGAAACCGACACCTTTGATACCTTTATGGAGTCATCTTGGTATTACGCACGCTATTGTTCGCCACAAGCAGACCAAATGCTCGACCCAGCAGCCGCGAACTACTGGCTGCCGGTGGACCAGTACATTGGCGGAATTGAACATGCGTGTATGCACCTGCTTTACTCACGCTTCTTCCATAAACTGCTCCGTGACGACAACATGGTCGACAGTGACGAGCCGTTTAAGCAGCTACTTTGCCAAGGCATGGTGCTTGCCGACGCCTTCTACTACAACGACGAAAAAGGCGTGCGTGTTTGGGTCTCGCCCACCGATGTGACCGTCGAACGCGACAGCAAAGGCAAGATCATCAAAGCTATCGACAATGAAGGACGCGAAGTCGTGCACACTGGCATGACCAAGATGTCAAAGTCGAAGAACAATGGTATCGACCCGCAATTGATGGTCGAAAAATATGGTGCCGACACCGTACGCTTGTTCATGATGTTTGCCGCGCCAGCAGAAATGACCCTTGAGTGGCAAGAGTCAGGCGTCGAAGGCTCTCACCGCTTCTTGCGTCGCGTGTGGAAATTGGTTTACGAGCACAGCGCAAAAGGTGCCGTTGCAGCACTCGATGCTAGCGCCCTGAACAATGAGCAGAAAGCACTGCGCCGTGACGTTCACAAAACCATTGCTAAGGTGAGTGACGACATGGGTCGTCGTCAGACGTTCAACACTGCGATTGCTGCGATTATGGAGCTGATGAACCGTTTGGTGAAAGCACCACAAGAGAGCGAGCAAGACCGAGCCGTGCTGGATGAAGCGCTGAAAGCGATTGTTGTGATGCTCTACCCAATCACCCCACACATCAGCTTTACGCTGTGGGAAGCGCTGGGTGAACAGCACATTGATGACGCCCAATGGCCACAGGCTGACCAAGACGCCATGGTTGAAGATGAAAAGCTCATCATCGTCCAAGTTAACGGAAAACTGCGTGCCAAAATCACCGTTGCCGCTGACGCCGAAAAAGATGCGGTTGAAGCACAAGCGATGGCTGATGAAAATGTGGTTAAGTTTACTGACGGGAAAACCGTGCGCAAAGTCATCTATGTACCAGGTAAACTGGTTAACATTGTTGCTAACTAAACAAGGAGCAGTAGCGTGACCCTGTTTAAACCTGTGTTTCGCTTCCTGCTTGTTGCGGTGGTCGCTTTGACCACCGCCTCTTGCGGGTTTGCCTTACGTGACAGCTACAACTTACCGGACGAGGTCACGCAAGTGTCGTTAACCAGCGTCGACCCTTACGGTGAGCTCACTCGCCAGCTACGCAATCAACTCAATCAACATAAGGTTGAACTGGTTGCACCCGCCAATACAGTGACCAATATTCACCTGCTTGGCGAAAGCAATAGCGAACAAACCCTATCGCTTTACCAAAACAGCCGTGTGGCAGAGAAAGAGTTCCGCTATGTGGCTCGCTACCGGGTGACTGTGCCGCAAAAAGGCAGTTATACTTTTTCAACCACGCTAAGTCGTAACTTCCTCGATAACCCGCTGACTGCATTGGCTAAATCGGTCGAGCAAGACAAGCTGGTTGCGGAGATGCGGACCGAAGCAACACGCCAAATCATGCGTCAACTCTCTCAGCTTAAAGGTGATATTGCCGAGTTTGAGCGCCGTGAGGCTGAACAAGCAGCGTTGGAACAGCTTGAACAAGGTGAGCGTCCAACCAAGCCAGAAATCATTATTGAAACGCGTCAGACTGAGACTGATACCGCGCAATGATGAGAACCTATCCAGAACAATTGGCGCAGCAGCTCAAGCAGCCACTGCGCCAAACCTATCTCGTGTTTGGCTCTGATCCTCTGCTTAAACTCGAATCACGCGATGCAATTTGTCGCTCCGCTCGAGATCAAGGGTTTGAAGAGCATCATCGCTTTATCATTGATGCTCAGCTCAATTGGCAGGAGGTGATTGATTGTTGCCAAGCGCTGAGTTTGTTTTCTTCACGCCAGATTATCGAAATCACCTGCCCAGAAAACGGCCTTAACACCACACAAGCCAAGCAATTGGCTGACATCGCGCAATGGCTTAATCCTGATATTTTATTGCTGGTGCAAGGCGAGCGTTTAAATAAAAAGCAAGAGTCTGCCAAGTGGTTCACCGCCTTGTCTCAGCATGGGCTCTATGTGGTGTGTAACACACCCGATGCCCGCCAGCTGCCGCGTTTTATCGAGCAGCGCTGTCAAGGGCTGGGGCTTAAACCGGATCAACCGGCATTGCAGTTATTAGCGCAATGGCATGAAGGCAACTTACTGGCGTTGGTGCAAAGCCTGCACATACTGCAGTTGCTCTATCCTGACGGCGCCTTAACGCTCCCTCGCATTGAAAGCGCCCTGTCGCGCCATCATCATTTTACGCCTTTCCAACTTACCGATGCGTTATTAGAAGGAAAAGCGCAGCGCGCGCAGCGTATTTTGGAGCAACTCTATGCAGAAGGAAACGAGCCCACCTTGTTGCTACGATTGATCCAAAAAGAGCTCAAGCAGCTTTATGTGATCCATGAGCAAGGCCAACAAGGGCGGCCATTGAACAAAATATTCGACCAATTGCGGATCTGGCAAACACGCCGACCCATGATGATTGCAGCGCTGAATCGCTTAACGCGACCGCGTCTGACTCAACTTCTGCGGCAACTTGCTCAGCTCGAAATCGGTCTAAAAACCGATTACAGCCGCGATCCTTGGCCTGAATTGCACTATTTTTGCGCACTCATGTGCCAAATGCCTGAACCTCAGCCGCGCTAATGTGTCCAATTGGCAAGTGAGTGATATACTCGCTTGCCAGTAATCCAAACGGTAACCATAGAGGTCTCTTTTGCAAGCTACCGAGTTACAACAGTTTGTGGCCGATAAGGTCGATGATATGAAAGCCAGTGACATTGTGACACTGGATGTCCGTGACAAATCTTCCATTACCGATTTTATGGTGCTGTGCACCGGTAACTCCCGTCGCCATGTTGCTTCCATTGCAGAGCATGTGCGTGACGAAGCCCAAGCTATCAATATCGGCGCGATGGGCATGGAAGGCCAAGACGACAGCGAGTGGGTCGTGGTCGATTTGGGTGATGTGATGGTGCATGTGATGCAAGAAGAACAGCGCCAGCTCTATCAACTGGAAAAGCTCTGGAACTAATTGATGAAAATTCAGTTGATTGCCGTCGGCAATAAAATGCCGAAATGGGTTGAGCAAGGCTTCGCCGAGTACCAGCGTCGTTTTCCCAAAGATATGCCTTTAGAGCTGATTGAGATCCCCGCGGGAAAACGGGGCAAAAACGCCGACATTGCCCGCATTCTGCAAAAAGAAGGCGAAGCTATGTTAGCCGCGGTCAACCGCGGTAGCCGTATCGTGACACTCGACATTCCCGGTAGACCATGGGATACCCCGCAATTGGCTGAACAGTTGGAGAAATGGAAGCTTGACGCTCGTGACGTGGCGATCTTAATTGGCGGGCCAGAGGGATTGGCACCAGAATGTAAGGCCGCTGCGGAACAAAGTTGGTCTTTATCGCCACTGACACTGCCCCATCCGCTGGTACGTATTGTCATGGCTGAGAGCCTATATCGCGCGTGGAGCTTAACGACTAACCACCCTTACCATCGAGAATAATCACGGATGAAGCGCCAACGAAGTCAAATTCGCGACCATAGCGCCGAAGCGGCGCTGTTTGTCCGCCGAGCGATTGTCTGCTTCGTCGGGATTATTGCCTTAGTCGGGATCTTGCTGACCAACCTCTACCACATTCAGGTGGTTGAGCACCAAGATTATCAAACGCGATCAAATGATAACCGCATTAAAGTGGTGCCTGTCGCGCCCAACCGCGGTCTTATCTATGATCGCAACGGCAAATTGCTCGCAGAAAACCGTCCGGTATATCATCTCGAAATCACCCCTGAGCAAGTCGATGATATGCCCGCCACCTTGGCGCGCTTACAGTCATTACTGTCGCTGTCTGACAGTGATATCGACAACTTCCAAAAAGAACGCAGACGTTCGCGTCGCTTTAACGCGGTACCGCTAAAGACCCAGTTAACCGATAAAGAGGTCGCCATCTTTTCCGCCCACCAGCACCAGTTTTCTGGGGTGGAAATCAAGGCGTATCTAAAACGCCACTACCCTTACGGCGATGCGCTGACCCATGTGCTCGGTTACGTTGCAAAAATCAACGACCGTGATATTGCCAAACTGCGTCAAAAAGATGTGCTTAATAACTATCGCGCGACGCGTGACATCGGCAAACTCGGCATAGAAAAATATTACGAGCCCGTGTTGCATGGTAAAGCGGGCTATCAAGAAGTCGAGGTGAATAGCCGAGGCCGAATCATCCGCACCCTAAAATATGTGCCACCCGTGCCGGGTAAGGATTTGATCCTCAATCTCGATATTGATTTACAACTTTATATCCGTGGCATCCTAGGCGATCGCCGTGGCGCTGTAGTTGTGCTCGATCCGAAAACATCTGGCGTTTTAGCCATGGTATCGACCCCCAGCTATGACCCGAACCTTTTTGTTCACGGCATTTCCAGCACCCAATACAGTGCCCTGCTCAATGACAGAGACAGGCCATTGGTAAACCGTGCGACATTAGGCATCTATCCGCCGGCGTCGACGGTGAAGCCCTTTATTGCCGTCGCGGCACTGGAAGAAGGGATTATTACCACCAAGACGACCCGTAACGACCCCGGTTATTGGCGGATCCCCAACTCTAACACTCGCCCTTTCCGCGACTGGCTTCCATGGGGGCATGGCCGCGTAAATATCGTCCAGTCGATTGAAGAGTCGGTAGACACCTTCTTTTATCAAATCGCCTATGACATGGGTATTGATAAAATCTCTTTGTGGATGGAGAAGTTCGGCTTTGGCCAATACACTGGCATAGATATCCAAGAAGAAAGCAGTGCCAATATGCCTAACCGAGAGTGGAAAATGAGCCGCCACCGCCAACCTTGGTACAAAGGTGACACTATTCCTGTCGGCATTGGTCAGGGCTATTGGACCGCAACCCCAATGCAAATGGTCAAGGCACTGACCGTGGTATTGAACCGCGGCGAAGTCAGAGCGCCTAAATTACTGATGCTATCGCGCGATGAACAAGGCATGCATAAACCGACGCCTGAACCTTACCCACCCATAAAAGGGGTGAGCGATAAGTATTGGGACGTCGCCCTTGAAGGGATGCGATTGGTTAATCACGGTCGTAAAGGCACCGCAAGACGCTCGTTCCGTACCGCAAAGTATGTCTCTGGCGGGAAATCCGGTACCGCGCAAGTGTTCGGTTTGGGCGAAGATGAAGAATACAACGCCGACGAGATTGCTGAGCACTTACGCGATCATGCGCTTTACATTGGCTTTGCTCCCTTTGAACATCCCAAGGTGGCAGTTTCTATGGTATTAGAAAACGCCGGAGGCGGGTCAAGCAACGGGGCGCCCATCGCCCGTCGTATTTTTGATCATATCTTGATTGAAAAAGACGCTGAAGAGAACAAAGAGGCAAAACAATGAGTTCCTTAGCCCAAGTAAGCAGTAAGCGCTCGTTATTCGATCGCTTACACCTCGACTTGCCCTTGCTCATTGGCATTCTATTACTGATGGGCTTTGGTCTTGTGGTTATGTACAGCGCCAGTGGCCAAAGTATGGCGATGATGGAGCGTCAAGCAGTTCGGATGCTGCTAGCCCTGTCGGTGATGTTTGCGCTGGCGCAAGTACCCCCGCGTCATTATGAGTTTTGGTCACCGTATTTATATGTGATTGGTGTGGCCCTACTGGCGGCGGTCTTATTGGTGGGGGAGACAGCAAAAGGAGCCCAGCGTTGGCTTGACCTTGGCGTGGTCACCTTTCAGCCTTCCGAGATAATCAAACTGGCGGTGCCGCTCATGCTGGCCCGTTTTATCGGCAAGGATCCGCTCCCGCCGAAGTTTACGACCTTGCTGATCGCGCTCTTTTTGTTATTTATGCCTACCATTATGATCGCGAAGCAACCCGACTTAGGCACCTCTATTCTTATTGCCGCGTCAGGCGTCTTCGTACTCTTTCTCGCGGGGATCAGTTGGAAGCTGATTACCGCCGCTGTCGTTGCTATCGCAGGGTTTATTCCTGTGCTGTGGTTTTTCTTAATGCACGACTATCAGCGCACCCGCGTGCTCACGCTCTTTAATCCAGAGTCTGACCCACTGGGGGCGGGCTATCATATTATTCAGTCTAAAATTGCAATTGGTTCCGGCGGGCTGGCCGGAAAAGGCTGGTTACATGGCACACAATCGCAGCTCGAGTTTCTCCCTGAGCGCCATACCGACTTTATCTTTGCGGTCATTGCCGAAGAATGGGGATTAATTGGTGTTTGCGCCCTGCTCGCCTTGTACCTGTTTTTGATCGGTCGTGGGCTCATGTTGGCTAGCCGTGCCCAAACTGCATTCGGCCGTATGATGGCCGGTAGTATCGTACTCAGCTTTTTTGTTTATGTTTTTGTCAATATTGGTATGGTCAGCGGCATTTTGCCTGTGGTTGGGGTACCCTTACCTCTGATCAGCTATGGCGGTACCTCTATGGTGACCTTGATGGCTGGTTTTGGCATTCTCATGTCCATTCATACTCATCGAAAAATGCTATCTAGGGCTTAATAAACATGCGAGCGATTGTAATTCTTTTCGCCATGCTCCTGAGCGCGTGCAGTACGCAACAGGGCCGATATCAAATGGCTGACGACCAAGCACCCGAGCGCCTTCCTGAGCAGGTGCACACTGATGATGCCCAGCCAAGGTATGAGCCTTATAGCTTAGCTGGCAACAAAGACTACACCTTAAATGGTCAACGCTACGAAATACTCCGTGAGCCTCGCGGTTACCAAGAGGCGGGTATTGCCTCTTGGTACGGCCAAAAATTCCACGGCCATAAAACCTCTAATGGCGAAGTGTATGACATGTATTCCATGTCTGCGGCGCACAAAACCTTGCCTTTGCCGAGCTACGTCGAAGTCACCAATCAAAATAACGGTAAAAAAGCGATTGTACGCGTCAACGATCGCGGCCCTTTCCATAACGAGCGCCTGATTGATCTCAGCTATGCGGCTGCAAAAAAGCTTGGTGTTTTGCAAACAGGTACCGCACCAGTCGCACTTCGTTTAATCTCTCCAGAGAAACCCGCGCAAGATGAGTGGCATTCGGCCCGCCATCATGCGTACTATGTCCAGTTGCTTGCATTGTCCGATGGCTTAAAAGCCAGCCAAAGTGCGGAACAATTAGCGAAAGCACACGGTCTACCTACCCACATTGCTCGCCGCGACCAAGTGTACCGTGTGCGTTTTGGTCCGTTTTACGACCGTGGCCAAGCTCAGCAAGCGATGCAAGTTGCTAAACAGCATCAACTGCCGGGCGCTTTTATCGTCACCGAAGCACTTGTTAATGACGACACATCTGTCACAAGTGCTAAAACAAACAATCAGTGAGTTAAAGGAATCGAGCCTGTCTCTCTGTGCCCAATTTGGTATAGTGAGCTTACAGTATCGACATCGATAACCGACAAAAGTACTAAAAATGATGAAAAAATCCGTTTCCCGCATGCGTACATTGCTATCTGCTGCGCTTTTCGTATCAGTGACGGCCCAAGCCGCGCCCGCTGTTGTACCCGATGCTCCACAAATTGCCGCCAAGGGCTACGTGCTTATGGACTACCACTCCGGTGAAGTCCTTGCCGAAAATAATGCCTACAAACGCCTTAACCCGGCCAGCCTCACCAAGATGATGACCAGTTATGTGATTGGCCAAGAGGTTGAGCGCGGCAACATCTCCATGGATGATGACGTGGTGATCAGCGAAAATGCGTGGGCGAAAAACTTCCCAGGTTCATCCAAGATGTTCATCGAAGTCGGGACCACGGTGAAAGCAGCCGACCTTAACCGAGGCATTATCATTCAATCAGGCAACGATGCCTGTGTCGCGATGGCGGAACATGTCGCGGGCTCTGAAGATGCTTTTGTGGATCTGATGAACCGTTGGGGTGAAACACTGGGCATGGACAGCACGCATTTCTCGAATGTGCATGGCCTCGACTCTAAAGATCTTTACACTACCCCTTATGACATGGCGTTATTGGCGCAGGCGCTGATCCGTGATGTGCCAGCGGAATACCGCATTTACAAAGAGAAAGCGTTTACCTACAACGGGATCACCCAATACAACCGCAATGGCCTATTGTGGGACAAGAGCCTTAACGTTGACGGTATCAAGACGGGCCATACCGATGGTGCCGGCTATAACTTGGTGAGCTCAGCCACTGAAGGCGAGATGCGTTTGATTGCTGTCGTGATGGGCACCAAAAGTGCTAACGCACGTAAAGCTGAAAGTAAAAAGCTATTGAACTATGGCTTCCGTTTCTTCGAAACCGTCGCCCCACACAAAGCAAATGAAACCTTTGTGACTGAAAAAGTGTGGATGGGTGATACCGATGAAGTGTCACTCGGGGTGACCGAAGATACCTACGTCACACTTCCTCGCGGCAAAGCACAAGATCTAAAAGCGAGCTTCGTGCTGGAAAAAACCCTTGAAGCACCGATCAGCAAAGGGGATGTAGTAGGCAAGCTGTTCTATCAAGTGGATGGCGAAGATGTTGCCGAATACCCTCTGGTTGCGTTGAACGACGTCGAAAAAGGTGGATTATTCAGCCGGTTAATTGATTACATTGTTATGATGTTTCAAAACTTACTGGGCTAAGCCGCTTACCATTTAGTCCCATTCCCGCCCACCAACTTGGTGGGCGGCTTGTTTTCTGTCCCAGAGCAGATTAGTATTTCGCGTTAATCGTGATCCATCGCACATAGGTATGCCGTTCTCGGCCTGCCCATTGGGAGTTAACATGCAAGAGCAACCAAAACTAAAAGACTTGCTGGAGTTTCCTTGTCAGTTTACTTACAAGGTTATGGGCCATGCTAAGCCTGAACTGCCGGACCTTGTTCTAGGTGTGATCCAGCAACATGCGCCAGGTGACTACAGCCCAAAGGTGAAACCTAGCGCAAAAGGTAACTATCACTCGGTATCGGTGACCATTACTGCCACCTCTATCGAGCAAGTAGAAACCTTGTATAAAGAACTTGGCGAGATCGAAATCGTTCGTATGGTTCTTTAATCAGAATACCCACACGGCTGGCGGCTTTTAATCACGCCGCCAACCTCTATAATACCCCCACAGATAACAATATGGGTAATCGGTTTGCAGCACCAACTAGTTGTTAGATATCTGGGCCGCCGACCTTATCCGCAAACCTGGCAGCAGATGCGTGACTTCACGGATAGCCGTGATGCACATACTTGTGACGAAGTCTGGTTGGTCGAACATGATCCCGTCTTCACCCAAGGTCAAGCGGGTAAACCGGAACACGTTTTGGTCCCTGGAGACATCCCCGTCGTACAATCAGATCGAGGGGGACAAGTGACCTATCACGGTCCCGGTCAGTTAGTCGTTTACTTTTTAATTGATTTAAAACGTAAAAAAGTCGGCGTTCGAGAACTGGTTAGCCATATTGAAAATCTCGTTGTCGCTACCCTCGCCCATTATGGCGTAACCGCCTACGCGCGTCCCGATGCGCCCGGTGTGTATGTGGATAGCGCAAAAATCTGTTCCCTTGGGCTCCGTATTCGTCGCGGGTGCTCATTCCATGGACTGGCACTCAACATCAATATGGATTTATCTCCATTTCAACGCATTAACCCCTGTGGGTATGCGGGGATGGCGATGACGCAACTGAGTGATCAGGTTGAAGGCGCAACCCTAACAGACGTCCAACCTGTGCTAGTAGACACTTTAACTCAACAACTGGGATATACTCAGGTTGAGGTTACAACGGAAAGCAGCGATTTATGAGCAAACCGATTCAGATGGAACGCGGCGTTAAGTACCGCGATGCCGAAAAGATGGCGCTTATCCCGGTCAAAAATATGCCGACCGAGCAAAAAGAAGTGCTGCGCAAGCCTGATTGGATGAAGATCAAGCTCCCTGCCGAGACCTCTCACATCAAAGAAATTAAAGATGCGATGCGCAAAAACAACCTCCACTCTGTGTGTGAAGAGGCCTCCTGTCCAAACTTGGCAGAGTGCTTTAGCCACGGTACCGCCACTTTCATGATTTTGGGTGCGATTTGTACCCGTCGTTGCCCATTTTGCGACGTCGCCCATGGCCGTCCAGTTGCCCCTGATGCGGACGAACCCAAGCATCTGGCGCAAACTATTAAAGACATGAAGCTTCGTTATGTCGTGATCACCTCAGTTGACCGCGATGACCTTCGCGATGGCGGGGCACAGCATTTTGCCGACTGTACCCGTGAGATCCGTGCGCTCAACCCAGAAATCAAAATCGAAACCTTGGTACCTGACTTCCGAGGCCGAATGGATCGCGCCCTAGATATCCTGCGTGATAATCCACCGGATGTGTTTAACCATAACTTAGAAACAGCGCCTCGCTTGTATCGTAAAGCGCGCCCCGGTGCCAACTATCAGTGGTCACTGGATCTGCTGAAAAAGTTCAAAGATATGCACCCAGATGTTCCTACTAAGTCTGGACTCATGATGGGCTTGGGCGAAACCAAGGAAGAGATCATTGAGGTTCTGAAAGACCTACGTGCCCACGGTGTCACCATGCTGACATTAGGTCAATACCTTGCGCCAAGCCGCCATCACCTTCCGGTTGAACGTTATGTGCCGCCCGAAGAGTTTGATGAGCTCAAAGCTATCGCGCTGGATCTTGGCTTTACCCATGCTGCATGTGGTCCCTTTGTCCGCTCTTCATACCATGCTGATTTGCAAGCCAAAGGTGTCGAGATTAAATAAGTCTCTATGCTGAAAATACAAAAAAGCCGCGCTCGCGCGGCTTTTTTACGTTTTGCATATAACTTGCGTTTGTATGCTTAAGTTATTGACGCGTCAGGTAATCTGCTTTTCCGACCCACTTATACGTGGTCAGCTCTTCGAGTCCCATCGGGCCGCGCGCATGCAGCTTTTGCGTTGAAACAGCCACTTCCGCGCCTAAACCAAACTGGGCACCGTCAGTAAAACGGGTTGAAGCATTGACATAGACTGCAGCCGAGCCCGCACCATTGATAAAGGCTTCAGCAGCATCAATATCATTGGTCAGAATCGTGTCTGAATGGCTCGCATTGTGTTCGCGCATATGACCGAGCGCGTCGTGCACATCGTCAACCACAGCAACACCGAGCGTTGGACCCAACCATTCAGTATCAAAGTCTCCCTCAGCGGCTTCACGAAGCTGTGCGACACCGTCAAGGTAGGGCAAAGCACTATTCGCTGCGACAATCTTCAGTTTCTGTGCGTTAAGCGCTGGGATCAGGCGTATAAACAACTGTGCCGCGACTTGCTTGTGCACCAATAGCGTATCCAAAGCGTTACAAGCGGATGGACGGTCTGTCTTCGCATTAATGATCACATCCGGTGCGCGTTCAAGATCGGCACTTTGATCCACATATAAATGGCTGATCCCAAAACCACCAATAATCACCGGAATCGTGCTGTTTTGTTTACACATTTTATGCAAACTAGCACCGCCGCGCGGAATAATCATATCCACGTACTCGTCCATGGTCAGCAGCTCTGCGACCAATTCTCGGTCAGGCTTTTCGATGTATTGCACCGCTGATTGCGGTAGTTCAGCCTTGCTCAGTGCAGATTGAATCACAGTGACCAACACTTGGTTGGTCGCAAAGGTTTCTTTACCACCACGTAAAATACTGGCATTGCCCGTTTTTAGACACAGTGCGGCAATATCGATGGTGACGTTAGGGCGCGCTTCATAAATCACACCGACAACCCCCAGAGGCTCACGGCGCTTCGATAACGAAAGGCCATTTTCGAGCACTTTATGGTCAAATTCTTGCCCAACCGGATCGGGCAACGACACCACATTACGCACATCTGCAGCAATCGCCGATAAACGTGCTGGCGTGAGTGCTAAGCGGTCGATCAACGATTCGCTCATACCCGCCGCGCGTGCGGCTTCTAAGTCCGTTTGGTTAGCCGCTAAAATACTCGCTTGTTGCGCCTCTAATTCGTCCGCAATGAAGATCAGCGCGCGATTTTTTTTCGTGGTGGAAGTTGTCGCGAGTTGGTAAGCCGCCTCTTTGGCCGCTTTCCCCATCATTTGTAAACTCATGTTGTGTGCATCTCTTTTATTGATCGCCAATAACGACAAGGTCGTCTCGGTGT
Source organism: Salinivibrio proteolyticus (assembly GCF_027286365.1). Lineage (NCBI taxonomy): Bacteria > Pseudomonadati > Pseudomonadota > Gammaproteobacteria > Vibrionales > Vibrionaceae > Salinivibrio > Salinivibrio proteolyticus. The sequence goes on along the minus strand of NZ_CP114584.1, from coordinate 788,105 downwards.
ATGGCTACCGGTCCATACTCATAGCCTAAAATATCTGCGATTTGTTGGCTATGTGCACCTGCAATACGGCGAAGATCGGCCGCGGAATAACGGCAAATACCGCGCGCAAGGCATTGCCCCTCTACAGAGTAAATGCGTGCGACTTCACCACGCGCAAAGTCACCTTTGACGCGTACGATGCCTTTACTCAGCAAGCTGCTACCTTTTTGCGTCACTGCCGTCACCGCACCGGTATCAATGGTAATATCTCCCGCAGGAGGTGGTCCGGCTAATATCCAGCGTTTACGGCTCTCTAATGGGCTTTCTAACGGCAAGAATCGAGTGCCTGCGCTGTTACCGGCGACCACGTTTTGGATCACTTCAGGCTTGCTGCCAGCGGCAATCGTGACTTCTATGCCCGCACGTCGCCCAATATCTGCAGCCTGCAGTTTCGTAGCCATGCCACCGGTGCCAAGACCTGTAACACTGCCTCCCGCTAATTTGCGTAAGGTTTCATCAATCGTATGGACTTCCCGAATAAGCTCGGCATCGGGTTGCGTTCTCGGATCCGCCGTAAAGAGTCCGGGTTGGTCAGTAAGCAGCAATAATTTATCTGCGTTGGCTAAAATTGCCACCAGCGCTGAGAGGTTGTCGTTATCACCGACTTTGATCTCAGATGTCGCCACCGCATCATTTTCATTCACAATGGGAATGATGCCGTTGTCGAGTAAAGCATGGAGCATGTCTCGCGCATTGAGAAAACGCTCGCGGTGATCCAAATCAGCGCGGGTCAGCAGCATCTGTCCGACTTGAAAGCCATAAAGACTGAAAAGATGCTCCCAGGTTTGAATTAAACGGCACTGCCCGACGGCTGCGAGCATCTGCTTATTGGCGACCGTGTCAGCCAATACCGGATAATCAAGGTGCTCTCGTCCAGCAGCAATCGCTCCCGAAGAGACAATGATCACTTGATGGCCTTGTTGGCGCAGGCGCGCGCACTGACGAACCAACTCAACCATGTGGGCTTGGTCAAGGTGTTGCGAACCGCCAGTCAGCACACTGGTGCCTAATTTTACAACGATGGTTTGAGAAGAGACGGTGGCTGCAATGTCACCGTCTCGAAGCGCGTCTTGAACTGTCATGATTGCCTGATTGACTAAAAGATAGATGTCTCTTTTATCAATCCCATGCCCATTTAACAAGGACTGAAATCAGGCAAATCACGTTTTAGTTAGAAAGGGCGAGTTCAGGCTCGGTCAGTTTTTGACTTGGGGAAAGGGAGAGCGATAGTTCATCGACCACCAATTGGCATAATTTGGTGTAGAAACTATCAAGGGTTTTCTCAACCTCAGCGCGCTGTTTGGCAGGGACAGCTTTTGCTAACCATTCCCCGTGCTCGTCATAGAGGCCATAACCGTAGTGATAACGGAACCCATCGTCTTCTGGGGTAAGCACTAGCCACCAGCCCCAGAATTCGCGCGCGTCGGGCTCCTTTTTCGCATCGACGCAGACAGACAAGCTATCAAAAAAATAGCTTTGTTCATCAGATTGCCCATCACGAAAATAAGGGCCCAGCGCAGTAAAACGTGTTTTTAACCGTCCATGAGAAAGCGGGAGCGTTTGGGTCATGGTGTCCTCCAGTGGCACTCTATCTACCTAAGTTCAAGGTATATCATGACGTTATCAATCAGGTGAACGCCAATCCCCCGCTTTCCGCACTCGATCACACCTTCGCCACCTTAGTTACAAAATATTGGCAAACCAAGAGACGGTCTCACACAACGCACGATGATAGCCGTCATGCAAAGGCGTATTCGGCAATGTCACCGCTTTACCACCACGACTATAGGTCGCAATCAGTTTATTGTCGGATTCTGGACAAACCGGATCACCTTTTAAGCTCAAGGCTAAAATGGGCACATCGGTGCGCCGTCCGGTGAGTAAGCCTTGGTTTTTGAGTGACCACGCCTGCAAGCGTGTCCGAAGCGTGTCGATAGGAATATGGCGACCGAGCCGCGACCCTAGTGTATCGAGGTACATGGGCGGCATTTTCTTCATCATTTGTGCATTGGTTAATAGCGAATGCACGATGCCTCCCAGCGCCGCACTCGCTTTGACTCTATGTGGTTCAAGAAAGGCTAACCGAACCGCTGGATTGGCGCCAAACCGGATCCCCATGGTGCCCACGCGGTGGTGATCCACCCAAGGTACCTCCGCCAGTTTATCTAACATGGCACGATGTAAGCGGCTGGTATCTTCATTGAGATGCCAATGACTGCTGTGCCCCACTGAGGGCATATCTAAGGTCAATACTGCGATATCTGCGGGAGCAAAGTAATCGACGAATACCCGCCATAAATCGGTTTGCAAACTGTCTAAGCTGCCACTGAGAATAACCACCGGCAGAGTCGCATCGGTTCTTGGCAGATACAGGTAACCTTTTAGCGATTTGCCATCGAGCGTTGTTTCTACGGTTTTAACCGTGAAGGGAAGCTTATCCATGGCATGCTCAAAGGCTTTGTAGGCCAGCGTTTCCGATTGCAAAGCGAGCGTATCGCCTTTGAGGTGAGGATACGCCGCGATACCGAAATAGGTACAGGCTTGCAGCCATTGCTGACTCGCTGCTTGATGCTCTCCTTTGTCTACCAGCGCTTGGGCGCGCTTTTGGTGCTGCATGCCCACTGCTGTCCACTCGTAGTTCCAATTTCCCGAGCGGTAGCCTTCTACCGTATCCAGCAGACTGTCAACGGAGCGTGAATTATCCGAATGAGCAATACGGGCAAAAATGGCTTCCATCTCTACCGGATCCACTCCTTGCCACGTCCATTGTCCACGACGCCGCATTCGATACCAGCTGCGCTCACTATCTCCATCAAACGCCGAATAACTCGCTTGATCGATTTGCTGGATAGCGCCAAACAATGTCGACGTTTCTTTGGCATGTCTGTGTTTGGCAAACAGCTTGACCGACAAATTTTGAGATTCGCTTTCCGACACGTTCACTCCCGAGCGTTCAGTTTATGACGCTCCTAGTGTAAACCATACTCACAGCAAGGCCATGATTTTCAGTCAATCGCGTCCCTAGAAACGAAAAAACGCCGCAACTGTGTGCGACGTTTTGTTGACAGCAGATTATCAATAACCTTGCTGGCTATTATTTGGCAATCGGATCCACATAGCTCACCGCCATATCCCACGGCTGCTCAATCCATGTGTCTTGCGCAATATCGACGATATAATCGTCAACAAGATGCTTACCCGCCGGTTTGGCGCTTACAGTCACAAAGCGTGCTTTAGGATAGAGTTGGCGCACCATTTCTGCGGTTCCGCCTGTATCAACCAAGTCGTCCACCACAATAAAGCCTTCACCATCCCCCGGTGCTTGTTTCACGACACGCATATCGCGCTGATGATCATGATCGTAGCTCGAGATACACACCGTATCGACATAGCGAATGCCTAGCTCACGGGCCAGAATGGCGGCAGGCACCAAGCCACCGCGACTCACAGCAATAATTCCCTGCCACTGGTCAGCGGGTAGCAGCCTCTCCGCCAATTGGCGTGTGTACATCTGCATGTTGTCCCAGGTGATGATGAACTTGTTACTCATGATGAAAACCTCGTGGCGTTTCTCGCCTTGTTATAACGTCAATGTGGGCGGCTGTTTTACACCAAGAAAACGAACTTGAGTAAGAACAATCCAGCCAAGATCCAGATACTGACAGGGACCTCACGCCCTTTGCCCGCAAAGGTTTTTACGGCACAAAACGCAATAAAGCCAAGGCCAATCCCGCTCGCAATCGAGTAAGTGAGCGGCATCAGCAAGCACACCACGACCACCGGTGCGGCTTCGGTCAAATCTCGCCAGTTAATCCCTACAAGACCTGACATCATCAAAATCGCAACATAAAAGAGAGCGCCAGCTGTTGCATACGCTGGGACCATACCTGCTAGCGGCGCAAAAAATAGCGCAAGCAAGAATAAGATCCCCACAACGACAGCAGTGAGTCCTGTACGGCCACCCGCTGCTACCCCTGACACACTTTCAATATATGAGGTTGTATTCGACGTGCCTAAAAGCGCCCCGACCGATGTCGCGGTACTGTCTGCCAGTAATGCACGATTTAAACGCGGCAGTTTACCATCTTTGTCCAAAAGTTCCGCGCGCTGTGCCACACCCACTAAGGTTCCTGCAGTATCAAAGAGGTCAACAAACAAAAATGCAAACACAATAGACACCAGACCAACTTCAAGGGCTCCGGCAAAATCAAGCTGCATAAAGGTCGGCGCGAGGCTTGGCGGCGCAGACATCACGCCATGGTAAGGGACATCCCCCGCGACAATACCAATCACGGTGACCACTAAAATCGCAATCATGACCGCCCCTTTTAGGCCACGATGCACCAAACCGATAGTGAGGAAAAAGCCAAGTGCTGCCATCGCTGGGGCAAATGCCGTCACATCACCCAGTGCGACAAGGGTTGCCGGGTGATCCACGACGATCCCCGCGTTTTGCAGTGCGATGAGCGCTAAAAACAAACCGATACCCGCCGAGATACCGGTGCGCAGTGACATAGGAATCGAGTTGATAATCCACTCACGAATTTTCAACACACTGAGTAGAATAAAACACAAGCCCGAAATAAACACCGCAGCCAGCGCAACCTGCCACGAGTGGCCCATTTGCAGCACCACTGTGTAGGTGAAGAAAGCGTTAAGGCCCATACCTGGCGCTTGAGCGACCGGATAGTTGGCGACAATTCCCATCACAAAACAGCCGACGGCAGCAGCCAAACAGGTGGCAACAAATACGGCGCCCTTGTCCATTCCTGCTTCAGCCAAAATAGATGGGTTCACGAAAATGATGTAGGCCATGGTGAGGAAGGTGGTCACACCGGCAATAACTTCGGTGCGAAGATCCGTGCCATGATCGCTGAGTTTAAATAAACGCTCTAACATCGTTGGTATCCCGAATAAAAGGTGGCGCATCATAAGATGCAAAAGGAAAACGTTTGCGTGTCAAAAATTGGCGCAAATCTTACCGATCGATGAAGGAAATTTCCAGCACGAAACCGCATGAATTGATCGGAATGTCATGGCTCTCGTGATGGTTGCCAACAAGATTGTCTATCATGACTGGCTTATCAGGCACCTGACATACCACCCATAAAAAAAACGCCACAACATTGTGTGGCGCCAGAACTAAAGCGTTTGCTTCTGGATCAGAAATGTCTCTGTAAGAGCGGGGGAATCGTAAAACTTACTTGCGGTACCCGAACGGCGCCGGATACGTAAATCCTTTGGTATACACTGACTGTTGGTTCCAGTAGTAGTTAGATACCATACCTTCCATCGTTTTTACCTCTCTCAAGTTTAAACCTAATGTTGTTCACATTTTGTCTCGGTTCCTTGGAGGCGAATACTCGGGTTCACTCCATGAACAATCGATAACCTGTGTTATCAGTGTCTAGATAATAACCCACACGTAATTATATTACAAGAAATAGAGTGACTAGAGTCACAAAAAGTTCATATTTGGTAGTTTTATTACGCCCTGCACGCCTAGATATCCGGCATGCACTCTGTTTTTCCTTCCCTTGATCCTGCGACTGTCACCACCTAGTCGACAGTGGTATGCTTGGTAAAGTCCATCTATTTCAGTAAGGCCTACTGTTTAAAAGGCCAACAATAAAATAAAATGGAGTCTACCGTGTCTGAGATCAGCCAATTATCACCCCAGCCTGTTTGGGCTTTTTTTGACCAGATTTGTGCTATTCCACATCCCTCTTACCACGAAGCACAATTGGCAGCATTCATTGTCGATTGGGCGAAAGGCCGAGGTTTAGAGGTTCGCCAAGATCCCACTGGCAATATTTTTATCCGCAAACCGGCGACGCCGGGAATGGAAAACCGCAAAGGTGTAGTACTACAAGCCCACCTTGATATGGTGCCGCAGAAAAACGAGCACACCGAGCACGACTTTACCACTGATCCGATTCGCCCTTATATCGATGGCGAGTGGGTCACGGCGGATGGCACGACATTAGGCGCCGATAACGGTATTGGAATGGCCTCCTGCCTTGCCGTCTTAGCGGCTGATGACATTGAACATGGTCCGCTCGAAGTGTTGCTCACCACCAACGAAGAAGCTGGGATGGACGGTGCATTTGGCCTAGAAGCAGGCTGGCTTGAAGGAGAAGTGTTACTGAACACAGACTCCGAACAAGAAGGAGAAATCTACATGGGCTGTGCGGGCGGCGTCGATGCTAGCATGCACTTTCCGGTCGAGCGTCATCCCATCGGCGACAATTTTGCGCGTTTTACCGTCGGTATAAAAGGCCTAAAAGGCGGCCACTCTGGGGTGGATATTCACACGGGTCGCGCCAATGCCAATAAGCTACTTGCACGCATGCTCAGCCATCACCTCAGTGAGATTGATGTCAGTCTAATTGCATTGCGAGGCGGCACATTGCGTAACGCCATCCCGCGTGAAGCCTTTGCAGATATTGCCGTGCCAGTCGAACAAAAAGACGCATTAGCCGCGGCGATAGATAACTACGCGCAGTTGCTTCACGATGAGTTGGGACGCTTGGAGGAGAACGTCACTGTTGTACTCGATGCGTCCGACAATCAAGCCGACCCATTGACCCGTGCCGTACAATCTCGGCTACTCGCGGCCTTAAACGCGGCGCCAAACGGTGTTATACGGATGAGCGATGATGTTCCGGGTGTGGTAGAAACCTCACTGAACTTAGGCGTTATCCAAACCGATGAGCATACTATTACGGGATTGTTTTTGATCCGCTCATTGATCGATTCAGGGCGAGAAATGGTGCAAGGCATGCTGCGCTCACTGGCCGGTTTAGCAAACGTGACCGTCGAGTTTTCCGGCGCATACCCGGGGTGGAAGCCTGATCCGGACTCTGAAATCATGCATATTTTCCGCGATACCTATGAAGCTATCTATCAGCGTAAGCCTGATATCATGGTGATCCACGCGGGATTAGAATGCGGTCTATTTAAAAAACCTTATCCGGATATGGATATGATCTCGTTTGGTCCAACGATTAAGTTCCCTCACTCACCTGATGAGAAAGTGAACATTGAAAGTGTGGGTCACTATTGGCAACAAATGCGCGCTATCTTAAAAGCGATTCCTGAAAAGCGCGCTTAAGCGAGTAAACTTAGCTGGGGGTCATTGTCGTCCCCCAGCCCTACCGACAAACCAATCAGCCGCACCGCTCTACCCTCGCCTCGATAAAACGCTTCATGCAACAAGGTATCAAATAGCCCTCGATCTAACCGCTCACAGCGGTGTGCAACCGTCGTGGTTTGAAAGTCGTTGAATTTGAGTTTGACCCCTTGGCGACAAATCCGTCCATTCGCATCGGCTTTTTCGAGTCGCCGTTGGAGCTCTTCGTATAAAGTATCTAGCCACTGTAAACAATCATTCAGCGCCGCAAGATCTTGCGATAAAGTGCGCTCTACGCCAACGGATTTACGTATCCGCTCCACTTGCACTGGACGTCGATCAATACCGTGTGCTCGCTGCCATAGTACCTGCCCAAATTTACCAAACCGCTGGATCAGTTCACCATGATCGCTACACTGCACATCTCTACAGGTAAACAAATTCAGTTCATGAAGCTTGGTTAAGGTGACACGTCCTACGCCCGGAATGCATTGCAAAGGGAGCTCAGCCACAAAGGTGTCGACCTCGTCAGGGGTGATCACGCATAAGCCATCCGGTTTGTTGATATCTGAGGCGACTTTGGCGAGAAACTTGATTGGCGCGACGCCTGCCGACGCGGTTAATGATAGCTCGTCGCGAATGGTGTGACGAATCGCTTCTGCAATGCGGGTTGCCGAGCCTTGATGACTGTCGCAATCTGTAACATCTAAGTAAGCCTCATCAAGAGAGAGGGGCTCAATAATATCGGTATAACGATGAAAAATAGCATGAAGCTGCTGAGAAACGGCGCGGTACTTGGCCATATTGCCACGCATAACCGTCAGACCGGGACATAGTTTAAGTGCTTGAGCTGTCGCCATCGCGGAACGGATCCCAAAGCGACGCGCGGGATAATTGCAGGTTGCAATCACCCCTCGCCCATCAGGTGACCCGCCAATCGCAAGAGGCACCTGTTGTAAGGCAGGGTTATCACGCATCTCCACTGCCGCATAGAAACAATCCATGTCGATATGGATGATTTTCTTCATGACAATCCTGCATGGCCACCAGATAAGACAGAGTGACTCACTGGTGGCTATCTACTGTACACCTGATCGCGTCAGGTCTTTGCTAGATAATTTGGTTTTTCTTCCACTCACGGGTTTTCTCTGCACGCGCTTCTCGCTTTTTACGTGCATCGCACGGCTCTGGGCAGTCGCATTCTTTTTCAATACCGATTGCGCCTAGGCCACCACAGCTCCCACTGATGGTTTTTTGCTGTACGATGTAGCCGATCGCCATCCCTGCAATCACAAGTACAAAAACAGCAAAGGTGATAAGAAATACTGACATAATTGCTCACCTACTATCGTTATTGCGTATTTAACGCTTTAAATAAGGCTTAAACGCCTCAGATGCGATTTCTTTAAAACCGTCATCCGTTTTCACTACCATAAAGGCAGGAATATTGGCTTGATTTGCCAATGCAACGGCTTTCTCTGGTCCAAGTACCATGAAGCCTGTTGCCAAACCATCCGCCGTCATACAAGACGGGTCCAACACAGTGACAGACACTAAGCGATGATGAATCGGTCGTCCTGTTGCTGGATCAATGATGTGCGAATAGCGTACCCCATCATGCTCAAAGTAATTGCGATAATCCCCTGACGTGGCAACCGCCATATCCCCAGGCTCAATAATCTCTTGCACCGACTGTGTGCCGGCACTAGGCTTTTCAATCGCGATGCGCCAAGGTACGCCGTCTTGGTTCACACCTTTTAATTGTAACTCACCACCAATCTCAACCAAATAGTTATCGAGACCAAGTGACGCCAAATACTCAGCGACCACATCTACGCCGTATCCTTTGGCGATCGTTGACAAGTCGACATAAAGGTCAGGATTGGTTTTGGTCAACTGATTGCCCGATAAAGACAGGCTATCTAACCCCGTCATCGCCATTCGCTGTGCGATTTCTTCGTCGGTCGGAATATTCTCTGGTCGTTTTTCAGGGCCAAAGCTCCAAAGATTCACTAACGGTCCAACCGTGACATCTAACGCGCCATCGGTGAAGGCGTTAAGACGCATAGCTTCTTTCACCACTTTCGCCGTCGCGTCAGATACCTCAACCGGAGAGTCAGCACGATGTTGATTGAAACGGCTCAGCTCCGAATCGTCTCGATACGTCGACATCTGGTCATTCACCAGCTCCAAACGCTTATCGATTTCTTTTTGGATAACAGCCTTCTCGGGCGTGTTTTCCGTTGCAATGTACTTAATGGAGTAATACGTGCCCATTGTACTGCCATTAAGATGGACCAGCTCAGGTGAACGCTCACAACCGACCAAAGCCACGAGCAGTGTCAGCGTTGCCACACAGCCTAACCAAAACTTCTTCATATGGGTGTCCTTCGACGCGAGGTTGATACGTAAAATGGCTGACCCAAAGGCCAGCCATTAAAAGGTAAGTCACACGTTGCGATCTTAGCCGCCGAAGTCATCCAGAAGGATGTTTTCGTCTTCAACACCTAAGTCTTTCAGCATACCGATAACGGCTGCGTTCATCATTGGTGGACCACACATGTAGTATTCACAGTCTTCTGGCGCTTCATGATCTTTAAGGTAGTTTTCATAAAGCACGTTATGGATAAAGCCTGTGTAACCATCCCAGTTATCTTCTGGTAGTGGGTCTGACAGTGCGCAGTACCACTTGAAGTTATCGTTCTGCTCTTGAAGCATATCGAAATCTTCAACGTAGAACATTTCACGCTTAGAACGTGCACCGTACCAGAAAGTGATCTTACGATCTGAGTTCAGTCGTTTAAGTTGGTCAAAGATATGCGAGCGCATTGGTGCCATACCGGCACCACCGCCGATAAAGACCATTTCAGCGTCGGTATCTTTCGCGAAGAACTCACCAAACGGCCCTGAGATCGTACACTTATCACCCGGCTTCAGTGACCAAATGTAAGACGACATTTGGCCTGGTGGCACATCAGGGTTACGTGGTGGTGGCGTTGCCACACGCACGTTCAGCATGATGATGCCTTCTTCTTCAGGGTAGTTCGCCATTGAGTAAGCACGGATGATTTCTTCATCCACTTTTGACTCATAGCGGAACAAGTTGAACTTCTCCCAGTCTTCGCGGTATTCCTCAGGAATATCAAAGTCAGAGTACTTAATGTGGTGCGCTGGCGCTTCAATCTGAATATAACCACCTGCACGGAAAGGTACAGACTCACCGTCAGGTATACGCAGCTTCAGCTCTTTGATGAACGTGGCTTTGTTGTCGTTAGAAATAACTTCACAATCCCACTTCTTCACGCCAAAAATTTCTTCTGGCAATTCGATCTTCATGTCTTGCTTTACAGCAACCTGACATGACAGACGTTCACCTTCACGTGCTTCACCTTTGGTGATGTGATCAAGCTCGGTTGGCAGAATATCACCGCCACCTTCTTTGATTTTTACGCGGCACTGGCCACATGAACCACCACCACCACAGGCAGAAGAAACAAACACACCAGCACCGGCCAGTGCACCAAGCAGTTTACCGCCTGGCTGAGTAACGATCGCCTTTTCAGGATCGTCATTGATATCAATTGTGACGTCACCGGTTGGTACCAGCTTGGACTTGGCGAACAAAATCACCAATACCAGCGCCAGTACAATCAGAGTAAACATCACTACACCAAGAATAATGTCCATTGACTATTCCTTTTCTCGCAGTTTACCCGGCTTACAGTTGCACACCAGAGAAAGACATAAAGCCCAATGCCATCAAACCAACTGTGATAAAGGTGATCCCCAAACCACGCAGTGCTGGCGGCACGTCTGAATATTTCATTTTCTCACGGATACCCGCTAGGGCGACGATGGCTAGCATCCAGCCCACCCCAGAACCGAAGCCGTAAACCACTGACTCTGCGAAGTTGTAATCACGCTGAACCATGAATGATACGCCACCGAAGATGGCACAGTTCACCGTAATAAGCGGCAGAAAGATACCCAGCGCGTTGTAAAGCGGCGGGAAGAAGCGGTCGAGTACCATCTCAAGAATCTGTACCAACGCCGCGATAACGCCGATGAAGGTAACAAAGTTCAAGAAACTCAAATCGACGCCTTTCACCAGCGCGTCTTCACGCAGAACCAAGTTGTAAACCAAGTTGTTAACCGGCACTGAGATGGTCAGTACCACAACCACGGCCACACCCAGACCAAATGCGGTTTTTACTTTCTTTGATACGGCCAAAAAGGTACACATACCAAGGAAGAATGCCAGCGCCATGTTCTCGATGAAGATAGAGCGCACTAGCAGGCTCAAATAATGTTCCATGTGCTATTACTCCTTCGCTTCAACTTGTTCAGGTTTGAAGGTACGCACAATCCAAATCAAAAAGCCGATGAGGAAGAATGCAGATGGGGCCAGAAGCATCAAACCGTTTGGCTGATACCAACCCCCTTCATTGACCACAGGTAGAATAGACACACCAAACACTGAGCCAGAGCCCAGTAGCTCACGGAAGAACGCGACTGTCATCAGCACAAAACCGTAGCCCAGTGAGTTACCAATACCGTCAATAAATGATGGCAATGGCGACGACTTCATCGCATACGCCTCAGCACGACCCATCACGATACAGTTGGTAATGATAAGACCAACGAATACGGACAGCTGCTTAGAAATGTCGTACACGAACGCTTTCAATGTTTGGTCAACCACGATAACTAACGACGCGATGATCGCCATCTGGACGATGATACGTACGCTGTTAGGAATGTGGTTACGGATCAAAGAAACACACAGGTTTGACATCGCCGTTACGAACATCACCGCCAACGTCATAACAAATGCCGTTTGCATCTGTGTGGTCACCGCCAAGGCCGAACAAACACCGAGGACCTGTAAGGCAATCGGGTTATTGTCCAGTACCGGTGACAGAAGGTTTTTCTTCAGTTCTTTAGCTTCAGCCATCGATCAGGCCTCCCTCGCGAACTTTTGCTAGGAATGGACCAAAGCCCATGTCACTTAGCCAGAAGTTAAACTGGTTCTGAACACCATTACTGGTTAGGGTCGCACCCGACAATGCATCGATACCGTGCTCACTACCTTGAGGAGCGCCGCCTTTAACGATGCGAATCGCTGGCTCGCCCTGCTCGTTGAATAGCTTTTTGCCATCCCACTGCGCGCGCCATTTCGGGTTTTCAACTTCACCACCTAGCCCTGGTGTTTCACCTTGCTCGTAGTAAACGATGTCAGCAACTGTATTACCGTCGGGTTCTACCGCTACGAATGCGTACATCATGCTCCAAAGGCCAGAACCATTGACGGGCAAAATCAGACGCTGAGTTTGACCTGCCTCGTCTTTGACTAAGTACACCTTAGCGACGTCAGGACGACGACCGATATCGGCAATGTTTTCATCGCCACTCAGTTTTTTCGACAAGGCCGGATCATTGGCAGCCGCACGCTGATCGTAATCAGCTGCCGATTCAACGTTGACCGTCTCAGGGCTAACAAATTCACCGTCATCTAGGCTGACTAGACGAGTCTCAATGTACTTGTTGTAAGCATCATTGATCGCACTTTTGCCACCCGTGACATCAATACCAGCCACCGAAAGGATGTTTTTCTGTACGTCTAGCTTTGCATTAATTTGTTGCAAAGGACGTAGCGCTACTGCTGCACCAGACACCACAATCGAGCACACCAAGCTCAATGCGATAACAACGAGCAGCGTCTTTTTAATACTATCGTTACTACTTGCCATTACGAGCCAGTCTCCGTTTGATGTTGCCCTGAATCACCAGGTTATCGAACAGTGGTGCAAACAGGTTCGCGAACAAGATCGCCAGCATCATCCCTTCTGGGTATGCTGGGTTAACCACGCGAATAATCACGGCCATCGCACCAATCAAAATGCCGTACCACCATTTTGCTTTATTGGTGAACGCAGCAGAGACAGGATCCGTCGCCATGAACATCATACCGAACGCAAAACCACCCAGTACAAGGTGCCAATGAGCAGGCATGCTAAACATTGGGTTGGAATCAGAGCCAATCACATTGAACAAGGTTGCCGCGGCGACCATACCGAGGAAGGTACCCAAGATGATTCGCCATGATGCAATGCGCATGTAAACCAGCGCCGCACCACCAATCAAGATGGCAAGCGTCGATACTTCACCCATTGAACCTGGGATGTTACCAATAAAGGCGTCCATCCAAGTCATGGTTTGACCGGTCACGTTGTGCATCAGCGCCATTTCACCGCCGGTTGACCATTGACTCAGTGCTGTCGCACCCGAGAAGCCGTCCGCAGCGGTCCATACCAAATCACCAGAGATTTGAGCAGGATACGCGAAGAACAAGAATGCACGGCCAGCCAACGCAGGGTTCAAGAAGTTACGGCCTGTACCACCAAAGATTTCTTTTGCAACCACCACACCAAAGGTGATACCCAAAGCGGCTTGCCACAATGGCAGCGTTGGCGGAACGATCAGTGCAAAAAGAATCGAGGTCACGAAGAAACCTTCGTTCACTTCGTGCTTACGGATAATACAGAACAGTACTTCCCAGAAACCACCCACGATAAACACGGTGGCATAAATAGGCAGGAAGTAGGTGGCACCCAAGACCATTTTGGTGCCCCAACCTGCACTCGCAAGCGGCCCCGCAATCGCCTCAGTCAGCCAATAGTGCCAGTTCCCTTCAATGATTTGCGCAAGCTGCGCGCCTTCATATAAATGGTTCAGGCCCATAATGGCTTGGTTACCTGTGTTGTACATACCCCAGAACATTGCGGGGAACACAGCAAACCACACCATGATCATGATGCGTTTCAAATCGATGCTGTCACGCACGTGAGCGCCAGCTTTGGTCACCATGCCTGGCGTGTACAAAATGGTCGCGACCGCTTCATACAGGGCAAACCACTTCTCGTGTTTACCGCCTGGCTCAAAGTGTGGCTCGATTTGCTCTAAAAAGTTTTTCAGGCTCATCTGTTACCCTTCCTTCTCAATTTTTTCCAGGCTCTCGCGGAGCATTGGGCCAAATTCGTACTTGCCAGGGCAGACAAATGTACAAAGTGCCAAATCCTCAGGATCTAACTCCAGCGCGCCTAACTGTTGCATACTATCTGTATCACCGGCACAGATATCACGCAGCAGCATAGTCGGCTCGATATCCAGCGGCATTACTCGCTCATAGTTACCGATTGGCACCATAGAACGATCACTACCGTTGGTCGAGGTGGTCATATTGAAAAGTTGGCCTTTAAACAGGTGGCCAAGGTACGCACGGGTCACAGAGAAGCGGTTTTTGCCGGGAGATAACCAACCGAACAACTCTTTCTCATTACCTTCGCGTAATACAGACACTTGCAGGTGGAAACGGCCAAGATACGCATGAGGACCAGTCGCTTTGGTACCCGAGAGTACAGAGCCTGAGATAATGCGGCTCTCGCCGGCCATCAACTCACCGTCCGTCAACTCATCAAGGTTAGCGCCCAGTTGAGTACGTACCAAGCGTGGCTTATTGACCATAGGGCCTGCTAAGGCAACCACGCGATCGGTGTTGATTTCACCGGTCAGAAAGAAATGGCCAAATGCAATGACGTCTTGATAGTTCAGATGCCATACCATTTTTTCCATACTTGCTGAGCGCAAGTGGTGGATATGGGTACCGACAAGACCCGCTGGGTGAGGACCAGCGAAGACGTGCTGCTCAACGTTTGATTGCTTGCTAGTCGGTAACTCTACGTCTGCTTTACAAACGAATACCGTTTTTTCGGTAAGGCGAGAAACCACATCTAGGCCCGCAACGAAAGCCTCTTTTTGCTCATCAATGATCACTTTCGGATCCGCGGCAAGCGGATTGGTGTCCATGGCATTGACAAAGATAGCTTCCGGCACGGCATCAACCGCAGGCGACTTGCTAAAAGGACGAGTACGAAGCGCTGTCCACATGCCAGACTCGACCAGTTGGTCAACAATGGCTTGGCGATCTAGCGATGCCAACTGTGAGGCTTCATATTTATTAAACGTGACTTGCTCGTTTCCATCGACTTCAATGACGACAGACTGAAGAACACGCTTGGCACCGCGGTTAACTTCAACCACTTTACCAGCTGCTGGTGCAGTGAATTTCACGCCCGGATTCTTCTTGTCTTCAAAAAGAATCTGACCTTTTTTCACTACATCACCCACACGCGCGTGCATGGTGGGGCGCATTCCAACGTACTCTTCGCCAAGCAAGGCGACTTTCTTGACGGCTGGGCCGTCATTTATCACCTGAGTAGGAGTCCCGGCAATAGGGATATCCAAACCCTTTTTTATTGTAATCATACGCACTTGCACTACATTAACGGGAAAAAGAATTCTGTTATTGCGCAGTTAAAGACACGACTTTCGACTGTTTGGCGGCCATGACGGCCCACCGTCGCAACATCCTGCTAACCAAATCGTTACACAAAGGTAGCCTAGGTTAGTCTTTAAGCGCCGTATTCTATCACTAACCCCAGCGTTGATTCTATGGGTATTGTCACTGGAGCGTGGCAATTATCCATACCTGTACAAACAATACTCGCTATAAGCTCACAGTTTCACTGCTGTTTTTTTGTTCACCTTAGCAGGTAATGCGAACACTCGCCTGTGCTGATGAAACGAAAGCCGTACGCAGTTACCACTCACCGAACCGCTCATATTTATGTAAGAATTTGTTGCCACAACGTGAAAAATCAACATCAGCGCTGGCGCTATTTGCCCCCACCGCGACAAGCAGGTGAATCCGGAGCTTGCGCTTGTGACGCCCACTCTTGCGGCGTGTAAGTGTGGATCGCCAACGCATGAATATGATGGGCCAACTCATCAGATAAGGTCGTATTCACTGCGCGGTGACGTTGAATTAAACGCTGACCGTCAAATGCCTCTGATACCACCACGACTTTAAAGTGGCTCTCTGATCCTTCTGGCACGTTATGCATAAAGCTTTCATTACGCACATCCAGAAAGCTAGGCGAAAAGGCCTGCTCGAGCTTCTCGGTGATCTGTGTTTGTATTTTCATTTTGCTTCCCACATTTTACACGGGGAGCACAGGTGCTCTCAGTGTAGATGCTATTGATGATTTTGCGACTTTCGCGGTGGCGTGAGCTTTCAACACCAGAGATAACGCCACGTTTTAAATTGCAGTCTCTGGCTGAGTGCGACAATATACCCACTTTATCTAGCGCGACGCAAAAACTCCGATGAAGACTGAAATGACGACGCCTGCGGGCCAGCCATTAATACTCCACCGTTATCCCCGACGTAAAAACGAGACGCTGCAAGCGTTCGACGCAGCCGACGAATACTTGATTGAGCACGTGGCTGAGTTGTCATTACCGGCCGGTGCGCGTGTGTTGATCATCAATGATCACTTTGGCGCGCTAAGCTGCTGGGCGTCACAACAAGGCTATGACACGATTCAAGTCAGTGATTCGGTGGTGGCACAACAAGCAACTGTCCAAAACTTAGCCGCCAATGCCCTGCCTAGCATCGTCCAATTAACCAGCCTAGAGCCGCTGCCTGAGCGCATCGATGTGGTGCTATTACGGATCCCGAAAAGCTCACGCATGTTGTCATGGCAATTACAGCAACTTGCCGCGATCACCGATTCATCCATTCCCGTCATCGCCGCGGCGAAGGCCAAAGAGATTCACACCTCAACGTTAAACCAGTTTGAGCGCCAGCTCGGCAACACAGTGACCTCACTGGCGAAGAAAAAAGCACGCTTAGTATTTTGCACGCCGCGTGACGACAAACCCGAGTTAATCGACCAGCTACATACGTTCGATGTGCCTGATTACGCCATGACACTGGCGAATTTCCCCAATGTATTCTCTGCGCAAAAACTGGATATTGCGGCGTATTTGATGTTACCTCACATTCCGAGTGAACCCGGATTAAAAAGGATTGTCGATCTAGGGTGTGGTAATGGTGTGCTTGCCTTGCAAGCCGCTCGAAACAATCCAAATGCCTTTATTCATGCCGTTGACGAAAGCCATATGGCTGTCGCATCGGCGCAACGTAACCTTTTAGCGCATCACATTGCGCCCACGCGCTTTGAGTGTGAAGCGCGGGATTGTTTGAGCGAGTTTGCACACCATGATGTGGACTTGGTGATGTGTAATCCACCATTCCATCAACAACAAGCCATTACCGATCATATTGCTTGGCAAATGTTTTGTGACGCAAAACGTGTTCTGACCAATCATGGCCGCCTTTTAGTCATCGGAAACCGACATCTCGGCTATCATGCTAAGTTAAAACGCCTTTTTGGTAATGTCTCCGTCATTGCGTCGAATAAAAAATTCGTTATTCTTCAAGCAGTACACGCCCAACATTAAGTAAAGGATGCTGAACACAATGAAAAAACTGCTCGTTGCCGCTGCCGTGCTTATCCTAGCAGGCTGTTCATCGCCGCGTGATCCGCAACTGACTATCGCGCCCAAACCCGCCACCTCAAACCAACAGCAAGTGAATAACTTGCCCGTAGTTGTGAAAAGCCGTGATCTGCGTACCGCCCAGTTTGTGGCTGTCATTGACAGTGGTCGCTCTAACGTGAAGCCACTGCATGCTAGCCAGAATCTGCGCGTTGTCTTAGAAGATACCCTTTCTCGCCAACTTTCTTCGCAAGGCTTCCGTGTAGTGGCGAATGGCCCGGGAACACTGCGCCTCGATATTCTTGATGCCCTCGTGCGTGTAAAACACACGGTGTTTAAGCACAATATGGAAGCGTCGGTCCAGCTTCAGCTGGTCGCAGAGTCTCCTGATGGTCGCTTCGTGAAGCGTTACACTGGCAAATCAACCCAAGAAGGGATCAGCAGCGCATCGCCTGATGATATCGAAATGGCTCTGAACAACTTGCTTGAGGCGGTACTGCAAGATATTGCCAACGACGAGCAGTTGCTTAAGCACATGAAAGAGCACTTTTAATCATGCGTACCTTCTGCATGATGTGCATGCTTGCGTTGGCTGCATTGCCAGCGCAGGCGGAAGTGTTGGTGAAGGTGGATACAACGCTCGGCGCATTTACGCTCAGTCTTGATGAGCAAAAAGCGCCCAAAACCGTGGCTAATTTTCTCCGTTATGTTGATGATGGCAGCTATGTTGGCTCTCAATTTCATCGCGTGATCCCGGGGTTCGTGGTCCAAGGTGGTGGGTTTGATAAAGACCTTGAGCGCCTGCCGGTATATGACACGGTTGACAATGAATCCACTAATGGCCTGAGCAACCGACGCGCCACGATTGCGATGGCCAGAACCAATGACCCCGATTCGGCCACGCGTCAATTTTACATTAATATCAACGATAACGGCTTTCTGGACGCCACGCCCAACAAGCTTGGCTACACCGTTTTTGGTCGAGTAGTTGAAGGCTTTGTCACGGTGCAAAACATTTCATCTCAATCAACCGTGACGATCCCAAGCAAGCGGATGCAAGACGTACCACAACAACCCATTGTGATAAATAGCATCTCTCGAATATCTTCTCAGTAGCTGACAGACAGGCTTGCGATCATGTTACCTAATCTTAAGGGGGCGCTTGCGCCCTATGCCGACCGCCGACTCCTTTATGTGTTCTTAATGGGCTGCTGTAGCGGCTTTCCTTGGGTGTTAATCGGCTCCAACTTAAACGGCTGGCTCGCGGATGAAGGTCTCTCTCGTACCGCGATTGGCCTATTCGGCTCGGTGTTTGTGCTGTATGCGGTGAACTTTCTCTGGGCGCCTTTGATCGATAGACTCAAAGTGCCCATGCTTAATGAGCGCTTCGGACAACGCCGCAGTTGGATATTGCTCACCCAAGCGCTGATTCTGATCGCAACCTTGGCCTTATCTCAGCTTAATTTACACGGCTTGACGGCCATTGATCCTTGGGTGACCACTGTGGTGCTTTCATCGCTGATTTTTGCGATTGCACTCGCCTCTGCCACCCAAGATATCGCCATTGATGCCTTTCGTATTGATAATTTTGCGGAGCATGAGACCGATAAGTTCCCACTTGCCTCTGCCATGTCCGTCATTGGATGGTGGACGGGATATTCTCTGCCCGGCTACATCGGTTTTATCAACGCTGACGCCATCGGTTGGAATCAGGTGTATGTGATCATGGCCGGGTTCGTAGGCTTAATGTTACTGGCCACCTTATTCGTTAAGGAGCCTGCCAGTGACCGCGAACAGCGCCAAGATGCCGCGACCCGTTACTATCTAGGGAAAGGATACAGCAGTGCACGCACTTGGTTAGCAGTGACTGTGTTTGAACCTTTTGCCGAGTTTTTCCGCCGCAACGGTGTAAAAGTTGCGTTAGCCATTCTGTTGTTTGTTTTTCTCTTTAAGATTGGCGAGGCCTTTTTGGGCCGGATGTCGATTGTCTTTTACAAAGATGTTGGCTTCAGCAATGAGCAAATTGGTTATTACTCCAAGCTCGTAGGTTGGGGACTGACCGTGGTGTATACCTTAATCGGCAGCTACATTAACTTGCGCTTTGGGGTAATCAAAGGCTTGTTTATTGGCGGTGTGGCCATGGCCTCCAGTAATTTGATGTTTGCTTGGCTTGCTGTGGTGGGGCCAGACGAGCACCTGCTGCTAGGCGCGATACTGGTGGATAACTTCACCTCGGCTTTCGCCACCATTGCCTTTGTCTCTTTCTTGACCTTCTTAACCGGGCGCGCTTTTTCCGCCACTCAATACGCGCTGCTTGCATCGTTGGGTAACCTTGGCCGTACCTCTCTCGCATCCTTTAGCGGTATGATGGTGGACTGGCTGGATAGCTGGTCAACATTTTTCGTAATAACCTCATTGATGGTGATCCCAGGTCTAGTCATGCTGCTCTATATTGGTAGACAATTTAGAAAAGAATCATCGCACCATGACGCACCTTCTGGACAATGTCTAAAAACCCGGCAGGACTAGCATTTCCCCATCACAGCGGAGTGCAAAAATTGCGCTCCGCACGTCATTTTCTTTTAATCAAGATCACACAAAAATGACATGTAATCGGATACATTCCACCTTCAGTCACATCTAAAAATCATGTCTACATTTGTTACATTGTTTATGGTGAACTTAATCAATATACTGCCTCCATTGAACTCAACGGTTACACACTTAAGCAGAGGCAGTCACCATGAAAAAGTCCCTACTCGCACTTGCCGTCATGGCAGCTAGCGCCGCACCTATCGCCAACGCGGCTGATTACTCAGACGATATCTATAAAAACGATCATAAATGGCTTCAGTTTAACGCCATGTATGCCATCAACGAGAAACCTCAGTTCGGTCCTGACACCGATAAAGATCATAATTACCTCGAGATGGAATTTGGCGGCCGTAAGGGCGTGGTTGATCTCTATGGCTATGTGGACATCTTCGACCTTGCCGAAAGCGATAGCGACAACAACAATAAAAAAGGCGCGCCTAAAGCCTTTATGAAGCTAGCACCACGCTTCTCAATTGACGGCATCACCGGGCAAGACTTGTCGTTTGGCCCTGTACAAGAAGTATACTTCTCGACTTTGTTTAACTGGGGTGGTGGCGATAGTGACACTAACAACTCGTTCTGGGGTGTCGGTGCCGATGTTGAACTGCCTTGGTTTGGCAAAGTAGGCATGAACCTTTACGGTTTGTATGACATCAACAAAAAAGACTGGAACGGTTACCAATTCTCGACCAACTGGTTTAAGCCTTTCCACTTTTTCGACAACGGTAGCTTCCTGTCATACCAAGGCTATATCGATTACCAGTTTGGTGCCGATGACACTTTCAAAGGCAACAGCCAAGCGACCCACGGCGGCGCGATGTTTAACGGCCTATATTGGCACTCAGACAACTATGCCCTCGGTTATGGCCTAAAAGCCTATAACGATGTCTACTTGATTGAAGATGGTGGCACAACGGAAAGCTCAGGTATTTCCCACTACCTAAGCGCTACCTACAAATTCTAAGTGACTGCGCCGGCCTCTCGGTCGGCGCTTTTTTCCTCCCCCAACTTGTTTCTCTGTCTTGCTCCTACCTCGTGATAAACTATGCACTTTTAACCGCTCTGAGCTTGTCATGAACATAACTTTTATCGGTGCAGGCGCAATTGGTACTTTGTGGGCAACCCAATTAGTGCAAGCCGGTCATCGCGTGCAGGTGATCACCCGTGCAGGCACAGAAGTGTGTCGGCAATTGGTACTCGACAGCCATACCGTGACGGTCCCCGCTAACCAGCCACAAGCCATTACCGATTGCGATCTATTAATGGTGTGTACCAAGGCTTACGACGTCATGCATGCCTTACAACCTCTCATCGAGCAACTTCATCCCGATACAATTATCGTCTTAATGCACAATGGGATGGGACCGCATGCGCAAATCAAAACGCTAGTGAGTCCGTCGCAACCTTTATTGCTCGCCACCACCTCACACGGCGTCTTTAGCCCCTCTCAAGGGAGCTATCAGCATACCGGCCACGGAGAGACTTACATCGGCGCGGCGAATAAGGCAGGTCAGCAGTGTGCCTTTGTCGCCGAAGTGTTGGATCATGCCTTATCGCCAGTGCACTGGCACGAAGCGATTATCCATCAGCTATGGCATAAGCTGGCGGTTAATTGTGTGATCAATCCACTCACCGCGATTCATCAAGTGAATAACGGAGCATTGTTATCTGCCGACTACCAAGACACCATCCAGTTACTTTGCCAAGAACTTGCCCGTGTGATGCAAGCTGACGGACTCGCTACCCATGCCGAACAGCTAAAAACACAAGCACTGACAGTGGCACGCGCCACCGCAAATAACTATTCATCAATGAATCGCGACTGCTATCATGGCAGAAAGACAGAGCTTGAGCAGATCACAGGCTATTTATTGGCTCGAGCGGCACATCATCAGATTAAGGTGCCTACTCATCAGGCGCTGTATGACGCCGTGAAGCAACGTGAGGTACAAAAAGGATAATCATGAAACCGATTAACGTCTTAGTATGCGTGGCACCCGGCAGCGAGGAAATGGAAACCGTCACCGCCATTGATGTGATGAAGCGGGCTGGTTTTTGTGTCACCGTTGCCAGCGCCGACCCTGAAGGTTCACTCACTTTAACCTGTTCTCGTGGCGTACAATTAGTGTGCGATGCACCTTTGGCGAGTGTGGCCGACCAGCCGTTTGATTGCGTCATTTTACCCGGGGGTATTGACGGGGCGCAGTGTTTAGGCGACAGCGCGATCGTGATAGAAATTATCAAACAACAGCAAAGTGACCATGCATGGGTCGCGGCTATCTGCGCGGCTCCCGCGCTTGTCTTGCAGCGCCACCAGCTTTACCCCACCTCTCATATCAGTTGCCACCCCAGTGTCAGCGAGCAGATCCCAGAGCAATGGCGCAGTCGTCGCCGTGTGATGACTGATTATGATCACAAGTTGATCACCAGCCAAGGCCCGGGCTCTGCGCTCGAATTTGCCATTGAGATTGTTCACGTCTTGGCAGGGAAAGCACTGGCCTGGCAGGTTGCCGAACCTATGGTTCCCCTCCCAAACTTGCAGTACGAGAAAAAATTCGCCGAATAAAAAACAGGCAGCGAGGCTGCCTGTTTTTCTTTGCTTAAATCGTGCTTTGTCGCGATTAGCCGCGATAGACTTTGACATTTTCAAAGCCCATGTCTTTTAGATACAGCGCTTGAAGGCGGCTCATCACACCACGCTCACAGTACAGCAAGTAGGTTTTGCTTTGGTCTAGGTCGCCAAAGCGGGTCGCTAATTTAAAGAAAGGAATATGAACAACGTCAGTGCCGTCGATGTTCAGTGGCTTTTCCTCTTCTTCATCACTGCTGCGAATATCAATGACAATCGCGCCTTGCTCGGCCTCGTTAACCAGTTCAACCTCGGGAGCCTTTTCCTGACTAAGTTTCTCGATATCGCGAATATCCATCACCGAGGCATTGTTAACCACTTGCTCCAGTAACGCGAAGTCAAATTTCGCTTCCTCGGCCTCAAGTTTGGCTTTCTCGGCTTTAATCGTCGGGCTTTTCGAAATCACACCACAGAATTCAGGCATGGTTTTAGCGAAGTCTTCAGTGCCGATTTTACGGGCTGTCTGGATAATGTCTTCTTTATCCCAGTTGATCAGCGGACGCAGGATTAACGTGTCCGTCACGTTATCAATCATGCGTAAATTGGTTAGAGTTTGGCTCGACACTTGTCCTAAGGCTTCGCCGGTGACCAGAGCTTGAATACCGAAACGCTCGGCAACCATGCTTGCCGCACGCATAAACATCCGCTTTAGCACGACTCCCATCTGACCATCATCGATGTTTTCGAGGATACTGGCGACAACCGGCTCAAAGTCGATAGAAATAAATTTCACTTTCGCCGACGAGCCAAACTTGTTCCACAGGAAGTGCGATACCTGCTGCACACCCGTTTCATGGGTTTTGCCGCCTAAATTGAAGAAGCAATAATGGACCTTGCTACCGCGCTTAATATGCAAGTAACTCGACACCCCTGAGTCGAATCCTCCCGAGATCAAGCTCAGCACATCTTCTTGCGTGCCGAGTGGGAAGCCACCCAAGCCAGTATGGCGGTGCTTTACCAAGTTCAGCTTATCGTGGTCCACTTCCATCATCACGGTCACATCAGGCTTTTTCAGCTGTACGCTGGCGGTCGGAACAGCTTGGTTTAACCCACCTCCTACGTAACGCTCTACATCTATCGAGGTAAAGTCATGCTGGCCGCGGCGTTTAGCACGCACGCAAAAGGTTTTTCCTTCGATTTGGTGACGAACACCCTCAAGGGTGAGTTCATAGATGTGGTGTAAATCGTTAAATAACGTTTGCTCAACCTCAAGCACCGTCTGCACGCCCGGCGTGTTGGTTAATACATCCAGGACAAGCTGACGCTCGTTTGGTTGTTTTAACGTCACCTCAATGTGATCCCTACGGTTATATACCGCCGTATTATCTGTCCGACGCTTTAAAATATTACGAATATTGCATTCGAGGATTTTAGTAAAACGCTTTCTAACAGACTCACTTTTGACGATCACCTCAGGGTGAATTTTAACGATAAACTTCATAACCGGTTCGATACAGCTGGAAACAAGGTCGCGGATTATACAATAACCACGTCCCAGCTGAAACCGGGCATTTCTACGTCTAAATAAAAGTGAAAAACCTGACCGTAATAAACGTTTTTAATCAATCCATTACGGTCAGGATCTAGCTTATGGGGTAGGTGCAGCCGCATTGTCGGCCGATATTTCATCTGAAAAGCTGGGTTTTCCTTGGATCACAGCGATTTCTACACGGCGATTGGCCGCACGGTTATCGGGCGAGTTATTGGGCGCGCGAGGCTGAGTGTCTGCCAACCCTTCCACTTTCATGCGCAAATGGTTAAACCCGGGCACTTTTTCCATTTCTTGCGCTACCGATACCGCACGCTGCGCGGATAAATCCCAGTTGGAACGGTACAGCTCCGATTCCAAAGGTGTGCTGTCCGTGTGGCCTGACACTTTGATTTCACCGGGCACATCTTTCACCAATTCCGCAATTTGGCGCACCATGGGGCGGAACTTGGGTTGCAAAAAGGCCGAATTTTGCGGAAATGCGCCTTTTTCCCGAATACGGATCACCAGTTGTTGACCCAAGTTTTCAACTTCAACGGCTCCTTCTTCGATTTCACGCTCTAACGCCTGCACAATCATCTTTTGCAACTGTTCCATTTGCTGCTGGCTTTGTTGCTGCTCCAGTTGAGAAGCAACCTGTGCACTGGTGCCTCCCTCCATATCCGACGCAGTGCGTTGTGAGCCACCCGAGCGGTCCGATTCACCTTCTTGGAAATTAAGCGTTCGTTGGGTCATGTCGATGGTTTGCTGCATGATCACTTCGATAGGGGTCGGCTCTGGTCGCCCCGGACGGAACTCTTGCGCAATCACACTGGTACCTTTGGGAATGTCTTTGACTTCCAGAACATTTTGTACCCCGAAGGCAAACTTCATCGACCCTGCTATCTGCTTAAACTTCAAAACGTCCATCTCAGAGAAGGACAGCAAAAGCACGAAAAAGCACATCAGCAGTGACATCAGGTCGGCGAACGTCCCCATCCACGGCGGCAGGCCGGGCGGTGGACATTTGCATTCCTCTTCTTCTTGTTGTGCCATCTAGACTCCTTACCCACGGTTCACTGGCGTGATCGGCCAGTGCTTAATTATCGACATCCACTTCACGTTTACTCTCGTTGAGGTAGTTTTTCAAAAATCCGTCGATAACACGCGGGTTTTGCCCATCCTGAATGGCCAACAAGCCATCCATAATTAAGCGCCGATTCAGTTTTTCTTGCCCTTTACGCAACGCAAGCTTGTTAGCGATCGGTGTTGCAACCATATTGGCGAGCATGGCGCCATACATGGTGGTCAACAAGGCCACGGCCATCGCAGGGCCTATGGCTTTCGGGTCATCCATATTGGAGAGCATCGCCACCAGACCAATCAAGGTCCCGATCATCCCCATTGCCGGCGCAACATCGGCTAACGCCGCATAAAAACTGATCCCGTGGTCGTGACGCTCCTCGGTCAGACTAATGTCTTTTTGCAGGGTGGCTCGCACCACATCTGCATCGTGTCCATCCACCAGTAAGTCGACCCCTTTTTGCATAAACGAGTTACTGACTTCCATCTCTTCTAACGCCAAAAAGCCGCCTTTACGGGCGGCATCTGCCATTTCAATAATCTTGGCAATCAAGTCTTCCGGATCGTCCGACTTAAACATGAACGCCTTGCCTGCAATCTTAAAGCAAGCAAAAAACTGTCCCATGGTGTAGTTGGTCAACACCACGAAAAGACTGCCCCCGATAACAATCAGTACGGACGGCACGTCGAAGTACATGTTCATGGTGCCGCCCAACAGCATGGCCATAATGACGAATGCGAACGAGCCTATAATGCCGATGAGCGTCGCTATATCCACGTCAGTCTCCCTTAGATTACATCGGTTCGTTATTATTTGTTTTTGTTGTCTTTGGTTGTATCGGCAACCAATCCTATAGGTTTAGCGCAAATCCGCAAATACCAACAAGCAGAATGCGTGATTTGCAAAGCAGCGTTTGGGGCACAAAAATCGCCTGATGAATTTGACCCCCTGTCAGCACTGGGTTAACGTCTGTCCCTCCCTCTCTAATTTTATTGCATCATGGCTGTGAAGAAACCAGAAAATATGACCTTTGAGGACACCCTCAAAGAGTTGGATGCGATCGTCGGTGCTTTAGAGACTGGCGACCTCGCCCTTGATACGGCAATGAAGCGCTTTGAGCGCGGTATTGCGCTTGCGCGCCAAGGACAAAAAACCTTAGCAGATGCTGAACAGCGCGTTGAGATTCTGCTTTCTCAAGATGATGACGCGCCACTGACTGAATTTTCTCACGACGACAATGACTGATTCCGTTGTACAGCTCGCGCTGCGGGAGACGCAACACCGCAGCAACCAACAGCTATCGCGTTGGCTAGACACACTCTCGCATCAAGATTTACCGCTTATTAAAGCAATGCGCCACGGCTTACTGCTCGGCGGCAAGCGCGTTCGTCCTTTCTTGACTTATGCTACCGGACAATTGTTTGGGGTGCCCATCACTGATTTGGACACACCCGCTGTGGCGGTAGAGTGCATTCACGCGTACTCCTTGATCCACGATGATTTGCCCGCCATGGACGATGATAGCCTGCGACGAGGTCAACCGACTTGCCATATCGAGTTTGATGAAGCGACCGCCATACTCGCCGGGGATGCCTTACAAACCTTGGCGTTTACGGTGTTATCCGAAGGGTCGCTCAATCCAAACGCTGAATCTTACCGTATCGATATGATAAGAACGCTGGCAAACGCCAGTGGCGCCAGTGGAATGTGTCTGGGTCAAGCGCTCGATCTCGCCGCCGAAGGCCAACACGTCGGGTTAGAGGCGTTAAAACAAATCCACCGTAACAAAACGGGGGCATTAATTCGAGGCGCGGTCAGACTGGGGGCTTTTGCCGCCGGCGAGAAAGGAGTGACGCACCTTGACGAGCTGGATACCTTTGCCAACGCCATTGGCCTCGCGTTCCAAGTGCAAGATGACATTTTAGATATCACAAGCGATACCCAAACATTGGGGAAACCGCAGGGATCTGACATGAGCGCGGATAAAAGTACCTACCCTGCGCTACTCGGTTTACAGGGCGCGCAAGAAAAAGCACAGCAACTTTACCAAGAAGCACTACACGCGCTGCATGCGATCCCCTACAATACCGAACAACTGGAAGTTTTTGCCCGATATATCATCGAGCGCAACAACTAGCATTACCAATAAAAGCGCCGAACCACTATGACACTGGATATATCAAAGTACCCTACACTCGCGTTGGCTGATACGCCGGAAGAGTTACGCACCATTCCGCGTGATCACCTTCCAGAACTGTGTGATGAGCTGCGTACCTACTTACTTAATACGGTTAGCCACTCAAGTGGTCATTTTGCGTCTGGACTTGGCACTGTCGAGCTGACTGTCGCACTCCATTATGTCTATAACACCCCTTTTGATCACCTTGTTTGGGATGTCGGTCACCAAGCCTACCCACATAAAATTTTGACGGGTCGGCGCGAAAAAATGCCGACGATTCGCAAAAAGGGCGGATTGCATCCCTTCCCGTGGCGCGAAGAAAGCCCCTACGATGTGCTGTCGGTAGGCCACTCTTCGACGTCAATAAGCGCCGCATTGGGGATGGCCATTTGTGCCGAAAAAGAAGGGAAAAACCGCAAAGTCGTTAGTGTGATTGGAGACGGAGCCATCACCGCGGGGATGGCATTTGAGGCGATGAACCATGCTGGGGACGTGAAACCCGACATGCTGGTGATCCTCAACGACAACGAAATGTCGATTTCAGAGAATGTTGGTGCTCTCAACAATCATCTGGCGCAGCTTCTTTCTGGTAATTTGTATACCACCATCCGAGAAGGGGGCAAAAAAGTCCTGTCGGGCGCGCCACCAATTAAAGAGCTGGTCCGTCGTGCTGAAGAGCACCTCAAGGGGATGGTGATACCGGGGACCATGTTCGAGGAACTCGGCTTTAACTATATCGGCCCTATCGATGGTCATGACGTGGAAGAGCTGGTTAAAACGCTAAAGAACATGCGTAACCTGAAAGGGCCACAGTTCTTGCACGTGATGACGAAAAAAGGCAAAGGCTACGCGCCTGCGGAAAAGGATCCGATTGGGTATCATGCCGTTCCTAAATTCGATCCAAGCGTGCATAGCCTACCGAAATCAAAGCCAGCCAGCCCGACATTTTCTAATGTCTTTGGTGACTGGTTGTGTGATATGGCCGAGCAAGACGACAAACTGCTCGCCATTACCCCGGCGATGCGTGAAGGCTCTGGTATGGTGCGCTTTTCCAAGGCGCACCCTGACAAATACTTCGATGTTGCGATTGCCGAACAACATGCCGTCACCCTAGCGGCAGGTATGGCGATTGGTGAGTACAACCCTGTGGTAGCTATCTACTCCACCTTCTTACAGCGTGCGTACGATCAGCTGATCCATGATGTCGCCATTATGAACTTACCGGTGTTGTTCGCGATCGACCGCGGTGGCATCGTGGGCGCCGACGGCCAAACGCACCAAGGGGCATTTGATTTAAGCTACCTAAGATGCATCCCGAATCTAGTGGTGATGACGCCAAGCGATGAGAACGAATGCCGGCAAATGCTCTATACCGGTCATATTCATCAGGGCCCGGCCGCAGTGCGCTACCCACGCGGGGGAGGCATGGGCGTTGATATTGAGCGCGATATGCATGCACTCCCTATCGGTAAAGGCGTACAAAAACGCCAAGGAAAGCGCATTGCGCTACTTAACTTTGGTACTCTGTTGCCCGGCGCCCTCGCGGCAGCAGAAGCGCTTGATGCAACCGTGGTAGATATGCGCTTTGCTAAACCTCTGGATGCCGATTTAGTGGCAGAAATGGCGAAAACGCATGATTGCCTTGTCACTATTGAAGAAAACGCCACCGCTGGCGGGGCGGGAACCGGTGTGATTGAAAGCTTAATGACGCAAGGTATCATTAAGCCGGTATTGCAAATTGGCTTGCCCGATCGCTTTATTCCACAAGGCACTCAGCAAGAATTGCATGCTGAGCTGCAATTAGATGGTGAGGGGATCGAAGCGCAAGTGCGTACTTACCTCGATAAAATAGGCCTGTCTTTATAAGACGGGACATTTAGACTAAAAAAGCCCGCGATACTAAGCGGGCTTTTTGATCCGTTATTACGCCATCATCTTGGCGATGATAACGATTACTTGGTACCGAAGATTTTATCGCCGGCATCACCTAGGCCGGGTACGATATAGCCTTTGTCATTCAGCTTTTCATCGATAGCTGCAGTATAGAGCTCGACATCCGGATGCGCTTTTTTCAACGCTTCAATACCCTCTGGGGCAGAGACTAACACCAACACTTTGATATGTTGACAGCCTTGCTCTTTAAGCAAATCGATAGTGGCAATCATAGAACCACCCGTTGCCAGCATAGGATCGACCACCAGCGCCATGCGCTCGTCGATATTGCTCGCCAACTTGTGGAAATACGGTACAGGCTCTAGCGTTTCTTCATCACGGTAAATGCCGACCACACTGATACGGGCACTTGGTACATGCTCCAACACACCGTCCATCATACCGAGCCCTGCACGCAAAATAGGCACCACGGTGACTTTTTTACCTTTGATTTGATCAACGCTGACTGGGCCGTCCCAACCTTCGATGGTCACTTTTTCTGTTTCGAAGTCTGAAGTGGCTTCGTATGTCAGTAGGCTACCCACTTCAGTGGCAAGCTCACGAAATCGCTTAGTGCTAATATCCCGCTCACGCATCAATCCAATTTTATGCTTCACTAACGGGTGCCCGACTTCCACGACCTTCATCTTAGACTCCTTACAAAAAACAAATTCTCGGTAGTATACACGAAAGAGTTTTGCTAGCGTAGATCAAAGGCTTGACATCTCGCCTATTTCCTCACCAAACAGCTGACGCAAACGTTTTCCTTTCTAATTATCTACTGATAGAATAGCGCCGACTTTTGACTTCCAACTCCGGCGAGGAATTGCAGTGAGCGGTAAACAATCATCTCTTAGCTACAAGGATGCAGGTGTCGATATTGATGCGGGTAACGCCCTAGTCGACCGTATCAAAGGCGTCGTCAAACAAACTCACCGTCCTGAAGTAATGGGCGGCTTGGGCGGGTTTGGTGCCCTGTGTCAGTTACCGACCAAGTATAAAGAACCCGTGCTGGTGTCCGGCACTGATGGGGTAGGAACCAAATTACGTTTAGCGCTTGATGCCAATAAGCACGATACGATCGGCATTGATTTGGTCGCCATGTGTGTGAACGATCTGATTGTTCAAGGGGCTGAACCACTCTTTTTCCTCGACTACTACGCGACCGGAAAATTAGACGTCGAGACAGCGGCCGATGTGGTCACAGGGATTGCTCATGGATGCCAACAAGCCGGTTGTGCCCTGATCGGTGGCGAAACCGCTGAAATGCCGGGCATGTACTCAGGGGATGATTATGATGTCGCTGGGTTTTGTGTCGGGGTCGCGGAAAAATCCGCATTAATTGATGGCAGTAAGGTCGGTGAAGGCGATGCTCTGATTGGTCTGGCTTCTAGCGGTCCTCACTCAAACGGCTACTCTCTGATCCGCAAGATCTTGGAAGTCAGCGAGGCTGATTTAACCATGCAACTCGAAGGCAAACCTTTGGTTGAGCACTTGCTGGCACCGACCCGTATCTACGTGAAGTCAGTACTCACTTTACTTGAGCAATACCCTGCTCATGCCATTTCTCATATTACCGGTGGCGGCTTCTGGGAAAACATTCCCCGCGTATTGCCTCAAGGTACAAAAGCCGTTATTGATGGAAATAGCTGGCAATGGCCAGCCATCTTTAACTGGTTGCAGGCACAAGGCAATGTCAGTGACTATGAAATGCTGCGCACCTTTAACTGTGGCGTCGGCTTAGTCATCGCGCTACCACAAGCACATGCCGAACAAGCGATCGCACTGCTCAATGAGTCAGGGGAAACCGCTTGGCAGTTGGGCCATATTGCAACAAGTGCTGACGGCGAAGCGCAAGTGGAGTTGGTGTAATGACAAAACGCATCGTGGTGTTGATCTCGGGAAGTGGCAGTAATCTTCAGGCCTTAATCGATAAGTGCCCGCAAAACGCAAAAATTGTCGGCGTGATTGCAAACAAGCCAGATGCCTACGGCCTAACCCGCGCGGATAATGCTGGAATCGAGACTCGCGTGCTCGAAAACTCGCGCTATGACACTCGCGACGCTTACGATCATGCGTTGGCAACCGCCATTGATGCGTTGGCTCCTGACTTGGTCGTTCTCGCCGGCTTTATGCGTATACTCACCCCAGCCTTTGTCGAGCACTACCAAGGACGAATGCTGAATATTCATCCGTCGTTGCTCCCCAAATACACGGGCTTACATACCCACCAGCGCGCGATTGATGCGGGTGATACCGAGCATGGCACCTCAGTGCATTTTGTCACAGAAGAATTGGATGGTGGCCCGGTGATTTTACAAGCACGTGTCCCCATTTTTTCAGAAGACGACGCCAATACCGTTGCAGCACGAGTGCAACAACAAGAGCACCAGATTTATCCTTTGGTTGTTCGCTGGTTTGTCGAAGAGCGCTTACGCATGGAAGCTGGCCAAGCTTGGCTCGACGGCGCGCCGTTGGGCCCTGCTGGCTATGCCGCTGATGAATATGACGACCTAAAAGCCTAGTGTGATTCGCCCTGATCAAAAAAGGCGCCTGATGGCGCCTTTTCTATGCTGGCAGACCGCAATCAGGTCGTTGCATACTGATCTTGATTGGTGCAATACACTTCACCAAAATGGAAGACGCAGTACTCCCCTTCTGCCATTTTGTGCCAGTTTTCATTATTGGTTAGCGGCTGGGTCGCGATCACAGTGACGACATCATTGGGCGTAGTCTCCTCATGAAAATCAACCGTCATTTCCTGATCGATCAAGCTCGCTTTACCAAACGGGGCCCGCCGCGTAATCCAGTGCAAGTTATTACTGCAATACGCCATCACATAGTCACCATCGCTAAACAGCATGTTGTACACTCCAAGTGCACGTAACCGATCGCAGCGCGAGGCGATAAAGTCGAACACCTCACACATGTTATCGGGTTGCTGTGGGTAGTGCTTGTATAGTTCATTAAGCAGCCAACAGAAGGCTTTTTCACTGTCGGTTTCTCCCACAGGCTTAAAGTGGCCCGTTTCTAAGCTTTCAAACCCAGATAGCTGGCCATTGTGGGCAAACGTCCAATAACGTCCCCAAATTTCGCGAGTAAAAGGATGCGTGTTTTCAAGGCTGACGCCACCTCGATTAGCCTGACGAATATGACTGACTACCGCACAGCTTTTGATCGGATAACTGGTTACCAACTCGGCCACTTTAGATTGGCAGCTTGGGGCGGGATCTTTAAAGGTGCGAAACCCTTTCCCTTCGTAAAAGGTAATGCCCCAGCCATCTCGATGCGGCCCTGTTTTTCCGCCGCGCTGAATAAGCCCAGTAAAACTAAAACAGATATCCGTAGGCACATTGGCACTCATGCCAAGCAGTTCACACATTCTTTCATCTACCTCCGAGCATTAGGCCGCCATTTCCTTTTCCACCAGCTGGATAAGAATATGGATAATCTTAATATGGACTTCTTGAATACGATCCGCATAGCCAAAATGAGGGACACGAATTTCGATATCCGCAAGACCAGCCATTTTGCCGCCGTCTTTCCCAGTCAGCATGATGGACTTCATGCCTTTCGCTTTCGCCGCATCGATCGCGTTAAGAATGTTACCGGAGTTTCCTGAGGTAGACAGACCAAAGAGGACGTCGCCTTTCATGCCGACGGCTTCAACATAGCGTGAAAAAACAAACTCATAGCCAAAGTCGTTGGAAACACAAGAAAGGTGGCTTGGATCAGAAATCGCAATCGCAGGATACCCCGGACGGTTTTCACGATAACGGCCCGTTAACTCCTCAGCAAAATGCATGGCATCACAGTGCGAGCCACCGTTCCCACACGAAAGCACCTTGCCACCCGCTTTGAAGCTATCGGCCAATAGCTTGGCAGCTTCTTCAATTTGTTGAATGTTTTTGTCGTCACTTAAAAAGGCATTCAAAACGGTAGCTGCTTCCGACAGCTCACCGCGAATAATATCTTGGTACATGGCATGTTCCCATCGTTGAAAAAGGCCAGGCTCTCACTCTGTGCACCGGGGGTGAGAGCGGATTTAAGGTCAGTGTAACCGTATCGTTTTGTGCCTGTCGACTGCCGCTTGCGTGTTGGTCTCGAGCTAGGTCACGTTTGTTCAAATGGCAACCTATCTTTCCAACTTTGGCGGAGAATGATTGATGATTTTCTCACCTTGCAAGCCACATCACACCGTACCAATTTACAAATATTTAAATTTTTGCTTACATTAAGTGGTACGACCTCTTACCTCATTTGAGGAGAGGCTAACTAAACCGAAGGAGATGACGTGATGGCGACAGGGTTATTTATCGCTGCCATGCTAATTGTGGCAGGCGTACTCGCATACCATCGTGCCAATTTGCTGGTTTCAACAGCTGCATTGGCTGCGGGACTAGTAGTAGGGACTTTACTGGGGAGTGTTGGACAGATCACTTGGCTGATCTTTGCCGTAATCGCACTGCCACTTAATATCGCGACATTCCGTCGCAACTGGATCAGTAAACCAGCGTTTAAAGCATTTAAATCTGTGATGCCAGAAATGTCAGCCACAGAAAAAGAAGCCATCGACGCAGGTACAGTATGGTGGGAAGCAGATCTTTTCCGTGGTACGCCTGACTGGAACAAATTGCATGATATCCCAGCACCACGTTTAAGTGCCGAGGAGCAGGCGTTCCTGGATGGCCCTGTGAATGAAGTCTGCCGTATGGTTGATGACTATCAAGTCACCCACGAGCTGGCAGATTTACCACCTGAGGTATGGCAATACCTGAAGGACAACAAGTTCTTCGCCATGATCATCAAAAAACAATATGGTGGCCTCGAGTTCTCCGCTTACGCCCAGTCTTTGGTGTTACAAAAACTGTCTGGCGTGTCAGGCGTACTGTCATCTACGGTCGGGGTCCCTAACTCTCTCGGTCCGGGTGAGCTATTGCAGCACTATGGTACCGAAGAGCAAAAAGACCACTACTTACCGCGCCTTGCTGAGGGTAAAGAAATTCCATGCTTTGCCTTAACCAG
This sequence comes from Salinivibrio proteolyticus, assembly GCF_027286365.1. Classification (NCBI taxonomy): domain Bacteria; kingdom Pseudomonadati; phylum Pseudomonadota; class Gammaproteobacteria; order Vibrionales; family Vibrionaceae; genus Salinivibrio; species Salinivibrio proteolyticus. The sequence goes on along the minus strand of NZ_CP114584.1, from coordinate 753,621 downwards.
CCCAGAAGCAGGCTCCGATGCGGGCTCGATCCCTGACTACGGGGTTGTCACAAAAGGGATGTGGGAAGGCAAAGAAGTGCTGGGGATGAAAATCACCTGGAACAAACGCTACATCACCCTAGCCCCTGTCGCTACCGTACTCGGTCTCGCGTTTAAACTTCGCGATCCTGACCATCTACTTGGCGATCAAGATGAGCTTGGTATTACCTGTGCACTGATCCCGACCGATTTAGAAGGTGTCGATATCGGCCGTCGTCACTTCCCTCTCAACGTTCCATTCCAAAATGGTCCGACACAGGGTAATGACGTCTTCGTTCCAATGGACTTTATTATTGGCGGCCAGAAAATGGCGGGCCAAGGTTGGCGTATGCTGATGGAGTGTCTGTCGATTGGTCGTGGTATCACCCTGCCATCGAACACCACCGGCGGCTTGAAGTCAGCAGCATTGGCAACCGGTGCTTATGCGCGTATTCGTCGTCAGTTCAAATTGCCGATCGGTAAAATGGAGGGTATTGAAGAGCCTCTAGCACGTATCGCGGGCAATGCTTACGTAATGGACGCCGCCAGTGCCCTGACCGTGACAGGGATTGACTTGGGAGAAAAACCGTCGGTGATCTCCGCCATCGTCAAATATCACTGTACGCATCGTAGTCAACAAGGTGTGATTGATGCGATGGATGTTGTGGGCGGTAAAGGTATCTGCCTTGGTCCTAAAAACTTCTTGGGACGCAACTATCAAGGCTCACCTATCGCCATAACCGTTGAAGGTGCGAACATTTTGACGCGTTCGATGATCATCTTCGGTCAGGGGGCGATCCGCTGCCATCCGTTCGTACTGGATGAAATTCGTGCCAGCGAAGACACCGATTCGCAACGTGCGTTAAGTGCCTTTGATCGCGCACTGTTTGGTCACGTTGGCTTTGTGATGAGTAACCTTGCTCGCACATTGTGGCTGGGCCTGACCGATGGACGCTTCTCGAAAACACCACGTAAAGACGAAACACGCCGTTACTACCAGCAAATGAACCGCTACAGTGCGGCATTAGCGCTGCTGGCTGACGTTTCAATGGCGGTTCTCGGGGGTAATTTGAAGCGTAAAGAGCGTCTGTCTGCGCGTCTGGGTGATGTGCTTAGTCAGCTTTATCTTGCCTCTGCAACCATGAAACGTTACGCCGATGAGGGCTATCAGAAAGACGATCTGCCACTAGTTCATTGGGGTATGCAAGATGCCATGTACCAAACCGAGCAAGCGCTGGATGAGTTCCTTGCCAACTTCCCAAATCGTATGATTGCAGGATTGGTACGTGCCCTCGTGTTCCCATTAGGTAAAGGTCGCCGCAAACCAAGTGATCGCTTAGACGGTAAGCTTGCAGTAATTTTGCAATCGCCAAGTGCAACACGTGATCGCATTGGCCGTGGACAATTCTTCGAGCCTGGTAATGCCATTGGGAATATCGAAAAAGCGCTTCACGACATTCTCACTGCAGAGCCGATCCACAAAAAAGTTTGTGACGGTATTGGCGAGAAACTGCCATTTATGTTCTTAGACCAAGTGGCACAGAAAGGTCTGGATGCGGGCGTGATCAGCGAACAAGAAGCGCAGCTGCTCCGTGACGCTGAAGTGGGTCGACTAGAAACCATCAATGTTGATGACTTCGATCCTGCAGAGCTTCCTGCTGCATCGACTAAAGTGGGAAAGATGCATGATGCAGCTTAATGATTCGCGTTAAGCTGCCCAACCAAAAAGAGAAGGCAATTGCCTTCTCAGACTGCTGACAAAGGTCTAGCTTTCGAGCTAGACCTTTGATCTAATAGGAGTGTCGCAATAGGGATGCTCCGGTATGCTTCAAGAACCTTCTCCACACCAATATGAACTTGAAATGGTGACGATGGAACAACTTGTTCCCAAAGACCATCTTGTTCGTAAAATCGACCGTGCCATCGACTTCGAGTTTATTCGAGATGAAGTCGCCCACCTTTATTGCAAAGATAATGGCCGTCCACCCGTTGACCCCGTTCGCTTATTTAAAATCATCCTGCTTGGCTATCTCTTCGGCATCAAAAGCGAGCGCCAGCTTGTTAAAGAAATTGAAGTCAACGTTGCTTATCGTTGGTTCTTGCGTATGTCGCTGACAGAGAAGGTCATCCATGCGTCCACGCTGAGCCAAAATCGTATTCGTCGCTTTAATGGCACGGATGTCTTCGAACGCATATTCAACCATATTGTGGTTCAAGCCATGGAGAAGGGCTTAGTCGCAGGGCAAGAGCTGTATACCGATAGCACACACCTTAAAGCCAGTGCGAACAAAAATAAGCATGTGAATAAACTGCGCCCGGTGAGCGCCGGCGCTTACCTAGAGATGTTGGATGAAGACATCGCCTGTGACCGCAAAGCAGAAGGAAAAAAGCCGTTCAAGGACGCGCCATTAAAAACGGACGTCAAAAACACAAAAGTGAGTACGACTGACCCTGAAAGTGGTTTTATGACCAGAGATAATAAGCCCCAAGGCTTCTTCTATCTTGACCATAGGACCGTTGATGGTAAGCACGGTATCATCGTCGATACGTATACAACCCCAGGGAATGTCAACGACTCACAACCGTATATCCATCGCCTTGACCACACACTCACGCAATTTAACCTCAATCCTATTGCCGTGGGCATCGATGCTGGCTACTTCACGGCACCGGTTGCCGAATCCTTAGAGCGTCGCAGCATTCTTGGCGTATTCGGCTATCGTCGCCCTTCTCGAACGAAGAATACGTTCAAGAAAAAACACTTCACATACGATAAGAAAACCGACACATATCGCTGCCCCAAAGGGCAAACGCTTATCTATAAAACAACCACAAGAGCCGGCTATCGTACTTATCACTCAGACCCAAAGCAGTGTGCGTTCTGTCCGGTTAGAAACGACTGTACGCAAAGTAAGACCATGCAAAAGGTCATCACGCGTCATCTTTACACTGATGCAGTCGAGCGTGCCAATGAAATGCGACTGTCTCGTTATGGCAAAAAGATATACAAGCGACGAAGTGAGACTGTGGAGCGAAGCTTCGCCGACGCTAAGCAGCATCATGGGCATCGCTACGCACGCTTCCGAGGGCTTGCAAATGTGCAAATGCAATGCTGGCTGGCGGCGGCTGCTCAAAACATCAAGAAGATAGCGTTAGTGGTGAGCTATCTAAGAAAATGTGGCTTTAACATGGCGGATATAAGGCAAATACTGGCTTCTATCCGCCAATTTAGGCGTTGGTCGGTAACGACCACTCTCTAACAAAAAATATCGCGATCGCGGCCTACGGCCGCTTATCAAAAAGAACCCCGCCTAAAAAGGCGGGGTTCGTCAGCAATCTGAGAAGGCAATTGCCTTCTCTTTTTTTATTCTTTACTTCTCTTTTTTATTCTTTATCCGGTTTATCCATGTCCAACTCATCGCCCATCTCTTCACGCGCACCTTCATCGGGTGGCGGCGCTTCCAACTCTTGAGCCGCTTCAGCGAGCTTCCGGGCTTTGCGCTTTTTCAACACAAACCAAACCGCTGCGCCGAGCAGAAGAATCAATAGATTCCCTACACCGATAATCAGTAACGATGTCGTGCGTGCCTTTTCCTTCTCTCGCTCACGACGCCGCTCTTCCGCTGCCGCTTGCAATTCGCGCTCTCGCGCCAACCGCTCGGCTTCTGCTTGTTCAAGCGCTTCATAATCGGTCACCGCAAACGTCTGCTCAGGTAAACTAAAAACCAGCGGTCGGCCTGACAATAAATCCGTCGCATAAAGCATACTGCTCCATTTGTACTGGCCCGGCGTGGATGCATACGGGATGTCCAGTGTCATCGTCATGGATTTATCATCGTTCGATGTTTGGTAAACTGTGGTCTTCCCTTCCGTGTCGATAAATTTAGCATGCACCGATATGCTACCCGGCTCAATACTGGCCTCCTCGGCCTGAATAACCAGCTTGTGTGGCTCATCATCAATTTGGCTTTGTTTAAACGTCGCCATCAATGGCGTCGGGTACACCAGCACTTCTTGCTCTAAGGTGCGGAAAAAAATGCCATTGCCTGACGTCACACGCGCTCGGTATTTACCGGGCATCACATTCACCGGCAGTGCGACGGTGAAGATACCATCATTGGGCTTTTCATCTAACCCCGTCCCGTCGTCACTAAAATGCCCGAGTGAGCGAGGCTGAGGGCGCTGATCAGGGTTGAGCGATTCAGGATCTTCGACGTACTCGGTAAAGGTGACATTCAAATCAACGCGCTCGATGAAATCGCGCAGGATGAGAGGCTCATCGCCAAGCTTTAATCGCGCCGTGAATTTCACCGTTTCCCCCTGATATAAACGCGGAGGAAGATCATCAACCTGCATACGCAGATCGCTTAGCACTTTTACTTTGTTATCAGGGCTAACTCGGCCAATCGCTTGCCACGGACCGGGCATGGGATCAGTGATAGAAACGATGTCCATGTCCGATTCTTGGTGCCAAGAAACTTTATCCGGATGTCGCCATGCGTAGTACTTAGTGCCATCGGGGCGCACCAGGACCACAGGGACACTGGGATCTTCTCGGTAAATCACGAACGCGGCACGCTCAATGGTAGGATCAACCCGAAAGCGGTTTTCCAGCAGACGTATTTCTTGCTCACTGGCTTGCGCCAATAATGGGATACAAAGACAGGCAGTCCACCACCGCTTTTTCATGTGCTCTCCTACTGTCGCCAAAGACAGCTACCATTTTGCTCAATAAAATCTAAACGCGCTTCGTGTGCACTTAGTTCATCGGCGGATGCGGGGATAATCTTTAGCGGTTTCTGACGTTTGACCGAACGCGGCGCCATTGGGCTCGCATTGTCCGTATCGGTTCCCGCGTTAAAAGACAGGCTGGTTTGCCCGCCCGTCATCAGTAAGTAAACGTCGGCTAAGATCTCGGCATCAAGTAATGCCCCGTGCAACGTGCGGCGAGAATTATCAATACCATAGCGCTCACATAAAATATCTAAGTTATTGCGCTTACCCGGGAAGATTTTCTTCGCCATAGCAAGGGTATCGGTAATTGAACAGATCTCGCTCGTCTTTAACGCCACTCCCAGGTTTTTAAACTCGTAGTCCATGAAGCCGACGTCAAAGGGCGCATTGTGGGCAATTAGCTCCGCCCCTTCTACAAAGGACACAAATGCCTGATGCACATCGGCGTATGTCGGTTTGTCGGCGAGAAAAGCATCCGTGATACCGTGTACTTCAATAGCTTCAGGATCAATCGCACGTGTCGGTTTAATGTAGGCATGAAAGTGCCGACCGGTTAGCTTACGATTGATAATTTCAACCGCGCCGATTTCGATAATGTTGTGTCCCTGGTAATGAGGGCCACCTTCGCGGTTCATACCTGTGGTTTCGGTATCAAGAACAACAAGGCGATCGTAATTCGCTTTCATGGCAATACTTATGTCAAACTTGGCAGATTCTAATTCCCGATAGTACCAAAGATGACCAAGCAGGTAGAAATTTTCACAGACGGTTCATGCCTCGGTAACCCAGGTCCCGGTGGTTACGGTGTGGTGATGCGTTATAAACAGCACGAAAAAACCTTGAGCGCCGGTTATACCCTCACAACGAATAATCGTATGGAGCTCATGGCGGCTATCGTCGGACTGAACGCCCTTACCGCGTCATGCGAGGTCGTGCTTACCACAGACAGCCAATACGTGCGCCAAGGGATCACACAATGGATCCATAATTGGAAAAAACGTCAGTGGAAAACTGCAGATAAAAAGCCAGTGAAAAACGCTGAGTTATGGCAGCAACTCGATGCTGCGGCCGCCAAGCATACGGTGACTTGGAATTGGGTAAAAGGCCACGCTGGCCACCCAGAAAACGAACGCTGTGATGAATTAGCCCGAGAGGCGGCCAATCACCCTACTCTGGTTGATGAAGGGTATCAGCCGCAATAAGCAGGTTTTTATCCACCGTTTGGCACGACTCCACCTAAAGGCGCAACGGCTTTTTTCAGCTTCCAGCGTGGTTTGATGGGTTTTAACGGATAGCTGCGTTTACGGGCGATAATAAAGTAGACGCAGCCGACAAAGGGCGTGAATTCAGCAAAGCTGCTTTCTACCCAAGCGTGTCTCGCCTTGGGCTGTTTCGTTGGCCACAAACCAAAGTGCGTTGCAGTGGTCACCTCATAATTCATCACACTTAGCCAATCGCGGATCCTCAGTGGAGAAAACATACGTCCACTCCATGGCAGTCGCTGGCCGCGTCCCCGCAATACACGCTTGATTCCCATCACGCTGGTCGGGTTGACGCCGGATAAAATAAGATATCCATCGTCAATCATCACGCGATCCACCTCACGCAGCAGCCGGTGAGGATCATCGCTATAGTCGAGCTGATGAGCCAGCAAGCACGCATCAAACGATTTTTCGATGAAAGGAAGCGCATAATGGTCTGCGGTTAAGTTGCGCATTGGATTACGTTTATCCACACAGACTTGGTGTTGAATGTTACACTGTTGGCTGACCAGTTCGCAGCTTAGCCCGCCGAGCTTCAGTAAATGGTAGCCAAACAGGTTAGGCAAACATTCATCTAAACGCGTTTGTAACTGCGCTCGTGTCCAATCCCCATACGCAACTTGGTCCCACGTATAGGGGTAATCATAGTGATAATCGATGCGCGCTGGTTTCATGGTCAAGGCTCATTCTATTGCTGGAGAACCCAATGCTCAGTGTCAAAAGCATACCTGCATTTAACGATAATTACATATGGCTCATTATTAGTGAAGATAACCGTTGTGCGGTGGTCGATCCGGGTGAAGCACATCAAGTTATCGACTACATTCAGGCACATGAGTTGACCTTATCCTGCATTTTAATCACACACCATCACTGGGATCACACCAATGGCATTGAAGATTTAGTACGCTTTGCGCCAAGTGCTGCGGTGATAGGTCCCGATGTAAAGCCTATCCCTCGACTTACGATGGCAGTGAAAGACGGTGACCAGATCGATGTGTTTGATCACCGTTTTCTGGTGGTGGGCGTAGAAGGCCATACCGAGGATCATATCGCGTTTGTCGGCGATGGTAAGCTATTCTGCGGTGATGCTCTATTTTCAGCAGGATGCGGCCGCTTACTCGGTGGCACCGCAGAACAAGCCGTTAACTCATTGAAAAAGCTTGCATCCTTACCCATCGAAACTCAGGTTTTTTGTGCACATGAATACACGGCGGCCAACGTCGCTTTCGCATTAACCGTTGAACCGGAAAATGATGCGCTACATTTGTATAGAGAAGAAGTAAATAGGTTGCGTGCGCAGCAAAAACAGACTCTACCGAGTACCATTGAGCGCGAACGGCGCATAAACCCATTTTTACGAACGAGCGAACCGACTGTGATTCAAGCGGTGAGTGGCCGAGCCACTGATGACAGTGAGCTAGAAGTATTCAGGGCTCTGCGGCAGTGGAAGGACGAATTTTGAGCTGAGTCTCTTGTCATCAATAGAGCCAGCCCCTATTATCATCGGCTATTTTGGACGAAGGTTTTATGCAATGAAGTACCGTTTTGTTATCTTGAGCACCCTGTTGCTGAGCGGCTGTCAGCTGACAGGTGATGCTCAGAATACGGATATCGCAACAAAAAAGACCCCAGTCGCGGCTACTCCGGTTAAAGCAACACCGACCGTTTCCGCGACCAAGAAACAACCGACCCCAGCGACACCAACGGTACTTTCACCGCAAATGCAGGAGGATGTGTGGCAACGAATCAGCATGCAGCTGTCACTGCCCGTCCCTAATAACAGCGCTATCCGCCAGTACCGCAATTGGTACCTAAAATATCCAAACCACATTGCCACCGTCGCGGAACGTGCCACTCCTTTCTTGCACTTAATTGTTGAGAAAGTAGAAGCGCGCAATATGCCGCTTGAGATCGCATTGCTACCTATCGTCGAAAGCTCGTTTGATCAATTTGCTTACTCTCACGGTCGTGCCGCTGGCTTATGGCAGTTTGTACCAGCAACCGGTGAACGCTTCGGACTGGAGCAAAATTGGTGGTATGACGGTCGTCGTGATGTGGCCAAAGCCACCGATGCCGCCTTGGACTACTTGGAATACCTTAACGGTATGTTTGACGGCAATTGGCTTCACGCTATTGCCGCCTACAATTCCGGTGAAGGGCGCGTTGCTCGTGCGATTCGTAACAATGAGAAACGGGGCAAGCCAATCGACTTTTGGCACCTCGATTTACCCAAAGAAACCAGTAGCTACGTCCCCAAGCTGATTGCACTTGGCGACGTCATTCGTCATAAAGATAAATATGGCCTTGAGGTTCCCGCCATCGCGAACAAACCTGCACTGGCATTGGTTGAACCCAATATCCAAATGGACCTAGCACTGGCAGCCAACTATGCTGGCCTGAGCGTGTCAGAGTTACAAAGCCTTAATCCGGCTTACAACCACTGGGCAACCGCGCCTGCCGGTCCGACCCACTTGTTACTTCCCATCGATAAAGTCGATCGTTTCAACACCGAACTGGCGAAAAATAACAACCAAGGGCTACGTGTGGAGCGTTATTACGTCCAATCGGGCGATAGCCTGAGTGAAATTGCCGCCCACTACAACACGACGGTCAAGGTACTACAGCGCGCTAACCAACTGAGTACCACACGTATCCGTGTCGGTCAGCCTCTGATGATCCCAGTCTCATTGAAAGACGAATCTCAGTACACCTTAAGCGCCCCTCAGCGCCTTGCTGCATTACAAGCCGCTGAGCGCGACGGTTACAAACGGACCCATACCGTGCGTAAAGGGGATAGTTTCTGGACAATTGCTCGCCGTTATGACGTTGACTACCGACAACTGGCAAAATGGAATGGCATGAGTCCTCGAGATACCTTGAGTATTGGGCAAAAGCTGGTCGTTTGGGATAAAAACGATAACGCAAAACGTGTTCGTACCATCACTTATCAGATTCGCCAAGGCGACTCCCTAAGCAGCATTGCGCAGCGTTACAATGTGTCCGTGTCTGATCTGGTTAAGTGGAATCAGCTACGCAAGAACGCCTATATTCAGCCGGGCCAGCGCCTCACCCTGCATATTGATATCTCGCGGAGTAGCGGCTCATGATGGTAGCGTCCTCTAACCCTTTGTTCGCCTTGCGTGATATCATAATCCGGCCGAGTGCCTGCTTTGCCGCATTGAGCCAGCGTCCTGCATGGGCGTGGCTGGCGTACTTATTACTGTGCTTTAGCTCAATGGCGTTTTGGAACGCCTATTTCGACCACACGGATCTGGCTACCCTTCAGCGAGTGTTAATTCAAACACTCTCTATGTCCGAAGGCGATGCCCAGCAATGGTTGGAGCGTGAGACCCTATTGGCGTCAGAGGTGCTAGGAGACTGGTTTGGACGCGCGGCGGTCATCTTCGCGCTGGCACTTTGGTTCCGTCTTGCCACTAAACAAGAAGCACCAACTTTTGGCTACCGACATTGGCTTGCGGCAACCAGCTTTATCCTACTACCCGCCATCGTGGGTGATCTGGCCAGCTATACCAATATGATGTTGTCACCGAGTTTTATTCTACCTGCCCACGCAGATCTCAACAGCCTTAACGGACTGTTAAAACTGCCGTTGACGTCAGAGTGGAGTGCTTGGGCGGCGAGTCTACCCATTCTTCTTCCTTGGTATTGGGTGCTCAGTATTACCGTCTTGGCCCTCTGGACGCCGCTTGAACAAGGTAAAGCGATTGTGGTTGCCACCCTGCCTTGGTTTGCCGTCTTTGGGGGATGGGCCCTGATGATTGCCGTTAGCTAATCACCTTCAACTGCGCCTCCATCGGAGTATGATCGGAGGCGCCGTTATCCAACGCTTTTGCGCCTTCCACCACTAATCCTCGATAAAAAACATGATCCAAGGGCAAGCCAAATTTCGTGATCCGCTCATCCGGGCTAAACGCCATTTCCTGAAGCGATAATCTAGAGACCATTGCCCTTACCGCCTCTAAACGACGCTGAGACCAAGTATTGAAGTCCCCAGCGAGAATAATCGGCCCTTCAACCTGCGCGAGCACTTTTTCTAACGCCGCCAGCTGTTTCTTATACGCTGACATGGCGTACGTAAAGTTAATGCTATGAATATTTACCACTGCCAGTCGCTGACCATTAGACAGTTGATATTCGCTGTACAAAGCACTTTTCGGCAGCCTTAGATAAGGTTCAACGGCGGTATATGCACAGCTATGCATCGGATTAACCTGAGACAAATTCATCACCCCAGCCACAGCATCTTGCATAGCAAACGCATAAGCTTGATCGTAGTGAAGTGACGCTTGGTTTATCCAGCGAGCAAGCTGAGGACCAAAACTGGCTTCTTGCAATAACATTAACCGGTGAGGATCACGATATTGACTCAGCGCCGTCTCCCAATGAGGACGTTGCTGTTTATAAATATTCCACACCAATAATGAAAAATGCCCGTCTTCATCCAATGGAGAAGCATGAATATAATCAACACATTGCCGGTGAATACCTGAGACGGTATGCAACTGGGTACTATCTGGCACGGTAAAATAGCCATTTACACCCACCACAGCGGCCGGCACTAGAATCGCTGTGCCCCACGCCATCGCTTTACCAATTCGCCGTTTCATCACGTCTACCACTATTGATTACTCAGCCACTGTGAGTATAACCTGCCATCAGTTCGGGCGCCGATTTTGCGCGTCTTGCGGTTAAAATACAAGCAAAGATCTCACTTTATGACTTGCCGATAATCGAGCCCCAGAGATAGGATGTGAAAGCAATAATAACAATATACATTCAAGGAGCGACGCCACATGCTCAATAATCTATTTGTGTATGGCACCCTGTGTCCGGGGGAACGGAATCATTATCTACTTGCTGATGTTCAAGGAGACTGGTATCCCGCTACATTACAAGCAGTACGCACGGATCGTGGGTGGGGATCGGCAAAAGGCTATCCAGGGATTGAACTCAGTGACAATCCCGACGATATCGTGCACGGTTGGTTGCTAAAAGCAAAAGACCTCACGACGACCATCCCCCAATTAGATGAATTCGAAGGGGCGGGCTATCAACGCGTTATTGTAGAAATTCGTTATCAACTGTCACCGATCATGCAAAACTGATCCACTAACGATCATCGAAAACTGATCCACTTGGTATCATCCGTTTATTTTTTGTACGGGTGATTTATGTTAACCAAGGAGACATTTGTGGATATTCATGTTCACTTTGCACAAGGCCAAAGTATTCGTAAAATTGCCCGTCAATTAGGCATCTCTCGTAACACCGTAAAGCATCATTTGCAGCAGCATCAGATGCCCAATTACGCGCAACGAGCACAACCCGCGACAAAACTAGCGCCCTTTAAACCCTATCTCGTCCAACGAATTGAGCAGGCCAAACCCGATTGGATACCTGCCACCGTCTTGTTTGACGAGGTCGTCCAACGCGGTTATCCAGGCGGTATTGCTCAGCTCCGACGCTTTGTGTGTCAGTTTAAGCTTTGTTCCACTCCTGAGCCGGTTGTCCGTTTTGAAACGCTACCAGGGCAGCAAATGCAAATCGACTTTACCACCATTCGTCTCGGTAAACGGCCGCTCAAAGCCTTTGTCGCAACGTTAGGTTACTCGCGCGCCACTTTCGTCAAATTCTTTGATAACGAGCGTGCGCATGCATGGCAACAAGGTTTAAAAGAAGCGTTTGAGTATTTCGGTAGAGTACCCGAGCAAGTGCTGTGTGACAACGCTAAAGCGCTCATCATTGAGCGAGATGCTTATGCACAAGGCGAACATAAGTTGCATGATGAGATGCTACAGATGTCGAAAGACTACGGCTTTAAGCTGGTTGCTTGTAAACCCTATCGAGCTAAGACCAAGGGGAAAGTTGAGCGTTTTAACCACTACTTAAAAAACAGCTTCGTTGTGCCACTTAGCGCCGAATTGCGCGCGCAAAATCTCGAGCTGGATGTACAAATAGCCAACGCAAAAGTCGGCCCATGGTTACAACGTGTGGCGAATCAACGCATTCATGGCACCACGTTAGCTGTCCCTGCTGAGCGCTTGCGAGAAGAAGTGAAACAGTTACTTCCTCTGCCAAAGTTCGTTCAGGGTGCAAGCCAACACAAGTGTGCCCCAGATATCCGTATTGTGCCGCCACGAGAGTCCATCAATCTACAACATCCCATGAACGTTTACGAAGCGTTGTTTGGAGGTGACCATGCTACTGCATGAACAAATAGGTCATCTCTGTGACTCACTGAAACTCAGCTCTGTTGCCGCCTCTTGGCCATCGTTGGCTGAGCAATGTATTGCTCAAGAAAAGAGTTATGGTGAATTTCTACGCGCGTTATTGGAAAGCGAGCAACAACAACGAGACGAGCGAACCCGACAGCTTTTCAGTCGTATGGCAGGTTTTCCCGCGCATAAAGAGTTAAGTACGTTTGATTTTAAGTTCGCCACCGGCGTCCCGAAACAGCAGATACAAGAATTAAGTGCGCTGACCTTCATTGAACGTAATGAAAACGTGGTGCTACTTGGACCAAGCGGTGTCGGTAAAACGCATTTAGCTATCGGGTTGGGACTAAAAGCCGTACAGGCTAGAAAGAAAACGCGCTTTATCACTGCTGCTGATTTGATGCTGCAATTATCGACCGCTAAACGGCAAAACAAGCTGAAGCAATACCTCTCTCGCTCCGTGATGGCCCCAAGGTTATTGATCATTGATGAAATCGGTTACCTGCCATTTGGACGAGAAGAAGCGAACCTATTTTTTAATGTGATCGCTAAGCGCTATGAGTATGGCAGCATTATTTTGACCAGTAATCTATCGTTTGGCCAATGGCCAAGCGCATTTGCCGATGATGCGACATTAACGGCAGCGATGTTAGATCGACTACTTCACCACTCCCATGTTCTGCAGTTAAGTGGTGATAGTTATCGATTGAAAGATAAACAACGCTCAGGAGCAATACCTGACTAAAAGGGTGGATCAATTTTGATTGATCGTTTTTAAGCTAAAAGTGGATCAGTTTTCGGTGATCGTTGACATCAACCAAATATGGATATGGTACAGACCATAACCGCCTTCACTTATGAGCTCTGCTTCAGTCATCAGCCAGAAGAAGCAGGCCCAAGCCAGTTTGTCGCCAAAAACTATTAGCGCTGTCAGACAGTCAAAAGCACCGACAAGCGTCAGTGCTTTTTGAGTAGCAGAAATAGATGGGTTCGACCGGTAATATTTAGATCAAAAAAAAGCACCGACAAATGTCGGTGCTTTTTAGATGGCAGGGGTGGAGGGATTCGAACCCCCAACACGCGGATTTGGAATCCGCTGCTCTGCCAATTGGAGCTACACCCCTATAAATAGTGGCGGAGTGGACGGGACTCGAACCCGCGACCCCCGGCGTGACAGGCCGGTATTCTAACCAACTGAACTACCACTCCGCACCAATTCTGTTTCACCAAAGTCTTACACTTAATTGCTTTGATGCTTAAATATTTGCTAACTAAAGCCCAATATTAAGCTCTAATTAGATTATCTTGTTTGATGCGATGAGGATTTTGAATCGAGACGCGCAGTGTACGGTCAGTACATGAGCATCGCAGCTATCAAAAATCGCAAGCAACAGTCACAATTTATAATCAAAGCCTGGCGATGTCCTACTCTCACATGGGGAGACCCCACACTACCATCGGCGCTGCTTCGTTTCACTACTGAGTTCGGCATGGAGTCAGGTGGGTCCAAAGCGCTATGGTCGCCAAGCAAAATTTTGTGTGTCTTCACTTTTCTAAAAGTGAAAACCATAAACCTAGAAAGCTGTTCGTTCTCGCCACAATCAACTGGCTTATTTTAAGTCCAACCCAAAACCTCTTGGGTGTTGTATGGTTAAGCCTCACGGGCAATTAGTACAGGTTAGCTCAACGCCTCACAGCGCTTACACACCCTGCCTATCAACGTCGTCGTCTACGACAACCCTTTAGAGAGCTCGAAGCTCTAGGGATGACTCATCTCGGGGCCAGCTTCGCGCTTAGATGCTTTCAGCGCTTATCTGTGCCGAACTTAGCTACCGGGCAATGCGTCTGGCGACACAACCCGAACACCAGCGGTTCGTCCACTCCGGTCCTCTCGTACTAGGAGCAGCTCCCCTCAATCATCCAACGCCCACGGCAGATAGGGACCGAACTGTCTCACGACGTTCTAAACCCAGCTCGCGTACCACTTTAAATGGCGAACAGCCATACCCTTGGGACCGACTTCAGCCCCAGGATGTGATGAGCCGACATCGAGGTGCCAAACACCGCCGTCGATATGAACTCTTGGGCGGTATCAGCCTGTTATCCCCGGAGTACCTTTTATCCGTTGAGCGATGGCCCTTCCATTCAGAACCACCGGATCACTATGACCTACTTTCGTACCTGCTCGAGCCGTCACTCTCGCAGTTAAGCGGGCTTATGCCATTGCACTAACCTCACGATGTCCGACCGTGATTAGCCCACCTTCGTGCTCCTCCGTTACTCTTTGGGAGGAGACCGCCCCAGTCAAACTACCCACCAGGCACTGTCCTCACCCCGGATAACGGGGCTAAGTTAGAACATCAAACATACAAGGGTGGTATTTCAAGGATGGCTCCACAGCAACTGGCGTCGCCGCTTCAAAGCCTCCCACCTATCCTACACATGTAGGCTCAATGTTCAGTGCCAAGCTGTAGTAAAGGTTCACGGGGTCTTTCCGTCTAGCCGCGGGTACACAGCATCTTCACTGCGATTTCAATTTCACTGAGTCTCGGGTGGAGACAGCGTGGCCATCATTACGCCATTCGTGCAGGTCGGAACTTACCCGACAAGGAATTTCGCTACCTTAGGACCGTTATAGTTACGGCCGCCGTTTACCGGGGCTTCGATCAATGGCTTCTCTTGCGATAACCACATCAATTAACCTTCCGGCACCGGGCAGGCGTCACACCGTATACGTCATCTTTCGATTTTGCACAGTGCTGTGTTTTTAATAAACAGTTGCAGCCACCTGGTATCTGCGACTGCCCATAGCTCCATCCGCAAGGGACTTCACCGCGGGCAGCGTACCTTCTCCCGAAGTTACGGTACCATTTTGCCTAGTTCCTTCACCCGAGTTCTCTCAAGCGCCTTGGTATTCTCTACCCGACCACCTGTGTCGGTTTGGAGTACGGTTGCTACTTACCTGAAGCTTAGAGGCTTTTCCCGGAAGCATGGCATCAATGACTTCACCACCTTGGTGGCTCGACATCGTGTCTCGGCCTTGATTTCCCGGATTTGCCTAAGAAATCAGCCTACGCACTTGAACCTGGACTACCATCGCCAGGCCCACCTAGCCTTCTCCGTCCCCCCATCGCAGTAAGCAGCAGTACGGGAATATTAACCCGTTTCCCATCGACTACGCCTTTCGGCCTCGCCTTAGGGGCCGACTTACCCTGCCCCGATTAACGTTGGACAGGAACCCTTGGTCTTCCGGCGAGGAGGTTTTTCACCCCCTTTATCGTTACTCATGTCAGCATTCGCACTTGTGATACCTCCAGCATGCCTCTCAGCACACCTTCAACAGCTTACACAACGCTCCCCTACCCAATATCCATAAGGACATTGCCGCAGCTTCGGTGTATCGCTTAGCCCCGTTACATCTTCCGCGCAGGCCGACTCGACCAGTGAGCTATTACGCTTTCTTTAAATGATGGCTGCTTCTAAGCCAACATCCTGGCTGTCTGAGCCTTCCCACATCGTTTCCCACTTAGCGATAACTTTGGGACCTTAGCTGGCGGTCTGGGTTGTTTCCCTCTCCACGACGGACGTTAGCACCCGCCGTGTGTCTCCCGGATAGTACTTACTGGTATTCGGAGTTTGCAAAGGGTTGGTAAGTCGGGATGACCCCCTAGCCTTAACAGTGCTCTACCCCCAGTAGTATTCGTCCGAGGCGCTACCTAAATAGCTTTCGGGGAGAACCAGCTATCTCCGAGTTTGATTGGCCTTTCACCCCTAGCCACAGGTCATCTCCTAACTTTTCAACGTTAGTGAGTTCGGTCCTCCAGTTGATGTTACTCAACCTTCAACCTGCCCATGGCTAGATCACTCGGTTTCGGGTCTAATGCTAGCAACTACACGCCCAGTTAGGACTCGGTTTCCCTACGGCTCCCCTATGCGGTTAACCTTGCTACTAACATTAAGTCGCTGACCCATTATACAAAAGGTACGCGGTCACCCCATCACTAAGTCACCTCTGCTTGATTGGGCGGTTGACCCACGCTGCGCGTGGTTAACCCAATAAACAAAGTGATTGCGTCTCACTAAGGTAAGGTGTCTTAGTGATGGAGCTCCCACTGCTTGTACGTAGACGGTTTCAGGTTCTATTTCACTCCCCTCACAGGGGTTCTTTTCGCCTTTCCCTCACGGTACTGGTTCACTATCGGTCAGTCAGGAGTATTTAGCCTTGGAGGATGGTCCCCCCATGTTCAGACAAGATATCACGTGTCCCGTCCTACTCGTTTTCACGACTAAGGCGCTGTCGGTTACGGGGCTATCACCCTTTATTGCCAGGTTTTCCAACCTGTTCACCTAACGCCTAAGCCACTTAAGGGCTGCTCCGGGTTCGCTCGCCGCTACTGCCGGAATCTCAATTGATTTCTTTTCCTTCGGGTACTTAGATGTTTCAGTTCCCCGAGTTCGCCTCTTAGCGCTATGTATTCACGCTAAGATACCTGCTTATGCAGGTGGGTTTCCCCATTCGGAAATCCCAGACTCAAATGGCTTTTACTGCCTTATCTGGGCTTATCGCAAGTTAATACGTCCTTCATCGCCTCTGACTGCCAAGGCATCCACCGTCTACGCTTAGTCACTTAACCATACAACCCCAAGAGGTTTTATTTACGGCGAGATTGTCTAAAAAAGAAATCTACGTCGCAAAACCACTGAGTGTTGAATCATCAACTAATTAAGGTTTTGTTTTTGCCGGACTCAAAATAGAGACTTTGCTTATCACTAAGACAAAGCCCAAGCACACTTGATTGTGTGAGTGACATTTCTGTCACTGATTGAGAACTTTACTGTCATTCTTAAAGAATGACTTGTCAGCTTTCCAGATTGTTAAAGAGCATGTGTGTCTATCATAAAGACAAACCACTTTATTATTTGCTTTCAGACACAGCTTTTCGCAACAGGAGATAACTGCTGTGAAAAACGAATAATAAAGTGGTGGAGCTATGCGGGATCGAACCGCAGACCTCCTGCGTGCAAAGCAGGCGCTCTCCCAGCTGAGCTATAGCCCCAATATAATATGGCTTTTCTCTTTGAAAGAGAAATGGTGGGCGATACCGGGCTCGAACCAGTGACCCCCTCCTTGTAAGGGAGGTGCTCTCCCAACTGAGCTAATCGCCCATCCTTCAGACTTGGTGGAGCTAGGCGGGATCGAACCGCCGACCTCTTGCATGCCATGCAAGCGCTCTCCCAGCTGAGCTATAGCCCCGCGTCTGAGAAATGGTGGGTTGTACAGGATTCGAACCTGTGACCAATTGATTAAAAGTCAACTGCTCTACCAACTGAGCTAACAACCCAAGTGGCGTCCCATAGGGGAGTCGAACCCCTGTTACCGCCGTGAAAGGGCGGTGTCCTAGGCCTCTAGACGAATGGGACTTTATGCGGATGATTTATCTTCTCTAGCTGCGTTGCTTTCATTGCTCAGCCAATCACATAGTTTTTCTATGCTCAGGCCATTCGCACTTCAAGCGCCTTGCTATCCAAGCAAATCATCACGCCTAAGCAATAATTCCTAGGCGTGTTTGGCATTGGGATGCCAAACCTCTCTTTATACTTTCAACCTATACAATCTGTGTGAACACTCGCAAGAATAGCGTCAGTAAGGAGGTGATCCAGCCCCAGGTTCCCCTAGGGCTACCTTGTTACGACTTCACCCCAGTCATGAACCACACCGTGGTAAACGCCCTCCCGAAGGTTAAGCTATCTACTTCTGGTGCAGCCCACTCCCATGGTGTGACGGGCGGTGTGTACAAGGCCCGGGAACGTATTCACCGCAGCATTCTGATCTGCGATTACTAGCGATTCCGACTTCATGGAGTCGAGTTGCAGACTCCAATCCGGACTACGACAAACTTTAAGGGATTCGCTTAACATCGCTGTCTCGCTGCCCTCTGTATCTGCCATTGTAGCACGTGTGTAGCCCTACTCGTAAGGGCCATGATGACTTGACGTCGTCCCCACCTTCCTCCGGTTTATCACCGGCAGTCTCCCTGGAGTTCCCGACATTACTCGCTGGCAAACAAGGATAAGGGTTGCGCTCGTTGCGGGACTTAACCCAACATTTCACAACACGAGCTGACGACAGCCATGCAGCACCTGTCTCAGCGCTCCCGAAGGCACTCCTCTATCTCTAAAGGATTCGCTGGATGTCAAGAGTAGGTAAGGTTCTTCGCGTTGCATCGAATTAAACCACATGCTCCACCGCTTGTGCGGGCCCCCGTCAATTCATTTGAGTTTTAACCTTGCGGCCGTACTCCCCAGGCGGTCTACTTAATGCGTTAGCTCCGAAAGCCAAAGTCTTAAACCTCAGCCTCCAAGTAGACATCGTTTACGGCGTGGACTACCAGGGTATCTAATCCTGTTTGCTACCCACGCTTTCGCATCTGAGCGTCAGTCTTTGTCCAGGGGGCCGCCTTCGCCACTGGTATTCCTTCAGATCTCTACGCATTTCACCGCTACACCTGAAATTCTACCCCCCTCTACAAGACTCTAGCCTGCCAGTTTCAAATGCGGTTCCGAGGTTGAGCCCCGGGCTTTCACATCTGACTTAACAAACCGCCTGCATGCGCTTTACGCCCAGTAATTCCGATTAACGCTCGCACCCTCCGTATTACCGCGGCTGCTGGCACGGAGTTAGCCGGTGCTTCTTCTGCAGCTAACGTCAAGCAATGCACGTATTAAGTACACTACCTTCCTCACTGCTGAAAGTGCTTTACAACCCGAAGGCCTTCTTCACACACGCGGCATGGCTGCATCAGGGTCTCCCCCATTGTGCAATATTCCCCACTGCTGCCTCCCGTAGGAGTCTGGGCCGTGTCTCAGTCCCAGTGTGGCTGATCATCCTCTCAAACCAGCTAAGGATCGTCGCCTTGGTAAGCCATTACCTTACCAACTAGCTAATCCTAACTGGGCCCATCCCAACGCGATAGCTTACATGTAGAGGCCACCTTTGGTCCGTAGACATTATGCGGTATTAGCCGTCGTTTCCAACGGTTATCCCCCTCGTCAGGGCAGGTTCCCAGCCGTTACTCACCCGTCCGCCGCTCGACGTCCAGTAAATCCACCGAAGCTTCAATACTGCCGTTTCCGCTCGACTTGCATGTGTTAGGCCTGCCGCCAGCGTTCAATCTGAGCCATGATCAAACTCTTCAATTAAAGTTTTTTCGAAACCGAAGTTTCAGCTCAATGAATACTGATTACTGTTTATCTCCGAAGAGAAAAACGAATTGACTGTGCCGAACAACTGTAAAAGTTGTCGTTTGGTCACTCAGTTCATCGAATAAATCTTTTGTCTATTCTCAACGAGTGCCCACACAGATTGCATAGGTCAAATTGTTAAAGAGCGTCGCTCAATCTTGAGCGGGAGTGGCATTTTACGCCACCGAGGCAGTGAGTCAAGCTTTTTGTTTACTTGGCTTTGCTGCCGTTTGTTAGCGCGGTTTGCCGTGCCAACGAGGAGCGAATTATAGGGTGATAAATTTAAGTCGCAAGTCTTTTTTTCA
Organism: Salinivibrio proteolyticus; assembly: GCF_027286365.1. NCBI lineage: Bacteria > Pseudomonadati > Pseudomonadota > Gammaproteobacteria > Vibrionales > Vibrionaceae > Salinivibrio > Salinivibrio proteolyticus. The sequence continues at coordinate 733,821 of NZ_CP114584.1, read as the reverse complement.
ACGAAATTAACCGTTAGAACAAATTATCACCAAAAAGGTACAAAAGTGTGATTCTGATAGGCTCGCGTGTGAATTAGCTCAATGTACTCGGAACATCTGCGATGGAATCCACCACGCAGGTTGCTAACGATTCCCCTTCCTCGGTCACAGGCTTTCCTGATCTCACGAGAATACGGGTAGCCACACCGGCAGCTTGTGCAGCCTTCATGTCATCAGCTTTATCACCGACCATCACCGAGCGTGACATATCAATATCGAGCTCCTGCTGAGCCTCAATCAACATACCCGGCTTGGGTTTGCGACAATCGCAATCAATCCGATACTCACCGACCCCTTCACTGGCATGGTGTGGGCAGTAATAAATACCGTCAAAGTCCACGCCCTTGTCGGCAAAGTTCCAATCCATCCATTCCGTTAGCTGCAAAAAGTCTTGCTCAGAGTAATAACCACGGGCGATACCGGCTTGGTTGGTCACCAGCACTAATAAATACCCTTTTTCTTTTAGGGCGCGGCATGCGTCGAACACACCTTCGATATACTCAAAATTATCGATATCCGCCACATAGCCGTGGTCGACATTGACCACACCATCGCGATCAATAAAAACAGCGGGAAAACTCACTCACAATTCCTCATTCAGTGTCAGGCGATAATTATGACATGCTGCGTGGTTGCTTGCATCTTTGCATACTCAATGAAACTCGCGTGTTAAGATTAGCGTGCGTCTATTAACCGAACTTCACCCTATGCAAGATACTTTCTCTATCTCTCCTGTTGGCACTTTGATTTCTCCGTTTAAAGAAAAGTTTGCTGTGCCGCGACAACCGGGCCTAGCGCCTAGTGCCTTGGCATATATTGAATTGCGCGGTGACGCGAATCAGCTTGATGCGGTAAGAGGCATTGAGCAGTTTTCCCACCTTTGGTTACTATTCTTGTTCGATCGTAATTTAGATAAAGGTTGGTCCCCGACAGTTCGTCCCCCGCGTTTGGGTGGAAACGAGCGAGTCGGCGTCTTTGCCAGTCGTGCGACCTTTCGTCCCAATGGTATCGGCATGTCGGCGGTAGAGCTGGTTCGCGTTGAGTCTACTCCGGGCCAAGTCCGGTTAGTCGTACGGGGGTGCGATCTTGTCAATCGAACGCCAATTATCGATATCAAACCTTATATCCCCTACTCTGATTGTCTTGATAGTGCTCAGGGCGGGTTTGCTCAGCAAAAGCCTGACTTGATGCCAGTTCATTTTTCCAACCCCGCCCTCGCGACACTCTCTCAACATCCTGAGGGCACATACCAACGCCAAGTGATTGAAGAGGTGCTCGCACAAGACCCTCGCCCTGCCTATAAAAAGGGCAAGCCAGATGCTAAGCACTATGCCGTCCACCTGTTCGATTTCAATGTGCGTTTCACGGTGTCTGACGACCAGATTCACGTTGAGACCATAGAAGCTTTTGTCGAAACTCCCCCGCGCTGTTAATATGCCCTACTTATTATTGATCGCTAATATCAACGGATAACTTTAAATGCGTACCAGTCAATATCTGCTTTCTACTTTGAAAGAAACCCCTAGCGACGCAGAAATTGTCAGCCACCAGCTGATGCTGCGCGCAGGTATGATTCGTAAACTTGCTTCAGGTCTATACACTTGGCTGCCGACCGGTGTACGAGTGCTACAAAAAGTTGAGCGCATTGTACGGGAAGAAATGAACAAGTCAGGCGCTGTCGAGACGCTTATGCCAGTGGTACAGCCTGCAGATCTATGGCAAGAAACAGGACGCTGGGAAAAGTTTGGTCCAGAACTGCTTCGCATCGCGGATCGTCACGAACGTCCCTTTGTACTTGGACCCACGCATGAAGAAGTGATTACTAACTTGGTGCGCAACGAGATTAACTCGTATAAGCAACTGCCGATCAATCTGTATCAGATTCAAACCAAATTCCGTGATGAAGTTCGTCCGCGTTTTGGCGTGATGCGTTCACGTGAATTTATCATGAAAGATGCATATAGCTTTGATATCGATAAAGCGGGTATGGAGCAAAGTTACGAGAAAATGCGTGCCGCCTACTGCGCCATTTTTGATCGTATGGGCCTTGATTACCGCGCGGTATTGGCAGACACAGGAGCGATTGGTGGCTCCGCGTCACATGAGTTCCACGTACTTGCTGGTAGCGGAGAAGACCTGATTGCTTTCTCCACCGAGTCCGATTACGCCGCCAACATCGAAAAGGCAGAAGCACTCGCGCCTAAAGATCAGGCTGAGGCGCCAACCCAAGCGATGGAATTAGTCGACACGCCAAATGCAAAAACCATTGCCGAGTTGGTGGAGCAATTTAAGTTGCCGATCGAAAAAACCGTCAAGACCTTGTTTGTTAAGGCCTCTGATGAAGTAGACGCCGACCTGATCGCGCTGATTATCCGCGGCGACCATGAACTCAACGAAGTGAAAGCAGAAAATCTTCCTGAAGTTGCAGCGCCATTAACCTTTGCGACAGAAGAAGAAATTCGCGCCTTAGTCGGTGCCGGTCCCGGTTCACTAGGTCCGGTCAATCTTCCTGCGCCGTTTATTGTCGATCGCAGCGTCGCGGTAATGAATGATTTCGGCGCCGGTGCCAACATTGACGACAAACACTACTTTGGCATCAACTGGGGCCGTGACGTTGAACTTGGCCAAGTTGCCGATTTGCGTAATGTGGTTGAAGGCGATCCTAGCCCATGTGGCAAAGGCACCTTGATGTTTAAGCGCGGTATTGAAGTTGGCCATATTTTCCAACTGGGTAACAACTACTCGGAAAAAATGGGCGCAGGCGTCCTCGGCCAAGATGGCAAAAATACAACCCTAGAAATGGGCTGTTATGGTATTGGTGTGACACGTGTAGTTGCCGCTGCGATTGAACAAAACCATGATGAAAATGGCATCATTTGGCCAGACGCGATTGCACCGTTTACCGTGGCGATTGTGCCGATGAATATGCACAAGTCTGAGCGTGTCCGTGAAGCGGCTGAAAAGCTTTACGCTGATCTTACTGCTGCCGGTATCGAGGTACTCTTTGATGATCGTAAAGAACGTCCTGGGGTAATGTTCTCAGACATTGAGCTAGTAGGTGTGCCGCATACCATCGTAATCGGTGAGCGCAGCATGGATAATGGCGTATTTGAATATAAGCATCGCCGCGACGGTGAGAAAGTGCCGTTCGCTATCGACGACGCCTTATCGTTTATCCAAGCAAAACTGGCTTAAGCCTTATCGTCTAGAGAGTAAATGCCCCGCGTTGCGGGGCATTTTTTTAACCGATCGCTTGCTGGTACGCTTTTTCAGCAAATGACCAATTCACCACCTTCCACCACGCGTTCACGTAGTCAGGACGTTTGTTCTGGTAGTTAAGATAATAAGCGTGTTCCCAGACATCACACCCTAAAATCGGTTCACCTTTGACCTCTGCAATATCCATCAATGGATTGTCTTGATTAGCCGTTGAGGTGATCGCAAGCTGACCATCCTCTTTCACCACCAGCCATGCAAAACCTGAACCAAACTGACCAATTGCCGCCTGACTAAAAACCTCTTTAAATGCATCAAGCGAGCCGAAGGTCTCGACAATCGCATCGTAGAGTGCGCCTTCTGGCGCAGGCTTAGGATTCGGCGTCATCGATTGCCAGTAAATCAGGTGGTTATAGTATCCTCCCCCATGATTACGAATCGCTGCTGGCAGCGACGAGATATCTCGAAACAAATCCTCAACCGGCTCACCATCGCGGTCTGTCTCTTTTATCGCAGCCACGAATTTATCGAAATAGGTTTTGTGGTGACGCTGGTGATGAATGCGCATGGTTGCCTCATCGATATGCGGTTCGAGAGCATCATAGGCATAGGGTAAATCGGGAAACGAATAAGTCATCTTGTCACTCCATCGATTAATTGACCTCCTCACCATAGATCGAATTGATAATGATTTTCAACCTCATTATCTATAATGAAAAAGAAACGGACGTTGTGATGACTAACGCGCGACAGGGCGCGTGAAGTAACTATAATCAAGCTGTTAGCCTTTTAACGTCGTCGGTTATATGTCTACACACAAGCCTAAAATCGCTCTCGTTCTGACTGGTGGTGGTGCGCGTGCGGCCTATCAAGTCGGTGTATTGGCTGCCATTGCTGAATGGTACCCTCGCGTTCACACCAGTCCATTTACGATATATTCCGGCACATCTGCCGGAGCAATCAATGCGGTGTCTCTGGCTAGCTACGCGTCATCTTTTCGACTTGGCGTCAAAAAGTTGTCATGGCTGTGGCATCGGCTCGATACATCGCGTATTTTTGCCAGTCAGCCTCTTGGTCTGTTAAGTCACCTCGCTAGCCAAACAGGACAGCGCTTTCAGTCACGCTATCAACCCACTTCACCTTTTGGCCTGTTAAATAATCGCCCATTGCGTGAATTGCTTAATCAAACCATTAATTTTAATAAGTTAAACTATCAATTACTGTCCGGTCACCTTCATGGCCTATCGGTGACCGCTTCCAACTATCAAACCGGCCAATCGGTCAGTTTTTTTCAAGGTGATGCCAGTATTTCGCCATGGGAGCGGGCACGAGCTGTCGGCCGACGCAGCCAACTCTCGACAGAGCATTTACTGGCCTCTTCAGCCATTCCTTTCGTGTTCCCTGCCTCACGCATTGGCCATGAGTTTTATGGGGATGGTGCGATTCACCAAATCGCCCCTTTGCGACCGGCGATTAAAATGGGGGCGGAGCGGATCCTCATTTTGGATTTAACCACAGGTATTCGCACTGCTGGCAATATCGACCCGTCAGCGCCAGGACTCGCGATGCTGGGCGGTCACCTGATGAACGCAATATTTGCTGATACCTTGTCGGCCGACTTAGAAAACTTGCAGCGCATGAACCAAATTCACCTTGCCCTGAACGACGCGCAGCGCCACCAGCTAGGATTAAGAAAAGTGAATGTCCTACACCTGCGTCCATCGGTCCCTTTCGAGCCCGTAGCCAAGCGTTTTTATCGCCATATGCCCTTTGCCGCACGTGCCCTGTTAAGGCTTTTAGGCATCAATGCCTCACAAGATGCTACCTTTGCCAGTTATTTATTGTTCGAGCCGGCATATCTTCGCCAGTTAATTGACATCGGCTACCAAGACGCACAGAATCACAGATCCCAAATCCTCTCCTTGTTGATAGAATAGTCATCCAAAAAGAACGAGATAGATCGCAGCCAAACGACGTCTCTTCGCCTTGATAATAGGCTGGCATGGATTCTGCTTATTCAGCATGACCCACAAATCAGATAGCTGTTGATTATTAATGACTGCCTCGCACTTAAAGCAATTCACACACTCTGGCATCGCCCCGCGTAAAGTTCCGCTGGGTGCTGATCAGCGTTTGTTGTTGCTACAAAAACTGCAAGGACACCTCGATATCAAGGTATTGTTTGAGGTGTATGCACGAGAGGTAGAAAAGCAGATTGATATTGGTCGTATCATTTGGGAGCACGACGAAATCTCAAATATTATCCGTCGGGGTGAGCAACATACTTTCCGCCAAACCTTCGCGATTAAATTTAATAAGCAACCATTAGGGGTGCTGCAGTACTCCACTCCGTATAAACTTGATCCGGATGAAATTAGCTTATTACACACCTACCATAAGTTGCTTGCCGGTCCGCTGACCAATGCGGTTGAATATACCCGTGTAAAGAACATGGCACTGCTGGATGGATTAACCGGACTGCACAACCGAACCAGCTTTGAGCAGGATTTGCAGCACGCGGTTGCAGTTTGTGAGCGGCAAAATATTGGCTTGGTCATGATGATGTTCGATATGGATAATTTTAAACAAGTCAATGATAACTATGGCCACCTAGACGGTGATAAAGTGCTTCGTCGTTTTTCGCTGCTGGTCAAAGAGGCCGTGCGTGGTAGCGACCGCTGTTATCGCTTAGGCGGTGACGAATTCGCGGTGTTGCTACAGCCCGCCGGTGATGATTCAGTCGCCAATGTCACCCATAGAGTCAAACATCTGGTCACCAATGACCGATTACTCAGCGCGCACGATATCAGCGCCTCGGTTGGCTATGCCCAATATCGTAAAGGCGATAACAGCGTTTCGCTTTATGAGCGTGCCGATCAGAGCATGTATCGCCAAAAACGCGCTCGCTAACCCTTTTCTCAACGCCTCTCCTTTCGCTATAGTGCGTGCAGTACTATTGAGGAGATCCATTATGAAAGTTGCAGATTGCTGTGAACTCATCCGCCAGCGCTATGCCGAGATTGGCAGTGGCGAACAAGGCTACATTCCTGCAGCTATCAGCTGCGCGCTGAAAGCATTAAATGATGTCGCAAGTGACGAGAGTGTTTCGCCAGCTCGTCGTGAACAAGCCGCATTTGCTGCTGCCAATTTATTGATTAGCGATCACGAGGATTAAGATGGATTTGAAAAACTATGCCTCGATGGATCCTGTCATGCTCATGAGCATTATTAACATGAAGCTACGCGATGAGTTTGCCAGTTTAGAGGACTTAGTACGTTACTATGATATCGACCGCGACACCTTGTGTGCGCGCTTAGCGGATGCTGGCTTTACGTATTTAGAAGACGCCAAACAGTTCCGTTAACTCATCTCGCCTTGCCTGTTAAGCGGCGATAAAAAAAGCGGACCGATGTCCGCTTTTTTAGTGTCATCATTTGGCTTTTAGCCAAGTGAGACCCACAACACTGTGGCTACCAACACAGGGCAAACAAACTTCACATACACAGGCCAGATTTTCCAGAACAGACTCTGCTCAATATCATCATAACCTTCGCGCAATGCCGCTAGCTTGCGATCACGCGACCAAATCCAACCACCAAATAGACAGAAAAGTAGCGCCGCAAAAGGTTGGAAATATTGGGTCGCCACCTTCGCAACTAAGCCAAATAGCGCACCGAAGTTAAACACAATCACCGCACTGCAGAGCGCAATCACACCCCCTAACACCCAGCTGGTGATTTTCCGGCTTGAGCCCAAGCGCTCACTGGCCAGCGCTACAGGACACTCCAGCATAGAAATCGAGGATGTCAGGGCCGCGATAGTCATCAGCAAAAAGAAGACGAGAGAAACATACGGGCCTGCCGCGCCTAAACTTTCAAATAATAAAGGCAACACAGTAAACACCAAGGTATCGGCACTGAGCAAACTGCCGTCTTGCGCATAAATCTCAACGCCTTGATGCATGGCAACAAACATCGCTGGCAACACCACTAGCCCGGCAATCACCGCCACTGCGGTATCGACCAAAGTGACACTCAGTGCCATTTTCGGCAGGTTTTCTTTGTGGCTAAGGTACGAGCCATAAATCAGCATGGAGCATCCGCCAATCGTCAGAGAGAAGAAGCCCTGTCCCATGGCTGCTAATAGCAAATCTTTGTCCATCACTTTGCTAAAGTCGGGGATCAGGTAGTGCTTTAAGCCTTCTGTCGCGCCGGGTAGCGTCATGATATAGACAAACATCGCAGCAAAGAGGACAAACAGCGCGGGCATGAGACGGGTTGACCAACGCTCAATCCCCTGCTTAACCCCCGCCTGTACGATCACAATGGTGAGCACATAAAACACCACCGCCCCAAAGAGATTACGTGATGCTGAGAAGCCTTTTAACCAAGCGGATGCGTCTGAAAACTGGAAAATGTCTGCCACCGCAGCCAATAAAAAAGAGACTAACCATCCGCCTACAATGCTGTAAAACGCCAAAACCATACAAGGTACAGCCAAGCCAATCAGCCCCACGCCACTGCCAAAACGCTTCAGAAGAGGGTTATCACTCAGCGCACGCATGCTGTCCAACGGGTTAGCGCGGCCATGCCGACCAATCGCCATCTCCACCACCAACATGGGAAAGGCAACGAGTAAGATCATCAGTAAGTAGACTAATAAAAAAGCGCCGCCCCCGTTGCTCGCCGCCTGCGTTGGGAACCCCCAAATATTGCCTAGTCCCACAGCCGCGCCGGCTGCAGCAAGGACAAAGCCTATTCGGGTGCCAAATAATTCACGACTCGATGCCATTACTTCTTTACCTCAATGTATCATTAGACTAGTACATTAAGTAATTCGGACAATTTTAGCAAGTGTCGTTTATCTGACTGGTGGTTTTATGAGCAGGCAGATAATTGGCGGGTAAGGGATAAGTTAAGCAGTGTTTTTCCGCTCCCAGACTAAACGCCATACCTTCCCGACCGCTGATTGACTCACAAAGCAATCCGCCACGGCGATTACACCACGCTCGTCGCAAAGGATTGGCAAGCGACGCCGCTGCCAACTTGGAATACCGTATTCTTGATAAAGCTTCTTGAGTTTACGACGGCCTTGCCGCCCGGCAGGATGGGCGCTTAACCCGCTGGGATTAAACTGCACCGATAGCCAAGACTGTGGCAAAGGACCTAATGCCAATCCTTGCGCGCGCTCTGTATAAGGAAGAAGCACCAAACGCCCTAATCCATCCGGCAAATGTAATGGCGATTGTGGCGTCAGTTTACCTTGCCATGCAGTGACATCCGCGGAGTCAGCAATAAGATACAAACGCTGCTGATAACGACGAATGCTCTTTCCATCAACCGACAGTTGCGGGTTAGCATCCGCTCTTGCCTGCACCACATCCTGGATCAGCGTATTAAGCTGAGCCTGAGTTAAAATCAGATCATGGTACTTCAACCAGTGTCGTAACATCGCTCGACACAGAGCAAGATCCGTAAGAGGGAGATGTGCCAAAGACAAACTGTTGTCCGTATCGATGGCGTTTTCGACCAAAGGGGCGACAAATGTTGCTAAGAGTGCCGCTTGCTCTTGGCACAATTGCTGCGTGCGTTGCACGGCAGTGCGAAACCCCGGCCAACGCGCGTCAGCTTCTGGGAGCCATTGTTGACGGATAAAATTACGATCAAAGTGTGTATCTTGGTTGCTCGGGTCTTCCACCCATGCCAACCCTTTTTGACGCGCGTAGTGATGCAATTGCGCCCGTGACGCTGCCAACAAAGGACGGACTAAGAGCCCTTTGCCGAGTGTTCTCACAGTGGGCATTCCCGCCAATCCTTCCAGACCACTTCCTCGCTTCAATGCCAAAAAGAAGGTCTCGACTTGATCATCGCTGTGTTGCGCGGTAAGAACGAGTCCATGGGGTTGGAGTAACTCTTGAAAGGCTTGATAGCGTGCCTCTCTAGCTGCATGCTCTGTGCTTAACTCTGGGTCGAGAGTGACATGTTTTAGGATGAAGGAAAAACCCGCTTGCTCCGCCCAAACCTGACATTGTGTCGCCCACTTATCGGCATCAGCATGCAAACCATGATGAACATGACACACGGAATAGTCGTGCTGCGGATGCTGGCCGCGATAACTGGCCAATAGATCCAGCAGCACCCGAGAGTCTAATCCCCCACTCAGGGCTAAAAGAATTTGTCGTGGCTGAGCCGTTAGCGGCGCCAGTGTGTCTGTCAGGTATTGGGTGAGCATAAGCATCTGTCATTGTGAGTCTGCGCCTATTGTTGCTGGCGCGTAGCAAAAAGAAAAGGGCCATTAGGCCCTTTCATTGTGCTCGATTATCGAGTGGCAATTAGCAGTAACCATAACTGAGCAAACGCTGATATCGGCGGTCGCGTAGGCTTTCAGTATCCAATGCTTCCAAATCCGCGAGCTGGCTAATCAAGGTTTGTTTAATGCTTTGTGCCGTCGCTTTCATATCGCGATGCGCACCACCTAGAGGCTCTTCAATCACAGCATCAATCAAGCCCAGCTCTTTCAAGCGTGGGGCAGTCATCCCCATTGCGTCTGCCGCTTGTGGTGCTTTGGCCGAATCACGCCACAAAATAGAGGCACAGCCTTCGGGCGAAATCACTGAGTATGTTGAATACTGGAGCATATTGACGTAGTCACCAACACCGATCGCCAAGGCACCGCCTGAGCCGCCTTCACCAACCACATTACAGATCACCGGCACGGTCAGGCCCGCCATTTCCTTCAAGTTACGTGCAATGGCTTCTGACTGACCACGCTCTTCTGCCCCCACGCCTGGGTAAGCACCGGCAGTATCAATAAAGGTGATCACTGGCATGTTGAATCGCTCTGCCATTTTCATCAAGCGTAATGCTTTGCGATATCCTTCAGGCTTTGGCATACCAAAATTACGCTTTACCTTCTCGTTGGTATCACGGCCTTTTTGGTGACCGATGACCATCACTGGACGCCCTTCTAAGCGCGCAATACCGCCTACTAGGGCTTTGTCATCCGCATAGGCGCGATCGCCCGCCAGCTCGTCAAATTCGTGAAAGATAAGATCGATATAATCATAGGTGTAAGGACGTTGAGGGTGGCGCGCCAGTTGTGCCACTTGCCATGCCCCTAAATCACCAAAGATCTTGCGCGTAAGCTCAAGACTCTTGGTTTCCAGTTGTTCAATTTCCTTATCAAGATTAACCGCATCTTCTCCGCCACGCTTGGAGACAGCGCGAAGGGCTTCAATTTTAGCTTCTAGCTCTGCGATCGGTTGTTCGAATTCTAAAAAGTTAAGACTCATACCAAGAGAATCCTATTGGTCACCGCCGGTGTACGCGATGCGTCACCAGCTAAGCTTAGTTAAACTCTAATTCGACCTGCTCGTCGCCAAGCAAGCCTTTTAAATTATCGATCAGTTCATCCGCGGGGGTAATTCGCCACTCCGCCCCTAAACGTAACCGCGCCCGTGCATCACGGCGCTGGTAATAAAGATTCACTGGCACAGTCCCTGAACGGTACGGTGCCAACGTATCATGAAACCGTTCAAAAAACGGGGCATCAATTTGCTCTTCCATGATAGAGATGCCCAAACAGCGCGCATATTTTTCTCGCGCTTGACTGATGTCCATGATTTCACGGGCCGTCATTTTAAGCCCACCATTGAAGTCATCAAAGCTGACCTGTCCTGAGACCACCAGAATTCTGTCTTTCTCCACCAGATCGAGATATTTGTCGAGTACGTCAGAAAAAAGCATCACTTCCATGCGGCCCGAGCGATCATCAAGGGTTAAGATCCCAAGACGAGAACCGCGCTTGGTGGTCATGACACGCGCCGCAATCACAAGACCGGCGACCGTAGACACCACATCACGCTTAGTGGCATGCGCGTCTTCCAATCGCCATGTCACATAGTGTTTAAGCTCTTTACGATAGCTATTGATGGGATGGCCGGTCAAATACAACCCTAGGGTTTCTCGCTCCCCTTCCAGCCACACTTTATCTGGCCAAGGTGCCACATTCGCGTAGGCGTGCTCGACCTCTTCCGGGGCATCCGTGAGGACACCAAACATATCGGTTTGTCCGTAAGACTCGGCTTGATGATGCTGACTGGCCGCACGAATAGCGTCATCGAGTGATGCCATCATTGCCGCACGATGAGGGCCAAGCCTATCCATGGCGCCTGCGCGAATCAAGCGTTCAATCACACGCTTATTGACTTTTTTGGTATCAATGCGCGCACAGAAATCAAATAAGTCACGGAAGTAGCCATCTTGCTCTCGCGCCGCAACAATATTGTCGATCGGCCCTTCACCCACCCCTTTAATCGCGCCAATACCGTAGACGATCTCCCCTTTGTCATTGACGGTAAAGCGGTGCAAACCCGCGTTCACATCTGGGGGGAGCACCGTTAGTTTCATGCGACGGCACTCTTCCACCAGTCCGACAACTTTATCGGTGTTATCCATATCCGCGGTCATAACGGCGGCCATGAATTCAGCCGGATAATGCGCCTTTAACCACAGTGTTTGATAAGAGACCAAGGCATAAGCGGCGGAGTGTGATTTGTTGAAACCATAACCGGCAAACTTTTCCACCAAGTCGAAGATACGCATGGCAAGTTCGCCATCAATGCCGTTTGCGATCGCGCCTTTTTCAAAGATGTCGCGCTGCTTGGCCATTTCTTCGGGTTTTTTCTTACCCATCGCACGACGTAGCAAATCGGCGCCACCGAGCGTATATCCGGCTAAGATCTGGGCAATTTGCATCACCTGCTCTTGATACAAGATGATGCCGTAGGTCGGCTCAAGGGTCTCTTTCAGTGACTCATGTTGCCACTTTTCATCGGGATAAGAGACTTGTTCTCGTCCGTGTTTTCGGTCGATAAAGTTATCCACCATCCCTGATTGCAATGGGCCTGGGCGGAACAGAGCCACCAGTGCGATCATGTCTTCAAAACAGTCCGGTTGGAGACGCTTGATCAGCTCTTTCATGCCCCGCGATTCCAGCTGGAACACAGCTGTCGTCTCTGCCTTACGCAGCATCTCGAATGATGGTTGGTCGGCCATCGGAATCGCCGCGATATCGATAGGATCTTTGCCTTGCGCTTGTAAGCGAGGGTTAATCATTCCCAGCGCCCAGTCGATAATGGTCAGCGTCCGCAGCCCCAAGAAGTCAAACTTCACAAGACCGGCCGTTTCAACATCGTTTTTATCAAATTGGGTGACAGGGTGGTGCCCTTCACTGTCACAATATAGCGGTGCAAAGTCCGTAATCGTCGTCGGTGAAATCACCACCCCGCCCGCGTGCTTGCCCGCGTTACGTGTCACCCCTTCGAGCATGCGGGCCATGTCGATCAACGCTTTGACTTCTTCGTCTGCGTTGTAAACCTCAACCAACTGCGGTTCAGCTTCAAACGCCTTTGCCAACGTCATGCCCGGGTCGGGCGGCACCAATTTAGAAATACGGTCAACAAACCCATAGGGGTGACCCAATACACGACCCACGTCTCGGATCACCGCTTTGGCCGCCATGGTACCGAAAGTAATGATCTGGGATACCGCATCCCGGCCGTACATTTCGGCCACGTGGTCGATCACCAAATCACGCTTATCCATGCAAAAGTCGACATCGAAGTCGGGCATGGAAACTCGCTCTGGGTTCAAGAAGCGCTCAAAAAGCAGATCGAACTCTAGGGGATCCAAATCAGTGATTTTAAGGGCGTACGCAACCAAAGAGCCGGCCCCGGAGCCCCGTCCGGGTCCCACCGGAATATCGTTATCTTTTGACCATTGGATAAACTCCATCACGATCAAAAAGTAACCAGGGAAGCCCATTTGGTTAATCACACCGAGTTCACGGTCAAGGCGCTCGTCGTATTCAGGTCGCTTAAGGGCGCGCTCTTTCTCATCGGGGAAAAGAAACGCCAGTCGCTCTTCTAGGCCTTCTTTGGAGCGTTTGACCAAGTACTGATCAATCTCCATCCCTTCGGTTGGGAAGTTCGGCAGGAAGTATTCATTAAGTCTGACCGGTACATTACAGCGCTTAGCAATTTCCACGCTATTTGCCAACGCTTCTGGGATATCCGCAAAGAGCTCGCACATCTCTTGCTCGGTGCGCAGATATTGCTCGGCACTGTAGTTTTTCGGGCGACGTGGGTCGTCTAACGTATAACCATCGTGGATGGCCACACGGATCTCGTGGGCGTCAAACTCGTCGGGCGAGATAAAGCACACTTCGTTCGTCGCCACCACAGGCAGGTCGTGCTCGGTGGCAAAGTCGACCGCAAAGTGTAGGTACACTTCTTCATCCTGACGTCCGGTGCGAACGAGCTCCATGTAATAAGCATTGGGAAAATGGGCTTGATAAAAACGGGCGCACTCTTCAGCAAGCGCCTTATTGCCTTTCAGTAAGGCTTTGCCCAAGTCTCCTCGGCAGCCGCCAGATAATACAATCAACCCGTCAGCGTGTTCTACCAGCCACTCTTGGTCGATCACTGGCGTATGTTGAACATGGCCGCGCAAGTAAGCTTTGGAAATCAGTAAAGTGAGGTTTTTATACCCCGCTTTATCCGCGGCAAGAAGGGTCAGCTGGCATAATTCATCGCCAAACGCCTCCGACTGCACCTTAAAATCGGCACCAATGATAGGTTTTACACCCACATTATTCGCGGTGTTATAGAACTTTACCAACCCACAAAGGTTGCTAAAGTCTGTCAAGGCCATCGCAGGCATGCCCATTTCGGCCACTTTCTTAACCAGTGGCGGGACTTTGGACAACCCATCGACCATGGAGAAATCACTGTGAATACGTAAATGGACGAAACGTGGCTCAGACATAAAACTCGTTACTATCTAGGGATTGGAAATGATAAAGCGCCGTCACTTACGCTAAACCAAGGGCGCGTTTAACCGGTTTAAAGCTTTTTCTGTGCATTGGTAAAGCGCCATGCTCACTCAATGCGGCCATATGCGCCTTGGTAGGATAGCCTTTATGCTGGGCAAATCCATAGGCCGGATAGGCGATGTCCAACTCAGCCATTTCTCTATCACGGTCTACTTTCGCCAAGATCGACGCCGCACTGATCTCGGCGACGCGTAAGTCGCCTTTCACCACCGCTTGCGCCGGCATCGGGAGCGAGGGAACACGATTACCATCAATCAATGCGTAATCGGGAGTAACGGCAAGGCCTGCAATGGCACGTTGCATCGCGACCATGGTGGCCTGAAGAATATTTAAGCGATCAATTTCTTCGGGCTCTGCGCGCCCTAACGACCACGCCAAGGCTTTGGCTTTGATTTCATCGTACAACGCGAGACGTTTTTTCTCACTCAGCTTTTTTGAATCGGTGAGCCCTTCAATCGGTTGATTCGGATCGAGGATAACAGCCGCCGTGACAACCGCGCCCACCAAAGGACCTCGCCCAACTTCATCCACGCCAGCAATCAAGCGTGCGTCAGGGTATACAAATGCCTCATCTGTCATGATTTTTTACTAACTCTAATACTGCGGAGGCTGCAGAGGCATCCGCATCTTTACGAATGGTTTGATGCAGCTGTGTAAAAGTCTCAAGCAAGGCTTGGTTATCGCCATCCAACATCCGTGAAACAGCTGCTGCCAGCGCCTCAGGCTCGCACTCTTCTTGCAATAACTCGGGCACCAAAGGGGCATCGGCGAGGATATTGGGCAAAGACACATAGCGCGTTTTGAGCAAACGCCGTGCTAGCCACGCAGTCAAAGGCTTCACTTTATAGCCTACAACCATGGGGCGCTTCAGCAACATACACTCAAGAGCAACGGTACCAGAGGCCAGCAACACCGCATCAGAAGCACTGATCACTTGCCTTGCCGTATCATTCACCAAGGTAAATGACAATTCCGGCGCATGGGTTTGCCACGCTTGCTCGAATTGTGCGCGGCGTGCGTCATTCACCAAGGCGACCACAAAGCCGAGATCAGGATACTGCTGTGACAGACGCTGGCAGGTTTGCAAAAATGGCGGCGCCAACATTGCCATCTCACTCCCACGACTTCCCGGCAAGACGGCTAACCAACGTTTGTTGGTATCCAGCCCCAACGCTTGTTGTGCCTCGCGCTGATCGACTTGCATGGGAATGCTATCAGCCATGGTGTGGCCGACAAACGCGCAAGGGACGTTGAACTTATCGTAAAACGCTTTTTCGAAGGGCAAAAACGCCAAGACAAGATCGGTCGCGGCCGCAATTTTAAAAATACGCTTTTGACGCCATGCCCAGACCGAGGGACTGACATAGTGAACCGTTTTAATGCCGGCCTGTTTTAACAATGCTTCGAGACGTAAGTTGAAATCAGGTGCATCAATACCGATAAACACATCGGGGGGATGGGTAGTGAAGTGTTTGACGAGGCTCGCTTTAACCTTCAGCAAACGGGGCAAACGGCCGAGCACTTCAACCAGCCCCATTACAGCAAGCTCTTCCATATCAAATAGGCTCTGGCAGCCTTGCGCAATCATGCGCGGCCCACCAATACCGACAAATTCTACATTGCCGTATTGGGCCTTAATTGCCTTGATAAGGCCTTCACCTAAAACATCGCCGGAGATTTCTCCGGCGACAATTCCCACTCGTAATGGACGTTCGCTGGGCAACATTAACGAATGATGCCTCGTGTTGAACGTTCAAAGAAATCAACAAACAGGGCCAAGGCAGGATCGTCCTCGACCTGGCTAGCCAACGCCTGTTTGACCTCTTCAAGGGTTTTACCGGAACGATACATGTTCTTGTAAACCGCACGAATCGCACGAATCGATGCTTTCTCGAATCCGCGACGCTTCAATCCTTCCACGTTAATGCCGAAAGGCGCGCAGTGGTTCCCCTGAGCCATCACATAGGGGGGGACATCTTGGACCACAATAGAACCGCCCCCCAACATCGCATGGCTACCCACCACACAGAATTGGTGGATCGCAGACATGCCGCCCACAATGACGTAATCGTCGATGTGTACATGACCGGCTAGGGTCGCATTGTTGGCAAAAATACAGTGATTTCCGATCACACAATCGTGTGCCACGTGGGCGTTGATCATGAATAGGTTATCATTGCCAACTTTAGTCTCACCTTTGTCTTGTACCGTACCACGGTGCATGGTGACACTTTCACGAATGGTGTTGCGATCGCCAATTTCTAGCGTCGTGGGCTCACCCGCATATTTCAGGTCTTGGCACGCTTCACCGATCGATGCGAATTGATAGATGCGGTTATCTTGGCCGATACGCGTAGGACCTTTAATCACGACATGCGTCATGACTTCGGTACCCGCACCAATCTCGACACCTTCTCCGATAAAAGAAAATGCGCCAATCTTAACGTTTTCTCCCAATGTCACCCCGTCTTCTACAACGGCGGTCGGGTGGATATAGGCAGTTTCGTGGATCACAATTAGATCTCTCTTCTTGCGCACTTCAGTTCCGCCGAGCAGACAACGTCTCCGTCTACTTTCGCTACTCCGGTAAAGGCAGCAATTCCTCGGCGCTCTTTAATAAACTCCACCTCGAGGACCAGTTGGTCTCCCGGTGTGACAGGACGGCGGAATTTCGCGTTATCAACGCTTGCAAAATAGTATAGCTCGTTGTCTTTTGGCTTCCCGAATGTCTTAAATGCCAGCAAGCCAGTGGCTTGCGCCATTGATTCAAGGATCAATACGCCAGGAAACACAGGCAACTGAGGAAAGTGGCCGGTAAATTGAGGCTCATTCACGGTAATGTTTTTTATCGCGTGAAGGTATTGGCCTTCTTCATAATCGGTAACGCGATCGATCAACAAAAACGGATAGCGATGTGGTAGCAGCTCTTTGATTTCGTTGATGTGTAACACTTTGTTTTCGCGAGTCAAGGTAGTATTCCCGTTTAAATCCAATACTGACTTCTTTAACGCAAAACGGCCCGCGTTTTTGAGGCGGGCCTGCAATCTGTTGCGTTAAGCTTGGTTATCGAGCTGTTTTTCGAGCTCTTTTAGCCGCTTGTGCATCTCGTCAATCTTGAGCACACGCGCGGCTGTTTTCCGCCACTCGCGGTTGGGCTGTAACGGAATGCCGGACGAGTACATGCCCGGCTCAGTAATCGGTCGCATTACCATCGCCATACCTGTGATGGTAACGTTGTCTGTGATTTCCATATGGCCATTAAACACACTGGCGCCGCCGATGATGCAGTGCTTACCTACTTTTAGGCTGCCTGCCATCACAGTTGCACCAGCCACTGCCGTGTTTTCGCCGATCGATACATTATGCGCAATCTGACACTGGTTGTCGATAATCACGCCATCAGCAATGCAGGTATCGTCCAATGCACCACGGTCAATGGTCGTACACGCACCAATTTCGACCCGATCACCAATCACAACACGACCTAGCTGCGGGATCTTAATCCACTTACCTTTTTCATTCGCGTAGCCAAAGCCATCCGCGCCGATTACGGTTCCCGCCTGTACCAAGCAGTCCTCACCCAAAACCACATCATGGTAAATGGTGACATTGGCCCAAAGTTTGGTTCGTGCACCCAGTTTGGCGCCTTTACCGACAAAACAGCCCGCACCAATCTGCACGCCATCACCAATTAAGGTTCCGGACTCGACCACCGCGTTAGGACCAATCGCCACGCCTTCACCCAGAATGGCATCTTCGGCAACGACCGCCGTCGGCGCAATGTCAGTGGCACAGGCAGGTGTGGTATCTAAAATTTGGGCCACTTTGGCATAAGCCACATAAGGGTCAGAAACCACCAAGGCATTGCCTTGGCAGTATGACACGTCCGCTTCTTTTAGCATCACCGCACTGGCGCGACACTGCGCCAAGTGTTTGCGGTATTTCGGGCTCGATAAGAAGGTGATTTGCCCTTCTCTCGCTGAATTCATCCCTGCTAGCGAGGTTATTGTTACAGCACCGTCTCCGTGGAGCTGAGCGTCCAGTTTTTCCGCTAATTCAGCGAGAGTAATCGAAACCATGGGCTCCTCGATTGTTTGTTATTTTACTGCATTAATGACTTTTTCAGAGAGATCGTCGCCTGGGTTAGCGTACAAGATGGCATTGGCATCCAATACAATGTCGTAACCTTCTTGCTCAGCCACTTGATCGATGGCGGTTTTTAGCTTTTTGACCAGTTTAGACTCTTCTTGGCCACCACGCTTGCGTTGATCTTCCTGTAACGCTTTTACTTTTAATTTGTAGTCCGACTCCATCGATTGGAGATCACGCTGCAGTTTGATGCGCTCATCTTCGCTCATCAGCTCGCCGTTACGTTTCAGCTTTTCAACCCCTTCTGAGAGCTTTTCTTTCATGCGCTCAATTTCCGCTACACGGTCTTTGAATTCAGCACGCAGCTTTTCGTTAAGGTTGTTTTTTTGAGCCAGCTGAGACATCACCGCCCCAGTCGATACGTAGCCCACTTTCTGTGCAGCATCAGCCGCTGATGCGTACATGGACGTGGTCAGAATTGCGACACTAAGTCCCGCTGCTTTCAAAAATGATTTCACAATAGTCTCCTTTCTGATGATCAGAATGTGCGCCCGATAGTGAAGGAAAAGAACTCTTCATCATCGCCAGGCTGGCTTGTAATAGGTTTTGCAATTGAAAACACCAAAGGTGCCATCGGTGACATCCACTGTAGGGCTACCCCGTAAGAGGCACTGATATTGGATGGATCCGAGTAATCTTTGATATTGCTAATACCACTGTATTTCTCTGCAGCAGCGACGTCATATTCGGTGTCCCACACTGAGGCGGCGTCCACAAAGACACTGGTACGAATTTGCTGACGCGCTTCGTCAGAGGCAAACGGTGTAGGCACAATCAGCTCTAAGCTGCCTTGCGCAATCGCGTTCCCGCCCACAGAGTCACTCGAGCCGTAGCTCCCTTCATTTTTCTCAATGTCTTTTTTGCCTGGTTGCTTAGAGCCACCTTCCCCATATACGGCTTTGGGGCCCACTGTATTTGAGCGGAAGCCACGCAAGGTCGAGAAGCCACCTGCGTAATAGTTTTCATAAAACGGCAACATATGATCTTGGCCATTGATCTGGCCATAGCCATTGCCGTAACCAAGGCGACCACGCATCAACAGCGTGAACTCATGCTCTTGAGTTAACGGCACATACTGGCGGATATCATATTGCATTTTAAAATACTGGACGTCAGAGCCCGGCACTGTCATTCGGTAAGAAGCTCGCTGATAGTTACCTGCCGTAGGGAAATAACCACGGTTGAGATTATTACGCGTCCATGAAACGGATAAGTCAAAGTCATCCACTTCTAGGCCATCATTATGGTTCTTGTGATCTTCATGGCGCTTCATAAACTCATCGATCTGGTAATACTTACCTAGATTTTCGATTTTGTTGTGGGTATAGCCCAACCCAAAATCAATTGAGTTCAGTTCATCGGTCCAAAAGCCCCACGTCAATTTCGACCCATAGCTTTGGTTGGTGTATTCGACGATGTTCGCGTCTCGCGCCTCAAACTCGTTATAGAACACCTTGCCCCCGAGGCTAACACCATCGAGAGTAAAATAGGGGTCACGATACTCAAGCGTCAGGTTCTTGCGGTAATCGTTAACCATGGCATTAATACCAAAGCGATTACCGGTGCCGGCAAAGTTATCTTGCTGCAAGCCCAGCTGTAAGCTCGCTCCTGATTCGGTACCATAGCCGATCCCAAAGTTGATGCTGCCCGAGTTGGCTTCTTTAACCTTATAATTCACATCGACCTGATCGTCGGTGCCAGGAACCCGCTTAGTGTCTACTTCAGCACTTTGGAAAAAACCGGTTCGGTTGAGACGCTCTTTACCACGACTCACGGCTTTAGCATTAAGCCAAGTGCCTTCAAGTTGACGCATCTCACGGCGCAGCACTTCATCCTTGGTGGTGGTATTACCGGTAAAGCGAATGTTTCGGACATAAATACGTTTGCCCGGCTCAACGTTGACCGTCAGCGACACTTGCTGATTCTCATCATCAAATGTCGGCAAGGTACTCACTTTCGGGTAGGCAAAACCGGTTTCACCGAGGTGGCGTTTAATCGCCTCTTCCAACGCTGTGACCTTGTCCCCGTTATAGGTATCACCTCGGGTAAAGTTCACTAGCGAGCGGTAGATCTCCTCATTCTCAGGATCGCCACGGAAGCTTAGATCCGCCACTTGATAGGGCTTGCCTTCGTTAACATTTAAGGTGATATATACACCTTTTTTATCCGGAGAAATCGCCACTTGGGTCGACTCAACGCGAAACTTCAAATAGCCGCGATTTAAGTAGTAGCTGCGTAGCTTTTCCAAGTCACCCGCCAGCACTTGCTTTTGGTATTTCTCGTTAGCCAAGAAGTTCCACCAAGGAACATCAACACGCAAGTCGAAATTATCGCGCAGCTCTTCATCACTGAAGACTTGGTTGCCCACAAAGTTAATCTGCTCGATTTTTGCAGAAACACCTTCGGTGAAAACAAATTTCAGATCCGCACGGTTACGTGGTAAGGGTGTGACCACGGCTTTCACCGATGCACTGTATTTTCCCACGCTGTAGTAGAAATCTTCTAAGCCTTTTTCAATCTTGCTGAGCTTGGTGCGGTCTAACGCCTCACCTACACGCAACCCTGATGCGGTCAGGTTTTCTTTCAGTTGCTCTTCTTTGATGGCTTTGTTGCCTGAAAACGAAATGCTGGCAATGGTTGGGCGCTCGATCACTTTCACTAAGAGTGCATCATCATCACGATAAACCCGCACATCCTCAAAGTTACCCGACGCAAACAGAGCATTGATGACATCCGCGACATCGCTATCATCCACCTTGTCTCCAACACGCACCGGCATAGAGAGCAATGCTGCCCCTAAACTGACTCGCTGTAGGCCCTCAAAACGGATATCGCTGACTTGGAATGTATCCGCGTGCGCCACACTGCTACTGACTAAAAGAGACGCTATTAATAGTTTTTTCATCGCCATGTGCTTCTGACTTATCCTTGAATACTAACCGTTTAAAGTCGGGCGAAGTCGTTAAACAATGCCACTGCCATTACCATCATCAACACGGCAGCGCCGATACGATACCCAAAGTCTTGTACACGCTCTGGTACAGGACGGCGCGTGACCGCTTCAATACCAAAGAACAATAAATGCCCGCCGTCTAAGACCGGTAGGGGTAGCAAATTGATAATGCCGAGGTTAACGCTGATCAGCGCCATAAACCCTAAAAATGAGATCAATCCGATCTCGGCTGTCATCCCTGCGCCTTTGGCAATAGAAATCGGTCCGCTCAGGTTATTGACGCCCACATCCCCAACAATCAGCTTTTTCACCATATTGACGGTGAGGCTGATAACCTGTCCGGTTTTACTGACTGCCTCAGGGATCGCCGCAAGCGGCCCATACTGCTGCGTAAAACGGTAAGCCTCCGGCCAAGGTTCCATTTGCGGCGCAATACCTGCGTAGCCGGTGACCTTGCCATTACTTTCACGCGCATCCGGTGTCAGGCTCAACACCTGCTCACGCCCGGCGCGCGTCACCGTCACCTGCAGCGGTTGATTCGGGCTTACTTGTACCGCCTCAACCAATTCAGACCACGCTTGTAATCTATTGCCATCAACCGCCACTAAGGTATCACCTGAAGCAATGCCAGCCTTCGCAGCGGCACTGCCCTCCACCACCTGAGCCACATCGAGTGTGATTGCAGGACGGTAAGGGGTGATCCCTAAGGTTGTCAGCGGAGACTCAGTTTCTGGATTAAACTGCCACGCGGTTAAATCCAATCTGTAGTCCCGGCTATAACTGGATGCCACTTCTGGCTTTGCTGTTATGGTCATCTGCTCATCACCGATATGGTTGATGAGTGAGAAATTAACAGCCTGCCAATCTGCGGTTTCGACGCCCGAAATGTGGGTAAGTTCCATACCCGGTTCAATTCCGGCCTCTGCAGCGATGGAGTTGGGGGTTATTTGACCAATAACGGGTTTGACCGCAGGGATCCCCATCATGAAAATCAACCAATAGGCGACCACTGCAAAAAGAAAATTGGCAATAGGCCCTGCGGCGACAATAGCACTGCGTTGCCACAGCGGTTGATTATTAAATGCACGTGGTTTGTCATGCTCAGCGACCGCCTCAATACGCTCGTCAAGCATTTTGACATAACCACCTAACGGAATGGCGGCAATGACATATTCGGTGTCGTCTTTACCCCGCCAGCGCCATAGTGCGCGCCCAAAACCAATCGAGAAGCGTTCGACTTTTACGCCACAGCGGCGCGCGACCCAAAAGTGTCCATACTCATGAATGGCCACCAACACACCGAGAGCGACAATAAATGACGCTGCGTTCCATAGAAATGCACTCATTTTGCAACCTTAGCAATGTGCTCCTTAGCCGTAATTCGCGCCATTCTATCCAGCTCCAGCAGGCAATCCAAGCTTGATGGCGAGCGAAGTGTGCTTTGTGATAACACCGCCTCATTAATCCGTGCGATGTCCATAAAGCCTATCTGGCCTTTTAAGAAGGCATCCACCGCTTGTTCATTGGCGGCATTGAGTGTCGTTGTCGCCGCTTGCCCGTGCTGGCATGCCTCAATCGCCAAAGACAAGCAAGGATAGCGGCGGGCATCCGGTGCCATAAAGGTAAATTCGCCAATTTGGGTAAAATCAAGCGGTGCAACCGACGTCGTCACACGTGATGGATACGCCATCGCGTGGGCGATAGGCGTGCACATATCAGGGGTGCCTAATTGGGCGAGCACCGATCCATCGCTCATTTGCACCATAGAGTGGATGACCGACTGAGGATGAATCACAACCTCGAGCTGGTCGGCACGCGCATTAAATAACCAGCGTGCTTCAATATACTCCAAGCCTTTATTCATCATGGTGGCAGAGTCAACGGAAATTTTGGGTCCCATCGACCAATTGGGGTGAGCAACCGCTTCCGCTACGCTCACGGTATGCAAGGTCTCAGGTTCACGATAACGGAAAGGCCCCCCTGAGCCTGTGAGCAAGATTTTGCTCACGCCCGCGGCACTCAGATCGCAGCGGCCGGGGTTAGCTTGTACAACCTGCGGTAAGCACTGAAAAATTGCATTGTGCTCACTATCGATAGGTAACAGCTCTGCGCCATATTGATAAACTGCATCGATAAAGAATTGCCCTGACATCACCAAGGCCTCTTTATTGGCAAGCAAAACGCGCTTACCCGCTTTCACCGCAGCCATGGTCGGCATCAAGCCTGCCGCCCCCACCACCGCAGCCATCACCATATCAACTTCAGGCAAAGATGCGAGTGTGCATAAACCTTGCTCACCGGCCAACACTTCTGTGTTAACCCCTTTCGCCTTAAGCGCTTGTGCCAATTCCAATGCAGCGTTCTCATCGGCCATGGCTGCAAAACGCGGCCGCCAATGCAAACACAGGCGGGTCATCTTTTCCACATTGGTATTGGCCGCCAGTGCGGTCACTTCGAACTGTTGAGGATTTGCCTCAACCACAGAAAGCGTACTGGTTCCGATCGAGCCAGTGGCACCTAATACAGTGATTTTTTGCATGTGATACGCTCGTTTTACTTAATTCGCAAACGCGAAATACAGCACGGTAAAAACGGGAAATGCAGCGGTCAAACTATCAATTCTATCCAAAATACCGCCGTGGCCGGGTAATAAATTCCCACTGTCTTTCACGCCAGAGACACGCTTAAACATACTCTCAGCCAAATCGCCCAGCACCGACGCTAACGCTGTAACCACAGCGATACAAAGCAGCGCGCCCACACTCGCAAAATGAATATCGAGAAGCTGCGCACCGGCCCATGTCACGACAACGGCGGCCACGAGCCCACCAAGCAAACCTTCTAGGGTTTTATTGGGGCTCACCGCCGGTGCCATTTTATGCTTACCGAAGGCTTTACCGGCAAAGTAGGCACCGCTGTCGGCACACCACACCAACACAAACACCAGAAGTACCAGTTTCGCACCGTAATAGGTGGAAAATTGATAGTCTGCGGCGCGTAAAATCAACACGCTCCACATAAAGGGCAATAAGGTCAAAAGACCGAATAGTTGGCGCAATAAGCGACTGTGCGTCCAAAGCGCTCCGGATTTAGGAAAGGCTAAGACCAACCCGGTGGCAAACAACCACCATGCCGCGCCCGCTGCTGCTACCGAAAAGGGGGCCACTGCTAAATGGCTCAGCGCATAGGCACTAAAAGGGAGACTATAAATGGATAGCGCCACTGCCGCCGCCGGAACGATAAAGGTAAGCCATCTTGAAGAGTTGGACACAAACTGTGTCCACTCCCAATGACCGAGCAGCGTGACGGCAGCAATCACCGCAACAAACGCGGGAAAAGGCAAATAAAAGACAGCGGCGACCACCAAAGGGACTAACAAGGCCGCGGTTAAAACACGTTGTTTGAGCAAACTGATTCCTCGTGGTTACTTATCGGTTGTTAGCATGGCTTTGATTTGCTCGCCGGTACAGCCAAAGCGTCGTTCACGATTGACATACCAAGCGACCGCATCGAACAGGCTTTGCTCGTTGAAATCGGGCCAATATTGTTCTGTAAAATACAACTCGGCATAGGCGGCTTGCCACAAGATGAAGTTACTAATGCGACATTCGCCACTGGTGCGGATCATTAAATCCACATCGGGTAAGTCAGATAGCATCAATTGACGAGCAATATCTTGCTCTGTGATATCGCTGACCTGTAATTGACCAGTCGCGACTTGCTCTGCGACACGACGTGCCGCTTGAGTAATATCCCATTGCCCACCATAGTTAGCCGCAATATTGAGCACGAGTTGATCGTTATTTGCGGTCAAAGCTTCAGCTTCGGCAATTTTTTGTTGTAGCGATGGGTTAAATCGAGAGGTATCACCGATAACGCGAAGTTGGACACCATTTTTGTTCAAGCGTTTGACTTCGCGAGAAAGCACACTGATGAACAACTCCATCAGCACACTGACTTCATCTTCTGGCCGACGCCAGTTTTCACTGCTGAACGCAAACAAGGTTAGGGCTTTTACCCCAAGCTCCGACGCCGCCTTCACCGTTTTACGCACTGCTTTAACACCGGCTTTATGCCCAAATACACGGGCTTTGCCTCGCGCCTTTGCCCAACGTCCGTTTCCATCCATGATAACGGCAATGTGCTGCGGTAGGGCGGCAGACTCGAGCTGCGCATCAAGAGACTGGGAACTCATGTTTCTCCTTGGCAAATAAAAAGCGCTGTACTGCACGCACAGCGCTTTGACATTGGTGGTAAAGTCTAATGAGATTTAGACTTCCATCAACTCTTTTTCTTTTGCATCAAGAAGCGCATCAACATTCTTCACCGCAGCATCCGTCAGCTTTTGAATTTCATCTTGTGCACGGCGCTCGTCATCTTCAGAGATTTCTTTGTCTTTCAACAGTGCTTTTAGGTCACTATTAGCGTCACGGCGGATATTACGTACCGCAACGCGGCCTTGTTCGCCTTCTGCGCGCACCAACTTGACCATCTCTTTACGACGCTCTTCCGTCAATGGAGGAAGCGGCACACGAATCACGGTACCTGCTGATGCTGGGTTAAGGCCCAAATCTGCAGTCATGATCGCTTTTTCAACCGCTTGTGCCACTTGCTTGTCAAAAACAGTAATCGCCAAGGTTCGTGCATCTTCAGCAACGATAGAGGCGAGTTGCTTCAACGGTGTTGGTGCACCGTAGTATTCAACCGTAATGCCTTCCAACAAGCTTGGGTGGGCACGACCGGTGCGAAGTTTTGAAAGATTGTGTTTAAGCGCTTCTACACTTTTATCCATACGCGCTTTGGCGTCTGCTTTAATATCGTTAATCACTGGAGGTATCCTTGCGATTGAATTTTACTGTCCGATTATGCCACTAAATCGGCTTAGCTGTTAGTAATCAGAGTGCCTTCTGTTTCACCCATCACGACACGGCGTAAGGCGCCCGGCTTATTCATATTAAACACACGGATCGGCATTTGGTGATCGCGTGCTAACGTAAATGCGGCCAAATCCATTACTTTCAACTCTTTTTCGAGTACATCTTGGTAACTCAAGGTTGAATAAAGCTCAGCATCTGGGTTTTTGGTTGGGTCATCACTGTATACGCCGTCAACTTTCGTTGCTTTGATCACCACGTCAGATTCAATTTCAATGCCGCGTAGGCACGCCGCTGAATCCGTGGTAAAGAAAGGGTTGCCCGTTCCGGCAGAGAAAATCACCACACGGCCATTACGAAGCTGGCTAATCGCTTCAGCCCAGTTATAGCTGTCACACACACCATTAAGTGGAATGGCGGACATCACTCGTGCGTTCACATAGGCACGATGAAGTGCATCACGCATTGCCAAACCGTTCATCACGGTGGCCAGCATACCCATGTGATCGCCCACAACACGGTTCATTCCCGCTTCGGCAAGACCAGCGCCACGGAATAAATTACCGCCGCCGATGACTAATCCAACCTGAACACCTAACTCGACCAATTCTTTAATTTCTTGTGCCATACGGTCTAGCACAGTTGGATCGATACCGAATCCATCGTTGCCCTGCAGGGCTTCACCACTGAGTTTAAGTAAAATGCGTTGATATGCAGGCTTAGGATTTGTAGTCATGTCACTACCTTATATTAGGCACTAAGTTAGGGAAGAAGGTTATGGAAAGGCCGCGGCGAATACCGCGGCCTGAATCAGAAAAATTAGCCTTTTTGTGCAGCAGCTACTTCTGCAGCAAAGTCTACTTCTTCTTTCTCGATGCCTTCGCCCACTTCAAAGCGGATGAAGTTAGTCACTTCGGCACCTTTTTCTTTCAGCATTTGGCCCACAGTTTGCGCTGGGTCCATAACAAATGCTTGACCAGTCAGAGAGATTTCGCCGGTGAATTTCTTCATACGGCCAACAACCATTTTCTCTGCGATTTCAGCAGGCTTGCCTGACTGCATCGCGATATCAACCTGGATTTGTTTTTCTTTCTCAACCACGTCAGCTGGTACGTCTTCTGGGTTAACGTACTCAGGCTTAGATGCAGCAATGTGCATAGCAACGTGCTTGATGGTTTCTTCGTCAGCGTTTGCAGCTACAACCACACCGATGCGATCGCCGTGACGGTAAGAACCTACTTTCGCGCCTTCGATGAATGAAACACGACGGATATCCATGTTTTCACCGATTTTTGCAACTAGCTCAGCACGCTGCTGTTCGAATTTTTCTTTCAGCGCGTCGATTTCTAGGCCTTCTGCCAAAGCAGTTTCAGCCACTTGGTTAGCAAATGCAGCAAAGTTAGCATCTTTAGCAACGAAGTCAGTTTCACAGTTGATCTCAACGATCGCTGCTTTGCCTTCGTTTTCTTTAACCAGAATCACGCCTTCAGCAGCAACACGGCCAGCTTTTTTCGCTGCTTTAGCCGCACCACTTTTACGCATGTTTTCGATCGCGACTTCGATGTCTGCGTTCGCTTCAACCAGTGCTTTTTTACATTCCATCATGCCAGCGCCGGTGCGCTCGCGCAGTTCTTTAACCAGGGCAGCGGTAACAGTTGCCATTGTTCAATCCTCGATTCGAAACTATTTGGGTAAAAAACAGGGGCCCGACTTCGGCCCCTGCTAACCATACTTAGCTTACAGCATGAAAGATGACACGCTGATGGCTAAGAACGCTCACAAGGAGCTGTTGTCTTACTCAGCGACTTCAACCAGCTCGTCTTCTGCTTGCGCAACGATGTCTTGGCTACGGCCTTCTTTGTATGCGTCAGACGCTGCGTTCAGGTAAAGTTGGATAGCGCGGATTGCGTCATCGTTACCTGGGATTACGTGGTCAACGCCGTCTGGGTTAGAGTTAGTATCTACTACCGCAAATACTGGGATACCCAGGTTGTTCGCTTCTTTGATAGCAATGTGCTCGTGATCCGCATCGATAACGAACATTGCATCAGGCAGGCCGTTCATGTTTTTGATACCACCCAGAGACTTCTCAAGTTTTTCCATCTCACGAGTGCGCATCAGCGCTTCTTTTTTGGTCAGCTTTTCAAACGTACCGTCGGTAGACTGGGTTTCCAGGTCTTTCAGACGCTTGATAGACATACGAACGGTTTTCCAGTTGGTCAGCATGCCGCCCAACCAACGGTTGCTCACATAAAACTGCTCGCAGTTTTCTGCTGCCGCTTTTACCGCTTCGCTTGCTGCGCGCTTAGTACCAACGAACAGGACTTTACCTTTACGCTCACCGATTTTTGACAGTTCAGCCAAAGAATCGTTAAACATTGGTACAGTTTTCTCAAGGTTGATGATGTGTACTTTGTTGCGAGAGCCAAAGATGAAAGGCTTCATCTTAGGGTTCCAGTAACGGGTTTGGTGACCGAAGTGTACGCCCGCCTTGAGCATGTCGCGCATTGAAACAGTAGCCATGATAATTTCCTCTTGGGGTTAGGCCTCCACATATCCCATTTGACCGACCCGCACAGGGCACCCCGGACAATGTGACGATATGTGTGTGATTTAAAATAAAAAGTGTTTAGTGAAATGCCATCAAGATGAAACCTGACAAAAACAGATTGATCACAATGACGGATTTCGGCGCGCTTTATACCACATAAAGTAGGCAAAAATCCAGATAAATTGCCCAAGCGAAGGCCGGTTTGTCGTATTGCCGCACCACTGCCCAAACGGCGAAAGGTGTGGTTCTGGTTTCCAGAAACCGCCCAGCTTGATACCATGTGCCCACTTCAATGTGTCTGCCCCGCGCTACCGGTGACCAAAGAGTAGCAGGTCAAAGCAGCGCATGCCTGATTTATCAGGGTGTGAGGTCCCTCACGCTCTGACGCTCATTGCCTCGATGAGCGAGACGAATTAAGTGAGAAAGCAAAATGACGATCCCAATTAAAACAGCAGAAGAAATAGAAAAAATGCGCGTTGCCGGTCGGTTGGCCGCAGAAGTGCTGGAAATGCTGGCCCCACATGTAAAGCCAGGCGTTACTACGCGTGAACTGGATGACATCGCGCACAAATATATGACCGAGGTGCAGGGCACCACACCCGCTACCTTGAATTATCACGGCTTCCCTAAGTCCATGTGTACCTCTATCAACCACGTGGTTTGTCATGGGATCCCTTGTGACGAAGATGTGCTCCAAGATGGCGATATCGTCAACATCGACGTCACCGTTATTAAGGATGGCTATCACGGCGATACATCGAAAATGTTTTTGATTGGTGAGGTCTCTTTGGAAGACAAGCGCCTTTGCCGTGTCACCCAAGAAAGCCTTTATCATGCCATCAAAAAGGTGAAGCCAGGCGCTACAGTTGGTGACATTGGTACTGCTATCCAAAAATTCATCAAAAGCAGCAACACTCGCTACTCGATCGTAAAAGAGTACTGTGGACACGGTATCGGTGCGAGCTTCCATGAAGATCCACAAGTGGTGCACTACAAAAACAACGATCGAACCATCCTCAAACCTGGTATGTGCTTTACCATTGAGCCTATGATTAATGCAGGTAAATACGGTACCGTGCTTGATGAAGACGATGGTTGGACGGTTTATACCATTGATGGCAAGAAGTCAGCGCAGTGGGAGCACACCCTGCTAGTGACCGAAACAGGGGTGGAAATCTTAACCCTTCGTGAAGAAGAAACCATCCCGCGCCATATCAACCACTAAGACTCTGATAAAAGCCGGGCTTGCTCCGGCTTTTTTATGCGCAAAGGAACGCCATGACAGACACAGTTATCACACCACAAAGTTTGACCCAAGACCAATTGAGTCCAGCGGCACTCAAAGCCCAATTTCAGCACCTCCTTGAGCAACAGAAGCAAGACTTCCTCGCCAATGTTCCGGTGCCTGAACTGGTCTATCAGCGTAGCGATTACATGGATGCGCTGATGCAGAGGCTTTGGCAGCATTTTGGTTTTGACCAGCACCCTCATCTCGCCTTGGTTGCTGTAGGTGGCTACGGTCGGCGTGAACTCCACCCCCTGTCTGATGTTGATCTGCTATTACTTTGCCAAGGGCCATTAGACGATCACCAGCAACAAAAACTCAGTGAATTACTGACCTTATTGTGGGATCTCAAACTTGAAGTGGGCCACAGCGTGCGCACGGTCGATGAGTGCATCAGTGTCGGACTCGACGATCTGACGGTAGCGACCAACCTGCAAGAAGCACGCTTATTATGCGGCAGCGAGCGGCTATTCAATGCGCTGGAACAGCGCGTTCATGCGGATGACTTTTGGCCCAGCGAGCGTTTTTATCGCGCGAAAGTGGAAGAACAGAAAGCCCGCCATCGCCGCTATCATGACACCGCCTACAAGCTGGAGCCAGATCTGAAGTCAAGCCCCGGTGGACTGCGCGACATCCACACCCTCGCCTGGATAGCCCGACGCCATTTTGGCGCCACCAGCCTGCGTGAGATGAGTCACTATGGCTTTCTGACTGATGCCGAGTATCGCGAACTGAATGAGTGCCAAAACGTACTCTGGCGGATTCGCTTCGCGCTTCATTTAGAGCTGCGCCGCTATGACAACCGACTGACCTTCGCGCACCAAACCTCCGTTGCCGAATTGCTAGGCTATCGTGGCGAGGGAAATCGTGCGGTAGAGCAAATGATGAAAGACTTCTTTCGCACGCTCGGTCGGATCGGCGAGCTTAAC
Organism: Salinivibrio proteolyticus; assembly: GCF_027286365.1. NCBI lineage: Bacteria > Pseudomonadati > Pseudomonadota > Gammaproteobacteria > Vibrionales > Vibrionaceae > Salinivibrio > Salinivibrio proteolyticus. The sequence continues at coordinate 702,931 of NZ_CP114584.1, read as the reverse complement.
AAGATGTTGCTGCAAATCTTCGATCAAGTGATTATCGACAATGGCCGCCCGGGCCAAATCGACATTCTGAGTGACGATTTTCAGCGCCAAGGCAATGCGATCGAAGCGCGCAAACCGGCACTATTTCAAGCACGCCCTGACACCATTCTCGACATGATGCTCCATGTGGCTGATGACACCACCATAGAGGCCATATCGGCGCCGACCCTTCGTCAACTGCGCACGGCACGTCGTCGGCTTAACCATTTTTTGTGTCAGCAACAAGACGCTCGCGAAAAATTTATGGCCTTGGTGCGCCACCCCAATGCGCTGCATAAAGCCTTTAGTTTGATGCACCGCCACGGCATTATGTCAGCCTACCTGCCGCAGTGGAGTCAGATCGTCGGACAAATGCAGTTCGACTTGTTCCACGTCTATACCGTGGATGAGCACACCATTCGCTTGCTTAAACACATGCGCCTTTTTGACGATGAGGCCAACCGAGAACGTCACCCCATTTGTTGTGATATTTTCCCTCGACTCGCACGCCGCGAGTTACTGCTAATCGCAGCTATCTTTCATGACATAGGCAAAGGGCGCGGCGGCGATCACAGCGAAATTGGTGCCATCGAAGCCCATGACTTTTGCCTTGAGCACGGCTTATCTCGCCCTGAAGCGAATATTGTCAGTTGGCTGGTGCGAAACCACCTCCTGATGTCCGTGACTGCACAACGTCGCGATATTTACGATCCCGACGTGATCACCGACTTTGCCAAAGAAGTGCGCGATGAGGAGCGGCTTGACCTGCTAGTGTGTTTGACCGTCGCCGACATCAATGCCACCAACCCTGACTTGTGGAATAGCTGGAAACGCACCTTGATCGCAGAGCTCTATTACTCGACGCAAAAAGCCCTGCGCCGAGGACTAGAGAATCCGCCGGATGTCCGTGAACGGATCCGCCATAACCAACACTTAGCAGCCGCCATGCTACGCAAGCAAGGGCATAGCCCGCGTGATATTGAGTTGCTTTGGCAACGCTTTAAAGCCGATTACTTTCTCCGCCATACCCACAAGCAAATCGCTTGGCACAGTGAACATTTGCTCCACCATCAAAGTGATCAACCTTTGGTGTTGGTGAGCAAAAAAGCGACCCGAGGCGGTACCGAAATCTTTGTTTATTGCCAAGATAGGCCCAGTTTATTTGCGCGCGTGGTTGCCGCATTAGATAAGAAAAACCTGAGTGTCCATGATGCACAGGTCATGACCAGCAAAGATGGACATGCACTCGATACCTTTATGGTCATGGATCAAAATGACGAGGCAATTCCCCTCGACCGTCACCCCCGGATCATCGAAGGGGTCGCCAAGGCCATTGAAGAAACGGGCAAGATCACCATTCCGCGTCGTCGAGCGCCACAAAAGCTCAAACACTTTACCGTCAAAACTCAGGTCCTTTTCTTACCAACCAAAAATGGACGCCGTACCTTGATGGAGCTGGTAGCCCTCGATACACCGGGGTTGCTGGCCCGCGTTGGTGCCGTGTTTGCGCGGCAAGGCGTCAGTGTTCATGCAGCGAAGATCACGACCATTGGTGAGCGGGCAGAAGACTTTTTTATTGTAACGGATGCCCAAAACCAAGCCCTGACATCTGAACATCAAGCGCAACTAAAAACCGCGCTAGAGAAGACGCTATCGCAAGCAAAATAGCCAAAGTGGTCACGGTAATTGGTGTGGCTGACGGGCTACACTGAGCCCTGTATCGAAACGCTGGCTCACAGCGTGTACGACGTCAACTTATGAGGTGGTTATGTACCAACAGTTAAAAAATATCGGCGTTGAGCATCCAGAGAAAATCGAGCGTTATTCACTGCGCCAAGAAGCCAGTTATGACACGCTGAAGATCTATTTTGAAAAGCAAAAAGGCGAGTTGTTCGCCAAGAGCATGAAGTTTAAATACCCACGCCAGCGTAAAAATGTGGTCGTGGACAGTGGTACGGGGCGCTTTCGTGAAGTCACAGAGATCAATCGCAGCTTATCACTGGTGATTGATGAGCTGGACCAAATCGTCCAACAAGAACAAGCCGAACATGATGTAAAACAGAAGATCCTGACCGATTTACGTCATCTTGAGAAAGTCGTCGCCAGCAAAATTGCTGAAATTGAATCTGAGCTGGAAAAACTCTAATCAGCGCAGGCAGCTCCAGCGCTCATACAGCCTAACAATGCGTCGTGCTGTTCGGCACGACGCCCTGCTAATTTCCCATTAAATTCGCGTTATCAGGCCATTGCCACGCAAACGCCTCCATCAGCGCTTGCCACTGGTTGTCAATCGGCGCCGTCACCGTTAGAAACTCACCAGACACAGGGTGTTCAAAACACATCTGGCTTGCGTGCAACAGTAAACGATGACAATCAAAGTGGTGACGAAAAACCCGGTTATGCCGTCCATCGCCGTGGGTAGTGTCGCCAATAATCGGATGACTAAGATGATGCATATGTCGACGCAACTGATGTTTGCGACCGGTATGCGGCTGCATGGCGACTAAACTATACCGGCTGGTCGCATAACGCCCCGTCGCGATCGGTAACTCTATTTTCGCTAATGGCTGATAGTCGGTGATCGCCGACTTGGCTTCCGGCGCCTGGCTGGCATGCTTATCAGCAATCTTGTCTTGTTCTTCCACCAGCGGATAATCAAGCTGGCCGGCGTCTGTTATCCAGCCTCGGACGATGGCATGGTAGCCCTTTTTAATCTGGTTGTTGGCAAACTGTGGCATCATTGCCGCGGCAACGTCACTGGAAAGGGCAAACACCAAGACACCAGAGGTGGGTTTATCAAGCCGGTGGAGTGGATAGACATGTTGGCCAATTTGATCCCGTAACGTTTGCATCACAAAACGGGTCTCACCTTTATCCAACCAAGAGCGATGAACCAGCATACCGGCAGGTTTATTGACCACCACCAAGTGATCGTCTTGATATAAAATACTAAGCGGCAGGTCTGTCATTGATCGGTAAACAAACTATCAATCCGCACAACCACAGCGACCACCTCACGATGTCCCGCTTGCTCTTTCATTGCTTCTTCCACATAAGGTGAAATTTCAAAGTTACGCGGTAAAGTCTGCCCAGCATCAATCAGTGCACGCATCTTAGGTACAAAAATCCATTGCAGCCATTCGTGGCATGCCAAGGTATCGACAGCAAAAGGCTCAGTGCTCGCGAGACGCTCAGCCGACGGTGGCGTCGTTTGCCATAGCGCGTGATCATTTAGCACTTGCTCCAACTCATCAAGAAGTTGGATACATTGAAAGTGAAGACTCATTGATACCCTCATCACTTAGTGTTTATGGAAACCGCGAAGCATACCATGATCAAGCCAAAGACAACACGCACAAGGCAAGCATCAGCTGGGTGAAAACTGATATACTCCCGCCCATCAAGCGAAAACAGCGAGCGGATACCATGGAATCTTTTCACGCGCTGAGCACCCTTTTTGATCATGCCCAGTGTCAGTTTAGCGTCTACGACTTAGGCCGACGTGTTTGCCTTCTCGACGATGCCGAGTTTCGTGCCGTTGAGGCGAACCAACAACCTTACCCTTACCCTCTGCGCCATCATGCGCATATGGCTGTCGCGTTCTGGCCAAAGGGCGGCGCACCTTGGGTATGGTTTTTGAAAATGCCACTGGATGAGCGAGGGCTACTTAGTCACACCGCGATGGGTGACTTTCTGCAATATGTCAGTGCGGCCATGGGGGAGAATTTAAGCGCAACGCCGAACAAAGCGCAGCGTGAGAAGCTGGCTAACAACCCTTACACCTTCACCCCAACAGATGACAAGATGGCGATGTTTCATGCTTCGCTCACCTACTCGCTCGGTCGTCCCGCGAGCCAATATTACGAACAAGCTCAACACTATTTAAACGGTGAACTCGGCTGGGATAACTGGCAAGGCGTTGGCCTACAAGGCTTGGCAGATATTTGCGTGCGTATGCACGAGCAAAATAATGCCACGCGAGTAAGAAAAGCGATCGCCAATATGCCAACCACGCCGCAATATGCATTGCTGGGGTGCTTGGAGCACTGCACCTTGAGCGACAAGCTTGCTGCCACCTTGCGCACGCTATTTAGCGATTTGTGTGAGAGCCAAGAAGTCGACCTCTTTTTCGTTAGCGCATTATTGCGCGCCCATGCGGGTGCACCAAAAGCACAGCGCGATCAATTGATCCGTGCCGTATTAGCTAAACGCGCACTCCACCATCAAGAGATCTTTGTCGCCATCGCGGGGCGGTGCTGGGATGGATTAACCGATGATGCTGTATTGGATGCCTTTTTAATTGCGATTGCCGACCAACATGACCCGGCGCTATTCCAACAAATCTATGCCGATCTGGTGATGATGCCTGATCTTCGCGGTGCATTATTAAGCCGCTTGCATGGCAATACCTCTCCGGCACTGACTCAGGCGATGGCTCGTCTGCAATCGGCAGTGAAGCAACCCCATCATGATCACTGATCTTGTTACCCTGTTACTCGTCTTTGTCGTCGCGATGCTGTTTTGGCAACAGCGGCGGCAAAGCGAGCACGCGCATCGATACATTCAGCATTATTGCCAACATATGGGGCTTCAGGTGTTATCCATTGCGCGCGGTAAGCATCGGCTCACACACACCGATCAGGGCTGGCGCTGGGTAACACATTACTGGTTTGAATTTTCATCGACCGGGCAAGATAGCTATACCGGCCATGCGCAGTTGCGAGGATTTCGCTTAAAAAGCATCGACACGCCGGTCCATACCATGCCTGTACAATAAGGCCCATACCCACACAATCGCGCCATATTCGCGCAAATGGATAAGCTGTACTAGAGTAACAGTATGATGCACACGTCGCGCGACACGCGAGTAGTACGTGACAGGGAGTCACCGGAAAAGATGGGGTAACCGCTCATGTTTACCGGCTACAAAAAGGAAGGGCGCAGCTTGCGCCGCGCCCGAGAGTTTTACTTGCAGCTATCCTGCTACTAAAAGGTGCTCCCTGCATCATTCCTTGATCAGTCGCCGATTCCTTCAGCGTCGTTCCATGTCTCTCCGTCTTGGAGGTGTCCTTTCGTCATCCTGACAAACCGAAATTCCCGTTTTCGATAAGCTCTCCATCCTGGAGGTGTCCATGACTTCGTCCTGAAGTATTCCTTAAGCCCCCATCCTGGGTTGTCCTAAGTCTTCCTGACGTACAAGCTTCCTGCCTGTAGAGAACGGTTCCATCCGATGTCCTTCTGCAATCCTTGCCAGCGCTTCATCCTGAAGTACTGCCTCATCCTGAGGTACCGAGTCCGTGGTGATTCCTGTTCCCTGTGTCAGTTCCCTTCCGACACCGATAAGATTACGCGACTGAGCCTTTGGCACAAGACATCACAACGTGCGCGATGTCTCAATTTTATCCCAATCATATAAAACAAAACATAAGCCATTGTTTTTATTTAACAAAAAGCCAGACCCTTCTCGTTTAACCCGGTACGATTCTGCTTTTCTCCCACGCCTTTGTAAGAGATATCTCACAAGCGAACCAGCATTTTGTCCCTACCAGAGTACAAGGCAAGCTGTCTAGAGGATTGCTATAGTCAAATAATGGATGCATAGACTAGGTTTGAGGAGCGACAATGGAAACTTTCCAGCACGATTTAACGCACTTGTTTGAGCAATTAGGCCTAGCAAGCGATCAGCAGGCCATCGAGCATTTCTTAACAAGCCATTGTCTGGTCGATGGTCAATCTTTGGTAGATGCGCCGTTTTGGAACACCGCCCAACGGACTTTTATCCATGAAGCGTTACAAGAGGATGCCGATTGGGCCGAACAAGTCGACACCCTTGATGCTTTGTTGAGAAAATCTTAGATTACGACGAGGTCAGCGCGGCAGCGAGTTAGCCAAGCGCACGTATTAATGAGATTGAGAATCACGATGAGTTATCAAGCGGCACTAGAACGCGCAATCCACACCTTGGTCCAAAAAGGGCAATCAGTCACCGTGGCAAAGCTGAAAGCACAGCTTGATACCCCGGTGCCGTTGCCCCTGATTATTCAAGCGGTAAAAAGTGCCAAATCTAATTCACCGTTACCCGACATGGCCGAGGAGGAGACTGCTCCTTCAGAGGCAATGCGAATTGCGGCGCTCGAGCAGCAAGTCTCCCAACTGACGGCTCGTCTGAGCGAATTGGAAGAGCGCTTAAGTGAGCTTGAAGTCCCACGAAAGGTTTGAGACCAAACGGCAAGCCTCGCACTTGAACAGGAAAATATCGTGCAGTGGTGTTTCCAATCGCCACTGTCCACCACATTTAGGACAAGGGCGCGCTAACTCACTGTCCTTATCTTTACCACCGACACGGTATTGATAGTAATACGTGGGTATACCCGTGAGGTATTCAATCCGTCCACGCAAATCCCAGCCACGTTGGAACAATCGAGTTTGCGGGTTTTCTAGCTCGTTAAGCCCGGCAAACTCCGCATCACTGGCACCTGCCATCTGCAATTCATCACACGCTTGCCATTCCGTTTGCCACTTGATCACAGATTTGTGGTCACCATTAAAGGTCGCGGGTAAGCGATATAAAGGAATCGGCAGCAAGGTATCACCACACCGTAACGGTGAGCAGGTGTGGACAAACGTGGTATATAACACCTGCCAACTCGGTGTCGTACTTGGCGCCGCTTGTTCGGAGTTAAGGTCTCGACCTAAAAGACGCACCTTAGGCTGAGTCAGACACGCCTCGGACAGTTGATTCAATGCTCGCTTGACTTGAGGGCTATTAAACTTTGGCTGCAACGCACCTTCATCCGGACAAACAACCCGAAGCTGAAACTGCCCTTCTTGCATCAGTATCGGGAATTCACGCCCCAACACCTGACCGTTGTAACGCAACGCATCCATCAAGCCATTAATCGCGCGGTCAACCGCGCTCACCGTTGTATTGTCGAAGCACTCGAAGGTTAGCTCGGTAAGGATCATGATACATCAACCTCTAACGCCTCAATGAATTGCTCAACATCGTCCGCCAACACCTCTCGCGATCCTTTATTGAGTACTTCTTTCACCACTTGGCCCGTGACATTATCAATAGCAATAATCGTCATTTCATCATCAGTGGTCGCAATAAAGACACTCGGGGAGTATTTACGCTGGCGCTGCATCATTAAATGCCCAAGAATATTTTCTTGTAAGCGGGCCAAGTCATCTTCACTCCACACTTGCAGTAAATTGAAGCGCTCACCGCCAAAGTGCACCGGCAAATCTGCGCAGTACATAAAGTTATAAAAGTCTTTAATGTCGCTGTGCAGACGTAACTCAATCGCGTGCTCCACGTTGGTGAAGTCTGCCAAAGTATCACGCTGAACCGGTTGCCATTGTACTTGGTGGGCATTTTCGCTCTCGACACACGGTGACGCTAAGCCTAAATACGCCTCCGTGCACGGCAAGCACTGCTGCACCTTTCGCCATTTGGCAACATATTTCTGGGCTAGCGCCCAAAGGGCGTTATGTAATGTGTTCTCCATTAGCAACCTATAGCAAGATTCAGTAAACTTTACCCATTCTACTTGAATCGATGGCAAATCCGTATGAGCAATTACCAAGATGCCGATGCCCTAGCCGGTCTGTCGCTAGGCCAACACACTGACTACCCGACGCAATACGACCCGTCACAGCTACGCGCCGTCCCGCGTGAGCTGAATCGTCAAGCCATTGGCCTGAGCAATGAGACTGTGCCCTTTACCGGCTATGACACCTGGACACTTTATGAGCTGTCTTGGTTAAACCAAAACGGCCTTCCGCAAGTGGCCATCGGTGAGGTACGCCTACCCGCTTCTAGCCCAAACTTGATTGAGTCTAAATCGTTTAAACTGTATTTAAACAGCCTCAATCAAACCCGCTTCGAGAGCTGGCAAAAAGTCGCCGATGCACTTCAGAAGGATTTGTCTGCCTGTGCAGGCGAAGAGGTGGATGTGACCCTCTCGCCACTGAGTGAACTGGAAGGCGAAACCATTGCTGGAATGGCCGGTGAGTGCATCGATCATCAAGATATCAGTATTGATGATTATACTTTTAACCCTGATTGGCTCGATGGCGCCGCGCAAGGGGCGATTGTGTCAGAAACGCTGCACAGCCACTTGCTAAAATCCAATTGCCTGATCACCAACCAGCCTGATTGGGGATCGGTGCGCATTGCCTATAAAGGGAAAAAAATTAACCGCGAGAAGCTACTGCGTTATCTAGTGTCCTTCCGTGAACACAACGAATTCCACGAACAATGTGTGGAACGTATTTTCATGGACATCATGCGTTTTTGTCAGCCAGAAAAGCTCACGGTTTACGCGCGTTATACACGTCGTGGCGGACTCGACATCAACCCTTATCGCACCAACATGGGTAAAACGCCGAGCGAAAATAACCGACTCGCCCGTCAATAACTATGATTCAGCGACGTCTCGTTGCGGCCTATGTGCCGCAACGTTGAGTCAGCGCGCAGACATGGCTGTCTCAAACTGGCAGCCTTCATTTTTGTTCAGACGCATTTTTGAGGATAGCGCATGCGCTTTAGCCGCCCCTTCCTAGGCCTGCTCTTATGGTTAACGTCGTCCATGGCGTTGGCTTCTATCCATTCCTCGCCTGTACTAACCAATGCAGAAGAATTGTTAGCCACCGCGCCTGAGCAATCGTTAGAGATCAGTAACCGTTTCTTAGCGCAGCGACGACTCACTACGGGTGCAAACCGCTCTCACGTCAATAACGATACCGATCGCTCAATTCGCACCCCCTTGCATACGGTGTACGCCTATTTGATCAGTGCTCGTGCTTACGCACACCTTGAGCAACCGCTAGAAGCCAAAGCGGCATTACAAAAAGCCTATCAAGTCGTCGAAGAGCACGAGCTCAAACACACACTGGTGCAAGTGATGCTGACCGAAGCGTCCCTCACTTGGCATTTAGTCGGCGATGATAAACAGGCATTGCATAAACTGGATGAAGTCGATGCGGCATTGAATGCACTTCCTGATAACAGTCTCAATATCCACGACGTGCGTTTTAACAGCGCCTTGTTGCGCGCCAATATTCTCGCCGCCACGGCAGACAGTGAAACAGCGCTCATCGCGTATGAACGTGCACGCAGCCAATTATCCACGCACCCGGAAAACCTACGTGATAAAGTCGAGTTTCAACTCTCATTGGGGGCTTTCCTACTCGATGAAAAACAGCATGAAAGCGCATTGACCGAGTTGCTTAGTGCATTTTGGATAGCCAGTGAAAATGAGTACACTGCGCTCATCGCTCGCGCTAACATGCAACTTGCGCAACTGTACTTTCAGCAAGGCGTGCTCAAACAAGCCCTCGAGCACGCGAACCAAGCAGCAGCGTTTTTTGAACACTTTTCACTGAGCCGTCAGCTTTCCGCTTCTCAGCGTTTATTGGCCGCGATTTACGAACAACAAGCGCGTTATAACTTTGCGTTAGTGCATTACTTTAACGCGCTTGAAATTGAGCAAAACCTGTCCAGACCTAAGCCTCTGGCCGAGGTCCACTTTGCCATTGCAAGAACCTATTTCGAGTTATCTCACTACCCATTAAGCGACCGCTATATTCAAGATACGTTACGTTTAGCCGGTGCAATGCCCAACTCGCAGCTCACAACCCAAGCAATCCTGTTGCAAGGGCAAATTCATTTAGCCCTGTCTAAACCCAAACTGGCCGAAAAAGAAATCCAAACTGCGCTGGAACAGGCCCAAGCCCAGCAAGACCTCGCCACCGTCACGCGAGCTTATCAGGCTTTATCCGCGGCGTTGGAAGCTCAGGGGCAGTATCAACAGGCACTCGCCATGCAACGCGAGTACGAACGCTTACGCGCCCGTCAAACCGAAACCGAGCAACAAAGCCAAGCCGATACGTTCAAACAACAGCAACGTGTGGTCGAGCGCCAATTACAAATGGACGAACTACAGCGTCAACTCGATGGCGCGCGTCAAGAGCAGATCCATTTGCAAAAAGTTAACTATTTCTTGCTCGGTAGCCTTGGTGTGCTGTTGGTCATCGTCTATTTGCGCCACCGAGCCGCCGTGATGCGCCAAATCGAGCTTGAGCAATTGCGTGACGATTTTTATGCCCACCCTCGAACTGGGCTACGCAACCTACGGATGCTCAATGCCAAGCTGCCCCGTTCGTTAGAAAAAAGTAATGCCAATTTTGAGCAATGGTACTTAAACGACATGATCCACCAGCCACTCAGTGACCGGCTGCGGTTCGCAATGTTTGATGTTGCCTTTTTAAAGGATTTATTTTTGCACCATGGCTATCAATATGCGCAGGATATCGAACGTCAGCTGGGTGAATACCTCTCCGATAAAGTCACGGGAACCGGTCGCCTATACCACTTTTCCGATGCCCTATTTATTTATATTGAAACCAACTGGGAAGAAGATGCCCAACCCGACGCCCTTGCCCATTTTGTTCAATCTTTGATTGAAGATTTTGTCGCACATTATCATCAGCAACCCGACGACAGTGATCAGGATGATACGCTATCAGCAAATATCAGACTCTCAACTCAGGTTTGTGTCGGGCTGGCTGAGTACCCTTTCTTGCCGCGAGCGTATACCTCGATCAACGATCAGGAATTGATTGAAATTCTCCTCACGGCCACCAATAAGGCATGCGAGCTCGCGGAGCAAAGTGGTGATAGCCATTGGGTACATTTAAGCGCCATTGATACCGCGCCTGCCGCCAGCTTCGTCAATACCAACTTACGACATGCCTGCCTACGCGGTATTGACTCCGGATTAGTGAAGGTTAAAACGTCAGCGAACACATCAATTAACTGGCAGACGGATCACGAATCTGATAAAAAGCGAGGGTTAATTATTGATGATCGAAGCAATAAGTCGGTATAGCTAGAGACGTTTGGCTGGCGAACCCCGCCGCCTGTTGCGTCATCGCAAATGTTGTCAGGTGTATCCCCGAGAAATGAATAAGTCCAATCCACAGCTGGTAACGGCAGGCACCGCGTCTGCGGTCCAAGAAGATACGCCATACGCGTATCGGGACTTGGCCTTAAAATCACGTCGTGAGATCCATATTCTCAAGCGCTTGGTGACTCGCTTTGTCGCAACCTGTACCGGAAAAAGCTCGCTACTCGATAAAAAGTTGGCTGAATTCCGTGAGCTGTTACATGTTACGCAGGATGTCAGCCCTCTGATCCCGCGTTTAGCAATTATAGAACGCATGGTGGGTCAGCACGATATGACACAAAAGAAAGTCGAGTCGCATCTTAGTGCGCAGTTTCATGCCAGTGGCGAAACACTAAAGCGCGTACCCGGCTTACCGGCACAACTGAAGCGCGATTTGCGCGATCTTTTATCTCAGCCGGCGGACGATCAAACCACCCGCACACAGCAGTTGGTCAAGTTACTCCAACTGTATGAGCGCGCTGTCACTTTGCAAGCGGTACGTCCCAGCGCTCGACACTCGGAGACCACCCTCGAACAGGATCAAATTCGCCGTGTTGCCGACGAATTGCAAAACCTAATCACTGAACTTGATCTCGACGGAGAAGCGGGCCAACGCTTGCTCGATATTCGTCAACAGCTACTCGAAGCACTCTCGCCTGCGACCATCATTGCACTCACATTAGAATCGCTCAAGCTCATCCTAGAGGCGACACACGCCGAGCGGCGGGCCTCGCAAGCATTTTTGGCGCAAGTGAATGATAACCTGATTGCGATCAGCCAACAAAATACCCGCGCCTACGACCATGCCCATAGCCTGCGCCAAGACCACCAGCGTATTGATACCTTGCTGGGCGGCACTATCGCTAACATTGAACGCGATCTGAGTGCACCTAGCGCCGATGCCACTGCACTGAGTCGCTCGTTAGCGCATGCGCTGGCCGATCTCAAAGCGCTCGCCGACGAGAATGAAGCACTAAAAAATCGCGAGCAGTCTTTGGTTGAGCAATTGGCGCACAATCAGAACCAACTGAACGCGGTTGCCGAGCAAACCATGGATCAAAGACGCCGCTTGGGCGACCAAGAGCGTAAGCTGTTACTCGATCCGCTCACCCGTGTATACAACCGCGCAGCGTTGCACGACCGTCTAGAGCATGAATACCGTCTATGGCGCAAATATCAGCATGATTTCTGTCTCGCGGTGATCGACATCGATCATTTCAAAGAGGTGAATGTCCAATTCGGTCACCTTGTTGGCGATAAAGCCCTCAAGATTATCGCGCGCAGTATTTATCAGTGTCTGCGTGATACCGACTTTATCGCTCGCTTTGGCGGCGAAGAGTTTGTGGTCTTACTGCCTGATGCGGATGAAACCACCCGAACCGACATTTTGGCGAATGTGAGTCATACCATTCGTCAGTTGCCACTGAAATTCAAAAATCAGCGCGTCTCTATTACAGCATCGATTGGTGCCACGCTCTTCTCCGGCTCAGACACCCCAACGCATGTGCTTGAGCGTGCCGACCAAGCCCTATATCAAGCGAAAAACGCCGGTCGCAACCAAATCATTTGGTGTTAATTTTTTCTGGTCAATCTGCCAACCTGTGTGTATTTTTAATTAACACACTGATTTTTATAGCACCACTCTGCCCTTCCTAATTTGTCTTCAAGAGGTTGTCGCTATGATCACACACATTAGCCCTATCGGCACCATGGACCTGCTTTCACAAATTGAGGTCGATCGTCTTAAAGCGAGTGCAAGCAGCGACTTATATCGCCTTTATCGAAATTGTTCACTCGCCGTTCTGAACTCAGGCAGCCACACCGACAGCTCCAAAGCCTTGTTGGAGAAACATACCAACTTTGAGATCCGCGTATTGCGTCGAGAGCGGGGGATAAAACTAGAGCTGGTGAACCCACCCGACCATGCATTTGTCGATGGCAAAATTATTCTCGGTATTCAAGAACATATGTTTTCCGTCCTGCGCGATATTATCCATGTCAATGTTCAACTCGAGCACAGCCCGACCCTTAACCTTACCAGCTCACCCCATATCACCAACCTGATATTCGGCATTTTACGTAACGCAAAAACACTGCGGCCGCGGGTCGATCCTAATCTCGTGGTCTGCTGGGGCGGCCACTCAATCAATGACATTGAGTACCAATACACCCGAGAGGTTGGTCATGAGCTGGGGTTACGTGAACTCGACATCTGCACAGGATGTGGCCCCGGCGCAATGGAGGGGCCAATGAAAGGCGCCGCGATTGGACACGCGAAACAGCGTATCTACGATAGTCGCTTCATCGGTCTCACCGAGCCATCTATTATTGCCGCGGAGCCACCGAACCCCATGGTCAACGAGCTAGTGATCATGCCTGACATCGAAAAACGCCTTGAAGCTTTTGTCCGTATCGCCCACGGCATTATTATCTTCCCTGGCGGGGCAGGGACCGCAGAAGAACTGCTCTACATTCTCGGTATCATGATGCACCCAGAGAACCGTGAACAACCACTACCCATTGTGCTAACTGGGCCAAAAGAAAGCGAAGACTATTTCCGCAATATCGACACCTTCATTCGCGAAGTCCTTGGCGACCAAGCATCCCAGTTTTATGAAATCGTGATTGACGATCCGGCCAAAGCCGCGCGTTTAATGAAAAATGCGATGCCGGCGGTAAAAGAACACCGTAAAGCCACTGGAGATGCATATTCCTACAACTGGTCACTCAAAATCGAGCCAGAATTCCAACTGCCTTTTGCACCGACCCATGACAACATGGCGAACCTGAATCTACATATGAATCAACGCCCTGAACTACTGGCATCGGCATTACGCCAAGCGTTTTCAGGCATTGTGGCAGGTAACGTTAAAGATGAGGGGATCCGCAATATCGAGCAACATGGCCCGTTTAAAATTGACGGCGATAAAGTGCTGATGGCGAAAATGGATAAGCTGCTGCAAAGCTTTGTCGATCAACAACGAATGAAATTGCCGGGCACTGAGTATGTGCCTTGCTATCAAATCGTCTCTTAATCCCATCGGGCGGCTTTGCCCACCCGTGTAAACTGGTACAATGGGCAGCATGCTGCTCATTGTTACCGGTTAAGTCTATGTCCAAGCTTCACGTTGTTATCATTGATGCCATGAACCTGATCCGTCGCGTTCATGCCGCCCAGCCCGACACTCATACCCTTGAGGCAACCACACAGACCTGCCTGAAAACACTGGATAAAATCATCAGTCACAGTGAGCCCAGCCATATCGTTGCCGTTTTCGATCATACCGGCCAAGATCGAGGTTGGCGTGCCGATATTCTGCCTGAGTACAAACAGGGCCGGAAACCCATGCCCTCCGACCTCGAACAAGGGTTGGATACTATTCAAGATGCATTTTGGCAGCGTGGTGTAGACTCCTTGCTCTCACAAGGGGATGAAGCCGATGACATGATCGCAACGCTCGCATTAAAAGTCGCGGCTCATCGCGAGCAAGTCACCATTGTTTCCACCGATAAAGGCTATTGCCAACTCTTACAGCCCACATTGCGGGTGCGAGATTATTTCCAGCATCGCTGGCTTGATTTAGCATTTGTGGAAAAGAGTTTTGGCGTTCGCCCTGAACAGTTGTGTGATTTTTGGGGGCTCGCCGGCATCAGCAGCAGTGAGATCAGCGGCGTACCGAGTATTGGCCCGAAAAGCGCAGCCAGTTTACTGTCCCAGTACGGTGATCTGGACGCCATACTCTCGGCTAACGATCTGGCTGATAAGTGGGCGAAGAAGTTAGATGGTCACCACGATCTCGCACGCAAATGTAAGGCCGTGGCACAACTAAAAACGGATATCCCACTGGGTTTTAACCTACAGGATATCCGCTTTCAACCGACCACAGTCAGTGCCTAACCATTCAACGAGTGTTGACGTTTTACACGACGCAAGTACACGGTGATTTCTTCACGATCGTGATAAAGGTGTTTCGCCTTCATCTCGTAGGGAATGTTGTGCTGCTTTAAAAACTCACCCAAGGTGTCGAGGTTATAAGAAACCTGCTCATATCGACGGCTCATGGGGAGCTTCAAGTTGAACATGGCCTCTTTCGCCCATCCTGCAATCAACCACTCCCCCATGAGTTGAGCGACGCGGGAGGGTTTTTCGATCATGTCACAGACCAACCAAGTCACATTTTTTCTCGTGGGCTCAAACTTAAAGCCATCTTCGGCATGATGGAATACTTGGCCAGTTTCCATCAAGCTTTCATCCATCGCGCCGTTATCAACCGCATGCACAAACATCGAACGCTTCACTAACTGGTAAGTCCACCCGCCGGGACAAGCCCCCAAGTCGACCGCCCATAATCCGGGCGCGAGTCGCGTATCCCACTCCTCTTTAGGAATAAAGTGATGGAACGCTTCTTCTAACTTTAAGGTCGAGCGACTCGGCGCATCGGCAGGAAATTTCATGCGCGGGATGCCCATGTAATGCGTTGAGTTATTGGTGGTCAATGAGTAACCCACAAAGCATGTCCCCGGCGCGATAAAGCAAAGATGAATAACCGGCTTTTTAGGATTGTCTTTTGCTAACATCACGCCCTGCTTTCGCAGTGCCTGACGCAATGGAACGGTGAACTTACGACAAAACTTCAATAAGGCTTTCGCCTCGTCATTATCCGGCGTCTCCACCCGTAAGTCTCCCGCTTTGGGCAGTGCATCCGCAACAGCCAAAATCGGAGAAATTCGGTCGTCCGGATCCAGATCAGAGAGCGATGCGGTCACCGCAATCATTTGCCGGGCAAAGATCAGGGAATCGAGCGGCAGATCACGGACAATCTGCTCAGCCTCACCGTCTTGGTAGCATTCAAACAGCACATAGGCGCTGTTGTTAATCACTCGCGGAAATCCGTAAATACCCATCTCAGTGGTTTTTTGTTGAATTTCCGCCGCACAGTCTTTTTCAAACCCTGCACGACAGTAAAGCAAAACCTGATTCATGACTTCCTCTGGTTTGGGTCACCGTCACGATTACCGTGACAAAAAACAAGCTGCGCATTATATATGCCAAACGGTTAGGAAAGAAATGCCAACCCTGATGATTTTGGTTTACTGGCGACCCGCGCGCCATGCTCCAAACGCCAATGCGCCCCAGCCGACTAAAAAGCTTAGCCCACCGAGCGGGGTGACAGGCCCGAGCCAAGTCATGTGTGTCAATGCCAAAAGATACAAGCTGCCACTAAAACAGAGTATCCCGACCCACCATGCGATACCCGTTGTAACTACACAGCGCTCAGGCAGTTGAGGCGTAACCGCCCCAAGACACAACAACGCCAAACTGTGCCACATTTGATAATTGACGCCGGATTTAAAAATCGCGAGCTCATAGTCGTTGAGTGTCGCTTTCAAGCCATGTGCGGCAAATGCGCCGAGCGCCACTGCTAATCCGGCACCGAGCGCCCCTGAGATAATCCAATGCTGACGCCCCATCAATTTGCTCCTTGTTGGTGAATAAACTGGCACAGATGCGAAACGGCGGTTTGGCGATTTTGCATCTCTGTCAGTCCCGAGGCTTTGCGAGGTTTAAAGCTATGATCCCCATCGGGCAAGAACGCGACCTCGACACTGGGCGATAGTGAATAACTCACCACCTCTTCTTGGCGGCCAAAGGTGTCTCGCTCACCTTGCAAAATCAATACAGGACGAGTGACTGACGCTAAATGTTCGCCCTTGTATTTTTCAGGTTTGCCCGGCGGATGAAATGGAAAGCCCAGACAGATCACACCTGAAACACTTGGATTTTCGGTTAAATGACTGGCCATTCTGCCCCCCATCGATTTACCGGCCAGCCATAAACGGCTGGTCGCAGGACGCAGACCATTCACCTGCTCAATCACAGCTTCAAAACAGCTCAGCAGAGCAGACGCACGGTCTGGCGGGCGTTTTTTACCATCGACTTTTCGCTTATCCATGTAAGGGAAATTAAACCGTACCACACAAGTATGCTCGCTCAATCGTGCTGCCATATCGGCCATAAATTCATGATCTTTGTCCGCGCCCGCACCGTGAGCAAAAATAATCCAATCCGTTGCTGTCTGCTCACCATCAATCAAAAGTTCTGTCATAAATTCATCTTCTCCTGCTCTTTCGCAGCCGTTTCTAGCATCCACTCTCGAAATGCCGCAATCCGACCGGTTTCCGCATCACGCTGTTGGCTAACCAAGTAAAAGCCATTGTCACTTTTGAGCACTTGTTCAAAGGGATGCACAAGTCGTCCCGAAGCCAATTCAGGTTGGGATAACACATTATTACCTAGTGCGACACCTTGGCCGTGGGCTGCCGCTTGTAACACCATGGAAGAGTGGCTAAAGATAGGCCCATGTTCCAAATTGATATCCGTCAGTTGATGCGCCTTCGCAAATGCTTTCCACTCTTTGCGTGAGCGGTCATGCAGTAGCACATGGTGTTTGAGATCATCAGGACAAGTCAGCGGCTTACCGGACTCTAGTAGCAAAGGTGAGCAAACCGGCAGTAGGCACTCTTGGTATAAAAGATCGCAACGTAGCCCCGACCAATTCCCTCGGCCGTAGTAAATAGCCACATCCACATCATCCGTCAGTGATCCGTCTTCCAAATCAACTGCTTTTATCCGAACATCAATATCGGGATGCGCTTTGTTGAAATCAGCTAAACGCGGTACTAGCCATTGAATAGCAAAACTCGGCGGAAGACTAATGGTGAGCGCCCCTTTCGCACTTCGCTCCAATACTTTATCAGTCGCATAGGAAAGCTCGGAAAAAATATCTTTAATATCAAGAAAGTAACTCTGGCCTTCTTCGGTTAGCAGCAAAGATCGGTTGCGACGCCGAAAGAGCTTAAGGCCAAGGAACTCTTCCAGCGCTTTGATTTGGTGGCTAACTGCAGCCTGAGTCACAAAAAGCTCTTCGGCAGCCCGTGTAAAGCTTAAATGTCGCGCTGCGGCCTCAAACACTCGAAGCGCGTTCAGCGGTGGGAGACGCCTTGCCATAAACAGCTCACCTCTAGTTATTAGTTTTTCTAATCGTTGGCATTATAAATTGTCGATTGCTGATATACCAGCAACCTCCTATAGTGCACCCCGCATCCACAAGTGACGTCTCTCTATTTAAGACTGTTTCCGTGGTTGCGATGTTGTGTTTGCATTTGTCTAACACTGGTTAGACAGGTAGTCGTATCTACCACTTTTAACTTCCTGTATTTTGACATTGTCTGTCATTACATATTTGTTGGCACTGAGCTTTGCTCAGTGCTTTTTTTTGTCTGTTTGATAACGCCTATCCGCGCGATACGCCCTCTGAGCGATAAAGTTACTTGAGTTCCAGCCAAGAGATAGGGATCATAAGCAAGATTCAGTTTGGACAGCTCGTACTATGACGCAACATTTCGATATTCACGCACTACGCGCCCAATTTCCTGCCTGCGAAAATCCGGACTGGGTGTACCTCGACAGTGCCGCAACAGCACAAAAGCCCCGAGCGGTGATTGATGCCATCAGTGATTTTTATGCGTCGCCGTTAGCCAATGTGCATCGCGGCCAGCATCAAGCGTCACTCACTGCGACCGAGAAGTTCGAACAAGCGCGTCGGGATGTGGCGGCATTTATTGATGCTAAACCCAACGAGATCATCTGGACCCGAGGGGCTACCGAGTCGATCAATTTATTGGCTTACAGCCTGAGCCAACATTTCACTGCGCAGGATGAAATCTTGGTCAGCGAAATGGAGCACCACGCCAACCTGATTCCATGGCAATTAGTCTGTGAACGCACTGGCGCGACCTTAGTCAAAATCCCCTGCTGTCCACACACCGGTCAGCTCGATTTACATGCGTACCAACAAGCACTGAATACTCACACTCGGATTGTTGCCGTCAGCCATGTCAGCAATGTCACGGGTACCCGCCATCCTATCGAAAAGATGACCGCCATGGCGCATCGTTATGGTGCAATTGTGATCGTTGATGGTGCACAAGGTGTGATTCATGACCCCATCAGCATGGCCGAGCTTGATGCAGACTTTTACGTGTTTTCCGGCCACAAACTATACGGGCCAACCGGGATTGGCGTACTTTATGGCAAACAAGATAGCCTCGCCGCACTGCCCGCTTTTCACGGCGGAGGCAAAATGATCACTGACGTAAGCTTTGAGCAGCATACTCTCGCCCCGATCCCTGCTCGCTTTGAGGCCGGCACCCCAAATGCGGCTGGAGCGATTGGACTGGCAGCCGCCATCCAATGGTTAACACAATATGACTTGCGCGCAATAGACGCTCATCTCAGCACCTGTTATCAAGCTCTTGTCGAGGGTTTGAAGCAACGTCCTGCCATTCAGCTTATCTGTCCACAACCGCATAGTACTATGGTGTCTTTCGTGGTGGATGGCGAGCACCACGCGGACATTGCTGAGCTACTCGGCCAACAAAATATCGCGGTGCGTTCGGGCCATCACTGTGCGCATCCGTTTATTAAGGCGCTCAATGTAGAGGGCACAGTCCGTGTATCTTTGGGTGCCTATAATAGCCAAGAAGACATTGACCGCTTCCTGACTGCACTGGATAAAACGTTATATTTACTCGGTGTTTAATCGCTAATTAATAGGATTCACGATGGACTTACCCTCTCACCCATTTGGCAGTGAGCTCGACCAACACACCGTTGCCGAGATGCTGGCACAACACACCAACTGGGAAGACAAATACCGCCAGCTTATTATCTGGGGAAAACGTTTACCGACCTTCACTGACGCGCAAAAACAGGCTGCGAGCCAAGTATCGGGCTGTGAAAGTGATGTGTGGTTTTTGCACCACAAAGACGCGGAAACGCACTACTTTGCCGCCGACTCCAATGCGCGTATTGTAAAAGGACTGCTAGCCGTGGTTCTCGCCTGTGTGAACGGCCAAAACCACGCACAGATCGCTCAGTTGGATTTGAATGCGGTCTTCTCGCAAGCCGGGCTTGCACACCACCTCAGTGAATCACGCACCAATGGCTTGCACGCCATCGTGCAACATATTCATTCCGAGATTAAATAATCAAGCGTAAACAGGCGGATAGCAACAATAAACACAGCAAAAAGCCTGTTTACCCCACCCACTCAATTGCCTAATAATCCATTCATATTTAGCCACTAAGCTATCTTAAGACCACCAAAATGCAATCGATAACATTGCCAATAATTGAGTCGTTATAACTACTAATAATTGATCAAATAAAAAACCAAAAACAAACACATCATTTACATTTGATTTCATTTTTGCGGTTAATCATTGACATAGATCTCGAATAGATAAAAGAACGCGTTTTTACTTTGCGTAATTTCTCAGATTCGTTAGGTTAATTATCGGCGGTCATAAAAGGGTCACACCTTAACGATAGACTGCCCAGCAACAGTGACAGAAGATATTAATCATTATTGGCATAGGTCTTGCTGTTACTCACAGACAATAAGGATGACTGTAATTCTGGCGTGAGTGGTTCCAGATGCGGCTTCAGGCATCTCGTTTAATTTGCTTGTTGTAGTGAATGGAGTCATACATGAAGAAACTGGCATTAGTTACCGGCGCAAAAGGCGGTATTGGTTCAGCGATCACAGAACAATTGGTTCAAGAAGGATACCGCGTGATTGCGACCCACTTCACCGGCGGCCAAAGCTGCGCGCAAGAATGGTTTGAAGAGAAAGGCTTCAATTCAGAGCAAGTGCGCCTTTTTGAACTCGATGTCACCGATACTCAGCAGTGTGCAACACGTATCGCCAAACTGCTTGAAGAAGAAGGCACTGTCGATGTGCTCGTGAATAACGCAGGCATCACGCGCGATAGCGTCTTTAAAAAGATGGATGCCACCCAATGGCATGACGTCATTAATACCAACCTCAATAGCCTCTTTAACGTTACCCAACCTTTGTTCGCCGCGATGTGTGAAAAAGGCGGTGGACGTATCATTAATATTTCATCGGTTAATGGCCAAAAGGGCCAGTTCGGCCAAGCCAACTATGCTGCAGCCAAAGCCGGCATGATGGGCTTCAGTAAGTCACTGGCTGCCGAAGGTGCTCGCGCCGGCGTGACCGTCAACGTGGTGGCCCCTGGCTACACAGCAACGCCTATGGTCACCGCCATGCGTGATGACGTTCTAGAATCCATCACCAATCAAATACCGATGAAACGCCTTGCTAAACCTGAAGAAATCGCCGCGGCTGTGACCTATCTCGCCAGCGATGCAGGTGCTTACATTACAGGTGAAACGCTGTCGGTGAACGGCGGCTTATACATGCAATAAATCAGGGAACGATGATGGAACGCATTTATATCGTAGCAGCAAAACGTACTGCTATTGGCGCCTTTTCAGGCTCGCTAAAAGATATCCCAGCAGGTCAATTGGCCGCTCATGCAATCAAAGGCGCACTACAGGCTGGATCGCTCAGTGGCGACGCTGTCGATGAAGTCATCGTCGGTAATGTGGTCAGTGCAGGACAAGGCATGGGTATTGGCCGTCAAGCCGCCATTTACGCAGACATTCCAGCTAGCGTGCCCGCCTATTCTGTCAATATGGTTTGCGGCAGTGGCATGAAGTCAATTATGGATGCTGTGACGCACATTCGCGCAGGAGACGCACAGGTTGTAGTCGCTGCGGGGGTGGAAAACATGTCACAGATCCCGTTTGCGGCAGCAGGCAATTTACGCACCGGACAAAAGATGGGCAATTTTGCGATGAAAGACTTGCTCATCAATGATGGCCTTACCGATGTGTACAACCAGTATCACATGGGCGTGACAGCCGAAAACGTTGCCAAAGAAGTCGGGATTACCCGTGAGCAACAAGACAGTTTCGCACTAAGCAGTCAGCAAAAAGCGATTGCGGCAATCGAAGCGGGTCATTTCAAGCAAGAAATTGTGCCCATTGAAGTCAAACAACGTAAGCAAACACTCACCTTTGATACCGATGAATATCCAAAGGCTGATGCCACGTTAGAAGGACTCACCAAGCTGCGTCCGGCTTTTGATAAAGAAGGAACGGTCACTGCAGGCAATGCGTCTGGCATCAACGATGGCGCCAGTGCCGTCATTGTTGCCTCTGAGTCTGCCGTCGCCAAACATGGCCTGACACCGCTTGCTGAAATTACTGCTTACGCGCAGCACGGTATTGACCCGAGCATTATGGGGCTTGGTCCAGTTGGTGCGGTCAATGCCGCGCTCGATAAGGCCAACCTGACTATTGACAACATCGATTTGTTTGAGCTGAACGAAGCCTTTGCAGCCCAAGCGCTCGGTGTGGTTCATCAATTAGCACAACACCATCAAATCACTCCGGATGCTTTATTGGAGCGTGCAAACGTGAATGGCGGTGCCATTGCACTCGGCCACCCTCTTGGCGCGTCTGGTAACCGGATTGTGGTCACACTGCTACACGAGCTGACCCGAAGAAGCGCAACCTATGGCGTCGCTTCTTTGTGTATTGGCGGCGGCATGGGTACGGCTTTGGTTATCAAGCGTACACAAGCGTAAATGGACATTTGCGACCTTGGGAACTATCCCAGACAACACTATCAGGAGATACACCATGTACACAGATATGTTTAAAGCGTTTTCTGAGCAATCTGAAAAAGCCTTGGCTCCATACGTTAACTTCAACAAATTGGTAGCCAAAAACGTAGAAACTCTTACCGAGCTGCAAATGAATGCCATGCGCACATACAGCCAGCTAGGTCTCGAGCAAATGAAAGCGGCAAGCGAAGTGAAAGACGTATCAACACTGACGTCATTCAGCAGCCAGCAGCTTTCTGCGCTGACAAAACTGTCTCAGCAAATGATGGATGACAGCACCAAGCTGCAAAACATCGCCAAAGAGTTCAAAGAAGATATCGACAAGTTGACTGCCGAAAACATGAAAACTGGCACCCCAGCATAAGGGCAAGGCCACTACAACAGCGCCTGCTGCCTTGTGGGTAGCAGGCCTTTGTGGTGTTTATCCGTTTAAGAGGGCAAGACTATGTTTCATCACTTCTTTTCGGACTACCTTGCCAGGCTGCAAGAACAAAACCAGCAATGGTGGCAGGATCTTGAGCAGGGCAAGGCAGCCGTAAACACACCGTTCAACCAAGCCATGCAGGAAATTAGCCTGCAAGACACTGCTCAGTTGCTGGAAGGTGCGGCTCAACAACCCGCTGCACTTTTACAGGTACAAATGCAGTGGTGGGAACAACAACTTCAAATTTGGCAAAACGCCATGCTCGCGCGCGACAATACCGAAGAGGTCGTCAGCGAAGAGCGAGATGACAAGCGTTTCAAAGACAAAGCATGGCAAGAAGACGTCTTGTACAACTTTATCAAGCAGTCTTACTTGCTGTTCGGGCGCACCTACATGCAAACCATCGATGCTATTGAAGGCCTCGATGAAAAAACCCGTGAGCGTCTCTCTTTCTTTTCACGTCAAGCGATTAACGCTATGGCGCCAAGCAACTATATCGCGACCAACCCTGAACTGTTGAAAATGACACTGGAATCTCAGGGCGAGAACCTACTTCGTGGTATGGAGCAGCTAAAACAAGACATGGAGTCAAGCGCCGATATTTTGAAAGTGCGCATGACCAACAACAATGCCTTCCGTGTCGGTGACGATGTAGCGAACACCCCAGGGGATGTGGTGTTTAAGAATGAGGTGTTTGAACTCATCCAATATCGTCCTATGACGGAGAAAGTACACGCGACCCCCATCTTGGTGGTGCCTCCGTTTATTAATAAGTATTACATTCTCGACTTGCGTGAGAAAAACTCACTAGTGCGCTGGCTGGTCGAACAAGGCCATACCGTGTTCTTGATGTCATGGCGTAACCCTTCTGCAGATCAAGCAGAGATAGGCTTTGAAGACTATGTGACGCAAGGCACTGTCAAAGCGGTTAGTGCTATCGAAGAAATTACAGGACAGTCGCAGATTAACGGCGTGGGTTACTGTATCGGTGGCACCGTACTGGCCTGCACGATTGCTTACTATGCCGCGAAACGCATGAAGGCGCGCATCAAGTCGGCGAGCTTCTTTACCACCTTGCTCGACTTCTCTCAGCCGGGTGAAATTGGTGCCTATATCAATGACAGCCTGATCCGAGCGATTGAAGCGCAAAATACAGCGCGTGGTTATATGGACGGCCGCTCACTCAGCGTCACATTTAGCTTGCTTCGTGAAAACAGCCTGTACTGGAACTATTACATTGAGAATTATCTCAAGGGAAATAGTCCCGTTGATTTTGACTTGTTGTATTGGAATAGCGATAGCACCAACGTGGCGGCGAAAACCCACAATTTTATCCTGCGCGATTTGTATCTTGAAAACAAATTGGTGCAAGACAAAGGGGTTAAAGTCGGTGGCGTCTGGATTGATCTCAACAAGATCAAGGTGCCAAGCTACTTCATCTCGACCAAAGAAGATCACATTGCCCTATGGCAAGGCACCTATCGCGGTGCACTGAATGTCGGTGGCAATAAAACCTTTGTGTTGGGTGAGTCTGGTCACATTGCGGGGATTGTTAACCACCCTGTGAAGAAAAAGTACGGATTCTGGACCAACGATAGTCTGCCTGATTCAGCCGATGAGTGGCTCGATAACGCGTCACATCACACGGGTTCTTGGTGGACGCATTGGGAGAAATGGCTGCGAAGCTATAGCCCAGATGAGCAGGTAGAGCCTTATGCAATCGGCTCTGAGAACTATCCGGTTCTTTATGCGGCGCCGGGTGAATACGTTCGTCAGGTTTTGCCGATTCACACAGAGGCAAAAACCGAACCTGAGCCTGAAGAAGCTAACGCTTAACCAACTACTGTCTCAATAATAAGAATGGCGGCGCAATTGTGGCTCATAGAGAGCGACGGCGCCGCTACTTTATTTCTCCTGCACTATACTCCTCTCATAGTCACAAGAACGATCAGGAGGCAGTATGAGGCTGATGGTGCAATGGGGATGCGCATTGTTGCTGATCCTTCCAATGCTCACACATGCGCAATCACTCCGCCTGGCGTCGGGTGAATACCCTCCTTTTATTTCGCAACACCTCCCCAACCAAGGCCCATTAACTGAAATTATTGTGTTGGCCACCGAAGAAGCTAATCTCGATTTGTCTTTTGGTTATTTTCCTTGGCATGAGTCGATGGCGTTGGCTCAGCAAGGTCAGTGGGACGGTACGGTTGGCTGGGCTTTCACCGAAGAGCGCGCACTGGATTTTATCTATTCAGATGCCATTTATACCGAAAGTGCCGTTTTCTTTTATCTCCGAGATAAAGCATTCGATTGGTCAAAGCCCGAGGATTTAGCCGGTCTTGCGGTCGGTGTCGGCCTTGGATATATCGACGTCAAGACACTGAGCCAATTACAAAAATCCGGTATTGATGTGAAGTTACAAGAATTTGCCAAAGAAGAAGACAAACTCCACGCGTTATTGAATAATCAGATTGATCTTGCACTAGGCAACAAAGATGTTTTGCAGCACATCATTCAAACGGCTCTCAGTGCTGAGCAAGCTCGTCAGTTGACGCATCATCCTCGTCCCTTTCGCGTAACCCCCTTACATGTGCTGTTTAGTCGTCAGATTGAACAGGGCTACGATCATTCCCGCGCATTTAATAAAGGGTTACGACGCATAAAAATGGATGGTCGCTATCAAGCAGTTTGGAATCAATTTCGACGGCAAAAAATGTCGGAATAGTCTCAGTTGAAGATTCATCGACATTGGTTTTGGTAAATGTCCGTTGACTTTGGAGTTGTTATGTGGCGATGGCTAATCATTTTATTCGCGTTCAGCCTCCCGGTGGTTGGTGTTGCCACGCCCAATTTGGTGCTCACGTCTGGCGACTACCGTCCATTTATTTCTGATCAATTGGCACATCAAGGGGTGTTGGCGCATATCGTCAAAGAAGCTGGCAAGCAACAGGGCATGGAGATAGAGATCAAGTTTGTCCTTTGGCAGCAAGCCAAAATAGAGGCACAAACCGGTAAAGCACACGGCACGGTTGGTTGGGGCTATACCCCAGAAAGAGAGCGCGACTTTATTTATTCAGCCCCCATTTATACTGAGTCTGTGGTCTTTTTCCACCTCAAAAATCGCTACTTCGATTGGCAGTCTTTAGAGAGTCTCAATGGTCTCAACGTCGGTATTAGCGAAGACTATATTGAAGACAATATGCTGGAAACCTTTAATCAAGAGGGTGGCAGCGTCATCATCCACAAATACCCGAACGAGTTCGAGAAGGTGAAAAGCTTACTAACCGGTCAAAGTGATGTGATTATCGGCAATCAATACGTCATCCATGACGTGGTGCGTAATCAACTTCGCAACGACGAAAGTCGTCACATCACATTTCATCCCAAGCCGCTTCGAGTGACCCCATTACATGTCTTATTCAGTCGTCAACACCCCCAAAGCGCACTGTGGGTCAGTCAGTTCAATCGAGGATTACGCCAGATAAAGATGAGCGGTGACTATCAGCGCGCTTGGAGTGCGTTTCGTATGGGAGAGTATGGGCTGATCGGCATCCCCGCCGAGCAGCCGTAGTTAATCGGCTTGGCGTATTTTATCCGCCTCGATCAATTTATATAAAATACGTGACACCGCGACGAACCCAAAACTGGCCGTCACCATGGTTGCCGCACCAAAACCACTGGCACAATCCATTCGCTTCGGCCCTTGTGCAGATGCCTTGCTTTCACAGACGCTGCCATCAGGTTGTGGGTATTTGAGTTGCTCGCTTGAAAAGACACAGTCAATCCCAAATTTTCGACCTTGAGTTTTAGTAAAGCCGTAAAAGCGACGCAAGTTGTTACGCAGCTTCGCCGCGAGTGGGTCTTGAATCGTTTTAGTCAAATCCGCCACTTGGATCTGGGTGGGATCGATCTGTCCCCCCGCGCCACCTACGGTAATGACTTTGATTTTGTGCCGCTTGCAGTGAGCCAACAAGGCCGTTTTGGGCTTGATGCTATCGATAGCATCAAGCACATAATCAAAGCGCTTGTCGATATACTCGGCAATATTATCCGGCGAGATAAAATCATCAATCACAGTCACTTGGCATTCTGGATTGATCGCCGCCACACGCTCGGCCATCACCTCGCTTTTGCTTTGGCCAATGGTCGCTTTCAAAGCATGGATTTGTCGATTGGTGTTAGTGACACACACATCATCCATATCAATCAGCGTGATGGCCCCAATCCCTGTCCGTGCCAGCGATTCCACTGCCCACGATCCCACGCCACCAATACCGATGACACAAATATGGCTCTGGTGAAACACCTCAAGCGCACGGCGTCCATATAAACGAGCCGTACCGCCAAAACGTTGCAGATAGGATTCTGATAGGGATTGAGTCATAACCATAGTCTTCATTGATCGCGCAGACAGGCGTTATACCGACTTGCTGATGGGATGTCTAGCCAGATCCCCTTTGAGGGTATCATACAACCAATTGATCACCTGCATAACCGCTGGTGAGCGCTGCTTATATCGCGCGCTGTAAAGATAATAGCCATAGCCGCTATCGATACTTAACCCCAACGGATTCACAATCTGATCGTTTGACAGGGCGGCTGAGACCATAAAGGTGGGGATTAACGCCATCCCCATCTGTTGTTTTACACCTTCAAGCGCCATAAAAAAGTGCTCAAACCCCGCTCCGTATTGCGGATTGCTGTCAGCCAGCCCAAATTGTTGCCAAAACTGCTCCCACAGTGAAGGGCGCGTCAAATGAGATAAAACCGGCACCTCCGATAACAACGCGGTCCGATCCAAAGGCTCTGGTAGCAAGGTCACTGATGCAACAAGCGATAAGTGTTCGTGAATTAAACAGACTCCTTGCGCGCCTGCCTGCTGATGAGGCTGACAGCGGATTAAAATATCCAGTTCACTTTCTTTCCCTTGGGGCACATAGTCACTGGCACTGACCACCACAGAAATATCAGGATGCTGCGATTTAAACACTGGCAGCTGAGGGATCAACCAAAGGCTAGCAAACGAGGGCGGCACCAATAAGCTGACGGACTCATGCCTTGCACTTTGCTGACGCGCTTGCGCCGTGGCATTGGTGATATCATTGACGCTGGCCGATATCATAGTTAAATAAGGCTCTCCGACTCTGTTTAGTCTTACTCCCCCAGCATGTCGCTCAAAAAGTGGTTGACCAATTCCTTCTTCGAGCTGCTGTATTTGCTTGCTCACCGTACTTTGGCTGACATGCAATACCTTCGCGGCTTCTGAAAAACTTCCTGTTTGAGCCACCGCAATCAGTGTTTGAAGCGAGCGCATCGACGGCAAACGCACATTCATCATCCCATTCCTTTTTTGCATGCCTGATGAAAATATATCCTTTGCGGTTTAAAACACAAGTTCACCATACTGAGTTATCACGCTTGCATTGAGGCCCTCGTATGAGTCATGTCTTTCACCGTCACTGTCATCATCTTCCCCCTACCATTGCCAGTGGTAATGGGATGTACTTAATCGACACTCAAGGTAACGAGTATCTCGATGCATGCGGAGGCGCAGCCGTCTCTTGCCTTGGGCACAACCACCCTACCGTGTTAGAGGCTATCCACCGTCAACTGGATGCTATTCCTTATGCGCATACCGGCTTTTTTACCTCCGCACCGAGTGAAGCACTTGCCGAGAAGCTGGCTGATCTTGCCCCTACTTCCATCAACCATGCTTACTTGGTCAGTGGTGGATCTGAGGCAATGGAAACCGCCCTCAAGCTCGCTCGCCAGTACTGGGTGGAAGTCGGCGAGCCCCAGCGCCAACATTTTATTGCTCGGCGACAGAGTTATCATGGCAACACCTTGGGCGCCTTGTCTGTGGGAGGGAATGCGTGGCGACGTGCTCCATTTGCGCCTTTATTGATGGATACCAGTCTGATTGCCCCCTGTTACGCCTATCGCGATCAAGGTCCCGATGAGACCGCTTACGAGTATGGTCAACGGGTGGCCAACGAGCTTGAAGCCATGCTGTTAGAAAAAGGCCCAGATACCGTCATTGGGTTTGTCGCAGAACCTGTGGTGGGCGCGACAGCCGGTGCATTGACCGCAGAGGCTGGCTATTTTTCTCGTATCCGCGCGATCTGCGACCAGTACAATATTTTGCTGATCCTCGATGAAGTCATGTGCGGTACGGGACGCACTGGGCGTTTTTTCGCCTTTGAGCATGAAGATATCGTTCCGGATATTGTTGCCATCGCTAAAGGGCTGGCTGCCGGTTATCAACCCATTGGCGCGACCTTAGTCTCAGATCGTCTCTATGAAGCGATTGCGTCTGGGTCAGGCTTTTTTCAACACGGCCATACCTTTATGGCTCATCCAACGGCATGTGCCGCTGCCTTAGCAACACTCACCACACTTGAGCAAGAAAGATTAGTTGACGCGGCGGAAAAACAAGGTAAGGCGCTTAAAACGGCGCTACATCATCAGTTTGATTCACACCCTTTTGTCGGCGACATTCGCGGACGTGGACTGTTTGTCGCGTTGGAGCTCGTAGCAGACAAGACCAGTAAACGTCCCTTTTCATCTGATCTCGCGCTCCATCAAACGATAAAACACACCGCCATGCATAACGGGCTGATGTGTTATCCCATGGGCGGTACCATTGATGGTAAGCAGGGGCATCACATCTTACTCGCACCGCCCTATATCATTGAATCAACTCATATAGCGGCCATCACCGACAAGTTAGCACTAACATTAGAGATGTGCTTGCCTTCTCAATAACGATACATTGATAGACGAGGGGAAAAGAATGCAAGACGCAAGGACGATCATGGTTGCCCCCAATGGTGCACGCTTACAGCCCACACACCACCCGAATGTGCCTGTCACCAACGAACAGCTTATTCACTGCCTGCACGAATGTGCAGACGCAGGTGCAACCATGGCACATATCCACGCCCGAGATACACAGGGGGCTCATAGCCTTGATCCCGCGCTAAACCAAACGCTATATCAGCAAGTGATGGATGCCGTCGGCGATCGCATGGTGATTCAACTCACCACCGAGGCCGTAGGCCGCTATTCTCCCCAGCAACAGATGGCTCTTATCCGAACCGTCAAACCGGAAGCCGCTTCCTTTGCGCTCAGAGAGCTTGTTCCTGATCATCAACCGACTCACCAAGCCGTGAAAGATTTTTTTGCTTGGACAGTGGAGGCGCGCATCTACAGTCAGTTTATTCTCTATCACCCTCAAGAATTGGCACGCTATTACGCGTTACGAGAACAAGGCATTCTTCCCTCGCAAGGTCATCACCTGCTTTTTGTTGCGGGCCGCGACCGAACGCCTCCCAGGGGCGCACCGGAAGATATCGTCGCCATGTATCAAGCTCGTCACTTAGATGACACTGTTCCGTGGTCTGTCTGTGCATTTGGCCAGCGAGAGCTTTCCTGTTTAACCACGGCCGCCTTGCTAGGAGGAGATATGCGGATTGGTTTTGAAAACAACACCTTCGATGTCCATGGTCGCGCAGCCCCCAATAACGCATACCAGATCACACAACTGCGCAACACGCTGGAAAAGCTGGGATATTGTACTAAACCTGTACAAGCATTGAGGCAAACCATGACCCAGTCGTTTTAACCCAATACTATTGCTTGCAAATATTGTTAAAAGATTGAAAAAATAGCGCGGTGACACTTTTTTGTCATATTTGCATCGAGTGTCATACCATCTTCGAGGGTGCGCCCGGATAGCAACCTCTAACTAAAAAGGAATCTTAAGCATGAAAGCGATGAAACCGACTCTGATTGCGCTCAGCTTTTCCGCTGCACTAGGAACCGCAGCAACCGCTCAAGCAAATCAGTTTGTGACCATTGGTACCGGTGGTGTTACTGGTGTTTATTACCCTACGGGTGGTGCAATCTGCCGTCTGGTCAATAAAAGCAAAGATGACCATGGTATTCGCTGCTCAGTAGAGAGTACGGGCGGTTCTATTTACAACATCAATACTATCCGTGCTGGCGAGCTAGATATGGGTATCGCCCAGTCTGACTGGCAATATCACGCTTACAAAGGCACCAGCAAGTTTAAAGACCAAGGCGAGTTCAAAGATCTGCGCGCGGTCTTCTCGATCCACCCTGAACCCTTTACTGTGGTCGCACGTGCGGACGCAGGGATTAAAACCTTTGATGATCTGGCTGGCAAACGCGTCAACATTGGTAACCCAGGATCAGGTCAACGCGGTACCATCGAAGTATTGATGGACCAAATGGGTTGGGATATGGACAAGTTCGGCCAAATCTCTGAGCTAAAGGCGGCGGAACAATCCAAGGCATTGTGTGACAACAAAATTGATGCCATGGTCTACACAGTCGGCCACCCAAGTGGCGCAATCCAAGAAGCGACCACTGCCTGTGATAGCGTGTTAGTGGAAGTGGCGAACGATGCAGCTAAACAGCTGATTGCTGACCGTGATTACTACCGTAAAGCCGTGATCCCAGGTGGCATGTACCGTGGTAACGATGGCGATGTCACTACGTTCGGTGTCGGTGCGACCTTTGTATCATCGACTCAAGTACCAGACGACGTGATTTACAACGTCGTTAAAGCGGTGTTTGAGAACTTCGATGATTTCCGCCGTTTGCACCCAGCCTTTGCGAATCTGAAGAAAGAAGAAATGGTAAAAGATGGCTTGTCTGCACCGCTTCATCCCGGCGCAGCACGCTACTATCGTGAAGCTGGCTTGATTGAATAATCAATCACGCTCAAAGGAAAAGCGAGCATTCAATGCTCGCTTTTTTATCGCTTCAACTCCGTGAGTGACACTCTCTAAGGCTGACTCGCAAGCTGTGGCGACAACGCTTCAAGCTTCCAAACTCGGCCAAAGTGTTTGTAATGCCCCGCTCGCTCTCCAGCGTCATTGCCCATACCGTGGTACAAATCAAGATGATTTTCTTTGACTGCGCCACCAGTATCCAATGCCATCAAAAGTTTTAATACATGCTCTCCAGTCCAGTTACCTTGCTCATCCAACTGAGGAACTTCAGCAAGTAACACACTGCCCATCGGTAAATAACGACGATCCGCTGCGACAGAGGCGCCCGCTTTCAACGGAATACCTGCGGTACCGCTCACGGGGTCTGCGGCCTTAGGCGTGAAGAAAACATAAGAGGGATTTTGTTCAAGTAACTCACGAACTTCCTCTTCACCGTGCGCCGCTACCCAGTCTTTGATCGCTTTCAGCGACATTTTTTCACGCGGCACTTCACCATTTTCAATCAAGACTTTACCGATGCTGACGTAAGGGTGGCCATTCTTGCCGCCGTAGGCAAAATACTCGAGTTGGTCGTTATCGCCAAAGTGGACAAAGCCACTGCCCTGAACTTCCATAATAAAGTTATCAATCAAAGAAGCGCTATAACCCAGCTCTAACCCCAACCCATCTAAGGCTCCATCATAAATCGCTTTGCGATCTGGGCAGTCGTCATCGCAAAAGGGTTTGGCATAAACCGGATAGCGGAACAAGGCATCGGGTTGATGGCGCATCTCAATCACTGGTGAGAAATAACCGGTAAACATCACGTTACCAAAGTCATCACCACCGCCCATTTGGTCGACACCCAGTCCAAACTCAGCAAGTGCTTCCACATTGCCTCCTGCATCCAGCCACGCTTGCAAACGCTGGTATACCGCTTGATGCTTGGCCACTAGCGAAGGCGATTTCGCTTTTACTTCGGCTAACTGATCATTAAACAGACTAAAGTCACGTGGGCTATCAGACACCACGTGTGGCACTGGAGTTAAAATTGATTCAAACCGCCCATCAACATATTGTTGACCACGGTCAGTGGGACGTACACACCCTGCGAGTGCAACCACACACCCCATCACGACTAACGCTTTTTTCACACTGTAATCCAATCAGTAGTTTGTAGCGCTAAGGCTCGCAAAAAGACCTACACTTCGCAATCACTTCTCATTGCTAAGTTGTAACTGCCTGCAAATCAATACACGTTGAATGTGATCAAATCTATCTTACCTGCCTGAAATAGGCGACATTCATGAAAGTGTCATATAATTGTTATGTACTGTGTCTGAAACAAAATTGCATAATAAATGCAACATCAAGGGAGTACAGGTTGCTATGGATCTGAAAGTTGGGCGTTCAACGCTTCTTGATACCGATGCAGTGGAATACCAATGGATTCGAATGATGGCCAGTGAGGGCTGCACTCGAAACACTATCAATACCAGCATTCAACGTTGTCTCGGTGGCGATGAAACCACCGCCGATATTCTTCGCCGCGTGGCCATGAAGCAGTGTTCGGTTAATGAACTGCTTTCATCTCTCGACGCGGTTAAATACTAGCGTGTAAAGTGGCGCCATATTGCCATTGATCGCAATTGGCGCCTCTTCACTTGCAGCAGCGCTGCGCGCAAACTTAATTCGCCTTACCGAACATAGACGTATAGTGCGCTGGCGATAGCCTTTCTAGCGTTGATTTATTCTCTACGCGATACAGATACTCTTGTGTGCCAATCGTGTACGACAGCTCATCGCCATCAAACGTATAAGCAGTAGTCGCACGACTGCCATTGGTATAAATACCATCCGAGCGCACCTCAAAACGGTCAGCCGCATAAGGGGCCACATCTAGTTCCACCCACTCACCGTATAAATCTTTTTTGGTCATATCAGGGGCAAAAAACTCGGGGCGAGTTGCCACAAGAAAACTGGCGCCACCCGCTAGAATAATAAACACCAGTAAAAATATTTGTTTGGTCAACCGCACGCTACAACCTCACTCACTGATAATCAGGACATTTTAACCAATCCCATTGTCTACTTTAGACGCAGTTTGCAAATCTTGTGAGTTTGGTTCCCAAACAGACGCTAACTTGCCTACGTCACCTTGCCTCTTTATCGCTCGGGCGCGCAGACGACAGCGCATAGTAAAATGACTAAAGGCTTGACACTTATCACCCAAAGAGAATAAAAAGGCACTATAAGTGAATATTTAGACGGATAGACACGTGAAGATAAGAAGTACCGCACTGGTTAAAGGATTTCGTCAATCGGCGCCGTATGTCAACGCTCACCGAGATAAAACCGCGGTGATCATGCTGGGTGGCGAGGCGATGGCGGATGAGAACTTTCAGAATATCGTCAATGATATCGCCCTACTCAATAGCCTGGGCATGAAACTAGTATTGGTGTTTGGCGCCCGCCCGCAAATCAATCGTGCTCTTAATCAGTACGGACT
This sequence comes from Salinivibrio proteolyticus, assembly GCF_027286365.1. Lineage (NCBI taxonomy): Bacteria > Pseudomonadati > Pseudomonadota > Gammaproteobacteria > Vibrionales > Vibrionaceae > Salinivibrio > Salinivibrio proteolyticus. The sequence continues at coordinate 668,731 of NZ_CP114584.1, read as the reverse complement.
GGAAACGCCTTATCACAAAGGTATTCGCATCACCGACAGCCACGCGCTTGAAGTGGTCAAACAAGCGGCCGGTCAAGTGCAGCTCGACATTACGGCGCGTTTATCCATGGGGCTCAACAACACCCCAATGGCGGGCGCTCAGATCAATGTGATCAGTGGTAATTTTGTTATTGCGCAACCCTTGGGCGTCGATGATGGGATTGATTATTGCCATAGTGGCAAAATTCGCCGCATCGATATTGACGGCATTCAGCGCCAGCTCGATCAAAACGCGATTGTGCTGATGGGGCCAGTAGCCAGCTCAGTCACAGGCGAATGCTTTAACCTCACCTCCGAAGAAGTGGCGACTCAGGTCGCGATTCGGTTACGCGCAGACAAGTTGATTGGCTTTTGCTCTGAACAAGGGGTCTTAAACCCAGACAATGAGGTGATTTCTGAGTTACTGCCCACCCAAGCCCAGCCACTTCTAGAAGCGAGAGAAGCCGCTGGCGATACTGGCTCTGGCACCAGTCGCTTTTTACGGGGCGCGATTGCTGCGTGTCGCGCGGGCGTTACGCGTAGCCATTTAATCAGCTATAAAAAAGACGGCGCCTTGATTCAAGAGCTGTTCTCGATTGAAGGGATCGGCACCCAGATCGTGATGGAGCGTGCCGAAAAAGTGCGCCAAGCCCAGATTGACGATATCGGTGGGATCTTGGATTTGATCCGACCTTTGGAGCAACAAGGGATCCTGGTGCGCCGCTCGCGAGAACAATTGGAGCAAGAAATCCCTCGCTTTACCATCATCGAGCGAGATGGATTGGTGATAGGCTGCGCCGCCCTCTACCCGTTTAGTGAGGCGCGTACCGGCGAGATGGCTTGCGTCGCCATTCATCCGGATTATCGTGATGGCGACCGCGGCGTCATGCTCCTCAATCACCTCAAGCAACGTGCTAAAGCCAAAGGGCTCGAGACCATTTTTGTGCTCACCACCCACAGTTTACATTGGTTTTTGGAACAAGGCTTTTTACTCTCCGATGTATCAGCACTCCCCAACACTCGCCAAGAGCTGTACAACTATCAGCGTCGCTCTAAGGTGCTGACCTTAACGCTTTAGCGGATTTCGTCACACTCAAGGCGCTATTAAAGCATCCGGCAAACCACTATACCTTGCGGTGCGTGCGCTCACACCGTGGCGCAGCACCGGCCAAGACGCGTAAAGATCAAGCTGGTGCTTCGCCCGCGTGATGCCGGTGTAAATCAGCTCGCGGGTGATCACCGGTGAAATAGTGGGCGGACATACCAACACCGTATGCGCGAACTCCGAACCCTGTGATTTATGCACCGTCATCGCAAACGCGGTTTGATGGGCGGGCAGACGGCTGGCAAGCAAATAGCGCACCTCGCCATCATGGGTTTCAAACGCTACTCGCGTAATCCCTTCATGCTGCACCGCAATCCCAATGTCACCGTTATACAGCCCCAGAGCATGATCGTTTTGCAAAATCATGATCGGTCGGCCGTGGTACCAGGTGTCACGCTCTTTGGCGATCAGCCCTGTCGACGCCAAGTGCTGCTCAATGGCTTGGTTGAGACCAGCGACGCCAAATGGACCTTCAGTCAATGCACACAACAAACGAAATTGGCTAAAGGCACTCAGCACGTCCGCCATCGATGACGGATTTTCGAGCGTTGCATTGTCGAGTGCCGTTAAGTAACTGCGATATCCTGTCACCGCTTGTTGCATCAGGGCCTGATAGCTGTCATCACTCAACACATGGTGGGCAATATCGCTATAGCCGCGTTTTAACACCGCCCCCACCTCAGCCATTTCTCCTCGGTTCACCGCAAAGGCGAGCTGGCCAATGCCGGATTGGGCATCAAAGCGATAGCTCTTTCGCAGCAGACACAGAGCACTGGCAATCGCTGGCGCGTGCGGGTTTTCGGGTACATCAAAGCCAGTCAGTTGGCTTAAACGCGCTGCTTGCGCCGCTGGATAGCCCGCCTCGGCGTACTGACAAATATCGCCTAGCACCGCCCCCGCTTCCACAGAGGCAAGCTGATCTTTATCCCCCAGCAAAATAATGCGTGTTGAGGGCGCCAAGGCATCGAACAGCTGTGCCATCAAAGGCAAGTCCACCATTGAGGCTTCATCGACAATCAACACATCCGCATGCACGGGATTATTTTTATGATGGCGAAACGCCACTCGCTGCGGAATCGCCCCTAATAATCGGTGAATGGTACTGGCTTGGGTTGGCAGCGCCGCTTTCACGTCATGATCAACAGGCAAAGCGGCAATCGCCCGCCCCAGTGATTCAGTCAATCGGTTAGCCGCTTTACCGGTCGGGGCCACCAGCTTGATAGTGAGCGCTGCAGAGGCTGTACGCTCGGCGTGGTGCGAGGCCACCAGCGCCGCCAACAAACGGGCGACGGTGGTGGTTTTACCCGTACCCGGCCCACCCGAAATCACCGCAAAAGGCTGGGTCAACGCGGTGGCTGCCGCCACTTTTTGCCAGTCTATCTCTGCCTGTGAGGCGGCAAATAAATTATCTAGGGTTTGTCTGGCCTCATCCGGTACCGGCAGCGCCGTCAGACGCTGGCGAATATGCCCTGCCACTTGCTGCTCGGCATGCCAGTAGCGATGCAAATACAGTCGGTGTCCGGCAAGCACCAAGGGCGTCGCCTGCGTCCCGTCAGACACCACCGACGCCTGTGCCAATTGCTCGCTTGGCGCTTGGCTATCAATGTGCGCCAATAAAGGCTGCCAAGCGACGTCACTGGGTGGCTGCCACTGGTGCAAATCAAGGCAGACATGGCCTTTGCCCACCTCGCGGCTCAGCAGCGCCGCCCATACGGTGATAGCAGCCTTATCTAATTGGGTGTCTTCTTCGCCCATCAAACAAGCAAATTGCACATCAATCGCTCGTAATTCCCCGCGCTGGTATAGTGCCATTAATGCTTGTTTCATACCGACTCTCCAGCAAACAGGTTGTCCAAGGCGTCAATCAGTGCCTTGTCGGGACGGTGCGCGAACACACCGGTCTCGCCGCTATCACTGGCGCCCCGTAAAAAGAAATAAAACACGCCCCCCACATGGGTGTCGTAATCATAATCTGGGATCCGCTGGCGCAAAAAGCGGTGCAGCGCCAAGGTATAGATCTGGTACTGAAAGTCGTATCGGTGCGCGATCATCGCCTCTTTGAGCGCATCAGGATGATAATCGGCCACACTGTCCCCTAAATGGTTCGACTTCCAATCCAGCACGTAATACTTGCCGTCGGCGCGGAAGGTTAAATCGATAAAGCCTTTTAACATCCCGCGCGCCGTCTCAAAGGTGAGCTGGCCAGCTCGCGCTGATAAGGCATCATATCGCGCGGCAAGTCGATTCAATCGCTGGCAGTCCAGTGCGGCCAAAGGCATCACGAACTCCATCTCCGTTAACCGACTGGCGTTGTCAATTTGGTTCAGCCTCAGCCCTTGCTCATTAAGCGGATGTTTCAATACCTGAGTCATCCACTGCTGCAATATCGGGCACCACTGCGGGTCATAGTTTTCCAAGCTAAGGTGATGGGTGATGAGTTCAGCGACCTCTTCACCCATCAAATCAGCGGTAAAGTCCACCTCTTCAAATAAGGTGTGTAAAAAGGTACCGGCTCGCGCGCCTTTGGGAAACGCAAAAACCGACCAAAGGTCCACCGCCACATCTGCTGTCTCCTCGTCAGCGAGGTCATCGTCCGCGTCCAAGTCATAACTGGCCAATGTTGGTAAAGCGCTGATGTGATGGCTTTGTTTTAACAGCCCTGAGTAACTGGTTAACCGCCACTGACGGTCAATTTTGCCGTCAAACTGACGCGCGCTTAGCGCCTCGTGCGCCCCCGTTTGAGGGGCATAATGGCTATCATCCGGTTCAGGCGGCGCGACCACCGCCACCGCATCGCTCGCGCTCGCCAATCCAGCCAAACTCTCGGCCAGCAAACTAGCATCACCGGCTTCTCCATGCTGGAGCAAATAACCGAGGGCCGTTAAGTGCAAAGCCGAGTCTTTTTGCCGACTATTACCTTGTTTAAGGGGCGCACAGCCGATAAAACACCCATACACGGCGCGCGTCACCGCCACATATAGCAAGCGGATATCTTCAGCCAGCCGCTCTTTTTCAGCACGTTCTTTGCCTTCATCGACATTATCCAGCGCCAGCACCGGCTGATACTGTTCATCATGATAAAACGGTTGGCTGCTTTCGCGATACTGACAAGCGAACGGCAAGTAAACCAGATCGTATTCCAAGCCTTTTGATTTATGGATGGTGACGATTTGCACCAAATCACGCTCCGACTCCAACCGCACCTGCTGCTCTTCCGATTGTTGAGCCGGCTCGGCCATTCGCTCTTGTAACCAGCGGATCAGCGCGTGTGGGTTGTCCAATTGCTGGCTGGCACTTTGCAGCAACTCCGCGATATGCAAAAAGTCGGTCACACAGCGTTCGCCTTGCGGCATCGCCAACCAGTTTTCTGCCACTTGGCGGGCACTGGCGACTTGGCGAAGCATCGGCATCACCCCACGACGCTGCCAAGTATCACGGTAATGGCTAAAGGCCACCACCTCTTGCTCCCACAAGGCTTCGTCTTGATTGAGTAACGCCAGCTGCTCTGCGGTCAGGCCAAATAAAGGGCTGGCTAGCGCTGCCCGCAACTTACGCTCGTTTTCAGGCTGCATGACCGCCACTAAAATGCGCTCAATATCGCTGGCGACGGGGCTGGCGAACACATTATCACGGTTAGAAAGATACACAGACGCCACGCCTTTTTCGGCCAGCGCTTGCTTGACCAGCTGTGCCTCGCGTCCGGTGCGCACCAACACAGCGATATTGTGCGGCTGAATGTCGGCTCGGCCGGACGGAGTTTGTAGATAACTATTGCCCGCCATCGATTGGTTGAGTACCTGAGTGATATGCTGTGCGGTACTCACCGCCAAGGTCTGTTCAAAATCTTGCTTGGCACACAATTCATCCGGGCTGTGATGCCAAAAGGTGAGCGCGGGCTGCTCGTTTCCCTCCACCACCAGCGCCTTTTGTTTGGCGCTAGGCGAAGAGGCCACCTCTAAAAAGGGAATACTGTCTTGATAGACAAACGGTGCCTTCGCACGTGAGAACAAGGCATTGACCCCGCGCACCATGCCATCTGTCGAGCGCCAGTTGGTGGCAAGGTTATAGTGATCACTCACCTGTGCACGGGCATGAATATAGGTGAAGATATCGGCGCCACGAAAGGCATAAATCGCCTGTTTAGGATCGCCAATCATCATTAAACCGGTGCGCTCATCCTCTTCCCCTGTGTCTGTCTCTGCGTCTGCGAATACAGGGGCATCGTCCGCCACTGGCGGCTGATAGACAGTGCTAAAAATCTGATATTGCAGCGGGTCGGTGTCTTGGAATTCATCAATCATTGCCACCGGATATAAGCTGCGAATACGCGCAGCCAACTGGCCTTGGCTATCTTGGTCAAGTGCGCTGGCAAGCTGAGAAAGGAGATCGTCAAACGAGAGCCACCCTTGACGGCGTTTTTCTTGGCGGAGCAGCTGCCGAACTTCTTTGATCGCCAGCGCGGTTAATCCCGGCTTTAACGTCGGCGGCTGATCAACCAATGCCTGAATTTGATCAAATAGCGCTAGACTCGGTGGTTCTGCTTTACTCTTGGCCGCTAATGTCTGTTGAGCGAATTTTTCCAATTTGTCAGGCAATTGGTAATCAAGCGTCTCGGCATTGGCCCATTGTTCCATCGCATTCAGCCAGTTCGCCAAATGGTCTTTGCGATAACTGCGGCCATCGAGTTTAGCGGCGCTGAGTTGTTCGGTGATCTGCTCCCCCGCCTCGCGCCATGCGCGCTTCACCCCGTCAATCTTGGCAATCGCCGCTTGGTGTGCCGCCGTGAGATCTTCGCCGAGATCAGGCGCCTTAACCGTGACAGCCGGTCCGGATAAATAGGGCGCAATCTCTTTTAATAAGGCTTCCGGTGCGGGCCAGTAGCTGCTCACCACACCGGCTAACGATTTAGGCAGCGGATAAAAACGACGACGCCAAAAATCGGCCGCCGCGCGCGCTTTGATCTGTCGCTCGTCGGTGACAAATTCATGACTGAACAGGCTGCCCGATTCAAACGCATTTTGGGTCAGCATCCGCTGACAAAAACCGTGAATGGTATAGATGGCCGCCTCGTCCATCTGACGTTCGGCCTCTAACAGTCGCTGCGCCGCGGTTTTATGATCGCTAATCTCTGCCAGCAAAGGTTCAATGATAGGATCGTCACTCTCACCGCGCATAAAGGCAAAACGCGCCTCATGAATGCGACGCCGAATACGGTCTTTTAGCTCTTGGGTTGCCGCTTCGGTAAACGTCACCACCAGTATTTGCTCGACCCGACACGGCGCTGCGCGGCCATGCCCAAGCAACAATCGCAGGTACAAGCCAGCAATGGTAAACGTCTTTCCGGTGCCAGCGGAGGCTTCGATTAATCGGACGCCATCAAGTGGCAAGGTGAGCGGGTTGAGGATCTGCGGTTCCATATCATTATTTCATCGCCTAGTCTGCCCGCTATTGTAGCAACCCCTTGGGGTAAAACATATTCGGGCAAGAGTAACAATTGCAGGATCCTTCAAACTAACACGCAAACATTTCACTTGAGGCCTTGTTTTCTAGGCGGGTTAGCGGATGATTCAAACTCAACGAACAATACAATATCAGAAAAGTACTAAATAATTGTTCTTAATCAGGTGCAGAGAAAGCACTCGCGAAAAATTAAAGGGCTTGCATAAACAGGTATATGGATATACGCTGATTTTGAATCGCTTATCTCGAAAGGCTAAGCATACGCAGGTGAAACTGCCAATCCATTGAAAACGGATGATGACCCGCATGAAAATCCAAAGTCAAGCTTACTCTCCTCTTTTCTCTACAGTTTATGATGAGAAAACTCCCATCGGCTATCTTGGTCGTGGTACACACTACTCTATATTTAGAGCTGCCCAATTTCTTAACAATATGTATCAACCTCAAACGCCATTGAGAGCACAAGACTTTTGTGTTGTTTGGGATGAAGATCATGATACCCGTATCATAGAAGTCATTGAGATATTATATCTTAATAATTTACTCGCACCCGTTCTTTATATTGGAGAAAGGAAAGGAGGTGTAAGTGTCATACTTGATAAAAGCTTTTATGATAATAAAACCTTACTAAGTAGCTTCTATCAGCAGTTGTCAATTATCACTCAAGGACTTAACGATCCATGGTGTTCTGATGTTGGTTACTTTGATCCAACGAGTAAATGTGTTGAGCCAGTTGCATTAATAAATGACTCAATTGATAAAGTTACTGTTTACCTGAACAACATAAATAATCTTTGGTCTCTTGGGCACAAAGGTTTTTGATCAAAAAATAGTGTTCAGTAATATAATATGAAACATAACACATACTTTATTGGACCTTTAAAGTGCAAAAAAGGCCAGCATCGCTGGCCTTGGTTCATTGATTGAGACTCGAGGTTTACGACTGAATCCACACTGGGTTGGTCCATGCAGTGCTGCCGTCTTTATCTTCCACTTCTAGGTTGATCCAGCCTTCTGCATCCGCAGGAATAGACAGCGATAGCTCAAGACGCTGTGTGCTCTCTTCAGGGTTAATGGTAATGCTGTTTAGCACCTCACCACCTTGACCGATTAAGCGCACTTCTTTGAGGCCATCAGCGGCGACGACGTTAATATCCCATTTATCACCTGCCTTGGCGGTTTCACCAAACATGATGTTTTGTGGGTACAAGATTGGTCCCTGCGTGGCATAGCCGTGACCGGCTTTTAACGCTTTGGCAAAGGCGAGCGGCGTCAATTCGCCGTCAACGTGCGCCATCATACGAATACGACCGGTGAGCTGGTTCCACGCATCATGGGTATCAGTACCCGCGGTGAGGTACATGGCTTCGCCTTGATCCCAAAGCTTGTGCGCTTTTTCAAGCGTCGGCTCGTTATCGACACGTGCGTTAAGTTCCATCAGATCGAAACGGTCGGTCTTACCGCCCGGCACCGCATCCTTAGCGATATTGGTGAAGTAGCCATAATCGTTATATGGATGGTTCATCGGCACCACTTCTGCACCCATCTCATGTGCAGCATCAATCAGAGTATGTACGTCATCAGTACCCGGATCGACCGTCAGCGCAGCGCCATTGTCGATGGGGAATGGATTCATGTGACCCCACGATGGTGAGATTTCAATCGATGGAATGAAAGGCACACCACGTTTCGCTGATAAGTCAGCAAACACTTTGTGATTAATGGTGGAGTCGTGATCACTGATAAAGGTCAGATCCAAGTCGGTTGCCAACTGAGCACGCACCACGATTTCTGGTGGGGTTACCCCTTCCAACACATTACCGTGGTGGTGCAAATCAGCACCATACCAATGGTTACGATTTGGGAAGGTAACCTGAGGCACTTTCACCACTTGTTGGTTGGTTTTGCCCGACTCGAGCGTTACATCCAAGGTTTGTGATTCTGCGGTAAAGCCCGCACCGGCGTTAATGCCCAGCTTGTATTCACCCGGTGCCAGCTTTAGCTCAGCATGGCCGGCTGGCAGCAAGTCAGTGAAGAAGGTGCGTTTACCCAAAAATTCAACCGGTGGCGCTTGGCCTTCAATGATAGTCACACGCGCGTCTTTAGCGACACCAGAGGTCGCTTCTTCCACGTTAAGCGCAAGCGTCGCTGGGCTTTTCAGCGATGTGAAGTCCAGTGTCTGCTCACTGTCAGCACTCACGGTAATAGATTGCGGCTGGCTATTCGCATGCCCGGTTGCCGTGCCGTACACTTGGTACTTGCCTTCCGGCAAGGCCATGCTGTACTGACCATCTTTAGCGAGCGTCCACGCGTAAGGGTGGCCGTCTTTTTCAATCATCACAATCGCATCGGCAGGCACGTTACCATTGTCGGCGCGAAGTTGGCCGCTAATGGTGCCCGTCGCTTCGCCATGACGCTCAGCTTCGGCTTTAACAATCGGTGCCATATCGCCGTTTGGAACAACCTGCAGCTTTGAGTCAAAGGTACGGGTTTCACCGGCTTTAAGCGTGTGGCCCAAATACATGTCGCGGCCATTGTATTTGATGCGGTCAAAGTAAGGCGCATGCAACGCAAACGCCCAATCTCGGTCATACGCGACCATGCGATCGGCAAGGGCGTTATCCGCCATCGCTTCTTCATTGCCTTCAAGGCCCGGCACTGCGAACTGATAACCCGTATCCGGCCAAATCGTGTGGCCTGATTCCAGCTCAAGATCGTCTTCGCCTTGGTTGGTCATCACGGTTTTCAGCCCAATCGAATCAGAGCCTGCTTCCAAGGTATACCAAGTGGTAATGTCGACCTTGTCGAAGTTACGGCTCACTTTGATCACCGCTTTTTCATCGCTGTCTTCCACAACCTCAATCGACTTACGCTCGTTCGGCCAAGCCGACCAGCTGTTGGGGATGAAATCTGCAAAAGCGACTCGGTCTAGATCAATTTTGCCATTTTTCACCGCCGCGAGATCCACCAAGGTGCCACGTGGCACACCCCACGGTGGCGCAGACTCAACCGCCAATGCAAACGCGACATGCTCGTTTTTTACGGTGATGTCTTGGGCGTGCGTTGCCTCGCCGTCGGGAATCGCCGTTTTACCCTGTGTAATGCTGACGTCGGCATGCGCTGAGGCACCCAACAGTAGTCCAGACACTAAGGTCGCCACCGCGCTTTTTGAGAATTTATGCATGAAGGCACATCCTTTTTTTCATGGTTTGTTATATGAATTTTCGATGACATTGTGCGTTAACTTAATTACACGTTCAAATAAAAAACCAACAAAAACCATCATCAAACCTCACCAAAGATATGCACACTAATTTTATTCAATTATACAATTAACTGATATTTATAAATAAAATTATATAACTAACCCAAAAAATAATAGCCAAACGAATGTTTAGACCACGAATAAATCAATTCATTAAATACATGCTTTTGACTAATACACAAACAACAAAGTGATAACAATTTGCTCTATTGGCGTCTCACGATGCATCGCTTTTAACCGTCTTGTTCACCACGCCCCTAAAAGAAGCATCGGTTAAATATTCTTTTTTTACGCATAAAAAAGCCAGACAAGACGTCTGGCTAATAAGGTACGGCAGGAAGATAAGACGCTAACGTTTTTGTCGCTGCGCTAGCATCGGCATTAAGTGGCGATCGCCTGTAGCTAACAGCGCCTGGCCGAGGCTCTCTCGCCATTGCGGCCAAACACGGTAGATGTAAGGATCGTGCCCTTCGCCAGGATTAAAGCCCCCCACAAACGTATCGCGTATCGCTTTTAGGGCTTTGTCTTGGCCGGTTTCACTGTTATCAAAGCCTTTTTTGCCATCTCGGGCTTTTATCCCCGCTCCGACTGAGCTTGGCAGATAGGTAAGCGGCTGGTTGAGGCCATGTTGATAGTCTTCAACCAAAGCTTGTAAGTGTGCAAGCGCGTCATCTTTGCTGAGTGGGGAAAACTCGATGGTTTCTTTCACCCCCACCAATGTACTCGGCACGGCTTCGCCCATCGCGCATTGACATAAATGATCGATCCATACCGCAAGCTGATGACGCACGGTCAGATCACCGCAATGAAAGCGGACCAAGCTGTCTTGATAACGCCGGTTGAGCCAACCTTGCAATTGCACTTCACCCAACGCAGTGGGAAGGGTCAGATTAAGCTCAAGATCAGGGCGCGGCGCGGCGAGTAAAGGCGTTAAACGTTGGTACATATCACGGATCACCGTGACTTGCGAATCCAAGGTCAGTTCGCCAAAGTACGCCAAAGGCAACTTGCCCTGCCCACGCTGTCGAGCCATAAAATCCTGCACACTTTGGGGACTGTCATCGGTTTCAATAAAGTGAGCTAACAGCTGATCGCGTAGCTGAAACCGGTGCAAGGTATCTAAACTAAAGGGTTCAAATTCTTCTAACGGCGCTTCTAACTGCTCAAAGAAGACTTTCAAGCGGCGTTGGAAAAAATAGCGCACGGGCAACCGCCAAAAGCGCTGCAATTCAGCCAACTCAATCACAGGATCCTTGTGGCTGTCCGGATCAGGGCTTAACGCATCACCAATAAATGCCGGCAGTTGCGTCCCTTGTCCTTGAGCAGCTGGTAGCCACTCTTGTGCATAACTTCCAGCACCGGAAAAGGCATCAGAGCTAAAGGGCGTTAGCGGATGGAACTGGATAAGTTTTTCTTCCAACTGCTGGCGTGACTGCGCTTCGGGTAAGTCGCGGTCACCGGCCAAACAGTAGCCTTGGGTGCAATACTCAAGCAACTCGGTGACCAGTACTGATGGGACTTTTAAGCTGTTGTCTTGCACTGAGCGACCGACATAACTGATATACAAACGCTGCTGTGCTGACTGCAACGCTTCTAAAAACAGGTATCGATCATCGTCGCGGCGCGAGCGATCTCCCGCCCGCGTGCGTCCCACCATCAAATCAAAGCCGACACTGGGCACTGTGCGCGGGTACACGCCATCATTCATCCCAAGCAGACACACCACATCAAAGGGAATGGAGCGCATCGGCATCAAGGTACAAAAGTTGACCTGGCCGGCCAAAAAGCGCTGGCTGACTCGCTCGTTATTGAGGCGACCATTAAAGTAATCGCGCACCACGGGCAACGTCAACGTATGGGTAAAGGCGGCATCGCTGAGCTGCGTTAGCCAACTGTCTAACTGAGTACGGATCAATTTGACTGCTAACTCTTCATCCCCTTCAATGGCGAAGCAGTCATCCAGCATTTGGGTCAATCGCGCCACCCACGCCTTGCCATCGCATTCAATCGCCAACTGCTGCTGGTAGTGAATCAAGGTGTCGATAAACAATCCTAAACGCCCCGCCAGCTCCGCATTAAGTCCTTGGACTTCATCATAAGGGACGGTGTCTGCAAACAAGCCGGCCTCACTCGGCATCGCGTAGCCAAGTAACATACGTTTCAGGCCAAATAGCCACGTATTCTGATACTGCTCGGGCAAGGCAAATTGGCTCGCGGTATGGGTATCAAGCCCCCAGCGAATGCCGGTTTCTTCCACCCACTGCTTAATCTGATCAAACTGTTGGCTGTCGATGGCAAAACGGCGCGACACCGCCGGCACCTCAAGAATTTCCAATAGCTCCGCCGCACTGCATCGACTATCAGGCAGGGTGAGCAGACGCAAAAAGGCGGCTAACACCGGGCTTTCTTGATCGGCACTGCGATCTGAGATGGAAAACGGAATAAAACGCTCACTCGGTGCATTACCAAACACCGCTTGAATGGCGGGGCTGTAGGCATTGATATCCGCCACCATCACAATCACATCGCGGGGGCTCAGTGATGGGTTGGCCTCAAACATCGCCAGTAGCTGATCGTGCAGCACTTCGACTTCGCGCATCGGGCTGTGACAGGCATGAATTGCGATCGAAGCATCATCTAGCTCGATTTCTGTTTTCGCCGCACTGGTTTCAGTCTGCTTGGGATCGCCCGGCTCATTCAAATCCAAAATATCGGCTTGGATGTGATGCAGCAGATTATCGCGAGTGACCTCAACAAAGCCGCTATCAATCTCATTACAAGCCATTTCCGAGAGCAGCAGTAAGTTATCGCGTCCCAGTTTTCCCATCGACGCCAGCAAGCTATTCCCTACTTCACCGTGCTCAGGCTCATCAAGCCCCAGTGCCAATTGGCTCTCGGCGGGGATGTCTTCAATTCGGCTGATCTTATCCCGCGCCAATGCGGCACGTTTAGCCAGATAGCGCTTGTCGCGAATATCGCCCCAATAATAACGGCATGGATTGGTGAACATAAAATGCACCTCCACATGCTCGCCCAGTGCTTGCAACGCATCCAGATAGCGTGGTGGGAGCGCGGAGATGCCAAACACGAAGACCCGCTCAATATCAGCCAGTCCCTCAGGTTTGTGCTGATGACTGGTTAAGGTATCGATAAACTCTTGATACAGGTTGGCGCGATGATAAGGCGATTGACCCAACGCCAAGGTGTGATCGTATAAGCGGCGCCACAGTTTTTGCTGCCAAGGCTGCACATCGTCAAGCTCGGGTACCGGTTGTTCTTGCTCCCATGCCAGCACCCACTCGGGGCGATAGACCAAATACTGGTCGAAAATATCGGCCACTTTTTCGGCCAGCTGGTAAGCACGCTGCTGATCCTGGCTATCTTCCAAATACGCGGCTAAATCAGCGAACTCTGGCGCATCCAGACAGCTGGGTAAGATATCCATCAGCTTCCATGTCATCGCCTCTTTATTGAAATCACTGCGCTCAGGCACGCCATCCAACACCCGCACAAACAGCTGCCAGATAAAGGTAGCGGGAAGCGGGAATTCGACGTTAGCGACAATCTGCTGCTCATTGGCGAGTGCCATTTTTAACCACTGCGCCATGCCGGGGCTTTGCACCAGAATAAGTTCTTTTTGAAAAGGGTCAGACAGCGGTCGCTGTTGGATCAGGGAGACCAACAAGGATTTCAACAGATCGAGCTGATTAGAGTGATAAACAGTAAACACAAGGCGCTCACATGGGAAAGATAACTGGCATCGATTGTGGCCGATTGCCGTACTAAGCGCAAACCGCCATCGATACGCCGCGACCTCGCACACGGCTTGCTAACCGTGTGATGGCACAGCAAATCGCTACGCGATTAAACGCGATTGTCACCCACACTGAATGCGATCAGCTGGCTGATATGGTTCAGTGAACGGCCTGACTCTTGTTGCCACTCATTAAATGCCTGTTGCGCCGCTTGCATCGCCCGCTTGGTCTCTCGGCCGCTATCAACGATTTTAGTCGCACGCAGGTAGTGCTCGATATCGCGGGTGAACAAGAAGGTGTCCTTGCCCATTCGGCGCAAGGTATAAGCACCCGTATTACCACCTAAACGCTTACCGTGCTTTTTTAAATACTGCCATAAACCGACAATATCTTCGCTGGGCCAATCGGCGACAAACTGGCTAAAACTGCCGTGCGATTGCTGCACGCGGTGGATCATTTCCGCGTTGTGCGGAATGGTCATCACCTTGGTAAGGTGACGAATAATCGCTGGGTTGGTGGCTTTTTCTTCCCACATTTCCGGCGGCATCAGCAGCATTTTCTCAATATCAAAGCCCCAGAACACCTCTTCAAATCCGGGCCATTTTTTACGCACTACCTGCCAACTAATGCCCGATTGAAACACCTTCTGGCTAAACGCCGCGAGCCAGCGATCATCTGGTATCTCACACAAGGCATCATATACAAGCGGTGCCACCAGCATATGCTCTAACGCACGTTGACCGCCTTTGCGTTCGGCGGCACGTTGATAAATAGTGCTAAATTTTTCTCTCATGTCACAATCATGGCAGGGTCAGTAGACAATGGCCCTTATCGTACTGTATAAAAAGACAGTAAATCAACGAAGAGAGGGTGATTATGGCCGTTATCGTCAAGTACGTGGTCGAACGCGAAGGAGAAGAAAAGATGACATTTACCTCCAAAGCCGAAGCCGATGCCTACGACAAAATGTTGGACATGGCAGACGCCTTGTTCGATCTGATTGAAGAGAGCAAACTGGTAGACGACGAAGAAAAGCGTGAAGCCTTGTCGCTATACCTAGCTGAACATAAAGACTCTGTCCTCGAAGCGCTGGGCGCCAAGCGCAAGGCGGCAAAGAAAAAGCCGGCTAAAAGCGAGACCAAAGCGGACACAAATAGCGACGACAAAGACGCCGACGCTGCCTAATGTTGTGATTGCTGACCCTTTTAGGATCCGCGAAAGAGCAAGCCCAGTGGCTTGCTTTTTTTATGCCCGCCCCTTTCACCACCTATGCATTAAGGCGCATCGCTGCCCCGACCTGTGCGGTTTTTTCGTCAGCCGCCGTTTGATCGCTTCCAACCACTGCCGCTTGTCTTTAAGATGAAGCGTTAGATGTTTTAAGCCCAAATACACACAAGGAGATCTTCCCCGATGGCAAGCTTTGCTCTGGCGCTAGGTACAGCGACCAAAAACCAGGACGGTAAAATCATTGAGGTCTACTTCCCGGCACCACTACTCAACCCGAGCGATGAGCTGGTTAACGCACTTAGCGCCCTCACCGACTATACGTCGGGTAACCAAGTGATCGAGGTGGCGCCTGAAACATGCGGTGCGATCAGCGAAGCCTTCTCAGCGGCTGACGCCTCTCAAGCGGCAACCTTTGCCAATAAAGCGCAACAAACCACACAACCCTTGGTACTGGTGATCCTCGAAAATGACATCAAGCCAGCGTCAGTGGCGGAAGGCTTCCTCAAGCTTCAACTGATCTCACACCGCTTAGTGAAACCACACGGTGTGGTGCTTGACGGACTCTTTGGTCTGCTACACAACATTGCTTGGACCAACCAAGGCCCGATTGACTTGCCGGAACTGCCTGAACGTCAAATGGAAGCTCGCCTGAAGGGCGAAACATTGACCGTTGAGTGCGTGGATAAATTCCCGAAAATGACCGATTACGTGGTGCCTGCTGGCGTGCGTATTGCAGATACCGCCCGAGTGCGTTTAGGTGCCCATGTGGGCGAAGGTACGACAGTGATGCACGAAGGCTTTATCAACTTTAATGCCGGTACTGAAGGTGTCAGCATGGTTGAGGGCCGTATCTCTGCAGGAGTCATGGTCGGCAACGGCAGTGATATTGGTGGCGGCGCATCAATCATGGGAACCTTGAGCGGCGGCGGCCAGATTGTCGTTTCGATTGGCGAAAACTCACTACTCGGTGCCAACGCCGGCCTTGGCTTCCCATTGGGCGATCGTTGCACCATCGAGTCAGGCCTGTATGTCACCGCAGGTACCAAAGTCACCATGCTCGACGCCGACGGGAATGCGGTCGAAAGCGTTAAAGCACGTGACTTGGCGGGCAAAGCCGATCTCCTGTTCCGTCGTAATTCAAAAACAGGTGCCGTTGAGTGTTTGACCAACAAGAGTGCGGTTGAGCTCAACCACGAGCTACACGCGAATAACTAATGCTTTGATTGTTTATCAGCGCATTATCAGGCGGCCATCATGGTCGCCTTTTTTATGCCCAGTTTGCTTGAGCCACTCTCGTTTCACCGCAGAGCACCAAAAAGTACAAGCTGATTTGTGGCACATTTTTAACCACAACGAAAAGTAGAAAAACAAATAGGCGCGACGCGGCCCTGACTGGCGGGTAAATCAGCATTCGTGACCTCTCTCAAGGTAGCATTTTTGTCTTTAAGTTCAAGGGATTTCATGCTTAACAAATGTCAGGATCCGTGAAGGCTCACAGTTCAACTTTTCGTTTTTTCTCCCCCCTTTAAACTTGAGCCAAGTCACGTTATCAAAGGAGGAAAGCGGTAATCTGAATATGAACCTAATACAGGGGAACAAAGAGGAACGAGTATGAGAGTGGAAATTGCAGGCAAAAACATCGAAATCACTCCCGCCATCCGTGAGCGCATCGAAAGCCGCTTTGATAAGTTGGCCAAGTGGCAGGTGGCACTCATCAATCCTCATGCTGTGATCAGTAAGGAGCCAAACCATCAGTTCAAAGTAGAAGCCAAAGCAGGGTTGCCAGGATCAACCATCGTGGCCTCTGCAGAAAGCGATGACATGTATAAAGCGATCAACGAGGTGGGCCAGAAGCTAGAGAAGCAATTAAATAAGGTCCAACACAAAGGCGAAGCGCGCCGCAACGACAAATCAACGGCAACGGTTGCAATGGAAGAAAACGCAGCCGACGAGGAAATCTAATCCGCATTGCATTACCTCACCCGCTAAACATGTCAGCCCCGCCCCCGCGGGGCTTTTTGGTGCTTGACAGCATCCCCCGCTGTCAATATGGTTAATTGACACGCAAACATAACAACCAAGGCCCTATGCTGATTATTGCTCGTTTCTTTCGCTTCTTTTTTATCTCGCCTGTGCGGGAGGAAGCGTGCTAAGCCTTAACAGCATGGCGCTCTAACCTCCCAACCGGGAGGTTTTTTTGTATTAGAACAAGGATAATGTATGCCAGACACGCCACTTTCACTGGACGAGATCCGTACTCGGATCAGCCAGTTAGACCACGAATTGCTGACTTTACTGGCCGAGCGGCGCCGCCTCAGCGTGGATGTCGCGAAAAACAAAATCGCAATTCAAAAACCGATTCGCGATCAAGCGCGAGAACAAGACTTATTGGAAAAATTGGTCAGTGATGGCAGCTCTCACCAACTGGATGCCCATTATGTGCTGAGTATTTTCCACACCATTATTGAAGACTCGGTGCTGATCCAGCAGCGTTATCTGCAAGCGCTGGCCAACCCCGACAATCAACGTCCGGTAGCTCGGGTTTCCTTTTTAGGCAGCCAAGGTTCGTACTCTTATCTCGCCGCGCGCCAGTACTTTAGCCGCAAGCAGACCGAATTGGTGGAAATGGCTTGTGACAGCTTTAAACAAGTGGTCGAAACGGTAGAAACCGGCCATGCCGACTATGGCTTATTGCCTGTCGAAAATACTAGCTCAGGGTCGATCAATGAAGTGTACGATCAGCTGCAGCACACCCGGCTATCTATCGTTGGCGAGTTAACCCTTCCCATTGCTCATTGCTTACTGACCGTTGGCGACCAAGATCCCAGCCATATTGATACCCTATACGCGCATCCCCAGCCTCATCAGCAATGCAGCGAATATGTCGATACTTTAGGAAAAATTAAGAAAGTGTACTGTTCAAGCACCGCTGACGCGATGCAACAAGTGGCAGATTTAAACCAACCTAATGTGGCTGCCATCGGCCATGCCGCCAGTGGTGAGTTGTATGGCCTCACGGCAATCAAAACAGACATAGCGAATCAGCAGCAAAACTACACCCGCTTTATTGTGGTGGCCCGTAAGCCGGTGAAAGTGTCCAAACTTACGCCTGCCAAAACCACGTTCATTATGTCGACGTCGCAGCAAGCAGGGTCTTTGGTGGAGTGTTTGATGGTATTGCGAGAGCGCGGCATCAATATGACCAAGCTGGAATCTCGGCCCGTGCTCGGCAACCCATGGGAAGAGATGTTTTATGTCGATGTTGAAGCCAATATGGCCAGTGATGTGATGCAAAGTGCACTGGACGAGCTCACCACCCTGACCCGTTATCTAAAAGTGCTTGGTTGCTATCCGTCAGAAACCATTTCTCCCACCGAGGTATCGCTGCCGGACAGCAACGAATAATCATAAGTTACCGATAAAAAAAGCCTACGATGTGGGCTTTAATTATTAATACCAATGTCCATATGGAATATCTCTGGCGTCCTTAGGCAGTTTTCTTAACGTGTATTCATCCTTCAAGTATAATTTTTCAAAATTATTTCTTCTAGCTCCAGCTGGGGGCATATCTCTTAGTATTTTAACAATTGATTGTATTTCCTTAGACTCAAATCGATACCCGCGCGATAAAGCATCATGTAGTATGGGAATTAAAGCATTATATTTTTCATTTGCATCTTTTTTGTCTTCTAGTAGTCCATACATCATTTCCAAAGGTGTAGCCAAAGGAGATGCTTTAGATATAGAGCCTAAAAGTGACTTAGGGTTCATACTCATTTTATAATGACCTTTGCTATCGCAGCATTAACGCCAACCTCAATTAAAAACAGAGAATAATGACTAGAACTAAAGCTCTGATCCCAATATCTTAATATGGGATATAAATAGTCAGCAATAGTTATTGCAACATATGAAAAAGCGATAATTTTACACTCTAAATCGCCAAAAATGTCTACATTTCTATACTTTGAATATAATGCGATAATGACAAAAAACATCACAACAGGTGATATGAAATTAATAGCGTGCTCTACATAGTCTCCAACTGTAGACATTGAAAATAACAACGAAGAGCTGAACACTATATAGATGAAAGCCACTAATGGAAAATATCTACTCTGCATAAAATTCTTATTTAAATTAATATTTAGCTAGAAGAACAATAAAACCCGAAAAACAATACCAATATATAAATAAAAAATCGATTAAAAAATCACTAGTCATTGGAGGTATGATTTTTTTTAGGACCAAGATCTCACTCTAGTTGTCTCATTATTTTTATTCCATTTCTACCTATGACAGATAAGGTATTTCTACGCTATCAAAAAACCAGCCAAGTGGCTGGTTTGGGTATAGATTTATCATCTATTGTCGGAGTGGTTTACATAAACTAGGTCGCGGTGCGGTGGGTGGCGTCGTTGGCTTGTCGCAACAGGCCTTGGCTTTCTTGTAAAAAGCGCGGCGCGTAATCGCCAAACCAGTTTTCGACTTGGGCAAACGCATCGACAAAGGTGGCTTTGTCGTGCTGTTCAAGCAAATCAATCGCTTCCCCAAAGCGCTGGTAAAAGCGCTTAATCATCGCCAAGTTTTGCGGTGAGGACATAATAATATCCGCATACAAGCTTGCATCTTGGGCAAACAGACGCCCCACCATGGCAAGCTCCAAGCGATAAATCGGTGAGCTCAACGCTGTCAGCTGGTCCAAGTTGGGGTTTTCTTCTGCCAGATGGACCCCGTAAACAAACGATGTAAAGTGACGTAGCGCTTGGATCAGCGTCATGCCCTCATCATGCTCAACAGCACTGATCCTGTGTAGTCCCGCCCCCCAAATACGAAATTGCTCGAGCAGCCATTGGTAGGCTTCTGGCTCGCGGCCATCGCAGTAAACAATGACCTGCTTAGCCAGGCTAGCCACATCAGGACCAAACATGGGGTGCAGCCCCACAACGGGGCCTTGATGCGCCGTTAACATGGCTTGTAGCGGGCCAGATTTAACGGAGGTAAGGTCTGCCAAGATACAGTCTTTCGGAAGCTGCTGGAGGGCGCTAATCACGGTTTCGGTGACATCAATCGGCACAGAGACCACCACCATGCCGGCATCTGCGAGCAGTGCCTCTGCGTTGTCCCAATCGTTTTTCTCCAACACAGACACTTGATAGCCCGATAAGCGGAATAAGCGTGCGAATAAGCGACCTAACTGCCCTTCTCCGCCAATCACCACGATGCGGCGCAAATCCGGATTTAGGCATTTAAACCCTGAGTCGTTTTCGCTGCTGTACGACTCGCGCATTGTGCGTCGCAGCACATCTTCAATCAAATCGGGCGGCACCCCTTGCGCTTCGGCCTCTGCTCGTCGAGACGCTAACATGGCCGCTTCACGGTCAGGCGCATAAATGGGCAAGCCATGCTGACTTTTTACCTCTCCCACTTCCGCAACCAGTGCCAGTCGTTTGGCGAGTAGAGTTACCATTTGTTTGTCGACATCATCGATTTGATCGCGCAGTCGGCTTAGTTCCGCCACCATGATTTAGTCCTGTTGAATCCGTTGTTGTAGAGAAGTTGCCAACGCTTGGTGCGTATGACGCAGCAATTGTTCGGTAGACGCCCAATCAATGCAAGCATCAGTGATCGAGACGCCGTACGCCATCTCTTCTTTGGGCAGATCCGCCGATTGATTCCCCGCATGGATATGGCTTTCTAGCATCAGACCGATAATAGACCGGTTGCCCTGATTGATCTGGTGGATCACATCTTCAGCGACCAAGGTTTGGCGACGGTAATCTTTGCGAGAGTTCGCATGGCTACAATCGACCATCAGCGATGGCGTCAGGTTAGCATCGCGCAGTTGCTGCTCACACTCGGCCACAGAGACTGAATCATAGTTGGTTTGCTTGCCGCCACGTAAAATCACATGGCCATTGGGGTTACCTTGTGTGGTCAATAATGCCACTTGGCCGGCTTGGTTAATCCCCATAAAACGGTGCCCTGAAGCAGCCGCTTTCATCGCATTGGTGGCGGTGGCCAGATTGCCATCCGTACCATTTTTAAAGCCAATCGGCATAGACAGGCCACTCGCCATTTCACGATGGGTTTGTGACTCGGTGGTACGAGCACCGATGGCTGCCCAACTAAACAAATCGCCAATGTATTGTGGACTGATGGGGTCGAGCGCTTCGGTGGCCAGCGGCAATCCCATTTCAGCAAGCTCAGTGAGCAGACTGCGTGCTTGCTTTAAGCCAAACTCAACATCAAAGCTGCCATCCAAGTGTGGATCATTGATAAGCCCTTTCCAGCCCACTGTGGTACGTGGTTTTTCAAAGTAAACCCGCATCACAATAAACAAGTGGTCGCTCAGCTCATCCGATAGGGCTTTCAAACGGCGGGCATAGTCTTTCGCCGCGTCGACATCATGAATGGAGCAAGGACCACAGACCACGAGCAGGCGGTGATCACGCTTGTTGATAATATCTGCCACGGTTTGGCGGGCCTGACTAATCGCCGCTCGGGTGCTTTTGGCGATAGGAAATTGATCGCGAAGTTGCTCTGGTGTGAGTAGCACTTGTTCATCGCGAATGTTGATATTGGTTACCGAATCTTGCTGCATGACCTTGCCCTAAAATATGTTCACTATGTTTTACATAGACAATACCAGCCCATATTTTAAAAGCAATAGTAACTGTATCATTTAAATTACGGTGTAATTTTTAATTTACACTCGCATTTTTAATTAGAGTCTTTTATCACCAACAGTTACTATAACGGGGAACTCTAGTTACCCCTTTTTATTGTTATGGCGTTAGTGCTTTCATTGCTGCAGCAGATGAGCGTGTATCTTGTGATCGCGTATTTGCTGAGCAAAACTCCTGTGTTTATGCCGCTGCTCAGTATTTCTGGGCGGCTATCGCACAAGTGTGTCTGCTATGTGCTTTTTTCCGGCTTTTGTATTCTCGGCACCTATTTTGGGTTGCACATCCAAGACGCAATCGCGAATACCCGCGCTATCGGTGCCGTGCTTGGCGGTCTGCTTGGCGGCCCTGTAGTGGGTTTTTTGGTCGGCTTAACGGGCGGACTACATCGCTATAGTTTAGGAGGGTTTACAGATTTAGCCTGCGCGATCTCGACCACAGCAGAAGGCGTGATTGGCGGCTTAATGCACCGCTACTTGGTCTCTAGCAACCAAACCAGCCGTTTGTTTTCCCCTACCGTGGTCCTAAGCGTGACGTTCGTAGCAGAGCTGGTACAAATGGCCATCATTCTCGCCGTCGCCGAACCCTTTAGTCGTGCTTATGAGCTCGTCAGCGCAATTGCTGCGCCCATGGTGATCGCTAACTCAGTCGGCGCCGCGATGTTTATGAGCATTATTGTTGATCGCAAGACGTTGTTTGAACGCTATTCCGCGGCGTTTTCTAGTAAAGCGCTTAAAATTGCTGAACGCTCGGTCGGTATTTTAAGCAGCGGGTTTAATCAACAAAGTAGTGAACAGGTCGCCGCCATTATCCAGCAAGAAACTGGCGTGGGGGCGGTGGCAATCACAGATCGCGAGAAAATCCTCGCCTTTACCGGCATTGGTGATGACCACCACTTACCCGGTACCCCAATTGCGTCCGATTATACCCGACGTGCCATTGCAGATGACCAGCTCATCTATATCGACGGCGCGGATACCCCTTATTGCTGCTCACTGTCTCCCCATTGCAAACTGGGCTCTGTGTTGGTGATCCCGCTACGCGGCGGGGATGGCTATGTGCTAGGGACGGTGAAGCTTTATGAGCCAAAACGTAAACTGTTCTCGGCGATCAATGTCACCATGGGAGAAGGGATCGCGCGTTTGCTCTCCAACCAAATCTTAACCGGCCGTTATCAGCGCCAGCAAACCTTGCTGACCCAAGCGGAGTTAAACTTGCTACGCGCCCAAGTAAACCCTCACTTTTTATTTAACGCGTTGAACACCATCAGTGCGGTGGTAAAGCGCGAGCCAGAGCGCGCCCGTCAGTTAATCCAGCACTTATCCACCTTCTTTCGTAGTAACTTAAAGCAAAACCGTGAAACCGTCTCGCTTGAGCAAGAGCTGAATCATCTTGATGCCTATCTGGAACTCGAACATGCCCGCTTTGCCGATCGAATGAGTGTTGAAAAGCAGATAGATCCGGCTATCTTGCACGCGGTGATCCCCAGTTTTACCTTACAGCCTTTGGTTGAGAACGCGGTGAAACATGGGATCAGTCAATTAATGGCCGACGGTCAAATCATCATTCGTGGTTGGCAAGAAGGCGAGTGCCTGTATTTACAAGTCGAGGACAATGCAGGTTTCTATCAACCAGCGGCACAGCATTCTGGGCTGGGATCGTATTGTTGACTTCGTATTGTTGAAAACGGATACGCGTTCGGCGGATACGGGCTAAAAATGACATGCCAGCATGATCACTGGACACGTGCCACCGTGACCTTGCCATTAACCGATACTGCCCCAAACAAGGAGACCATGGCATGATTCGAGCGTTAATCGTGGATGACGAATTGTATGCACGTGAGGCCTTGGAAGATGAGCTGCTAGGATTAGGCGGTGTAACCATCATTGGTCAATGCAATAACGCCATTGATGCACTGAAAACCATTAATCACGCCCGCCCCGATGTGGTGTTTTTAGATATTCAAATGCCTCGCGTCACCGGCCTTGAGCTACTCGCGATGCTTGACCCCGAGACCATGCCCAAAGTGGTGTTTGTCACCGCCTATGATGAGTTTGCCGTACAAGCCTTTGAGGACAACGCATTTGATTATTTGCTCAAGCCCATCGAAACCGCGCGCTTAAAAAAGTCGCTCGACAAACTGTCGCGTGAGTTAAATCGACCAGAGGACTATCAGGCGATCACGCCCGCACTGGAGCTGCTCCCTTGTGCGGGCCATAACCGGATTACCTTAGTGCCTCACCAAGACGTCGAAGTGGCACGCACCTCAGTGACTGGCGTGACACTACTCACCGCCAATGGAGAATCCGTCACCCATTTAAGCTTGAAAGTCTTGGAAGACAAAACGCCCTTAATGCGCTGCCACCGACAATTTTTGGTGCACCCTGCCGCTATTCGGGAGATCCGGCTGTTAGATAATGGGCTCGCGGAGGTGGTGACCGCCTCCGCTCATTCGGTACCGGTAAGCCGACGTTATCTTAAGGCACTGAAAGATAAACTTGGTCTTACCCATAATTGATGTCGGCACCGGTTTTAGCGCTAGTAAAACTGGCTATTCGCTTGGCTTTGGTAATCGTTATAGCCACGTTGCCACTCCATACGAAAACGCTGTGAACCGGGTCGGCTTTCGCACACGCCCATATAGGGGTTGCCATCCAACCCGAGTTGATACGCATGTGCAGGATTGCAGTATGCGTCAATGCCATGAATATAGCCTTGCTCGTAGTCGAGGTAATTGGCGGTCATACGGTCGCCCGCTTTGTTCGCCAGTGTGCGTAAGTCGTTTAAGGTTCGCTGTGGTAGCCCGCGCTGGCCATCTTGCTCACCCAGTCCATACCAGTTTTGCTCATCCACTAACGCTTGTGTAGTCGACGCTGCACACCCCGCCATCAGCACAATAGTCAGTAACGAAAAAAGCGCGTGTTTCATGCCACCATCCTTTTGATCAAAAAAGCCCCAGCGAGTGCTGAGGCTTTGATCTTAGCGCATTTTATGCGTTATTGCTGTAATACCAATTGGTTAGAATGGCATCATTGCTCGTCAGCAATCAGCTGGGGGTTCGGCTTATAGACCACAAGGAACGCAATACTCGCCACCACCGTTGTTACCAAGCCAATGATGGTTGCTGTGTTCATCGGTAAGCCAAAGCCGATGTCGGCGTTAGCTAAGTAGGTCACGGTGACTGCAGTCATAAACATCGCCGGAATGGTGCAGACCCAGTGCAGCTTATCACGCTTAATTAGGTAGGCTGCCGCGGCCCACAACATGATCATCGCCGTGGTTTGGTTCGCCCAACCAAAGTAGCGCCAAATCACGCCAAACTCGGCCTTAGTGATCAAGTAACCCACCACAAACATAGGAATCGCAATCAGGAGACGTTTCATCAATGGCTTTTGCTGAATATTCAAAAAGTCAGCAATGATCAAACGCGCAGAACGGAACGCGGTATCCCCTGAGGTGATAGGCAATACAATCACACCTAATACCGCCATAATGCCCCCGACGGTGCCCAAGAGCGAGGTAGAGACCTCATGCACCACAGCGGCAGGACCACCATTGGCGAGCGTTTGATTCAACGCATCCGTGGATTCGTAAAAGCTTAATCCTAAGCTACACCAGATAAGCGCAATCACACCTTCACCAATCATGGCGCCATAAAAGATAAAGCGACCCGACTTTTCATTCTGCATGCAGCGCGCCATCAATGGCGACTGGGTGGCATGGAAACCTGACACCGCCCCACAGGCAATAGTGATAAAGAGCAGTGGCCACAATGGCAGATCGGTGGGATGGAAGTTAGTGGCAAAATCGAGCCCTTGGCTGTAGAAGCTGTGATCGCTCACGGCCAAGCCAATCATCAAGCCGACCGACATAAAGACCAACAAGGCACCAAAAAACGGATAAAAGCGACCAATAATTTTATCGATCGGTACCACAGTCGCGAGGATATAGTAAGCAAAAATGATCGCCACCCATACCGGTACACTCATCGCCGATAAGCTACCTAGCAGCTTGGCAGGGCCCAAGACAAAGACCACGCCCACCAGCATCAAGAGTAACACCGCAAAGAAGTTCATAAAATGTTTCGCGAAGTTACCTAAGTGCTCGCCGACTACCGCAGGAACCGATGCACCTTTTGCTCGGACACTCAGCATTCCCGAGAAATAGTCATGAACCGCACCGGCAAATATACAGCCAAACACAATCCATAACATGGCCACCGGTCCATACAAGGCACCGAGGATTGGACCAAAAATCGGCCCGAGACCTGCAATGTTAAGCAGTTGAATAAGATAAACTTTTTTATCAGATAGCGGGACGTAATCCACACCATCATTCATGCTCATGGCGGGTGTCGCTTGTTCGGGCTTAGGACCGAACACCTTGGTAATAAAGGTGCCATAAGTGAAGTAGCCGGCGATCAAAGCCACTACGCAGAGTAGAAACCAGGACATTCTCGTTCTCCGTCTCGATACGCAGCGATGCTGCTAATCAGTGAGTAAGGTACAGATGCCATTTTGCCCTATTGTTTGTCTATGTCTTGCGCTCTTTCAGTGAGTGGCAACATAGCAAGTTAAATGGTCGTGACGGGCATTAAGTGGTTTCGTGACCTGACTGTAAGAGAACAATAAAAAAGCCCGTCCATTGGGACGGGCTTTCTGAGCAATAAACGCCGGAGCGATTACTTCTTGTTAAGACGCTCTTTGATTCGAGCTGACTTACCAGAACGCTCACGCAGGTAGTACAGTTTGGCACGACGTACTGCACCGCGACGTTTAACAGTAATGCTGTCGATAACTGGCGAGTGAGTTTGGAAAGTACGCTCTACACCTTCACCGCTAGACATTTTACGTACGGTGAATGCAGAGTGCAGGCCACGGTTGCGCTTAGCAATTACCACACCTTCGTATGGCTGCAGACGCTCACGGTTACCTTCTTTTACTTTAACCTGTACCAGGACAGTGTCACCTGCTTGAAACTCAGGCAGGTCTTTTTTCATTTGCTCGTCTTCGAGCTGCTTGATGATGTTACTCATTGTCTATAACCCTAGAATAAACTGAAACTCAATTTGATTCGGCACTTGCTCGATGCTCTTTAATGAACTCGGCAAGTAGTGATTCCTGTTCGTCAGTCAGAGCTAGGTTTTCCAGGAGCTCTGGTCGTCGTAGCCAAGTGCGACCTAGCGATTGCTTTAATCGCCAGCGACGAATGTCCTTGTGGTTTCCGGATTTTAGCACCTCTGGTACCGCCAACCCATCTAACAACTCAGGACGCGTGTAGTGTGGACAGTCTAACAACCCGTTGGCAAAGGAGTCTTCCTCTGCTGACGCCATGTCGCCTAAAACGCCCGGTACAAACCGAGCAACAGCGTCTACTAACGTCATCGCGGGCAGCTCGCCCCCACTGAGCACAAAATCTCCCACCGACCATTCTTCATCGACGTGAGTTTGTATAATGCGCTCGTCTACCCCTTCGTACCGGCCACAAATCAAAATAAGTTTTTCATTGCTGGCCAGTGATTCGACCCCCGCTTGGTCGAGCTTACGCCCTTGCGGAGAGAGGTAAACCACTTTCGCGTTATCGCCTGCGGCTTGTTTGGCAGCATGAATGGCATCGCGCAACGGCTGAACCATCATTAACATACCGGGGCCACCGCCGTAAGGTCGATCATCAACCGTACGATGTTTGTCTTGAGTGAAATCACGCGGATTCCACGTTTCGACGTTTAACAGCCCTTTTTTAACCGCTTGGCCCGTAACTCCAAAATCAGTGACGGCTCGGAACATTTCTGGAAAAAGGCTGATAATGCCAACCCACATATTTCCGCTCGCTTACTGTTGGAGTTTAAAAACCAGGATCCCAGTCAACTTCGATCCGTTGAGCAGTGCGATCAATCGACTTGATGACCTGCTCTTCAAGGAACGGAATTAAGCGTTCCTTTTTGCCAAAAGCATCTTTCAGGTTGGCTTTAACGACAAGTACGTCGTTCGAGCCCGTTTCAAGCATGTCTGTCACAGTACCAAGGTGATAGCCTTTCGCATTCACCACGTCCATGCCAAACAGCTCACGCCAATAAAACTCTTCATCCGATAACGCTGGCAGTGCTTCAGCACTAACGGCGATTTCGGCATTGGTCAGCATCTGCGCGTCTTCGCGCTGATCAAGCCCTTTGAGCTTGGCAACATACCCTTTGTTGTGGCGCTTCCAGTCTTCTAACTCGAAACGTTGCCACTCGCCACGCACCTGAATAAACCAAGGTGAGTAGGCAAAAATGCTCTCAGCTTCTTCAGTGTAAGAAAAAATCTTGAGCCAGCCTCGAATGCCGTATGACGAGCCAAGCTTGCCGACGACGATAGTTTCTTGCTCACTCATTTCTTCTTTTAACCCTGACACTGATTGCTTACGCTGCTTTCGCTGCGTCTTTGATCAGCTTAGCAACACGGTCAGAAACCGCAGCGCCTTCGCCAACCCAGTGGTTTACGCGATCTAGGTCAAGGCGTAGTTTCTCTTCCTGGCCTTGAGCTACAGGGTTGAAGAAACCGATTTTCTCGATGAAGCGACCGTCGCGCGCCTGGCGGCTGTCAGCTACAACGATTTGATAGAATGGGCGTTTTTTCGCGCCATGACGTGCCAAACGAATGGTTACCATATCGTCCTCATTTGCATTACTTAATAAAATTGGCCCCGTTTCGCGTAAGCAATGCGGGGCCTCGTGCCAAAATAAAGCTCGGGAATTTTACTCTTTATTGCTGTGATTGCAACTGGTTTAGCCAAATTTTCACCAGCTGTCCCAAGCCTCACAGCGAGTTGTCATGCAGGCTGACGCTTCATCCGCCTGCAAAATGGGTTAGCCCATAAAGCCACCACCAGGTCCACCCGGCGGCATCATGCCTTTCATCTGACGCATCATGTTACGCATGCCGCCTTTTTGCATTTTCTTCATCATTTTTTGCATCTGGGTAAACTGCTTGAGCAGACGGTTCACGTCTTGCACTTGGGTCCCAGAGCCGGCTGCGATACGTTTTTTGCGCGAGCCTTTGATGATCTCAGGGCGTTGACGCTCACGTGGGGTCATCGAATTGATGATAGCTTCCATTTGCACGAACATCTTATCGTCAACGTTATCTTTCACGTTG
This sequence comes from Salinivibrio proteolyticus, assembly GCF_027286365.1. Lineage (NCBI taxonomy): Bacteria > Pseudomonadati > Pseudomonadota > Gammaproteobacteria > Vibrionales > Vibrionaceae > Salinivibrio > Salinivibrio proteolyticus. The sequence continues at coordinate 640,076 of NZ_CP114584.1, read as the reverse complement.
GCCGGTAAGTTCGACATGCCTGGGAGCTTATCCATCATCCCCATCATGCCGCCCATGCTTTTCATTTGCTGCAGTTGGTCACGGAAATCGCCCAGATCAAAGCCTTTCTTTTCTTTGAACTTCTTGGCCATTTTCTCGGCTTTGTCTTTATCGACATTACGCTCGAGATCTTCGATAAGTGACAGCACGTCACCCATGCCCAAGATACGGGATGCCACCCGGTCAGGATGGAAGGGCTCTAGTGCATCAGTCTTCTCACCCACACCCAAGAATTTAATCGGCTTACCGGTAATATGGCGAACCGACAACGCAGCACCACCGCGCGCATCACCATCGACTTTGGTCAATACCACACCAGTCAGTGCTAACGCATCATTAAAGGCCTTTGCGGTGTTCGCGGCGTCTTGACCGGTCATGGCGTCTACCACGAACAAGGTCTCAACTGGGTTAATCGCATGGTGGACGTCTTTGATCTCGTCCATCATAGCATCGTCAACGTGCAGACGACCGGCGGTATCGACGATCAACACGTCGTAGAATTTGAGCTTCCCTTCATCGAGCGCCGCTTTGGCGATATCTACTGGGTTCTGGTCTGCGCTCGACGGAAAGAAATCAACGCCAACTTCACTGGCCAGTGTTTCCAACTGTTTGATCGCCGCGGGGCGATACACGTCAGCCGATACCACCAGCACTTTTTTCTTATGACGCTCTTTGAGCATCTTACCCAGTTTACCCACACTGGTAGTTTTACCGGCACCTTGCAGGCCCGCCATCAGGATCACCGCGGGAGGCTGGGTGGCAAGATCAAGCTGCTCATTAGCATCGCCCATCACCGCTTCCAGCTCGGCTTGAACGATCTTGATGAATTCTTGCCCCGGGGTCAGGGTTTTCGATACCTCAATCCCCACGGCGCGCTCTTTAACGCGTTTAACAAAATCACGAACCACAGGGAGCGCGACATCGGCTTCCAGTAGCGCCATACGCACTTCGCGCAGGGTTTCCTTGATATTGTCTTCCGTTAATCGACCTCGGCCGCTGATATTTTTTAGCGTCCGGGATAAACGTTCTGATAAGTTTTCAAACATGCGTTACTCGCCCACTCGTCCTATTGGCCCATGACATTGACCGTCAGGGTGCAATCGCTGTCGCGAAATTAATTGAGATTATACCGCAATCCCCCCATCGCTTGCATGTATCGATAGCGACAGAGATTGAGGCAAGGTATACTCACACCTTCATTCTTATTGATTAACTGACTGATCGGTGACGATGGATATTCTGACAGCCTTATTGGCATCACTGCTTTATCTGGCCGCCATTTTGCAGATCATCCCCGGCTTGTCCAGCAACAATCAGATTAGTGCGAAGCCGGTCTTCTTTACTGCACTGGCTGCGCTGGCATTGCACGCATATCTGCTCAAGGATTTAATCCTTTCTGGCAGCGGGCAAAATTTAAGCATACTCAACGTCGCGTCGTTGGTAAGCTTCATCATTGCTATGATGACTACCGGCCTGATTTTCCGACTCCGTTTATGGTTTTTGCTGCCGGTTGTCTATGCCTTTGCGGGGTTAAACCTCGCCAGCGCGACCTTGCTACCCGGTGCCTTTATTACCCATCTAGAGTCACACCCTGAGGTGTTGTTGCATATCTCCTTGGCGCTGTTTGCGTACTCGACCCTGATGATTGCAACCTTGTACGCACTGCAGCTGGCTTGGCTCGACTATCAGTTAAAACATAAAAAACGTCAGGTCATCAACCATAACGTCCCACCTTTAATGATGGTGGAGCGCCAACTTTTCAACATTATTTTAGTGGGCCAGAGTTTACTGACGGTCACCTTAATTACTGGATTTGTCTTTGTCGATGATATGTTCGCGCAAGGAAAAGCGCATAAAGCCTTCCTCTCGATGGCAGCATGGGTGGTCTATGGTGTGCTACTATGGGGCCACTATCAATCTGGCTGGCGTGGACGTCGAGTGATTTGGTTTAGTATTGTAGGCGCCTTTCTACTCACATTGGCCTACTTTGGTAGCCGATTTGTTCGCGAGATCCTTATTGCGGGTTAATCGTCACCCTAGAATGCATGATGGGTGCGCTCGCTACCCAACCGCATGTCAGTGTTATACTCTCGAGCAGACGCTCACATTTTAAAACAAACGTAAGGAACAGTTCGTTGGACGACATATCGACGGGAATATTAATTTCCTTCTTGGTATTGCTTATCGTCATTTCCGGTTATTTTTCCGGCTCTGAGACAGGCATGATGGCATTGAATCGATACCGATTACGCCACCTTTCTAAACAGGGCCATACCGGTGCCAAGCGAGTTGAAAAACTGCTAGCACGCCCGGATCGTTTGATTGGACTCATTCTAATCGGCAATAACCTCGTCAATATTCTTGCCTCTTCTATTGCGACTGTCTTAGGGCTACGCCTTTATGGTGATGCCGGTATTGCGATTGCGACCGGTGTCCTGACGATGGTGATTTTGGTGTTTGCAGAAGTGACACCGAAAACTTTAGCAGCCTTGTACCCTGAGCGTGTTTCCTTTCTCAGCAGCTTTGTACTCACCATCCTGATGAAGGTGTTTTACCCGGTTGTAAGCTTGGTGAACTTCATCACTAACGGCTTTCTACGCTTGCTTGGCTTGGGCGTGAAAAGTGATGGGAAAGACAATTTAAGTACCGAGGAATTGCGTACCATCGTTAATGAGGCCGGCAGTTTAATCCCACGTCGTCACCAGCATATGTTGATCTCGATCTTAGAGCTCGAAGAGGTGACGGTAGACGACATTATGGTGCCCCGTAACGAAATCACAGGGATCAACGTCAACGATGACTGGAAGTCCATTATGCGCCAGCTTACCCATGCGCCACATGGCCGTATGGTGCTGTATCGTGACACCATCGACGAAGTGGTCGGCATGTTACGGGTACGAGAAGCGTACCGATTAATGGTCGAGAAAAACGAATTCAATAAAGAGACCTTGCTGCGCGCTGCGGATGAAGTGTACTTCATACCGGAAGGTACCCCGCTCAACGTGCAGATGCTGAAGTTCCAGCGTAACAAGCAACGCATTGGTCTGATTGTGGACGAGTACGGCGACATTATCGGTTTGGTGACCTTAGAGGACATTCTCGAAGAGATCGTAGGGGAATTTACCACCTCACTCTCGCCAAGCTTGGCCGAAGAAATCACTCCGCTGACAGATGGCGGTTATCTGATTGAGGGTAGCGCCAATATCCGTGATTTAAATAAGAGCCTGAACTGGGATCTCCCTACCGACGGTCCCCGCACATTGAACGGTTTGATCTTAGAGCACTTAGAGGATATTCCTAATAGCCGCCTAAGCGTGGAAATTGACGGCCATCTAATTGAAATCGTCGATGTTGCCGAGAACATGATCAAACAAGTGAAAGTGCTACCGATCCAAAAGCAGAAAGTCAGCACCGAGTAGAACAGAATTCGCCGTTAAGTTTTCTAACGTTAGAACAGCTTAACGGCTCTGCCTTTTCCCCGTTATATTGACCTTATACGCAAGCCTCTCACTAATCAGCGGTGCTCTGCTCCACCATTGCTTGCCGCTCGGTTTGGTAATAACGCAATGCCTCAACAAAGCTATCTTCTTTGATGGGTTTCACAATCACATAATTTGCCCCGGCCTCATAAAAGGCATCATGCACACTGCCATATGCATCAGCAGTACAGGCATAAACCGGCACATTCAGCCCCAGCTCTTGGCGAATAGCCTTAGTGGCATCAATCCCCCCCAAATTAGGCATTTGGTTATCCATCAACACAAGATCATAGGTGGTTTCACGTAACGAGGTAAGCGCTTCCTCACCATCTTTCACCCAATCTACGCTGATGTCGTGTTTTTTACAGAACGCTTGTGCCACCATCGCATTAATCTTGTTGTCTTCAACTAGCAGCACGCGCTGTATGCCGGCCTGCCCGGCATCAAACATGGTGCTTTCCGCCATGGTTTTGGGCTTATTATCTACGTGTTCGACCGGCACTGTCAGCGTAAAGCAGCTGCCTTTCTCTGATTCACTGGTCACCTCAATCGCGCCGCCGAGTAAGTCGAGCAGGCTCTTAACAATGGAAAGCCCCAATCCACTGCCGCCGTATTTGCGCGTCACACTTGAGTCGGCCTGAACGAAAGGATCGAATAAGGTGTCGAGTGCATCTGCACTCATGCCCACCCCTGAATCTTGCACTTTTATCATCAAGCGGTGCTGAGCCCCCTCCATTGGGGTAAGTTTGACTTCAAGCGCCACATTGCCCTGATGGGTAAACTTCACCGCGTTGCTCATCAAGTTAAACAGTATTTGGGTCAAGCGCGATTGGTCAGAGCGTATCACGGTATCGTCCGCGAGATTAGACTCGATAATCAGTCCAATATGCTTACTTTCGCACAGCGGCGTATAGATGTTTTCTACCGTACTGATGATATCGTGCAAATAAAAATCACCGTACTCGATGGTCATCTTACCTTGCTCTATTTTGGAAAGATCCAAAATATCGTTCAGAACAGTCAGTAAGTGCTCACCACTTTGGTACAAGCTTCCCAAAAGCTCACTTTGCGCTTTATCTTCCACTTTATCGCTGAGTATTTGGGTAATGCCAAGGATCCCATTGAGCGGTGTTCGGATCTCATGACTCATCTTAGCGAGGAATTCCGATTTTGCGCGAGCGGAGGCTTCTGCCGCTTCTTTGGCACGTTGACTTTGCTGTTCGGCTTCAATCAGCGACGTAATTTCTTGTCCTTGCCCGATGACAGCCTTCACTTGGTTATCGACCATCAAAGGAGCAAGGTTCCAACGATACACGCGGTTATCGATATGAATATTAACGCCTTTAAGAATGGTGCCATCGACGGCACGCTTAAGATAAGGCGAGATAGCGCGCATAAACTGCATGTACATCCAGCTCGTTTGCTGCGCATCGGCGTCATAATTCAGCTTTAACTTGGCTGCCGGGTTAATCCGCGTGATGGCAAAGTCGGTGTCCCAAACAATAATGGGTGAGAGCGCATAATCAAACAAATCCTGCAATGACCGCTCTTTTTCGTAAAGGGCATCAAATGTCGATTCGAGTGTCTGACCGATGTGATCAAACTCTTCAATATCAGAGCCCGCAAAAGGCAAGGTTCGCTGGCGTGAGGTCGCGCCCAGGGTATAACGCATCAATTTGTCGAGCGAACCGGCAATACGCGTTTTGACAAACCGGTTGACCCAAATAGCCGCCACTAAAATCACTAACGTGGTGAGTAAAAGGTTGATCCCCATTTGGCGCTGTAACGCGAGCACATTGTCGTTGCGTTGTGCCGACAGTACAGCGATATCGGAGTTTTCCCCTTCAATACGCAAATTAGCGTGACTGATAAGGTAGTTGCTGAACGCTTGACTACTCCCCTTGGTGGGTAAGGTGAGTTCGTTAGCGAAATTATCATCCCCAGTCAGTGTGGAAGCGAGCGTTAACTCTTTGACCGATAACCAAACGGCTTGCGTACCACTGGCCCGCTGCAGGCTTTTGACAAAAGAAAAGTTGCCATTGAGCATCACCGCAACATACAAGTAACCGCCCAACTTACCACTGGCTTGGAAAACGATTGGGGTTTTGCGCATAAGCACATATCCCTGCTCCATCTCGGTGGTAATGGTGGTCAGTGTCCAGCGGTTGATATCTCGCAGCTGCGCACGCAAGCGCTCAAGCCCTTTGTCATCAATGCCATGAAAAAGGCTACTCCCATCGTGCCATAACAACTCGCCATCACGGGAAATAAAACGAAAATCAGGGGTATTGGCGGCATCTTGCTGCTCTTGCTCAATGAAATAGTCGTCGAGAGCAATGCGATCGCCTCGTGCCACCAAGTCTTGCAGCGTCATACTGGATGCATTAGTGTTTTGGTGGATCTGTAGCGAGTCTAGGCGACTATCAAACACATTCTGCAAAAGGCGTGACGTTTGTGTCAGCGTACGCGTCACTTCCTGATTAATGCCTGCCAGCGTCAGTTGATAGCTCTGGACATAGACGCCTACAGTCACAAACAAGAAAAACACCACGATAAGACGCGTGAGTAGCTGTGAAAGTGACAGTTTTTTGGAGCCTGACATGGTCATGATGCGTTAATCCGAGTATCTGAAAGCCTGCTTCTTAAGCGCATTAATGCGCTCAGGACTGTCCTCTTTCGTGACAATTTCAAATCGGCCGGAGTATACCACGGGCACAGCCTGATCCTGCAGATCGCGTTTAATCGCCTCCGCCATTGCTACGCCTGTGTCATCATTCATCCGCATCACAGTAACATCCAGATCGCCACGTTGCAGGGCATCAAGCTCTGCTGAGCCGCCGCCCCAGCCATTGATCACGACCTCATGCCGGTTCAAGTCATCCAGCGCATTAATTGCACCGAAGGCGACGTCTGTGGCGCACGCGTAAATAAAATCAAGCTTCTCATTATTGTTGAGCATTGCTTTTGCCGCCTCATAGCCAGACGCTTGGTCGCCTTTGGTGTAATACGCAGAGACTAAATGATTGTGACTGTGGTTATTCATTGCATCGATAAATGTATCGCCACGCGCGTCGCTAACATAGCCTTGCGAAAAGTAGAGAACCGAATACGCGGCTCCTTGCGGGTAGCGGGCATTGAAATGGTCTGCTAACGCTAAACTGCCCTCTTGGTGGTCAAAGCCAACATACAGAAACGGCTGATTGCCCTGCCACGACTTAACCGGTGTGGTGATATTTTGCAGGATTAGCTTGGTTTTGTTTTGCGACAATACATGGTTAATAAATTTGCGATGACGAACACTGTTGAGGGTGAAAATTAGGTAGTCGGCGCCATCACGAAGCGCAGCGTACAAAGAGGCACTTTGCTCGCGAATATCATTGTTGGGCCGCGTGGTCACTTGCTCCAATTCATACTGAATATTCAGCGCTTGCAGCCGACGTTCCAGAGCAAGAATATTACGCTGCCAGTAATCTGAAATCTGCTCACCCGGCACGACGACCGAGATCTTAATCGGTTGAGGAGCGGTTTTAAGCGGCTCGGGCTCTGCTTGTACTTGTCTATCAAGTTGCTCAGTTAGCGCATTTTGCTCAGGGTGAAGACGCAGATATTCACTGTAAGACCAATAATCATTAAGGGCAGCCAGCGCATTAGACGTCATCATCCAGATAATGACGCCACATATTGCACGAACAATCTTGAGATGTGTGGGTTGCCGCTTGCTCAATTTCACGTTGGGTCTCACTGCCTTATCACTTGCCAGATACCTATCAGCTTAGCGAATACCAGCACATTGCGCAGCGCCGAACTTCAGAAGCGTGCTTCATTAAGCAAAAAAGCTGCAATCACGCATACTCCTTCTCGCAATTTATCCAACAATCAAGACAGGCTGGATTCTGTCCCAATCTTGGTAGCAGATGAAATAGCAAAGAAAGAGAACGATAATATAAAAAACGCCACCGAACGGTGGCGCCTTAAACGTCTACTTTTTTATATCCGATGTGCACCTATTTCTGCAAAGAAATTAATCCACACGCAAGGTTTGTAGCATCGACTCGGGTAGCGACAGATCATCGTTCTTATTCACGGTGATCCCAGCATCAATGATCGCGCGTGCAATGTCCTTCGCTTCAGAGAGCGAATGCATTGCATAGGTGCCACATTGGTACTCATTCAGCTCTGGGATTTTATCTTGCGACGGTACCGTCAATACATCTTCCATCGCCGCTTCCCAAGCGCGACCCACATCACTTTCTTTAGGTTCACCAATCAAGCTCATATAAAAGCCCGTTCGGCATCCCATTGGGGAGATATCAATGATTTCAACATCCTTGCTGTTTAAGTGCTTGCGCATAAAGCCTGCAAACAAGTGTTCCAACGTGTGGATGCCTTTTTCCGTCAAGATCTCTTCATTGGGTCGGCAAAAGCGCAGATCGAACACGGTGATCGTATCACCACCGGGCGTTTTCATCGTTTTAGCCACGCGCACTGCAGGTGCATTCATACGGGTATGGTCGACCGTAAAACTATCCAATAATGGCATTTTGCCCTCCTTTTCATTCATCACTGTGGCTTAGAAAGGCCACCAGCTCAGATTATCCTCTAAACGTTGCCGGCAGCCTTTAAGCTGCCAGCCATAATCCTTGGCTTGCTGCTCTACTTTTCGCGCGACGCGTTTAAGTTCGGGTTTGCGCTCAAAAGAGCCGCGCTTAAAACCGCCGCGTCCTTCATGGTAAGCCAAATATTGTCGGTACACATCCCATTTAGACACACCAAGTTGACGATAGGTTTCGTTGGTGTACCAACCAATAAATTGCAATGCATCATCGAAGTTGGTACGTGAACCGCCATTACCGGTTGCCTTTTGATAATCCGACCATGCAGGGTCTTGCGCTTGTGCATACCCGTAGGCACTGCTCACTCGCCCCCAAGGTAAAATCCCCAAGACATAATCACGAGGCGGCAAAGCATCATGGACAAACGCACTTTCTTGTTTCACGAAGGCCATCGCGACTTGGATGGGTGTCCCCCACGCCTTTTCCATCTCCACCGCCGCTTCAAACCAATCTGGATTCTGTTCAAAAATCGCACATAGGTTATTCGGATTATCCGGCGGTGGTGTTGCACAGCTAGACAGAAATAATACCGCCCCTAGTGCCACGAAAGCTCGGCTAACACACACCCAAGTCATCCTCCGATTTACCAGCTTTCTGCCATTGGCACATCTTTGAAATAGTCTTTCAAGAAGGCCTCAAAGCTAAGTGTGTCACTTGCTTCAACGTCTTTTTGACGAGCGAGACTGGCAGCCGCTTCTTGCAAAAATTCCGCATCACTGTGGATACGATAGTCGTCGCCACTAAGTGCCGTCTTGTGCGCACTGGCTAACCCTAAGCCCACATTACCAATACCACCTTGAGCGATAATATCGGCAAGTAGGCGTCCAGAGAGGGTGAGCTCTGGGTTGTCAAAGCAGGCCATCATTTTATCGCAGACGGTTTCGTAGCGATTATCACCCACCGCTCGGTCCATCACGGCAGCCAATTGTTTGAGCTCAGCCATCACGTGTAACCCCCACTCCGCTTGTGTGCGCTGATGGCCGTCACATCCAGTGGTGAGCAATAAGCCTGGCTTGCGCCCCTCAATCACTATCTTGTTCCAGTTCTCACGCCAGCAATTGAGCTCCGCATCTGTCATCGGGTCTGACGGCGAGAGCGCACACCAACTTACAAAGAGATCTAGGAAATGGATTTGGTCTTGTTCAATGCCAACCGGACTGTAAGGGTTAACATCTAGCGAGCGCACTTCAATGTACTCGACACCGGCACGATCCAAGGCTTCTGTGGGCTTTTCACCACTTTTCGCATTGCGTTTGGGGCGGATAGGCGCATAGAGTTCATTTTCTATCTGCAAGACATTGGTATTAAGCTGGCGATAACTGTCACCATCACGGATCCCAAGCTTGGCAAACTCATGCGAGGGGGTACGAATCGCACTGCGCAATCCTTCCAAATATTGCTCAAGGGTATTAAAGCCGATTCTTAGCTCGGCTTGCGCGTTGTTGGTATAGCCTAAGTCACTGAGACGCAGAGAGGTTGCATACGGTAAGTAACAGGTACCTGATGGCAAATACTCAAACGGCAAACGGGTCTGTGCATGCTTAATAAAGGTGCCACACAAGGCAGGTGACGCACCAAACAAATACGGGATCATCCAACCGTGACGGTAGTAGTTACGGATAAGATCAAAATAGCCTTGCGTGACTTGGGCTTGCGTCACGGACTCCGTGTGGTAGAGATGCTGCCAAAACGTCTCTGGGAGGGAGATATTAAAATGCACCCCAGAGATCACTTGCATCACACTGCCATAGCGATGTTTAAGCCCTTGGCGATAAAGTGTTTTCATCCGCCCGATATTCGAGCTGCCATATTGTGCCAAGGTAATATCGTCTTCAGACGCGACCACACATGGCATGGACATGGGCCATAGCTGCTCGTCACCCATTTGCTTGTAAGTAAAACGGTGAATGTCTTGCAGCTCATCGAGCATTCCGTTGACCGATGTATTGACGGGCGTAATAAATTCCAACAAAGACTCCGCAAAGTCCGTAGTGATCCATCGATGCGTTAGCGCTGAGCCAAGTGCATCTGGATGCGGCGTCTGTGCCAAGTGCCCGGTTGGCGTGATCCGTAAGGCTTCACGCTCCAGTCCTCGGCCAATCCCCTTTAATGCTTCTGGGTTTTGCGCCAAACGCGCTAACCGCTGGGTGAAATCAGTCAAAACGTTTCTCTTATCTTTGTGCTGCGTGACGGGTTAGGATAAACAAGCTATCACTCAAAAGCCATCACGCAGCGACATGTGTTTACTCGAGGCGGCGTTAGCGATACTCAAGCGTAAGCGGATTCACCGGCAAACCAAGCGCTTTCAGCTCTGGCGCAAGCTGTTCGGCATCTCCGACAACGATGATTTGATAGTCATTCGGATTAAACCAACGTCTCGCTGCCTGATTTAAGCGTTCAAGATCCATCGTTTCAATGATCGCTTGCTGCTCATCGCGGTAGTTGTCGGATAAATCAAACTCCTCAATATGGGCAATTAAGCCTGCCTTATCCCACGGGGTTTCATAGCTCAGCGCATCTTGTTGTCCGCTCGATTGGCGCAGATAAGCAAGCTCTTGCGGTGTGAAACCATTTTCCGCCGCATTGGCCATTTCCTGCCACAGCTGGTTGATTGCATCAACCGTCGCGTTCGCACGCACATCAGCATCAAACTCAACGGTGCCGATTTGGCGCCCACTATACACACCGCCACCAGCGCCATAGGTATAGCCTTTATCTTGGCGCAGGTTCTGATTAATACGTGAGTTGAAGTTGCCGCCGAGGTTAAAGTTGGCCAAGCGCGTGATAAACATCTCGCCAGTCGCATCATAAGGCATGCCGTGGCGCACCATACGAATACTGGATTGCGGCGCTTTCGGTTTATCTACAAGCCAAATTTGTGGCTGCTTTTCATCACGAGGAACAGCGCGAGCGACCTGCGGTTGAGAACGAGGCGCCTCTTGCCACGGTGTTATTTGGTTCGCCAACGTCACGGCTTGATCGCGTGACAAATCGCCCACGACCACCAGCTGGCTGCCTTTCAACACATAATGTTGGCGATAAAACGTGCGAACGTCATCAATGGTAAGTGCTTCAATATCTTCTGCGACACCACCTCGTGGAGCACGGTACACTGCGTCTTGGAACAAGAGCTCTCGAGTAGCTTGGTCTGCGAGCCAGCTAGCATCATCGGCACGCGAGGCCATCCCTTCCAGCAGTTGCGCTTTGAGACGCATGAAGTCTTGCTCGGAGAAGGTAGGCGCACTTAACGCTTTGTGAACGAGTTGCAGGGTTTCATCCACATGTTTTTTCAGCGCAGTCATCGTGATATAGGTTTCATACTCACCGGCTTCAATACTCGCCTGGCTCCCCAATTGCTTCAGGGCTTGGGTTAACTCCGCCGCGCTCATCCCTGCCGCGCCTTCGGTAACCATCTTGGCAGTAAGGTTGGCGAGACCGCGCTTGTCATTCGGCTCCATAAAGGTACCGGCAGGCAAGGTCATATACAGGGTAACCGTCGGCGTTTCACGACTCTCCGTACCAACAAGATGAATGCCATTATCGAGGTTGGCACGATAAATTTGCGGCACGTTCACCGTCACACTACCAGCAGTAGGAGGCACTTGGGTGCGATCAATATTTTCCGGCGTACGACGTGGTGGCAGCTTCTCGTGTGAAGGCGCGATGCTTTGCGCGTAATTTGGGCGCTGATACACAAAGTTAGCTGGCTTCGCCACTAAGTCCGTGCGCTCGTACGGCACCACACTCAGATACACGGCAGGCTTATTCTTCACCCAGCGGTGGAAACTTTCCATCACGTTTTCAGGGGTCACCGCCTCAAGACGCGCCAAACGTGCTTCTAAGCGATTGGCATCACCAAATAAACTGAAGTCGCTGGCCAGCTGCTCGACTTTGCCGTCCACGCTTTGCAGCGCGAAGATGTCATCCGCTTCAGCCATGGTTTTGATGCGGGCAATACTTGCCTTCGACACCCCTTGTTGTTCAAAGGTCTCAAGCGCGTCCATCAACAGGGTTTCAACCTCAGCCAATGATTGCTGCTGGCTGCCTACGCCATAGAGCTCAAACGTACAAGCAAGCTCACCACAACGGTGGGAAGCGCCAGCGCTCAACAGCTTACCTGACTGCACCAAGGACTGATAAAGCAGGCTATCACGATCTTGTCCAAGCACGCTGGCAAGGACGCCTAAGCGGGTGCTGGTATCTGTGTCCGGCGTGCCGGTTGGGAAGGTAATGAACAATACGGGTTGGGAGATTTGGTCTTCCAAGGTGACATAGCGGTCCGCCTCAAGCGTGACGGGTTGTGGTTTAGGGGCAGCGACCTCTGGGCCAGCAGGAATATCACCAAAATACTTGTTCACCCAAGCCAGCGTTTGTTGTACATCAATATCTCCACCGATGGTCAAGGTGGCATTGTTTGGTCCGTACCAGCGTAGGAAAAATTGCTTCAAATCCCCTACGTCAACGCGATCAAGATCCTCAACGTAGCCAATCACAGGCCACGAATAAGGATGACCTTCAGGATAAAGCGCTTGATTAATGGTTTCATTAACCCGGCCATAGGGCGCATTATCGATACGATAAGCGCGTTCGTTTTTCACCGTATCACGCTGGACTTCAAATTTACGTTGCGAAACCGCTTCTAGCAAAAAGCCCATTCGGTCCGACTCAAGCCAAAGTACGCGCTCTAACTCATTGGCGGGAACGGTTTGATAATACTGAGTGGTATCGCGATCGGTCGAGCCATTGTTATATCCCCCCACTTCTTTGATCCGTTTGTCGTGATCATCCACATGCTTGGAGCCTTCGAACATCATGTGTTCAAAAAAGTGTGCAAAGCCCGATTTACCCGGTTCTTCACGGGATGAACCGACGTGATAACGCATATCGACTTTCACCAAAGGATCGGAGTGGTCTTGATGCAACAGAACGGTCAGCCCGTTATCAAGACGAAACTCTTGATAAGGCACCTGTGCGCTACCCTTTGGCGGCGACACGGTTTTAATCCAAGTAATACCTTCAGGGGTTGGCGTGGCTTGTGGGCCAAGTAACTGACACCCTGTCAGTGAGGCAAGAACAAAAAACGAGACGAGCAATAAACGTTGCATATGATAATTTCCTACCCGGCTACCCAATGATATGACAAGACAAGAATAAGGTAGCGCGCTGTTTTTGCAGAAAAAATAACTAGCCAGCACCAAGACTGGCGTAAACGTAGCCACCCGGCGACGACACATAGGGGATCACCAATGGCGGGCACCCAACTTAACAATAATGCGGCATAACCGTATCGCTTTAACCACGCCAGCGCGTGGCGATCCCAGCGCCGCTTGGGTTGATAGTCAGGTAACCAACGACCAATCGCATAGTTGGTCATACCGCCTAGCGTATTGCCCACGCTGGCAATCGCAATAATGACGCTTTCGGGGTAGCTATGGTGATGAAGCAAATACACCATATTGGCTTCAGAGCCACCCGGGAGCAAGGTGGCACTGAGAAAGCTGGTTGCAAACAACATAACCAGCGATGACCAATCGCCCATTCGACCGCAGACTCCCCTATTGGTTCAGGCGTTTAGGCCCTGAATGACCACTCTTTTTATCCATTTATGCAGACGGCATTTCGAGGACGCGTTTACCACGCGTATGACCTTCTTCAAGGGCAACGTGTGCTTGTGCAGCCTCCGCTAACGGATACACAGCCGCAATATCAATCCGTAAATCACCTTGGTAAAGCATGTCGAGTAGGCGCTGAGTTTGCCATGTATTGGGCTCCACCAGCATCCCAGTGGCTTTCAAGCCTCGTTCGGTCGCTGCTGAGGTAATCATATCGCGGGTATTAGTCGGCACGGTCACCACACGTCCGCCAGTGCGTAAACTGGCGAGCGCATCAATCCCAGTTTCTCCTCCAACCAGATCAATCAGCACATCAAATTCACCATGAGCCGTTGCCCAATGGGTTTGGTGATAATCAACTGGTTTTGCATCAAGCTGACGCAAGAAATCATGATTGGACGGCGAGGCGGTCGCGTAAACATTCGCCCCAGTTCGAACCGCTAATTGAACCGCCAAGTGACCCACGCCACCGGCACCGGCCAAGATCAGTACTTTATCGTCTGCCCGTAATTGCGCGTGTTCGAGCGCTTGCCATGCGGTGAGACCTGCCAGTGGTAAGGCAGCGGCATCTACCATAGGCACACTCGGTGGAACGGTCGAGAGTAACCCCGCGTCCGCTACTACGTACTGGCTATAACCGCCACCCTCAGTGGGAAAGCCAATCATACCTGCAACGCGGTCGCCCACATCAAACTTGCTTTCGTTGGTGCCATTAGCCACCACAACACCCGCAACATCATATCCCGGCACCCAAGGTAATTTGTCTTGGTTATGCTCTGCGGCCCAGCCAAGGCCTGCACGCGTTTTTGCATCAATCGGATTCACGCCTGCCGCTTTTACCTGAATCAGCACTTGTTCTTCAGACGGGGACGGAATAGGACGATTAACGGCGGTTAACACCTCAGGTCCACCAAATTGGGGGATCGCAAGAGATACATTGTTCGACATAAAGACTCCTTTCGCATGCCGTTGCCCGGTTGAGTCACCTGACTCATCGCTTCATAGCAAAGCACTGCGTAATCGCAAAGCGTAAACCTCTAGTCTTAACAAAAACGGCGATAGACACAATGCCTACCGCCGTTTTCTTTTCGCCTTTTCTCGTCACAAGACAGGGCGTGTTATCCGACCAACGCCAACAAGATACCCGCTGCCACCGCCGAGCCAAGCACACCGGCCACATTGGGCCCCATAGCATGCATTAACAAGAAGTTGTGTGGGTTGGCATCTAAACCAACTTTGTTGACAACCCTTGCCGCCATGGGCACTGCCGACACGCCTGCTGCGCCAATCAGCGGATTGATCGGATCGCGGCTAAAGCGGTTAAGCAGCTTTGCCATCAGCACGCCGGCGCCAGTCCCAATACTGAATGCCACAGCACCGAGTACCAAAATGCCTAACGTCTCAAACTGAAGAAACTTATCCGCTTCTAATTTAGAGCCCACCGCCAAGCCAAGGAAAATGGTGACAATGTTAATCAGCTCATTTTGCGCGGTGCCGGATAAACGGTCGACAACCCCACATTCTCGCATCAAGTTCCCGAGGCAGAACATCCCGACCAGCGGTGTTGCCGACGGCAAGAACAAGATGGTCATCATTAATACCGCCAGCGGAAACAGCACTTTCTCAGTTTTCGACACATGGCGTAACTGCTGCATCTCGATTTGACGCTCTTTTTCCGAGGTAAACAGCTTCATGATCGGAGGCTGAATAATCGGCACAAGCGCCATGTAACTGTAGGCGGCGACTGCAATGGCGCCGAGCAAATCCGGCGACAGCTTGCTGGCGAGGAAGATTGCTGTCGGCCCATCCGCACCACCAATAATGGCAATCGAGGCGGCATCCTTGAGCGTAAATGCCATCCCAGGAACCAAGTTGAGCAAAATGGCACCAAACAAGGTGGCAAAAATGCCAAACTGTGCCGCCGCACCCAATAGCAGCGTGCGCGGATTGGCAATCAGCGCGCCAAAATCGGTCATCGCGCCAACGCCCATAAAAATCAATAGCGGGAAGACGCCCGTATCGATACCGACATGATAGACGTAGTAGAGCAAGCCGCCCGGCTCGTTAAATCCAGCATTAGGAATGTTCGCCAGTATCGCCCCGAACCCGATAGGCAAAAGCAACAAAGGCTCGAACCCACGGCGAATGGCCAAAAAGAGCAACAAGCAACCGACGGCGATCATCACAAGCTGAGGCCATTGGAAATTCGCCAAGCCCGTTTCTGACCACAAGATCATTAATCCTTCCATGTTGCCCTCTTACCCTAAGTGCAATAGCGGCATACCCACGGTCACCGCATCGCCTTCTTTTACTTGGACATCCTGAACTGTGCCTGCTTGCGCCGCTCGGACCTCGGTCTCCATTTTCATCGCTTCGAGCACAATCAATACATCCCCTTCTTGCACGTGCTCACCCGCCGATACCATCACTTTGAAGATGTTACCCGCTAAAGGAGCAGTGACGGGTTCGCCTTGTGATTGAGCGGCGCTAGGTTGAGGGACTGATGTCGCTGGCGACGAGCTGGGCTGAATGTCTCCTAACGCGCCATCTGGACCTACATCCACATTAAAGACCTGTCCATTCACACGCACGCTATAGGTTTCAATCTCGCCGCCTGATGTCGGCTTGTTGGCCACAGAGGCAGACTCTGCTTCACCGGTTGGTGCAGGTTCAAAGGCATCGGGGTTGCCGCGATTTTGTAAGAACTTCCACCCCACCTGCGGAAATAACACATAAGTTAAAACATCGTCGATTTTATCGTCTGCCAAAGACACGTTTTCGGCGTCGGCTTTTTCAATGAGAGCCTGCGTGAGCGCATCCAGCTCAGGCGCTAATTTATCTGCAGGACGGCAAGTAATCGGCGCTTCACCATCCAGCACTTGGGCTTGCAGCTTCGCATTGACCGGTGCGGGCGCTTTTCCATATTCGCCCTTGAGCAGCGCCGCCGTTTCTTTGGTAATGCTCTTATAACGCTCGCCAGTCAGAACATTAATCACTGCTTGCGAGCCGACAATTTGGGAGGTGGGTGTGACCAATGGGATATAACCGAGATCTTCGCGTACACGCGGGATCTCATCGAGTACCTCATCCAAGCGGTCGGCCGCACCTTGCTCTTTAAGCTGGCCTTCCATATTGGTGAGCATGCCGCCCGGCACTTGTGCGATCAAAATCCGTGAGTCGACGCCCTTGAGCTGCCCTTCAAACTGCGCATACTTTTTCCGTACCGTTCTAAAATAGGCAGCCACAGATTCCAACTTGTTGAGGTCGAGCTGCGTATCGCGCTCTGTGTTCTCCAGCATCGCCACCACGGTTTCCGTCGGCGTATGGCCATAGGTCTGGCTCATCGACGAAATCGCGGTATCTAATACATCGAGTCCTGCTTCAACGGCTTTAATGGCCGTTGCGGTTGATAAGCCAGTCGTGGCGTGACAGTGCAGCGATAAAGGGATATCACACGCCGATTTGATGCGACTTACTAGCTCATAGGCTTCATACGGCTTTAGCAAGCCAGACATGTCTTTAATACACAGTGAATGACACCCTAAATCTTCCAGTTGCTTGGCAAGATCTGTCCATGTGTCCAAGGTATGAACAGGGCTTGTGGTATACGAGATCGTTCCTTGTGCATGTGCCCCAACTTCTACCGCGGCACCGACCGCCGCTTTGAAATTGCGCACATCATTCATGGCATCAAAAATACGGAACACGTCCATACCATTGGCGTGCGCACGTTCGACAAATTTATGCACCACGTCATCGGCATAGTGGCGATATCCCAGCAAATTTTGCCCACGTAACAACATCTGCATTGGCGTGTTCGGCATCGCCTTTTTCAGTTCGCGCAAGCGCACCCAAGGATCTTCCCCCAAGTAGCGAATACACGCGTCAAAGGTCGCTCCACCCCATGTTTCGAGTGACCAAAAACCAATTTGATCAAGCTCGGCGGCAATCGGCAACATATCGTCCAAACGCAGGCGCGTGGCAAACAACGACTGATGGGCATCACGAAGCACCACATCGGTAATAGCTAACGGCGTAGACATAACAAACTCCTTTTTTATATGTGCCTTACCACTCAACGCTGGCGTTGGCGATATTGCTGAACAGCGACAGTAATCGCAGCAATCACATCCGGGGATGTTCCCGGCTGAGCTTTAACGGGGGTAGACGCGACAGATGATGCTGGCGTAGGCTGGGTAGGATCGCCAAAGCGAGCAAGCTGACGTACCAGAAAAATCAGAATTGAAAGAAATACGAACACCACTGACATGCCGGTGAGCATGAGCATCAGTGCCTGTTCTAAAAGCGGGCCCAGTTCCATGGTTATCGTCCTTGTCACCTATTCCCCTGTAACGATGGTTTGATTCCTCACAGGGTTTAAAGGGGTATTTAATCGTTTGCGGTCAAAATACTAACTATTTGCACAAATGACAATCGATGTGTTGCGTTTTTGTTACCTTACAACGCACGCTATCACCGCGCTAGACGCGATAACCTTAATTTGACGTTTACGTAAAGGTAAATATATAGATTACGCATTTTACGGTGAGTACTGAGGGTCTATCAGAATTGCGAGCTTGTCTATGCAAGGGCTTCGATGCGGGAATCAAAATGATTGTGCGAATTTTGGAAAAAACCTTTTTCTTCTCCACAGCCAATCACTCTTAGGGACTGATAAAAGGAGAAAGCGTTAATAAACGCATCAAAAGGATTGACCAGTAGGATGGATCACACGAGCGAGAAAAACAGACTGAACGGTCGGTATTTAACACAACGATAAATGAGGGAGTAACACGAACTGCCACGGTAGCGTGACGAACAATAGGAGGAAATGAATTGGGAATTAAAGCAAAGAAATGGCGCGTCCGGGAGGATTCGAACCTCCGACCGCCTGGTTCGTAGCCAGGTACTCTATCCAGCTGAGCTACGGACGCGCTGACGGATTTTCATGATTGAAGATGGCGCGCTCGGGAGGATTCGAACCTCCGACCGCCTGGTTCGTAGCCAGGTACTCTATCCAGCTGAGCTACGAGCGCGTGTCTACAATCGGTTCATCCTGAACATCGTTTGCAAGTCTTCCGTGAAGGGTGATGGCGCGTCCGGGAGGATTCGAACCTCCGACCGCCTGGTTCGTAGCCAGGTACTCTATCCAGCTGAGCTACGGACGCACATCAGTTTTACAAGGCAGGCTTGTAAGTCATGGCGGTGAGGGAGGGATTCGAACCCTCGATACGGCTACAAACCGTATACTCCCTTAGCAGGGGAGCGCCTTCAGCCACTCGGCCACCTCACCACAAGTAAATGGCGCGTCCGGGAGGATTCGAACCTCCGACCGCCTGGTTCGTAGCCAGGTACTCTATCCAGCTGAGCTACGGACGCACATCTATCTTGCTTGCAGCAACATGGCGGTGAGGGAGGGATTCGAACCCTCGATACGGCTACAAACCGTATACTCCCTTAGCAGGGGAGCGCCTTCAGCCACTCGGCCACCTCACCGTCGCTGCGGGGGCACATATTACTTTGAGCCACAAATATGTCAAACACTTTTCGGGCAAAAATCGCTTAGCCCCAAACAAATGGACAATTATCACCCAAAGGTCGGCTTTTTTGTTGGTTTATTGGTCGTTTAGACGTAATTATTCTGCAACTTTCTGGCATAAAAAAGGTCGACCTAGGTCGACCTTTTCTGCACTCAATTAGTAGTCGTTCTGACCACCGGCTGGGGTGCCTTTCTCTGCTTGTATACGCATGTAAATTTCTTCACGGTGTACAGAGACTTCTTTTGGTGCGTTCACACCGATGCGAACTTGGTTACCTTTCACACCCAAGACGGTGACGGTGACTTCATCACCAATCATCAAAGTTTCGCCAACACGGCGAGTCAAAATCAGCATTCTTCTACTCCTTGAGTATCAATCTTTTACTTATTCAATCAGTGTCTGAGCCAGATAACCCGCCTGCGTACCGGCCCGCTATCTGTGATCGTATGACCATTTCCCTGCTCGTGATGCTAATGCGACGGTTAAATAAACGCCGCAACACACACTATGGCTGAATTATCAGACCATATCCAGAAAAGGGCAGAGAAATTTACTGTTTTATCATCATGCCGTTAGCAATGTTAGCGCTTGACCTGAGATAACAGTGTAAGAGAAATCTGTGTTGCACTGGTTGGCAAGGACGTAAAACCTAATCCATATCACGTCTTCTCGCCAGCGCATTGCCTAAGGCGTTGCACTATACAGAATCAAAAAAAAAGTGCAATTATTAATCTAGATCACAAAAAAGGGTCGCCCATGGCGACCCTCTTGACTTTAACACTTAGCTGTGAACTCGATTAAAGGCGCTCTGCCAGCCATGCATCGACAGATTGAATCGCTTGCGGTAATGCAGCCACATCACTGCCGCCCGCTTGCGCCATATCTGGGCGACCACCACCTTTGCCGCCGACTTGTTGCGCGACAAGGTTGACTAACTCACCGGCTTTGACTTTGCCAGTCAGATCTTTGGTCACACCGGCAATCAGACCGACTTTACCATCGGCAACGTTACCGAGCAGGACAATTCCGCTACCCATCTGGTTTTTCAAGTCGTCAACCATGCTACGCAGCGCTTTGTTATCTGCGCCATCGAGCTGGCTCACAAGCACTTTAACACCGTTAAGTTCTCGGACTTGATTGATAAGCCCTGCACTCTCCTGCGCCGCCAGTTTTTGCTTAAGCTGCTGAATTTGCTTCTCAAGCGCCTTGGCTTTGCCGTGTGCATCGTCAAGCTTGGCTTTATAGTCAGCTTGTTGCTGATACACACGCTCAATCGCATCTTGTCCGGTGATCGCTTCAATGCGGCGTATACCCGCAGCAATGCCACCCTCAGAGGTGATCTTAAATAGACCAATATCACCGGTACGGTTTGCGTGCGTACCGCCACACAGCTCGATGGAGAAGTCACCCATGGTCAGTACGCGTACTTTGTCGTCGTACTTTTCACCAAACAGAGCCATCGCCCCTTTTTGTTTGGCCGCATCGATATCCATCACATCAGTTTGCACGCTGTGGTTGGCGCGGATTTGCTCATTGACGATTCGCTCAACCGCTTTTAATTCGTCGTGACTGACCGCTTCTAGGTGCGAGAAGTCAAAACGCAATCCGTCTGGGCGAACCAACGAGCCTTTCTGTGCCACATGCTCACCTAAGACTTGACGCAGGGCTGCGTGAAGTAAGTGAGTGGCAGAGTGATTAAGTGCAATGGCTTGACGACGCGCGGCATCAACCTGCGCCTTCGCTGTGCTACCGACAAGCAGTTGCCCTTCTACTAAACTGCCGTAGTGCGCAATGGCCTGACCAACTTTTTGCGTATCTGTCACTGCAAAGCGGCCTTGCTCGGTAATCAGCACACCAGCGTCACCACATTGACCACCCGCTTCGGCATAGAAAGGGGTATGGTCGAGAATCACAACCGCATGATCACCCGATGCGAGCGTCTCAACAGGCGCCCCATCGACAAAGATCTCAGTAATGCTTCCTTCGCCCTCTGTGCCAGTGTAACCGCAGAAGTCTGAACCATGTTCCACTTTGATGGCTTGGTTGTAATCAGTACCGAACTGACCCGCTTCGCGCGCACGTTGGCGCTGTGCTTCCATCGCCGCTTCAAACCCGTCTTCATCGATGCGATAGCCACGCTCACGGGCAACATCGTTGGTTAAATCAGCTGGGAAGCCATAGGTATCGTAAAGCTTAAAGACGGTTTCGCCATCTAGCACATCACCTTGCACTTTATCCAAGGCTTCTTCCAGCATGACCATGCCACGCTCAAGGGTGCGACCGAAGTTTTCTTCTTCGATTTTAAGCACTTTTTCGACCATGGTTTGCTGATCACGCAACGCTTCGCCAGCCGTGCCCATAATCGCCGCCAAAGGACCAACGAGCTTGTAGAAAAAGGCACCTTTCGCGCCCAGCTTATTGCCATGGCGCACTGCACGACGAATGATACGACGTAGCACGTAGCCGCGGCCTTCATTGGATGGCATCACGCCATCAACAATCAGGTACGCGCACGAACGGATGTGGTCTGCTACCACACGCAGCGATTGGTTACCCAAATCATCGACGCCAATGTTGTCAGCCACTTGTTTGATCAGTTGCTGGAACACGTCAATTTCGTAGTTGGAATGAACGTTTTGCTTGATGGCCGCAATACGCTCGATCCCCATGCCGGTATCAACCGATGGCTTCGGCAAGTTTTCCATGGTGCCGTCAGCTTGACGGTTAAACTGCATGAAAACGATATTCCAGATCTCGATAAAACGGTCACCGTCTTCTTCTGGAGAGCCTGGAGGTCCACCCCAAATATGGTCACCATGATCGTAGAAAATTTCAGAGCATGGGCCGCAAGGTCCAGTGTCACCCATTTGCCAGAAGTTGTCTGACTCGTAAGGCTTACCGCCCTCTTTATCACCAATGCGCACGATACGATCAGCCGGTACACCGATAGTGTTGTGCCAGATATCGAAAGCTTCATCGTCGGTTTTATAAACGGTGACTAGTAGCTTTTCAGTCGGCAGGCCAATCGTTTTGGTCAGAAATTCCCACGCGTACTGAATCGCGTCTTGTTTGAAATAATCGCCGAAGCTGAAATTACCCAGCATTTCAAAGAAGGTGTGGTGACGTGCTGTGAAGCCGACATTTTCTAAGTCGTTGTGCTTACCGCCCGCTCGTACACAACGCTGCGCAGAGGTGGCGCGTGAGTAGTCACGTTTTTCGATCCCTAAAAAGGTATCTTTAAACTGGTTCATACCTGCGTTGGTGAACAAAAGCGTTGGATCATTGGCAGGCACGAGCGATGAGCTGGGCACAATCTGATGCCCTTTGCTTTCAAAGAACTTGAGAAACGCGGTGCGGATCTCATCAGTGCTCATATACATTGGCTAATCCTGATAATCGAGTGTTGCGTTAGCAACCGGTCGTAGTAATGACGCGATGGTAACATAATTTTATTTGCGCCATTGTAAACAACCGATCGCGTACGGAAAAGAGACAGTGCAGGATTCAGCGATAATTGATGAGGAATTTAGTCGTTGGAGAGCGCGTATTGGATTTGATCGAAGTTAAAGCCCCGCGATTGCAAAAAGCGCATCCGCTTGGCTTTGAGTTTTTGATCCGCGGGTGGGATCACGCCGTCAATATCAGCATATTTGCGCTGTGCGGTTTCTTTTGCCAAGGCAAACCAATCAATCTCAGCTGCTTGCTCTGCTTGAGAAAGTAACTCGCTATCGACCCCTTTACGCTTGGCATCTTGGCAGATGCGCAACCAGCCATGTTGTTTGCTGATCCCTTGGCGTAATAGGCTCGCTGCAAAACGGGCATCATCTAACCAACCCCGCTCTAAGCAAGTTGCCAAGGTGCTTTCAATCGTTTCGCTATCAAAGTCACGCTGCTCAAGCTTTTGGCGCAACTCTTGTACAGAATGATCGCGGCGGGCCAATAAGCCCACCGCAATCTCTTGGCACGATGACGACATTACAAATCGTCTTCTGTTTCTGCCTGCGCGTCAGCTTCTACCACTTCGTTATTCAATGCGGTTTGCAACAGCATTTCACGCAATGTGGTATCGAGCTCTTTCGCAATATGTGGGTTCTCTTTGAGGTACTTACAGGCGTTAGCTTTACCTTGGCCAATTTTATCGCCTTTGTAGCTGTACCACGCACCCGCTTTCTCGACCAGCTTGTGCTTGACCCCGAGATCAATCAGTTCGCCATGCAGGTTAATGCCTTGGCCATAAAGAATTTGGAATTCAGCTTGCTTAAAGGGCGCCGCGACTTTGTTTTTCACCACTTTCACACGGGTGTCGTTACCGACCACTTCGTCGCCTTCTTTGATCGCACCAATACGACGAATATCCAAGCGCACCGACGCATAGAATTTCAGTGCGTTACCACCCGTGGTGGTTTCGGGGTTACCGAACATCACACCAATCTTCATCCGTATTTGGTTGATGAATACCATCAAGGTGTTGCTGTTTTTGATGTTGGCGGTCAATTTACGCATCGCTTGTGACAGCATGCGTGCCTGAAGGCCCATGTGAGAATCACCCATCTCACCTTCAATTTCCGCTTTTGGTGTCAACGCCGCTACCGAGTCAATCACGATCATATCGACAGCACCGGAGCGGGTCAGTGCATCAGCAATTTCTAGCGCTTGCTCACCTGTGTCTGGCTGTGACACCAAAAGGTTATCAATATCGACACCTAACTTACGGGCGTAAACAGGGTCTAGTGCGTGCTCGGCATCGATAAACGCACAGGTTTTGCCCATTTTTTGGGCTTCGGCAATCGCTTGTAGGGTCAGGGTTGTTTTACCCGATGATTCCGGACCATAAATTTCAACAATACGGCCAAATGGCAATCCTCCCGCCCCTAGCGCAATATCCAGAGACAATGAGCCGGTCGATACGGTTTCGATGTCCATGGTGCGGTCATCGCCAAGGCGCATAATAGAGCCTTTACCAAATTGCTTTTCGATTTGTCCAAGCGCAGCGGCAAGCGCCTTTTCTTTGTTATCGTCCATTTCAGTCTCCAAGAAATAAAACTCAATCTATGCGACGAGAAAGCTGTCGTTAATGCGGTCAAGTATACTGTCCATTTATACAGTGTCTAGAGCTGATCAGAAAAAATCTGATGTGTCCCACAACCCAAACACGTCACTGTAGCCGATTTAAAACATGACCAAGTGCGTGCGCAATGGTTTGCTCGCGCACTTGACGGCGGTGGCCATCAAAGTGACAGACTTCGGTCTCGGTTTCATCCTCTCGCCATGCCCACGCAAACCAGACGGTGCCGACTGGTTTTTCTTCACTCCCTCCTGATGGCCCGGCCACGCCGCTAACGGCAATCGCAACATCTGCGTTTGCACGCTCACGCGCGCCCTCAGCCATTGCCATCACCACAGGTTCACTCACTGCGCCATACTGCTCGAGCGCCATATCAGGTACCTTCACCAAACGCTGCTTCGCGTCATTGCTGTAAGTCACGAAGGCTTGATGGAACCATTGTGAACTACCCGCAACATCCGTCAGGCAATAGGCGATTCCCCCACCCGTGCATGACTCAGCGGTGGTGATAGTCAATTGTGCATCAGCCAGTACATCACCTAGCTGCTTTGCCAGTGAATATAAGTGGTCCACGTGTTTCTCCTTTTTCATGGCACCGAAATCCACATGACGTGGCTTTACCCTGTGCCCCGACATCACGTATTCTAAGCGGCCTTAACGTTCCATTTTGCAGGTCTAGTCGTGACAGTACAAGCGCTCGAAAAACACACGCCCATGATGCAACAGTATCTCAAGTTAAAAGCTCAGCACCCCGAGGAGCTGCTCTTTTACCGTATGGGAGATTTTTACGAACTCTTTTACGACGACGCCAAACGCGCCTCACAATTGCTTGATATCTCACTGACCAAGCGCGGTAGCTCAAATGGCGAGCCCATTCCAATGGCAGGCGTGCCTTACCATGCGGTAGAAGGATACCTTGCCAAGCTTGTCCAATTGGGCGAACCCGTTGCCATTTGCGAGCAGATTGGCGATCCGGCCACCAGCAAAGGCCCAGTCGAGCGCCAAGTTGTGCGTATTGTCACACCCGGCACCGTCTCTGATGAGGCATTACTGAGCGAGCGAGTGGATAATTTAGTGGCCGCCATCATCGCCGATGATACTGGCTTTGGCTTTGCCACCTTAGATATTACGTCCGGCCGTTTTGTGTTGAGTGAGCCACAAACGTTAGAACAAATGCAGGCAGAGCTGCAGCGTACCCAACCGGCCGAACTGCTCTATCCTGAGGATTTTGCCTACTCCGACCTGCTTTCGGTAAGCAAAGGCGCCCGCCGTCGCCCGATTTGGGAGTTTGACCTCGATACGGCACGTAGTCAGTTAACCGCCCAATTTGGCACCCGAGACCTGATTGGTTTTGGCGTGGAAGACTGTGCGCGCGGGCTCAGTGCCGCAGGCTGTTTGTTGCAATACGCCAAAGATACTCAGCGCACCGCCCTACCTCATATTCGGGCGATTATCAAAGAACAACAAGACAGCGCGGTGGTGCTAGATGCTGCGACACGCCGCAACCTTGAGATCACACAAAACCTTGCTGGTGGTCATGATAATACCTTGGCCGACGTGCTGGATCGTACCACCACCCCGATGGGAAGCCGCTTGCTTAAGCGTTGGTTACACCAACCGCTCCGCGACCGAAGTGTACTCAATCAACGATTGGATGCGATAGAGACATTGCTTGATACTGGGCTTTATAGCGATCTCGCCGCCGAGCTCAAACCCGTTGGCGATATCGAACGCGTGTTAGCACGCTTGGCGATGCGCTCTGCTCGTCCACGCGATATGGCCCGCCTACGGACTGCGCTTGCACAGCTGCCGGCGATTCAGTCGCAGCTCAGTGAATTGAATCACTCTGCGTTTGCACACTATGCCAAAGCAACTCAGCCTATGCCTGAGCTTACAGATTTACTGACGCGGGCAATTGTCGATAACCCGCCGGTGGTAATTCGTGATGGTGGGGTCATTGCCCCCGGCTATCACGCGGAACTCGATGAATGGCGTGAGCTGTCTGACGGCGCATCGCGCTACCTTGAGGAGCTAGAACAGCGCGAGCGTGACAAGTACGGCATTGATACTTTAAAGGTCGGCTACAACCAAGTGCATGGCTTTTATATCCAGATTAGCCGCGCACAAAGCGATCGCGTCCCCGCGCATTACATTCGCCGTCAAACGCTTAAAAACGCGGAGCGCTATATCATTGCCGAGCTCAAAGAGCATGAAGACAAGGTGCTAAGCTCCAAGTCTACGGCTTTGGCGCTGGAAAAACGGTTGTGGGAAGAGCTGTTTGATTTATTGCTTCCTCACCTTGCTCAATTGCAGGGTGCGGCTGAAGCGTTATCCGCCCTCGATGTGCTGTGTAATCTCGCCGAGCGCGCTGACACGCTTAATTACCACCGCCCTAAACTCAGTGACCAAGCTGGTGTGGAGATTGAAGCAGGTCGCCATCCGGTCGTCGAACAAGTGATGACAGACCCCTTCATTCCGAACCCTATCTCACTGAGGCCTGAACGGCGTATGCTGATCATTACCGGCCCTAACATGGGGGGTAAGTCGACCTACATGCGCCAAACCGCATTGATTGCTTTGTTGGCCCATATTGGTGCGTATGTGCCTGCCGACAGTGCCGTCATTGGACCGGTCGATCGCATTTTCACCCGCATTGGTGCGTCTGATGATCTTGCCTCAGGACGCTCCACCTTTATGGTAGAAATGACGGAAACGGCCAATATTTTGCACAATGCAACCGCACACAGTTTAGTCTTGATGGATGAAATCGGCCGTGGCACCAGTACCTATGATGGCTTATCACTGGCATGGGCCAGTGCTGAATGGCTGGCCGAGAAGATTCAAGCTATGACTCTGTTTGCCACTCATTATTTTGAGCTCACCGAACTACCGGGGCAAATGGACGGCTTGGTGAATGTCCACCTGGACGCGGTGGAACATGGCGATGA
Organism: Salinivibrio proteolyticus; assembly: GCF_027286365.1. Taxonomy (NCBI): domain Bacteria; kingdom Pseudomonadati; phylum Pseudomonadota; class Gammaproteobacteria; order Vibrionales; family Vibrionaceae; genus Salinivibrio; species Salinivibrio proteolyticus. Next base: position 612,780 of record NZ_CP114584.1, on the reverse strand, counting down.
GATTGCCTTTATGCACGCCGTACAAGAAGGCGCGGCGAGTAAATCTTACGGGCTAGCGGTTGCAGGATTAGCTGGCGTCCCTAAACCGGTGATCCGCCGAGCCAAGCATAAATTGGCGCAGTTAGAACAAAGTGGCCAACAAAAAGTCACTGGCGACACATCTCACAATCAGGCCGTGCCAACACAGCTCCCTTTGCTTCCTGAACCTAGTGAGCTCGATCAGGCCGTTGATGCGCTCAACCCCGATGAGATGACACCTCGTCAAGCGCTTGATGCACTCTATGCACTCAAAGCCCTCCAACAGTCTCGCTAATCATTCAATAACGCATTAAAAAGGACGGCACCTTGGCCGTCCTTTTTTGCTTATAGCGATTAGTGCTGTTATTGCTCGACATTAAACAAAGACTCAATACTCAGTCCTTGCTGGGTCAACATATCGCGTAGGCGACGCAATCCTTCAACTTGAATTTGACGCACGCGCTCACGGGTTAGACCGATTTCACGCCCCACGTCTTCAAGCGTGGAGGCTTCGTGGCCAAGAAGGCCAAAGCGACGCGCCAACACTTCACGTTGTTTGGGGTTCAGCTCTTGTAGCCATTGCACGATCGACTTTTTCATATCGTCGTCTTGGGTGGTGTGCTCTGGACCATCTTGTTTTTCATCGGCGATGATATCCAGCAGCGCTTTTTCTGAATCCCCACCAATTGGGTTATCCACCGAGCCAATGCGTTCGTTCAAACGCAGCATGCGATTGACGTCTTCAACCGGTTTATCGAGTTGGGCGGCAATGTCTTCGGCAGTCGGTTCATGGTCCAGTTTTTGTGCTAGTTCACGCGCCGTACGCAGGTAGACATTCAGCTCTTTCACCACGTGAATCGGCAAGCGAATGGTACGCGTCTGGTTCATGATGGCACGCTCAATGGTTTGGCGAATCCACCATGTGGCGTAGGTAGAGAATCGGAAGCCTCGCTCTGGATCGAACTTTTCAACGGCGCGAATCAGACCTAAATTGCCTTCTTCGACCAGATCCAATAGCGCAAGACCTCGGTTAGAGTAGCGTCGAGAAATTTTCACCACCAAACGGAGGTTACTCTCGATCATGCGTTTACGTGCCACTTCGTCACCACGTAGGGCACGACGCGCATACAACACTTCTTCCTCGGCGGTCAGCAGGGGTGAAAAACCAATTTCACTCAAGTAGAGTTGTGTGGCATCTAGGGCTTTGGATGTCGCAGCGTGCTGTTGTACAGCCTGTTCAACCTCTTCGGCAACCTCTTCAACTTGCGCATCCAAGGTCTCGAAATCCACGTCTTTATCCAAGCCGTCCAGTTTTTTCGCGGTGTTAGTTTGGCTCATAGCGCCTCCCTTATGGCGTAGCAGCTAAGCAGAGCGTATCTCTGCTTTCACCGGCCCCGTCACACTGGTGGCTTGACGATATCACGCCTTTGTAGCGCTATCGTTTAGGCAAATAATGCAACGGATTGACCGATTTTCCTTTGTAGCGAATCTCAAAATGCAACCGAACACTGTTTGTACCTGTACTGCCCATTGAAGCTATTTTCTGCCCCTTTTTGACAGACTGGCCTTCTGAAACCAAGAACCTGTCATTATGTGCATACGCACTCAGGTAATCATCATTGTGTTTCACTATTATTAATTTGCCGTAACCTCGAAGCGCGCTTCCGGCGTATACGACTTTTCCGTCTGCCGCTGCCTGAATGCTTTGCCCTCGTTGTCCAGCAATATCTATGCCTTTATTGCCTCGTTCAGTGCTAGAAAATCGCGACACCATTCGGCCGTTGGTTGGCCACTGCCAGCTTATCTGTTGGTTAGATACGCTCGCCGTCCGCTTGTTGTTAACAGCTTGTTTACTTTTTTGTTTTATTTGACTGTACCTTGTGGCTGATTGGGCTTCAACTGCTTTTTGTTGCGAAACCGCCGTTTTCGCCTTCTTTTCTTGACCGAATTTACCATTTTCGGTGCTTTTACTAGAAGATACTGCTACCGCCGCAGCTTTTGCAGCTGAACTTGTGGCAGAGGCCACATTTGTTGCCCCTGAGGTGGACTTTGCCACATCAGGACGCTGATACGCAGGCTTCCACAACGCTAAGGTTTGACCCGGATAAATGGTGTAAGGCGGTTGGAGGTTGTTATGTTTGATGATGTCGTCAATATCACGATCGGTGATGTAGGCGATATAGTAGAGAGTATCGCCTTTCTTCACTTCGTAGTAGCTACCGCGGTAGCTGCCTCTGTCGACACTGGAGTAGTCAGGCGTCACACTAGATACGGGCGCTGGGCCATGCCAAGCACACCCAGAAAGTATGACTACTGATAAAAGAAAAAACGCGATTTTCATCTGTTTTTAGTTTCTACTCCATAGATAGCGTAGTTAGGCCAGTTCGCCGGCAACAAGGGGCACAAAACGCACCGATTCAATCGTTTCGGTCAGAAACTCTTCGCCCTGCCTTGTCACCTTGATTAGCGTTTGTTGGTGCTCTCCAACGGGAATTAACATCACACCGCCTTCTGTCAGTTGTTGGCATAATGCATCTGGAATACGCTCTGCCGCCGCGGTGACGATAATCCCATCATAAGGACCTTTCGCCGGCCAGCCTTGCCAACCATCACCGTGCTTGGTGGCCACATTATAAATGTCGAGCTGCTTGAGGCGTCGCTTGGCGAGCATTTGCAGCTGCTTAATCCGTTCAACGGAATAAACCTGATCCACCAGCTGAGCAAGAATCGCCGTTTGATAGCCAGAGCCGGTTCCTATTTCCAAAATGCGACTGTCGCGTCGCAAATTGAGCAATGTTGTCATCTTAGCCACAATATAAGGTTGTGAGATAGTTTGTCCCCACCCAATCGGTAACGCATTGTTTCCGTATGCTTGGTGAGTCATGGCTTCAGAGACAAACAGATGCCGGGGCACTGCTTGCATTGCATCTAGAACGCTTTGGTTATCAATACCTTGTTGCTGCAAAAATTGAATAAGTGATTGCGCTTGACTCAACGTCTGCTTCCTTTATCACTGAGTATTAATCGAACGAGATAGGCTAGCGCGTTAACTTCGCCAGCCTGTTTTCAGTAGCTATTCCGCTAACCACTGAGAAAACGCTCCGAGCGTGTCGTGAGCGGTAAGGTCCACCTGAAGCGGCGTAATAGAAACGTATTGCTCCGCTATGGCGTGAAAATCCGTGCCCGGTCCAGCATCTTGCGTTTTTCCGGGTGCACCGATCCAGTATATGGGTTTCCCGCGCGGATCGCCTTGTTTTATCACGTCTTCGGCATGGTGACGGGCACCAAGACGGGTCACCTTCCATCCTTTTAACGCTTCAATCGCCACATCCGGCACATTGATATTAATCAGACGGTGACTGGGGGCGGCATGGCGCTGGTTTTTAGCCAAAAACTGCTTAATCACATGGGCGGCGGTGTCAAAATGCTGATGACCACATAGTGAAACCGCGATCGCAGGGGCACCGAGAAAGAACCCTTCCGTGGCCGCGGCAACGGTGCCGGAGTAAAGCACATCATCGCCCAAGTTTGCACCGTGGTTAATGCCGGTGATCACGAAGTCAGGTTGCCACGGAACCAATTGGTTCAACGCTAAATGGACCGAGTCAGTGGGCGTACCTTGCACCGCAAAACGCCCAGGACCGAGTTCACGAACCCGCAGCGGATTCTCAAGCGTTAATGAGTTCGACGCGCCCGAACAATTTCGATCCGGCGCAGCGACCACCACCTCGGCAATCTCACTCAGAGCGTGAGTGAGCGTTTGGATCCCTTGCGCGTGGTAGCCATCGTCATTACTGATCAGTATGCGCATCCTGCTCTCCTTGTTCTTGTGGGCTAATCAGCTCGCGCATCACTGTGGTGGCGAAAGCGCCGGCAGGTAGAGAAAAACGCACACACAAGCTGTCTGCATCCAGCTCCCACGTCATATTTTTCGGCAACAAGCGGATCTCTCGGCGGTCATGGCGCATGCGGTTATTGCGGATCACGGCGAGCAGATCCGGCTCTTTATCGAGAACCGCCTGCTCAAACTGCTGCGCACTGTCTGTGGTGGGAAGTGCGTTGTCACCGGTCAGAGGAGCGGTAATACGCATCCCTTCAACGCCGGCTTGGTTGCAGGCGACCAGTTGGTCGGCATCGTCAACGCACAGATCACCCGCCAGTGTTTGGCTAAAACAGCCTGCCTCGAGGCGTGCTGAAACCACGTGATTAAACAGCAATGAACGCGCCGCAGAGAGGTAAAAACTGCGCTTACTTTTATCTTTCACTTTGCGCTCACCGCGTCCCCATGCTCGCGCTGCGTCAAGGTTGTTCCCTTCTCGGCCAAACCGCTGCTCACCAAAGTAATTAGGGACGCCTTGGGTTGCAATGGCCTCTAAGCGCGGCACCAATGCACTCGGATTGGCTAGAGCGCGGATCTGCAGCACAAAATCATTCCCGATAAGATCACCCGGCCGCAGTTTTTGATGGTGGCGAGCGGTCGCTTCAATGCTCAGTACGCCAGGATGCGTGGCGACAAACTCGTTTAAATCAGGATCGGCTTTGCCCGGTAATTGTACGCTGAACCACTGCTCGGTCACCGCATGCCTATCTTTCAGGCCCGCCCAACTCACTTGTCGTGATGGCACACCGCATGCTTTAGCCAGCTCATTGGCCACATAGCGCGTATTCTCGCCACGCTTTTTGATTCGCACTAGAAAGTGTTCACCGGCTCCCGACGGGGTAAAACCGAGGGTTTCCGAGACGTAAAAGTCGTCTGGCGAGTGTTTGATTTGGCCGGATTGAGTCGGCTGGCCATGCATATAAGCCAGGGGAGCAAGTACGTCTGTCATAGCGTCTCTTTTGTTAGTAGCACAACGGCTTCACAAGCAATGCCCTCTTTACGCCCGGTAAAACCGAGTCGCTCTGAGGTGGTTGCTTTTACATTAATGGCATCGATGGGGGCCTTTAGATCGTCAGCAATCGCCGCACACATGGCGGGAATATGCGGGCCCATCTTTGGCGCTTGGGCGATGATAGTGATATCTGCATTACCCAAACGATAACCTTTTTCTTGTACTTTGCGGTAAACGTCGCGCAGCAACATACGACTGTCCGCGCCTTTCCACTCATCACTGGTATCTGGGAAATGCTGGCCAATGTCACCGGCCGCAATCGCGCCCAACAATGCATCACACAGGGCGTGAAGTGCCACATCACCGTCCGAGTGCGCAAGCAACCCTTGTTCATAAGGCACAGCGACACCACCAATGATCACCGGGCCATCACCACCAAATTTGTGTACATCAAACCCATGTCCAATTCGCATCATGATTTGCCTTCTTGTTGCGATAAGTAAAACTCGGCCAGCACCCTATCTTCAGGATGCGTCACTTTAATATTGCTGGCACTGGCAGGAACTAATAGCGGATGGCCGCCCGCCGCCTCAATCGCCGACGCGTCATCAGTCACCTGATCTCCAGCGCTTGCCAATGCCACTTTTAAGTGCAGGGTGGGAAACATTTGTGGCGTCAAGGCATGCCACAGTGCCTGTCTGTCGACAGTCTGTGCAATACAGCCATCCGGCTGTGCCCGCTTCATAGTGTCGCGAACCGGAGCAGCTAAGATCGCGCCGTCAGAATGGCTTTGGGCTGCGTGAATCAACGCATCAATGTCTTTGTGAGTGACGCAGGGGCGTGCTGCATCATGCACCATCACCCAACGGGTCTGTACTGCCTCAAGCCCTGCCTGTACCGATTGTGCCCGCGTCGCACCGCCTGTGACGACGGTAATATCCGGATTGTCGCCCAGTCCGGTCTCAGCAAAATAGCCATCGTTCTCACCGATCGCGATAATCACGCGGTCAATCGCAGCATGACTCAGCAAGCGTTCAACGGTGTGGGTAATTAACGGCTTACCTGAAAGGTGTAAATACTGCTTTGGACAGTCTGCCTGCATGCGACTGCCTACGCCAGCGGCGGGCACCACCGCTGTAATTCCTGATTGCAAAGAGGCTTTTTCTACCACGCGTTTTCTCTTTGATTAGTCCGCGATCGTGCGGATGATGGGTTATCGCGTTGCGTCGACTAAACGAAAAAAGGTTTCGTCAGGTTTAATCATGCCCAACTCATTACGGGCGCGCTCTTCAATCGCTTCTTGTCCACGCTTGAGATCCGCGATTTCGGCATACATTTGTTGGTTGCGCTTCACCAGCTTTTGGTTCGCTTGTTGTTGCACCACGACGTTTGCCTGAGTGTGCCAATAATCCATAACGCCATTCTTACCCAGCCACAATTCATATTGCAGCCACGCCAGAGTGATAAATAGCGCAACAGATAGCAGTCTCATGGTTTCACTCCTTAGGTGTTCAGTGGGCCAGCAACGTCAATTATGCTAACCGCATAGGCTAGCGGATCAGGCCGCCGGTGTCATGGTTTTCTGTTTATCTGGCGCGTGAAGATGCGCTCAAACGCACCTCTTATCCATTCATACGCCCTTGAATACAAAAAAGCCGCCATAAAGGCGGCTTCAGATTGCTGACGAACCCCGCCTTTTTAGGCGGGGTTCTTTTTGATAAGCGGCCGTAGGCCGCGATCGCGATATTTTTTGTTAGAGAGTGGTCGTTACCGACCAACGCCTAAATTGGCGGATAGAAGCCAGTATTTGCCTTATATCCGCCATGTTAAAGCCACATTTTCTTAGATAGCTCACCACTAACGCTATCTTCTTGATGTTTTGAGCAGCCGCCGCCAGCCAGCATTGCATTTGCACATTTGCAAGCCCTCGGAAGCGTGCGTAGCGATGCCCATGATGCTGCTTAGCGTCGGCGAAGCTTCGCTCCACAGTCTCACTTCGTCGCTTGTATATCTTTTTGCCATAACGAGACAGTCGCATTTCATTGGCACGCTCGACTGCATCAGTGTAAAGATGACGCGTGATGACCTTTTGCATGGTCTTACTTTGCGTACAGTCGTTTCTAACCGGACAGAACGCACACTGCTTTGGGTCTGAGTGATAAGTACGATAGCCGGCTCTTGTGGTTGTTTTATAGATAAGCGTTTGCCCTTTGGGGCAGCGATATGTGTCGGTTTTCTTATCGTATGTGAAGTGTTTTTTCTTGAACGTATTCTTCGTTCGAGAAGGGCGACGATAGCCGAATACGCCAAGAATGCTGCGACGCTCTAAGGATTCGGCAACCGGTGCCGTGAAGTAGCCAGCATCGATGCCCACGGCAATAGGATTGAGGTTAAATTGCGCGAGTGTGTGGTCAAGGCGATGGATATACGGTTGTGAGTCGTTGACATTCCCTGGGGTTGTATACGTATCGACGATGATACCGTGCTTACCATCAACGGTCCTATGGTCAAGATAGAAGAAGCCTTGGGGCTTATTATCTCTGGTCATAAAACCACTTTCAGGGTCAGTCGTACTCACTTTTGTGTTTTTGACGTCCGTTTTTAATGGCGCGTCCTTGAACGGCTTTTTTCCTTCTGCTTTGCGGTCACAGGCGATGTCTTCATCCAACATCTCTAGGTAAGCGCCGGCGCTCACCGGGCGCAGTTTATTCACATGCTTATTTTTGTTCGCACTGGCTTTAAGGTGTGTGCTATCGGTATACAGCTCTTGCCCTGCGACTAAGCCCTTCTCCATGGCTTGAACCACAATATGGTTGAATATGCGTTCGAAGACATCCGTGCCATTAAAGCGACGAATACGATTTTGGCTCAGCGTAGACGCATGGATGACCTTATCTGTCAGCGACATACGCAAGAACCAACGATAAGCAACGTTGACTTCAATTTCTTTAACAAGCTGGCGCTCGCTTTTGATGCCGAAGAGATAGCCAAGCAGGATGATTTTAAATAAGCGAACGGGGTCAACGGGTGGACGGCCATTATCTTTGCAATAAAGGTGGGCGACTTCATCTCGAATAAACTCGAAGTCGATGGCACGGTCGATTTTACGAACAAGATGGTCTTTGGGAACAAGTTGTTCCATCGTCACCATTTCAAGTTCATATTGGTGTGGAGAAGGTTCTTGAAGCATACCGGAGCATCCCTATTGCGACACTCCTATTAGATCAAAGGTCTAGCTCGAAAGCTAGACCTTTGTCAGCAGTCTGAAGCCGCCATAAAGGCGGCTTTTGGCGTCAACAGTGAAAGGCAAGGTGCCTTTCCATCACAGCCAATCGGCTGCGACTTTTATTATTGACCTTTAACTTCTTTCAGACCGTTAAACGGTGCTTTTTCACCCAGCGCTTCTTCGATACGGATCAGCTGGTTGTACTTGGCAACACGGTCAGAACGGCTCATAGAACCAGTTTTGATTTGGCCTGCTGCAGTACCAACCGCCAAGTCAGCGATGGTTGCGTCTTCAGTTTCACCTGAACGGTGAGAGATTACGGCAGTGTAGCCCGCGTCTTTCGCCATCTTGATCGCAGCCAAGGTTTCGGTTAGAGAACCGATTTGGTTGAATTTGATCAGGATAGAGTTCGCCACACCTTTGTCGATGCCTTCTTTCAGGATCTTGGTGTTGGTTACGAACAGGTCATCACCCACTAGCTGAAGTTTGTCACCCAGCAGTTCAGTTTGGTGCTTAAAGCCATCCCAATCTGACTCGTCTAGGCCGTCTTCGATAGACACGATTGGGTACTCTTCAGCCAGTTTCGCCAGATAGTGGTTAAACTCTTCTGAAGTAAAGGTTTTACCTTCACCCTTCATGTTGTAGATGCCTTGCTCTTTGTCATAGAACTCAGACGCAGCACAGTCCATCGCTAGGGTGATATCTTTACCTAGCTCGTAGCCTGCTTTCTCAACCGCTTCTTTGATAGCAGCAAGGGCAGCAGCATTTGACTCTAGGTTAGGCGCGAAACCACCTTCGTCACCAACAGCAGTGCTTAGGCCTTTGGCCTTCAGAACTTTGGCTAGGTTGTGGAATACTTCCGCACCAATGCGCAGTGCTTCTTTCAGGGTTTTCGCACCAACAGGTTGGATCATGAACTCTTGGATATCAACGTTGTTGTCCGCGTGCTCACCACCGTTGAGGATGTTCATCATTGGTAGAGGCATTGAGAACTGACCCGCAGTGCCGTTTAGTTCAGCGATGTGCTCAAACAAAGGCATGCCTTTCGCCGCCGCAGCAGCTTTTGCGTTAGCCAGAGAAACCGCTAGGATCGCGTTAGCACCGAACTTAGATTTGTTCTCAGTGCCGTCAAGGTCGATCATCACCTGATCGATGTCAGCTTGGGCTTTCGCGTCTTTACCTAGCAGTGCTTCTGCGATTGGGCCGTTAACCGCTTCAATCGCTTTCAGTACGCCTTTACCCATGAAACGTGACTTGTCACCGTCACGCAGCTCTAGTGCTTCGCGAGAACCGGTAGACGCACCTGATGGCGCTGCCGCCATACCAACAAAGCCACCTTCCAAGTGCACTTCTGCTTCTACAGTTGGGTTACCGCGTGAATCGATAATTTCACGACCTAGAACTTTAACGATCTTAGACATTGTGATTCCTCTCGTCTGTCATTGTATTCAAAAAATAAAAAGCGGCCGCCCGTCAGGACTACCGCTTCACATTTGTGTTATAGCTCACCGCGCTGCTTTTTACCTGCAGCCGCAACGAACCCGGCGAATAGCGGGTGGCCGTCGCGAGGAGTCGAGGTGAACTCTGGGTGGAACTGACAGGCCACAAACCATGGATGTGCTGGGTTTTCGATGATTTCTACCAGCTTCTTGTCCGCCGACAAGCCCGATACAAGTAGACCGGTTTTTTCCAATTGTGGACGCAGCAAGTTATTCACTTCGTAGCGATGACGATGGCGCTCGTGGATTTGAGTGTTGCCATATAGCTGATGCGCTTTAGACCCTTCAGATAGGTGGCAAAGCTGTGCGCCTAGACGCATAGTGCCACCTAAATCAGAGGATTCGCTACGCTCTTCCACGTTACCTTCTTCATCAACCCACTCGGTGATCAGTCCCACCACTGGGTATTTGCTGTCTTTGCTGAATTCGGTGGAGTTAGCTCCTTCCATCCCAGCAACATTACGGGCGTATTCAATTAACGCCACTTGCATGCCTAAACAAATGCCAAGATACGGCACTTTGTTTTCACGCGCATATTGTGCGGCAAGGATTTTGCCTTCGACGCCGCGATCACCAAAACCGCCCGGAACCAAGATCGCATCTAAACCATCGAGCAGCTCAGTGCCGCGGGTTTCGAGATCTTGTGAGTCAACATACTTGATGTTGACGGTCAGACGATTTTTCAATCCGCCATGCTTCAGCGCTTCGTTGACTGATTTATACGCGTCAGGCAGTTCGATGTACTTACCCACCATACCAATGGTGACTTCGCCCATTGGGTTGGCTTCTTCGTAAATGACTTGTTCCCATTCAGACAGGTCGGCTTCCGGCGCTTGGATGCCAAAGCGCTGACAAACCAAGTCGTCCAGCCCTTGAGAGCGAATCAATGAAGGAATTTTGTAGATTGAATCCACATCCTTCATGGTGATAACCGCTTTCTCTGGTACGTTACAGAACAGTGCAATTTTTGCACGCTCATTGGCTGGAATTGGACGCTCACTACGGCAAACGAGGACATCCGGCTGGATACCAATCGATAGAAGCTCTTTTACCGAGTGCTGGGTCGGCTTGGTTTTCACTTCACCCGCCGCAGCCAAGTATGGCACCAAGGTAAGATGCATAAACATCGCACGCTCACGACCGACTTCCACGGTCAGTTGGCGAATCGCTTCAAGGAATGGCAGTGATTCAATATCACCGACAGTGCCGCCAATTTCCACGATCACCACGTCGTGACCTTCACCACCGGCGATGATGCGGTCTTTGATCGAGTTAGTGATGTGTGGAATCACCTGAATGGTCGCTCCCAGGTAATCTCCGCGGCGCTCTTTGCGCAGAACATCCGCGTATACGCGACCAGAGGTAAAGTTATTACGCTTGGTCATTTTGGTGCGGATAAAGCGCTCGTAGTGACCGAGGTCAAGGTCGGTCTCGGCGCCGTCTTCCGTGACGAATACTTCCCCGTGCTGGGTAGGGCTCATTGTCCCTGGATCCACGTTGATATAAGGGTCGAGTTTCATGATGGTGACGTTGAGGCCACGCGCTTCAAGAATGGCTGCCAATGAGGCTGCAGCAATACCCTTACCGAGGGAGGATACAACACCGCCCGTAACAAAAATGTAATTCGTCGTCATGCTAAACCTGAGAGTTGGATTTAGAGGAAATTAATGGAAATCTGGACGGGAAGTCATGATACCAGACCCCACTCACTCCCACAACGTGAAAACTATCACACACCATACTGTTTTTATTTGTCGCAAATCAATGATGAAACTTACAGCGTGTTGCTTTTTTCCTGCTTTTTGACCTGTTGCCAGGCCGATTCCAGTTCATCTAACTGACATTCTTGAATATTTTTTTCATCATTGCGTAATTGAGTTTCAACTTGACGGAAACGTCGTTCGAATTTTTGATTCGCGTTACGCAACGCGGATTCCGCATCCGTGCCTACGTGGCGTGCCAGATTTACCACCGAAAACAATAAATCGCCGATTTCTTCTTCCACCCGCGCGGGGTCTACCGGCGTGATTGCCAGTTCTTGCTCAACCTCGGCAATTTCTTCGCGTACTTTATCGAGCACCGGCGCCACCGCATCCCAATCAAACCCCACTCGCGCACAACGTTTTTGCAGTTTGTGTGCGCGCACCAGTGCGGGAAGGCCTAACGTAACGCCGTCTAACACGCTAGTGGGTTGCTCTGACGCCGCTTTGTCGGCACGCTCCTGTGCTTTAATCCCTTCCCAATCCGGGCCGTGCAGCGGCTCACCTTGGCTGTCTTTAGGACCAAAGACATGCGGGTGACGACGGGTGAGTTTGTCACAAATCGCCCCCACGACGGCGTCAAAATCAAAACGATTTTGCTCGTGTCCCAATTGACTGTAGAACACTATTTGAAAGAGTAAATCGCCTAATTCATCTTTTAGGTCCGACCAGTGCTCACGCTCAATGGCATCGGCCACTTCATAGGCTTCTTCGAGCGTGTGAGGCACGATGGAGGCAAAAGTTTGGGCTTTGTCCCAATCGCACCCTTTTTGTGGGTCGCGCAAGGTCGCCATGATAGTCAGTAAATCGTCAATCGACGCCATACTTCGTTATCCTTAAAAAAACGCCCTGTCGATAACAGGGCGTGATGTTTATCTGAGTCGTTTGGCTTCTACCACATCCTTGACCTGCTCCAACCGATTCACAATTCGGCTAAGCGTGTCGAGATCGGAAATCTCTAAATCAAAGTCCATGATAGACATCTGCTTTTTGTAATCGACGCGGCTTTGCATGCCCGCAACGCGGACTTTTTCATTGCTGAGCACGGTATTAATGTCTTTGACTAATCCGGTCCGTTCATTGGCGGATAAGCGAATGCGCACATGGTATTGCCCGACATGCCCTTTGCCCCAGACGGTGGCGATGATTCGCTCCGGCGCATGGTGACGAAGTTCGTTGAGTTGCTCACAATCCGCACGGTGTACTGAAATACCGCGTCCTTGGGTCACAAAGCCCATAATGTCATCACCCGGCAGCGGCTGACAGCAACGCGCGAGGTGGGTCATCAGGTTATCAACCCCTTCAACCACCACCGCATCACGATGGGTTTTTCCACCTACGGTTTTTTGTTCACTTTGTTGAAGTTTTTCCAGCAACTGTTGCTCTTCTTCTTCCAAGCTTGGCTTGTTGATCAGGCTGTTAATGTGATTAACCACCTGATTGATGCGCAGATCGCCACTTCCGACCCCCGCATACAGCTCTTCCAGTGAATTCACATTGAAGCGCTTGAGCGCCAAACTCGCATCTTTACTGGCACCGCCAATTTTTTGTAGTTCGGTATCGAGAATTTCTTTACCCGCGGCAATGTTTTTATCTCTGTCTTGTTTGCGGAACCAAGCGTTGATTTTTGCCCGCGCTCGGCTCGAATTCACAAAGCCTAAGCTTGGATTCAGCCAGTCACGTGAGGGGTTGGGCTCTTTTTGGGTGATAATTTCAACCTGATCCCCCATCTGTAAGTGATAGGTGAAAGGCACAATGCGTCCTTCTACCTTGGCACCAATGCAACGATGGCCGACTTCAGAGTGAATGTGGTAGGCAAAGTCGAGCGGCGTCGCACCGCTTGGCAAGTCGACCACATCACCACGCGGTGTAAAGGCATACACGCGATCATCAAAGACTTGGCTGCGCAACTCATCCAGCATTTCGCCTGAGTCTGACATCTCTTCTTGCCACGCCAAGAGTTTTCGCAGCCAGGTAATTTTCTCATCGTAGCCACTGCGTCCACTGGCTGAGCCTTCTTTATACTTCCAGTGCGCCGCCACCCCAAGCTCCGCATCATCATGCATTTGACGGGTGCGAATTTGAATTTCGACCGGTTTGCCTTCCGGCCCCAACACGACGGTGTGAATTGACTGATAACCGTTGGGTTTGGGGTTGGCGACGTAATCATCGAACTCTTTCGGTAAGTGACGATATTTGGTGTGCACCGCGCCCAATGCGGCGTAACAGTCTTGTAGCTCTTCGGCGATAATGCGCACCGCTCGTACATCAAATAGCTCATCAAACTGCAGATTTTTTTTCTGCATTTTGCGCCAAATACTGTAGATATGCTTGGGACGGCCATACACTTGCGCGTTGATATGAGAAGCTTCCATCGCCTGCTGCAGATCAGTGACAAACGCGGTAATGTAGTTTTCGCGATCGATGCGCCGTTCAGCCAGTTGCTTCGCGATTTGTTTATAGGTCTGCGCGTGCTGGTAGCGGAAGGCGTAGTCTTCGATTTCCCATTTTAACTGACCAATACCGAGACGGTTGGCCAAGGGTGCATAGATGTTGGCACTCTCTTTCGCCGCCTGCAGACGCACCTCTTCCGGTGCATCTTTAACTTCACGCAGATAGCAAATACGTTCCGCCAGCTTGATCACCACGCAACGGAAATCTTCGACCATAGACAGCAACATGCGGCGAACATTATCCACCTGCGCGGAGGTCGCTTCGGCATCGGTTTGGGTATTCAAATGACGGATGGCGGCGGTTTGCTGCACGCCCTCAATCAGTTTGACAATCGCGGGCGAATAGCGCTCTTCCAAGGTATCGAGCGCCAGCAATTTGACTTCCACCACCGGGAAGAAGAGCGCGGCGAGGAGCGTGTCGGCGTCCATACTCAGGGTCACCAAGATTTCAATCATCTCTCGGCCACGCCACAGCGGTTGGCTCAGCGCCGTTTCATCCCCTAACGTACGACAATAATTGTACCCATCCAGCAGGGCTTGAGCGGTTGAGGCGTCTTGTCCTAACCGCGCAATCCAAGTTTGAAGATCAAAGGCTTCATCTTCATGCAGATGGGCTTCTCGTACCGCAACCATAACTGTTCCTATCCTTATCTTTCGCCTCAGCGAAAGAGGCATATCCATGTTTAACCGCGTGGCTTCAGATCGAACACATCATTGACGACACCTAGCGTCGAAATAGTGCCATGGATTCCAAATGCCCTGTTTGCGGAAACATATCAAGCATACTCAAGCGAGTTAATTGGTAACCCTGTGCCAACAACACGCGACTATCCCGCGCCAGCGTCGCTGGGTTGCAGGACACATATACAATGTGTGTAGCGCTAGATTGTGCCACAAAGTCCATCACTCCGGCAGCCCCTGCTCGGGCAGGATCGAGCAGGATTTTATCAAATGCGTGCTGTGTCCAGTCCCCATTCAGCGTCTCACCATTGAGATCTGCTTGGTAAAACTGCGCATTGCTTACTTGGTTGGCCTTCGCATTATCCTGAGCTTGCGACACCATCGCCTCAACCCCTTCTACACCAATCACGGTTTTCGCCTGTTTCGCCATGGGGATGCTGAAGTTGCCAAGACCACAAAACAGATCCAACACCACATCGGTTGACGCAAGCTCTAGCCAATTCAGTGCTTGGGCAACCATCTGTTGGTTCACCGCCGCGTTGACTTGAATAAAGTCGCCAGGCTGAAAATAGAGGCGGGTTTGTTGGCTCTCGTAATACGGAGGCTCGCCCACCACTCGCTCAAGCGGCCCATCAGCTTGCTGCCAATACAACATGCAGCCTGTCAGCTCTGCCCATGCTTGAAGCGCTTGCCTATCTTCTGGATGCAACGCCTTAGTGGTGCGCAACGACGCAATACAGCCATTGTCTGCCTCAATCAAATCAACATGGCCGAGGATTCGGCGTCCTCGCAGCCCATCTAAACAAGGCCGCAAGCTGGCAAGCAGCTGATTTAATGGCTCACTGAGAACAGGACAGTGGCCCACATCGACAATGGCATTGCTTTGACGGGCTCGAAACCCCATGGTCAGCGCCCCTTTATTATCGACTTTCAAGCTGATGCGCGCGCGACGACGATACTGCCAAGGGCTATCGATGGCGCCATCCGACAGCTCGACCGTCTCGTCTCCGGCAAATTTTTCAATCAATTCTGTCAGCACTGCGCGCTTGTGTGCCACTTGGCCTGAGTGGCTTAAATGCTGCAAACTACAGCCGCCACATTGCTGATACAAAGGACAAGCCGGCTCAATGCGAGTTTCCGCGCGCTGGTCGAGTTTAATCAGTTTGGCCCGCGCATACTGGCGCTTTTGCTCGGTGAGCTGCACCAGCGCCTGTTCACCGGGCAAGGTACCCGGAACAAAGACTGGTTTTTTCTGCCAATAGCCGACCCCATCACCGTGGTGGTCGAGGCGTTGAATCGCGAGCAACTGATGCTTTTGTTCAACGTTTTTTTTCTTCTGAGGCTTAAAAAAGCGCGCCATGGTGGATTCCAGTGTCAAAGTGCTTGTGGTCGCAAGCGAGTCAAAGAGGTCCTGCCAGTGGGAGTTGTGATAGTTCGCTGACTATTTAGTTATTGAATCATGTACACTGGCAGCTAATTACAGCCATTATTTTCCCATAGTTTATCCAGCATGACCAAATATGGACTCCGCACCCGTGTCTCCGTGTTGACCATTGCGCCTACCTTGATTGTTGGCCTCCTGCTGAGTGCGTTCTTTACCAGCACGCGTTATCAGGACTTGGAACAACAACTTACCATCACAGGGTCTGCCATTATCGAGCCTTTGGCGATTGCCAGTGAGGTTGGATTAAAAAACGATAGCCGCGAAAATGTGCGACGCTTGATTGGCTTTGCGCACCGTCAGCACTCCCAGTTTGTGCGCAGTATTGCGGTGTTCGATCGCCACAACGAATTGTTTGTTACCTCCAACTATCACCGTGATTTGGCGATGCTATCGGTCAATAATGGCCAACCCATCCCGACCCAGTTACAGGTAAGCCAACAGCAAGAGACCCTGATTTTACGGGCGCCTATTCTGGAAATTGGCCGTTTTACGCCTGGGTTAAACGTCGAGCGCCCCTTAGGCTATATTGCGATGGAGCTAGATCTAAGCTCGGTGCGGCTAAAGCAATATCAAGAGATGATCACCGCATTGGTGATGGTCGCACTCGGCGTGATCCTCTCATGCTTCTTTGCATACCGATTGATCTCAGATGTCACCCATCCCATTGCGAATATGGTGAGCTTAGTCGATAGGATCCGTCGCGGGCACTTGGATGTTCGTATTGAAGGTGAGCTGCTGGGTGAGCTCGATACCCTCAAAAATGGCATCAACGCCATGGCCATTTCCCTTTCCGAATATCATCTGGAAATGCAGCAAAGCATTGATCAGGCTACCTGTGACTTGCGCGAAACCCTCGAGCAGCTCGAGATCCAAAACGTTGAATTAGACATTGCCAAAAAGAATGCTCAAGAAGCCGCTCGGGTGAAATCTGAGTTCTTAGCGAATATGTCTCACGAGTTGAGAACGCCTTTGAACGGGGTGATTGGCTTTACCCGTCAGATGTTGAAAACAGAGTTGAGCAGTAGCCAACGCGATTACTTGCTGACCATTGAAAAGTCGGCCAACAACCTGTTGACCATCATCAACGACATTCTCGACTTCTCCAAACTCGAAGCTGGGAAACTGCTGCTGGAAAACATTCCTTTTGACTTCCAAGACATGCTGGATGAAGTCATGCGTCTGCTCGCACCCATGGCGCATGAAAAAGGGCTGGAGCTAACCTTACGTGCCGATGCCCGTATCCCTGCTGGCGCGGTTGGTGACCCGTTACGTATTCAGCAAGTGTTGATCAACTTAATTGGTAATGCTGCCAAATTCACAGAGCGCGGCAATATTGATGTCAGTGTCGATTTAAAACAGCTACATGATGAAACCATGGAGCTGCAGTTTATGGTCAAAGATACCGGCATTGGCATCTCAGAACGCCAGCAAGCCCAGCTTTTCCAAGCCTTCCGTCAGGCCGATGCCAGTATCTCACGCCGTTATGGCGGGACAGGCCTTGGGTTGGTGATCACCCAAAAATTGGTGCAACAGATGGGCGGAGACATCGGCTTTACCAGCCGCCTCCACCAAGGTTCTTCATTCTGGTTTACGTTGAAACTCACGCAGACTGATTTACCCGTCTCGCAGCCAATTGATATCGAGCCGCTGGTTGGCCGTGATCTGGTGATTGTTGAACCCAACCCTCGCACACGGGAAATCCTCCGCCATCGATTAGGGCAAGTGGGGTTAAACATCGATACCGTCGCCGATGTCGAGATGCTCAGCGATCACGCATACACCTTTGCGCTGTTATGTTTTGACGCCGGAAAAATGCCAGAAATCGAAAGCATGAAACAGGCCGTGCTCGCCTGTGAGCAGCGAGCAAACAGTGTGATTGTGTGTCTACCGACCACTGAGCTGGAAGCCTCTGAACACTTATTAAAAGCCGGCGTCAGCGCCTGCATTGCAAAACCTATCCCACAACGCAAGCTCCTTGAGACATTACTAGGCTCGCCCGAGCCTACGCCGCTACCACTGCCGAAACCCTGCAGCCATCAAAAAGCGCCGTACACAGTGATGACCGTCGATGATAACCCCGCCAACTTAAAGCTGATCACCGCTTTGCTGGCCGAACGGGTCGAGAAAGTGGTGACCGCCGAAAATGGGGTTAAAGCCTTAGCACTTGCCCACCAGCAAGCCTTCGACATCATCTTGATGGATATCCAGATGCCAGAAATGGATGGGGTCACGGCCTGTCAGGAAATTCGTAAAGCGGGCATGAATCAGCAAACCCCCATTGTGGCTGTCACCGCCCATGCGATGCCGGGCGAGCGCGAGCGCCTATTGGAAGCGGGCATGGATGACTATCTGACCAAACCGATTGAAGAAGCCATGTTAGAAAGCACCCTCGCACGCTGGCTACGCTTTGACGAGCTTTCCGCCGTGACGGTGAGTGATGTGGAGCCCGCCCCGAAAGCGGTTTGCACCGATCAAAGTGCGCGCCACCTCGACTGGCAACGAGCGTTAAGCCAAGCCGCGGGTAAAGAAGATCTCGCCAAAGAAATGCTAGAGATGCTGATTGCCTCATTTGCTGGTGTCAAAACCATCGTGGAGCACGCATTGGCCGGCACCTGCTCTACCGAGGATTTATGGCAAGCAATTCATAAGTTACATGGCAGCTGTGCATACAGCGGGGTTCCGCAACTCAAAGCGCTGTGTCATGAGCTAGAAACGCAGCTCAAAGCAGGCGCAGATATCGACACCGTCGAGCCAGAGTTATTGGAACTACAAGATGAGATTGCCCATATCGAACAGCTGGCGCCCCAGTATTTGAACGACGACGCGTAAAACACCCTCGGCGGCCTTAAGCCGCCGGTGTGCCTTCAAGGATTACGTGTGCCACCGCATAAGCTTTTTCATCAGAGAGCGTCAGCCAGCAGTGGCTGACACCTCGGGCTATCGCTAGCTGTTGTGCCTTGCCAGACAGGGTCAGCACGGGCTGCCCCGACGGTTGATTGCTCACCGTAAAGTCTTGAAAGCTGACCCCTTGAGCAATCCCGGTTCCTAGTGCTTTCGCGGCAGCTTCTTTCGCGGCAAACCGTTTCGCCAAATAGCGCCCTGGCTGCTGAGTTGCCGCCATTTGCGCCTGCTCTGGCTCAGTCAGAATACGATCCGCAAAACGGGCACTGCGAGACAGCGCCGCCTCAATGCGCGCTATCTCAACAATGTCAGTGCCAACGCCTAAAATGGCCATTAGCGACGCGCAGACTCCATAATCGCTTTCATATCCGCCACTGCTTTTTGCAGGCCATCAAACATGGCGCGGCCAATAATCGCGTGACCAATATTCAGCTCATGCATTTCTGGCATCGCCGCAATCGGCGTGACGTTATGGTAAGTCAGGCCGTGTCCGGCGTTCACTTTAATACCCAGATCCGCCGCGTAGCTGGCAGCAGCAGAAATCTTCTTCAATTCAGCTTGGCGGTCGTTGTCGTTACTGGCATCAGCATAGTGACCCGTATGCAGCTCGATATAAGGCGCACCACACTGGTGAGCGGCATCAATCTGCTCACGGTCAGCATCGATAAATAGCGACACTTTTATGCCCGCCTGAGTCAGGGTTTGTGTTGCCGCTTTTACTTTGTCTAATTGACCGGCGACATCTAACCCTCCCTCCGTGGTCAATTCTTCACGCTTTTCGGGAACTAAGCAGACGAATTCTGGTTGGGTGTCGAGGGCAATTTTCACCATTTCATCGGTCACTGCCATTTCTAAATTCATGCGTGTTTGTAGCGTTTCTTTGAGAATGCGCACATCGCGATCCGTGATATGACGACGATCTTCACGCAAATGGACAGTGATGCCATCCGCCCCGGCACGTTCTGCCATTTCAGCCGCGTGGACAGGATCTGGGTACGCGGTGCCACGCGCATTACGCACGGTGGCAATGTGATCAATATTCACACCCAAGTAAATCTTATTCATGATTATTTCCTTCTAAACAATTCTCTGCTTTTTAGCGGCTTAGGGCCTAAGTATGGCTTAAGCGCAATGCGTGTAAACCGCTTCGCAGCCCGCAATTGGTCGCTGGTGTCAAATTGACGCGTCGCCAGCGCACGCAGATCGTGACCGGTAAACTGCCGCTGTTGGCTTTTCATCAGGGACGCGACAAACCCTTGTTGTTCGCGAAACAGATACGTCATGTTATCGTCAATCGGGTCACCACTGCCAGCGCAATGAAGAAAATCAACCCCATAGCCCAGCGCCTCGAGTAACGCGAGTTCAAAACGGCGCAGTGCCGGCTCGGGGTTGTTATAGCGTGCTAGTTGCGTCAGTGCAGTGACATAATCGAGGAAGACCGTCGGGTACGGCGTTTGCGGCTCAAGGACGCGCATCAAAACTTCGTTGAGATAAAAGCCAGAATAGAGCGCATTTCCAGAAAGTGGTAACGCCAAACCGGTCGCTTCAGCGCTTCGTAAAGTACGCAATTCACCGCGACCGCCCCATTTTAGCAACAACGGGGTGAAAGGTTGTAAGGCGCCTTTGAGTGCAGAGCGCTTACCGCGCGCGCCTTTAGCCAGCAAGCTAACTCGGCCCTCGCCTTCAGAGAACACATCAAGGATCAGGCTGGTTTCGCTATAGGGGCGTGAGTGAAGCACAAAACTGCGTTGAAAGCCGTCCACGCCGCCCCTCCTGTGTATGGCTACCGAGTGGGTAACTTAGAGATCGTCAATGTAGCCCAAGCTGCGCAGTGCACGTTCGTCATCTGCCCAACCGGATTTTACTTTGACCCAAAGCTCGAGGTAGACCTTGCGCTCAAATAGATCTTCCATATCGAGTCGGGCCTCACGGCCGATACGTTTGATTTTCTCGCCGCCTTTACCAATCACCATTTTCTTTTGGCCATGGCGCTCGACCAAAATCAGGCCATTGATATGAAAACCATCCGTCTCTGGATTGTAATCAAAGCGCTCGATTTCGACGGTCACCGAGTAAGGCAACTCTTCACCCGTGAAACGCATTAGCTTTTCACGAATGATTTCTGACGCCATAAAGCGTTGCGAGCGATCTGTCACATACTCTTCAGGGAAGTAGTACTCACACTCAGGTAAGGCATCGCGAACACGCTGCTCGACCACATCGATATTGGTACCGTGTTTCGCGGATACAGGGATCACATCAACAAACTCCATCTTTTCCGACAAGGTTTGTAGGTGCGGGAAGAGTTCGGTCTTTTCACGCACATTATCGACTTTGTTAACCAAGAGTACGGTTGGCAACCCTGAACGCGCCAGCTTGTTCAGAACCATTTCGTCATCTTTGGTCCAGTGGGTACCATCCACCAAGAAAAGAACGAGCTCAACATCGGTCAACGAGCTGTTTGCCGCTCGGTTCATCAGGCGGTTGATCGCGCGCTTTTCTTCAATATGCAGCCCCGGCGTGTCTACATAGACGGCTTGATAGTTATCACGGGTATCTACGCCCATGATACGGTGACGCGTGGTTTGCGGTTTGCGTGACGTAATCGAGAGCTTTTGCCCAACGAGACGATTGAGCAAGGTCGAT
Organism: Salinivibrio proteolyticus; assembly: GCF_027286365.1. Lineage (NCBI taxonomy): Bacteria > Pseudomonadati > Pseudomonadota > Gammaproteobacteria > Vibrionales > Vibrionaceae > Salinivibrio > Salinivibrio proteolyticus. The sequence continues at coordinate 591,320 of NZ_CP114584.1, read as the reverse complement.
TTGCCGACGTTTGGACGCCCGACTATGGCGATAAATCCGCAGTGCTGTGCTTGTGTCATTGTGCCAACTTCTGTAATGCTAATTCTGCAGCCGCTTGCTCTGCCTTGCGACGACTGCTGCCTTTACCTATCACAGAACGCTCCAGTCCTGCCACTTGACACTCCACCGTAAACTCTTGGTTGTGTGCCTCGCCACGTACTTTCATTACCGTGTAAGACGGTAGCGGTTTACGCTTGCCTTGTAGGTGCTCTTGCAAGCGGGTTTTGGGATCTTTTTGGCTGACGCCCGGCTCAATGGTATTTAAGCGTTGTTGATACCAATTGAGGATAATGCGCTGCACCGTATCAATATCACTATCCAAAAAGATAGCACCAATCAGCGCTTCTACCGCATCCGCCAAAATTGAGTCTCGGCGGTAGCCGCCACTTTTAAGTTCTCCTGGGCCAAGGCGCAGTACTTCGCCCAGTGAAAACTCACGGCCAATCTCAGCCAAGGTATTGCCACGAACTAAGGTCGCGCGCATACGACTCATATCCCCCTCATCCACTTTAGGAAAACGGTGGTAGAGATCGTCAGCAATCACAAAGCTGAGAATGGAATCTCCCAGAAACTCCAAACGCTCATTGTGGGTGCCATTGGCGCTTCTGTGTGTCAGTGCAAGCTCAAGTAATGCCGCGTTATTGAATTGGTAACCAATCTCACGCTGCAGTTTATCTGTTAGTGTTGTCATCATGTTCCAGAATTAATTAATACCACCAATACGGTTAAAGCGAACGCCTGTCGGCACCCAAGATGGTAGCCAGCTATCACTGTCGCGTTCGAACTCAAAGCTTACCCATATAGCTACCGCCTTACCGACCAAGTTGCGTTCAGGGACAAATCCCCAGAAACGGCTATCGGCACTGTTATCTCGGTTATCCCCCATCATGAAGTAGTGGCCTTCTGGCACCACCCAGCGGTTGACGCCCGGACGAGGCTGATAAGCAGCCACGCGGTCATTGCGGGATGGGTTCACGAGGATCTGGTGTGCTTGCGCGCCCAAGGTTTCTTGCGCCTGAATCAAGTTCACACCGCCTTGGGAAAACTCGCTCGGCTCAATATTATCAATGGGCACAGGCTCGCATTGTGATTGCCCTTTGGGCTGGATACACAGTCGTTTTTCTTTGGTATAGACAATGGTATCGCCGGGCAATCCGATCGTTCGCTTGATGTAATCGATATTCGGTTGTGGTGGATACTTAAAGACCACGATATCACCGCGTTCCGGTTTGCCGGTCTCAACCAGCTCGGTATGAAACGCAGGATCGCGCAGCCCATAGGCAAACTTTTCCACCAAAATAAAATCGCCAACCAGCAAGGTTGGCATCATGGATCCTGATGGAATTTGAAAAGGCTCATAAATAAAGGATCGCAAGACCAATACCACGGCAATGACCGGGAAAATCGATACCGCGTTCTCAATCCAGCTGGGCTGAGGCGTCACCTTGGCGACTTGTTCACTATCGACATCGCTGTCAGACACATTGAGGGCTTTCGCGGCCGCTTGGCGACGTTGCGGCGCCCAACGGTACTTGTCTAACACCCAAATAATGCCGGTGACCACAGTCACCAGCACCAGTATCAAAGAAAATGTATTGGCCATACTTTAATCCGTTATTATTTGTCTTTACCCACGTGCAAAATGGCCAAAAAGGCTTCTTGCGGCAGTTCGACGTTACCGATCTGCTTCATGCGCTTCTTACCTTCTTTTTGTTTTTGCAGTAGTTTTTTCTTACGACTCACGTCACCGCCATAACATTTAGCTGTAACGTTTTTACGTAACTGCTTCACGGTTGAGCGTGCAATGATGTGGTTACCAATCGCCGCCTGAATCGCAATATCAAATTGCTGACGTGGGATGAACTCTTTCATCTTCTCAACCAAATCACGGCCTCGAGGCTGGGCATTATCACGGTGAGTAATAATTGCCAAGGCATCAACACGGTCGCCGTTAAGAAGAATATCTACCCGCACCATGTCTGATACTTCATAGCGCTGGAAGTTGTAATCCAAAGAGGCGTAACCGCGGGACGTCGATTTAATCCGGTCGAAGAAGTCCAAGACCACTTCAGCCATTGGGATATCGTAGGTTAGCGCCACTTGGTTGCCGTGATACACCATATCTACTTGCATGCCGCGCTTCTCCACACATAAGGAGATGACGTTACCGACAAACTCACTTGGCACCAAGATGTTACAACGGGCAATCGGCTCACCGATGGTGTCGATATCGTTGATCGGCGGCAACTTCGCAGGGCTATCCACGTACACCACTTCTCCGTCGTTTTGTGTCACTTCGTACACAACCGTCGGGGCGGTAGTAATCAGGTCGAGGTTGTATTCACGCTCAAGACGCTCTTGGATGATTTCCATATGGAGCATGCCAAGGAAACCACAGCGAAAACCAAAGCCCAGTGCCGCTGAGCTTTCTGGCTCATAAAACAGTGAGGCGTCGTTTAAGCTCAGTTTACCTAGCGCATCGCGGAAGTTTTCATAATCATCCGAGGAGATCGGGAACAAACCGGCATACACCTGTGGCTTGACCTTTTGGAAACCTTCAATGCGCTTTTCACAGCCATTTTTTGCATGGGTAATGGTGTCACCCACTGGGGCGCCAAGAATGTCTTTAATGCCACAGATCACCCAGCCCACTTCACCCGTTTTCAGCCCTTGGAGCTCTTTGCGTTTCGGCGTGAAAATGCCGATGCTATCAATGTTCCACTCTTGGCCGGTGCTCATGATTTTGACTTTATCGCCTTTTTTGAGCTCACCTTCACGGATACGCACCAATGACACCACCCCTAGGTAGTTGTCAAACCAAGAGTCAATGATCAGGGCTTGCGTGGGAGCATTCGGATCGCCTTCTGGTGGCGGGATAAGACGTACAATATCTTCCAGTACATCATCCACGCCCACGCCGGTTTTCGCCGAACAGCGGGTAGCATCAATGGCTTCAATACCCACGATGTCTTCAATTTCTTGCGCGACGCGATCAGGGTCGGCAGCCGGAAGGTCGATTTTGTTCAGAACAGGCACGACTTCCAAGTCCATTTCAATCGCGGTGTAGCAGTTTGCTAGGGTCTGAGCTTCCACGCCCTGTCCAGCATCTACCACCAGCAAAGCACCTTCACACGCTTTCAGTGAGCGTGACACCTCATAAGAGAAGTCGACGTGTCCTGGCGTATCGATGAAGTTAAGCTGATACTCATTGCCGTCTTTGGCTTTATAGTTCAGTGTCACACTCTGTGCTTTGATGGTGATACCGCGCTCGCGCTCTAAGTCCATAGAGTCGAGGACCTGAGAAGCCATTTCCCGGTCAGTAAGGCCCCCACATACTTGAATGAGTCGATCGGAAAGGGTCGACTTACCGTGGTCAATGTGGGCGATGATCGAAAAGTTACGAATATGCTTCATGTGTTAGTGTGACTTACTCGTTATCTATAAGAATGGGATCCTAGGATCAGGTGGGGCGGATTCTACCGAAAATAGTGGCTAGTCGCTATCCTGACGTGCTGCATTTATCACCGCGAGCTCGGAAACTGGCTCTCCCATCACGCGTAATAACTGGGGCTGCTGTTGCTCAGGCGTCCCTACCCGTGCCGCAAAATAGCGCGCAATCAGTACACCGAGTGTGCCAAAACCAACACTGGTGGCAATCACACCAGCCTCGCCGCCACTGGCAAGCTCGGTAAACACAAACTGACCAAGCAGTGCGCCTACCATCAACATCACTAGCGGCACCAGATACACAATCAACGCGGAACGCACCAAGGTGGCTTCCGCGAGACCAATTTCAACCAAGGTCCCGACCGGTAATGCTTTGGGGGCACGCACTTTGACATGATTAACCTTACCGGGCAACGCTTTAGACACGATACCGGTGCCACACTGACTTTGTGATTGGCAACTGCCACAGCTGGTTTGTTGCTGACACGCCAGTGCCAGCCAGCCATCTTGATATCCAGTCACTTCCGCGAGCGCTTTAATCATTGTTCAACCTGTTGCGATGCTTTTTCTCCATTATCGGTGATACGCACCGAATTAGCGACACGTTTAGCGGTTTCAGGCGGAATATCACCCACCACGGTAATCTCTGCGTTTCCGCTAATCACACTGTGCAACGTCCGGCGCCCCTGACGAACAATTTGCTCGCGTACCGAGACATCGTCCGCTTTGGCCAAATAAACCGAAAAACTGAACAGGCCGTCGCTAAACATTTGGCTCTCAACCGCACGCTTGGTCATCATTAAGCGATGGCGATTGCTGTACACAGGCTCAAAACCATCCGGCAATTGGGTGACTTGCCAATCTAATGATGAGTGGTTAGTGGCAGGCAGTTTGAGTACAGGTGGGAGCGTGAGTTCTGCCAGTTGCTGCATTGCTTCGCTAATGCGCGGCGTGACCACGAGCGACAATGCGCGATATTGCTCCAGCGGGTCACCATCTCGGTCCAATAAATCGGCGCGGACCGGAAGCTTACTCTCTTCATCAATCCACAACAGATACGAGTAACGCTCACCATCTTTTGGGGTAATTCGCACCACTTGGCAAGCCATACCCGCTTCACGAGATTCACCCATTGAGACAAAATCATACTGACGTGCAAGGACATCAATATCGGTTTGAATCAAGGTGGGAAGTGGCGCAACGATATGATCGCTGGCAATGGTAAAGGGGTCATACCCCGGCTCAAAGTAGCTCACTTCATCGCCGCGACGGATCACTTCGCGCGGCGGTCCGCTGAGGTACATTAAGTGCCCGAATGCATGCTCACCCACGCGCGCATGACGAAAGCGCATCGGCTCTAAACTATTTTTGCCGACCATGATGTAGGACACTTCATAGTCTAATGTGTCGCTTGCGACGTCCATTTGATGTAACAAAGCCTCGGCAGAAGGTTCGGCCGAGGCTTGCGCAGACATCAAACCGACCAGCGCAAGCGCACCGATCAGAGTTTTTTTCATTGATTTGTACTGCTCATCGACGGTGCCAGTGTCTGATTCTCAGACAGCCTATCTTTATTCAAACGAAGCTGCAATTCGTAGTCTTTCAACATCGCATTAATCCGGCGACGTTGCTCCATCAACTGCGCTTCAGTGGGCGTTGAGCGAAAATCGTCTCGGCTCAGGCTCACCGGTTCTGCGGCACCCGAAAAAGGAATGGTTTCTAGTACCGGTGGCTGCGTGGCGGTACTCGCTACCGGTGATGTACTCTCCGGCTGGTTATACTGCTGCACACCGACAATCACGGCCAATGACACACAGGCGGCCATCCCCACTTGCGTGACTTGTTGAAGCCAGTTGGGCAAGTGACGACGGGCTTTTTCTGGCGTCGGCTGCGCTTCATGCATAGGTACCACATCACTGTCGTGATGATGAACAGGGGTATGCGCTGGCTCCTTGTCTAACGCAGACGCCACCGCCCCAGCAATGTCCCACTGTGCGGCACTTGGGGTTTCGCCTCGCATTACGTCACGGAGGGTCCCGAAACTTTCCCATGTTTGCAGCGCGTCATTATCGTGCTCGAGTTGGTGGATCACTGCGTTATCCACGACCTCACCATCTAACAACGCTGAAATTTGTTCTCTATCCGTCATTCATGTCACCGTCATGCAGCCAGCAAAACACGTTACCGTTTCATCAGTGGTCGGATGCGCTTCTCCACCGCTTCTCGAGCGCGGAAAATACGAGACCGTACCGTACCGACTGGACAATCCATTACCTGTGCAATTTCTTCGTAGCTGAGTCCATCGAGCTCACGCAACGTAATTGCGGTTTTTAAGTCATCAGGCAGTGATTCGATCGTCGAAAAAACTACCTGCTTCAGTTCCTCTGACAACATCAAGTTCTCAGGGTTCGAAATTTCTTTTAGTGAGCCGCCGCTTTCAAAATTCTCTGCGTCTTCTGCGTCTATATCACTGCCGGGTGGACGACGCCCTTGCGCCACCAAATGGTTCTTTGCTGTGTTCACCGCAATGCGATACAGCCAAGTATAAAACGCACTCTCACCACGAAACCCCGGTAAGGCACGATAGGCTTTAATGAACGCCTCTTGTGCGATGTCCGGAATATCGCCACTGTGTGTTCCCACGTAGCGGGCAATAAGGTTGCACACCTTATTTTGATATTTGACGACTAACAGGTTGAATGCTTGCTTGTCACCATTCTGTACACGTTCTATTAGAACCTGATCGGTTAGCTGCTCGCTCATTCGAGCGTTTACTCCTTGGTTGTTCTTTCCGCCCGATTATCGAAATTCTGTGCCCGACGTTGTCAGAACGCGGTTAAACCCTCTTGCGAGCATTCGCACATACTACGACGAAGTGGCTGGGGAAAAGTTCCTCACCATATTGGTTTTATTTTGGGTGTCATCACATTACTGTGACGGGATGGCTAAATTATGACAACCTAGCCCGCCTATATTGTCGCCCGAAGGATAGCATGGTTGCAAACTTTCCCCCTCCGTTCACTGTGATTTGATCCAAGTGCGCGCAGGCGTGACAAATTGGTGTAACATGGGCCGCGTAGAAAGAGGACCAGGGATCATGACGACCACAACTCAGGAACATCAATGTGATGTGCTGGTTATCGGCAGCGGTGCCGCCGGCCTATCATTGGCGCTACGTTTGGCGCCCACACATAAAGTGATTGTACTTAGCAAAGGCCCATTGAGCGAAGGAGCCACCTTATACGCGCAAGGTGGTATTGCCGCGGTTTTTGATGAGCAGGACTCTGTCGAGTCACACGTTGAAGACACACAAATCGCAGGCGCTGGCATTTGTGATACGCAAGTTGTCGACTTTATCGCTCGAAATGCGAAAGATTGCGTACAATGGCTGATCGATGGCGGCGTGCCTTTCGATCAAGAAGATACTGAGAGTGACACGCCGAAATATCACCTCACCCGCGAAGGTGGACATAGTCACCGCCGCATTCTTCATGCCGCGGATGCCACCGGCATGGCCGTGCAAACCTCACTGCAAGATAATGTACGCAACCACCCCAATATTACCTTGCTCGAACGCCACAATGCGCTCGACATTATTACGCGTAAAAAAATCGGCCTTGGTGGTCCCAATCATGTGTTAGGTGCCTATGTCTGGAACCGCGACCGCGAAGTGGTCGACACGGTACGGACCAATTTTGTAGTGCTGGCGACCGGTGGTGCATCCAAAGTGTATCAGTATACCTCGAACCCAGATGTGTCATCTGGTGATGGCATCGCTATGGCTTGGCGTGCGGGCTGTCGGGTCGCTAATTTGGAATTTAATCAATTCCACCCAACCTGTTTGTATCACCCTGATGCCCGTAACTTTTTGCTTACCGAAGCATTACGTGGTGAAGGCGCTCATCTCAAACGCCCAGACGGGACACGATTCATGTCAGAGTTTGATGCGCGTGGCGAGCTAGCCCCACGTGACGTGGTGGCGCGCGCCATTGACTATGAGATGAAGCGCCTCGGGGCTGATTGCATGTACTTAGATATCAGTCATAAAGATCCTGACTTTATCACCAAGCACTTCCCGACCATTTACGAGAAGCTGCAAACCTATGGGTTTGATCTCACCAAGGACGCGATTCCGATTGTACCGGCCGCTCACTATACCTGTGGCGGTGTGATTGTTGACCAAAACGGCAATACCGATTTACCGGGCCTCTATGCAATCGGCGAAGTGAGCTATACCGGCTTGCACGGCGCCAACCGGATGGCGTCTAATTCGCTTCTGGAGTGTGTGGTCTACGCGTGGTCTGCCGCTGAACATATCAAAGCGCACCAAGATCATGTTGAGCCGCTTGCGCCGCTACCTGCTTGGGATGAGAGCCAAGTAATTTGCTCCGATGAAGAAGTAGTTATCCAGCACAACTGGCACGAGCTGCGTTTGTTCATGTGGGATTATATGGGGATTGTTCGCTCCACCAAGCGTCTGGAGCGCGCACTGCGTCGTATTGAACTGCTCAAGCAAGAAACTCACGAGTACTACGCCAATTTCCGCGTGTCGAATAACTTGCTAGAGCTGCGCAACTTGTTACAAGTGGCGGAACTGATGGTGCGATGTGCCATGCAGCGTAAGGAGAGCCGAGGGCTGCACTACACCATTGATTATCCAGAGCAATTACCCGACTCTGGGCCAACCATTTTGGTGCCCGATCAACCTTGCTAACCATGTGACGGTAATAATAAAGGCCAGCAAACGCTGGCCTTTTCTCATTGAACGAAACAGCACTCAATCTACTGCATTGTTTGCTCAGCTTTTAAACTGACTCACTGCGCGCTCTAGGTTCGCCGCCTCTTCCGCCACCTGATGGGCTGCATCACGGTTTTGCTGAGCGCGGTCGGTACTGGTTTGAGCAATATCCTGAATAGTATGCACGTTTTGGTTCACTTCTTTGGCAACCGAACTTTGCTCTTCAATGGCGGTCGCGATCTGGGTGCTCATGTCCATGATATGTTGCATATCAGCCATGATTTGCGCCAACTCTTGGGAAGCCGCCTCTACTTTAGACACCGACGTTTGCCCATCTTCGCGGCTTTGCTCCATACGCTCCGCGACCGACTGGGTTTGGTCCTGCAACGAACCAATAATACCGGCGATTTCATCGGTCGATTCTCGCGTACGGGTCGCCAGCTGACGTACCTCATCGGCAACCACCGCGAAGCCGCGTCCTTGTTCACCGGCTCGAGCCGCTTCAATCGCCGCATTCAGGGCCAGCAAGTTCGTTTGCTCGGAAATGTCTTTGATGACATCAAGCACCGACCCAATTGTCTCGGACAGTTTACTCAGCTCCAACACTTCGTTGCTGGTATTGCTGAGCGTTTCTGACAAAGTCATGATCATGGTGCGGGTATCATCCACCACTTGCTGGCCATTTTGCGCGCGTCCCAAACTGGTACGGGCGTTTTCGGCGGCTTGATCGGTATTACTGGCAATATCACGAATGGTGCTTTCCATCTCGTTCATCGCGGTTGCTGCGTGGGTAGTTTCATCTAACTGGGTGGTCAGTGCAGAGCTGGTTTGATGACTACGCGATTCGACTTGCTCGGCACTTTGATGCAGCGCTTGCACCGCAGAGCGTACATCCGTCACCATGGTTTGGATGCCAGCCAGCATCTGATTAACATCTTTGGCCATCGCCGCAATTTCATCACGACCCGCCTCATCGGCCCGCAACGTCAAATCTTTTTGTTGCGTGATCTGGCTCATTTTCTCACTAAAGCTATAAATGCGGCGTTGAATCCCTCGATTCATCCACAAAGAAACCACCGTCATTACCAGCGCCAAGAGAATAACAATCGACGCAGTCAGTACCATGGTTTCTCTTTGCGCCTTGGTAATAGCACTTTGGTATGACTCACTTAGGGTTTCAAACATCTCTTCAACTTGGTGGGTCTTGCCACGGATATTGCCCAGCAGGCCTTGGTCATGCGCCAATCCCAGTTGCTCTTTTTGCGTTACCACCGCCTTTACCGTCGTGTGGTGCGCTTGGAATAACGCTAACAAATCGCCTTTTAGGTAGGCAGTCAGCTCGTTCATTTGCCGTTGATATTGCTCGATGTGACTTATATTGCTGCTATTAACGAACAGCTTCGCCTCCGCCACCAACAGTCGGGCGCTGCTTTCCAGCACAATATCGTTTTTGGTCGCCGCAACCAGCTTCTCACTGGCTTGTTGCATATCACCACGCAAACCTTGTCCGGCCTCTAGGCCGAGACGTTGATAGCCCGCGCCAAGGTCACGAAACCCCTGCGCGTAGCCTTGCATCGCTGTCGACACTTGACCAATGATTTGGGTATCGAGGCCAAGCGCTTGGCTTTCCGTGCGCAATTCACCGAGCAGGCTATTGAAGGCATCAACATTATTATCAAATCGGGAGAGATATTTGGGATCCATGCGGGCAAGAAAGTCTTTTTCATTACGTCGCAAATTAAGCAGAATCACTTCAAGGTCAGACACTGTGGTTAACTGACGGTGCATGTTGCCAAGCTTGCTCTCCGCTTTCCATGCCACACCCGCCACGGCCAACAGGGCTACCACCGACATCGCGGTTAGCAGCAATAGTTTTTGCTTTATATTCATAGTCACCCTACAACCAAACTCAGAGTTTCAATAGCCCTACACATTGTGTGCACCTTTTACTATCGGCCAAGTTGGGTAAAAGTAAAGCGACGTAAACACCTCGTCACAATAATGTCACAAACTATCCCCAGTCGCCGTACAGCAGTGACGATAAATTAGACGAAAGTGATAGTCTGGCATCCCGCCTCGCCACAAAAAGATCCGCGACTCCTCTTGTGCATTCTCGAGGACAACCAACCAAGGCGTCGCCCAGACACAGGACATTTTCCCTTTCGGTTGGGTATTCATCTGAACATAAAAATGGCGATCAATGGATAAGGTGCCTTGGCTAGCCAGTAACTGGTGGTAGAACCTTCGACCATCGCGGATCAGGTAAATAATCGCAAGGGCGCGGGCACTCAAAGGAAGGGCAAGGTGAAAAGTGATCAGCCATGCCGCTATCACGCCGAACAGGATCAGGCTAATAGCGACATAGCGAGGACAGCGGAGCTGACTATGTACGAAGCTTGCTTCGGTTATGGGCAACGATCTTATCAACGATAGATTTCATCTTAGGATCGTCAGGTTTACCATGCCCCATCAGCCACGCAAACAAATCAGGGTCATCACTTTCCAAAAATGCGATGAAGTCTTGCTTGTCACTGTCACTCAAGGTGTCATAGCAAGCTTCAAAGAAAGGCATAATGATTACATCAAGCTCCAACATGCCACGGCGGCATGCCCAACGGATCCGTGGTTTATCGTCGGTATTTACCATGTTTACCTCAATCACTGATGTCAGTGGATGCATAGTATCAGCGCCAACGGAGGGCGACTACTTTTCCTCTCAACTCGGCTATGAAGATGAGAGCTATCCCCTGATGTTTATCAATTCAACGTCGCTTGCCATCAATACCCTTACAATACAAAGGCTGACAAGCTGACAACGCACGATTAGTATACGTGTCATACTCTGTGTTTTTCTCAACTGCGAGCGTGATTTCTATGAGCGAATGGTATCAAACAGTCGCCTTTACCCCAGCCGAGCGCAATGCAAATAGCCCACTGCCTGATTTGGCCTTGGTCGCATTAGATAACTGGTCATTGACGCAAGTGAGCGGCGACGACACTCAAAGCTATCTGCAAGGACAATTGACCTGCGATCTGAGCCAACTCGACAAACATCAATCGACCCTCGCGGCTCATTGCGATCCCAAAGGCAAAGTATGGTCGGTATTACGGCTTTTCCATCACGGCGACGGTCTAGCCATGGTGCAGCCAATGTCGATTGCACAAACGCAACTCACTGAGATAAAAAAATACGCCATCTTCTCGAAAATCGACTTTCAGCCTAGTGAAGATGTATTGCTCGGCGTCGTCGGCCAACAAGCAGAACAAGTGATCGAAAAACATTTCGGCGCTCAAGGTGACGTGCGCCACAGCGAGCACGGCACAGCGGTGAGGATCGAGCCAACCCGCTGGTTGCTTGCCATCAGTCCTTCTGCGGCGGACCAACTGGTTGCAGCCTATCAGGAAAGTGCCTTATTGGTTGACAGCACGCTATGGGAGCAATGCGACGTCGATGCTGCCTTGCCGCGCATTGAAGATGCCACCAAAAGCGAGTTTATTCCGCAATCCCTCAATCTGCAGGTACTGAATGCGATCAGCTTTACCAAAGGCTGTTATACCGGTCAGGAAACGGTCGCACGCGCGAAATACCGTGGCATCAATAAACGCGCCATGTATAAATTGGTAGGACAGGCCGATAAGGCCCCTAAGCCGGGAGATAAAGTGGAGCGTGCGGTAGGGGATAATTGGCGAGCAGGCGGCACCGTCATTGCTGGCGCTACCTACTCAGATGGTCATGCAGCCGCCTTAGTGGTTTTACCCAATAACTTGGACGACGACACCGCCTTTCGATTCGCGGATACGCCCGACGCCATTTGGCAGCGCGTCGCACTCCCGTATTCACTCGAAGAGGAAAAATAACCCTTGGTCGCTTCTCCTGCCTCTATGCCACTGCACACCGCCGTCACTGCCACGCTTGATATGGCAGGGGTGGCTTATGAGGTGCTGTGGCAATCGCAAGCTACCCAATCCATCAATGACACAGCGGCAGCGCGCGGGATCTTACCGGCGCGTATGCTAAAAACGCTGCTTTTACGTGATATGGGTAACCAGTACGCATTAGCCTGTGTTCCCGGCGACCGTCAGGTCGATCCACGGCGTGTGCGCGAGCAGTTAGCGTGTCGGCGAATGACACTGGCTGACGCAGATAAGGTACGCGCAATGACAGGATATACGCTTGGCACGGTCGCGCCCTTAGGGTTACCTCGGCCACTGCCAATTGTGTTTGAAGAGCGTATTTTCGACCACGATAGTGTCACGATCAGCAGTGGTGATCCGCACGCTGGGCTGTGGGTGAAAGTGGCGGATCTAGTGACACTGTGCCAGCCGCTACGCGCCGCCATTTGTCGTGACGATACCCCCTAGGAGTCAAAGCTAAGGATGGCGCAAAAACAGTGGCGTAAATACGACCTCAACCTACTCGTAACCTTTATCACCTTAATGGAAACGCGCAGCGTCACCCGCGCAGCTGAACGTTTGGCCTTAGGGCAATCGGCCATGAGCCATAGCCTGTCGCGTTTGCGTGTGATGCTTGATGATCCCTTATTTGAGCGCCGCGGCCATCAAATGGTCCCCACTGCCCGCGCGATAGATATCGCGCCTAAGATTCAGGCATTACTCGATACGCTCGCCAGCGAGGTGTTGGTGCCACCTTACTTTGATCCCCAACACTATGATGGACAAGTGCGCATCGGGCTCACGGACTATGCGGAGCTGATTTTTGCCCCCGCCTTATTTGATAGCTTTACGACTCACCTGCCTCACGCCCAATTGAGCCTTCGCCCTGTCGACAAGAAACGTTGTCAGCAGGCACTTGATGACGATGAGGTCGATGTCGTGATTGGTGTGCTTCCAGAGGGGATGGAAAACATGGCCAGTCAGCTCTTGTATCACGAACAGCACGTCTGTCTGTTTGACCCCAAAAGCACAGGGCTGCAAGCCCCCATTAGTTTGGCCGATTTTGTCGCAACGCCACACGCGCTGGTTTCCACCCAAGGTCAGTTAACGAGCCCTATCGACCAAACCCTGACCAAGTTAGGCTATCACCGTCACGTGGTGATGGGATCGCAGCGATTTCTCACCGTGAGGCAATTGCTAAAACAGCGCCAATTACTTTGCACTGTCCCGGAACTGATGGCACGTATCGATAATTTCGATGATACCGACACCCTTGCTCTGAGTGTACCTCCCATTGATGTGCCAGGGTTTGACATCCATCTGGCATGGCGACAGCAAATCAGTGCTCACCCACGTACTCAGTGGCTCATTGCCCATATCACCGAGACCGTTTTAACCCGAGTCGATGCCCTAAAAGCCAATCCAAGCTACGATGGAAAGGAGTAAGCGATGCCGTTTTTACCTTTAACCGATGTGAACATCAATGACGTTGCTGAACTGGTCCGTGAGACATTTACTCACAGCGAAGGGCCGGATGAGGGGAACTTGATTGGCCAACTGATTCATCAGCTGCACGACACCACACCAGAGGGTGAATGGCTTGGGTTTGTCGCGGTCGATAACTCAGCGCTGGCTGGAGCAGTGTTTTTTTCTCGGTTAAGCTATCCAACCATGCCCGACGCGGCACTGCTTTCGCCGATGGCGGTCCACCCAAGCTATCAAAAACAGGGGCTTGGGCAGTCATTAATTCAGCATGGCCTTACCGCATTAAAAGTGCAGGGCTATCAGTTGGTGATGACCTATGGCGACCCAGCGTTTTATGGCCGCGTAGGATTCACTCCCATTTCTCCAGAGACCATTCAACCACCGCATCATTTGAGCTATCCACATGGGTGGCTGGGGCAATCATTAACCGATGCACCATTAACGGCACTGAGAGGAAAACCCAGTTGCGTACCCGCATTTAACTGCGCTGATTTGTGGTAAAGATCTCAAACTGAGGATGCACACTAACGCTGTCATCCCCTCGCCATAAACCCTTTGCACAATCTGCGCCGTTGTATGTCGCTATTTCTCGACATCACAACTATGGTTACCACCTAGAATAGGGTTACCACGTCAGAGCCACCATGCAAAGTGGTCAGGACTCAAGGTTTATTTCATTATCCAAGAAGGGTTTATGCGCGTTTTTAATCGCTATGTGCCAAGGTTGGTCGCAAAACATGTGGCGCGACTTTTTTCAGGTCGACTTTATATTGCCGGACGAGGACGCTTCGATTTCGAAAACGGTTGGCTAAAAGCGCCTCAAGACGCCACTATCACGCACTATCAAACCGTCAAAGAAGTTAATGCGGTGATACGAGAGACCTATCAGCAAGCGATGTGTGATGAGACTCAGCCTCACACGGTCAATACACGCCGCTGATTCACGTTCAGGACGAGCTTAAATCAACAGGCCCCGCCAAAAGGCAGGGCCTGACGATGACGCAAAGACAGCCAACCTTATTCGTCGTCGTCTTCTTCCCCTAAGGTTTCTTCGTAGCTTTGCGCATCCAAGAGATCATCAATTTCAGACTCATCGGTGGCGCGAATTTGGAATAACCAGCCATCACCATAAGGGTCGCTGTTCACCAATTCCGGAGAACCGTCCAGCTCTTCATTCACCGCAACCACTTCCCCAGAAATAGGCGCATAAATATCAGAGGCGGCTTTGACAGACTCTGCCACGGCACAATCGTCTCCCGCATCAAAACTGTCGCCCTCGTCGGGCAAATCAATAAATACCATATCCCCTAACAGGGCTTGCGCATGATCCGAGATACCAATGGTAAACAAGCCATCGCCTTCTGGGCGCACCCACTCATGCGTTGAAGTAAATTTTAATTCTGATGGGATATCACTCATAGTTTTGTTCCTTGTTGCACCCAGTGACACATCGTCGTTTCAACAAACTTCGTGGTTCACTAATACTTGGTTGATTAACTACACAACAACTAGCACACAGATATCGATTCGCCAATAATCTCAGCTAGACGATTCAGAAAATGTTGCACAGGCGAGCTTGGGTAGCTCGCCACTTAGCCCTAGCGCCCGTTTAATAAATGGCAGTTTAGCGCCCGGCAAATGATTCACAGCCTGCATGCCGACACCACGGAGCAATTTTTTGATCGGATGAGCGCCGTCAAACAAACTTCTAAAGCCTTGCATGGCGGCGATCATTTGCGCCGCTTCTGCTTTTCGCCAGCGTTCATAATTGCGCAGTGACGCATGCAGGCCAATGTCTTTTTCTTGCTCAGCAAGGTGTATGAGTGTTTCGGCAAGCGCAGCGGCATCTAGTAACCCTAAATTCACCCCTTGGCCGGCCAGTGGATGAATGGTGTGCGCCGCATCCCCCACCAAGGCCACACGGTCAGCGGCAAATTGCTGTGCATAACGCATGGTTAATGGATAACTGGCGCGCGGCCCCACGGCTTCGCAAAGCCCAAGGGTCACATCAAATTGTGCCGTTAAGGCCTGATTAAATGCCGCATCGTCCATATCCATATAGTGCTGCGCCAAGCACGGCGACACCGACCATACAATCGAGCAAAGGTACGGATCGCTAAGCGGTAAAAAAGCCAGTGGGCCATCCGGCGTGAAGATTTGCCGTGCAACGCCCTGATGAGCAACCTCAGTGCGAACCGTCGCAACAACCGCGTGATGCCCGTAGTCGCGTTGCACCAAAGGTAAACTGGCTTGGCCTCGCACCCAAGAGCGCGCACCATCTGCCCCCACCACCAATTTAGCGGTCACGCCGCCACCAGAGGCAAGCTGTAGCCAGGTTTCTCGCTCACCCATCATCATCGATTGACACTGCTCAGGCATCAGCAGCGTCACATTACTTTGCTGTTTGATTTTATCGAGGAGCGCCAACTGAATGACACGGTTTTCAACAATATGGCCCAGATCACGCTGGCCCAGACTTTGTGCATCAAACGCTATCTCGGCAAAACTGTCTTGCTCCCAAACGTGCATGGCTTGATAACTTGCCATGCGGCGAGATTCAATGCCCGACCAAGCCCCCACGCCGCGCAATATGCGTTCACTGGCGCGGCTTAGGGCTGACACACGGTTATCCGGGATGGTATCCAAGCTGGGCTCAGGGGTTTTCCCTTCAATAACCACCACACGTAAAGCGCTGTGCTCCAACGCTGCCGCCAAGGTGAGCCCCACCATGCCGCCGCCAATGATGGCAATATCTGCATTGATCATCTTCATGTGCGCGCTACCCATCCTATGGTGCGTTGAATAAGAGGTTGTTTAAGACTCGGTAGAGCTGACATCAACCCCAGTCCGAGATTACGAGTGGCCGATAACACCGCATTTTGGTTAGAGAACAGGTGCACTAATCCGGATGTGGTGGCGATGGTAGTCTCTCGGTCAGCTTCTCTACGTTGCGCGTAGCGAGTTAAGACTTGCATGGCACCCAGATCCTCGCCGTGTGCTGACGCTGCCGTCAGAACCTCGGCTAGCGTGATCACATCTCGTAGACCGAGATTAAACCCTTGCCCCGCGATCGGATGGAGGCTTTGTGCCGCATTGCCGACCACAGCCACACGGTGGCTGACTGGACTCACCACTTGATTAAGCACCAACGGATAGGCATGCCGAGTGCCAACATGAAGGAGTTTACCCAAGCGCCATCCAAAGGCAGTCTGCAAACCGTCCAAGAAGGTTGCCTCGCCGCACGAGAGCCAATGGTCGACCTCATCCGGTGACACACACCAGACCACTGAGCACCGCCCCTGCGACATCGGCAGTAACGCCACCGGCCCTGTGCGAGTAAAGCGTTCAAATGCCACCCCTTGATGCGGCAGCGCGGTACTCACGTTGGCAATGATCGCCACCTGATGGAAATCGTGCTGCTGACGTGCGATCTTCAGCTGTTGACAGCATGGCGAGCGTCCGCCATCGGCAGCCACCAGCAATTTTGCCTGCAAGGTCTCTCCTTGCTTGAGCTCAACGGTTACCGACGCTTGCTCTCGATGGATATGTTCGACGTAATCGGGACAATAAAGATCAATGGCGCTGCGATGACTGAGCTGCTGGTGAAAGACACGGCCAGCATCCGCAAGCTCAATCACTTGCCCCAAATAAGGAACACCTTGAGCGTTCGCATCAATCTGTGTCTGCCCCGCATGGCCGCGGTCCGAGACATGGATTTGCTGAATCGGGGTGCCAAATGGCGCTAACGCCGACCATAAACCCAGCGATTCCAGTGCAGCACAGCTTCCCTGTGCCAAGGCAATACTGCGTGCATCATACCCAGGGTGATTGGCATGATCGGGCAACATCGCCTCAACCACGGCAATACGCAGCTGACCGCCACTTAATGTATCCAGCGCAAGTGCGGCCGTGGCACCGGCCATCGCGCCACCGGCAATGATTATATCGTAGGCTTTCATCCCACCTGTCCCTAATCCCATACTGTATGGGGTCATCGCATGTCAGCGATGTTGATTCATTGATTAATGGAGTGTCTTTGGAGTCTCATCCGCATCCGGACGCGCACCCAATTCAGCATGCACTACCATGCAGCACACACGAACATGCTCGCAAACTTGCTCAAGCAGCTCCGCTTGTTCTTGCATATCACCGTCTTCGTCAATGCCAAGCTGGGCAATAGCTTTAAGGTCGCTCAGCGCCTCGGTGACGTCATTGGAGAGTTGACGGCCTTGTTTACCGATCAGCCCCACCCCTGCTAAAAACGCATTGATCCATTCGACAAGGGCTTCTGCTCGAGCGACTACGCCAACCTGCTCGTCGTCAGGGACATAGATATCGAGATCTAAGTCGTCCCCGGTCAATTGTGTTTTCAGCTGGTGATAGCTTTGCATGGCGAGGGTTTTCGCCTCAGTCGGCCATCCCATACCTTGGTTGGTATAGTCGTAAAGCATGGTGAGCCAGCCCCCATCTTCCAGCGCCATACCCCCACTTAACATACCGGCGATTAAGCCATGCATTTCGGCGGGTGTGACGGCAAGGCTATCTGCCGATAAAGTCGTCGCGGCTTGCGCATAAAGAGGTAAACGGGTATCAGTCACAATCTTGCCCTTGGTCGTGCATGTTATAAAACCCACAGTCTACCATTTCACACCGCGTGGCTGAATCGCTCCCGTATCAAAAGCACGCAAACACGCTTTGATACCTCTTCCGATACGAAGACACGGATAAAATCGTTTCATCGTGGCTGGCAGTGTAAATCGACGCGCTACGCAACGGGCATGACAAAGATCAATTCATACTCGGCTTGGCAACTGGCCATAATAAACTGCGGCTTAGCTCTCATCTGCCAACCTGTCAGGGCATGCATCACCCGTTTCCATGTCTAAATTGACAGCAGATACACAGCTTAAGTATTTCAAAGTGGTGTATCACTAAAAATAATTGCTAGAATAGCGGGCATTGTTACTGTGTCGTTGGCCCAAGAATAAGAGGCCGCACGAGGAGCCAGCCAACCATTATGAGCACACAACCGGTTGAAATTAAGATCCTTGATCGCTTTGTTCGGGTCAATTGTCCACCAGGACAAGAACAAGCGCTTAAAGAAGCAGCAAGTGAGTTCGATCAACGGTTGCAACAACTGGCTGAGCGCACTAAAGTAACCAACACAGAGCAGTTAATTGCCATTGCTGCTTTGAATGTTTGCCACGAGCTAAATGAAGCTAAGCAATCATTGGTCGACGTCCAAGATCAGGTTAAGCAACGGAGCGCCCTGATGGTGTCAAAGTTGGACACAGCAATGGCCACGCAAGGACCGCGTAAGTAATCCGAATTCCCTGGGGTGTTTGTCAGCGGATCTACGTCCCTGAGCCGATAAGCAAACCTAAGGGTGTGTTGTTACAAGCTACTGAGCAAGCTCGGCACGTACCGAGAAGCCTACGGTTTGTACTGCCCGCCCGCCTTGAACCAGCGGGTTCAAGGGCCTTCGATCCCGACGGCATCCCGGGGCCCTCTTCCAGACAGGCTAGCATCAAGGACAGTTATGCAGCCCAGACAGCAAATACGTCAACAAGTCCGACACGCCCGCCGGCAACTGAGCGCTGAACAGCAAGAGCACGCCGCCCACGCGGTCATGACACGCTTTATGGCCTTGCCGTCTGTGATCGCCTCTCAGCATATTGCCTTATATTTATCGTTTGATGGTGAGCTTGATACCGCGCCGTTGATTAATGCCTGCTGGCAGGCCGGAAAGTCTGTCTATCTCCCTGTTGTCCATCCATTCAGTCAGGGCCACTTACTGTTTTTACATTACACCCCGACCACCCCGATGCAGTCGAACCGCTACGGGATCGCCGAGCCCAAACTGGATATTCGCTATCTCTTACCCACCCATCAATTGGAGGTGATTGCCACACCCTTGGTTGCCTTTGACGATCGCGGTCAACGGCTGGGCATGGGCGGTGGCTACTATGATCGTACCTTGGCGCTCTGTGCACACCCAAGTGCTACGGCGGTCGGCCTTGCTCATGACTGTCAGCATTGGGGCCAATTACCCACCGAGCAATGGGACATGCCCCTTCCCCACATATTAACGCCCAGTCACCATTGGCACTGGTCAGCCACGAATTCGCGACCTCTATCCTGACGGCGTCGACGCGCTTCGCTATAATCGCCGCCAAAACCCCCATTAGGAGTGATCATGAACCAAGACGATAAAAAAAGAGCAGCGGGCGAAGCGGCGGTGGAATATGTCAAACCCGGCAGCATTGTTGGCGTAGGGACAGGCTCGACCGTCAACTACTTCATCGATGCCCTTGAACCGATTAAATCGCAAATTAAAGGCGCTGTTTCCAGTTCAGAAGCATCCACCGAGCGTTTGAAAGCACTGGGCATTGAGGTGTTTGATGCGAACGACGTCGCAAGTCTTGATGTATACGTGGATGGCGCAGATGAAATCAACGCGCGCAAGCATATGATTAAAGGTGGAGGCGCAGCCCTCACCCGTGAAAAGATTGTCGCGGCGATCGCAGATAAATTCATCTGCATTATCGATGACACCAAACACGTTGATGTTCTTGGCGAGTTTCCGCTTCCTGTGGAAGTGATCCCGATGGCACGCTCTTATGTGGCTCGCGAGTTGGTCAAACTCGGGGGCGATCCTTGCTATCGTCAAGGGGTAGTGACCGATAACGGCAACGTGATCTTGGATGTGCACAATATGAAAATCCAAGATCCAAAAGCGATCGAAGATACCATTAACGGTATCGCAGGTGTAGTGACTGTCGGCTTATTCGCCAACCGTGGTGCCGATGTCGTCTTGACCGGCACCGAAAACGGCGTGCAAAAAATTGCAGACTAAACGCATAACCCACCATGCATAGTCGGTGAGAAACGTATTATCTCCCGCAAAAGCCAAACGTTTGCGTTTAGTGTAATCAATAAGTTAAAAGCGCCTTTTTTAAGGTGCTTTTTTTATGGTCTAGAACGGATAATTCTTACCCCTTCGCAAAATTTTTGTTATCTTGGTCACTGTTCTGATACCGGCACATCGCGCGCCCTCCTGCGGCTTCGCGAATGAGATCAGCCTAATGACAGCGCTTCTAGCCGCTTTTTCTTAGCAGACGCGTTAAGGGCACAGGGTCACGATGCGCCCCGGCACTCAGGCGCAACATTGCTACCACTATTGTTTCTAAGGAAGAGAACAGCCCGCATGTCACACTATTCACTGGACAAGAATAAGATCAAAATTCTGCTCCTCGAAGGCGTCCACCCCACGGCGTTAGAGGCCTTCAAGCAAGCTGGTTATACCAATATTGAGTATCACAAAGGCTCCCTCACCGGTGAGGCGCTGGAAGAAGCGATTCAAGATGCTCACTTTGTCGGCTTGCGTTCACGTACCCAGCTGACTGAATCGGTTTTCGCAAAGGCGAAAAAATTGGTCGCAGTAGGCTGCTTTTGTATCGGAACTAACCAAGTTGATCTCGACGCAGCTGCTCAACGTGGTATCCCGGTTTTTAATGCCCCCTTCTCAAATACCCGCAGCGTCGCCGAATTAGTGCTTGGGGAGATCCTGCTGCTGCTACGTGGTATTCCGGAAAAGAATGCCAAAGCACATCGTGGCGAATGGCAGAAATCCGCCGAACGCTCGTTTGAAGCACGCGGAAAAGTATTAGGAATTATCGGTTATGGCCACATCGGGACGCAGCTGAGTATTTTGGCAGAGAACCTTGGCATGAACGTTTGTTATTACGATATCGATAACAAGCTCTCACTCGGAAATGCCGTGCAAGTCAACTCGCTGACTGAATTATTAAACCGTAGTGATGTGATTTCATTGCACGTTCCAGAAACCGAAAGCACTCAAAACATGATCGGCAGTGAAGAATTCGCCCGCATGAAGCCCGGTGCTATCTTTATTAATGCCTCACGCGGTACAGTGGTGGACATTGATGCCCTATGTGGCGCGCTCGAGAGCAACCATTTGTCCGGAGCGGCGATTGATGTATTCCCTGTTGAGCCTAAAACCAATAATGATCCCTTCAGCTCACCGCTGCAGGCCTTTGATAATGCGCTGCTCACCCCACACATTGGTGGCTCGACACAAGAAGCGCAGGAAAACATTGGCCTTGAGGTAGCAGGCAAGTTGATCAAGTACTCTGATAACGGCTCGACACTCTCTTGTGTCAACTTCCCAGAGGTGTCACTGCCAGAGCATCAAGGGCGTTCTCGTTTACTCCACATTCACGCGAACCGTCCCGGTGTGTTGACCAAAATCAACACCACCTTTGCCGATGAAGGCATCAACATCGCCGCACAATATCTGCAAACTTCAGCAAAAATTGGCTATGTGGTCATTGATGTCGAAACCGAACAGGCTGATAAAGCACTGAAAAAGCTGAAAGCGATTGAAGGCACGATTCGCGCCCGCATTCTTCACTAACTGAAAGCGAAAAAAAAAGCCCCATTGGGGCTTTTTTTTTCATTGAGACACAGAGCCGCATCGGCTGATACTTGTCGTAACCTTATTGCCTGTGCGTTACTGTTCTTCACGCAAAAAGACCAACTCATTCCCTTTGGAATGTGCCTCGCTAAAATAGTAGCCGCCAACATCAAATGTCTTGATAGCTTCAATGGATGTCGCACGCTGATCAATCAAATAGCGCGCCATCATGCCACGGGCTTTTTTGGCGTAAAAACTGATCACCTTGTATTGACCGTTCTTACAGTCTTTAAAGACAGGGGTCACAATGTCGCCGTCGAGTTTTTTCTTGTTTACCGCTTTGAAATACTCATTGGAGGCCAAGTTCACCAGTAATCGATCATCTTGCTCTGCCAAGGTGCGATTCAATGTCTCAGTGATGATATCACCCCAAAACTGATACAAGTTATCACCGCGCGATGTCGCCAGCTTGGTGCCCATTTCAAGACGATAAGGTTGCATCAAATCCAATGGCCGCAATAGGCCATACAGCCCCGACAGCATACGGAAATGTGCCTGCGCCCAATCAAAGTCCTCTTCAGACATTGAAGTGGCATCCAGACCCGTATAAACATCCCCTTTAAACGCCAGTACCGCAGGGCGTGCATTATCAGTGGTAAAGGTTGGAGACCATTCGGCAAAACGGACCGCATTCAGACTGGCAATTTTATCACTCACCTTCATTAACGCACCGATATCGGCGGGCGTTAATTGGCGACATACCTCGATCAATGCTTGAGAGTGCTCAGTCAGCATGGGTTGGGTATGACGTTGCGTCGGCAATGGTGACTCATAATCCAATGTTTTTGCGGGGGAGACCACAATCAGCATCTTGCTAACCCTTATGTTATCTGTCTGTTGCCAAGACTATCATTCCAGCATAAAAAAGCCACCGCATCACGGTCACTGCTTGGGCAAAGGCCAAGCCTTTTCGTCCAATTGGCTGTGAAGCTCAGGGAAGCGGCGACTATCAAACACAGGCACTCGCCCTAACGAACGTTGGGTGTGGTAATCAGCGGCCAAGCGCTTAACAATGCCAGACAGCAATAAGATCGCAATCATGTTCACCAAGGCCATCATGCCCATTGATGCATCCGCAAGCGTCCACACTAAGGGGAGCTCGGCCAGCGCGCCAAACATCACCATGCCCAATACCAATGCTCGAAAATAAGGCAGTGCCGGGCGCAAACGACCATTGATAAACAACAAATTGGTTTCTGCATACGAATAATTGGCAATGATGGAGGTAAACGCAAAGAAGAAAATCGCCACCGCCACAAATTGCTCACCCCAATCGCCGACCTGAGCACTTAAGGCACGCTGTGTCAGTTCCACCCCCGTGACTTCGCCACCGGGTATATACTCCCCCGATAGCAGAATAATCGCGACGGTTGCGGTGCATATCACCAGAGTATCGACAAAGACGCCCAGCATTTGCACATAGCCTTGAGAAACTGGATGAGGCGGATAGGGTGTGGCGGAGGCGGCGGCATTCGGCGCCGAGCCCATGCCCGCCTCATTCGAGAAAAGGCCACGTTTAATCCCCTGAATCATCCCTTGCGCCAAGGTGTAACCCAATGCGCCAGAAGCGGCTTCATGAAGACCAAAAGCACTTTTAACCACCAGCGATATCACGGCGGGCACTTGCTCGAGATGGGTCAACATTACATAACACGCCAGAGATAAATAGAGCAGCGCCATCACAGGGACTAAGACCTCAGCTGTGCGTGCAATTTGACGTAAGCCACCATAAATAATCAACCCACTAACCAGTGCCAGTCCTGCACCGACATAGGCGGGAGGCCAGCCAAAAGCCACTTGGGCAGCCTGTGAAATCGAATTCGCTTGAACTGAGTTAAACACCAAACCAAAGGCAAGGATCAGCAGCAACGAGAACAATATTCCCATCCAGCGCATCCCCAAGCCATGTTCCATATAGTAAGCCGGACCGCCTCGGAAGTAGCCATCCGGATCGCGAACTTTATAGACCTGTGCCAAGGTGCTTTCCGCAAAGGCAGTCGCCATTCCCAGAAACGCCATCAGCCACATCCAAAAAATCGCCCCTGGTCCACCAAGAGAGAGTGCAACCGCCACACCAGCCATATTGCCTGTCCCGACGCGTGCAGCCAGTCCAGTACACAAGGCTTGAAACGACGAAATTCCCGAAATGTCGCGGCGGCGACTATGACGCATCACAGAAAACATATGGGAGAAGTGACGGAACTGAATGCCACCGAGTTTTAGCGAAAAGAAGACGCCACCGCCGATCAGCACATAAATGAGCACCGAGCCCCATATCAGGTCGTTAATAAAGGTTAAAAGGCTCAAATGACTGTCCCTCGTCGTGTCGTGATTGCTGTCTGCGGCGCAATCTTCGCTTGTCTGACCGGTAAGATCAATTGATGGCCGCCCTTGGCTGTGCTGGTCATCACTGTTTTTAAAAATTCAGTGATGGCGTTCTCATAAAAAGTTCATCAATCTGCCACAAATGAGAAATACTTCAATTTTACGGTAGGGCGAGCTGTGGTATTTAAAACCTAACCGCAAGGTGAACAAGGGGTGACTATGGATAACTTTGCCTTTAACGACATGTTCGAGCAAGACAAGCCACAACGCAGCGGACGCGCAAAACCAGTCAAACGTAAATGGAGAGAAATTGAAGCGCTGAAGGACAAACAGCGACTGAGAAAAGAATTGGAAGAAATCGATATGTATGGCGATTTCTCTCAACTGGACCTTGATTAACTCACCGATAAAAGGATGCGAAAAAGGTGCTCACTGAGCACCTCAGACTGCTGACAAAGGTCTAGCTTTCGAGCTAGACCTTTGATCTAATAGGAGTGTCGCAATAGGGATGCTCCGGTATGCTTCAAGAACCTTCTCCACACCAATATGAACTTGAAATGGTGACGATGGAACAACTTGTTCCCAAAGACCATCTTGTTCGTAAAATCGACCGTGCCATCGACTTCGAGTTTATTCGAGATGAAGTCGCCCACCTTTATTGCAAAGATAATGGCCGTCCACCCGTTGACCCCGTTCGCTTATTTAAAATCATCCTGCTTGGCTATCTCTTCGGCATCAAAAGCGAGCGCCAGCTTGTTAAAGAAATTGAAGTCAACGTTGCTTATCGTTGGTTCTTGCGTATGTCGCTGACAGAGAAGGTCATCCATGCGTCCACGCTGAGCCAAAATCGTATTCGTCGCTTTAATGGCACGGATGTCTTCGAACGCATATTCAACCATATTGTGGTTCAAGCCATGGAGAAGGGCTTAGTCGCAGGGCAAGAGCTGTATACCGATAGCACACACCTTAAAGCCAGTGCGAACAAAAATAAGCATGTGAATAAACTGCGCCCGGTGAGCGCCGGCGCTTACCTAGAGATGTTGGATGAAGACATCGCCTGTGACCGCAAAGCAGAAGGAAAAAAGCCGTTCAAGGACGCGCCATTAAAAACGGACGTCAAAAACACAAAAGTGAGTACGACTGACCCTGAAAGTGGTTTTATGACCAGAGATAATAAGCCCCAAGGCTTCTTCTATCTTGACCATAGGACCGTTGATGGTAAGCACGGTATCATCGTCGATACGTATACAACCCCAGGGAATGTCAACGACTCACAACCGTATATCCATCGCCTTGACCACACACTCACGCAATTTAACCTCAATCCTATTGCCGTGGGCATCGATGCTGGCTACTTCACGGCACCGGTTGCCGAATCCTTAGAGCGTCGCAGCATTCTTGGCGTATTCGGCTATCGTCGCCCTTCTCGAACGAAGAATACGTTCAAGAAAAAACACTTCACATACGATAAGAAAACCGACACATATCGCTGCCCCAAAGGGCAAACGCTTATCTATAAAACAACCACAAGAGCCGGCTATCGTACTTATCACTCAGACCCAAAGCAGTGTGCGTTCTGTCCGGTTAGAAACGACTGTACGCAAAGTAAGACCATGCAAAAGGTCATCACGCGTCATCTTTACACTGATGCAGTCGAGCGTGCCAATGAAATGCGACTGTCTCGTTATGGCAAAAAGATATACAAGCGACGAAGTGAGACTGTGGAGCGAAGCTTCGCCGACGCTAAGCAGCATCATGGGCATCGCTACGCACGCTTCCGAGGGCTTGCAAATGTGCAAATGCAATGCTGGCTGGCGGCGGCTGCTCAAAACATCAAGAAGATAGCGTTAGTGGTGAGCTATCTAAGAAAATGTGGCTTTAACATGGCGGATATAAGGCAAATACTGGCTTCTATCCGCCAATTTAGGCGTTGGTCGGTAACGACCACTCTCTAACAAAAAATATCGCGATCGCGGCCTACGGCCGCTTATCAAAAAGAACCCCGCCTAAAAAGGCGGGGTTCGTCAGCAATCTGAGGTGCTCACTGAGCACCTTTTTTATTGGTCAGGTTTTATCTGACCAAGACGGCTTTGCCCCTCAATCACTTGGCTTTCTACGCATCATCCAGGGTGGGTTGCCAATCAATGGGCGCTTTACCTTGCTCGCGCAATAATGCGTTAGTTTGTGAGAAATGGCGGCAGCCCAAGAAGCCTCGATGCGCTGACAGTGGAGAGGGATGTGGCGCAGTTAAAACATGATGGCGCGTACGATCAATCGCTTTGCCTTTTTTCTGAGCATGCGCGCCCCAAAGCAAGAACACCACACCATCACCATGCTGATTGACAGCCTCAATCACTCGGTCAGTAAAGGTCTCCCACCCCAGCTTGGCATGAGAGTGCGCCTTTCCTTGTTCAACAGTCAGTACCGTGTTTAACAATAACACGCCCTGCTCTGCCCAGCTTTTCAAGTAGCCATGTAAAGGGATCTGAAATCCCTCGATATCCGTCGCTAGCTCTTTATAAATATTGACCAACGAAGGTGGCGTTTTTACCCCGGGTAATACGGAAAAGCAGAGCCCATGGGCCTGATTGGGCCCATGGTAAGGGTCTTGGCCTAAAATCACGACTTTCACATCGCCAAGTTCAGTAAAACGAAAGGCGTTGAATACATCCTCTTTGGGAGGAAAAACCGTGACGCCACTGGCCCGGACCTTTTCCACATAGGCTAGCGTATCGCGAAAATACGCTTGCTCCTTCTCGTTGGCTAGCACCTGCTGCCACGTTTGCGCCTGAGTCATGGTTGCTCCTTATCATCACACTGGCGCCATTTTAACGAGACAAACAGATGAAATCAGTGTGTGGCGCGATCTTTTGTTCTTTCTGTGTGGGCATGGTAATGACGTTGGCAGCGCCCTTGTACCGCTCGGTTCGGGGTCGGTAAGCTCGCGTGTGAACGTGGCGATAATGTTCTAGTCATGGGTCGCTCCTTATCTATGCGTGTGCCTAGAACATCATGAAAAATCAATGCCAAGTTTAAATAGCTATATATTTCAAACGATTAATAAAATTCGAGAAGAACACTCCGCCAGCCATGTACCAATATGGTGCAAAACTGCCTACCCATCGATCAATCTCGCCCTTACTTTTGTAGTAAATTTACAACAAAATAGCGCTATAAATACGAATGCTTGTCGCTGCGCGTTGTGCTCTTATCATCAAATTGATTTTGTTCACAATAATATTGATATCAAATAACTATCTTCACGATAAAGACGATTAAATATTGACCTAAATCAAAATAACCCTACAGATAAAGAGGTATATATGAACGTCGAAAGTGATGAAATCTTACATCACTAAAGTCACTATCAGAAAAAGGGGATAGGCCATGATCACCGGCATTCAAGTAACCTCAGCGGCCAATGATGATCTCATCAATTCTATTTGGTTGATTGATAAAGAAACCGACCAAGCACGCTGTGTCTGTGCAAAACAAGGCTTTGAGGCGGATCAAGAAGTCGCGCTGTCTTCTTTGGGTGAGTTTGACTACCGTGAAGTCAATATCGAAACCCAAGCGGTTAATGAAGGGGGTCAACACCTGAACGTTAACGTGCTGAAGCGTGAAACTTTGGAAGATGCAGCCAAGCACCCAGAAAAATACCCGCAACTGACCATCCGTGTCTCGGGCTATGCGGTTCGCTTTAATTCACTGACCCCTGAACAACAGCGTGACGTGATCACCCGTACGTTTACAAGCTCACTGTAAACACACAGGTTATAAAGAAACAGCCCGCTTTGGCGGGCTGTTTTTGGTTAAGCGCTCAAATTAAGCAGGTACGCTCTTAAGACCGAGAAGTCGGTCTCTTGCTCACTCGACAATAAATCCATCTGCGCATGTTTTGCCAATGGCCCTGGCAGCGGAATATCCTTGTGTAAAATCGCATCGACCGACTCTTTAAACTTGGCCGGATGCGCGGTACACAAGAAAATCCCCTCTTCTTCCTCGCCAAGCTGTTGTGCTAACAAACGATAGGCAATGGCTCCATGCGGCTCGCATAAATAGTCTTGCTCAGCAAGCTGCGTCAAACTCTCTGCGGTTTGCGCATCGTCTGCGCGTCCTGATGCCAATTCGCTCAGCGCCCACCCTTCACGGCGGAAAAGCTCTTCGATACGCGGCCAGTTGTTCGGCTGACTGACATCCATCGCATTCGATAAAGTTGCGACTGTGGTTTGCGGCTGCCACTGCCCGGAGGCTAAATAGCGTGGCACCGTATCATTGGCATTGGTGGCAGCGATAAAGCGTTTAATCGGCAGCCCCATCGCCTTGGCAATCAAGCCCGCAGTCAGGTTGCCAAAGTTACCACTGGGTACCGCGACAACCACTTGGTCTCGCTTGTACTGAGGGATCTGCGCAAGCGCTTCAAAATAGTAGCAAATTTGCGCCATCAGCCGGCTGATATTGATTGAGTTTGCTGAGTTTAAGCCGATGGTTTGACGCAGCTCTTTATCATCAAAGGCTTGCTTCACCATCGTCTGGCAGTCGTCAAATGTGCCGTTCACTGCCACGGTGTGAATATTGCCGCCGAGAGTACAAAACAGCTTTTCTTGCAGTGGGCTAATTTTGCCTTTCGGATACAAAATCACCACGTTGATGTTTTCAATGCCATAAAACGCATGAGCAACGGCAGCACCGGTATCGCCTGATGTGGCGGTGAGAATCGTGATCTTGTTGCCGTCTGACACTGCCGCGAGAGATTGCGCCATAAAACGACCACCAAAATCTTTGAAGGCGAGCGTTGGCCCATGGAAAAGTTCTAACGCATGAATGCGCTCAGTGACAGATTTGAGTGGTGCCTCAAAGGTAAACGCCTGCGCCACCAGCTCATGGATTTGGCTTTTTGGCAGTTCGTCGCCAATCAAGGCCGAGAGGATCTCAGTGCTACGCTCTACCAATGGCATCGACAACAAGGCATCGATATCCTCAAATTGCGGTATGTGCTCGGGGAAAAACAGCCCTTGTCCTCGCCCCAATCCTTGTTTGACCGCTTGCGCGAACGACACGGTTTCACTGTGATCTTTGATGTTGTAAAGCTTCATGCCTGACTTCCTATTTCTTTTGCGCCCTGTCCATCAATGCGACATACATGAACAAAGCCATCATTATTTTGTACGTAGTGCTCGCGCAGCCATTGTGCGAGTCGCTCGGCAACCTGTAAATCATCACAGATGCTAAACAAGGTCGGCCCAGAGCCTGAAATCCCTGTCGCAAGTGCGCCACAGCTGTCTGCATACGCCCGCGCTTCAACAAAGCCCGGCAACAGTTTTTGCCGATAGGGCTCTGCAATCACATCACAAATCAAGCTCGCCGCCAGAGCAGGTTGTTGAGTGTGACACGCGTGAATAAAGCCGCCTAAATATCGCCCGTGGGCAATAACGTCTTGACGGCGATACTGTGCGGGCAAGATAGTGCGTGCTTCTGCAGTCGAGACTTTAATCCCGGGGTAAGCCATCACCCAATACCAGTTGTCAAAATGTGGTACGGCTTGGCTGATCACGCCTTGGCTTTCCAGCATCAGTTGCAAGCCACCTAAGTAGCAAGGCGCCACGTTGTCATAGTGTAAGCTGCCCGAAATACTGGCTTCCATCTCCCCCATTAGCGCTAGCATGGTGGTTTCATCCAGTGGGTTACCGTGAAAGCGGTTTAACGCATCAAGTGCTGCAACAATCGAACACGCACTGGATCCCAATCCGGAGCCGATGGGCATATTCTTTTCCAGCAACATCGCCACCGGCTTTACCGCGATCCCTTGACCCTGCAGCGCATGTGCATACGCTTGGTAGGCCTGATAGACAATATTGTCCTTTTCATCAGCAGGAAGCTTGTCGGTAAATCGCCCTTCACAGCGCAGCGAAAAGGGGCGGTCGCTGCCCGCCTTCACTTCAACCACATCCCCCAGCAAGCTGCCATCGATAGGGCTGACCGCTGCACCTAACACATCAAAACCCACACTCACATTACCAATTGAAGCGGGTGCGTAAACGCGTACTGTCATCACTACACTCCTAGCTTCCAACCCAAGGTGCGCATCAAATCAGCGAATACCCCTGCCGCCGTCACGGCGGTGCCTGCCCCATATCCACGCAAGACCAATGGAATCGGCTGATAATAGCGGCTGTAAAAGGCGAGTGCGTTTTCGCCATCTTTAATTTTGTGCATCGGATCGTCACTGTCTACGGCTTGAATTTTCACGAAGCATTGACCGTCTTCAATACCGCCGATATAGCGCAGCACCTTGCCCTCTTGAGCCGCTTGCTCTGACCATTGCTTAAAGTAAGCATCCGCCTCCGGCAAGCGTGCCATAAAGGACTCCACATCACCCGATTGATCAAAGCCTGGCGGCAACGCGGGCTCAACTTCGACATCTTCCAGCTCTAAATGCATGCCAGCTTCTCGTGCCAAAATTAACAATTTACGCGCCACATCCATGCCAGATAGATCGTCACGTGGGTCGGGCTCAGTGAAGCCACTGTCACGCGCAACCTTGGTGGCATCACTAAAGCTTACGCCTTCATCTAACTTGCCAAAAATGTGTGATAGCGACCCCGACAAGATCCCAGAAAATCGTGATAGCTCGTCCCCTGCAGCAATCAGGTTTTGCAGGTTTTCAATGACGGGCAAGCCAGCCCCCACCGTGGTTTCATACATAAACTTACGATGTGTCGCGCGCGCCGCCTGACGCAGCTGTTGGTAATAAGCCATGCTACTGGTATTGGCTTTTTTGTTAGGCGTGATCACATGGAAGCCCGCACGTAAGAAGTCCGCATACTGATCCGCGACTTGTTGCTCTGCTGTGCAGTCAATCAACACTGGGTTGATGATATGATTACGCTGCACCAACTGAATCATACCGGCAAGGCTAAACGGTGAAAGGTGATTAGGCAGCTCATCACGCCAGCTATCAAGGTTAATGCCTTGGCTGTTCAGCCACATGCCTTTACTATTTGCCATTCCACAGACACGCATCACAATGCCTTGCTGCTGCAGCTTCGCTTGTTGACGACGAATTTGCTCAATCAGCTCACCACCGACCCCGCCCACACCGACGATAAACACATCGAGGTGGTGTTGGCTGTTAAACAAGTTTTCATGGCAGGCTTTCACCGCTTCCGAGACACGCTCCGAGGGGACAACCGCCGAGATAGCACGCTCTGACGAACCTTGAGCAATGGCGACAATATTGACATTCACTTCCGCTAGCGAGGTGAAAAAGCGCGCCGCAATCCCTTTCGAAGTGCGCATACCATCCCCCACTAAGGAGACAATCGATAGGTGATCGATAAACTCGACAGGCTCAAGCAAACCATCTTTAAGCTCAAGTTCAAAATGGGTCCGCAACGCCTTCTCAGCTTTCACTTTATCCTGCGCTTGAATACAGAAGCTAATGCTGTACTCCGACGACGATTGGGTGATCAGCACGATAGAAACGCCCGCGGATGACATGGCGCCAAACACACGTGAAGCCATACCAACCATTCCCTTCATCCCAGGACCAGAGATATTGACCATACTCAGATCGCTAAGCGTGGTGATCCCTTTAATGGCAAGCTTATCCTCACCAGTATCATCGCCAATCAAGGTGCCTGCGCCTTGAGGATTGGCCGTATTTTTAATCAAACAAGGGATATGGAAGCGAGCAATAGGGGCGATGGTTTTAGGGTGGAGCACTTTGGCACCAAAGTACGACAGCTCCATCGCTTCTTGATAACTCAGCGACTTCAGTAAACGCGCGTCTGGCACCAAGCGGGGATCGCAGTTATAGACACCATCGACATCCGTCCAGATTTCGCAGCACTCTGCACGGACACAAGCGGCCAGCACCGCAGCGGAATAATCGGAACCATTGCGTCCCAAGGTCACCAGCTCCCCTTGCTCATTGCCGGCCATAAAGCCTGGCATCAAGCCAACATGATTAGCGGGAATGGGAGACTGTTTAAAGCGTTGCGAGGAGGTTTCAATGTCGACTTCAGCACTCAGGTAACTGCCAGAAGCGGCAAAATAACTGACCGGATCAATCTCAAAGACTTGATAGCCACGCGCCACTAACAGCGCTTGCATGGCCGCTACGGACAAACGTTCCCCCTTGCTCACCACGCGCGCATAGGTGCTGTCCGGACAAAGCCCTAGCAGGTTCATACCGTGTACGTATTGGCGTAGTTGTCCGAGACTGCGAGAAAGTTTATCGAACAAAGGTTGGGTATCGAGATTGGGCTGGCGTTCGGCAAGGCCTTGGAACAGCGCGGTGAAAATGGTTTCTAGCTCTTTGAGTGGCAGCTCAGCCTCTCCATGTTTAACCGTATTATCCACCACGGACACCAGAATATTGGTAACACGCGCTGGGGCGGATAAAACAGCAGAGACGTCACTCTGACCCTGATTGCTAACAATGATGTCAGCGGCACGACTGAATCGCTCTGCATCAGCAAGCGATGTGCCACCAAATTTTAAAACTCGCATCCGTTTGGGACCTCTCTCTTAAGATAAAAAAAAGCCCGTACCGGTGAGGGTACGGGCTTTTTTTGGAAATTCTGTGCGTATCAGCCCGCACCAACACACATTGTGCCAGTAATAATGGTGGTTGTTGTGGTGGTAAGGGTGCTGATCGTCAGTTGCATGTGTGTTGCGTTTATCGTTTGTTTTGTTGAGTTCTACTTAGGTGTATCGAATCATGCCGCCGAGGTCAACAAAAAAGTGACACTGATTGCTTTTTCGCCAAAACTCTGAGAGGTTGAAGAGAACAAAAACGGCATGGAAGCAGGGAACGCGAATGACACAGGACGCCATGGCACAATTAGTCGCAAATACGATATTACAGGGCTCGGATGCCATGTATGGTCGCTTCTTAGATGTGACGTCAGGCGCTCAAGAGCGCTTTGAGCAGCAAGACTGGAAAAGCGTGCAGCAAGCACTGAAAACGCGTATTCAATTTTACGATCACCATGTCGGCTTAGTGAGTCAGCAACTGCGGGCTATGCTGGGCAAAGAACACGCCACACGCTCCTTTTTGATGGCAGTGAAAGCAGCCTACATCAAACTCCTTGATGATTACCCGCGCTACGATATCGCTGAGAGTTTTTTCAATTCGGTGTATTGCCGTATTTTCGAACACCGAAATATTCGTCGTGACAAACTGTTTGTACAAAGTTCGCAAGGCGGACGCATTCCCAAGTATCCAACGCCCTTGTTGCGACGCTTTCAATCGCAAGCTGGCATTTATGCCACGCTAGAGCGCATGCTAGACAGCACCCCCTTTACCCTGCCTTGGCGAGATAAAAGTGGCGATCTTAAGCGCATTACGCAAATCCTTCAGCAACGCTTTGGCCCGCAGTTAACCATGAGCTTCACCATTGAAATGGTGCGTCAGCCGTTCTTTCGCAACAAAGGAGCGTACTTAATTGGCCGTCTGGATATGGCGAACCAACGTCGCCCCCTCGTGCTGCCCTTGCTTATCTCAGATAACGGCGAGCTGTATATTGATGCATGTATTACCGATAGCGACGATGTGAGTATCGTATTTGGTTTCGCGCGCTCTTATTTTATGGTGTATGCCCCCGTCCCAGCGGCTTTAGTCGACTTTCTCAATCAATTAATGCCCAATAAAACTCCAGCAGAGCTCTACACCGCGATCGGCTGTCAAAAACATGGTAAAACCGAGCTATACCGCGAATTTCTCTATCATTTGGATAATTCTGATGACTTGTTTGATATCGCGCCGGGGATCAAAGGGATGGTGATGTCGGTGTTCACCCTGCCCTCATACGGCTTTGTGTTTAAGATCATCAAAGACAAATTCGCACCGCAAAAACAAATGACGCACGCCCAAGTGCGCGAGAAATACCGCCTCGTTAAAGAGCACGATCGGGTGGGACGCATGGCCGACACGCAGGAGTATCGGAACTTTATCTTTCCTCGTCACCGTTTCAGCGATGCACTGATTGACGAATTGCTAAACGTGGCGCCTTCATGTGTGTCCGTCACTGACACAGAAGTACGGATCCGCCATTTATATATGGAGCGGCGGATGATCCCGCTAAATATTTACCTCGAGCAAGCCAGTCCTGACGCCTTAACCCAAGCAGTGCAAGAGTACGGTGATGCCCTCAAAGAGCTCGCAGCTGCCAATATTTTTGCCGGTGACATGTTGTTTAAAAACTTTGGCGTCAGCCGTCATAATCGGGTGATTTTCTATGATTATGATGAAATCGCCTATCTCACTGAGGTCAATTTCCGTCGTATACCGCCACCGCGTTATCCAGAAGATGAGCTAGCCGCAGAGCCTTGGTACAGCGTGGGAGAAAATGATGTGTTTCCCGAAGAGTTTCGTACCTTTTTGTTGGTCAACCCTTCGCTACGTGATGAGTTTGAGCGCCTGCATCCCGAGCTTTTTGAGGCCGAATTTTGGCAGCAACTGCAGCATCAGGTTCAAGAGGGCTACTTCCATGATGTGCGTCCCTACAGCGATGCGCTTCGGTTAGTCAAAGCCTAAACACGCTTAACCTGGCGTCAATTTTGCTTGTTGTTTAATCGTCGCCATCACACGCTGGCACCTATCAGATACGTCAATAGCATGACGTTTTTTTAGACAAAGTTGCGACCGCGCACACTTTTTTGTCTACACTGATCATCAGCGGTGACGAAACCGACAAAAATAACAACGCAAAGGAACCTAGAGTGAAACAATTCGGATTGTTCGCACTCGCCTTGCATTTAGTGGCAACCCCTGCATTTGGCGAGCAAATGCTATCGTTCGAGACCGAAACGATAGCCGACTCCAATCGCTTTTTTATCCAGTCGATGCCCTCGGCCGGAGACGGATTTGATAGCTGGACCATAGAGTCAGGCTATCGCTACCCCTTGAGTAATCTCTCCGTTTACCTTGGCACGCAAATGAAAAGCGAAACCCAGACAGCCCCCACGCAACGCGGCTTACTCAGCGGCATCGAGTACCGATTTACCGACAAGTTACATGTTTCAAGCCAACTGAGCCACGGCTACCAACGTGATAAAAGCGTTAACCAATGGGGAGTCAGCAGCCGCTACCAATTAAGTGATTCTTTCGATGTCAATGCCGGGCTAGATGTGGAGTTCGATCCTGAAAAAGACACCGAGTCTATTTACCAACTCGGCGTCGGGTTACGCTTTTAACAACGTGTAACGACGGCGTGAATGCTTAATCCACGTCGCTGACTGTGTTCAAGGGCTGCGCACAAACCAGCACACCGTTTTTGTCAGCATACAGGTAATCACCTGGGGTCACTAACACGCCTTCCAGCGTTAGCACCACATCTACCTCTCCCCAGTCCCGTTTTTGGGTTTTAATCGGACAGACGCCGAGTGCTTTAATGCCAATAGGCAAGGTGGCAAGCGTCGCCACATCCCTCACTGGCGCGGCAATCACCACCCCTGCCCAACCATTGTCGACCGCACTTTTTCCGATCATATCGCCCAATAGCGCACGATCCATCGCGCCGCCGCCATCAACTACTAAAACCTGACCTTGGCCGGGCGTTGCGAGGAGCGCTTTCACTTTGGAGTTATCGTGATAACAGCGGACAGTACGTATCCGTCCTTCAAAGCCGCTCACCGCGCCAAAATCTTGCCACTGAATGGGTAACCAACGCACGGCGTCTGGGTGGTTGTCGCATAAATCAGGTAGTCTATCGTCCATGATGCTCTCCTCAGTCCAGTGATGAGTTTGTCAATTCCAGCAGTGATGAAAACGTCACGCCTAGTGACTGCGGCGCAAAATCTGTCATCAGTGCAGGCAGTAACCATAATGTATCCTCCTCCACCCAATAAATCGCGTTTTGCTGCCATGTTTTCGCCAATGCAATCGCTTCGTCTTGATTCAGAGCAACGGCAAAACCCGGCTCAAACCAGCTGCCATCAGGCGCCCCACCATTCATTGCCCAATAGCGAATCCCCGCTTTCTCCATCTCATCCACAAGCTGACGATTACGCAATTGATTCTCTTTCTCAGATAAAGGTTGGCTACGAGGGTTAAATGCGGTAAGAATGGCAAAAGAACGGACACTGGGTGCTTGGGGTGCCCGAAATGCGATCTGCTGGTAAGTTTTCCACAAATCGCTGGCGTTATTCTGATCACACATTATTTACACCTGTTCGTTACTAACATTATGCTTAATTGCTAATTATGCGCTAGTATTCATAAAGTTAAACGGGAAGTTGACCCTAATCACCAACAAAGATGCTTTTGATTGGGGTCAATAAAGGATGAAAAAAATCATCAACGTTCACCGTAATATATTGTTAGCGCGCTGTTAAATGAATACAATTAGCGGCAATCAATGGATGTAACAGTGATTGCCTCTGAGGCTTACGAGGGCCGATAACGCCCCGCCTCAACTGGAACACACGGTGCGTTGTCTAGCATCGACACACACCTCTCTATGGATGGCGTGCCATATGTTGATTGCGAGGTTCGCGGAAGGCATCCTCTCGCAATTTTGTAAATTTTTTTCATGGGCTAGTGGAACTAGACTGTGAAGCGCAACCGGATTCTATTTAGATATTAGGTATCGCCAATGCAAACCCCGCAAATTCTGATTGTAGAAGATGAACAAGTCACACGTAACACGCTGAAAAGTATCTTTGAAGCGGAAGGTTACAATGTCTTTGAAGCCAGCGATGGCGACGAGATGCATCAAGTCCTATCCAATCATCAAGTGCACTTGGTGATCATGGACATCAACTTGCCCGGTAAAAACGGCTTACTGCTCGCGCGTGAATTGCGCGAACAAGGCGACATGGCATTGATGTTCTTGACGGGCCGTGACAACGAGGTCGACAAAATCCTAGGGCTGGAAATTGGTGCCGATGACTACATTACCAAGCCATTTAACCCTCGTGAACTGACCATTCGTGCACGTAACTTGTTAACCCGTGCGATGAGTAGCGTGAACGGTGGTGAAGAAAAACGCAACGTTGAACAGTATGTGTTTAATGGTTGGGTTCTTGATATCAACAGTCGCTCTTTGATTAACCCTGAAGGCGAGTCATTCAAATTGCCACGTTCAGAGTTTCGTGCCCTGCTGCACTTCTGTGAAAACCCAGGCAAAATCCAGACCCGTGCTGAGCTGTTGAAAAAGATGACAGGTCGCGAGCTAAAGCCGCATGACCGTACTGTGGATGTCACAATTCGTCGTATTCGTAAGCACTTCGAATCACACAGCGACACCCCAGAGATCATTGCCACCATTCATGGTGAAGGCTATCGCTTCTGCGGTGAGCTCGAAGATCAATAAGCTGCACACCCAATATGAATAAGGCGCCTGATGGCGCCTTTTTTGTTTAGCTTGTGGGTGGCGTTTAGGAGGATTGCTCATCTAACCATGCTTTTAACACCGTCAGATCGTGCTGATAGCCTACTTTAATTTCATCAACCCAATCGGCAATATTCTCCCACCACGCCGGTAACTCGGGAGACTGTGCTTTTTGGGCCACTTTTTGCACATGCTTTAAGCCCACTGATCCTGCCGCACCTTTAATTTTATGCGCTTCCGACACAATGCCATCTTGGTCGCGTGCGGTCATATTCGAATCAAGAATCGCGATGTATTCCGGCATCAATTGTTCAAACATTTCAATGCTTTTTCGCACAGGCTCGGTGCCAACCAGCTCGACATAGCCGGTGAGCATGTCCATATCCAACAGCTTTTCCGCTTGCTCGCTTGCGACTGGCCGTGTCGACGCACTCTCGTCAGTCACCGCTTCTTGCCCCTCCGCCAACGCATAACGCTCAATCACTTGGCTAAGTGCCGCGACACTGATCGGCTTGCTGATTGCATCATCCATGCCTTTGTCGATGTACTCTCCTTTGTCTTTGATCACATTGGCGGTTAATGCGACAAGTGGTGGTAAGCTCGACTGTGTTTCGCGTAATGTTGCTGCAATATCAAAGCCGGTCATATCCGGTAATTGAATATCTAATAGCAATAAATCAAACGCTCCGGGCATAAAGGTGTTTAGCGCCGACTGACCATCTCGAGCAACGGTCACCTCATGGCCTAGACTTTCCAATAAATTGGTAGCGACCGTGATGTTTAGCTCAATGTCTTCGACGAGCAAAATTCGCAAGCGGCTATCACTGCGCGTGGGCAGTTGGACCTCATCATCCGCAGGCTCACTCAAAGGCACGGAAACCTTCACGGTAAAGGTACTCCCTTCACCTTCTTCGCTATCGACGGTAATGTCGCCTCCCATCATGCGCGCTAACTGGCGAGACACGGCGAGTCCAATCCCTGTTCCCACAGCATGCAAGTTTTCTTCGCCTTGTTTTACCTGATAGTACATGGCAAAAATTTTATCTTGCTCATCTGAAGGGATCCCGACCCCGCTGTCTTCGACTTCAAAGCAAAGATGCGCGTGGTCATCTTCCACATCTGCACTAACAGTGATGATCACACAGCCTTGCTTGGTGAATTTGACGGCATTCCCGACCAGATTCCACAAAATTTGACGTAATCGTGTCGCATCCACGGCGACAAATTCCGGCAAGTCTGTCACCCGTTCAAGTTCAAACCGCAGCCCTTTTTGCTCCGCCATCAGGCCAGAGATGTTTTCAATCTCAGTAACAAATTCACGCAGATCGATGCTGGTGGGGTACAAGGACAGTCGGTTGCGATCGGATTTATCTAAATCGATAATATCGTTGAAAATATTACCCAAGGTGATGGCACTGACGTAAATGGTACGTAAGTAATTGCGTTGATCATCATCCAGCGGCGAGTCCAATAGCATGCGGCTCAATCCGACAATCCCATTCAGCGGTGTGCGCAGCTCGTGACTGATGGTGGAGATAAAGGCGGTTTTATCTCGGCTCGCTTTCTCCAATGCATCTTGATAACGCTTGCGTTCGGTGATTTCACGGCCAAAGCCAAGCAATCCCAGATGGCGCCCGTCTCGCGCAAAGAAAGGGACTTTGCGCAGTTCAAAATAGGCCTTGCGTCCATCTTGATACTCAAGCCATTGCTCGTAGGTAATGGAGACGTTGTTATCAAAGACTTGCTGATCGGTCTCTACCACTTTAGCGGCGATATCCTCGCGATAGACATCCCACGGCGTCAGGCCCTTCAGCGCCTTCTCTTTATAGCCGGTCAGCTCTTCCATCGCGCGGTTACAACCAGAGAACTGCCCCTTGGCATTGCGGTAATAAATCAGATCCGGCGACGCATCAATAAACGAGCGCAGCAATGCGGTTTGCTCGGCTAGCTCTAGCTGAGCTTTTTCCCGCTGATACACCTCGTTTTCTAGATCCTTGATCGCCTCTTGGCGCGCACTCTCAGCTTTTTTACGCTCTTCGATTTCTAAATTCAGTTGCTCAATATTTTCGGTCAACTGCCGGTTAAGACGCATGTCTCGCGCACGCATCTCTTCTAATTTAGACACCAGCTTAGATAAGCGCTGCCGCGATTCTTCAAGCTGATCCACCACCACGGACAAAAAATAAACCGCCCAAGGGGTAATCACCAGGCCGAAGAAAATCGAGCGGATAATGTCGATATTTTGCACCGTGCCTTCCAGCACCAAGGTGATGCCCACTTGCACCACCACGGCCAGTGCCACAAGCGCCAGCGCGAGTAACATGCTGAAGCGGACAATGCCCAGCTTGACAAGCAAATCAACATAATACTGCGCTAATACTTTGAGTTGTTTCATAAAGGCTTACTACACGCCAGTTAAGAGTGGAAGTGTTCAGGCTCAGGGCGCGGCGCATCATTCTCTGTGACGCAAGACGTTGGTCCCATTAAGCTGACTTGATTACGCCCAAGTCGCTTCGCCTGGTACATGGCTAAGTCGGCTTGATGGATAAGCTCCCCATAATCCCCTTCGGGTGAGGGGATCATACACGCAACGCCGAGACTCGCGGTCATCACCGCTGCGACCGGCGAATACTGATGCGCGATTTCACGCTCGGCCAACGCAGCTCTTGCCCGCTCGGCAACTAAGGCGGCCCCATCAAGCTCAGTGTGAGGCAATACAATAGCAAATTCCTCTCCCCCATAACGCGCGACCGCATCAAGTGGTCGATTAATCGCCGACTTAAAAGCGTTCGCCACTTGCTGCAAGGCCCAGTCGCCTTGTTGATGGCCGTAATTATCGTTGTAAAGTTTGAAATGGTCGATGTCACAGAGGATCAAGGCAAGCGGCGTTTGTTCACGGGCGTGTGAGCGCCACAACTTGCGCAGTTGCTCATCAAAGCTGCGTCGATTCGCCACTTGGGTCAAACTATCCACGAAGCTCATTTCTTGGAATGACATGATCGCATCCGCCAGCTGTTGTTGGGTGTGCTTACGTTCGGTGATATCGCGTGCCATCACCAGTACTGCAAAGCTGTCAGTCACCGGATCATCAATACGCGATTTAGTCACTTCAAACCAAGTTTGCTCGCCGCTGGGCCGCCAAATCACATCTTCATAGGTCACGGTTTCCCCAGTATCCAGTACATGCTGATCGCGCTGACGATGCTGATCAAAAATATCTGCATCGACGACCTCTTGCGCTGGAGAGGTTTCAAGCGCTTCAATGGAGACCCCAAGCGCATCGGCATAGGCTTGATTACAGGCAAGGTGGTAATAGTCCTGATCAAAGATCCCAATCGGATCCACACTGGCATTAAAAATCGCGCTCAATAAATTGCTCCGTTGCTGAAGCGCTTGTTCGGCCGATTGGCGATGATGCACCTCGCGTTGCAAACTTTGCTGCATTTGGTGCCAGTCGGTCACATCATGACTGATGCTCAAGGTGCCAACCACCTGTTGCTGATCATTTTTAAGCGCGGTGATATTGGTTTCAAGCAAACAGCTTTCGCCGTTTAGTTGCGATGCCCACGTACGCACCGTCTTTGAGCCAGACAAAGGCTGATCGGCATGCCACATAATGCCCTCTTGCTCGCGGCCTCGCCAAAAGCGGTCAAAGGCCGCATTGGTTCCCACCACATTGCCATCGACATCTTGAAAGCAAACCAATTCAGCCAACGAATTAATCACGCTAAGCAAAACACCATGTTCTTGATGCTGTAGCTGCCATTGCGCGTGGCGCGCCAGTGGTGCTAGCGACACCAACCATGCTTTTTTACGCCGACAACGAATGGGTAAGCCCGACAAGCGCACGCCAATGCGTACTCGATTCGCGCCGGGTGCTTTGACCTTAGCTTCGACATTAGAGAAAGGACGTGGCCACTGCTGCGCAACAATAAAGGCACGTACTGCTTGTCGCTGGTGCTCATTGGCCGTTTTAAAGTGGCTTTTGCTGTCCACCAATGAAAATGCCTCCACACAGGCAGCATTGGCATACAAGATGTCACCCTCATCGGCGGTAACAATGGCATGGGGAGTATCGAGATCAGCCATATACACACGCCAATGGGTTAACGCGACGGTTTCTTGTCGCGCACGCCACGCGTAGCCAAGCACCGCACCTAAAACAAGAAATGTAAATAAAATGAAAAATGCCATGCGGCTCCTGTGTGATCACAACCATCCTTGATTCGCGACATCTTTTTCCATTGCGCCGCTTATGGAAC
Source organism: Salinivibrio proteolyticus (assembly GCF_027286365.1). Taxonomy (NCBI): domain Bacteria; kingdom Pseudomonadati; phylum Pseudomonadota; class Gammaproteobacteria; order Vibrionales; family Vibrionaceae; genus Salinivibrio; species Salinivibrio proteolyticus. The sequence continues at coordinate 549,293 of NZ_CP114584.1, read as the reverse complement.
CGCTATTTTGCCACAGTTTTCTCAAAATACATGGCTACGTGCCTCACAGGTTTTTACTGTCAGTTGTCATTTTTTTACATCAAATCACAGCGTATCTTGCTATGAAACTGAAGACATAAAACGCACCCTGCTTTATTTCTTTAGTTGGTTAGAATTTATGCTCGAATTTGGCCTTAAATTAATAATTATTTAACAAAACAGCATAAACGCGAATAGCTATTATTCCTGAAAAAATTGACACAAAACCTGAAAATATCAGGTGTTTAATTGACATCACACCAAGCTTCATGGTGCATAAAGGCTGCATAATAAAATTTGACCTTTAACTGCTTTGCCGTTAATTTGAAAGGTCGCTGAATAGCGCTTTCTGGATACGGCAGGCTAGGCATCGCGTTGAAAATCAGTAATTTAATTACTTACAAGCACGCGATTTTCCCGTTAAAAAAACACAACATAACGGGTGAGCTGTCACAGTCCTAGACGCTTTCAGAGTGGTCAGGAGGATCACGACAATAAATGCAATCACTGCGAGTGACGCAGTAGCAAGGGAGAATTGCAATGTCGCTGTACAACCCAATGTTGGAAAAGGATAACTGTGGTTTTGGTTTGATCGCCCATCAAGAAGGTGAGCCCAGCCACAAGTTGGTTCGTACCGCCATTTCCGCACTTGATCGCATGACCCACCGCGGAGGGATTAACTCCGATGGTAAAACCGGGGACGGTTGTGGGTTATTGCTCCAAAAGCCCGACCGTTTCTTTCGCCTTATTGCCGAACAAAACCAATGGAACCTAAGCCGTTTGTATGCGGTAGGAATGCTTTTCCTGAGCACAGATCCGGTGAAGGCGCAGCGCGCCCGCGCGGTGTTTGAACAAGAAATTGCTGCCGAAACACTCTCCGTGGTTGGTTGGCGTACGGTACCAACCAACCCTGACGTGCTGGGTGAAATCGCCAAGCAGTCACTCCCCGTTATCGAACAAGTCTTTATTAACGGCCCAGCCGGTTGGCGCGCACGCGATTTAGAGCGTCGCCTGTATATTGCGCGCCGCCGCGCAGAAAAAGCGTTGGCTGACGACACAGACTTCTACATTACCAGTCTGTCGACCCAAACCATCGTCTACAAAGGCTTGTGTATGCCGGCAGATTTGCCGCGCTTTTACACTGATTTGGCCGATTTACGCCTCGAGTCTTCGATCTGTTTATTCCACCAGCGTTTTAGCACTAACACGCAACCACGCTGGCCGCTCGCTCAACCGTTCCGTTACCTTGCACACAATGGTGAAATCAACACCATTGAAGGTAACCGCCAATGGGCACGCACACGGGCATACAAATTTAACTCGCCCTTATTGCCAGACCTCCATCAGGCCGCGCCTTTTGTCAATGAATCAGGGTCGGATTCGTCGAGCCTCGATAACATGCTTGAAGTGTTTTTGTCCGGTGGTATGGATCTCTTCCGCGCCATGCGCCTGCTTGTGCCACCCGCTTGGCAAAACCATCCGGATATGGATGATGAGCTGCGTGCATTCTATGACTTTAACTCCATGCACATGGAGCCATGGGATGGTCCTGCCGGTATTGTGATGTCTGACGGCCGTTATGCGGCTTGTAATCTCGACCGCAACGGCTTACGCCCTGCGCGTTATGTGGTCACTAAAGATAAATTCATCACCCTCGCCTCTGAAATTGGCATTTGGGATTACGCGCCTGATGAGGTCGCTGAAAAAGGGCGTGTTGGCCCGGGTGAATTGCTGGTGATCGATACCCGAGAAGGCAAAATTTGGCACTCAGCGGAAATCGATAATGAACTGAAAAGTCGCCACCCCTATCGGGAATGGCTCGATGCTCACGTGCGTCGCCTGACCCCGTTTGAAGAACTTGATGATGATGCCAGCGAAGGCAGCCGGAGCTTGCAAGACACCCAATTGAAGGTTTACCAAAAGCTGTTTGGGATGTCGAACGAGGAAGTCGAGCAAGTCGTCAAGGTGCTCGGGGATATCGGTCAAGAAGCGACCGGTTCGATGGGCGATGATACGCCAATGGCAGTATTATCTTCTCGTCCCCGCTGTGTGAGTGACTACTTCCGTCAGAAGTTTGCTCAGGTTACCAACCCACCCATTGATCCCTTGCGTGAAAACCACGTGATGTCACTGGCCACCTGTATCGGCCGAGAAATGAACGTTTTCTGCGAGACCGATGGCCACGCTGAGCGCGTCGCGTTTAAATCGCCCGTGCTCTTATTCTCAGACATGGTGCAGTTACTCGAGCTCGACGATACCTATTATCGCAACAGCATTCTCGATATTAACTACGATCCGAACGAGAAAGATCTGCAGCAGGCCATCTTAGATCTTTGCGATCAAGCCGAGCGCTGCGTGCGCGATGGCACGGTACTGGTAGTCCTGTCTGATCGTAGCATCAACAAAAACAAACTCCCTATCCCTGCCGCTATGGCTGTCGGGGCGGTGCAAAAGCGTCTGGTCCGCGAAAACTTGCGCTGTGATGCCAACATCATCATTGAAACCGGGAGTGCACGCGATCCGCACCAATTTGCCGTATTACTCGGCTTTGGTGCCACGGCTATCTACCCGTATCTCGCCTACGAAACGCTAGCCAATCAAGTCGACATTGGCGCAATCAAAAAGCCCTATCGCGATGTGATGGTGAATTTTAGAAATGGCATCAACAAGGGCCTATTTAAAATCATGTCAAAAATGGGGATCTCGACCATTGCCTCTTACCGCTGTTCGCAGCTGTTTGAAGCGGTCGGCCTGCATGACGATGTGGTAGAGCTTTGCTTTAAAGGTGTCGCAAGCCGCATTCAAGGGGCGAACTTTGATGATTTCCAGCAAGACTTAGTCAACCTTTCTCGTCGTGCTTGGATTAAACGTAAGCCGCTAGAGCATGGTGGGTTACTCAAATACGTCCACGATGGCGAGTATCACGCTTACAACCCAGATGTCGTAAAAAATCTGCAAAGTGCAGTGCGCTCTGGGGAAGCGATGGACTACAAAACCTACGCGAAAACGGTGAATGAACGTCCGGTGGCAACCTTGCGCGACCTAATGCGCTTGAAAAAAGCCGATACACCATTACCACTTGAACGCATTGAACCCGCCACCGAGCTATTTAAACGCTTTGATTCCGCGGCCATGTCTATTGGTGCTTTGAGCCCTGAAGCGCACGAAGCGTTAGCCATTGCGATGAACCGCCTTGGCGGCCACTCGAACTCCGGTGAAGGGGGGGAAGACCCACGCCGTTTCAATAGCGAGCGTAACTCCAAAATCAAGCAAATTGCATCGGGCCGTTTTGGGGTCACTCCCCACTACCTCACCAATGCCGATGTGCTGCAAATCAAAGTTGCACAAGGGGCGAAACCCGGTGAAGGCGGACAATTGCCCGGCCATAAAGTCACGGCAGAGATCGCCAAATTGCGTTTCTCAGTCCCAGGTGTCACCTTGATTTCGCCACCGCCACACCATGATATCTACTCGATTGAAGACTTGGCGCAGCTGATTTTTGATTTAAAGCAGGTCAACCCAAGCGCATTGGTATCGGTCAAACTGGTCTCTGAACCGGGCGTGGGCACCATTGCTACCGGTGTGGCAAAAGCCTATGCCGACCTGATCACCATTTCAGGGTATGACGGCGGCACAGGGGCAAGCCCGTTGACCTCCGTGAAATACGCCGGTAGCCCTTGGGAATTAGGCCTTGCCGAAACCCAGCAAGCCCTCGTGGAAAATGGCTTACGCCACAAAATTCGCTTACAAGTCGATGGCGGGCTCAAAACTGGCCTCGATATTGTAAAGGCCGCCATTTTAGGTGCAGAGAGCTTCGGCTTTGGCACCGCGCCTATGGTGGCGTTGGGCTGTAAATATTTGCGTATTTGCCACCTGAATAACTGTGCAACCGGTGTGGCGACCCAAGATGACACGCTTCGTCGCGACTACTTTAAAGGCTTACCTGAGCAGGTGATGAACTTCTTTAAAGGCTTAGGCGAAGAAGTCCGCGAGCTACTCGCTGAGCTTGGTGTCGAAAAGCTCACCGATCTCATTGGCCGAACGGACTTGCTGGAAGCAGTTGATGGCTTTACCGCCAAGCAACTAAAGCTCGATTTGAGCCATATTCTAGAGGCGCCCACACCCTGGCCGGGCAAAACCTTATATTGCAGTGAGCCTAATACGCCTTTTGATAATGCACCGCTTAACCAAGCCTTGCTCAGTGAGCTAGGGGAGGCGATTGACGCTAACCGACGAGCCAGCATCTACAAATCGGTACGCAATACCGACCGTTCAGTCGGTGCTAGCCTCTCTGGCGCGATTGCAAAACGCTATGGCAACACGGGCATGGCAGCCAATCCTCTGGATATTCAATTGCAAGGCACAGCGGGTCAATCTCTCGGGGTGTGGAATGCGGCAGGGGTTAATATCACCCTTGTCGGCGATGCCAATGACTATGTCGGCAAAGGGATGAGTGGCGGTGAGATCGTGATCCGTCCTCCTGTGGGATCCGCCTTTGCCAGTCATGAGTCCACCATCATGGGCAATACCTGCCTGTATGGTGCCACTGGTGGCAAGCTGTTTGCGGCAGGGAAAGCAGGCGAACGGTTCGCCGTGCGTAACTCAGGGGCCCATGCGATCGTCGAAGGCGCAGGAGATAACGCCTGTGAGTATATGACGGGCGGTATCGTCGCGATTTTAGGTCGCACTGGCGTCAACTTTGGCGCTGGAATGACCGGCGGCTTTGCCTATGTGCTCGATGAGGAAGGCGATTTTAACGGCCGCATCAATCCAGAGTTGGTTGAAGCGCTGTCGCTAGAATCACTGGCCATTCATCAAGAGCACTTACGCGGACTGATCGCGCAACATTTAGAGCTGACAGGTTCAGATCGTGCGCAACAACTGCTGGCTGATTTTGACCAATGGGTACACCGTTTCTATTTGGTCAAACCTAAAGCCGCTGATGTCAGCACCTTGTTAGGCCACCAGAGTCGCAGCGCTGCCGAGCTGCGAGTTCAGGCGCAGTAAAGGAGGGATCCATGAGCCAGAACGTATATCAGTTTATCGATGTGCAGCGTATCGACCCGCGAAAAAAGCCGATTGATACCCGCAAAATAGAGTTCGTGGAAATCTACGAGCCGTTCACCGAAAAAGAAGCGTCGGCACAAGCCGATCGCTGCTTAGATTGCGGTAACCCCTATTGTGAGTGGAAGTGCCCCGTGCATAACTACATTCCACAATGGCTAAAGCTAGCCAATGAGGGGCGCATCTTAGAAGCCGTTGAGCTATCGCACCAAACCAATAGTCTGCCTGAGGTCTGTGGCCGCGTGTGTCCTCAAGACCGGCTTTGCGAAGGTGACTGTACGCTCAATGATGACTTTGGCGCTGTGACCATCGGTAATGTCGAAAAGTACATCACCGATAAAGCGTTTGAAATGGGCTGGAAGCCCGACATGTCACATGTTGAGTGGACAGACAAAAAAGTGGCTGTAATCGGTGCCGGCCCAGCAGGGCTTGCGTGTGCCGATGTGTTGGTGCGCAATGGCGTCAAACCCGTGGTGTTTGATCGCTATCCGGAAATTGGTGGCTTGCTCACCTTCGGGATCCCGTCATTCAAACTGGAAAAAGAGGTGATGCGCAACCGCCAACGGATTTTCACCGAAATGGGCGTGGAGTTTCGTCTCAACACCGAAGTCGGTAAAGATGTGGCCATGCAGACCTTGATTGATGAGTTTGATGCGGTCTTCCTCGGTGTCGGGACGTACAAGTACATGCGAGCTGGTCTTGCCAACGAGGACGCACCCGGTGTGTTTGATGCACTGCCATTTTTAGTCTCCAACACCTACAAAGTGATGGAACTGAAGAACGCGCCGCCCTTCATCGATATGGCGGGTAAGCGTGTGGTAGTCCTCGGGGGAGGCGATACGGCGATGGACTGTGTCCGTACCTCCATTCGTCAACAAGCCGCCAGTGTGACTTGTGCCTACCGTCGTGACGAAGCGAATATGCCCGGCTCGCGCCGCGAGGTGAAAAACGCGCGTGAGGAAGGTGTGAACTTTATGTTCAACCTTCAGCCGCTTGGCATTGAAGTCGACGAAAACGGCAACGTGCGCGGGGTTACCGTGGTAAAAACCCAGCTCGGTGAGCCTGATGCTGCAGGTCGTCGTCGCCCAGAGCCGATTGAGGGCAGTGAGCATGTGCTAGAAGCAGACGCCGTGATCATGGCGTTCGGTTTCCAACCTCATGCCATGGAGTGGCTGGAGCCCTATGATGTGGCCCTTGACGAGCGTGGTCGCATCAAAGCGCCAGCCAAAGGGGACATCTTATATCAAACCACCAACCCGAAAATTTTTGCCGGTGGTGATGCAGTGCGCGGGTCAGATTTAGTGGTCACCGCCATTGATGAAGGGCGGAAAGCGGCCGAAGGGATCATGGACTACCTCGAAGTCTGATCCTCTCCCACCCCGACTGAATAGAAGTGCCTCAAAGGAGGCACTTTTTTATTGCCTCATGTACACTAACCCCATTCTATGTGCTAACAGGATCATCAAGATGAAAATCGGCATTATTGGCGCTATGGAGCAGGAAATTACCCTGCTGCGTGATAAGCTCGCGAACCTTACCACTCATCACGAAGGAGGTTGCACCTTCTACTCTGGCACACTGCAGGGCCGTGACGTGGTATTGCTCCAATCAGGCATTGGTAAAGTATCGGCAGCAGTCGGCACCACCTTGTTGCTGTCACAGTTTAAGCCAGATTGCGTGATTAACACCGGATCAGCCGGCGCTTTTGAACCCTCATTAAACCTCGGTGACGTCGTTATTTCCTCGCAAGTGTGTTACCACGACGCGGATGCAACCGCATTTGGCTACCAGATGGGTCAAGTTCCTCAGCAACCGGCTCACTTTGACTCCGACGACGCACTGATGGCACTGGCCGAGAAAGCCATTGATGACGAGACACACGTGGTACGCGGGTTAATCTGCACCGCGGATACCTTTGTGCACACAGATGCACACCGTCAACACATTCGCACCCACTTCCCTAAAGCGGTAGCGGCAGAGATGGAAGCGGCGGCGATTGCACAAGTGTGCGCCCAGTTTAAGATCCCATTTGTGGTCGTGCGCGCCATCTCTGATGTGGTGGCAGAAAAAGAATCACCGATGACGTTTGAAGAGTTTTTGCCGCTGGCTGCGAAAAGCTCGTCCGCCATGGTTGAAAAAATGGTTGCGCTTTTCGACTAACCCTCCGAACGCTTATCATGGATGAACCTTGCCATTATGGATGCACTGCTTAACCCGCAATATTGGCTGACTATGGCCGCCAACCACCCAAGCTTCTGGGCGCTGTGGTTGGCGCTATTAATCCATTGGTTACTCCCCTTATCCGCCAATTATTCTCCGTTTCAGTATTGGCAACAGTACGCGCTCATTTTAGCCGACCAAGTCAACCAACCGACCGATCCGAAACGGCAGAGAAAGCTCGCAGGTGGGCTGGCACTGGCACTCATGTGTGGCACACTGGCGATCTTGCTGATTGCCACCCGAGAGTTGGTCTGGTTCCGCCCTTTATTTGATGCGCTACTGCTGTGGCTTGCCCTCGATTGGCGCAATATTGATACGTTTTCCCAAGCATTTGCCTATGCCATTGAACAACACGACAAAGGGACAGCACGCGCGCTTTTGGCCAACCGCGTCAACCGAGAAACTGAATCTTTGTCGATTGTCGGTCTGGGTAAGGCAGGCGCAGAAACGCTATTGCTTGGCACCGCACGTCATGGCGCCTGTGTGATTTTCTATTTTGTGCTATTTGGTGGTGTCGGCGCCCTGCTGTATGCCAGCTTAGTCCGTCTTGCGCGCGTGTGGTCGCCGAGCCGTCTCACCTTCTACCCATTTGGCTTAGCGGTCGCACGTCTTCTCAACGGACTCGATTACGTTCCTATGCGTCTATTTGCCCTCTTGTTCGCTCTGGGTCGTTCCCCACTCACGCACCTTAAAGCGTGTTGGCAACAGGGACAGCGCTGGCGCACGCCGGGGCCGGGCTGGCTATTGGCTTGCGCCAGTAGCCGCTTTCAGCTCTCCCTCGGAGGCCCTGCCATTTATCAAGGCACCAAAACATTGCGCACAAAAATCGGCAGTGGCGTGACACCGGCCTGCTACCACCTTTTGTTATTACGTCAAAAACTCAGAGTGAGCATGCTCATTTGGATCGCCTTTAGCGCGTTATGCTTGCTCATCGTGTAAGGATAAAAACATGCTCGGTCTCTCTCCTCGCGGCGTCGGACTTTTGGTTGCCGCTTTTCTCTTTACCACGGCCGCTTATGCACACCCTGCCCCACCTCGTGTGATCAGTCTGGCGCCTCATGCCACTGAGCTCGCTTACGCTGCAGGCCTCGGTAAACAACTCGTCGCCGCCAGCGCGTACAGTGATTACCCCGATGAGGCAAAAATGCTTGAGCGCGTATCGAACTATCGGGGCATCAAACTGGAGCGTATTGTGGCGCTTAAGCCCGACTTAATCTTGGCGTGGCGAGGCGGTAACCCACCTAAACCGCTGGAAACATTGGCGCAACTGGGTATCGAGATCCGCTACCTTGATGTCGAAAAACTCGACAACATCAGCGGCTTTATTCGCGAACTGGGCCGTTATGGCCGCCACCCCGAGATAGCACAGAAAAATGCAGCCGCTTTCGACCAAAAACTGCGTGCACTGCGCACCCGCTATCAAGACGCAACGTCAGTACCTTACTTTTATTTATTAAGTGGTGCGCCACTAATGACAGCCAGTGATCATGCCTGGCCAAGCCAGCTTTTTAGGCTATGTGGCGGCGCAAACATTTTTGCCGATAGCCCCGCGGCTTATCCGCAAGTGAATATGGAGCAAGTGATCACCCGCAAACCGCACACTGTGTTTTATACCGGTGGTGAACTGCCTGCTAGCTGGCAAAGTATGAAAGACTTACTCCCCAGCCTTGCTCAGCACTATGCGTTTCAATTAAACCCAGACTGGCTAACGCGAGCAACGCCCCGTGCGTTGCAGGCTGCAACCCAAATCTGTGAGGCACTTGATACGGTGCGCCGCGCAACCTAGGACCCATGATGACCCAAACCATGATTTTGTATTTATTTGATTTATTTGGCACGGCAGTATTTGCTATCTCAGGTGTACTCATGGCTGGCCGTTTACGGATGGACCCTTTTGGCGTCGTGGTCCTTGCCTGCGCCACTGCGATTGGGGGCGGAACAGTACGCGATATGGCGATGGGAGCAACACCCGTGTTTTGGATCAGTGACACGCTATATATTTGGGTGATCCTCGCCACCTGTGTTGCCACCATGCTGCTTATTCGCCACCCCCGCCGACTCCCTTGGTACGTACTACCCTGCGCCGACGCCGTCGGTTTAGCCGTCTTCGTCGGTATCGGTGTCGATAAAGCGTTAAGCTATGGGACTTCACCACTGGTCGCGGTAATCATGGGTGTGATTACCGCGTGTGGGGGCGGCATTATTCGTGATGTGTTGGCCAGAGAAGTGCCCATGGTGCTGAGAACCGAGGTCTATGCCACCGCATGTATTGCTGGCGGGATCGTTCATACACTCGCAGTTGAAGTGGGGCCAGATGCCGTCACCGCATCAATTGCAGGCATGGTCACCACCTTGCTGATCCGCTTAGCGGCGATTCGCTGGCATTTATCCTTGCCACCCTTTGCCCTTGATCGTTAAGCATAAAAGATTGGGGGTTGAAAGTTCGCGCCTCTACCCTAAGGACTGTTAGATAGCCACCAGAAAGGAGCCACAATGTTACGTATTGCAATCATTTATCATTCGGTCAGTGACCATACACACGGACTCGCCACCACGATTGCAGAAGGGATCCAAGCAGGCGATGGCGATCCCCTAGTCTATCGTATTGAGCCTGATGTGATTAAACATGGCCGTTTTATCGACCAAAAGGTCTTTACTCAGCTTAAAGATGTGGATGCGATTATTTTTGGTGCACCCACCTACATGGGCGGGCCAAGCGCACAATTTAAAGCGTTTGCCGATGCATCCAGCCCAACGTGGGAGCACCAAGATTGGCGGGGTAAGCTTGCAGCTGGGTTTACGGTAGGAAGCCACACGGGAGGAGACCAATCAGCCACCCTCAGCTACTTCCAAACATTAGCCAGTCAACACGATATGCTATGGCTTAGCTTAGGTCGTGCCAATATCGGGGTCGAAAACATCAACCCAACCGGCACAACACATGGCGCCACCGCCCATGAAACTGGAGAAGGACTGAGTGAAGCCTGCTTACAAACCGCCTTCTATCTGGGCCAACACATGGTTCGCGCTTTGAAAGGGGTGTGGCACACTTAATTGCCTCTCATGCCGAGCATGATGCGCATCAGGATCATGCAGGCACAAAAAAGCCCTCGCATACATGGCGAGGGCTTGTCTATTCAACGGATAATTAGCTGAGCGTCACCCGAGCGAACTTACGTTTACCCACTTGGTAAACGGCTTCGCCCGCCGCTGGCACCAGCTTAGTGTCTTCGACTTTTTCGCCGTCAATTTTCACCGCGCCTTGACGGATCATACGCAGCGCATCTGACGTTGAGCTGACCAAACCGGCATCTTTCAAAAGGTTACCAATCGCAATGCCTTGCTCGAAGCTAAAGCTTGGCATCTCGTCAGGCATCGCCCCTTTTTGGAAACGATTGATAAAGGTCTGCTCGGCCGCATCCGCATCCGCGTCTGAGTGGAAACGCGCGATGATCTCTTTCGCTAGCAAGATTTTAATGTCACGTGGGTTTTTGCCCGCTTCGACATCTTTCTTGAACTGAGTCACTTCCTCTAAAGGACGGAATGACAACAGCTCGTAGTAATCCCACATCAAATCGTCAGAGATAGACATGATCTTACCGAACATATCATCCGGACGTTCGCTCACACCGATGTAGTTATGGGCGGACTTGGACATTTTCTTCACGCCATCCAGCCCCACCAGCAGCGGCATGGTCATAACAACTTGCGGTTTCTGTCCGGCTTGCTTTTGTAGCTCACGTCCCATCAGCAGGTTAAACTTCTGATCCGTACCGCCCAGTTCTACGTCTGCTTCCAACGCGACAGAGTCATGCCCTTGTAGCAGCGGATAGATAAATTCGTGGATCGCAATGGGTTGGTTGCTGCTGTAACGTTTTTTAAAATCATCACGCTCTAGCATACGGGCCACGGTTGAGCTTGCCGCAAGGCGGATCATGCCATCAGTGCCCAACTCACCAAGCCACGTCGAGTTAAACTCAATGCGGGTTTTGGCCGGATCGAGAATTTTAAACACTTGCTCTTTGTAGGTTTCTGCGTTTTGCAGCACTTGCTCACGCGTCAACGGTGGACGGGTAGTGTTTTTACCACTCGGATCACCGACCATGCCGGTATAGTCTCCGATCAAGAAGATGACTTCATGGCCGAGCTCCTGAAACGCGCGCAGCTTATTTAGGATCACTGTGTGCCCAAGGTGGATATCCGGTGCCGTCGGATCTGCACCCAATTTAATACGCAGAGGACGATCTTCTTTAAGCTTGGCAACCAGCTCGTCTTCAGGGATTACTTCATCAACGCCACGTTTTAGTTCTGCTAGCGCGGCTTCCAGGCTCGCCATAGTCTCTCGCTCCTACAAAATAGGCAAAAATGTGATAAACCGACATACTACTCGAATAGCGACAGTTTTTGAAACCAGTTAGACTTATAGCCAGTGTGCAAGGTGTGCACAGTGGCTGCCGGCAACAGATGTTTGTGGTCTTTGTGTTAACCGTGTCAAATTATTATCAGGGCATCATCCCCAATAAACCGATTGGGAATCTGACTGTCATATTTTGTATTCGCAGTGATTCAACATAGTTTTCATGCCGTTAAAAAAACTCGCAGCTTTACCTAAATTACATAAACTCACGATAGGTGCACTGAGCGCGTTCGTGGTATTACTCATCCTTGTCCCTGATGGCGCAAGCACGCCACGCCCTGAGCCTAATTTTGAACTTGGCAAGCATTATCCCTTACCCGTTGATGCCGTCTCTCTGCTGCCGCCTGAAGGTGAAATGCCAGCGCAGTTTAAACGTCATATCAACTGGCAAAGTTATGAAGTCCAGCATGGTGAAAGCATGGCCTTGCTGTTTAATCGTGCCGGTTTGAGTCCAACCACACTCTATCGTCTGGTTAACGCGGATGAAGGTACCAAAAGCTTGGCCTATCTCAAGCCGGGGGATGAAGTGCGTTTGGGCGTTGATGAAAGCGGTGAACTGGTGCAACTCATTCAGCCACGCGGCACCAATGAAACCCTGATCGTGAGCAAGGTCGATGATAAATATCAGTCACGCATCGAGACAAAAAACATTGATACACAACTGAACTTCGCCCGCGCTACCATCAAATCAAATTTCTGGCAGGCCGCTACCGATGCAGGGTTAGATCCGAATCAGATTATGCAGCTTGCCGGGATTTTTGGCTGGGACGTAGACTTTGCGCTCGATATTCGAGAAGGCGATAGCTTCTCTGTGCTTTATGAAGAAGAGTTTGTTGAGGGTGAACATATTGGGAGTGGCAACATCTTGGCTGCCACCTTTACCAACCGAGGGGATACGTTCACCGCGGTACGTGCCAAGAATGGCAAATATTACACCCCCACGGGCAAAGCGATGAAAAAAGCCTTCTTGCGCTCCCCTGTGAACTTCCGTTATGTCAGTTCGAACTTTAATCCGCGTCGCTTACACCCAGTGACAGGACGCGTAAAGCCCCACCGAGGGACAGATTATGTCGCTCCGGTTGGCACCCCTATCAAAGCCGCGGGGGATGGCGTGGTCATGAAAGCCTCATACAACCGCTTTAATGGCAACTATGTGTTTATCCGCCACAGCTCAACCTATATCACCAAGTATTTGCACTTAACTAAACGTAAAGTGAAAACCGGTCAACGGGTCAAACAAGGGGATATCATTGGTACCTTGGGAGCTACAGGCCGGGTAACAGGGGCGCACCTGCACTATGAGTTTTTGGTGAATGGTGTCCATAAAAACCCGCGTACGGTGCAATTACCCGAAGCTAAATCACTGCAAGGGCAAGAAAAACAAGCCTTTGTACGCCTCGCCGAGTCACGCATGGCGCAGCTGAGTAAGTTTAATCAACTGCTTGCCTCAGTCGGGCCGCTCAGCTATCACGCCAATAACGGCGGGTAACCAGCGGCACATAAACACAAACGGCGCCTGTCGGCGCCGTTTGTGTTTGATAGTCAATAACTATCCGCTATGAACGTCTCGTGAACCCGTTATACGCTAAAGGATGCGCCACACCCACACGTCGTGGTCGCATTCGGGTTATTAACAAAGAAACGTGAGCCTTCGAGCCCTTCGGTATAGTCCACCACACCGCCCATTAGGTATTGCAAGCTCATGGGGTCAACCACTAACTTCACGCCGCTTTTTTCGATTTCCATATCGCCTTCATTCACGTTTTCGTCGAAGGTAAAGCCATATTGAAAGCCGCTGCAGCCACCACCTGTAATGTAAACACGCAGTTTCAGATTTGGGTTTTCTTCTTCCTGAATCAGCGTTTTAACCTTAGTCGCCGCTGCTTCTGAGAACTCTAACGGCAAAGGTGCATCGCTCATTGTTACCTCACATGCTCATCGTGCTTAGCGTTGAATTATCTAATACCTGAGTAAAGTGTTCAAGTATTACCCGATTGATCGAGGGTGTGATCAGTACGTATAAATTGCCACTCAGGGGTCAATCAAATCATACTCCATCTCGCCAGTGATCCGTATCTTTGGTTAAAATGCCCCAACGCAATTTAGGCTTACGCCTTACATAACAGGATATGTCATGACCAAATCAGCACAACTTTTCCAACAAGCAAGACGCACCATTCCAGGTGGCGTGAATTCTCCCGTACGTGCTTTTGCCGGCGTCGGCGGCGACCCTGTCTTTATGGAGCGCGCCGATGGCGCTTATATTTTCGATGCCGACGGTAAAGCCTACATTGATTTCGTCGGCTCATGGGGCCCGATGATCTTGGGTCACAATCATGCTGCTATTCGTGAGGCTGTGATTGATGCCGCTCATCGTGGCCTAAGTTTTGGCGCCCCGACAGAAAGTGAAATCACATTATCAGAATTAGTGGCAGAGCTGGTGCCATCGATGGAAATGGTCCGCATGGTCAACTCTGGCACAGAGGCGACCATGAGTGCGATTCGTTTGGCGCGCGGCTTTACCAAGCGGGATAAGTTCATCAAGTTTGAAGGAAACTATCACGGTCATGGCGACTGCCTGTTGGTTAAAGCGGGCTCTGGCGCTCTCACCTTGGGTGAGCCTAACTCACCGGGGGTGCCTGCTGACTTTGCGAAACACACGCTGACATGTACCTATAACGATCTCGACTCTGTCCGTCAGACCTTTGAAACCTATCCAGACGATATTGCCTGTATCATCGTTGAGCCTGTATCAGGGAACATGAACTGCGTCCCGCCACAGCCAGGCTTTTTGGAAGGACTACGCGCCCTTTGCGACGAGTTCGGCGCTCTGCTGATCTTTGATGAAGTGATGACCGGCTTTCGTGTGGCACTAGGCGGCGCTCAAGCCTACTACGGGGTGAAACCCGATCTCACCACACTGGGTAAAATCATCGGTGGCGGTATGCCTGTGGGGGCGTTTGGTGGTCGTCGTGATGTAATGGAGTATATCGCACCGACTGGCCCAGTCTATCAAGCCGGTACCCTTGCCGGTAACCCTGTGGCTATGGCGGCGGGCCTCGCCTGTCTCAGCGAATTGCGTCAGCCAGGCAACCATGATTATCTGGACAGTATCACCAAGCAACTGGCCGATGGCTTTAAAGCCCTTGCGGACAAACACGGTATTGCACTGACCACCAACCAAGCCGGCGCAATGTTCGGTTTCTTCTTCACCGATAACGACACGGTCACATGTTTCAAAGACGTACAGCAATGTGATACAGAACGCTTTAAGCGCTTCTTCCACTTAATGCTAGAGCAAGGTGTCTATCTTGCACCGTCCGCTTATGAAGCCTGCTTCACGTGCTTAGCGCACGGGCAAAAAGAGATCGACGCCACCTTGTCGGCGGCCGACCATGCCTTTGCTACCCTAGCCGCTGAGGCATAAGCACGCGCAACCTTGGATGACATCTGTGCTTGAGTCACAAGCAAAAAGCCCCGCGAGATCTCGCGGGGCTTTTTTTTACTTGCGCTGATGGTGTTAGGCCTCATCACCGCCAAAAACTAGAATATCGAGCGCCCAATTCGTGCTGATAGGAGCTCAAGAGCCGCGGTTCCTGCCAACGAGTTGCCGGAAGGGTCAAGCTCAGGCGACCATACTGCAATCGACATTTCACCGGGAACGACCGCAATAATGCCGCCGCCCACGCCGGATTTGCCCGGCATCCCAACACGGTAGGCGAATTCACCCGCACCATCATACAAGCCACACGTAGCCAGTAGCGCATTCAATTGTTTGCTCTGGGTTTTGGTGAGGATCGCGCGCGCGCGCCCCAACGGCTTACCCTGATTGGCAAGATAGAAAAACGCTTTCGCCAAGTCCACACAACTCATTTTCAGCGCACAATAATGAAAATAATTGGTCAGTACCGGCACGACCTCGTTTTCAAAATTACCAAATGCTCGCATCAAATAGGCGATTGCGGCATTGCGGTCACTGTGCTGCATTTCCGAGTCCGCGACCACTTTGTCATAGCAAATATGAGGGTTTGCCGCCAGCGCGCGAACAAACTCCAACATCCGCTGGCGCGGTGCCGATTGACGCGTATGCAGCATGTCACTGACCACCAGTGCCCCTGCATTGATAAATGGATTACGCGGGATACCTTGTTCCATCTCAAGCTGAATAAGCGAGTTAAAGGCTTGTCCAGAGGGCTCTTTGCCAACACGCGCCCAAATCTCATCCGCTTTGTAGTTTTGCATCGCAAGGGTTAGGCTCAACACCTTGGAGATCGATTGAATCGAAAAGGCTTCATCTGCATCCCCGGCGCGAATGATCTCACCGTCGTTGTAACATACCGCGATGCCTAACTTATGATTCGGCACGTCGGCCAGTGCGGGAATATAGTCGGCAACTTTGCCTTTGCCGATCAGCGGACGCACATCATCCAGGATGTCAGATAATAATTGAGAACTGGGTTTCACTTGCTTGCTCCCTTTACAGCTTGGGACAAAAAAGCCAACCCAAGGTTGGCTTTCAGTGCACATCGAAAAGTGGCGCCCACAAGGCGTCAGTCGATCACGCCGTGCGTGTGTATTTAATATCCCACACACCATGACCGAGTCGATGACCGCGTTGCTCAAATTTGGTAAGCGGACGATCATCAGGGCGCGGAACATAATACCCCTCTTGGGCGATGTTTTGATAGTGTGGCGCAGCGTCCATTACTTCAATCATATGCTCGGCGTAGTTTTCCCAGTCCGTTGCCATATGGAATACACCACCGACTTTAAGCTTATCTCGGACCATTTCAGCAAACGGGAGCTGAACAATGCGGCGTTTGTGGTGGCGCTTTTTATGCCACGGGTCGGGGAAGAAGAGTTGCACCGTATCCAAGCTTTCTTTCGGCAGCATTTGTTCAAACACTTCCACCGCATCATGGCACATCACACGCAGGTTAGTCACACCGGCCTCACGCGCTGCCATCAGGCATGCACCCACACCCGGGGTGTGTACTTCAATGCCAATAAAGTTTTTCTCTGGCGCGTTTTTCGCCATTTCAACCAAGGAAGCCCCCATACCAAAGCCAATCTCTAACACCACAGGATTGCCATTGCCAAACACCTGCTGCCAATCCAATTCAGTGGCCTCAAAATCAATGCCCATGGTTGGCCAGCATTCATTCAGCGCTTGTTCTTGGCCTTTGGTTAACCGGCCTTCGCGACGCACAAAGCTGCGAATTTTGCGAATGACTTTTCCATCCTCGGTCAGTTCGGTTTTAGTGACTTCAGTCATGATTGTATGCCTGTGATGCAGTGATTGGGACTCAATGGTTCGCGCAAGACCCAAGATTGTTGGAAATCTAAACGGACTGCGCATTATGCAAAGTTTTCACGCCAGCGCAAGTTGGGATCAAGTGATCCTATTGGTGATCCCTGTCGTTAGTGTACCCTGTGCCCTGCATCCGTGCACGTGTGAGCAAAACAATAAGAGAGATCGCAGTGAGTCAATCCTTTTCAGACGCCATCTTGGCATGGTACGACCAATATGGACGTAAAACCTTGCCGTGGCAGCAAAACAAGACGCCTTATAAAGTCTGGCTAAGTGAAATCATGCTTCAGCAGACACAAGTCAGTACGGTTATTCCTTATTTTGAGCGTTTTATGGCACGCTTCCCAACTGTGACGGACTTGGCGAACGCGGATCAAGACGAGGTTCTCCATTTGTGGACAGGGCTTGGCTACTACGCGCGGGCACGCAACTTACACAAGGCCGCAAAGGTGATTGCCGAGCAATACGACGGCGTTTTTCCTACCACCTTAGAGGCCGTGATGGCCTTACCCGGGGTGGGACGTTCCACCGCAGGTGCGGTACTTTCCCTATCGCTTAAACAGCCACATCCCATACTCGACGGCAATGTAAAACGCACACTCGCGCGTTGCTTTGCCGTCGAAGGATGGCCGGGTAAAAAACCAGTTGAAAACAAGCTCTGGGCGTTGGCAGAAACACTGACACCCACAACAGACACGGATAAGTACAATCAAGCCATGATGGATATGGGCGCTATGATCTGTACCCGCAGCAAGCCGAAGTGCGAGCTTTGCCCCGTCGCGGAGCGGTGTGAAGCGCGTGCGCAAGGACGCCAACTCGATTTTCCCGGAAAAAAACCGAAAAAAACGCTACCGGTCAAACAGACCAGTTTTTTACTGATTCAGTATCAAGACGAAATCTGGCTAGAGCAGCGCCCACCCAGTGGCCTTTGGGGGGGACTATGGTGTTTACCCCAAGCTGAAGAGCAACACGCCGAGCAAGCAATTCAAGAGAAGCTACAAGGCCTCGTCCCGCTACGCACCGAAGTATTAACTGCGTTTCGCCATACCTTTAGCCACTTTCACTTAGATATCGTGCCGATCAGCGTCACGGTATCGCAACGCCCTCAAATCGTCATGGAAGCCAATCAAGGGCTTTGGTATAACTTGTCACAACCCGCAAAAGTTGGATTGGCGGCCCCGGTGAAAAAGCTGTTAACCTTGCTTAATCACGAACGCCAACGCCCCCAAACAGGCGATAATGAGGAACCTAGATTATGAGCCGTACCGTATTTTGCCAACGCCTCCAGAAAGAAGCTGATGGCCTTGATTTTCAACTCTATCCCGGTGAGCTGGGTAAGCGTATTTACGATAACATCTCAAAAGAAGCGTGGGCTGACTGGCAGAAAAAGCAAACCATGCTCATCAATGAGAAAAAGCTCAATATGATGGATCCCGAGCACCGTAAATTGATCGAGGCTGAGATGGTGAAATTCCTTTTCGAAGGCCAAGACGTGCAGATCGATGGTTACGTGCCACCGGAAGATAACCAATAACGCGCGCTGCGCCACAAGCAGATTGCGTTATCACTGCAAATCACCCGCATTGTGTTAGGCTAAATGCGGGTGTTTTTTTATGCTAACGCGATGAAAGATGACGCGATTAATCTGTTTACTGATTTGCTGTCTAAGTTTACTGATCACAGGTTGTAGCCGCGAAAGCGTCGAGCAGTACGTGGGCGTCAGCTATAAAACGACCAACCGATTTGCGAAAAACCTCGCTCCTCTCCCCGGTCAATTTGAAAAAGACATTGACGCGCTCAACCAATTAATCGGTCAGTTTACTGGCAACATTGAAGTGCGCTGGGGTGAGAATCAAGTCTTTGTGTCGGGCAAACGCGACTACGTTAAATACACAGATAACTATAAAAGTCGGGCTCGGATTGATTTTGAACGCGGTGTTATTCAAGTTGAAACCGTCGCCACAGACAATCCAAAATCGCATTTAAAACAGGCAATTATCACCACCCTACTCACACCTCAAGACCCTGCCTCTGTCGATCTTTACTCGGCGGCTGAGGTGCCGCTCGAAGGTCGCCCCTTTTTGGAAGGACAAGTGGTGGACCACGAAGGTAAAGCCATTAGCTGGCAGTGGCGCGCGAATCGCTTTGCCGAATACTTACTCGACCACCGTCTGAAGAAAAAACAAGTCCGTTTTCAGAATATGTATTACGTCACCATCCCTATGGTAAGTGATCACGTCGCGAAGCGAAGTTATCAGTATGCTGATATCGTCCGCCGTGCCGCCAAGCGCTATGATATTTCAGAACAGCTTATCTATGCGATTATCAAAACGGAAAGCAGCTTCAACCCCTATGCGGTAAGCTGGGCGAATGCTTACGGGTTAATGCAAGTTGTCCCTAAAACCGCAGGACGCGATGTGTTTAAATTGGTGAAAAAGCGTCCTGGCCAGCCCACTCCGAAATACCTTTTTGATCCAGAGAAAAATATTGATACTGGCACTGCGTACTTCTACATCCTTAAAAACCGGTATCTTAAAGCCGTACGCGATCCACTCTCTTTGCACTACAGTATGATTTCCGCCTACAACGGTGGAACGGGAAATGTGCTACGAACCTTTGATCGCAATCGCGATCGCGCCATGCGAGACTTAAATAGTCTAAAACCTAATCAGGTGTTTTGGGCGCTTACCCACCGCCACCCTTCTTCGGAGTCTCGGCGCTACCTACAAAAGGTAACGCGTTACCAAAAAGAGTTTGCGAATTTACCCCAATAAGCCCTGATGAAACCCTGAAAATTGTGCACTTTTATGGCATTTCGCTGCCTTTTTATCCAAACAACACGATTAGCGCACTTTTTTCAAAAAAACAGTTGACGGTGAGACGGAAAATCCGTTTAATAGCGCCCCGTTGGCCCGGATAGCTCAGTCGGTAGAGCAGGGGATTGAAAATCCCCGTGTCGGTGGTTCGATTCCGCCTCCGGGCACCATATAATGAAATAATGGTGTGACACACAGTATTTCGCGATTTGTGTGCCGGCTTAGCTCAGTTGGTAGAGCAACTGACTTGTAATCAGTAGGTCGCCAGTTCGACTCCGGCAGCCGGCACCATTGCCTCGATAGCTCAGTTGGTAGAGCAGGGGATTGAAAATCCCCGTGTCGGTGGTTCGATTCCGCCTCGAGGCACCATTATTCCCCCATAGTTCAGTTGGTAGAACGGCGGACTGTTAATCCGTATGTCACTGGTTCGAGTCCAGTTGGGGGAGCCACATTTAAAGAAAGCGTTAACCGAAAGGTTGGCGCTTTTTTTGTTTGGCTATCGCCAAATATGTCACTGGGCTAGGCGCTCCCGACTAGGCGTCCCTCCCCAGTTACAGGCCTATCCGTTACGCTTGGCCATTGTTAAGCTTAAAAACCGCTTCAACGGCTCGACCTTGATCACTGTAGCTAAACTGCTCGCATATCGATTTAATCAACGTAATCCCTCGCCCAGACAAGCTCTCCGCATCATGGTTGGTTTCTCGGATTTGACGTTCATAATCAAAGCCCTTCCCTGAGTGCGCCATCTTCAAAATAAAACGCTGTACCTTGGGCTGAAAAGCTAACTCCAACTCAATGTAATGCTCACCACTTAGCGCATCGAGTTTTTCTTGCCGTGATAGATAGTAATTAAAGAAACCATCCACATCGTTTTTCGATACGGACTCGAGGCCCAAAATACCATAATCGAGCGCATTATTGAGAAGCTCTGATATCACAGTGCAAATTAAATCAAGATCAGTACTTTCTCCCACGATGCCTTTTACTCGCCCTCTTAAATCAGCGATTAAATCGGCTTTTTTCAGTAACTCGGTATCAAAACGAATTTGAGTACACGATGGGACGACAGAATAAGGTTGCAGTGAAACTGTATTGTCCTGCCTTTCAGGGCAAGCAATCGGAAAAGAAAGCTCTAACATGGAAATGTCATCGGTAACGCCAGCATCCCCTGCGAAGGCCGAAAGTGTACGCTTTACTTGCTCAATTAAGCTGCCTTGGCAACCACTTAGCGCACGAATAAGTCCAATTTCAGACAGCTGCTTATCAGACTGATTTCTCGCTTCAATTACGCCATCTGTGGCTAAGAATAGACGCTGCCCTTCTCTAAACTGTAACCGCGTGATAGTCGCATCAAAGCTCGCCCTGTCTTGCGCCCCTAGTGCCATGTGTCGGCCGTGATGGGTTTCTAACACTTGCCCATATTGATCAAGACTGTAAGCATCCGGCATCCCACCGGTCCACATATTCACAGTTAATCCATCTGGCATCACTTCCAAAACCGCACCAGCGAGCATAGTGCCAACGGGCATAAAGTTGCGTAAGTGAGTATTAACTTCACTGGCAATATCGCCCACCGGTAAGCCTCGTTGAGCGGTTGTGATAAAGGTTTTCACTGCTGGAATAGTACTTATTGCAGCAGGAAGTCCATGCCCTGTGGCATCAGCAATCAGGATATATAGCCCACCCAAAGGCCTAGGTAATATCATGGTAACATCGCCATTAAACAGACTGTATGAGCCTGAGTAACTATCAAACCCTGATACGCCCGATAAACTAAATGACATCAAACGCTCAAAAATTTGGCTTGCCATCGCGTGCTCATAGACGGTAGCCTCTTGGAATTGTTTCAGCTGGTCGCGTTGGAATGTGACTTCGCGGAACAGACAGGTATGACGAAAGTGGGTCCGGACTTTAACGATAAGCGTCGCAACATCCACCGGCTTACTCAAAAAGTCATCACCGTATTGCATGCAGCTTGCATAAATATCTTGGTCATCAATGCCGGTCAAAAATATGATAGGTAGCAACTTTTGCGGGAAACGCCTGCGTATTTCCTGCGCCATTTGAAACCCATCAATTTTAGGCATGTTGACATCAGAGATGATCAAGTCTGGAAACATTTCCGGCGAGATAGACTCCAACAGTTGAAGCGCCTCGCTACCATTCATCGCCATGCTGATATTATCAGCTTCGTCCTTTAAGGCTGCTGCAATATAGTGCACCAACGCCGGCTCATCATCGACCACCAACACGTTCATAGGCGACTCACTCTATTTTGAATTTTTTCTCAAATTTGGCGATAAACAACACACGCTTAATCGCATCCGGACAGTTGATTAGCCGAATTGAACCATCAGATTTGTTTAAATAGTCCTGCATGTTCAAAAGAATGCCGAGCCCCGCACTGTCCATATAGGTCGCTTCTCGGAGGTCGACAATCACCTCCTGATCAGTCAGATCGGCATAAGCATCTCGGATCTCTTGCACCATCGTAAAGTTGAACTCGCCTTTCACATGCAAGATCACCTGTTTCCCATCCTTTTGTTCGTCCCGTCGAATTCTCATTGGCACCTCTAAAATAATTCAATTTCACCTTCATCAAGGGATTGTTGTTTTGCAGGGGCACGTTTGGCAGAGCCTGCTTTTTCTTCAATGGCATTGACCTTTTCATTTAGCGCATGCCAATCGATATCCTTTTCCGACATGGTTTCAATAATCAGTGCGTTCAATTCTTCCAAAATATGCAGATTGTCGAGTATGTGCCCACCTTGTTGCGTGATAATGTCAGCAAATTGTAGGTTCTTAATACACGAGCCAATTTCTTGCTGGACCTGCTCCCCGAGCATGGAGACCCGTTCTATTTCCTGGCCGACCTGATCGTTGACCGATTTCACCCCTTCGAGTAACGAGTCAATGTATTCTTTCGACCGAATTGACTCAGTCATATCTAAAGAAGCAATTTCCCCTACGGTATCCTTGGTTTTATCGACACTTTCTTGGGCGAGATCGATATGCTTGTGGATTTCAGTATTAAGGTCTGTCGCCTTAATCGCGAGTGAGCGAACTTCTTGGGCAACGACCGCGAAGCTGCGTCCATTTTCGCCGGCGCGCGCCGCTTCAATGGCTGCGTTCAATGCGAGCAAGTTGGTTTGATCAGACATGGCTTGCACATCATCCAACAGCTCAAATACCTCATTGAGTTTGCTCGACATTTCTTCAATGGTATAAATGGACGACACGCTTTTATCACTGACCTTGACCATAATGTCGATGTAAGCATCAATCGCACGTTCAGTTTCGGGTAACACCTTGGTCAGACTGTACTCGCTTTCTTCGTTATGCAGCAGTTCGTTCGCCATACTGGTCGCAGTCGCGACCTGGTCCTGACAGGCACTTTGCATACTAAAAAAGCTCCCATTTAAGCTTTCAACCGATTCATCAATTACCTCACGTTGACGCGCTAACTGCTCACGGATTGGTACCAACTCAATCGATAAAATATGATGAATACGGCGTAGCAGTTGTTCAGGGGCATCCTTTTCCACCATGTCGGCCCCTTCTTCCATACCAATCGAAGCACGCTTTTTCGATAAAAGAAGAAGCTGTCCCCCCATTAATACGAAGACCAACATAGCAAACACACCGGCTTGCCACGTCATCGACCATAACGCAAAGCCAATCGTGAGGAGTAACGTCAATATCGGTGGCCATATTAGGGACTTAGAATCACTTGCCATAGACTGTCTCCACTAAGAAATTTGCCACATTAGAGAGCGGAAGGACTTGTGATGCGCCTCCGAGTTCAATTGCGACACGTGGCATCCCCCACACCACAGAGCTAGCTTGATCCTGCGCCGCCGTTAATGCACCGGCTTGATGCATTTTTAGAAGACCGGATGCTCCGTCTCTCCCCATGCCAGTTAAAATGACCCCCACCGATTTAGCACCGACGGCTTCTGCAACAGAGGAAAACATCACATCAACAGACGGGCGGTGACGCTCAACCGGCGCTTCATCCGTCGGTTGGCAATATAAATGACCTTGTCGATTCACCACCGTAAGATGGCGATCGCCCGGCGCTACATAAACATGCCCTTGAATAAGCGGCATGCGATCAGCCGTTACTTCTTCGACGGATAAACGGCAAGCTCGGTCTAACCGCTGAGCGAAAGGCCCACAAAAAGCCGCCTTGATGTGCTGGGTAAGCACGATGGGCGGCATGTGTTCGGGCAGTCTTTCAAGCACGCCCCTTAGCGCCTCCGTACCGCCAGTGGAAGCACCCAGCGCAATAACTTCATACCCTTTGCGATTATAATGATGACGATTGACCTGCACAGGTGCTGCTTGTTTACCCCACAGAGGTTGACCAATGTTGGCTTGGGCCGCCGCTTTCACTTTACTCACCAGCTCATCCCGCTCTTGGGTCATGGCGGTGGCTATGTTGGCAGACGGTTTAGGCACATAGTCGACCGCACCAATCTCCAGCGCCGTTAAAGTGACCTCAGCCCCATGCTGGGTCAAGGTCGATACCATCACCACAGGCATTGGCCGTAAGCGCATCAAATTTTTAAGAAATTGAATACCGTTCATCTTCGGCATTTCAATGTCTAACGTAATCACATCCGGATTTAGCTTCTTAATTTTTTCCCGTGCTTCATAAGGATCTTCCGCCGCCCCTATGACCTCAAGGGCAGGATCACTCTCAAGACACTCCCGAATCAATGTTCGATAGAGCGGTGAGTCATCAACGATCAGTACTTTATAGCGATACTTACTCATCAAAACAGCTCCACATCTTGATTATCAGCGCTGTCATCTCGAGATTCTTGGAGCAAGCGTTGATTGTATTGGGCCTCTTCTGCCACCAGCTCTTTTTGACTGAGAGACTGAATTTTCTTCACCCAAGCTTTTCCAGTTCTAGGATCAAACAACACGCGGCGAGGAAAAGACTGGCCAAGGTCTTCTGAGACTAAGGTCAGAACTTCATTGGCAACATAGCGACGAACAAACTCAATGTTTTTGCGCCCTATAGCAATGTTCTGCCCCATGATATTGCCCCCACCAAAAAGCTTGACGCGTAAACGGTTTTTTATCGCCCCTTGTTGCAACAAGGTATTGATGAGGATCTCCATGGCATAGTTACCGTACCGCGCCGCATGAGACATGTATTGCTCTGCACTCCATTCTTTCGCCGCTTGGTCATCTTTAAGTGGCAACATAAAGTGATTCATGCCGCCCATATTGGCGAGAGGATCCCAGATACATGCAGCAATACACGACCCTAACCCTGTCGCGATAAGCTCGTCGTCCGAGCTGACGTAAATCTCTCCCGGCTTCAATTTCACCATGTACCTGTCATGCTCTGGACTAAAAAAACGCTGTACGGGTTTTTCTTGGGCATGATGGTGCAGTTCTAGTGCTTGGTGCATATCACTCCCGTTTGCGATACATGGTATGGCCGAGGTTGTCGAATTTATTCGCCATTTTTCCAATGCCTTCTGAGTGGCCGATAAATAAAATGCCGCCCGGCGCTAATTGGCGCCAAAAGCGCTCAATTAACCATTGCTGCGTCTCGCGCTCGAAATAAATCATTACGTTACGACAAAAAATTGCATCCATTGCATGCTTGTGAGGCCAGTCACCTTTTAGATTAAGTTGCTTAAAACTAATAATGTCGCGTAGCGCTCGTTTGGCTTTAAATAAATCCTGCTTAATCCCTTTTCCTTTTAGAAATCCCGGTTTGAGATACTCCGGTGGGATGGTGTTAACAACATCCAAGCTGTAGGTGCCGTTACTCGCTGTGTTTAGTACTTGGGTGTCGAGATCCGTTGCCAATAAATGAACATCCATTTGACCACCAATCATGCCGTGACCCGCCAATACTGACGCAATGGTGTAAGGCTCTTCACCGGTGGAACACCCTGCCGACCAAATCCTCACCCGCTTTTGCTTACGTTGTTGCCACAGGGGGATCAACTGATGGGCGAGGAAATCAAAGTGATGACGCTCGCGAAAAAATTGCGTTTTATTGGTGGTGAGTGCATTGATAAAAGCCACTCTCTCGTCAGCACTTTTCTCCACCAACGCAAAATAATCATCAAAGGTTGCCACGCCCGTTCGGCGCAAACAGCGCGCCAAACGGCTATACACCATACTTTTCTTTTTGTCCGCCAACGAAATACCGGTTTCATTCAGCATAAATGTCTGCACAAACTTAAATTGCGTTTGGCTGAACGAGTATGCACTCGCAGATGACGAGCTCACCGGCGCACTCACGCTTAAAACTCCTCCCACTCATCACTGACTTCAGACGCCGCGCTTTTTCCCGAATTCACCGCTTTTAGCCGTGCTGCTGGCGCGGCTTCTCCATTGCGATAAGGCGCTGGTTCTTTCTTAGCCGCGACCGATGAACGGGGTGAAGCGGGTTTCGTATTCGATTGTGCAAGTTGCTTATCGACTAACTTTTCGGCATCAATATCGATTTGGAAGAAACCGATTAGATTAATCAATTCAGCACTCTCATCGCGCATTGACTGGCTAGATGCTGCGGCCTCTTCCACCAAAGCTGCGTTTTGCTGCGTCATTTGGTCCATACGCGCCACCGAACGGGTGATCTCGTCGATTCCGGTCGCCTGCTCTTGGCTCGCCGCGTTGATCTTGTCAATAAGCTGAGATACTTCCATCACCGAAGAGACAATTTCTTCCAACATCTCCCCAGATTCATCGACCAGTTTCGAGCCTTGAGTGACTTTCTCTACACTGTCTTTGATCAGTTCTTTGATTTCTTTAGCTGCACCAGCACTGCGCTGCGCCAAATTACGGACTTCGCCCGCGACAACGGCAAAACCTCGACCTTGCTCGCCCGCTCGCGCCGCCTCAACGGCCGCATTCAGCGCCAATAGGTTGGTTTGGAAGGCGATTTCATCAATCACGCCAATGATGTCAGCAATTTTCTTGCTCGCATCATTGATTTCGGCCATGGCTTCAACGGTTTCTTTGACCACTTCACCGCCTTTGTGTGCTTTTTCGCTGGTTTTAGACGCTAGGGTGTTCGCAGAGGCGGCACTTTCCGCATTTTGCTTCACCGTAGCCGTCATCTGCTCCATGCTCGCCGCGGTTTCCTGTAAGTTGGCCGCTTGCTCTTCAGTACGTTCACTCAGATCGTTATTACCCTCAGCAATTTCAGCGGATGCAGACGCCACACGTCCTGAAGAATGGGTGATCTTCTCTACCATATTGCGCAAGTTGTTGATTGAAGCATTCACCGCTTGGCTCAGATCTTCAAAGTCCCCTTTGTAATCCTCGGGCATATTGATTTTCAGATCACCTTTCGATACGCCACGCATCACGCGAATACACTCATTCAATGGGTCGACAACACTATCGAGTAATTGGTTAATTCCGTTACCCAATTTGGCCATCGAACCACTGTACTTACTGGTATTCATTCGATCACTAAGGTTACCATCGGCCGCTTTTTCGATAAGGTCTTCTACCTGACGCAGGCTATCCATTTGTTCGGTAATATCCTCCCATTGCAACCCTGGCCCCATGTATTCACCGTCATCGTCATAAAGGGCAATGCAATTGAGCGCAAATTCGAGCGCTGCGACCTTAATTTCAGCTTTCAATGGCATCCGGTCTGGGTTGGCAATCACAGACTGTTGGTGCGACGGGTTTTTATGGAATTGATCAATGCTAGTACCAACTAGCTTGTCTACAGAGAAGCCAGGGAAGACCTCGCGCATCTCATCCTCGCGGCTCTTAAGCAGCTCAGTAACTGCAGGATTGAGGTAGCGAATGATGCCATCTTTATCCGCCAGCATCACTTTGGTCGTCATGCCCTCTACCACAGCGGCCAGCCGCGACCGCTCAGCTTCTTTTTTGCGACGTTCTGTCACATCACGCCACTCAATGGTGGTGCCGATATGGCTACCATGCCGGTCGTAACTTGCCGTCGCATGAAACTCAAAGCGAGCTGCTTTAAATCGAATATCACGGTTTATGGGTAAGTCATTCGGCGACAGGAATGTGTCACATTGAAGCTGTGGAAACAGATAATCGATTTGCTTACCGATAATATCGTCACGATTCGCGACAAACGCATTGTTTTTACTGCGAAATGTCTGCTCATGCTGCTTACATAAGCGGACGGTTTGCTCATTCACATGCGTGATCTCACCGTGCGTTCCTAAAATAACAAACGCACTGTGGGTATTATCCAATGCGCCTTTTAGCAAGCTATGCTCTTCGCTCTGGTGAGCGCGTGCGGTTATATCACTGAGCTCAACACTAAAGCCTTGCCCATCCGTCACTTTGCTGGCAGACACGCGCAGCTTCCCAGCGCCAATTTCAATGTTTTGTACCGAGGGCTTGTCGTCTAATAGCTGCTGCCATTGCTGATAATCGACCAAGTCTGACGGCAATACTGCACTCATTGGTTTGCCAAAAAGCATGTCACTTTGGGCAGTGAATTCGGTATTACCACGCTCTCGAATCGCCGCTTGATAACATTGCAACAACTGCAATGCCCGTCGGTTAATCAGTGTGATTTGCAGTTGATTGTCGAGCATAATGAGTGCAGCAGGCGCGACATTGAGTGCCGCAAGAAGCTGCACATTCTGCTTTGTTTGTTGGGTTTGTTGCTCTTGCTGTACTTCCCTTTTAAACCACGCCATATTCTAGTCCTCGTTCGCGATCTCGGGTTGTGCTGTTTGCTGTAACTGATCAAAGTCGAATAACCGCTCTAAATTAATCAGAACCACATGCCTATCATTCACCGAGGCGATCCCTTCCATGTACCACTCTTCGCGTCGATGTAGCCCAGGCGGGGCTTTAATTTGCTCTGTACTCAAGTTATGTACCTCTGCCACGGCATCGACCACGATGCCCAACGAGATACCTTGCTTGTCTCTTACGATGATAATTACGCTCATTGAGGTCAGCGTGGCTGGCGGCATACCAAAACACTGGCGAATATCCATGATGGGGATGTATTCTCCCCGTAACTCCAGCACACCTAACATGTGCGGCAACGAATTAGGAATACGTCGCACCTGTGACCAACCGCGAACCTCTTTCACATCCAAGATGTGCACGCCGTACTCTTCGTCTTCCAGTAAAAAACTCAAATACTCTCGTGATTGCTCCATATTTATTTCACCTATATCCAATGCTCGATACGCAGCAGCTCATCAACATTGACCAATGACATCACCCGCTGATCGACATTGAGCAAACCACTTACGTAGGCAATCACTTGGGAATCACCGATAGGTGGCATAATCTGCCCTTCACCCTGATCCACCACATCTGATACCGCATCCACTACAACGCCCATGACCTTGTGGTTCGCGGCCTCACTGGCGCGTAAAATTAGCACGACCGTTTCACGGTGGTAGTCCGCTTTTTTGGTGTTAAACCGCACACGTAGATCCATGACAGGCACAATCATGCCGCGCAGGTTAATGACGCCGAGTATGAACGCCGGTGAGCGCGGCAGTAGTGTTGGTGGCTCCCAAACTCGGATCTCTTCGACGGTTTGGATATCCACGCCATAAAGCTCACCCGCTAAATCGAAGCTCAGGTAATCGCTGCCTTGTAAACGATCGACGCGATCGTCAATGTCCACCACGTCTTCAGACTGCATCAGATTCTGCATGGCCTCTCCTTATGCCGCGGCGATATGACCGCTAGCGTCACTGACGCGCGACAAGAATTGCGTAATGAGCCCTTGGATATCGAGGATGAGTGATACCGAGCCGTCACCCAAAATAGTGGCACCGGAAATACCTGCCACGCGGGTATAATTAGACTCTAAGCTTTTGATAACGACTTGCTGCTGACCCAGTAATTCATCAAGCAACAGCCCGACTTTCTTATCGCCCGCTTCAACCAAGCAAAGCAATTGCTTATCGAGATCCTCGCCACAGTGCCCTAACCCAAACTCTTCTTTTAAGCGCAAAATTGGGATATTTTCATCGCGTAGGCGATAAAGCTGTACGCCAGACGCGGTTTTAATTTGTTGGCTATCAATTTGAATGGATTCAATAATAGAAATAAGTGGCACCACATAAACTTGGCCCGCCACCTTAACGAGTTGTCCGTCCAAAATCGCCAGCGTTAATGGCAAACTGATTTTGAATGTGCTGCCTTTTTCGGGTGCTGAGTGCACATCGATATTACCGCCTAACTGCTCGATATTACGGCGCACGACGTCCATCCCCACACCGCGCCCTGATACGTCTGATACCTGTTCAGCGGTTGAAAAGCCCGGAGCAAACACAAGATTGAACACTTGCGTGTCCGTCAACTCATCAATCGGTAAGTCATCTGAGATGAGGCCCTTATCCAGCGCTTTTTGCCAAATTTTTTCTTTATTCAGTCCGGCACCATCATCGCTGACTTCAATCACAATAGAACCGCCTTGATGATAGGCATTCAAATGCACTAACCCGATTTCGGGTTTACCTTTTCCTTTTCGCTCTTCGGGGGACTCTAAGCCATGGTCGACCGCATTTCTCACCAAGTGCACCAGCGGGTCGGAGATACGCTCTAAAACCGTTTTATCCAGTTCAGTGCTTTCCCCTTCAATCATCAGCTCTACACGTTTACCTAACTGTGATGACAGGTCGCGAATCAAACGAGGGAAACGGTTAAAGGCAAAACTAATCGGCAACATGCGGATATCAAGCACACTCTCTTGTAGCTCTTTGGTGTTTTGCATCAACTGCTCGAGACCTGACTGGAGTTGCTCAAGTTTTTCTGGAGAAAAGTTACTACTGAGTTCAGCCAGCATAGATTGTGTGATCACTAATTCGCCGACCAAATTGATCAAGTTATCGACTTTGTCGATCTCAACACGAATGGAGGAAACGCTAGCATCACTTTTCGCTGCAGGTTTGGGCGCCGTTTTTTTGCTACTGGATTTGCTGGCTGTCTGAGCCTTGTCCGATGTTTGTTCCTCAGCAGGTTGCGCTGATGCCACAGGCGCACTATCAGAAGCCGCTATATTCTCTGAAGCTGAAGCAGTCGCCGTAGAAGAAGATCCTGCCGATGCTTCCTCATTGCGCGTAATACTCAGCTCACACTCATCTTCGACCCAATCAAAAATCGCTTCGATATCTTCACGGGGAACATGCCCATCAACGCGCACTTGCCATTTTAAGAACAATTGCTCGGGATCGAGTTCGGTAAAATCTGGCAGAGCAGAGGGATCACACACAATATCCGCTCCACCGGGGAGTGCTTCAAGCTCTCGAAGAATACGTACCGGATCATTACCAGAAAACAACATATCTGGGTGAGGCTCAAAACCAACCAGCCATTCGCCCGCTACCGAGACAGCCGGGACATCAGCGACGTCAGGTGCTTGCGCTTCGGAGGGCGCTGCGGCCTCATTTCCCATGATGGCGTTTAACGCTTCGGTCACCGCATCACGTTCAGAGCTGTCATAGTCAGTGTCGTTTTCATACGACTCCAACATAGACAAAATGCAGTCCCCACCACGCAGCAGCACATCAATAGTGTGACTATCTAGCTGCCGCTTCCCTTCACGCGCTTCATCAAGCAGCGTTTCCATGTCATGGGTGAAATGACTGATATCATCGAGATTAAATGTCGCGGCCCCCCCTTTAATCGAGTGAGCAGCGCGGAATATGGTGTTAATTGATTCTAGGTCAGTGGCTTCAGGGTCAAGAGCCAATAACTCTCGCTCCAGCACTTCCAGATTCTCGCGGCATTCTTCATAAAAAATGCGCCGTAGCTGGTCCATGTCCATGGCCATAGAACCCTCCGTCGATGCGCCTTACAACACGCGCTGTAGTGTTTTCAGTAAGGTGTCTGGATTAAACGGCTTAACGATCCAGCCCGTCGCTCCGGCAGCTTTACCGGCCGACTTTTTCTCTGCTGAGGTTTCGGTGGTCAACATCAAGATGGGAGTAAATTTGTACTGCGGCACGCCGCGTACTTGTCGCACAAATTCCAACCCATCCATCACTGGCATATTGACGTCTGAAATAATGAGGTCGAATTTTTTAGTCTTCGCTTTGCGCAATGCGTCTGCGCCATCGTTTGCCGTTTCAACTTGGTAACCGGCTTCTTTCAAGGTATGACTCACCATTTGCCGAATGGATACTGAATCATCTGCTGCAAGTATATTTGCCATCCTCTTACCCCAACTCCATGTTTAACGATTGAGCTTTAGTAGCTCGACCATACCTGCGGTTTGCGCCGCGCCATAAAGATTTTCAGACACGTTTTGCCATTGCAGTTCCTCTTGGGTCCGAACCAAGCAAAGCAACAGCTGAAGGCCTGCACCATCGATACGATTAACGCTTCCCGCGTCTAGAATGCACTGCTTTTCGTCGCCGATTTTGTTTGCGATTTCTTCTTTAATTGATTGAATTTGGGTGATATCTAATGACTCTCCAAGGGTAATTTCCATCACGAAGCCGCTCTAACTGTTTGTTTAGAAACATATGTTTTTTGTTTCGCTTTATAAGTGTAGCAACTATCTACCAAGTGATGATTTTTTAGCCACAGCAAAAAAAGAGGATGTTCAGGAAGATGTTCATTCAAAACAAGAAAGCTGGACAGCAAAGACAAAAAATACAGTCACTTAAACACTGGATGGGTCGACGAAAGAAAGGCGTATAAAGAAATGCATGCCGGATTTAAAATTAGCGAGAATGCTCACACTTCGTACAAAACAGGGTGTAATCAGTAATGAATATTGTTTGTTAGGCGTTTAAGCTGAAATTTACTTTGACATTATGCAGTTAATACTATTTAATAGCGCTCCTTAGCCCGGATAGCTCAGTCGGTAGAGCAGGGGATTGAAAATCCCCGTGTCGGTGGTTCGATTCCGCCTCCGGGCACCATGTTTATGAAAATCCCTGCTCTCACGAGTGGGGATTTTTTTATGCCGACACCGTGTCGGTGGCCTTGCAGGCCGCGATAGATTCCGCCTCCGGGCACCATGTTTATGAGAATCCTTGCTCTCACGAGTGGTTTTTTTTTATGCCGACACCGTGTCGGTGGCCTTGCAGGCCGCAATCGATTCCGCCTCCGGGCACCATGTTTATGAGAATCCCTGCTCTCACGAGTGGGGATTTTTTTATCTGTTTTTTATCTCGTTATCTCCACACTCACGTTTATCATCTGTCCATCACGCTTCATGTTGGTTTTCCTATCTAGCTAGGGAAAAACGCCCGCCGAATCAATTAAAGTCGGCTATCTTTGTAATACATCAGTGGCAACATGATTGAGTGGGGATATCAGAGATATCAATAGTCTGTGTGGCACCCCGCATTAAACCACATACTGTACTGGTAGTATGGCGTAACACCACATTCATTCACGGACCAAACAGGCGCAAATCTCCCAGAGTGAGCATGGCAGCAGGTAGCATTAAGCTTTCGACCGAACGGCTACAAGCCGGTTTATATATAAAACTCCCACTGAAGTGGCGTGATCACCCAGGGAAAACGCATGAAGATCCGCGGCATGCCTGGGCTAGCGATTTAATGACTTAATTGTCAATTAAGGATGAAAATCGTGCGTTGAACCATGTTTATTAATTAAAATGAGTGAAAATAAAGGATCAATTTGTTGATCATTTTCAGTGCGATTTAATGGTCTCCTAACGTTTAGGAGATTAAAAATGACAGAAGATAAAAGTCCATTTATGCATTTCGTTTCCATTAGAGACATTCGTCAAGAAGGTAAAGTTGAACATACGTTATCAGATATTATTTTGATAACGATTTGTGCGGTGTTGTCTGGTCATGATACCTGGAAAGGTATGAGTGATTATGGACGTAAGCAGCGTGATTTTTTATTACGCTTTGGCTTCTCAGGTAAAACATCACCCTCGGCAGATACGATTGCAAGAGTGATGGGAACCATCAGTACAAAAGCATTACAAAAAGCCTTCATAGAATGGATGAAATCGTGTCATGAATTAACGGATGGTGAAGTGGTTGCCATTGATGGAAAAACACTGAGGGGTTCATATAACCGAGCAACAGACCAAGCTGCGATTCATATGGTTAATGCGTTCGCAACCGCAAATGGTGTATGCCTCGGACAGTCAAAAGTAAATAGTAAAACCAATGAGATCACTGAAATACCTAAGCTGCTGGAATTGCTCGACATTTCTGGGTGTTTAATTACTATAGATGCCATGGGTTGTCAGCGAAAAATCGCACAAAAAATCATTAATAAAAATGCCGACTATTTGCTTGCTGTTAAAGGAAACCAAGGCAAGTTAGACAAAGCGTTTGATAATTATTACCGTCCTTCAATGCTTCAAAACTTTGATGGTGATAGCTACGCATCACAAGAGAAATCGCATGGACGTTTAGAAACACGATGTGCACTGATTAATACGGATTTAAGTGTATTAGGTGATTTGGCTTACGATTGGCCTGAATTAAAAACGATGGGCATCATGGTGAGTGTTCGACAAGAGGGAAAGCACGCCGAAGAGTCAGATATTTCAGTGCGCTATTATATAAGCTCAAAAGCACTGACAGCGAAAGAGCTTCATGATGCCACGCGCTCACACTGGTTAATTGAATCAATGCACTGGCAACTTGATGTTGGATTAAAAGAAGATGCTTGCCGAATAAGAGTCGATGACCGAGCGGAAGTTTTTGCACGAATAAGGCAAATGGTTCTGAATTTATTAAAGCAAGAGAAGAGTTTCAAAGCCGGTATTCAACGCAAGCGAATGATGTGCGCGATGGACCAAGAGTACCTGGCGACCGTGCTGGGAAGCCTTTCGTGACGCGGATGTTCATGCGTTTTCCGTGCGTGATCACCCTTTTATGCTGAATCGTTTTCAAATTGAGAGCGATGCACAAGCCAAGGTGATTCGCTCGCTCCAGATTAGTTTCGTGTATTACTACCCAGATAAAAGCATTTCGACGCCTCTCCCTGCACTTGCCGAGAAAACGGAAAATCCTGACGAGGTGGATCCCAACGCCGTGCACCGTGAAAAAGAAGCCATGGAGCAAGAAAAGCAGAAACGGATAGAAGAGCAGCGCCGTTTTCGCGCCCGTATTCAGAAAGTACAGCAACACTATCAACGTTCTATGGCACAGCTTCGCGCTATCAATATGAAGGTGTCACAGCGCCCCCAAGCCGCC
Organism: Salinivibrio proteolyticus; assembly: GCF_027286365.1. Taxonomy (NCBI): domain Bacteria; kingdom Pseudomonadati; phylum Pseudomonadota; class Gammaproteobacteria; order Vibrionales; family Vibrionaceae; genus Salinivibrio; species Salinivibrio proteolyticus. The sequence continues at coordinate 514,295 of NZ_CP114584.1, read as the reverse complement.
AATGAGGATGTGCGCATGCTGGTGGATAGCCTCATGGTTGTCGGTAGCGAAGCGAATGTCACCTTGCATTTAATGGACGACCCTTCGCTTGCGGAAGATATGTATGCGCATTCGTTGAATGTGGCGGTATTGGCCCTGATGCTGGCCAGAAGCCATGGTTACGACAATGATAAAATCCGCGCTCTTTTAACCGGCGCCGTTCTTCATGATATTGGGACCAAAAAAGTCCCGTCGGCGATTATTCGTAAAAAAGAGCGCCTGACTGAACCTGAGATGAATTACTATCGCTTGCATGTCGCTTACGGCTCGGAGCTGATTACCGAGATGGATGAGTGTACGCCGAGCGTGGAGAAGATCCTTGCCCAGCACCATGAGTACGCCGATGGCAGTGGTTTTCCTGACGGCCTTCAAGGGGATAATATCGACGAGATGGCGCAAATCGTCAGCATGATGAACTTTTACGATCGGTTATGCCGCCCTCAATTTGGTGCGCCGGCACGCATGCCATTTGCCGCCCTATCTCATCTTTTTAAAGACAACAAAGAGAAATTTAACCCGCGGTTGCTGGCACTGTTTGTCAAAATGATGGGCGTGTATCCACCCGGCACCGTGGTGAGGCTTTCAAGTGGTGAGACGGGAATGATCGTATCGGTCAATAGTAGTGCTCTGCTGAAACCCAACGTCATGCTTTACGACCCAGAAATTCCCGCGGATCAAGCGACCATTATTGATATGCGAGAGAGCGATCTAGAGATAGACACCGCCGTGCCTATCTCTAAATTACCGCAGGAAATTAAAGATTATTTGAAACCAAGAACACGGATTTCCTACTTTATGGATGGTGATGGCTAGTGACTGGCTGACTCGGCTTTTTCAGCCTTGTCCGCGGCACGCTGTAACTCAACCACCAGATTGTCAATTAAGCGAGTCTGTCCCAAGTAAGCCGCCACTAAGATAACAGCTTGACGACTCTCTTCAGTGACTTGGCCAAGGGTTGACGCATCACGGATATAAAACTCATCCGGTTGCAAGCCAGCGGCACGGAGTTGATCGTGCGCATCTTCAATCAGATCGTCCAGATCACGACGGCCATTACGCATCTGTGCGCTCATCCAACGCATCGTTTTCGCGAGTACGGGCGCGCGTTGACGCTCGTCGACAGTCAGGTTGTTGTTGCGAGAGCTCATCGCCAAGCCATCACTCTCACGCACGGTTGGCACACCGACAATCTCAATCGGCATCGCCATATCTGTGACCATTTTGCGGATCACAGCAAGTTGCTGGAAGTCTTTCTCGCCAAAGCACGCCACACTGGGCTGTACTAAGTTAAAGAGCTTAGTGACGACGGTCGCCACCCCACGAAAATGTCCGGGGCGCGATGCGCCTTCCAGCATAGTGGAGAGCCCTGGGACGTCCACAGTGGTGTGTGTCTCAAGCCCTTGAGGATAAAGCACCTCAGCACTCGGGGTGAAGACGAGATCGACGCCCTCTTCACGCAATTGGGCTAAATCGTCTTCCAAAGTGCGTGGATAATTGGCCAGATCGTCTGCACGGTCAAACTGCATCGGGTTCACAAAGATGCTCACCGCCACCACTTCACCAAGCTCACGCGCCTTACGCACCAGCGTTAAATGCCCTTGGTGTAAATTGCCCATTGTGGGTACAAACGCAATGCGTTTATCGGCTTTTCGCCATTGGCTAATCTGATCGCGCAGCGGCGCAACCTCAGAAATCACCTGCATACTCGGCCTCTCTATTTAAACGTATGTGCGGGACCCGGAAACTCACCGCTTGCTACTTCTTTGACGTACTTGGCCACCGCTTCACGCGCGTCGCCAGTTTCAGCCAAATAATTTTTTGAGAATTTAGGCATGTAATTGGCAGAGACACCGAGCATATCATGCATGACCAAAATTTGACCATCGGTGTCACCGCCCGCACCGATTCCAATCACGGGTACCGACACAGTGTCAGTAATACGCTTAGCCAGTGAGGCGGGAACGCATTCCAGCAAGATGATCTGCGCGCCGGCTTTTTCTAGCGCGACCGCATCAGCCACCATCTGCTCGGCTTTATCTTCCTCACGGCCTTGTACTTTAAAGCCACCGAAAATATTGACCGATTGCGGGGTGAGACCCAAGTGCGCACAAACAGGTACGGCACGCTCGGTCAGCATTTTTACTGCGTCCACCAGCCATGATCCGCCTTCAATCTTTACCATATTGGCGCCAGCTTTGATCAGCTCAGCAGCATTGGCACAGGCTTGCTCCGGTGTGGCACAGCTCATAAATGGCATATCTGCCATCAGCAAGCTATTTGGGCTACCCGCACGCACGCAACGGGTGTGATAAGCCAATTCTTCAACCGACACCGATAAGGTATCGCTCTTTCCTTGCAGAACCATTCCAAGCGAATCGCCCACAAGTAAAACAGGCACTTCCTGTTGCTCGAACAATTGGGCAAAACTCGCATCATAAGCCGTCAGTGATGCAAACTTTTGGCCCTGCTGCTTCCATGTCATCAGATCAGTGATTGTGATTTTTTTCATTATGTCTCCCAAAGCCTGAAACTGGGGCCCACCGATTAAGCGTGATCGCTAATACGGGTTAAACCATTACGATCGACGCGCGTCAGGCTCGCGGCGAGGGTGCTGCCGTCGGGCAAGCACAAGTCGGGGGCAATGTCGGCAAGTGGATAAAGCACGAACTCGCGCACTTTCATGCCGTAGTGTGGCACCGTCAGTCGCGGATGATCGATGACGCGATTGCCATAGAGCAAAATGTCGAGGTCCAAGGTTCTTGGCCCCCAGCGTTCTGCTTTGCGTTCCCTGCCATAATCAAGCTCAATCGCTTGCGTTGCATCCAATAGTGTCAAAGGGTCAAGGTGGGTGTCCAGCGCAATCACTGCGTTAATATAATCCGGCTGATCAGCTGGCCCCATAGGTTTACTCGTGTAAAGCGGAGATACCGCAACAAACTGACTTTGCGGCAATTGCTTTAAGGCAGCAATCGCTTGGTTCGCCTTTTCTATCGGGTTCCCCAAGTTACTACCAATGGCGATATACACACGATTCATGAAGATGAATTCGATTGTGGTTTACGTCGTCGTGGCGCTTGCTTACGACGGCGAGGTTTACGTGTATTACTCACTTTATTAATGGCGCGGACCATTTTCTGTCGGCCACCTTGGTCGGCACGTTGGAAATCACGCCACCATGCACCTAGCACCTCGGTATCTCCACCTTCAACCGCACCACGCATTTCTAACAAATCAAACGCCGCACGGAATTTGGATTCGTCGAGCAATTTGAAGGCGCGAGCCCCTGTGCGACGCGTCATGCGCATTTGCAGTTGCCAGATTTCTCGTACCATTGCCGTGAAACGGCGTGGAATTGCCACCGTTTTCACTTGCTCGTCCAGGATGTCGTTAGCGGCCACCATAAAGGCATCGTAATAACTCAAGCCACTTTCGAACGTCATCTCCTCAGCACGTGTTACCACGGGATACCAAAGCATGGCCGCAAACAAAAAGGCCGGATTAATCCGTTGACTGTTGGCGATCCGTTTATCCGTGGAGCTTAAGACCTGCTCAAGCATTTGTTCGGTTTGACTGGTGTGCTCTTCGGTAAAGTGCGCCGCAACCGCAGGGAAAAGCTGTTCGAAGAGATGATACTCTCGCAACATTTTATAGGTTGCCAAGCCTTGACCTGCTTGCAGCAGTTTCAGACTTTCTTCAAACATGCGCGCCGACGGGATTTCTTGTAGCAACGGGGCCAAGGTTTCAATCGGTGCGGCCGTGGCCGGATTGATGGTCATGTCGAGTTTGACGGCAAAACGTACCGCACGCAACATCCGCACCGGATCTTCGCGATAGCGCGTTTCAGGATCACCAATCAAACGAATAATGCGGTTGTTCAGGTCGTCCACACCACCGGCGTAATCTCGAATCGAAAAATCAGCGATGTTGTAATACAACGCGTTAACGGTGAAATCGCGACGTTGTGCATCTTCATCAATGCTGCCATAGACATTGTCTCTTAGCAGCATGCCGTCTTCTGAACGCGCCGTGTGCTTACTTTTCTTCGGATCAGTGTGATGACCTCGGAAGGTCGCCACTTCAATCACATCACGGCCGAACAGAATATGGGCAAGACGAAATCGCCGTCCGACAAGGCGGCAGTTTCGGAATAACTTACGCACTTCATCTGGCGTGGCATTGGTGGCGATATCAAAGTCTTTGGGGTCACGCCCCAAGAGTAAATCACGCACACCGCCACCGACGAGGTACGCCTCATAGCCCGCTTTATGCAGGCGATAGAGCACTTTCAGCGCATTTTCGCTGATACCTTTTCGCGAAATGCCATGTGCTTTGCGGGGGATAACTTCCAACTTAAGATCCTCTATTGCTCGTGATTTATTATCACGATTCAGAACCTTACGGCAAAAGCTGGTCACTCGATTAAAGATAGCTCACCTCGTCATTTACAGTTCGGGCCATGAAACAGCGGCATATAATATATCAGGGTGGGAAATTTTAGAATGCTGTCTTTACCTCTGTTTCCCGTGGCAGGGTGGCTATTGACCATCTTTTTACTGCTTCTGCCAATAATTCTCCCGGTTTCGCCGAGCGCCAATCCGGAGAAAATGGCATTCCCAAAAACGCTAATGCGGCTAGCAACGCTGGCATTGGGTCGGCGCGATTAATCGCGGGAGCATGATTCTGCTTAGATAATTTGTTCCCATCGGCATTGACTGCCAAGGGCAAGTGTAGATAGCGTGGCGCCACCTTACCCAGCTTTTGATATAAGGCAATGTGACGCCCTGTGGGCATAATTAAATCCGCGCCGCGCACCACATCCGTAATGCCTTGGTCAATGTCATCCAAGACCACCGCGAGATTATAGGCATACAGACCATCACGCCGTTTGATAGTAAAGTCTTCACGGGCAAGTGCTGCATCCATGTCTAGCGTACCGTGAAGCCGGTCCTCAAAGGCGAGGATTGCTGCCGGGCTTTTTAAACGTACCGCCGCTTGCTCTGGCCCGTGATGCTTCTCTCGGCATGTCCCTAAATAGATGCCACCTGCCGCTTTAATTTGTTTACGTGTGCACGTGCAATAGTACGCCTCGCCCGAGGCTAACCACGCATCAATCTGCGCTTGATAATCAAGCAAGTGATCACTTTGATACCGCACCGCACCGTCCCAATGCAGCCCATAGGCTTCGAGTGTTTGCAAAATATCACTCGCCGCCCCTGCAACCTCTCGCGGCGGATCAATATCTTCGATTCTCACCAGCCATTGTCCATCGTGAGCGCGTGCATCTAAGTAGGAGCCTAGCGCAGCGACCAAGGAACCAAAATGCAAAGGGCCGGACGGTGAAGGCGCAAAGCGGCCAATATAGTGCGTGTGCGAGGTCATGATAAGCGGGCAATCAAGGGCATAAGCCTAGTGGCAACAAGGAATAGCGCAAATTGTACGGGGATATAGCCTGAACACAAGCATACCAAGACACAAAAAGGGAGCCGAAGCTCCCTTTTATCCAATTGGGTATACTGCCAATTCACTGCATTGGCTGTCGGGGCAATTAGCCCGCCATTTGCTTTTCTTTAAGCTCAGCAAGCGTTTTGCAGTCGATACATAGCTCGGCGGTCGGACGCGCTTCAAGGCGACGAATACCGATTTCCACACCGCACGAGTCACAAAAACCGAAGTCATCGTCTTCAATGCGTTGTAGGGTTTTGTCGATTTTTTTGATCAACTTGCGCTCACGATCGCGGTTACGCAGCTCCAAACTGAACTCCTCTTCCTGCGCCGCTCGGTCAACAGGATCGGGAAAGTTTGCCGCTTCGTCTTTCATATGGTTAACCGTACGATCGACTTCTTCCCTGAGCTGATTACGCCACGCGTTGAGGATTTTACGGAAATGCTCGAGCTGTGGCTCGCCCATATATTCCTCACCAGGCTTCTCCTGGTATGGCTCTAATCCGGCAATGGCCAGGATGCCCAGCGATTTCTTTTCTTTGCTTTCTGGCATTCAGCTTCTCCTAAAAACACCTTGACATGACCCGTGTCAGTCAAATGAGGGCGCTATCTATATCAGAAAGCCTATAGGGTGGCAATCTTTGATTTACGCCCTGCTACGCCCAGTGTGAACATGTCTACACTTTTGCTGTATTCGCAACAAAAGGTACGGAATTAACCAGTATTAGCTCACTTGGCGACAACTCAGCTTGGTAACAAATTACTTCCACACCCGCCGCCACCGCGTCATTTAATAACTGATTATAGTCCGCGTCGATATGGGGGGCACCGGTGACTTTTTCAATCCCTGAATGCAAAACAGCAAACAGTAATACGGCACGATGGCCTTGTTCGACCATTGAAATCAGTTCACGCAGATGCTTTTGCCCTCGGGTTGACACCGCATCTGGAAAGGCTCCCCAGCCATCCTCCTCTAATAAGGTGACACTCTTTACTTCTATATAGCAGTCCGTTTTGTCATCGTCACGTAATAGAAGGTCTATGCGACTGTTTTCGCTGCCATAGCGTACTTCTGTCTGTAATTGTGCATAGCCGGCTAGTTCAGGAATACGCCCCGCCTCAATCGCCTCGACCACTAAGGTGTTGGCGCGGGCCGTATTGACACAGATCCAGTGACCTTGCTGAGTGTAATTGAGCTCCCAGCTATGCGGATATTTACGCTTTGCATTGTCCGACGTGGAATACCACACGGTATCACCGGGAGTTGCACAACCCGTCATAGCGCCTGTATTGGCACAATGCATCGTCAAGGTATCGCCATTGACCAGCGTGACATCGGTTAAAAAGCGTTTATAACGGCGCACTAAGGTGGCCGACTGGAGTGGTGGCGAAAACTGCATGCTCAATTCCTGCTAGTAAGATCAAACGCATGTAAGCATTGGTATAAGGCTATCCCCTCACTATCACGCGGGCCATGTGTGGCTTGATGAGAAGGCGAAGCGTAGAGACCAAAGCGTTGGCAAGTAAATGTTAGCGACGGTAGCGGCGGTCCGTCCAAACCTTGAACGGTTTTAACCCCTCGGCGTAATGTGATGTGAGGAGTAAACGCATGACTATCACGCTGTGCTGGCCAAGCTGCTAACTGGCTTAAGCGATGGGCCAGTTCGCACAGCATAGCGGGCGGCGTCGCGACGGTCGCACAAGCGATGTTTGGCCCTGACCAGACGGCTAATTGTGATAATGTCAGGGAAAATGAGGAGAGACAAATAGCGTTGGCCTCTTCACACAACGCGGGTAACACCGCCTCCGGCACGTCCCCTAAAAACGCTAGCGTGAGGTGCAAGTTGGCGTCAGGCACGGCGCGCCCTTCCCCCGATAGCTGATTTTTATAGTCAGCCAGCGCCTTTCTGGCAGCAAGATTCACGCTCTCATTCAAGCCCAGCGCGAAAAATACTCGCATGGGGTCTCCTTTTCCGTCTGGTTCGTTAAAATAACTGCTTTGATTCTGACACAAAGGGCAAACGCTTGTCTCAGCTTCCGATTGATGCCGTGATTCCGCCGTTAATTGACGGCTTGCGCCAGTACCCACAAATCATTCTATCGGCACCACCGGGCGCCGGTAAGTCAACGCGCCTGCCACTCGCCCTGCTCGAACGCACCGCGTTAACCGGCAAAATCCTACTCCTTGAACCAAGACGTTTAGCTGCGCGAAACATCGCTGCTTTTTTAGCGCAACAGTTAAATGAACCAGTTGGACAGACCGTGGGACTGAGAATGCGTGGCCACACACAAGTCAGTGCCAACACCCGCTTAGAAGTAGTTACCGAAGGTGTCCTGACGCGCTTACTGCAACAAGACCCCATGCTGGAAGACGTAAGCCTGATCCTGTTCGATGAGTTTCACGAGCGCAGTTTACACGCCGATCTAGCGCTGGCCCTAAGCCTCGACAGCCAAGCGGGCCTGCGCGAAGACTTACGTTTAATTGTGATGTCAGCGACCTTAGACAATCACGCCTTATGTCAATGTCTGCCTGACGCATTGGTACTCGCTACCGAAGGGCGCAGCTTTCCAATTCACTATCACTATCAGCCAATCGCTCGCCGTGACCAGTGGGAAAGTGCGGTGGCACGCGCTAGTCTCGAATTTATCCGACAACACTCAGGCTCGGCACTGATGTTTTTACCCGGGATGCAGGCAATACGCCGCGTCCATCAAGCGCTACAAAACACGCTTCCCGACGACATGGATTTACACCTGCTTCACGGTAGCCTCGACTTTTCAGCGCAGCAAGCGGCTATCGCACCTGCACCCAAGGGAAGGAGAAAATTGGTACTGACCACCAATATTGCAGAAACCAGTTTGACGATTGATGGGGTTCAGCTGGTCATTGATACGGGTCTTGAACGTTTGGTGACCCACCACGCGCAGACGGGTATCGATAAGCTCGTCACTCGGCATATTGCGCGCAGCTCTGCAGTACAGCGCGCAGGACGGGCCGGACGACTCAGCGAGGGACATTGCTTACGCCTTTATAGTGAAGAGCAATTCCAGCGTCTGCCTGCGGCCCCTGATGCACCGATTCTGCGCGAAGACTTAACCGACTTGGCCCTAAATGTGATCCAATGGGGCTGTGACGTCCAAGATTTACACTGGCTTGACGCGCCCCCCGCGAAACATTGGCAAGCTGCCTGCCAAAGGCTGACACAATTAGGCCTGACGGATACACGACAGACATTCACCGCGCTCGGGCAACGGGCTAGCCAATTGGCCGCCCAACCTCGCGCTGCAGCGATGCTCGCACGCGTGGAAACGGCCGCCACATCGGTGCAATCGACCGCTTGCTGGTTAGCCGCTTGGGTGGATAAACCGGTCAGAGGAAACGGAACATTATCGCTTATCGATCAGGTGCGCGCCGCGATGTCATCGCGAGAGCACCAGTCACGGGCCAAGTCGCTGGCTCACGCACTTGGTATCCGTTTGACCCGCACACTCGATGAGCAGGCATTGCCGTTATTGGCCGCTTTCGTTTGGCCCGATCGCATTGCGCAATCACGTGGGCAATCGGGGCGCTTTGTGATGGCAAATGGTCACGGCGTCACACTCGACAGGCAGGATCCCCTGAGCCATACGGACACGCTGGTGATCTGTGATGTGATGGCCAGCGAGCGCAGCGATAGCCGGGCCTACTGCGCCATTGCGTTATCCCTAACGTCCTTGAATGAGGCTCGTCCCGATCTGTTTACACACCGAGAAGTGATCGCGTGGGATGAACAGCGTGGCACGCTACGCGCAGAAAAACAGCAGTGTTTGGGAGAGCTGGTGCTTAGTCGTCAACCGCTTGATACGCTCACCGCGGAGCAGCAAGTGCAAGGGTTGCTTGATGCGGTTCATCAAAAAGGCCTTCAGGCATTGAATTGGCAGCCAGAAAGTCAGTCCTTACTCACACGGGCGCGCTGCGCACAGGCGTGGGGGCTCGACATTGCGCTACCGCCTTTAAGCGATGCGGACTTGCTTAACACCCTTGATACATGGCTTGCGCCGTTTATGCACGGCCTGTCGCGTTGGCAAGCAATTAAACAGTTAGATCTAAAACCAGTACTCGAAGCTTGGTTTGGGTATGAGACGACGCAACAGCTTAACGCCGCCCTACCCACTCACCTAACGGTGCCGACAGGCTCTCGCTATCGATTACGCTACGAGTCTAACAAGGCACCGGTTTTGGCGGTGAAGATGCAAGAGATGTACGGACAAGCGCAAACACCGACGCTTGCCAATGGTAAGGTAGCGGTCCAGCTTGAGCTGTTGTCCCCTGCCGGACGACCGTTACAAATAACCCAAGACTTAGCGGGCTTTTGGCAAGGGGCCTATAAAGAGGTGCAAAAAGAAATGAAGGGACGCTACCCTAAACACCTTTGGCCGGATGACCCAGCCAATCATGTGCCCACACGCAAAACGAAACGCCATTTTAACCAGAGTTAACCGATTGTATGGCTAATAAAAAAACACGCACTAGCACTAAGAAACGCACCGCGCCGACCCGTCGCACTAAAAAAGCGACCGCCAAGCCAAGCTGGACCAAGCGCTTGCTTGCCTTCGGCTTTAAATGCAGTTTGGTCGGTATAGCGGCTATCGTTATCCTCGGTATTTACTTAGATGGCAAAATCCAAGACAAGTTTAATGGTCAAATTTGGCAGCTCCCGGGGGTTGTCTATGGCCGTGTGATTAGCCTGTCACCGGGGAGCGATTTTTCCTTGGTTCAGTTGCGCCAGCAGCTAGATGCACTCAACTACCAAAAAGTGCGTACCCCCAAGCGCCCCGGTGAATACTCAGCGTCGCAGACACGGTTAGAAATCATCCGACGTCCGTTCGACTTTGAAGACGGTCCGGCCACCGCTCGGCACGCCATGCTAAGCTTTAACGGCAACCAAGTGACCAAAATCACCGAGGTAAGCAGCAACCAACCGCTAGGACTGTTGCGTATCGAACCCAAGTTATTGGGGATGATGGAGTCTGGGATCCACGAACAGCGTTTATTTTTACCCCGAGAGCGCTTTCCTGAATTTCTGGTAGAAGCCCTGATCACAACCGAAGACCGCGACTTTTACCACCACGAGGGGGTCTCTCCAACGGGGATATTGCGAGCCTTGGTGGCCAATATTCGTGCAGGTCGCACTGTACAAGGTGGCTCAACCCTCACCCAACAGCTCGCCAAAAACCTGTTCCTAACCCGTGACCGCACCTTGTGGCGAAAAGTCCAAGAGGCCTACATGGCACTGTTGCTCGATTTTCGGTACAGCAAAGACAAAATCCTCGAGGCTTACCTCAATGAAGTGTATCTCGGTCAAAACCGCGGTGAACCTGTGCATGGATTTCCATTGGGGGCCAGACTCTACTTTGGACGTCCCATCAACGAGCTGCGCGTTGACCAACTTGCGTTGTTGGTTGGCATGGTCAAGGGGCCGTCTTATTACAACCCGTTCCGTCATCCCGAGCGCGCGAAAACTCGTCGCGATCTCGTTTTACGGTTAATGATGGAGCAAAACCTACTCACCAGCGCAGACTATGATGCGGCCGCCAGCCGCCCGCTAGATATTCAAAGCACGCCTTCGCTGGCAAGCCCCCAACCGGCTTACTTTGATCAGCTCAAAGAAGAAATTCGTCAAAAGGTCGGCGACAAGTACGCTGCTGGTGCTGGCCTGCGCATATTCACCACCCTCGATCCTGTTTCTCAACAGGCCATCGAACGAGCGGTGACCACTAAGGTCAAAACATTAAAAGGACGGGCCGGTAACCAATTAGAAGCCGCAGCAGTGATTGCCGACCGTCGCAGTGGCGAAGTTCGCGCCATGGTCGGCGGCGCAAAGCCCGGTTTCGCCGGATTTAACCGCGCCCTGAACGCAAAACGCCCGATCGGATCATTGGCCAAACCGGCGGTGTATCTCGCGGCATTAAGCCATCCGACCCGTTTTCAGCTTACCAGCGACATTGACGACAACCCCATTCGTCTTGAGGGCAGTCAAGGCAGCAGTTGGCAACCGCGGAACTATGACCGCCAATACCGAGGCAGTGTGTCTTTGCTCACGGCACTGGCCAAGTCGTATAACGTGCCCACGGTGAATCTCGGCATGCAACTGGGCTTAGGTGAAGTGATTGACACCTTCGGCAAGCTGGGTGCGAATACTGATGCCATTCCACGCGTGCCATCCGTGCTGCTTGGTACATTTAGCATGAGTCCGTTTGACGTTACTCAGATGTATCAAACCCTCGGCAGTGCTGGTCAGCGCGCGCCTCTCACCGCACTGCGGGCTGTGACCACCAAAGAAGGCCATAGTCTTTATCGCAACTGGCCCAAAGCAGAGCGTGTCGTACCAGAGCAAGCCGGTTGGTTAACCTTATATGCGATGAAACAAGTCGTTCAACAAGGAACGGGCCGCTACTTGCAGCAACATCATGGCCAGTTTGCACTCGCCGGTAAAACAGGTACAACCGACGATAACCGTGATAGCTGGTTTGTTGGCATGGATGATAAGGAAGTCACCACTATTTGGTTGGGCCGCGATGACAACCAATCAACGGGACTGACCGGTGCATCAGGGGCGTTGCGTGTCTATGACGATTACCTCACGCGCCGCGGTGCGAGCAACCTCAGCGTCGCGTGGCCTGCTCAAGTCACTACAGTCACAGTGCAGCATAACGCGAGTCGCTATCAACTGGACTGTTACGGTAACCAAAAACTCCCTATGTGGGATCCGAGTGGTGAGTTAGCGAAACGGTGTGATAAACCAGACCCAGTCGGATGGCTGAAAGGCTTGTTTAACTAAACCAAAAAGCCCCAGTTTGGATAGCTGGGGCTTTTTTAACGATCAATTAGATAGCTTCATCTTAGCCATGATTAACCCTCGCTTAGCTGCGCAATCCGGTGCCTCGAGAAATTAATCCCCATGCCAAGGCATACAGCCCCGCAATAAACAGCAGTAAGACGCCAAACGAGGTGGTAATCCCCACATCCGAGACACCCAAAAAGCCGTAACGGAAGGCGTTAACCATATACACAATTGGGTTCAGTTTGGACACGCCCTGCCAAAACTCTGGTAACAGTGATAGCGAGTAAAAGACCCCGCCTAAATAGGTCAATGGCGTGAGGACAAAGGTTGGGATCAAGCTTATATCGTCGAAGGTTTTGGCGAAGATCGCATTGATTAATCCCCCCAGCGCAAACACCGCCGACGTCAGCACCACGGTCGTAATAACAATCAGAGGGTGCGCGATTTGCAAGTCGACAAAAAAGAGCGACGTCATGGTCACCAAGGCACCCACAGCCAAGCCGCGACACATGCCACCACCAATGTAGCCGGCAATGATCACGTAGTTTGGAATAGGCGCGACCAACAACTCCTCAATATTATGTTGAAATTTGGCACTAAAGAAGGACGATGCCACATTCGAGTAAGAGTTGGTGATCACCGACATCATGATAAGCCCGGGCACGATGTACTCCATGTAAGTGAAGCCTTCCATCTCACCAATTCGAGAGCCAATCAGGTTACCGAAAATAATAAAATAGAGGCTCATGGTAATCGCTGGTGGCACCAAGGTCTGAACCCAAATACGCGTAAAGCGGACCACTTCTTTGTGGATCAGGGTACGAAAAGCGACCCAATACAAGGCATTCATGCGTGGCCCTCCCCGTTTTGCTGAATCAAGGTGACAAACAACTCCTCAAGACGATTCGCCTTATTTCGCATCGACAGCACTTGCACACCTTGTTGCGACAATTGTTCAAATACCGGCGTCAGCCCGACTGATTTATTCACCTCCACTTCAAGGGTGTTAGTGTCGGTTTTTTGCCAATTCACGCCCTCTAAGGTGCTGAGCTTATGTCCAGGCTGCAAATCAAGAATGAAGGTTTCCGCGTCCAACTTGGCAAGCAGTGCTTTCATGGACGTGTCTTCCACCAGCTCACCCCGATTGATGATACCGATATTTCGACACAGCATCTCTGCTTCTTCGAGATAGTGGGTGGTCAAAATAATGGTGATCCCTTGGCGGTTTATCTCACTGAGAAAATCCCACATCGAGCGACGCAGCTCGATATCCACCCCAGCTGTCGGCTCGTCCAAGATCAATAAGCGAGGCTCGTGCATTAACGCGCGGGCAATCATCAAACGACGCTTCATCCCACCCGATAAGTTCCGTGCCGGCTCATGGCGTTTATCCCACAAGTCGAGCTGAGAGAGGTATTTTTTCGCACGCTCTTTGGCCTGAGCACGCGGCACACCGTAGTATCCAGCTTGATTCACCACAATCTGCTGCACTTTTTCAAACTGGTTAAAGTTAAACTCTTGCGGCACAAGGCCAATTTGCTTTTTGGCTTCCACCTTTTGCGTGTCTAAGTCGTAGCCAAAAATGCTCACCTGACCTTGAGTCTTGTTGACCAGTGAGCTCAATATGCCAATGGTGGTCGATTTTCCCGCCCCATTAGGCCCCAATAGCGCATAAAAATCGCCCTCCTCCACGGAGAGCGATACCCCTTTAAGCGCCTTGACATTGGACCCGTACGTTTTCACTAGGTCCTTAATTTCGATTGCTTTCATAAGCTCCCGTTACGTTTAAGCCATAACTTCGGTCACTTTGTGCGCGGCGCGTAATGCGTCATAACGGCTATCAAAGGTGTGGTCGTCAGTGAGCCAATTTTTTACATGCAAGCGCTCTAATTGGTCCCGCGTTTTTTGGTGGGGACAGAGCAAAAAGACTTGGCAATTCACGTCTAACGCATCTTTGATGGCATTTTCCAGCGCTAGACCGACAGTCATATCAATCATGGGCACGTCGCTAAGGTCGAGGATCATGACATCAAATTCCTCAATTTTGCTATGTTGACGTGCAATCGCTTTTGAGACACTGAATATCATTGGGCCTGAGAGGTAGAAAAACAACACTTTTCCGTTCGCGCTGTCTAATAAGGCACGCTCCATATCGTTAAGCGGTACATCGTCCTCATCAGCATCACTGATCGCTTTCACTTGCTTTTCTTGCTCCCGGCTCAGGTGTTCAATCGCGATAATATTGGCGATAAACACCCCGACGCCGACTGCGACAATCAAGTCCACCAGTACGGTCAGCACCATCACACCATACATGATAACGGTTTGATGCAAACTGACTTTATGCGCACGCTGAATGAAGGTGCGGTCGAGAATATTAAAACCGACATAAATAGCGATACCCGCCAATACCGCCATCGGAATGGGCTCGGTCAGAAAGCCAGCGACTAAGATGACCGCCGCGAGCAAGAGTGCACGGATAATGGCCGACAACGGAGAGCGTCCCCCCACCTGCACATTGACGACCGTCCCCATGGTACCGCCAGCCCCTGGTAACGCGCCGAATAACCCAGCAACCATATTCGCTAACCCTTGGCCGCGTAACTCTTTGTCCGAGTCATGTTCCTCGCGAGTGAGTGAATCGGCAATCACCGCTGACAATAAGGTATCAATACAGCCTAAGATCCCGAGTACCAAGGCATCGACCATCATGGTGGTGAGCATTTCACTGTTAAATTGAGGCAACACCAAGGTTGGCAGCCCGGTTGGGATCTCGCCAATCCGGCGAATCGCCGCCAAATCAAACCATGCAATCGACAGTAAGGTGACCACAACGAGCGCAACCAGCTGCACCGGCATATAGCGCCGGTAACGCTGTGGAAAGGAGAACAAAATACCCAGTGTCACCAGCCCCAACAGTAATTCGCTTTGCTGAGTGTGAGCAATCAGATCGGGAAGACTTTTAAGCGTGCCTAACACCCCGCCATCAGGCGTGGCTTGGCCCAGTAAGGGTGGCAGTTGGAGAATAATCAGGATAACGCCAATCCCCGACATAAAACCGGAAATCACGCTGTAGGGCATTAAGGTCACGTATTTGCCCAGTTTGAGTGTCCCCAATATCACTTGGAACAGGCCGGCCATCATTACTACGGTAAAGCCCATTGCCATGCCGCCCTCGGGATAGCGCGACACCATGGTAGTGAGCACCGCGGTCATAATCACCGTCATCGGCCCAGTTGGCTCAGAGATAAGCGTTGAAGAGCCACCAAATAAAGCAGCAAACAAGCCCACTAAAATGGCGCCCCACATTCCGGCTTCCGCTCCCGCCCCTGACGCTACCCCGAACGCCAGCGAGAGGGGCAAAGAGATAACCGCCGTGGTGACGCCCCCAAACAGGTCCCCTTTGAGGGTCCAGTTTTTGAATCGTTCGAATTTCAAAACCTTTGATCCTTTCAAGTCGTATGCAGTTTCACGGCCATGACGGCTTTACTCACTGGCACGGGACTCACCCGGTGCGCGGGCGCCAGTATATAGGAATGTGTGTAAGATCAAATCAGGTAGGAAAACACGTGGTCAAGTTTCAAGCAAATGATTCGAAATGCGTAGAAATGTGGCAAATTTAAAATAAAAGCGTTGTAAAATAAGGTTTGTCAAAAACTTAGCATCGCTAAAAAATCGCGAAAAGCGCGACATCACCGTCAAGGCCACGTCGCGCTATGAGGTTATGGCATTACTTCAACTAACCGGTTAGCCGCTTCGAGCGCCGGCTTACGTGTGGTGAAAATGTGCGCATCGCGAACCCAATCACCTATGTGTAAGCGCTGCAATTGCTCACGCGTTTCGTCATGCGGGCACAGTAAAAACACCGTACAATTCGCTTCTCGTGCATCTTTAATCGCGTTTTCGAGCGCGAGCCCAACGGTCATATCCAGCATAGGCACATCACTTAAGTCCAAAATCATCACACGGAACTCATTGATATGCGCATGCTGACGCGCAATGGCTTTAGAGACGCTGAAAATCATGGGGCCGGATAAATAGAAGAACAGTACTTGTCCATTACTGGCATCTAAAAGGGCACGCTCCTCATCATTAAGCGGTACTTCGTCATCCTCGGCATCACTGATTGCGCGCACTTGTTTCGCTTGCTCGCGACTGAGTCGTTCTATTACCAGTAAGTTAGCGATAAAGACCCCTAATCCCACCGCCACGATTAAGTCAACGAACACAGTCAGTGCCATCACGCCATACATGATCCCCGTCTGCTGCAAACTAATTTTGTGGGCGCGATGCAAAAAGCTCCAATCTAAAATATTAAAGCCGACATACAAGGCGATGCCCGCCAACACTGCCATCGGGATGGGCGCAGTCAGCGCGCCGGCCACCAACACCACCGCAGCCAGAATAAGCGCCCGCAAAATGCCCGACAGCGGCGAACGCGCCCCCACTTGGACATTGACCACAGTGCCCATGGTAGCCCCCGCGCCGGGCAAGGCGCCAAATAGCCCTGCGATCATATTGGCAATGCCTTGTCCGCGCAGCTCACGATCCGAGTCATGCTCTTGTCTGGTCAGCGAGTCCGCAATCACGGCGGTTAACAGGGTATCAATACAGCCGAGCGTCCCGAGCACCAGTGCATCTATGACCATGGCGGTAAAATGCTCGGGGGTGATATGGGGGATCACGAGCGACGGCAGGCCGGTTGGGATCTCACCAATTCGACGAATGCTGTCCGAATCAAAGAGTACCACCGACACCAAGGTAATACTGACAAGCGCTACGAGTTGCGCGGGAATGAAACGACGGTATTTGGCGGGAAAGTAAAACAAAATTCCTAGCGTGAGCGCGCCGAGAAAGACTTCTTTGATGTCGGCATTGACCAGTAAATCTGGCAAGGCTTTTAAGGTACCGAGGACACCGCCCGATGGCGCAGCTTGCCCTAATAGCGGCGCAAGTTGGAGCAGAATCAATATCACGCCAATACCCGACATAAACCCAGAAACGACACTGTAGGGCATTAAAGTCACGTACTTGCCTAAGCGCAAACTGCCAATCAGTACTTGGAATGCGCCGGCCATCATCACCACGGTAAAGCCCATTGCCAAGCCGCCTTCCGGGTAGCGTGCCATCATGGCAGTTAATACCGCCGTCATGATCACCGTCATGGGGCCTGTCGGCTCTGAGATCAGGGTCGACGAGCCACCAAAAAGCGATGCAAAAAGCCCAACTAAGATGGCTCCCCAGAGTCCAGCTTCTGCACCGGCGCCTGAGGCGACACCAAAGGCTAACGCCAAAGGCAATGAAATAATGGCAGTCGTCACGCCGCCGAACAGATCGCCCTTTAATGACAGTTGTGCAAATCGTCCTTTATCAAACACGCACTACCTCTACTGCGGTTAAGATCATGATGGAGCGAACAGTATACGAATTTTCTCGCATTAACCTATCCGAGCAGTGGCCCACGCAGTTAACAGCGTGATCCCTCGGGCGTCATAAATGTAAAAACATGTGAATATTGATCTCAGTATATTTCACGGCGTAGCAGTGAGGTATAGTGGCAATTGATATGTTTGCCAAAAGACACGTTGCCCATGGCCAAAATCAAAGCTTTATTTGCTAACAACAAAGCATGGTCGCAAGATATTCGCGACAGTAACCCCCAGTTTTTTGCCAACTTGGCCCAAGAACAACATCCTGAATACCTCTGGATTGGCTGTGCTGATAGCCGCGTACCCGCCGAGCGCCTTACAGGATTAGATTCGGGTGAGTTGTTTGTTCACCGCAATGTCGCCAATCAAGTGATTCACACCGATCTCAATTGTTTATCTGTGGTGCAGTACGCCGTCGATGTTCTGCAAATCAAGCACATTATTGTCTGTGGTCATTATGGGTGTGGTGGTGTCCACGCGGCCATTGATAACCCAGAGCTTGGTTTGATCAATAACTGGTTGCTTCACATTCGCGATTTGTATCTCAAACACAAACATTATCTCGGCTGCCTGCCGCCACAAGAGCGCGGTAATCGCCTGTGCGAAATCAATGTGGCTGAGCAAGTGTATCATCTGGGTAATTCCACCATTTTGCGTGCAGCGTGGGAGCGCGGCCAAGACGTGAAAGTACATGGTTGGTTCTACAACACCACCGACGGTATTTTGCGCGATTTAGGCATGACCGCAGATAGCCGCGAGTCGCTAGAAGTGAACTACCAAGCGGCGATGAGTCATTTAGTGCCCGACTCTGCCGCGCCGGTTTCTTGTGAGAATTGACACAGTGCTGACACAGTCACACTTGTGATCGCGACTTAATCGTCGTACAACACCGCCATGACTCCGATCGCGCACGCTTCATCATCAACAACGCACCGCTCTCCGCTCACCATGTGGCTGATGGCGGGCATGATGCTGTTTGCGGTACTGGTCAATGTGGCAGCGCAAGCGCAGGTTTCACCGTTTCGATCCAGCAGCCAAGTCCATGCCCTTCAGCAAACACCGGCGCTCGTTTCTACCGCGAGAGCCAGTGTTGCCTTGCCTGCGGCATTGCCTGACGACGATACCCAACCGCCACATTTAGTCGCGATTCTTCCTCCCCCGCACATTCGCCTGGCTTGGCACCTGATTGCCTTTTTGTGCGCACTTGGGGTGTGTCTGCCACGCCAGTATCTTACCTTTTCGCTCCCCCGTCTCGGCGGCTGGCGAGAACACAACCTGCAATATCGCTTTATTCATTCGCGTTAATCGTTCGCTTTCCTAAAGGCCGTTGCGCCTTTCCCCCAATCACAATATCGAGCCGACGCTCGGTATTAGGTTTTGCTGTGCGTGATGCACAGCCAAGGAGAACGAATGAATAAATTATCCCCCGTTAATCGCTATTCTTTATGGCACTACGCCGCATTAGTCCTGATGCTGATCGTCCTGACCGTGCAGGCGTTACCAAGCTTTTTTGGCGACCACCCAGTGGTGAGCGTGTCGCATCACTCGCATCAGGGACTGCAAAACTGGCTGAAAACCCATCCAGATGCCGTGAGTGAAGTGCGTTATGACTCGCAAGGGACGGTTAGCTTAATCACGCCCGATATTAGCCAGCAACAGAACGTACAACAGCAATTAAAAGGCACTCTAGGGCCCGACGCGGAAATCACCCTCGATTATTTATCCGCAGCACCCACATGGCTGTCGCGCCTCGGCGCCGAGCCGGTAAAACTAGGGCTCGATCTGCGTGGCGGCGTACAGTTGTTACTTTGGGTTGATACCGACCAAGCACTCGCCCATCAAGCCGAGGCGTTAGTGCAAGGACTCAACCTTTGGTTAGACAGTCAGCACTTACCCGCTAACGCCACAGTCAACACCAAAGATAACACCACGGTGCAATTGCCGATGCTCAGTGCCAGCGATCGCAGCAAAGCCAGCGCTTGGTTTACCGAGCATTATCCGCAATGGCGATTCAATAGCGCCGCAAATGGCTGGCAGATGACCGATACCGAGCAAGACGCGATGTGTCATCAAGCTGTACGTCAGAATATCGATATTCTTCGCAAACGTATCGACGCCTTAGGCGTGGCTGAGGCGAGTGTGCAACGTCAGGGTAAAGACTATATCCGTATCGAACTGCCCGGGGTGCATGATCCCAAACAAGCCAAAAATGTCATTGGCGCGACAGCCTCACTCGCATTCTATGCCCTCGATGCCACAAGCCCGAAACGCCTGTATGACGCACAGCACAATGTGGTGCCGTTAGCACGTCACGCCATTTTGGGTGGGGAACACATTATTGATGCGCGTACTAGCGTTGATGAAATGCGTCGTCCACAGGTTGATATTCGCTTGGATGGCCCCGGTGGTGAGACCATGTTGGCCTTTACCCGACGTCACTTGGGCGATCCCATGGCTACTGTGTACCGTGAGTATCAAGCCAATGAGCAAGGTGAGCTGGTTGCCAATGAACGGGTGATCAACGTTGCGACAATTCAAAGTGCGCTTAGCGATCGATTCCGGATCACAGGCCTGTCGAGCCCAGAAGAAGCCCGTAACCTCTCGATGTTGCTGCGCGCTGGCGCCCTCACCGCGCCGATTAAAATCGTTGAAGAACGCGCGATTGGTCCGACCTTGGGCGCCGATAATATCAAGGCCGGATTTTCTGCACTGGCCGTTGGCATGATAGGTATGGCTATCTTTATGATGCTTTGGTATCGCCGCTTCGGATGGGTTGCGATTGTCTCGCTGGTTGCCAACTTGATGATGCAAGTCGGCCTACTCGCGCTGCTGCCCGGCGCAGTGCTGACCCTACCCGGCATCGCTGGTTTAGTGTTAACCGTGGGGATGGCGGTCGATACCAATGTACTTATCTTTGAGCGTATTCGCGATCGCTTACGTGCCGGCGCAAGCCTAGCCAATGCGATTGATACGGGTTATCGAGCAGCCTTTAGCACCATCTTTGACGCCAATATCACCACCTTAATTTCCGCGGTCTGTTTGTATGCGGTCGGCTCAGGCCCATTACAAGGATTTGCCACCACACTGATCCTGGGATTATGCGCCAGCATGATAAGTGGCATTGTCGGCACGCGAGCCATCATCAACCCGATTTGGGGACGCGACCGCCGCCGCGCCGTGACCATTTAAGGAGCCTGTTTATGAAACTGACACAAGTCCGCTATACCAGCTTCGCCCTATCGGGGTTACTCACCGTCCTCAGCCTCTGGGCGATCGCTTATTATGGCCTAAACTTGGGCATCGATTTTACCGGCGGCATCGTGATTGATTTCGCCTTACCCAGCCTAGCGGGCAGTGATACGCTGCTCGCCGCCCTGCACAGTCAGTTCGGCGAACTGGCGACACTCACGCCAAGTACCACTCAAGGCCAGTGGCAGCTTATTTTACCTCATGCGCCCCAATGGCAAGATCCGCAACAGGTCATCGCCCACATCAGCAGCGCAATCGCCATGCCTGTCACCTTGGTTCAAGCGAACGTCGTCGGCCCTCAAGTGGGTCAGGTGCTATTTGAGCAAGGGGGGTTGGCACTGCTGGTTGCCTCGTTGGCCATCATGCTTTATTTGGCAATTCGCTTTGAGTGGCGTCTTGCTCTAGCGGCGATAGGGGCGCTAGTGCACGATGTGACTCTCACCTTAGGCCTATTGGCGATACTTGCGGTGCCGATGGATCTCAATGTCATTGCTGGCCTTCTCGCCGTTATCGGTTACTCGCTCAATGACTCGATTGTGATCGGCGATCGGCTGCGAGATGTGCTCAGAGCCAAACCGAATCAATGTGTATATGTCAGCACCAATATTGCGGTCTGTGAGACTTTTTCGCGCACCATGATCACCGCCGGCACGACGCTATTTACCATCGGATGTTTGTTGGTATTAGGTGGCGATGCCTTGTACGGCTTTGCGCTGACACTTTTTGTAGGCGTGCTCACTGGCACCTGGTCATCGGTCGCGGTGGCATCTTGTCTACAAGAAATGCTGGGATTGTCTCCCGCGCATTATCAGCGCGCGCCGGCTCCCGAGCGAGAAGGTGCCTATTAACTTGCTATGAACATAAAAAAACCGAGCGTCTGCTCGGTTTTTTTATGTTCATAGCCTGACAGCCAAAAAGGCTCAGCGCTCAGAGAATGCCGTCACGATTAATCGAGCGGCACCACTTTACCGATAAATGGCAAGTGGCGGTATTTCTGCGCGTAATCAATCCCTACGCCAACCACAAACTCGTCTGGGATAGTAAAGCCAAGCCAATCGACTTTCACATCCACTTCACGACGTTCTGGTTTATCAAGTAGGGTACAAATACGCACGGAATTGGGCTCACGTAGCGATAGAATTTCACACACTTTGCTAAGCGTATTACCCGTATCAATGATGTCTTCGACCAAAAGAATGTCTTTTCCTTTGATATCATCATCTAAATCTTTGAGGATGCGCACGTCACGTGTGCTTTCCATGCTATTGCCATAACTTGATGCGGTCATAAAATCGACCGAGTGTGGCAAGTCAATGGCACGACATAAGTCAGCCATAAAGACGAACGAGCCTCGTAGCAATCCAACCAATACTAGGTCTTTTGAGTCTTTATAATGCTCGTTGATCTCGGCGCCCAGGGCTTTTACTCGCGCCTGTACGTCCTGTTCTGAAATCATCACTTCAACGGTGTGTTTCATATCTGCCCCGATGGTTTGTCCCCACGTTTGCGGGGGTCAATAACAAAGGTGGCATAGTCTAGCACTAAATCGATTGCGGATCCCAATTCCACCGATTGACCTTGATGCGTACCCTTACACTAGTTAACTATCACACTGATTGATAAGAAAAAATAATCCCTGCCTGTGTTTTTATTAATAGATGACTTTTTTTGCAGACAAAATTACCGATTTACGGCCCAGATCGGCCTTCCAGCCGTTGTCACGCCACGGAGAGCTGGTATAAACTCAATTCGCTAATTAAGAAAATTATTAGCACAAACAATAATTAATTTGTACAAACTAAATATAAGTTGGCAGGTTTTAGGATGGCTCAATCAAATGAAAGAACAAGGACGCGACTGTCACCAGAGAGACGCAAAGAGCAGTTGTTAACTTGTGGTTTGGATGTGTTTGCAAAACGGGGAATCGGTCGTGCCGGTCACGCTGATATTGCTGATATGGCGAATGTCTCTGTGGCAACCGTCTTCAATTACTTCCCGACCCGTGAAGATCTGGTCGAGGAAATTTTGGCCCAAACAGAAAAGCATTTCATTGCGTTAATCAATGATTGCACCCGCGATAGTCAATCGATGCGTGCATCACTTAACTGCATTACCTCGCAGATTATCGATACCGCATTGGAAGACAAAGCATGGATGAAAGTCTGGTTTGAATGGAGTACATCGATTCGCGAAGACATTTGGCCACGCTTTGTAAAAGGCAGCCGCGATGCCGTCGAGCAATTTGTGCACGTGTTTGAGCGAGGCATGGCGCAAGGTGAACTCACTCACCGTCACCAACCTCGCGAGTTGGCAAGCATGCTTGCAGGGGTTTGCTATGTGTTGTTTTTACAAGCGCACCAGCAACCCGATAAAGCGGCATTAAGCGAAATGGCACAAAAGTACATCGATGTACTGTGTCAGCAAGGCGCTTAAATTGTGCGCTGATGACGAAAAGCCAACCTCGCGGTTGGCTTTTTCGTTTAAGCATCAATAAAGCTGGGCCCATCGTTAAATAACACCGGCTCATGAGGGCGAATGGTTAGACTTACCGTATCCCCCACCGATAATGGTTCACGGGCATGCACCGACAATTTTTGGCCGTGAATATCAATGGTGTAACGGCTGCTATCCCCCATAAATTGCTGCGACAATACCTGCCCCTCGCCTTGCGCATCCGCACGGATACTCAAAAATTGTGGGCGAAGCAACCACCAATGTGGACCGGGATGACAATGCACTGGCCGTGGCCAAGGTCCCAGCGGCGTCTGCATTTGTTCTTGCGCCGACACAGTCACAGGTACATAAGAGCCTTGCCCTAAGAAATCAGCCACAAATCGGCTTTTCGGCTGGTAATACACCTCAGTCGTATCCCCGAATTGCTCGATAATCCCTTGATTCATCACCGCCAATTTATCCGCAAAGGCAAAGGCTTCCTCCCGGCTATGCGTGACCAAAATCGCCGTCACCCCCTGTGATTTAAAGATCCGGCGGATCTCTTCAATCAAGTCATGGCGCACTTGGGTATCAATATTGGAAAACGGCTCGTCCAACAGCAACAGATCAGGCTCATAAGCCAGCGCACGCGCAATCGCAACCCGTTGTTGTTGACCACCGGATAACTGGTGCGGATAGCGCTCCCCCAGCCCTTCAAGGCGCACGAGCTTGAGCATATCAACCACTTTTTCATGGCGCGCAGACGCGGCCAGAGACGTAAGACCAAAGCCGATATTCTCGGCAACGGTCAAGTGCGGAAACAACGCATAGTCTTGAAAAATCATACCAATATTGCGCTGCTCAGGCGGCACCGAATGCTGGCCATCTCCCATGATGTTACACCCAATCGACAGCGTGCCCGCGCTAAGAGGGATTAACCCAGCCATGGCTTTCAACAAGGTGGTCTTGCCGCAGCCGCTGGCGCCTAGCAAACACACAATCTCACCCGGTGCGACTTGCAAAGACAAATCTTTGAGTACTGGTGTGCCGTTATAACTGCAGGTCAGGTTTTCTATCGACAGGGCGCACTTCATTGGTATTTCTGCTCCAACGAACGGTTAATCAAAATAAGCGGTATCAGCCCCACCGCCACCAGCAAAATGGCAGGTAAGGCCGCATATTCGAGGTGCTCATCCGAGGTAAAGTTGTACACGTAGGTAGCAAGGGTTTCGAAGTTAAACGGACGCAGTAAAATCGCCGCATTCAACTCTTTCATCGACTCGATAAAGACCAGCAGCATCGCAATTAAAGTCCCCCGACGGATTAAGGGGAGATGAACACGACGAATCACGCCGCTGGTCGTGCATCCCATAGTACGCGCCGCCATGTCGAGTGAAGGCGGTATTTTTGCCATGCTAGACTCAATACTGCCGATCGCGACCGCACTGAAACGCACCACAAAGGCAGTGAGCAAGGCAAACATGGTGCCAGAAAGCACCAAACCGGGGCGTCCCCAGTCATACGCCTTGGCGATGTCATTGATCAGGTGATCGCCTCGAGTTAATACCAGCATCACCCCAATCGCTAATACCGTGCCCGGCACCGCATACCCCATAGAGGCGAGACGCATGGGCGCGACACTCAAACCATGACCGCGTAAGCGGCGATACACATTGACGGTCCATGCAATGCCGACCGCAACCACAGCCGCAAGGCTGGAGGTATAAAAGCTGTTGTAGCTAAAGGTGAGAAAATCGTCGATGGCATTTTGCGCATAGTAGTGCCACGCATAAATGATCAGTTGAAGCAGCGGCAATATAAACGCCAGCGATAGCAAGCCCCAACACCAGACAACCACGCCCACTTTCTTCCAACCGGACAGGGGGGTTTTCTCTATCGCATCACTGCTTGATGACGGCGTAAATTGCGCTTGCTTACGTCGTCCATAACGCTCGGCACTGATCAATACAAAAATAGCCACCAGCATAATGGCAGAAATTTTAGCCGCTGCCGTTAAGCTTGAGTAACCCAACCAAGTATCGTATACCGCAGTGGTTAATGTACTCACGGCAAAATAATTAACCGTACCAAAATCTCCCAGCGCTTCCATTGCCACCAGCGATGCCCCGACGGCAATGGCGGGACGGGCCAAAGGCAGGGAGATACGGCGAAAACTTTGCAGTGGCGAGCATCCCAGTAGACGCGCAGAATGGGTCAAGGTGACACTTTGCTCCATAAACGCGGCGCGAGTCAGCAGGTAGATATACGGGTACAGCACCAATGCCAGCACAAAACACGCCCCCGGTAAGGTACGCATATCTGGAAACCAGTAATCATTGACACTTTGCCATTCAAACCAATGGCGCAGCAGGCGCTGTAACGGCCCTGCATAATCAAACCAATCGGTGTAGATATAACCGATGATATAACCGGGCATGGCTAATGGCAGTACCATCGCCCATTGCAAATGCCGGCTTCCCGGCACTTGATACATGGCAAGCATCCAAGCCGTCGGCACACCCAAGGCGATCGCAATAACCACGACCCCCACCACCAGTAAGCTGGTATTGAGCGTATACGTCGGCAGAACCGTCTCAAACAGATGGGAGAAAATATCATCTGTATCACCGATTGCGGTGTAGAAGATTGCCAAGATCGGCAAAACCAGCAGCAGAGCAAGGCCCCAACTGCTGGTTTTAATAACGGGTAATCTGTCTTGCATAGCCTACAACATTCAGGCGTCAGAGAAAGACAACCGGGGTGTTATACACCCCGTGTAGAGGCTTACAGATCGAACTGGACTTCATCCAGTAGCTTCACTGATTTGCTGTAGTTATCAGCAATAGCCTCTAGTGGCATGGGATCGTGCTTATACTCGCCCCACGATGCCACTAGCTCAGACTTTTCTACGCCAGGTTTCACTGGCTCTTCAAAGTTCACTTCAGCATACATGTGCTGCGCTTTGTCTGACGTTAGGAATTCCATGAGTTTAAGAGCGTTTTCTTTATTCGGCGCATACTTCGCCATCGCCATGCCGCTCACATTCACCTGGGTGCCGTGCGCATTTTGGCCAGGATAGTTAATGTATACCGCTTCCGCCCACGCTTTTTGTTCTTCGTCGTTCAGCATCTTACCAAGGTAGTAGCTGTTCCCCAAAGAAACGTCACACAAGCCTTCTTTAATCGCTTTGACTTGTGCACGATCATTCCCTTGAGGTTTACGCGCCAAGTTCGCTTTCACCCCTTTCAGCCATTCTTTAGCGGTAGCTTCACCGTGATTTTCGATGATGGCAGACACCAAAGACACATTGTAAGGGTGTTTGCCTGAACGGGTGCAAATCTTGCCTTTCCATTCAGGTTTTGCCAAGTCGAGATAATCAAAATCATCACCCAGTTTACCGACCCGCTCACGCGATGAGTAAACGGCGCGAGCACGAGTGGTCAGCGCAACCCACTTATCCTCACTGTCACGGAACTGCTCAGGAACGTTTTGATCGATCACATCGCTTTGCACTGGCTGAACCACATCGTGATTAACCAAGTCTTTGAGGCGAGAAATATCGACGGTCAGCAATACATCTGCAGGACTGTATTCGCCTTCCTGCTTCACCTTCTCCGCCATACCTTGTTTAGCAAACTTCACGTTGACTTTGATGCCCGTCTCTTCAGTAAACGCATCGAACATAGGCTCAATCAAAAAAGGTTGACGATACGAGTAGACGTTCACTTCTTCAGCGGCAAAGGCGGCGCTCGTTCCTAATAAGCTAGCCGTAACAGCAGAGGCGATTAGCAGTTTTTTCATCGTAACAGTCCTTAAATTAGACGATAAATGATAACGTTTCTCAGTTTCGTTAGTATACAGCTAATGATTTTGGGCTCAATATTCTGCCACGCAAAAAAAAACGAAACCCAACATCAAAAATGTAAGGTTTCGTTTCAGAGTTTAACTAAGTGCCGTACGAGTGACTATTTCACGCTAACGAATTCGGGATATGCATCAATACCGCAGTCATGCAAATCCATGCCTGACATCTCTTCTTCTTCGGTAACACGAATGCCCATGGTTTTCTTCAGTACCAACCACACCACAAAGCTCGCACCAAAGACCCAAGCGAAGATCACGGCCGCCCCCAGCAATTGTGCACCAAAGCTTGCGCCTGCGTTGCTCAGCGGCACGACCATCAAGCCAAAGAAACCACACACACCGTGCACCGAAATCGCACCCACTGGATCGTCGATTTTAATTTTATCGAGGCCGACGATGCTAAACACTACGATGGCGCCCGATACCGCACCGATAATAAGCGCAGCGACTGGCGTGGGGGATAAGGGATCAGCGGTAATGGCGACCAAACCGGCCAATGCACCGTTTAAGATCATGGTCAAATCGGCTTTGCCCCACAGTGTTTTACACACCAGTAAGGCAGCAATCGCACCGGCTGCCGCCGCCGCATTCGTGTTCAAGAAAATTTGTCCTACCGCCGTGGCGTTTTCAAAGTCTGACACCATCAGCTGCGAACCGCCGTTAAAGCCGAACCAACCGAACCATAGGATAAAGGTACCCAAAGTCGCTAGAGGTAGGTTCGAGCCAGGAATCGGATTCACTTGACCATTCTTGCCGTATTTACCTTTACGTGCCCCCAGCAAGATCACGCCCGCTAATGCAGCTGACGCGCCCGCCATATGCACGATGCCTGAGCCGGCGAAATCGCTAAAGCCTGCTTCGGATAGGAAACCACCACCCCATGTCCAGTAGCCTTCTACCGGATAGATGACTGCGGTGAGTACCACAGAAAACAGCAAGAACACCCATAGCTTCATACGCTCTGCCACGGCCCCTGAGACTACCGACATGGCGGTAGCAACAAACACCACTTGGAAAAAGAAGTCCGACTCAAGAGAGTGATCCGCGTCGGCCGCTTGCGTTCCAATCAGCGAACCAAACGAGGGCATAAAGCCACCCGCACTATTGTCGACATACATGATGTTGTAGCCCACCAACAGATACATGGTACAGGCGATCGCGTATAAGCAAATGTTTTTGGTGAGGATCTCGGTGGTGTTTTTCGAGCGAACTAGCCCTGCCTCTAACATGGCAAACCCAGCCGCCATCCACATCACCAACGCACCGGATAAAAGGAAAAAGAAGGTGTCTAGTGCGTAACGTAACTCAGTAACCGTATTGACCAATTCCATTGTGATTACTCCCTGTGATTAAATTGCTTCCAGATCCATTTCGCCAGTGCGGATCCGCACGGCTTGCTGGAGGTCAAAGACAAAAATCTTACCGTCGCCGATTTTGCCGGTTTGTGCCGCCTTAGAAATCGCTTCCACCACGGCATCAACACTATCGCTCTGGACGGCGATTTCGAGTTTTACCTTCGGCAAAAAATCGACTTGATATTCGGCACCGCGATACAGTTCGGTGTGCCCTTTTTGGCGGCCAAACCCTTTCACTTCTGACACTGTCATGCCGTCAATGCCGACGTCGGATAGTGCTTCACGGACGTCATCAAGCTTAAAAGGCTTAATAATGGCGCTAATCAGTTTCATATCCTTCTCCTGAGTCCTTATGTTTGCATCAGTCAATAAGCATCAAGAGACATGCCAACTATTAACTAGATAAAAATCAGGATATTACAGAAACTAACTGGGGGAAGGCGCACATTTGCACTTTTTTAGTGCAAACTATTCACCATCTCGACGCATAGATTCATCACGAGGAGGACGATGCACCAAAGCGAGCCACGTGCAGATGTCTTATAGGAAGGAGGCGAGTGTCAGCGTCTGTCACTCGCCGGCAGATTATCGCGTACGGCGTCCGTAGCGAGCAATAAAATCACGATACGCTTCGAGCATGGCCAGAAAGTCTTCATAACCACAAGCAGCGCTGCTTTCTTGATCGTAAAACTGTAGGTCTTGTGCGC
The DNA here is from genome assembly GCF_027286365.1 of Salinivibrio proteolyticus. NCBI lineage: Bacteria > Pseudomonadati > Pseudomonadota > Gammaproteobacteria > Vibrionales > Vibrionaceae > Salinivibrio > Salinivibrio proteolyticus. The sequence goes on along the minus strand of NZ_CP114584.1, from coordinate 484,953 downwards.
TCAACGTATCCGTCGCCTCGTCAGAGGGCGTTTGCAACATCGCATTGGCCATCACCACCACTTCTTCAGGATTGGCCGTCAGCGTGAAGGTGTGTCCTCGCCATTGCTGCTCTTGGCGCAATTGGGTAAAGGTGGCTAACCACGCATCCACCTCACTCAGGTCGGTACCCAACTCATCAAGCAACCAACGCCCCATGGCCTCATGCCCCATTGAGAACACAATGCGATAGCTGTCATCAAAACTATTGCGGGAAAATTCGTAATCCACGTCCACCTCCAAAATGAGAGGCTATTGTCCGAGTTTTTCTATCAATTGCCAACTCGAGACTGTTCTCAAACTGTCACCTTCGCCATACTTAAATACGATACCCAAACAACTTGGCGTTGCAGGTAGGCTGTGAGTGAATCCCCATGAGCATAGATAGATTATGTGATTGGGATGAACGAACGTAGCCAACACCGCTGCAGCTTCAAGTAGGAAGGGTATATCAGCCTCATCAACGTGGTCGCGTCTGGAAAGGAGTAGCCGATGCATATAGTGATAGCCCCTGATTCGTTCAAAGAAAGCCTTTCAGCTGGCGAGGCGGCGCAAGCCATCCATGACGGCATGGCGCGTATACTACCCAAGGCACATTTTACCTTACTCCCCATGGCCGATGGCGGCGAAGGGACGGCGCAAAGTTTTGCCCAGCAATTAGGCGGCGACTTTCACACTTGCCAAGTGACTGGTCCCGATTTTTCATCGATCACCGCCAGCTATGTTATCGTCCCTTCGCAGCGACTCGCGATCATCGATGTGGCCAGCGCCTCTGGCTTGCCCCTGCTCGCTCACCATCAACGCAACCCACTACACACTACCAGCCTAGGGACTGGAGAGCTGATTCGTGCCGCCCTCGCACATGATGTCGATGAAATCATTATCGGCTTAGGCGGCAGCGCCACCACAGATGCGGGCGCAGGTATCTTGGTGGCCTTGGGGGCAAAGTTGCTCGATAGCCAGGATGCGCCCATTTCGCCAACCGGTGATGGCTTAGGTAGGCTCGCACACCTTGATCTGAGCCAGCTCGACCCTCGACTTAAACGCGTCCGATTAACGGCTGCATGTGATGTGGATAATCCGTTATGTGGTCCGCAAGGTGCGGCAACCGTATTTGCGCCCCAAAAAGGCGCGTCACCGGAGCAGGTTCGTCAACTGGAGCAACACCTGCATCGTTTTGCCAGCCTCTGTCGCTATCAGCTCGGCAAATCGATTGCACAATTTGCGGGCGCCGGCGCGGCCGGTGGAATTGGTGCCACCTTGGGTGGCTTGCTGGACGCGCAATTGGTCCCCGGTGTGGCGCTCTTGCTAGAACGCAGCCAAGCCACCCCTTACATAGCAAAAGCCAATTGGTTGGTGACAGGCGAAGGAAAAGTCGATGCTCAAACGCTGCATGGTAAGGTGCCCGCCGCCTTGGCACAGGTCGCGAAGCAATTTGATGTTCCTGTGGTAGTACTAGCAGGCCGCGTTGGCGACGATTGTGAAGCCTTATACGAACGCGGGGTTACCACTATCTTGCCGATTCAATCAGGTCCCTGTGATTTACAACATGCTTTTGAACACACTGCGGAGAATCTGCGCCGCACTGCAGAGAATGTCGCCCGCCTGATTGCCGCGCAAAGTGAACAATAAGCCATTCAGACCGACAGCATCACCAGGATAAAAAAACGCCCTCCGAAGAGGGCGTTGGATAAAGCCAGCTAGACCGCGGCTTTGATAATGACGTTATCCGCTTTTTGCGTGTATTCGTCCATACGGTGGAAGTTCAGATAGCGATAGGTATCTGCTGCTGTCGCATTAATGTGCTCTGCGTATTCGAGGTATTCCTCTTTGGTGGGAATGCGTCCTAGGATCGCACCTACCGCCGAAAGCTCCGCTGAGGCAAGATACACATTGGCGCCGGTTCCCAAACGGTTCGGGAAGTTACGGGTCGAGGTCGACAATACGGTCGATTTCTCTGCCACACGTGCTTGGTTCCCCATACACAATGAACACCCTGGCGTTTCAATCCGCACCCCAGCACGGCCATAAATACCGTAATAGCCTTCTGCTGTTAGCTGATCTCTATCCATCTTCGTCGGTGGTGCCACCCACATACGGGTCGATAAACTGCCACCGAATTTATCCAGCAGTTTACCGGCCGCCCGGAAGTGACCGATGTTGGTCATACAGCTACCGATAAAGACTTCATCGACGCTATCGCCAGCAACATCCGACAAGGTGCGAGCATCATCTGGGTCGTTCGGCGCACACAGAATAGGCTCTTTGATGTCTGCCAGATCGATTTCAAGCACATGCGCGTACTCGGCATCTTTATCGGCTTCCATCAAACTTGGATTAGCCAGCCATTGCTCCATCGCTTGGATACGACGCTCGATAGTACGACGGTCGCCATAGCCTTCGGCGATCATCCACTTCAACATCACAATGTTAGACTCAAGGTACTCTGCCACCGAGTCTTGTGACAGCTTGACCGTACAGCCAGCCGCTGAACGCTCTGCGGATGCATCCGACAGCTCAAAGGCTTGCTCAACGGTCAGGTGCTCCACCCCTTCAATTTCCAAGACACGGCCTGAGAATTCGTTGATTTTGCCGGATTTCTCAACCGTCAGGAGACCTTGCTTAATACCAAAATATGGAATGGCATGTACCAAGTCACGTAAGGTGACCCCAGGCTGCATTTCGCCTTTAAAGCGCACCAGAACTGACTCTGGCATATCCAGTGGCATCACGCCGGTCGCGGCCGCAAAGGCCACCAGACCTGAACCGGCAGGGAACGAAATACCCAGCGGGAAACGCGTGTGTGAATCACCGCCAGTCCCCACGGTATCGGGCAGCAGCATTCGGTTTAGCCATGAGTGGATAACACCATCACCCGGACGCAATGACACACCACCACGGTTCATAATGAAGTCCGGCAGTGTGTGGTGAGTTTCGACATCCACAGGCTTTGGATAAGCGGATGTGTGGCAGAATGACTGCATAGTGAGATCGGCGGTGAAGCCAAGACACGCTAAATCTTTTAACTCATCACGCGTCATCGGACCCGTGGTATCTTGTGAACCCACGGTGGTCATTTTTGGCTCGCAATAGGTACCGGGGCGGACACCCTCGACACCACAGGCTTTACCGACCATTTTCTGTGCCAACGTAAACCCTTTGGTAGAGTCCGCAACAGGACGCGGACGACGGAATACGTCCGAAGGCTCAAGGCCTAAACTCTCACGCGCTTTATCGGTCAGACCACGACCGATGATGAGAGGGATACGCCCCCCGGCACGCACTTCATCGTATAAGATATCGGTTTTCAGTTGGAAGGTAGACAGAACCTCATCGGTGCCATGCTTGCATACCTTGCCGTCGGCCGGATACAAGTCAATCACATCGCCCATATTGAGCTTGCTAACATCCAGCTCAATCGGCAAGGCACCCGCATCTTCCATGGTATTGAAGAAAATCGGCGCGATTTTTCCGCCTAAACAAAAACCACCAAAGCGCTTGTTCGGCACATTAGGAATGTCTTTGCCCATAAACCACAGCACAGAGTTGGTCGCTGATTTACGTGACGAACCCGTACCGACCACATCACCCACGTAAACCAGTGGATGACCTTTTTCTTCCAGCGCTTTCATTTGCGAAATCGGACCAATCTCACCGGGCTTATCCGGCTGAATGCCCTCGCGCTCGTTCTTTAACATGGCCAGTGCGTGGAGAGGAATATCAGGGCGCGACCAAGCATCGGGTGCTGGCGATAAGTCATCGGTGTTGGTTTCACCCGATACTTTGAACACCGTCAGCGTCACTTTTTCAGGGATTTGCGGCTTGTTTAAGAACCACTCGGCGTTAGCCCAAGATTCCATCACTTGCTTGGCGTAGGTATTCCCTGCTTTCATTTTATCTTCAACGTCATAAAACGCGTCGAACATCAGCAGAGTATGAGACAAGGCCTTTGCCGCAATCGGTGCCAACGTGGCATCATCAAGCAGCGCAATCAGCGGTTCGATGTTATAACCGCCTTGCATGGTCCCTAACAGCTCAGTCGCGCGTTCACGACTAATGAGCGGAGAGCTTGCTTCTCCCTTCGCAAGCGCGGCAAGAAAGCCGGCTTTTACATAAGCCGCTTCGTCCACGCCGGGTGGAATACGATTTTCAAGTAGGTAGACCAGTGTTTCTTCTTCGCCAGCGGGCGGGTTTTTCAACAGTTCTATCAGACTGGCGGTTTGCTCAGCGTTCAGCGGTTTAGGCACAATGCCCTGAGCGGCACGTTCTTCGACGTGTTTACGGTAGGCTTCAAGCACGACTATTTCCTCTTTTCTCGGTCAGATCGTGTGATCCAACATCCTTGGAAAGTGTTAGTACTCGTATCACGCTTATCCGGCGAAGTTTATTAAAATTTTCCAGCAAGACGAGGGTTCGAGCACGTAACCGCTGCGTGAGGATAGCATTTTTAACTTAAAATTAAAATCTACCCCTTTTATGAAACATACGACTTAGGTCTTAGTGACGCAGCGCGCTAATCCCTATTCTTCTCACACTACTCACAGCATGTGTCGCGGTTGTGACTGATTCTACACCGCTTTTTTCCATGACGCAGTAATCAGTCTGTTATCAAGTTCACAGCTTCACATCCGCGGTAGAGAGGTATTATTCCCCTTTGCTGTTGAAACTGCGCACTAGGTGTTATTTTTATCAATAAAACCGACATGTTCCGTTAAGTTTGTGGGGTTCTCGCCGATACGTCGTTAACCATTCACACACTTCTGCTAACTTAGACATTAGTACCATAAAAATATCCCAGTCTTTGTCACCCTATTGCGTGGCAGACTCTGTATTCATTGACTTGTAGAGAGAAGGGCATGAAGCTAAACCAACTCACTATTAAACAAAAACTCATCTTGGCCTTTGTGTCAGCCGTTATCGCCTCCACGGCGATTATCAGCTACATGAGCTTGAGCCAAGCTCGAGATATTATGGAAAAGCGGCTGTTGGAGAACGAGCTGCCAACCACCCTCACCCAATTTCGCGATACGATTGATAGTGAAGTAAACCAGCTACAATCCGCCGCACGCCAGTTAGCCTCAAACCCGGTGACACTCGATATTCTCAACCAAGGGATCACCCCGAGCGAAGAAGCCCGCGTGGTCAAGCAGCTTAACGTGTTACGTGACCAATACGATCTCAATGATGCCTCTATCGCTAACCGAGAGACCGGCCAGTATTGGAATCAAAACGGATTTTTACGGGTGTTAACGCGTGAAAAAGACAGTTGGTTTTATAACTTTCTCGACAGTGGCAATGCCACCATGGCGCAGGTATTCCAAGAGGATAATGGCGAGCTCAAACTGTTCGTTAACTTTCAACAACTTAACGGCAAAGGCTTGGCTGGGTTTTCGCGTTCACTCGAAGACATGACCCGCTTTTTGAATCAATTCAAAATCGAGCAGTCGGGCTTTGTTTTCTTAGTCAATGCCGATGGCATGGTCCAATTGCACCGTGACACCGATCTCATGGGCGAAAAAACATTGAGTGATGTGTATGGATCACAGGCACGGAGCTTGCTCCAAAAAGGTGACTTTAACCTCCTCGATACACACATTAATGGCAAGGAAGTCCTGCTCGCCTCAAGTTATGTTCCCTCCATGGACTGGTATGTCATCGCAGACGTCCCAGCAGACGAAGTCTATGCCCCGCTGAATCAAACGCGCAACCAAATTTTAATGGTCTCTGTCGTCGTCGGGCTCTTGTTCGTTGTCGTCGCCATCTGGCTTGCCGCGACCATTACCAAGCCTATCCAATATGTCGCCAATGTATTCCGTGAAATAGGTGAAGGCGAAGGCGATCTGCGCCAACGTGTGGACATCAACAGCCAAGATGAAATTGGCCAACTCGCATCTGGTTTCAATAGCTTTGTGGAAAAAATCCACCGCTTAGTCTCAGATGTAGCCGCCACGGGTGGTGAGCTAAGAAGCGCCGCCGAACAGGTCTCAGCACAAGCCAGCGCCACCCAATCGCAAAGTGAACATCAGCGAGATCGTACCGTTCAGGTGGTGACCGCGATTAACGAGATGGGCGCCACCGTCAATGAGATTGCTGGGAATGCGGCCAATGCCGCCAGCGCTGCGAATCAAGCCTCTGATGGTGCAGCCAGTGGCCAACAAGTCGTTACCCAAGCGCGAGATACCATTGCACGCCTAGCCGATGACATGGAGAACATGTCCAAGGTCGTCAGTGCATTAGCAGAGAATACTGACTCGATTGGCGGCATTTTGGATGTGATCCGCGGTATCTCCGAGCAAACGAATTTACTGGCACTCAATGCGGCGATTGAAGCGGCACGAGCGGGCGAACAAGGGCGCGGATTTGCGGTTGTTGCCGACGAGGTGCGCAGCTTGGCAAGTCGCACATCTGACTCTACCGATGAAATCCAAACCATGATCGATCGCCTCCAACAAGAAGCGAGCAATGCCGTGCAAGCCATGGAGCAAAGCCGAGCGATGACGGCCGAAGGGGTCAATGCTTCCGACGAGGCGTCACAAGCACTCAATTTGATCAACGAGCAAATTGTCCAGATCTCGGATATGAACACCCAAGTGGCAACGGCTACCGAGGAGCAGTCCACCGTGGTGAATGACATTAATAAAAATATTGAAGAGATTAATCACAGCTCGCAGCAAACCGCTGATACCGCCAACACCATGGCAGAAGCCAGTGAGTCACTACGTGATCTTTCTAAACGTCTTGATACCTTGGTTGGGAGCTTTAAGCTTTAAGCTTTAAACGCTATCTTCTGACGCACGAAGCGGGCTTTGGCCCGCTTTTTTATTCTTAAGCGGTACCTAACAGATATAAAAAAGCCCCGCATGGCCTGTCTCTTGATCACATCTCAGAGGTCAAGAGACTGGGCTAGTAGGTAACCTTCAAGGATGGTTTGTAACATAAACCATCCTTCCCATAACCTTTCCCAGCCAACTCGGCCATTACGTTTTGAGTCATGCCAACCGGCTAACTTCCCGAGATTAATGTACGCCCAATACAGACTGGGAGCATGCTTTGGCGGCTTACTCTTTTCCTGTTTAGACCACAGAAGCTTCCAAGCCAGCGGGCTTAATATCGTTTCACAACTCTGTTTTTCGGCCTCTTCTTTATTGAGTCCGAGGTAACGCAGTTGGTGCAACCGCACCGCGATGAAAGCCAGTATCACGACCATTCGCTCTAAGTTTTCTTTACTTTGCATCCGCAGGCCTTCGACTTGAGTTCCGCCGCTCTTCCATGCTTTGTGAAACTCCTCAATCAACCAGCGCTTTTCGTAGTAATCCAATATGCGTGCAGCATCTTCTTTCGTCCGGACGGGCTCTGATGTCAGAATATGCCAGTTCAGGCCTTTCTCATGGCCAACTTCCTGACAACCCACGTAATATAACGGCACAGGCTCACCTGTTTTATTGGCAGGGATCTTCACCGTCACCGGTGCGTAACGCACTTCGCAGCTGGCTTTACGAGCCTTGCGACCGCCTTTCTGCCTAACCTGAACCGTCCTAGTGCCAGCATGCGCCAAGGAGTCGCTGTACTGGTAAAGTCTCTCCTCACTTTCCTTGATGCAGCGACTTTGCATTGAACGCACAATAAAGCGTTGCTGATGCGAGATCTTGTAGGTCAGGTATTCGATAACATCAGCCTCCCGGTCACAGACCGAGATAACCTTCTGAATTCCGTTCCCGAGACGAGTTTCCATGGCTCGAGAAGCGCGTTCCCATTTATAGCTTTCTTTTTCTATGTAAGGCCTGCTCGCATGGCGCTGATTCTGCCCGTAGGCCTGGAGATCTCTGGTCCAGCGTTCTTGCTCAATCAGACCAACGACATGTTGCTCTTCAGGCGCAAACAGCAAGACAGAATGGGCATGCATCCCTCGGGAGCGCTTATTGGATGTGGTATGCCCCATTTCTCCCCGAACGGTCTGATGGGAAAACTCGAGCGAAGTTGTATCTTCAAGGGCGAGTAAGCAATCATAGTGCTTTGTATGTTCAACTGTTGCGGCAAAACCCGCTTCAGCAATGGCTTGTGGATCAATGGCTTGATTCCGAGTAAAACGATAGGCCGCTTCAATATCGGCGGGAGATTTTAAAGACTGCACGAGGGACTGTCCTAAGTGGTTGGCCAGAGAGGAGGCAAGTTTAACCAGACGCTTGGTTCGGCGGCTATCACCTAATTCGGTATGGTAGAAGGTATCCTTGGCCCATTGCTCAGCATCTGTTGAAAACATAGTCACTTACCTCAACTTATGATTTTTTGTTGAGATCAGTCAGGCAGATAAAGGTTCAAAAAAAATCCCTCGATTCTCATCGAGGGATTTGTGTAGGAAAGCCAGCGCATGGCGGGGCTTAATCAGAAAACGATAAACGCGCGGTTTATTTCTTTTTCTTTGCTTTTGGATTTGGCAGGTCAGTGATTGAGCCTTCAAACACTTCTGCGGCAAGACCAACAGACTCATGCAAGGTTGGGTGAGCGTGTACTGTCAATGCGACATCTTCGGCATCACAACCCATCTCGATAGCAAGGCCAATCTCGCCTAACAGTTCACCACCGTTAGTACCAACAACCGCACCACCGATCACGCGATGAGTGTCTTTATCGAAGATCATCTTAGTCATACCATCGGCACAATCAGACGCGATCGCACGACCAGACGCTGCCCATGGGAAGGTAGCCACTTCGTAGTTAATGCCCTCTTCCTTACACTCTTTCTCGGTCTTACCGACCCATGCCACTTCTGGCTCAGTGTAAGCGATTGATGGGATCACTTTAGGATCGAAGTAGTGCTTCTTACCAGCAATGACTTCTGCGGCAACGTGACCTTCATGCACACCTTTATGCGCAAGCATTGGCTGACCAACGATATCGCCAATCGCATAGATATGTGGCACGTTAGTACGCATTTGCTTATCAACACGGATAAAGCCACGGTCATCAACTTCAACGCCCGCTTGGCCAGCGTCAAGTAGCTTACCGTTTGGTGTACGGCCGATAGCAACCAGAACGGCATCATAGCGTACAGGCTCTGCTGGCGCTTTTTTGCCTTCCATGGTGACGTAGATACCGTCTTCTTTGGCTTCTACCGCGGTCACCTTGGTTTCTAGCATCAGGTTAAATTTCTTGCTGATACGCTTGGTGAAGACCTTCACCACATCTTTATCCGCAGCAGGGATCACTTGATCAAACATTTCAACAACGTCGATTTGTGAACCTAGCGAGTGATAAACCGTACCCATTTCTAGACCGATGATACCACCGCCCATTACCAGCAGTTTCTCTGGTACTTCTTTGAGCTCAAGCGCGTCCGTTGAGTCCCAGATACGTGGGTCTTCATGCGGGATAAATGGCAGTTCGATTGGACGAGAGCCCGCCGCAATAATGGCATTATCAAAATTGATAGTGGTGGTTTCATCACCTTCAACCACTAGGGTGTTCGCGCCAGTGAAACGGCCTTTACCGTTAACAACAGTCACTTTACGCTGCTTGGCCATGCCACCCAGACCACCGGTCAGTTGACCGATAACCTTATCTTTCCAAGTGCGAATTTTATCGATATCGGTTTGTGGCTCGCCGAAAACCACACCGTGATCCGCCATTGCTTTGGCTTCTTCGATCACTTTGGCAACGTGAAGTAGGGCTTTAGAAGGGATACAACCAACGTTTAGACATACACCACCTAGGGTGTTGTAACGTTCAACCAATACTGTTTCCAAACCTAGATCGGCACAGCGGAAGGCGGCGGAGTATCCAGCAGGACCAGCGCCAAGGACGACGACTTGCGCTTTGATTTCTTTACTCATTCTGACCTCGTTGTAGTCTTATTCCCTGACAGGCTAAGAGCGGTAATTTTTTATTGTTGTGGGAGTTTGGAAGCCACAGTTTACAGCCATGTTAATGGGCTGAAAAATAAAAACCCATAGCCTGTGAGCTGCACAACAATTCCCAACCGGCCCGTAACGGGCCGGAGGGTGTTGTCGGTGACGCGATTACAGTACCAAACGGCGGATGTCTGACAACAAGCCGTTGAGGTAAGTAATAAAGCGCGCGCCTTCGGCACCGTCAATCACACGGTGATCGTAAGACAGAGACAATGGCAGCATTAGGCGAGGTTCAAAGTCCTTACCGTTCCATACTGGTTTCATTTCTGACTTAGACACACCCAAGATAGACACTTCTGGTGCATTGACGATTGGCGTAAATGCCGTACCGCCTAGGCCACCTAGGCTCGAGATGGTAAAGCAACCACCCTGCATATCAGAGGCAGTGAGTTTGCCTGCACGAGCTTTCTTAGAAACCGCCATCAGCTCTTCAGATAACTCGTAGATGCCTTTTTTGTTCACGTCTTTGAACACAGGCACAACCAGACCGTTTGGCGTGTCAACCGCGATACCGATGTTGACATACTTCTTCAGGATCAGGCTTTCACCGTCTTCAGATAGCGATGAGTTGAAAGAAGGGAAAGCTTCTAGCGCTTTCGCAGCCGCTTTCATGATGAACACCAATGGGGTGATCTTCATGCCAGAGTCTTTCTTCTTCTCGATCGCGTTTTGTTCTTTACGGAACGCTTCCACTTCAGTGATATCAGCGTTGTCCCACTGCGTCACGTGCGGGATCATTACCCAGTTACGTGCTAGGTTCGCACCAGAGATTTTCTTAATGCGAGACAGTGGTTTGACTTCGGTTTCACCGAATTTGCTGAAGTCCACTTTTGGCCAAGGGAGCAGACCCAGTGCGCTACCGTCGCCTGAACCCGATGCTGCACCCGATTCAAGGCGTTTCAGCGCTTCTTTTACAAAGCTCTGAACGTCTTCTTTCAGTACGCGTCCTTTACGGCCGCTACCTTTTACCTTCGCAAGGTTCACGCCAAATTCACGGGCCAGACGACGAACAACAGGAGACGCATGCGCGTATTCTTTGTTCTCTACAAACTCGTCTTTGCCAGCGTCAGCTTTAGCCGCTGGGGCGTCAGCTTTGGCTGCAGGCGCAGGTGCCGCCTTCTCAGCAGCAGGTGCCGCTGCAGGTGCAGGCGCTGCTGGTGCGCTACCAGCAACTTCGAAGACCATGATCAACGAGCCCGTCGAGACTTTATCGCCCGCGGCCACTTTGATTTCTTTCACTGTACCCGCAAACGGTGCAGGGACTTCCATTGACGCTTTGTCGCCTTCAACGGTGATCAGTGACTGCTCTTCTTCAATGGTATCGCCAACCGCAACCATGATCTCGGTAACTTCAACTTCATCGCCACCGATATCAGGAACGTGAACGTCTTTAGCTTGTGCTGCTGCAGGCGCTGCTGGTGCCTCGGCAGCTGCAGGCGCTTGCGCTGGCGCGCTGCCACCCACTTCGAACATCATGATCAGTGAGCCAGTTGACACCTTGTCACCCGCCGCGATCTTGATTTCTTTAACGGTACCCGCAAACGGTGCTGGCACTTCCATTGAGGCTTTATCGCCTTCAACAGTGATCAGTGACTGCTCTTCTTCAATGGTATCGCCAACCGCAACCATGATCTCGGTAACTTCGACTTCGTCACCACCGATATCAGGCACGTGTACTTCTTTGATTTCTGACGCAGCCGCTGGTGCAGCAGGGGCGGCTGGCGCCGCCTCTTGAGCTGGTGCGCTTTGCGCTGGCGCATCGGCTTCGAAGATCATAATCAAAGAGCCCGTGGTCACTTTGTCACCTTCAGCAATTTTGATTTCCTTGACCACGCCCGCTTGTGATGCAGGCACTTCCATGGATGCTTTATCACCTTCAACGGTGATTAACGACTGTTCTTCTTCGACCTTGTCGCCAACGCTAACAAGGATCTCAGTCACTTCTACTTCATCAGCACCGATGTCAGGTACATTAATCTCGATTGACATTATTTCAGCCTCTTACGCGAACAGCGGGTTTACTTTGTTGGTATCGATGTCGAATTTCTTGATAGCGTCCGCTACCAGTTTCTTGTCAACATCGCCACGCTTAGCCAGCTCGTTAAGCGCCGCAACAACCACATAGCCTGCGTTCACTTCGAAGTGACGACGTAGGTTTTCGCGGCTGTCAGAACGACCAAAGCCGTCAGTACCCAGAACTTTGTAAGATTCCGCTGGGATAAACGCGCGAACTTGGTCAGCGTAGTTCTTCATGTAGTCAGTCGCAGCAATCGCAGGCTCAGTTCCCATTACAGTTTGGATGTAAGGAACTTGTGCGTCTGAATCTGGGTGCAACATGTTGAAGCGATCTGCATCTTGGCCGTCACGTGCCAGCTCGTTGAACGAGGTCACGCTGTATACGTCAGACGCTACACCGTACTCATCGCTAAGCAGTTTCGCCGCTTTGCGCACTTCAGTCATGATGGTGCCAGAGCCCATTAGCTGAACTTTCGCTTTGTCGCCCGTATAGGTTTCTAGCTTGTAGATACCTTTACGGATACCTTCTTCCGCACCCTCAGGCATGGCTGGCTGATGATAGTTTTCGTTCATCAGCGTCAGGTAGTAGTAGATGTTTTCTTGGTCAGGACCGTACATGCGACGGATACCGTCTTGCATGATCACCGCCACTTCGTACGCGAAGGTTGGGTCGTAAGAAACACAGTTAGGTACAGTGCTCGCCAGAATATGGCTGTGACCGTCTTCGTGCTGCAGACCTTCACCGTTCAGGGTAGTACGACCGGCAGTTGCACCCAATAGGAAACCACGTGCTTGTTGGTCACCTGCCATCCACGCCATGTCGCCAACACGTTGGAAGCCGAACATTGAGTAGTAGATGTAGAATGGGATCATTGGCAGATCGTTGGTGCTGTAAGAGGTCGCCGCCGCTACCCACGATGACATCGCGCCTAGCTCGTTGATCCCTTCTTGCAGTACTTGACCGCCTTGGTCTTCTTTGTAATAAGACACCACACCACGGTCTTCAGGGGTATAAGTCTGACCATGTGGGTTGTAGATACCGACTTGACGGAACAGACCTTCCATACCGAAAGTACGCGCTTCGTCAGCAATGATAGGTACAATGTTTTTGCCGATGTTTTTGTCTTTCAGCAATACATTCAAAGAGCGTACAAAGGCCATGGTGGTGGAGATATCACGCTTCTGCTCAGACAGCAGGGCTGAGAAATCATCCAGTTTTGGCAGTGTTAGCTCTTTAGTAAAATTAGGCAGACGTTGCGGGGTGTAACCGTGCAGCGCTTTACGGCGCGCGTGCAGGTACTCATGCTCCGCAGAACCTTCTTCCAACTGTAGGTAAGGCAGGTTTTGTACGTCTTCATCAGACAGCAAGTCTTGCAGGCCAAGACGATCACGCATGGCAATGACGTGCGTCATGTCCATTTTCTTCACTTGGTGCGCGATGTTCTTACCTTCTGCCGCTTCACCCATGCCGTAACCTTTAACGGTTTTCGCTAGGATCACGGTTGGACGGTCATTGCACTCTTGCGCCGCTTTGAACGCAGCAAACAGTTTTGATGGCTCATGACCACCACGCTTCAGTGCAAAGATTTCTTCGTCGGTCATATCCGCAACCAAAGCAGCTGTTTCTGGATACTTACCGAAGAAGTGTTCACGCACGTAGGCGCCATCTTTTGATTTGAAGGTTTGGTAATCGCCGTCGATGGTTTCGTTCATCAACTGCAGCAGTTTACCTGAGGTATCTTTCGCCAGCAGTTTATCCCAGCCAGAACCCCAAACCACTTTGATCACGTTCCAGCCAGCACCTTTGAATAGGCCTTCTAGCTCTTGGATGATCTTACCGTTACCCATTACAGGGCCATCAAGGCGCTGCAGGTTACAGTTGATCAAGAAGCATAGGTTATCCAGTTTTTCACGGGCCGCAAACGACAGCGCACCGCGTGATTCTGGCTCATCCATCTCACCATCACCCAAGAACGCATAAACGCGTTGCTCTGAGGTGTCTTTCAGACCGCGACCGTTCAGATACTTGAGGAAACGCGCTTGGTAGATAGACGCAATAGGACCCAGACCCATAGAAACGGTAGGGAATTGCCAGAATTCAGGCATCAGTTTCGGGTGTGGGTAAGAAGAAATACCTTTACCGTCTACTTCTTGGCGGAAGTTGTCGAGCTGCTCAGCAGTGAGACGACCTTCAACAAACGCACGCGCGTAGATACCTGGAGAGATGTGACCTTGATAATACACCAAATCGCCGCCGTCTTTTTCATTCGGCGCACGGAAGAAGTGGTTGAAACAGGTCTCGTAGAAAGCAGCCGATGACTGGAATGATGCCATGTGGCCACCCAGCTCTAAATCTTTCTTGGACGCACGCAACACGATCATGATTGCGTTCCAACGAATGATAGAACGGATACGACGTTCCAGATTCACATCACCTGGGTAAGCAGGTTCTTGATCGGCAGGAATGGTATTTACATAGTTGGTGGTCACGCCAGTTGGCATGTCAACACCGTCTAAACGTGCTTGTCCCAGTACTTGCTCCAGAAGGAACTGGGCACGTTCTACACCTTCTTCACGAACGACTGACTCGAGGGCTTGTAGCCACTCTTGAGTCTCAAGTGCGTCCACGTCATGTTTCATGACTTCAGACATGGCGATCTATCCTTTCGTTGATTGACTCATACAAAACAAACGTTGTCGCAGCTGGAGACACCGCTTGCCCTTTCTTTTGGGCGAATCCGGTGTTACTCCAACTCGTCCTTGCGTTGTTGAATTCGACGCAGAGACCGTTCTCGACGGCTTTCTTCACGGCCAAGATCCAACAGAGTTTCCTCAATGTAAGCTAAGTGTGCATGTGACGCCTGTCTGGCTTTTTCTGGTTCGCCAGCAGTAATCGCATCCACGATCTCAGCCCGGTGTCGGCTGACGTTTTCCACCGTTTCTTGGCGGCGGTAAAGTAGCTCAAAGTTTTGCAGAATATTCTGCTCCAGCAGCGGCGCAAGACTGCGCATAATATAAAGCAGCACCACATTGTGTGCCGCTTCCGTTACTGCAACTAAATACTGCATGACAGCCGAGGCTTCTGCCTCTAAATCCCCTTGTTGCTGCGCATGACGAATCGCATCATGGCAGTCACATATCCGCTTGAAGTCTTCTTTCGTACCGCGGAGGGCGGCAAAGTAAGAAGAGATGCCTTCCAGCGCATGACGTGACTCCAGCAAATCAAGTTGGGTTTCAGGATGGTCCGCCAATAACTCTAGCAGGGGTTCAGAGAATCGCTGCCACAGTCGTTCACTGACAAAAGTGCCGCCACCTTGTTTACGCGTCAGCAACTTTTTAGCTTCAAGTCGCTGGATCGCTTCGCGCACTGACGGACGCGACACATCAAATTGTTTTGCCAACTCCCGCTCAGGCGGTAACTTCTGGCCCGGCGATAAAGTGCCTTCCAGAATTAAACCTTCGAGCTCTTTCTCGATAACATCTGAGAGTTTGGGTTGACGAATTCTTTGATATGCCATTGTTTTTGTTGACCATCCGTCTTAGCAGCTTTCACTGCCTTCGACAGAAACTGACTGGTTGTCAATTGGTAATACCAATTTTTTATAATCCTTTAAAGTTACCAGACAGCAGATATTGTGTCCACCAGAAGTTTGATTGACATCATGGAAACGACTGTATCTTTAAGGTGACAGTCGGCACACTCTGGCTCGCAAAAATTGGTCTGACCAATAAACACTTTATTAACAACCCGCCTTTTTACAGCTCCACGAGCCCAAACAAGCGCGAGATGCCGCCACACTACTTGGCGATCAGCGAATTATAATAGGGCCAATCAAATGCAGGGCCCGGATCGGTTTTTCTCCCCGGCGCAATATGTTCATGGCCGGTAATACGATCACAGGTAATGGCTGGATAATACTGCATCAGCGTACGGGTGATCGTCGCTAAAGCTTGGTACTGCGGATCGGTATAAGGTAGGTCATCCGTGCCCTCGAGCTCGATACCGATCGAAAAGTCATTGCATTGCTCGCGTCCATCAAAACACGAAGCGCCAGCATGCCACGCACGCTCGTTGAATGGTACAAACTGGATCACACTTCCATCTCGTCGGATCAGTAGGTGCGCGGAGACGCGAAGATCGGCGATCTCGGCAAAATAAGGGTGCTTACTCGCGTCGAGCTGACCTTGAAAAAACTGTTCGATATAGGGGCCATCAAACTGTCCTGGCGGGAGGCTAATATTGTGGATGACCAGTAAGGAAATCTCTTCCCCATCGGGTCGTTGATTGTAGTGGGGAGATGGGCAAGCGCGCGCGCCCACCAGCCAATGATCATTGATGTTTGAAAAAGACATGCCGCTATCCATGGTTGGACTGGACGATTACTCTATCTCGCGGGTGTTCAGATTGGAATAGAAGCAGCAACCCGCGCTTGGGTTCGCTTTGGCATGATACATGGCTGAATCAGCTTGATTCATCAATTGTTGCAATTCCAGTCCATCGGTTGGGAAACAGCTCACCCCGATACTCAGAGAAAGCTCCAACTCTGCACCATTGGTCACCATTGGCGCGCGCATTTCTTGAATAATACGCTCAATCACCTCTTTCAGTGCCTGTTTATCCGCCAATAAATCGAGCCAAACAATAAACTCATCGCCGCCTAAACGCCCAACTAAATCAGAACGTCGCACGGCAAGCTTTAACCGCTGGCTAACGACTTTTAGCAGTTCGTCGCCCACCCCGTGACCATAGGTATCATTCACTTCTTTAAATCGGTTTACATCGATAAACAGCAACGCGGCTTTTGTTTGCGCGCGTGAAGCACGCATCAAGGCAACCTCCACATGTGACTCAAACGCACGGCGATTAAACAGTCGAGTGAGTTCATCATGCTCGGCTAAGTACATTAGCTGCTGCTGTTGCTCTCGCAGTTGCTGAGTTTGTTGGGCAATCTCTTCGGCGAGTTGCTCTTTACGCACCATGGTATTTTTCAGCGTTCGCTTCATCTCGTTAACGTGGGCGGCAAGATCAGACATTTCATCAGAAGTGTCGAGTGAGAGCTGAGTGGTTAAATCCCCTTGCTTGATTTTCGCCACATCGTCATGCAGCTCCTCAAGCCGCTGAAAGAAACGCCGCCGTGTATTGGTGGCTAATGCGGTCACTAACAGCGCCAATAAGATCAGCACCCCCCCATGGAGGAGAAGCAAGGCTTTTTGTTGCTGCCCAGCAGAGTGCATCGCTTCTTGACGCATGGAGAAGGCCGCCTCACTCATGGTTTGTAGTAGCATGTTATAGCGAGAAAACACCATCAATCGCGCACTTTCCGTGGTATTGATATCGCTCTGACGCCGTGCCGATAACACTAATAAAGTGTCAATACTTTGTGCCGCTTGGCGAATCGCTTGGAGCGGCTGGATCGGCAATTCACGATTTTGTTCACGAAGGCGTTGCAGCAAGGTTTGGTTGGCATGATACGCATCTTGGCGTGTTTCCGCGCTATGGTACTGCTGATATAACCAAAGCCTTCCCCGCACCGCATCAATTTGTGAATGCAAAGAAACAATGGCATCAAGACGATGTTGGACCTGCGTTTGTTTATAAAACAACTCTACGGTGATAAGTAAGGTGATCATGGTGAGCGCAGCACAGGCGTACACAACGACACTTAACTGTTGTCCTATCTTCATTTTAATAAGCTCGCCTTATGCGTCGCCTCCGTTAAAGGGCCAGGATTTAGCAAACGACGAAAGCCCGGTTCCGTCCCTGCCACTAGCCCGGCTTCTCGTGCCCACATAGCTTGATTTTTTAAGCTCAGGAGTAAAGCGTCGCTCAAGGAAAGCCGAAAAAGATAGTCTTGCCAAAGCCATGCCAGCTGGTCGTCGGGCATTGACAAGTAGTCGGCCACCACTGTCTTTGATTCATCGGGATGGAGATGAATATAGTCAATCGCATCATTCAGCCCTGCAATCACCTGACGCATACGCTGGTGTTGATGAATGTTTAACGGGCTTCGGCTCGCCAGTAAAAAAGAGAGGTTGTGCAGCCCCTTACTGTTAAATTGCGATACGCGCTGTTGCGCCTCTTGCATCACTTGATAGCCATAAGGCTCCCAAATTGAAATCGCATCGACTTCTCCACGCAATAACGCGCCGGGGAGTTGGTCTGGAGAGTAGTAGGCCTTTCGTATCGGCAACTCAGACAGGCCATTCAGATTGAGCATTAAGTCTAAGAAGAACTCACTGGCGCTCGATTGCACTACGCCAATACGCGCATTCGCCAGCACATCGAGCGATTGGTGAATCGGCAACGTCAATGACCAGAGTTTGACGTCGTTATTGGACTCTACAAAACTGGCGAGGATATTAAAGTCATCACGTTGAAAGCTATTAAACATCGCGACGGTTTCCGACACCGTCGCGAGATCGGCATCTCCCGCCATCAGCGTATTAAAACTTTTTACCCCACCATGAACCGGTAAAAGGCTAACATTCACACCGTGGCCGGCAAAAAAACCCTGTTTCTTCGCGATGATAATGGGCGCGGCAAGCGGTGTGAGAGATACTGCAATCGTCACGGTCGGACTGCTGTTGTTGACAGGCGCACGCACTCCTTGCCACGCCCAATACCCCAGTATCGCGATGGCTAACATGGCACATAATGCAAATAGTCGTTTCATTGTTGCGCCTCATAAGTGTGTGCTGACACCAAGTATAGTCAAGGTTTAGACAGGCCATGCACAAAAAACAAGGCGATAAAAAAGTTTACCGCTGCAGTGGCTGCATTTCATCACCAGTGAGGTTATCATTTCGGCAACTTTTGACTGCACCAGTGAGCCAAGATGACGTCGACAACTTCTCCATTTCGCGCGGTACACGATAGCGATAGCCGCTTTGCTTATCTCACCTCGCACCTTGATGCGGACGTAAAACGTCTAGTTTCTGAGACACTTCGAGAAGACTTGGGAGGAGAGATTGATCCCAGTCAGGACATTACCGCAAGCTTGATCCCTGCCGACTCGGTCTCTACCGCTATTTTGATCACCCGAGAAGCTGGGGTATTTTGTGGTCAGGCGTTTGCCGATGAGGTGTTTCGTCAACTTGGCGGTGCCGTGTCGCTCACTTGGCATGTCAAAGATGGCGACACAGTGACACCAAATCAAACTTTGTGCACCCTGCACGGCCCCTCGCGGATTATTTTGACCGGCGAGCGCAATGCGATGAATTTTATTCAAACGCTATCCGGTTGTGCGAGCAAGGTGGCGACTTATGTGGCGGCGCTTAATGGCACGCTCACACAATTGCTCGATACCCGCAAAACCATTCCAGGGCTGCGGAGTGCGTTGAAATACGCGGTCGCGTGTGGTGGCGGCCATAATCATCGGATTGGAGTGTTCGATGCCTATTTGATCAAAGAAAATCATATTCTTGCCTGTGGGGGCATTGCTAATGCCGTGCAAGAAGCTCGTCGCCTTAACCCCGATAAGCCAGTGGAAGTAGAAACAGAAACCTTGGCCGAGCTGCAACAAGCCATTGATGCGGGGGCCGATGTGGTGATGCTGGATAACTTCACCATTCCCATGATGCGTGAAGCGGTTGCGCTCAACCAAGGCCGTGTCGCCCTCGAAGTGTCTGGAAACGTCACCTTGGACACTCTCGCCGACTATGCCGCCACAGGCGTCGATTATATTTCCGTGGGCGCGCTGACCAAGCATGTTACCGCGCTCGATTTATCCATGCGCTTTCAGTAATCCACCTGTTCGCAAGATAATGAGGCCGCCTCTTACCCGCGGCCTTTTTTATAACAATTCTGTGACAAAAAATTTGTCGTCTGTCGAACACTGCAACAGAAAAAACCCACTGTTACATCAAGGTTTTATCCTTGACTCTCAAACTCATGTTTCCCCTCTTTTTTGCGCCACACACAGGAGAGTAAAGTGCTGGCACTGATTGTTGCCCACTCACTTTGCGGCAACTCATGATTACGAGGAGAGAAATAGGATGAAAAAGCAACAAGGGTTTAGCTTGATTGAGTTACTGGTGGTATTAGGCATTATTGGCGCATTGACTGCCATCGCCATTCCGCAATATCAAAAGTATCAAGATAAAGCCAAAGTCACTGCCGCGATTGCCACGCTGACCAATATGCGCTCCGTGGTAGAAGCAAAAATTATCGAGACGGGCGCGTTCCCAAAAGACGCGGATAAAAAAGGACTTGGTATTCCTGATGATGTAAAAATCAACGCCATTAATGGCGTTGAAGGAAACATGAAAATAGCCGTACAGGGGATGCCGAAGGGTAATGAAGTCACACTCGCACGGTCTCCTGAAGGCAAGTGGACATGCGAGCCATCATCAAAAGATCTCGAAGTCAATGGCTGCAAGCAAGCGAGTAAAAACCAGCCAACACCTTAAGCAAATATAAAACAGGGACTCGCAATGATCCCAACCGCTCAGTTGTATCAAGCCGGTTTATTGACTGATGCCCAGCGCGATATGCTGGGCATTGGCGACAATACTTCGCTCAATCTTGCGCATATACTCGATGCTGGGGTTGACCCCACCGCGCTCGCCAACACCCTCGCCACGCTGCACCATCTTCCGTTCGCAGAGAGCCATCAGTACCCGTTTAAAGACACCTGCTATGCCCTCGACCGGCGTGATTTAATTCAGCGTCACCAAGTGTTACCGCTTGCTCAGCAAGGCCAAGAGCTATTACTGGGGGTCAGTGATCCAGATAACGCAGAAGCTGTCGCCGACTTTCGCTTTTCTACTGGGCTCAATGTCCGGTTAGTGGTGCTCAGTCAGCCAGATTTGGATGCTGCGTTACGCCACTTATACGGGGCAGATATCGATGGCACTGGCGATGGTATCACCATCAGTGATCAGGACTTGGCGGCCCTGACCGTCACCGATAGCCCACAAGAGGACAGTGCCGAGCTACAAAGCGATCAGGCGCCCATCAGTCGTTACATTCAACAGATCTTAGTGGATGCGGTGCGCAAAAAAGCCTCCGACGTGCATTTCGAGCCTTTTGAGCATCACTACCAAATTCGTTTTCGCCAAGACGGTTTATTACAAACCTATGCTCATCCTCCGGCAGGGGTCTCGCGGCGACTGTCGACCCGGCTCAAAATCTTAGCCCAACTCAATATTGCCGAACGACGTTTGCCACAGGACGGGCGCATCAAGCTGACCCTCACCGCCGACCATACCGTCGATATGCGCGTCTCTACCCTGCCAACCATTTGGGGCGAGAAAGTAGTGGTTCGTCTGTTGGATAATGGCCAGCAGCAATTAACCTTGCATGATTTAGGCTTAACCGAGTGGCAACGCCAGCACTATCAAGACGCATTAGATAGACCGCAAGGCATGATTTTGTTTACCGGCCCAACCGGAAGCGGCAAAACCGTCTCCTTGTACAGTGGGTTAAAGTATCTCAATCAGCCCGAGCGTAATATTGCCACCGTCGAAGATCCGGTTGAGATCCAGCTAGAAGGCGTCAACCAAGTCAACGTTAATACGGCCATTGGTTTAGATTTTGCCACCGCACTCCGTGCATTTTTGCGCCAAGATCCCGATGTAGTCATGGTGGGGGAAATTCGCGATCTCGACACCGCTGAAATCGGGATCAAGGCCGCGCAAACTGGTCATCTGGTGTTATCAACCCTGCATACCAATTCCGCCGCCGAAAGCATCACCCGTTTGTCCCATATGGGCATTGCCCCCTACAACCTTGCCAGCTCCCTAACTTTGGTGGTGGCCCAACGTTTAGTCCGCCGTTTATGCCCGATGTGTAAACAGCCGCATCCAGCTGATGATCCGCACCTTCAGCACTTAGCTAACCTCTATCCGACGTTAACCCCAAACACCTTGTACCAAGCTCATCCTCACGGCTGCTATCAGTGTTATCAAGGCTATCAGGGTCGCACAGGGGTGTATGAGGTGCTTCCTGTCACCGAGACTATTGCCAGCGCCATTTACCGCAATGCCAGTGCCATCGAACTGACCCAACTGGCGACAGAGGAAGGGATGTGGCGATTGGCCGAATCCGGGATTGCCAAACTCAATCAAGGGATCACCAGCATTCAAGAGCTTACTCGCGTTATTCAGCTTGCCTAAGGAGTCTTCATGGCCAAACCCACGCTGTTTCTCTTTCATTGGCGCCAAGCCGCTGCAGGCGGCGACAAAAAAGGCCAGGTGTTCGCCTATACCGAGCAGGATGCTCGCCAACAGCTGGCGAGCCAATCGATCTTGCCCACACGCATCATTCGCCGTCGACTATCGAGCTTTCAGCAGCGCCGTCACAAAGCCAAAGCGGCGGATATCACTCAGTTTTCCCGCGATCTCACCACTCTGCTAGAGTCTGGGATCCCTATCGTACAGGCCCTCAACCTCATCGCGCTCAATCAGGTCAAAGCCGAGATGCGCTTGCTGGTGCGTCATATTCGCCAGCAACTCGAAGCGGGCACCAGTTTAAGCGATGCGTTGGCGCAAGCGAGTCCCTTGTTTGATCGCTTCTACTGCGATCTGGTCGCAACAGGCGAGCAAACCGGGCAATTGCCGCAGGTCTTTGCCCGTTTAACCTTGTATCGTGAAAAACAGGCGCAGCTTCGCAGTAAAGTGATTAAAGCCATGATCTATCCCAGCATAGTGATCAGCGTGGCCTTGGGAGTGAGTGCCTATCTGCTGGTATTCGTGATCCCGAAATTTAAACATATTTTTGACTCCTTCGGCGCCGAGCTACCTTGGCTGACCCAACAAGTCCTCGCCTTATCCGACATCGTGAGCCAACACGCATTGACCATCACACTGATAATGGCGGGCCTTGCCGCTGCCCACCAGCTACTGCAGCGTAAAAACGCGACCTACCAATATTACTATGACCGCTGGCTACTGCGACTGCCCGTCATCGGTGAAGTGGTGAGTAAAGCCTGTATTGCCAAATTTTCTCGTACCCTCGCCACCACCTTTAGTGCTGGTATTCCGTTACTTTCTGGCTTACAAGCGGCAACAAAATCCATGACCAACGCCTATTATGTTCACGCGCTTAATGCAGTATATCAGCACACTGCAACGGGTATTCCACTCCACCAAGCATTGCGTGACAGCGACAGCTTCCCTGTGATGGTGACGCAAATGGTGATGATTGGCGAAGAGTCGGGCTCACTCGATAATATGCTCAACCGCATCGCGCAAATCTATGAAGCCGAAGTCGATAACACCGTTGACAACCTCGGTAAAATCATCGAGCCCTTGTTAATTTTAGTGCTGGGGCTATTGATTGGCGGCTTGGTAGTGGCCATGTATTTACCGATTTTCAATCTGATGTCCGTTCTTGGCTAGCCAAGATAGAGTCTCTCGCCACAAGGCGCTATGATGCGCACAAGGTTTATACCCAGAAGGTCCCATGTTGATATTCTCATCGCCGTTATTCATCGTTCTTGCCGGCCTATTCGGCCTGATTATCGGTAGCTTTTTAAATGTGGTCATCGCACGTTTGCCAATCATGATGGCGCGTCGTTGGCGCCAAGAATGCTTAGCCACCTTTCCTGATGCAAACATTGAGGCCCAAGATGGGCAGCGCTTTGATTTGTGCCTTCCCGCGTCTCACTGTCCGGCCTGTGAGCAAACCATTCGTTGGTATGACAATATTCCGCTACTCAGTTGGCTGGCTTTAAAAGGCCGCTGCCGCCATTGCCAACATCCCATCAGTAAACGCTATCCATTGGTGGAGCTGACCGGCGCGATACTTTGCATGCTCCCCGCATGGCTTTTCACCTCCCCGACATGGGCCATCGCGGTGATGGCGGCTAGTTTAGTGTTGTTAGCCTTAACCTTGATTGATTGGGAAACCCTGCTGCTGCCCGATCAACTCACCTTACCCTTGATGTGGGCTGGCATCAGCCTTGCGCTAATCGGCATTAGCCCCGTCACCCTCAGTGAGAGTGTCATTGGTGCCATGGTCGGTTATGTCAGCCTTTGGAGCCTCTTTTGGGCCTTTAAGCTCACCACCGGCAAAGAAGGCATGGGCTATGGCGACTTTAAGCTTTTTGCCGCCTTGGGGGCGTGGCTGGGATGGCAAGTACTGCCGCTATTGATCCTGCTGGCCTCATTAAGTGGCGCCGTGATTGGCGCGATCGTACTCCGCCGTCAGCAGCAAGGGCTGCAGCAACCTTTCGCCTTTGGTCCTTTTATTGCGATCGCCGGCTGGGTCTGCCTCCTGTGGGGTGATGGCCTGTTACACTGGTATCTTTCACAACTATTGGGAATGCGTTAATGGGATTAGTGATTGGGCTTACTGGCGGTATCGGTAGCGGCAAAACCACGGTTGCCAACCAGTTTGCGGCCAAAGGCATTGAGGTGATTGATGCAGATGTGATTGCACGCAATGTGGTGGCGGTTGGCAGTGAAGGGCTTGCGGCAATCGCCGCGCGCTTTGGTGAATCAGCCCTGCTGCCCGATGGGCAATTGAATCGCGCTTGGCTCAGAGAGCGGGTCTTTTCACACCCAGACGACAAACGTTGGTTAGATGACTTACTGCACCCAATGATCCGTACCCAGATGATCAGCGCTTGCGCGCAAGCACGCTCTTCCTACTGTTTGCTTGTGGTGCCGTTATTGGTGGAAAATAACCTCATGGCATTAGCGGATCGCATTTTGGTGGTCGATGTTGATGAGCAAACCCAAATTGCACGGACATTAAAGCGAGACGGCGTGAGCCGCCAGCAAGTGGATGCCATTCTGGCTGCCCAAGCAACCCGTGCGCAGCGACTTGCGGTCGCCGACGACATCATCAACAATGATCAACCAGAGACGGAACTCCAACACCAGATTGATGCCTTACACCAGACGTATTTAACCTTGGCCGCCCAACATCACACCGGGGAGTAACCGGATAGGATCGCGAAACATTTATGACCAGCCTCACTTTGTATGAACACCCACTCAATGAACAGGTGCGAATTTATTTGCGCCTAGAGTACCTGCTCGATCAATTGGACGAAGTGAGCGGATTATCGGCCCCTTGCCACCATATTCAATTTTTCCGCAGTCTATTTGATTTGCTGGAAATTCTCGAACAAGTGCAAGTGAAAGCGGATCTTGCCAAGGATTTGGATAAGCTCAAGAAAAAGCTCAACGCTTGGGCGCATGTGCCACAGGTCGATCAACAGCAGCTACAACAACTGCTCGAGCAATTGGCCGAGCACCAACGCGCGGTCTTGCAAGCCAAGCGCTTTGGCCAAGCGCTACGCGAAGATCGCTTCCTGACCAGCATCAAACAGCGATTCTCCATTCCCGGTGGCAGCTGTAGTTTTGATTTACCCATTTTCCACTATTGGTTACATCAGCCTTTGGTCGCCCGCCAAAACGCGATTAATGGCTGGCTCGCCACACTATCACCGCTGCGTCATGCCCTAGCATTTTGGTTGCAACTGACCCGAGAAAGCGCACAAGATGGGCATGTCGAGGTTAAGCAAGGCTTCTATCAACAAGACGCTGATGGCGCGTGCCTGATCCGGATTCAGGTTAACCCCGATCTGGGCGTTTATCCGTTGGTTTCAGGACACAAAAACCGTTTTGCGATCCGTTTTATGCCATTTGACGATGATCGCGAGGTCGCCGACAATATGCCGGTATTTATCAGTGTCTGTTAAGGAGATGAGCGTGAGTGATACCCCCGCGGTGGTGAAATGTCCAACCTGCCAACAACCTGTTGTTTGGGGCGAAATCAGCCCGCATCGCCCGTTTTGCAGCAAACGTTGTCAGTTGATTGATTTAGGGGAGTGGGCCAATGAAGAAAAGGCGATTCCCGGTGCACCAGACAGCTCTGATGACGACCTATGGTCAGAAGGACAGGCGGAGTAATCTCCACCTGCCAAGACGAACGATCCGTGCTTAAAATCGAGCACGGATTTTCTCAAGCACCGCGTCATTCGCTTCAGGGAAGGTATACTCGGATAAACGTGCAATCGGTGCCCACTCACCATGCTGACCTTCCTGCCCTTGCGGTTCCCCTTCAAAGCGACTGACTAAGAAAAAATCAAAGCTTAACGCTTTATCTGGAAAATCAAAGTCTAGCGAAATAAAGGGGCTGACGTCGGTGGCATCAATTCCCACTTCTTCACGCAGCTCCCGCACCACGGCTTGGCGCGGTGTTTCGTTGGCTTCAATTTTTCCGCCGGGGAATTCCCACTTTCCGCCTTGGTGCACATCCGCATGGCGACGTGTAATAAATATCTTATCTTGCGCGGCATTAACAATCACACCAGCGGCAATGCTTACCCGTTTCATGAATACTCCTACTTACTACCGCCTACGCGCTATCCACTGTCTGTTGATATGGATGCAAGCACGTCAGCGAACGCGCGTCTTG
Source organism: Salinivibrio proteolyticus (assembly GCF_027286365.1). Lineage (NCBI taxonomy): Bacteria > Pseudomonadati > Pseudomonadota > Gammaproteobacteria > Vibrionales > Vibrionaceae > Salinivibrio > Salinivibrio proteolyticus. The sequence continues at coordinate 458,621 of NZ_CP114584.1, read as the reverse complement.
GGGTATAAAAAAAGGCCGCTGAACGGCCTTTTTAGTCATACATAGTCAGGGTTAGATTTTACCGTGACATTGTTTAAATTTCTTCCCTGATCCGCATGGACACGGCTCATTACGGCCAACTTTTCGTCCATCGCGCACCACAGTTTCGTTGCCTGAAGCGTTCGCCTCGCCGTCACTGAGTGGGTTATCGGCTTTGGCATGATTTACTTGCTGTTGGCGAGCTGCTTGCTCTGCACGTGCTTGACGCTCCGCTTCCATACGCTCAACGTCATCAGGCTGTTGCACACGAACGCGGCTGAGTGTGGTGATCACGTCGGTTTTTAGCGCTTCTAGCATGTCTTCAAACAGCTCGAACGATTCACGCTTGTACTCCTGCTTCGGATTCTTTTGCGCATAGCCGCGCAGGTGGATACCTTGGCGCAGGTGATCCATCGCCGCCAAATGCTCTTTCCACAGCGTATCCAAAGTTTGCAGCATGACCGCTTTTTCGAAGTTGCGCAGTGTTTCAGCACCCACCGCCGCTTCTTTGCTCTTATAGACATCAATCAGCGATGACAGAATTCGCTCACGCAATAATTCTTCATACAGCTTGTCGTCTTCATCCAACCATTGTTGGATAGGCAATTCGATATCAAAATCTGCTTTTAAGCGCTGCTCTAGGCCGGCGATATCCCACATTTCTTCCAAAGATTGCGGCGGAATATATTGGCTAACCAGTGCATTCACTACATCTTCACGGTTATGCTCAATCATTTCACTGATATCGCTGGAAACCAGCAGCGCGTCACGCAATTCGTAGACCACTTTACGCTGATCGTTGGCCACATCATCGAATTCCAGCAGCTGCTTACGAATGTCGAAGTTACGTCCTTCTACTTTACGTTGCGCGTTTTCAATCGCCTTGTTCACCCAAGGGTGTTCAATCGCTTCACCTTCACCCATCCCGAGGCGTTTCATCATGTTAGAGACTTTTTCTGAGGCAAAAATGCGCATCAGTGAGTCTTCCATCGACAGATAAAAACGCGTCGAACCTGGGTCACCTTGACGACCAGCACGGCCACGAAGCTGGTTATCAATACGGCGTGACTCGTGACGCTCCGTACCAATAATGTGCAGGCCACCCGCCTCAACCACTTGGTCGTGAAGTTGCTGCCATTTCTCTTTCGCCGCTTCGACTTGTGCGTCTGTCGGCTCGTCAATATCACCCAGTACCTGCTTCCAGCTACCGCCTAGAACAATATCCGTACCACGACCGGCCATGTTGGTTGCAATCGTCACGGTGCCCGGATAACCGGCTTGTTCAACGATTTCGGCTTCGTGGGCGTGGAATTTCGCGTTGAGGACTTGGTGCTTGATGCCATCTTTTTTCAGCGCATTAGAAAGAAGCTCTGATTTTTCAATCGAGACGGTCCCGACGAGTACCGGCTGGCCTGCTTTCGCTCGCGTTTTAATGTCTTCAATAATCGCGGCAAATTTCTCACGCTCGGTCATGTAAACCTGATCAGCATGATCTTTACGCACCATCGGGCGGTTGGTCGGAATAACCACGGTATCCAATCCATAAATCGACTGGAACTCAAAGGCTTCGGTGTCCGCAGTCCCTGTCATCCCTGACAGCTTTTCATAGAGTCGGAAGAAGTTCTGGAAGGTGATCGAGGCCAGTGTCTGGTTCTCGTTTTGGATTTTCACCCCTTCTTTGGCTTCCACCGCTTGGTGTAACCCTTCAGACCAACGACGTCCCGGCATAGTACGGCCGGTGTGCTCATCAACGATGATCACTTCGTCTTCTTTAACAATGTAATCGACGTCGCGCTCAAACAGCACATGGGCACGGAGTGCGGCGTTAATATGGTGCAACAAGCTAATATTCGCGGGCGAATACAGTGTATCGTCTTCTGCCATCAAGCCGTTTTTCTTTAGCAGCTCTTCGACAAATTCTTGGCCGTTTTCGGTCATGTAGACCTGTTTGGCTTTCTCATCGACGGTGTAATGCCCATCGCCACGATATTCTTCTGAGTCTTCTTCGTCTTGCTTTTCGAGCTGAGGGATCAACGCGTTGATCCGCTGATACATTTCTGAGCTATCTTCTGCTGGCCCTGAAATAATCAGTGGTGTACGCGCCTCATCAATCAAGATGGAGTCCACCTCATCGACAATTGAGAAGTAGCGATCGCGCTGCACGCGATCTTCCGCACGAAACGCCATGTTATCGCGCAGGTAGTCGAAACCAAATTCGTTGTTGGTTCCGTAAAGAATGTCACACGCGTAAGCGGCTTTCTTCGCTTCCGGTGGCATGTTCGGCACATTCACGCCGACCGTCATGCCAAGAAAATCGAATAGCGGACGGTTTGTTTCCGCGTCACGTTGCGCCAAGTAGTCGTTGACGGTAACGATATGCACGGATTTGCCTGTCAGTGCATTCAAATAAGACGGCAAGGTCGCCGTCAGGGTTTTACCCTCACCGGTGCGCATTTCTGCAATCTGGCCACTGTGCAGCACCATGCCCCCGATCAGCTGAACATCGAAGTGGCGCATACCAAACACACGCTTAGATGCTTCGCGGACGGTGGCAAAGGCTTCAGGAAGCAGATCGTCCAAGCTTGCGCCTTGGTCGAGACGCTCACGGAATTCGACGGTTTTCGCTTTTAGCGCATCATCACTGAGGGATTCAAATTGGGGCTCTAGCTTATTGATTTCATCAACGACTTTTCGCAGCCGACGCAAAGTGCGGTCATTACGGCTTCCGATAACTTTAGTCAGGATTTTCGATAACATGGCGTTGCCGGTACTCTTTTTAATGGTCTTCCCACATGGGCGGCAGCTGCACAGCAATGATGCTGGTGTGCATTCAGTTCAACGCGGATAGGCTATGGTTCATCGATTCGACAGAAGATGCCAATGCGCGCATCTTTATTAGGTGGAGCCAAATCGGAAAGAATTCAAGGGCGGACAGTGCCGCTTAACAACTTATTTTCCGCGAAGCTGATTGTGAAATTAACAGGCTGCATTGAAAACACTATGCCTGTCGCTCTACCCATGCGACACTTACCTGTGAATGATTCGGTCACTTATAATAAGGGAAATTGGACCGACATCCTATGAATAATCAGGGACAGATAGGATCAATTAGGAAAAATTAGACGCTGTGCGACTGTTCACGCACCGAATTGACGATAAAAAAGACAATAGCCATGCGAGATCACCGACCCCGCTCTACGTTGCACCTGTTAGAGAGCGACAACAACAATATCGCTCAACGCGCTGTTGAGCTCGCCAAGCTAAATAAGTTGATCTTGGCCTTGTTGCCGGGCGAAACCTCTAAGGCTTGCCGGGTAGCAAACTATCGTGAGGGCGTGCTCGTAGTTGAAGCTGGCAGCGCTGCTTGGGCTATGCGGCTCAATTACGAGCGCCAACACCTTTTGTCCGTATTACGGCAAAAAGGCCTCGCCAGTCTCACCACCATTGAAGTGAAAATTAATCCAGCCTTGGCCGCCGTGGATAGAGAAGAAGATGCCGCCACTCCCGCGCGCCATTTGAGCAAAGCCTCGGGTGAGTTACTGCATGAGCTGGGGCAAAGTGCCTCACCAAAGTTAAAAGCGCGTTTAGAGGCCTTAGCCAAGCTAGCGACAGACACAAAAAAGCCAGAGTCGTGACTCTGGCTTGATTTAACAGGGTGTTGAGCAACTTACCATGATAAGGCAACTCTGCCCTATTTAGGTGCAAGTATTACGCAAGCACCATATCTGGATCAGCAAAGGCAACCGGTGATTTTTCCGTTTCTTCAAACGTTACCCACTCCCACGCTTCTTGATCCGCCAACACCGCACGCAGCAGCTGGTTGTTCAGTGCATGGCCCGATTTGTAGGCGCGCATTTCACCGATGATGCTATGGCCACACATGTATAGGTCACCAATTGCATCCAACACTTTGTGCTTCACTAATTCGTTATCAAAGCGCAGACCTTCTTCGTTCAAGATGCGGTAGTCATCCAGAACAATGGCGCAATCAAAGCTGCCGCCCAAACACAGGTTCTGTGATTGTAGGTATTCAATATCGCGCATAAACCCAAAGGTTCGCGCACGACTGATATCTTTGATAAACGACTGTGTCGAGAAGTCCATCACCAAATTTTGTTGCTCTGATTCAATCGCAGGATGGTTGAAGTCGATGGCAAAATCGAGGCGGAAACCGTTATACGGCACCAGCTCTGCCCATTTGTCGCCGTCTTCAATGCGAACAGGTTTTTTAATGCGAATGAATCGTTTTGGTGCGTTTTGTACTTCAATACCGGCAGATTGCAGCAAGAAGATGAATGGGCTTGAGCTACCATCCATAATCGGGATTTCTGGCGCATTGACCTCGATAATAATGTTATCGATGCCCATACCGGCAATCGCGGCACTTAAATGCTCGACAGTCGAGATACGCACGCCTTCGTCATTAACGAGCGCGGTACACAGCATAGTGTCGCGTACATCCGCTGGATCAGCCGGAAAGTCAACCGGCGGCTCCATATCGGTACGGCGATAAATCACGCCGGTGTTCGCAGGAGCCGGACGCAGAGTAAGCGTAACCTTACGCCCAGAGTGGAGGCCCACACCGGTCGTTTCGACAATACTTTTTAATGTTCGCTGTCTTATCATCGGCTTATCTCAACTTTTTCTCAAAAAAGTGTGCTCTGCGTCACTCATTACCCTGTCACCTTAGACAAAGGGAGCGTGATGATAGCACATCGCTGGCTACAAACCAAGCACTGGCACTAGTCAGCTTGCTTACGCAAAAACGCAGGAATATCGAGATAATCATGCTCGGTCTGCGATTTTGGCGCCGCGTTTGACGACGACGCAGCTGGCTGCTCTTTTGCCGCAGGCGTTGCCGCCTGAGGTTTTTCTTGCAAAGGCTGTGCCTTTTTCGGCTCGGCCGGTGCTTGCCCAGACTGTGCGTTGGTCACCAAGGTAATATCTGGCTTACGTTCGTTGCCAATCCCCGTTGCCACCACAGTCACTCGCAGCTCGTCGCTCATTTCCGGATCCATCGAGGTACCAATCACGACAGTCGCATTATCAGAGGCGAACGCTTTAACCGTGTTACCGACCGTCTCGAATTCATCAAGACGCATATCGAAACCAGCGGTAATGTTCACCAGCACACCGCGTGCGCCTGCTAAGTCGATGTCCTCAAGTAGCGGGCTAGAAATGGCCATTTCAGCCGCTTCTTCTGCTCGGTCTTCTCCCGTAGCAACCCCGCTTCCCATCATGGCGTGCCCCATCTCTGACATCACAGTGCGGACATCCGCAAAGTCGACGTTAATGTGGCCCGGACGGGTAATCAGCTCAGCAATACCTTGCACCGCGTTACGAAGTACATCATTCGCTTTCGCAAACGCATCTAGTAAGGTTATGCCACGACCCAGTACTTTGAGCAGTTTTTCGTTAGGAATCGTGATAAGCGAGTCAACATTCTTAGACAGCTCTTCAATTCCTTGCTCAGCAAAGGCCAGTCGCTTCTTACCTTCGAAGCTAAATGGTTTGGTGACCACTGCAACGGTGAGGATACCCATTTCTTTCGCAATTTCTGCGATGATAGGTGCTGCACCTGTCCCAGTACCGCCGCCCATTCCTGCTGCGATAAATACCATATCGGCACCTTCGAGCTCAGCTTTAATCGCATCGCGATCTTCAAGGGCAGAATCTCGACCTACTTGAGGGTTTGCCCCCGCGCCTAGGCCTTTGGTGATGTCACCACCAATTTGAATGACGGTGCCAACGCTACTTTTACGCAACGCTTGGGCGTCAGTGTTAATACTAATGAAGTCAACGCCTTCGATTGACTCACGTACCATATGCTCGACAGCGTTACCGCCGCCACCGCCAATGCCAACGACTTTAATTACCGCATCGTCAGACATTTCCATCATCGGTTCAAACATGAGTTCTCTCCGTCCTTCCTGTTCGCATCAGGGTTAAAATTCTTTCTTAAACCAGCTACTCAGCTTGCTTACCCAACTGGCAACAGCCCGCTTTTGCTCTGGTTCACTCGTTTCTGTCAGCAAGTTTTCTTTGCCGTAATGCAAAAGCCCAACCGCTGTTGCATAACATGGTGCTTGTACATAGTCGGTTAATCCGGTGACACCCACAGGCTGCCCAACTCGTACTTGATTCTGAAACACACGCTCAGCACATTCGACCAAACCGTGCATCTGTGCCGCACCGCCAGTCAGTACAATGCCTGCGGCTAACTGGTGCTTCACGCCTTCACTGCGTAGCTTGTCTTGAATGGCAACCAGCTTCTGATTGACCAATCCCAACAGCTCAGAACAACGTGGCTCAATCACTTCTGCAAGTGTCTGGCGCTGCAATGTCCGTGACGGGCGTCCGCCCACACTGGGTACATTGACTTTGGCATCCTTGCTGACCAATTCGCTAAGTGCGCAGCCGTACTTCACTTTAATGTCTTCTGCGTCGGCAAGCGGTGTTCCGAACGCGTAAGCAATGTCGCTGGTAATCACGTTCCCCGCATAAGGGATAACCTCTGCGTGGCGCAGCGCGCCTCCCGTCCAAACTGCGAGATCCATGGTACCACCGCCAATATCGACAACGCAGACACCCAGCTCACGTTCGTCCGGTGTAATCACCGCATGGCTTGCTGACAAGCCGGAGAAAATCAGTTGATCAACTCTAAGACCACAGCGTTCAACCGCTTTCTCAATATTTTTTGCCGTGTCATTGTGACATGTGATGAGGTGCACACTGGCTTCCATACGCACACCTGACAACCCCACTGGGTTTTTGATCCCTTCTTGATAGTCAATTTTATATTCTTGTGGGATCACATGGAGCACGCGTTGCTCATCACTAATCTTCACTGACTTGGCAGTGTGGATCACATTGTCAACGTCATCTTGGGTCACTTCCTCATCGGAAATCGTACCCATCCCTCTTTCAGTCTGGCAGTGAATGTGCTTTCCTGACAAAGAAAGATACACAGAACTGATTTGGCAATCCGCCATCATTTCTGCTTCATTCACCGCACGCTGGACGGATTTGACCACAGATTCTAGGTCGTTGACGCCACCTTTATCCATGCCACGAGACGGGCTGGTCCCCACGCCCAATACGTTGATGGTGCCGTCTGGCAGCACTTCACTGACCAGCGCAGACACTTTGGACGTACCGATATCCAGTCCAACAATCAGTGATTTATCTGTCGCTTTATTCATTCACACCATCTCTTAATCTTGGCTAGTCGTCTCTTCCGTCTCTGTTTTCCAACCTACGGCAGCACCTGTGTCATAGCGTAAGTCCACGTAAGCGATCGGTGTTTGTTGTTGCTGTATCTCAGGGTAAAGGTGCACAAACCGCGCTAAGCGCTCTTCTCGTGCTTCTCGACCCAACTCAATCCGTATGCCGCTGCGTGTCACGATACGCCAAGAGCGTCGCTCGTTCAGTGATAAAGCTTGAATCGACAAGCCAATGCGATTGAGCTGCGCATTTAAAGTCTCACTGGCAGCAAGCACCTCTTTTGCACTCTCTGGCATACCGTGCAAAGACACCAGATCCTGTCCTGCAACATCCGCCGGCGTGCCATCAAAAATCTCGCCATCAGGCGTTAACAGCTTCTGTCCATTCCAGATAGCTCGCGCTTGATACTCGGTAATATGGACTTTCAAGGTGTTCGGCCACTGTTTGCGAACCGCCACGTGCTTAACCCAAGGCAGCGCCTCGATGTTTGCCTGGATGCTATTCACATCTTGCAGCATAAAACTTTTCAAGGTGCCGACCGACAACACAGCGTCGCGCACTTGCTGATCACTGACCTGAGTCCGAGCGCCTTCGATAACCAACTGAGACAAAGGCAGCTGCTGCTCATCGCTCATCCAATCGATCACTCGCACAAAGCCGGTCACCATCAAAAGAATGACTGCGGTAAGAAACACCAATCCCGCCCATTGCTGACGTTCAAGGTTCACCGTTTCTTGTATGCGTGTGAGCGCATTTACCATGCTCATACCTTTGTTATCGCCTTGTGTCGAGCAAGCTTGACACCCCCAGCGAAAAAACCGACTGATTATAGCGATCCCGCGCCTCGTGCTCCAACTTGATTGACGCTTTGTATCAATAAGCTGAGATCTGTTCCGAGCAATTTTGCTCTGTGATGCGAAAAAAGCCGCCTTTTTATTCGGATCATCCGAGTATGACACAGCTTTTTATCACATCAGTTTGTTTTTTGTTGTGCCATTTTTGCTTTATCCAGCGCCATTGCCGCTAAATTTCGCGCTACTTTACCAATGTCACCCGCGCCTTGTGTTAAAACTAAGTCATTCGCTTGCAGTACATTGGCCAATGCGGCCGGTAACGCCTCGGCATTTGGCACAAAAATCGGATCGAGCTTGCCTCGCGCCCGAATGCTACGACACAAACTTCTACCGTCAGCCCCGGCAATCGGTGTTTCTCCCGCGGAATAGACATCCAACATCAACAGCACATCCACGTTTTCCAGCACATTGGCAAAATCATCATAGAGATCGCGGGTACGGCTGTATCGGTGCGGCTGAAAGATCATCACCAAACGATGATCTTGCCAGCCAGCGCGTGCCGCTTTAATGGTGACATCCACTTCACTAGGGTGGTGACCATAATCATCAACCAATAACGCCGTTCCTTGCTCGACAGGGAATTCTCCCAGTTGGTCGAAACGACGTCCTGTTCCTTCAAAACTGGCAAGCGCACGCACAATCGCAGCGTCATCCACACCGTCTTCGGTCGCGACAGCAATCGCGGCACTGGCGTTTAATGCGTTGTGTTGTCCCGGAATATTGAGCTCTATGGTCAAGGTCTCGCGTCCCGGACGGGTGACTTTAAAAATCCCGCGCTGACCTTTTTGGTGATAATCGTGCAAACGCACATCGGCATCATCAGAAAAGCCATAGGTGATCACTTGGCGACCAATCGATGGGATCAGGGCGCGCACCACAGGATCATCAATACACACCACCGCTAACCCGTAAAACGGCAGATTGTGAAGAAAATCAATAAAGGTTTGCTTTAGCGTTTCAAAGTTACCGCCGTAGGTATCCATATGGTCGGCTTCAATATTGGTGACGATGGCGACCATAGGTTGTAAATGCAAAAAAGAGGCATCGCTTTCGTCCGCTTCCGCAATCAAATATCGGCTACTCCCCAAACGCGCGTTGGTGCCAGCACTTTTCACTAATCCCCCGTTAACAAAGGTGGGATCTAAACCGGCTTCCGAATAAATCTGTGTCACTAATGCAGTGGTCGTGGTTTTACCATGAGTGCCGGCAACGGCAATACCGTGCCGATATCGCATCAATTCGGCCAACATTTCGGCACGACGAACCACCGGAATGCGGAGCGATTTTGCCGCGACCACTTCCGGATTATCGGGCTTGATGGCGGTAGAGACCACCACCACGCTTGCTTTCTCAATATGACTGGCTTGATGACCGATAAAGATCTCTGCCCCCATGGACGCCAAACGCTCGGTGACCACATTTTGTGCAAGATCCGAGCCGGTTATTTGGTAACCTTCATTAATCAGCACTTCAGCAATACCACACATACCCGCACCGCCGATGCCCACAAAGTGGATCCGTTTCACCCGACGCATTTCCGGGATCATGGTACGAAGTTTTTCTAGCTGCTGATTATCCAATTTACCCATTCATCTTTTCTCTATTATTTTGCTTGTTCGGCAATCACTTGTGCCACACGTGCATCCGCATCAATGATCGCGGCATCGCGCGCGGCGTTCGCCATCGCAAGGAGGCGCGCTCGGTCTAAGCCGTCAATTGTCTCAGCCAGCGTGGCGGCTGTCAGTGATGGCTGTTCAATCATCAGTGCTGCATCACGTTCAACCAAGTAATCACCGTTTAGTGCTTGCTGACGATCGGCATGCATAAAGGGCACAAAGATCGCCCCCACACCGGCTGCCGCGAGTTCCGAGACCGTCAAAGCGCCACTGCGACAAATCACCACATCGGCCCAAGCGTAAGCACTGGCGACATCATCAATAAATTCGGTCACGGTCGCATCGGTAACGCCCTCAGCGTGATAGGCCGCTTCGGTACTTTGCGCGTTTCCTTTACCGGCTTGGTGACGCACCACGACTGGCTGCGCCGTTTGTGCCACCGCAACAGGCACAGTTTGGTTTAAGATGCGCGCACCTTGACTGCCGCCCATGACCAGAATACGTAGCGGTCCGTTGCGATCACGAAAGCGCGCTGTCGGTGACGGCAAGGAACACACATCACGGCGCACCGGATTGCCGACCACAGGCTGACCCTCAAACGCTCCCGGAAAGGCTTGCAGCACTTGCTTAGCCACTTTTGCCAACCATTGGTTGGTTAACCCAGCCACCGCATTTTGTTCATGAAGCACCACAGGTACACCACTGAGCCAAGCGGCGATGCCGCCGGGGCCACTCACGTATCCGCCCATGCCCAACACCGCATCGGGTTTATAGCGCTTAATGATTTGGCGCGCTTGCCAAATGGCGCTGAGGATCATCCACGGCGCACGCAGCTTGCGGATCAGGCCCGAACCAATCAAGCCTTTGACACGAATAAACTCAATATCAATGCCGTGTTTGGGAACCAGATCGGCTTCCATACGATCCGCAGTCCCCAACCAACGGATCTGCCAGCCTTGTTGCTCTAAATATTTAGCGACCGCGAGGCCGGGAAACACATGTCCACCTGTTCCCCCCGCCATTACCAATAAACGTTTACTGCTCATCGTGTTGAATTTTATCCTGATAATGCTTGATTTGATGGGCTTGGGCCGTGGCTAAACGGTACTCATGGTCGATACGTAACAGCAGGGCGACCGCCATTGCCATGATCAAAAGGCTGGAACCGCCATAACTGATCAGAGGCAGCGTCAGCCCCTTGGTCGGCAGCATGCCCGCGGCAGCGCCCACATTCACCATGGTTTGAAACGCAAACCAAATCCCGATACCAAAGGCGAGAAAGCCACCAAACAATTGTTCTTGTTCAAGGCAACGTCTGCCAATAAATAAGGCTTTGAAGACCAAGCAGAAAATTAAAACCAAAATGACACTAACGCCCACCAGCCCTAGCTCTTCGGCAATCACGGCAAAAACAAAGTCGGTATGCGCTTCTGGCAAGTACTCCAATTTTTGAATCGAGTTGCCCAAGCCTTGCCCAAACCAATCACCGCGCCCAAAGGCCATTAACGATTGGGTAAGCTGATAGCCACTGCCAAACGGGTCTTGCCAAGGGTCAAGGAAAGCGGTAACACGCCGCACCCTATAAGGCTCTGCAATGATCAAGCCTCCCACCAGCGCAAGCCCTGCCACCAGCAGCGCGATAAATTGCCATAATTTGGCGCCGGCAATAAATAACATGCCCACCGTGGTCACAAACATCACCACCACTGAGCCTAAATCGGGCTGGGCAAGGAGTAAGCTTGCAAATAACAACAGCACCGCAAGCGGCTTCGCAAAGCCACGAAAGTGCTCGCGCACCTCACCATGACGACGGACGAGGTATCCTGCCAAAAAAACAAATAGAGATAACTTGGCAATCTCGGCAGGCTGAACATTGATCCCAGCAATTGAGATCCAACGCGCTGCACCGTTGACCGAGCGCCCGATGGCTAACACGGCCAGCAGCAACACCGATGACAGCAATAGCATCCAACCACTGTATTTTTGCCAAAGCCGCACGGGAATATACATCACCACCACAGCCGCTATCACGGCTACCGTGAGATAAATCGCGTGCCGTTTCGCAAATAAAAATGGGGCATCGGCCAAGCGAAGGGCAACCGGGATAGACGCCGACGTCACCATCACCAGACCAATCACCATCAATAGCAGGGATACCCAGACAAGTTGGCGATCATAGAGCACACCCGGCGATGGGGTGCGCAGCCAAGACCAACACTGTTTGGGCCAAGTGCGTATCATCGGACATCACTCACGGTAAGTTGTTTGACGGCATCGGCAAAGGCATCGCCACGTGCCATAAAGTTGGCGAACTGATCGAGGCTCGAACAGGCTGGTGACAATAGCACCATATCACCCGGTGCAACGTGTTGGGCAATGACATTAATCGCCTGTTCCAAGGTATCAAAACGCTGCGACGAGCGGCTCAATGCAGCCAGTTTTTCACCATCCTGCCCAAAGCAATATAGCTGGGCAGACAGCTTATCCAACACAGGTTGAAGCGCCTGAAAATCCGCACCTTTACCATCACCGCCGAGTAACAAATGGAGCTTCCCTTGCAGCGTTAAGCCATCCAAAGCAGCTAACGTGCTGGCCACATTGGTCGCTTTGGAATCATTCACCCAAGTTACGCCGTTGATCGTTGCCACCGTCTGGCAACGATGAGGCAAGCCAGTATAGGTTTGCATTGCCTTAACTTGTCCATCGCGACCGATACCGACACTGTCTGCCAGTGCCATTGCCGCTAAGCAATTGGCAACATTATGACGCCCAACGAGCGCAAGTTCGGTCACGGGCAGGACAGGAACACCCTCCACACTGAGCCACTCTTGGCCTTGATGACTGATCAGACGATAGTCGCCGTGCTGAAAACCAAATAAAACGAGAGGTTGCTCACTGTGCGTTGCTTTGTCATCAGCGTTGGCAATCCGGGTGTGTGCGTGAGCGAAAATACGTAACTTGGCCGCGCGATAATCGGCCAAGCTGTCGTAACGATCCATGTGATCTTCAGAAAAGTTTAAAAACGCGGCACCATTCAACGCCAATGACGCCGTGGTTTCCAGTTGAAAACTCGACAGCTCCAGCACATATAAGTCATGCCCTTGGTCGAGTAAATCAAGCGCCGCGACACCGATATTGCCACCCACACCCACACGGATACCCGCTGCTTTGGCCATCTCGCCCACTAAGGCGGTGACAGTGCTTTTCCCGTTCGACCCGGTAATAGCGACCACCGGCTTATCGCAATACCACGCAAAGAGTTCAATGTCGCCAACGATGGGGATGCCCGCTTGATGAACTGGGCCAAGCGCGGGCGTCGTCAGCGCAATGCCCGGGTTGGTCACCACCAGATCGGCGTCGGCTAACCACTGTTCCTGCCAGCTTCCGGTATGTAATGTCACCTGAGCCGGCAGTTGATCACACCCCGGAGGTTGAAGACGCGAATCCATCACGCGAATCGTTGCCTGAGGATGGTGGCGGGCAATAAAGCGCACCACGGATAATCCAGTCACCCCCAAGCCCATCACCACGATATGATCAAACTCGGTTAACGAACGCTGGCTCACGGTTGACATGATTAACGTACCTTCAGCGTTGCCAGTGCAATCAACACTAGCATCAAAGAAATAATCCAAAAGCGGACAATGACTCGTGGCTCCGGCCACCCTTTTAATTCATAGTGATGATGAATCGGTGCCATACGGAAAATACGCTGTCCTCGCAATTTATAAGAGCCGACTTGCAAGATCACCGACACGGTTTCCATCACAAATACGCCGCCCATGATGATCAACAGCAATTCTTGGCGTACCAAGACAGCAATGGTGCCTAGCGCGCCACCAAGGGCCAACGAGCCGACATCGCCCATGAATACTTGAGCTGGATAGGTGTTAAACCACAAAAAGCCTAAGCCAGCACCGACGATGGCGGCACACACCACCACTAGCTCACTGCTGTATTTGATGTAAGGGATATGCAGATAGCTGGCAAAGTTCACATTCCCCGTTGCCCACGCAATAAACGCAAAGCCTCCCGCGACCATCACCGTCGGCAAAATCGCGAGACCATCCAACCCATCGGTTAGGTTCACCGCATTACTGGTGCCAACAATCACAAAATAGGTAAAGACGATATAAAACAGCCCCAGTTGAGGCATCACATCTTTGAAAAAGGGCACAACCAGTTGCGTCGCAGCGGTGTCACTACCATGCGCATACAGCGCAAAGGCCACTCCTAGCGCAATCGCGGATTGCCAAAAATACTTCCAACGTGCAATTAAGCCATCGGTGTTTTTGCGCACCACTTTGCGATAATCATCGACAAAGCCAACCGTGCCGTACCCGAGCAACACTACCATCACCGCCCATACATAGGGGTTCGACAAATCTGCCCACAAAAAGACGGTCAGGGTAATGGCGGCCAGGATAAGCACCCCGCCCATAGTAGGTGTACCACGCTTGCTAAAGTGCGATTCGGGCCCTTCTTCTCGTACCACTTGGCCAATCTGCATCGATTGCAGATATTTAATCAGTCGCGGTCCCATCCATAACGAGAACACAAGCGCAGTTAACGCACTCACAATGGCGCGAAAGGTCAAATATTCAAAAAGTCGCATTGACGGGAAAAAGCCCTGCAATGCCTCAGCTAACCATACCAGCATCAGCAGGCCTCCTTAATGGCGGCAACAACCGCCTCCATCGCCATACCTCGGGCGCCTTTGACCAAAATGGTGTCGGGATTATGTGTTTTCATCATGGTTACTACATGCGCGATCAGCGCGTCTTTTGAGTCAAAATGACGGCCGTGACAGCATTCACTGATCACACGGCTATCGGTTCCTGTGGTAAACACCTGCGTCAGCCCCGCCTTGGCGGCGTGCTCACCCACTTCTCGGTGCATTTGTTCGCTGTACTGCCCTAGCTCGGCCATATCGCCTAAAATCAACCAACGCTCGCCAGAATAACTGGCAAGCACGTCGATGGCGGATTTCATCGCCGGAACGCTGGCATTGTAGGTATCGTCAATCAGGCGGAGTCCGGCACGCGGCTCACTCACTTCGGTGCGGCCTGCGGCATTTTTCATCGCCGCAAGTCCTTGAGTAACGTCCTCTAAGGTCACGCCCGGTAACTGCATCGCGGCACACCCGGCCATCAATGCGTTGGTAATATTGTGTTTGCCGGGCAGCGGTAACGTCACCGTAGATTGCTGCTCGCCGTCACTGAACACTAAGCGGTAGCAGCCCGCCTCGACCAGCTCGCTCTCCACCAGTTGCAAAGGCGCAGCCGCTTGCTCAGTCACCTGAATCACGTTTTTGTCTGCCAGCACGGCTTGCCATTTCTCACCGCCATGGCTTTGCGCGTTGACCAGCGCTATACCGCCTTGAGGTAGGCCTTGATAAATTTCACCTTTGGCGGTCGCGACCCCCTCTAGCGACCCAAACCCTTCAAGGTGGGCAGCCGCAAGGTTGGTCACCATGGCAATATCCGGTTTGACAAGCGATGTGGTGTACGCAATTTCACCGATATGGTTCGCACCTAGCTCAATCACGGCATAGTCATGATCGGGCGTGAGACGAAACAAGGTGAGCGGCACCCCGATATCGTTATTAAAATTGCCTGCGGTCGCCAAGGTCTTCCCTTTGCGCGACAAAATGGACGCGAGCATTTCTTTGACCGTGGTTTTGCCACAGCTGCCTGTAATCGCGATGGTAGGAACCTGACACTGCCCTTTAACCCACGCGCCCAGCTGGCCCAGGGCGATACGAGTATCGTCGACCACCAATTGCGGCAAGTCGATATCCAGTGGTGTCGATACCACCAGTGCCACAGCGCCCGCCTGCTTGGCTTGCTCTGCAAAGTCGTGCCCATCAAACCGTTCGCCTTTCAACGCCACAAATAGCGCGCCTTTAGTCACCTGTCGGGTGTCTGTGGTGATCGCGGCAACGTCAAGCGCCGGTGGGGTGTCCACACCGTGCCATTGCGCGGCCAAAACATCAGCAAAGGTTGTGAGTGCGGTGGTAATCATGGTAACTCCTTCAATAACGCAGCCACGGTTTCACGGTCGGAATAATGCACTTTGCCGTCGGCAAGGACTTGGTAGTCTTCATGGCCTTTGCCCGCGACCAGCACGATATCGTCAGCTTTGGCCGCCTGCATCACCCGTGACAATGCACGCGCGCGATCGTGCTCAACCCATGCGTTATCGGGGGCCTGCATCCCAGCAAGCATGTCATCGGTAATCGCATTGGGCGCTTCACTGCGCGGGTTATCGTTGGTCAGTACCGCCTGATCGGCATATTGCTCTGCAATGCGAGCCATCACCGGACGCTTGCGGGTATCACGATCGCCGCCGCAGCCAAAGACACACCACAACTTACCCCGACAGTGGCGGCGCAGTGCGATCAGAGCCTTCTCCAGCGCATCGGGCGTGTGAGCATAGTCAACCACCATGGTCGGTTTGTCAGGGGCAAGAAAAACCTCCATCCGGCCAATGACGGCGTTTAATTGATCGCTAGTCGCTAACAGGGCATCCAGTGAATAGCCCAAGCCTAATAGGGTCGCCAAACTGACCAAGAGATTGCTGACGTTAAAGTCACCCACCAAGGCAGCATTCAACTCCCCTTGTCCCCAACTGGTTTCGACCATCACACGTACGCCGTCGGTGGCAAAATTAATCTGGGTGGCACGCACATAAGGGCCGGCGTGGTGTTGCAAAGAATCAGCGTGCAGCGCGACCGCAATCGCCTTGGGCCACTCGCGCAGCCATTGGCGTCCCACCTTATCGTCGGCATTAATGACTTTGAGCGGGTTACCCAATGAGAAAAGCTGCTTTTTCGCCTCAGCGTATGCCGCTAAGGTGCCGTGATAATCAAGGTGGTCATGGCTGAGATTAGTAAATACCGCCGCATCAAAGGCCAAGCTCGCCACGCGGCCTTGCACCAATCCGTGCGAGGACACTTCCATCGCCACATGCTTGGCACCTTGGTCGGCAAATGCCGCTAGCTGCGCTTGAATGCTAATGGCATCGCCAGTGGTGTTTTCCGCAGCCTGCAGTCGGCCGATAAAGCCATTGCCTGTGGTGCCCATCACCGTGGTGGGCGCATTTAGCGCATCAAGCCATTGTGCAATCAGCTGCGACACCGTGGTCTTACCGTTGGTGCCAGTCACGCCAATCAAGCCTACTCGCTGCTGCGGGTCGTGATAGAACCGAGCCGCCAACGCTGACAGCAAGGCGGGGAGATCCGGCAAAGAGATAACCGGCACCTCGTGGTGCCAATCAAGACGCGCCGTTGCATCATCGGCTTGCTGAACAATCGCCACCGCACCGGCCTCGATGGCCGCAGGAATAAATCGACGACCGTCCACTTGATGGCCGGCAATGGCAACAAACACATCCCCTGACGTCACTTGGCGACTGTCCAACGTGAGTCGGTTTACTGTGATACTCGGTGCATCAGCTAGCCAAGGGCTTAGCCACTGCTTTAAATCATTCATTCGCATCCACTTGGTTAGAACGCTGAGCTACTTGAAGCCCCGGGCCGGTCTGAGCATCCGGAGCAATATTTAAAATCTGAAGCGCACTTTTCATCACGCTCGAGAATACAGGGGCTGCCACTTGGCCGCCGTAATACTTGTCACCTTGGGGTTCGTTGATCACCACCACCATCGCGAGTCGCGGGTTACTGATCGGCGCCAGCCCCGCGGTGTAGCCAATGTATTCGTCACCGTATCCTCCCGCGACTGCGACTTTTGCCGTCCCGGTTTTAGCACCAACACGATATCCATCCACCGCCGCACGACGCGCACTGCCACCTTCTTGGGTAACACCTTCTAGCATCTGCAGCACTTTATAGACATTGTCGCGGGTGGCGACCTGTTTGCCTTCCGTCACCCCTTCATGCTTGATGATACTCAACGGACGATTCACACCCAGTGAGCCCAAGGTGGCATAAGCACGGGCAAGTTGTGCGGGCGTGACTGACAAGCCATAACCAAACGCTAAGGTCGCACGTTCAAAATCGGACCAACGGCGACGCGTCGGGAAAATACCCACCGACTCGCCCACCAGCTCAACGCCTGTGCTCGCCCCCAAACCAAAGCTGCCATACTCGCCAAGTAAGGTTTCGACCGGCATCGCCAGTGACAGCTTACTGACACCGATGTTGCTGGATTTTTTGAGAATGCGCGCCAGATTGGCTTTTCCGACTTTCGACACATCACGTACGCGGCTGCCGCCGATTTGCATGATGCCGTTTCCGGTATCAATCACGGTATTCATGTCGGCGACCCCATTTTCCAACGCCGTCAGCACCACAAAAGGCTTCATGGTAGAGCCGGGCTCAAACACATCGGTGATCGCACGGTTGCGCATATTAAAGCTTTTCAGATCACCACGGTTATTGGGGTTATAGGAAGGCGCATTGACCATGGCGAGTACTTCACCGGTTTTGACATCCACCATCACCAGTGAACCAGACGTCGCGCGGTAATCTGCGACCGCTTGCTTAATCGCGCGATAAGCAATGGCTTGCAGACGCTGATCAATGCTCAATGCGATAGGTTGGCCTTCTTTTTTATCTTCGGTGGCAATGTGCTCTACCACGCGACCAAAGCGGTCTTTGCGTACGGTACGTTTGCCATGTTCACCGGTAAGCCACTCATCGTAACGGCGTTCAATCCCTTCCAAACCGTGACCGTCGATACCGGTCACACCCACTAAGTGAGCACTCACTTCAGCACTAGGATAAAAACGACGAGATTCTTCTTTTAAGCCCACCCCGGGCAGGTCGAGCTTATTGACATAAGACGCCATGGCCGGGCGGACTTGGCGTTGCAGGTAGATAAACCGGCGGTTGCGGTTTGCTTCAATTTTGTCGATCAGAGCTTGGCGATCCAGTCCCAACACATCCGCAAGTGCGTACCAACGATCTTTTTTCGCTAATCCCTGATGCTTAAATACCGTGACAGGATCCGCCCAGACTGCTTGGACAGGCACACTGACCGCCAGAGGCTCACCATTGCGGTCGGATATCATCCCACGGGCGGAATGTACTTCTTCCACCCTGACCGAACGTAAGTCCCCTTCGTAGCGTAAACGGTCGGGCTCAATCACTTGAATAAAAGCCGCCCGAGCCACCAGTGCGGCGAACGCGAGACCAATAAACACACAAATAAGGCCAAAGCGCCACTTGATAAAAACAGGTGGCGCTTTTGGCGTGCGTCGATTTGCTGGCTTCTGGGTACGCTTTTTCACGGGTTCGTACTCAAGGGTCGTTTAACGATCACTTCATTTTTTTGCGTGGGCCGAATCATACCAAACGCGTTTCGCGCCACAGATTCGACATGGCTATGTTCCGACAAGGAGTTTTCCTCCAACAGTTGGTTTCGCCATTCCACTTCTAAAGTTTCACGCTGGTCGAGCAACGCATCTTGTTTAGCAATCAAGTTGCGAGTGGATTGTGTCATCAATACCACCGCAATTGCCGAGACCAGCACGGCGCCGAGCAGCAACAAAGGCACCTTGCCTACTGCCAGTAGGTCGTGGCGAATTTGTTTAGCGAGGCTCGGGCGTCTTTCCATGGTTTATCCAAGCTTTTCTGCTACACGCAGCACCGAACTGCGTGCACGGGCATTGTGCTCAATTTCTTGTGACGATGGTTTGATCGCTTTACCGATGGGTTTCATCGCCGCCGAACCAAGTTCAGCAATCTGCGCCTCGGTCAGCGGCACCCCTCTCGGCACCTCCGGCCCTTTGCTTTGTTTGCGAATAAAGCGTTTCACCATGCGATCTTCGAGTGAGTGGAAACTGATCACCGATAAGCGTCCTTGAGGCGCCAACACCGCCAATGCGCCTTGCAAGGCCAGTTCTATCTCATCGAGCTCACTGTTGATATAAATGCGGATCGCCTGAAAGCTGCGGGTCGCGGGGTGCTTTTTCTTCTCTTTAAACGGCACCGTGTTGTCGATCAACTTGGCCAGTTGACTGGTGGTTTCAAGCGGCGGGGTCTCTTCATCTTCACGGTATTTGACGATCGCATGAGCAATCCGCTTGGCAAAGCGTTCTTCACCGAAAACTTTTAGTACCCAAGCAATGTCATCGGCGCTTGCCGTTTCCAACCACTGCGCAGCAGACTGGCCGGCGGTCGGGTCCATACGCATATCGAGCGGACCATCACGCAAAAAGCTAAAGCCACGGGTCGGATCATCCAGCTGTGGCGAAGACACGCCCAAATCGAGCAACACACCATCGACTTTTCCTGCCAATCCTAAATCGGTGAGGTAGGTTTCAATGCCCGAAAATGGCCCATGGATAATTTGGAAACGCGGATCCTTGATGGTGCCGGCTTCTTCGATGGCACGAGGATCGCGATCAATCGCATACAAACGCCCGTTCTCGCCCAACTGAGACAAAATATGTCGCGAGTGGCCGCCACGGCCAAAGGTGCCGTCGACATAAATGCCGTCAGGTTTAATGGCAAGGCCGTCCACAGACTCATTTAAAAGGACGGATACATGGGTATATTGTTCTGACATAAATTCGCTTCATTAATTACAGTGACAGATCTGCTAACCGTTCACTGATGAGGTGGTTTGACTCCGCCTGTGTATCCATATCCTGACGAATTTGCTGCTGCCAAGTTTGCTCATCCCAAATTTCAAATTTGTTGAGCTGGCCGACCAACATCGCTTTGCCATCCAGTCCGGCATATTGGCGCAACGTGGACCCAAGCAGCAGTCGCCCTTGTCCGTCCATTTCGCAATCAAATGCGTGCCCGAGCAATAAACGCTGTAGGCGTCGCTCTGCAGGCTGAAAGCTGGATAATTTTGAGAGCTTGTCTTCAATCACTTCCCATTCAGGGACCGGATATAAGGCCAAGCAAGGGAGTTGGTGATCAATGGTGCACACAAAGCGGCCTTCGCAATGCGCGACTAACGCATCACGATAACGGGTCGGCAAGGCAAGCCGTCCTTTTTTATCGACCGAAATGGCGCTGACGCCTCGTAACATGGCGTTATTTTCCCTTTTTCACCAAAATTATCCACTTTACACCACATTTTCCCACCCAGAAGTGTACGTAGCAGGTAAAAAGAAAGTCAAGCGAGTCACGAAAGTGATTACGATCACATATTATGAAATAAAAGAGGCAATTCAGCTGGTTAGTCTGTGTTCACTTATCGACTATTGATAGCAATATAACTAAATCATCTGACCAATCGCTGAAAACAAGAAGGCGAGCCCAAAAAGGCTCGCCTATAAATGCGGTTGAGTTGGCCTGTAAGCCGGGTTCTGTACCGTAAAAACGGCGGTAACCATTCGTCTAGGCCTGCAATCGCTCACAGGCTCCAGCAACCTACCCGTCCCCAAACGCGGGCCGCGCCAATAGGGACCTATTTGGTCTTGCTCCGGGTGGAGTTTACCGTGCCACGAACTGTTGCCAGACGCGCGGTGCGCTCTTACCGCACCCTTTCACCCTTACCTGTGCTCCGAAGAGCCATCGGCGGTCTACTCTCTGCTGCACTGGTCGTAGGCTCACGCCCCCCAGGCGTTACCTGGCACCCTGCCCTGAGGAGCCCGGACTTTCCTCCCCTTTATCAGTCTCCCAAAGGACATCAATAAAGCAGCGGTTACCCGGCCAACTCGAGCGGGGGAGTATATAGAAGATTGTTAGCGCAAGCCAGCCAAAATCACGCCCAGTTACAGATTCTCCAAGCCCCACTTATAGAGTGCGTTCTTTTTAACCGAATACAGTTCCGCGACTAACGCCGCCGCTTTTTTAAGAGGTAACTCAGCGGCAAGCAACCCTAATGCGCGACAGGCGGACTGTGGCAACGCATTTTTATCCGCACGGTGGCCGGCCACTAGCAACACCATCTCGCCTTTTAAGCGGTTGGGATCTTCATTCAACCATTCAATTAATGTCCCCAAAGGCGCGCCGTGAATGGTTTCAAAGGTTTTGGTGAGCTCGCGCGCCAATACCACGCGGCGTTCTGGCCCAAGCACTGCCAGCATATCGGCCAAACTATCGCGGATACGGTGCGGCGACTCATAAAAAATCAAGGTGCGCGGGTCATCGGCTAAATCACGGAATGTGTCTTGGCGGGCTTTCGTTTTCGGCGGCAGGAACCCTTCAAAACTAAAGCGGTCTGAAGGCAAGCCTGATGCACTCAATGCAGTCACCACCGCACACGCGCCCGGCAGCGGCACCACGCGGATCCCAGCGTCGCGGCATTGCGTCACAAGGTGATAGCCTGGGTCACTGATCAGCGGCGTGCCCG
This sequence comes from Salinivibrio proteolyticus, assembly GCF_027286365.1. Taxonomy (NCBI): domain Bacteria; kingdom Pseudomonadati; phylum Pseudomonadota; class Gammaproteobacteria; order Vibrionales; family Vibrionaceae; genus Salinivibrio; species Salinivibrio proteolyticus. Next base: position 436,634 of record NZ_CP114584.1, on the reverse strand, counting down.
CATCGGAGACCAGAGCTATCGACTGACCTTGCTGTAAGCGATTAATCAGCGCAGCCGCTTTTTGCTGCTCATTATGTTCGTGCAGGGCAAACGTTTTGGTGCTAATCGAGAAATGCGACAATAATCGAGCCGTGTGCCGCGTATCTTCAGCGGCAATCAGGTCAACATTGGCTAACACCTCTAACGCACGTTGCGTGATGTCGGCCAAATTGCCGATTGGCGTCGGTACAATATATAGCGTGGGAAGTGCCCGCTCGGATAGATTTGCATCAGTCATTTGTTTAACAACCCTTCGGCGATTAAGATAGGGGCAACGTTGTCACGGTTGAAACATGTTCATGCTTAAACTTACCCAGAAGCGTCAAAGTGTAACACGACTTGTCACGCCTGTAGCCTTGGCGTTGGCACTGGCGGCCTGTAGCGCGCCAACCACAGGACCCACAGCTCGCCATGCGATCAGTCAACCGGCGAAGGAGAACTCAACCTTCTATCTGCTGCAAGCGGAAACCAGTGAAGGCAACCAGCAAAATGACTGGTTTTTACTGGCAATCAAGGCGCTCATTAACGAGCAACAGTTCAACCAAGCAGACGTTTTGCTGCAACGCTTGGAGCGACGCCCTCTTACCACCGATCAACAGATCGAGTGGACGCTGACACGGGCACGCTTTTTAGCGGAAACCGGCAAGCTCCCTCAGGCCGATGAAGCACTCACCCTCAACCCAAATTGGCAGTTGAGTGCCGAGCAACGCGCGCGTTTTTATCGTCAAAAAGCTACCATTGCGCGTCAGCAAAGCAATGCATTCGCCGCGGTGACCAACCAACGCTTGGCCGCTGGCTATTTGGACGGCAGCGAGGCTCGCCAAGCGTGGAATACTTTGTGGCAAGATTTGCAGCAATTAAACCAGCGCGAAGTGGAACGGATTGAAAGCGGCGATGATGACATTCTCGCCGGTTGGGTTCGCTTGCTAGACATTGCACGGCGCCACAGCCGCGATCCGGCTCAAATGCAAACCGCACTTAACGATTACTTAAGCCAACATCCCGCGCATCCGGCCAATCGGTACTTGCCCGACAACTTGGCGGATATTCAGTCGCTCACCATCACCCAACCAACGCGTGTCGGTGTGATGCTGCCACTGAGCGACAAATTTGCCGAACAAGGGGATGCCATTCGCGACGGCTTTGTCGAAGCCATGCTCGATGACAAGAGTGAGCAAAAGCCGACGGTATTTTTCTACGACACCAATGCGCTCGATATGCAGGCCCTTGAACAGCGCGTGCAAGATGATCGCCTCGACTTTGTGGTTGGCCCGCTCCAAAAACACATGGTCGCCGCAGTGAGTGAGGCAATCGCCGGTCAAGTACCTTTGTTGGCATTGAATCAGCCCAACGATGATAGTTTCACTCCCGGAGTGTGTTATTTCACCCTCTCTCCCGAGCAAGAAGCGGCACAAGCCGCCGATCATCTTTATAACCAAGGCTATCAGTTCCCGATGGTGCTGTATCCTGACTCCACCTTTGGGCGTCGAATGAGCGAAGCGTTTTCCACCCGCTGGCAGGCTTTGACGGACACCCAGGCGGAGCAAGCCGCCTTTGGGGATCGCAGTGGCATGCAAGCCCGCATTCAATCCATTTTTGGATTAGACGGGAGTCAGCGCCGTATTCAGCAAATGAAACAACTGACCGATCTGCCCTTGTTATCGCAACCAAGAAGTCGCCGCGATATTGATGCGGTGTACATGGTAGCCGGTGCCGCTGATCTGACCTTGTTGAAACCTTTCATCGAAGTGGCGATTAATCCTGATGTGGTTCCGCCTAAACTGTATGCCAGCTCACGCAGTAACAACCGCGCCGATGGCATGGGACAACTGGGCGAGTTACAAGGCATTGAGTTTAGCGATGTCCCCCTTCTGATCAGCCCAGATAGCGAAGCGCACCAGCAACATGCGCGTCGCCACCCAGCGCAAAGTAATAATACCGCGCGCTTACATGCGCTGGGGGTCGATGCTTACGCCCTCCTAACCGGCCTGCCCCAAATGCAAGCGCTGCCCGGTTATCAGGTTAATGGTCAAACCGGACAACTGTCACTCGGTGACAACTGCGTCATTAACCGTAAAATGCGGTGGGCACGCTTTGGCAAAACCGACATCGAGCCGGTTGCCCCGACGGATAACGGAGCAAGCCAGTAATGCAAGGTCAGCCAACTAAGGAGACGGGGCAAGCCTATGAGCAATATGCTTGCCAATACCTGCTCCAACAAGGGCTGACCTTACTGGATAAAAACGCCCATAGCCGCCGAGGCGAGCTGGATTTAATCATGCAAGAGGGCAAGTGCTTAGTCTTCGTCGAAGTCCGCTTCCGACGAGGGCGCGGTTTTGGCGGCGCGGCCGCAAGCATCACCGCCACCAAACGCCGCCGCTTGTACCTTGCTGCCGAACGTTGGATGCAACGTCACGGCTTTCACAGTCACCACACCGAGTTTCGCTTTGACGCTGTGACCTTTGATGGCCACGTTGAAGCAATCAACTGGATAAAAAACATCGTTGAAGGGTAAGTAATGCTAGAAAGCATCAAAGAGAGCTTTACCGAGAGTATTCAAACACAAATCGCGGCCGCAGAAGCGATTCCAGAGCATCTGTCACAAGCGGCACAAGTGATGGTACAAAGCCTGCTGAATGGCAATAAAATTCTTTGCTGTGGCAATGGCGGCTCTGCGGCTAATGCGCAACATTTCGCCTCCTGTTTGCTAAACCGCTTCGAAACCGAACGCCCCAGCTTACCGGCGTTAGCGCTGACCGCAGACACCACCACGTTAACGGCGGTTGCGAACGATTACAGCCACGATGAAGTGTTTTCCAAGCAAGTGCGCGCGCTCGGCCAAGCGGGGGATGTGCTCCTCGCCATCTCGACCAGCGGAAACAGCAAAGACATCATTAAATCCATGGAAGCCGCGGTAACGCGTGATATGACCATCATTGCCATGACAGGCAAAGACGGCGGCGAAATGGCAGGCTTGCTTGGCCAACGAGATGTCGAAATTCGTATTCCCTCACAGCGTACGGCGCGTATTCAAGAAGGTCACCTGCTTGCCGTGCACTGCCTGTGTGACTTGATTGACCAGGTGCTTTTCCCTTCTCACGGAGAATAAACATGCGTGTGTTATTGACCGTTTTACTCGCCTTTACCTTACAGGCTTGTTCCGCCGTTTACTCTTCTGACCCGCGCACCACTGGCGAAGAATGGCAAGATACACAAATCGGTCTCAATACCGCTGGCATTGTCAATAAACCGCCGTTTAGAAATAAGATCCGCGCGAAAGCTGCGGCTTTCCAAGGTCAGGTTCTCTTGGTGGGGCAAAGTGCCGATCCGGCATTGACCGAGGAGTTTGTCGCCCGCATTCGTGCGCTCGACAATGTGGATGTGGTCTACAACCAAATTCGCCAAGCGCCGATGCTGGGCTTGGCTGATATTAGTACCGACAGCTGGCTCACGACCCGCGTTAAAGCCGCACTTGTTGCTGATGACACTCTGCGCAGCGTGAACATCAAAGTGGTGACCGAGGCACGAGAAGTCTTTCTTCTTGGTGCAGTGACCCAAGCACAAGCGGATAAAGCGGCTGATATCGCCCGCAATATTCGCGGCGTCAATCAGGTGATTAAAGCGTTTCAGTACACGGACCAGCGCTAGTCCATATATATGCGCTCTTATCCAAGTAAAAGGCCAAGGAAATCATACCTTGGCCTTTTTTGTCTTCGTCATGTATCGATGCGGTGGCTACAATTTGCGTCTAAGCAGTAGCAAGGTGACGGCCAAGAAAATCAAACTCGGCGTCACGGCCCCTAACGCTGGCGGCAGCTTATACACCAAGCTCATCGGTCCAAACACTTCATTGGCGATATAAAAGCCAAAGCCAAAAATCACCCCTGATAGCACCCGCGCACCCATGGTGACACTGCGAAGCGGACCAAACACGAAGCTCAGTGCCAACAGCATCATCACCGCTATCGACAGCGGCTGCACCGCTTTTCGCCACAACGCGAGCTCATAGCGCGACGCATCCTGCTGCGAGGCTTTCAGATAGGTGACATAGCTATACAGGCCAGATAGCGGCAGCTCTTCCGGTTTTACCGTCACCACCGCCAATTTATCGGGAGTGAGCGTGGTTTTCCACACCAGTTGGTCTTGCTTCACATTGGTAAAGGCGGTGTGATTTTGCATGCGCGTAATGGTGACATCTTTGAGCATCCAACTGTCTTTATCGAGGTAGTCGGCACGTTCGGCAAACACCACATTGGTCATCACTTGGTTGTCATCAAACTTCCAGATGCTTACGCCATTGAGGTTGTCTTGCTCGTCGGCCCGAGCAATATAAATAAAATCATTGCCATCTTTGGCCCATACCCCGCGTCGTACCGACATGACATTCCCGCCGGATTTAGCAATCGAACGCAGCTCACGCGCGGCTTTTTGCGCATCAGGCGCGCCCCATTCACCAAGTACCATGACAATCAGCATCAAGGGGATCGCGGTTTTCAGCACCGACATACCGATTTGCAGTTTCGACACACCTGCCGCCTGCATTACCACCAGCTCGGAGCTGGACGCTAGCATCCCAAGTCCAATCAGAGCGCCGAGCAATACTGCCATGGGGAAAAACATTTCAATGTCACGCGGCATGCTCAGCAGCACGTAGAAAATTGCTTTGCCCATGGTGTAAGCGCCATCCCCGACCGAACGCAGCTGTTCGACGAACTTGATGATGGCGGATAACCCAACCAGTGTGGCCAAACACAGTGATGAAGTGCCGATCAGGGTGCGGCCGATATACCAATCTAGGATGCGAAACATCAGGCGGCTCCTTTCAAACTGGCTTTGAGTTTACGCATAGGTAATGAGTCCCAACTGGCTAAAATCACCGCGAGTAACAAGGCCGCGACGTTAACACTCCACAACCCAATTTGCGCGGGTAAGTCACCATCTTCGACCGCGGATTTTGCTGCACTGATAGACAAGAAATAGGCCAGATAAATCAATATCGCCGGGAAGAGCTTGGCAAAGCGCCCTTGGCGAGGGTTCACCGATGACAAGGGGACCACAATCATGGTCATCAGCGGGATACACAGGACCAGTGAGATCCGCCATTGCAGCTCGGCTCGCGCTTTTAAGCTGCTTTCCCCAAACAGTTGCAAGGTCGGCATCGCGTCCCAATCTCGGCTTTTTTCACGCACTTCACGCTGACCAATCAATACCTGATAGTTTTTATAGGTCGTCACCCCGTATTCAAGGCGACTGGGGATCCCTTCGGTGCGAGTACCATCGACTAAATCAAGCACCTGACGCCCATCTGGCAACTCCGAGATATAGCCTTTATCCGCCACCACCACGTTAGGCAGTAGCGACTCGCGCGGCACAGGCTGAGCGACAAAAATACGGTTCAAGGTCTTGCCGTCGTTTTCGATGTTGTCGACAAAAATAACCGCTTGTCCAGACGGTGCACTCTGGAACTGGCCTTGTACTAAGAGCTCCAGTCCCGACTCTGCCTCCAGTTGCTCCATCACCTTGAGTTCTTGGTTATTGGCCCAAGGTGTTAGCCATAGCGCATTAAAGGCGGCCACGGAACCTGTGATCAGTGCCAAATACAGTGCAGCGCGGATCAAAAATTCGTTACCAATCCCGGTGGCATTCATCACCGTGATTTCACTTTCCGCGTACAAACGACCAAAGGTGATCAATATCCCAATGTACAAACTTAGCGGCAACATCAACATTGCCATGGATGGCATGTAGAGTCCCACCAAGGTGATAATTTGATCACTTGGAATCGACCCTTCTGTCGCATTGGCAAGAACGCGGATAAACTTTTGGCTAAAAAAGACCAGAAATAACACAAATAAAACTGCAACTTGTGTCTTAACCGTCTCCCGGATCAAATATCGAACAATTATCAAAGCGAAGGCACCTATGGAAAACTTGTTTTTTTACTCGAATAACTATAGTTTCTGGTTTAATTAGTTGTTTTCTAATCTTTCGGCCATTTGTTGACCGCCGGCTGATCCGGGCGCAATAGAGCGTTCAACAACATAGAGGCGGCATTATCCAACATTTGGTCTCAATTGTCTTTAGGATCTAGGAGTACAAATGGAGTTCAGTGTAAAGAGCGGTAGCCCCGAAAAGCAACGCAGTGCCTGTATTGTCGTGGGCGTATTTGAACCTCGCCGCCTGTCACCCGTCGCCGAGCAACTCGACAAAATCAGTGACGGCTATATCAGTGCCCTACTGCGCCGCGGTGACTTGGAAGGCAAGCCAGGCCAAGTGCTCCTGCTACACCATGTCCCGAACGTCCTGTCTGAGCGTGTCCTGCTGGTCGGCTGCGGTAAAGAGCGCGAACTCGGCGAGCGCCAATACAAAGAGATTATCAAAAAAACCATCAACACCCTCAATGAAACCGGGTCGATGGAAGCAGTGTGCTTCTTAACCGAGCTGCACGTGAAAGGCCGTGACACCTACTGGAAAGTCCGTCAAGCCGTTGAAAGCACCAAAGACACCCTCTACACCTTCAACCAATTCAAGAGTGTGAAGCCAGAAATCCGTCGCCCACTGCGCAAGTTGGTGTTCAATGTACCAACCCGTCGTGAATTGAATTTGGGTGAACGTGCGATTGCCCATGGCTTAGCCGTTTCTTCAGGTGTCAACGCGTGTAAAGATTTGGGCAATATGCCACCCAACGTGGCTAACCCTGCCTATCTCGCCTCGCAAGCCCGTCGTTTGGCTGACGACTTTGATACCGTCACCACGCGCATCATCGGCGAGCAAGAAATGGAAAAGCTTGGTATGCACTCCTACCTTGCCGTTGGCCGTGGCTCGAAAAACGAGTCGATGATGTCAATCATGGAATACAAAGGCCATCCTGACCCAGATGCCAAACCGATTGTGTTGGTCGGTAAAGGACTGACCTTCGATTCAGGCGGCATTTCCATTAAGCCCGGTGCAGGCATGGACGAAATGAAGTACGACATGGGCGGTGCGGCGTCTGTCTTTGGGGTGATGCGTGCCCTTGCTGAGCTCAACTTACCGCTTAACGTCGTCGGTGTGCTCGCCGGCTGTGAAAACATGCCTGATGGCCAAGCCTATCGTCCCGGCGATATTCTCACCACTATGTCAGGCCAAACCGTGGAAGTGCTCAACACCGATGCCGAAGGCCGTTTAGTCTTGTGTGACGCCCTGACTTATGTTGAACGCTATGAGCCAGACTGTGTGATCGATGTGGCCACCTTAACCGGCGCCTGCATCATGGCCCTTAGCCATCACATCAGTGCTTTGATTGCCAACCAGAACCCGCTGGCACATGAAATTATCAATGCGTCTGAGCAAGCGGGTGACCGCGCTTGGCGTCTGCCGATGACTGACGAGTTCCAAGAGCAGCTCGACAGTCCCTTTGCCGATATGGCCAACATTGGCGGCAAAGGTGGTGGCACCATCACTGCAGGCTGTTTCTTGTCGCGCTTTGCCAAGAAATACAACTGGGCGCACCTAGATATTGCCGGTACCGCATGGAAAAGCGGCGGCAAGGAAAAAGGCTCAACCGGTCGCCCGGTGCCTTTGCTGGTGCAGTTCTTATTGAATCGCTCTGGCCTCGAAGTGGTCGAGTAATTGCCAAGGAGGCCAAACGGCCTCCTTTTTTTGTCTGAACTTTAATCGACACTGGTGTCAGCGCGCACAATCCGCTATGTTGGTTATCCCGCGCTTGACCGGACACCACACTTTTGGGACGGAGGCCGTTTCTCAACTTTAGGAGCGTATATGTCCACCGCCACCTTTTATTTGTTGGCGCCACCCGACGGCGCGTCATCTGACGATGGATTGACGCCCGAACAACAAGCGCGCGAACAACAAACGTTAATAGACACCGCGATTCATTTGGCCTTCTATTACTATCAACAGGGGCAACGTATTTATCTCGCCGCCCGCGACCAGCAACAGGCCCATCAACTGGATGATGCCTTATGGCAGCGCGACGCCGATACGTTTGTTCCCCATAATTTGGTAGGAGAAGGACCACGAGGTGGTGCACCCGTAGAAATCGGTTGGCCCGGTGTACGTCACTCCGGGCACCGCAGCGTGCTAATCAATTTGGCGACAGAGGCATCAAATTTTGCGCCTTCGTTTGCACAAGTGGTAGACTTCGTCCCTTGCGATGAGACGCTCAAACAGCACGCGCGTCACCGATATAAAGCATACCGACTGGCAGGCCTGCAACTTCAAACCCTTGCCATCGACCAATCGCCCAAACCTTGACGATCTTTCAAGAGCGCTATGGAAAAGACATATAACCCACAATCAATTGAAAAAGCGCTGTACCAGCGCTGGGAAGAGGCGGGCTATTTCCGACCTCATGGTGATACCAGCAAAGATGCCTATAGCATCATGATCCCGCCGCCAAACGTCACTGGCAGCTTGCATATGGGTCACGCGTTCCAAGATACCATTATGGATACCTTGATCCGTGCCGAGCGTATGAAAGGCAAAAACACCTTGTGGCAAGTGGGTACCGACCATGCCGGTATCGCGACACAAATGGTGGTGGAACGTAAGATCGCAGCCGAAGAAGGCAAAACCAAGCACGACTACGGTCGTGACGCGTTTGTCGACAAGATCTGGCAATGGAAAGGCGAATCAGGCGGCACGATCACGCAACAGTTGCGTCGTCTCGGTGCCTCTGTCGATTGGGATCGCGAGCGCTTCACCATGGATGAAGGCTTTTCCAATGCCGTTAAAGAAGTCTTTGTTCGCCTTTACCAAGAAGATCTTATCTATCGTGGTAAGCGTTTGGTGAACTGGGATCCGAAATTGCACACCGCGATTTCCGATCTCGAAGTGGAAAACAAAGACAAGAAAGGCCACATGTGGCATTTCCGTTATCCACTTGCCGATGGCGCGAAAACAGCCGAAGGCAAAGACTACATTGTGGTTGCCACCACCCGTCCGGAGACTATGCTGGGCGATACCGGTGTTGCGGTTAACCCAGAAGACCCGCGCTACAAAGACCTGATTGGTCAGCACGTGTTACTGCCAGTGGTGAATCGTCGTATCCCTATCGTGGGCGATGAGCACGCTGACATGGAAAAAGGCACCGGCTGTGTAAAAATCACCCCAGCGCACGACTTCAACGACTATGAAGTGGGCCAGCGCCACCAGCTGCCAATGATCAATATTCTCACGCTGAACGCTGATATCCGCGACAGTGCTGAAGTGTTTGATCACAAAGGTCAGCCAAGCAATGCTTACCCAACCGATATTCCAGCCAACTACCAAGGTTTGGAGCGTTTTGCCGCGCGTAAAGCGATCGTGGCCGAATTTGACGCACTGGGTTTATTGGAAGAAATCAAAGATCACGACCTCACTGTCCCATACGGCGATCGTGGCGGCGTCGTCATTGAGCCAATGCTTACCGACCAGTGGTACGTACGTACTGCACCACTGGCAGAGCCTGCCGTAAAAGCGGTAGAAGATGGCGACATTCAATTCGTACCGAAACAATACGAGAACATGTACTTTGCGTGGATGCGTGACGTACAAGACTGGTGTATCTCTCGTCAGCTTTGGTGGGGTCACCGCATTCCTGCCTGGTACGACGACCAAGGCAATGTCTATGTTGGCCGTGACGAAGACGAAGTCCGTCGTGAAAACCAACTGGCAGACGACGTAACGCTACGCCAAGACGATGACGTACTGGATACGTGGTTCTCATCGGCACTTTGGACGTTCGGTACCCTAGGCTGGCCAGAGAACACAGATGCGCTGAAAACTTTCCACCCGACCGACGTGTTGGTATCAGGCTTTGACATCATCTTCTTCTGGGTGGCGCGCATGATCATGATGACCATGCACTTCATCAAAGATGAAAATGGTAAGCCACAAGTGCCCTTTAAGACGGTCTATATGACCGGCCTTATCCGCGACGAAAGTGGCGCCAAGATGTCAAAATCTAAGGGTAACGTCCTTGACCCTCTCGACATGATTGACGGCATTGGCATCGATGAGTTGGTGGCAAAGCGCACCGGCAACATGATGCAACCAAAGCTGGCTGAAAAAATTGAGAAAGCGACCCGTAAAACGTTTGAAAACGGCATCGAAGCCCACGGCACCGATGCACTGCGTTTTACCCTCGCAGCGCTGGCCTCTACCGGTCGTGACATCAACTGGGACATGAAGCGCCTTGAAGGTTACCGCAACTTCTGTAACAAACTTTGGAACGCCAGCCGCTATGTGCTGATGAATACCGAAGATCAAGATTGCGGCATGAACGGCGGCGAGATGCAATTCTCACTGGCTGATCAGTGGATTGAATCTCAGTTCCAGCAAGCGGCGAAAGACTTCAACACCCACCTCGACAACTATCGTCTCGATATGGCGGCGGGTGTGTTGTATGAGTTTATTTGGCACCAATTCTGTGACTGGTACTTGGAACTTACCAAGCCTGTCCTGTGGAAAGGCGACGAAGCACAACAACGTGCCACCCGCTATACCCTGATCACGGTATTGGAAAAAACCTTGCGTCTGGCCCATCCAGTGATCCCTTACATCACCGAAGCGATTTGGCAAAGTGTTAAACCGCTAGTTGACGGTGTGGAAGGCGATACCATTATGCAGCAGCCACTGCCGCAATTTGATGCTAGCCGCGTGAACACCCAAGCGTCAGAAGACATTGAGTGGGTGAAGCAGTTTATCGTTAGCATCCGTAACCTACGTGCTGAGTACGATATTGCGCCAAGCCAGCCGCTTGAGGTGATGCTGAAAGCCGCTGATGAACGCGATGCCGCTCGTGCGAACACCAACAGCGCGACCTTGCACGCCCTTGCCAAACTTGGCAGCTTCAAGGTACTGGATGGCAGTGAATCTTTACCAGCCTGTGCCTCTGCCTTGGTCGGTAGCTCAGAAATCTTGATCCCGATGGCGGGTCTGATTGACAAAGATGCCGAACTGGCGCGCTTGGATAAAGAAATCGCCAAAGTGGAAGGCGAGATCAAGCGCATCGAAGGGAAGCTCGGCAACGAAAGTTTTGTCTCCAAAGCCCCTGAAGCAGTGGTCGCCAAAGAGCGCGAAAAACTCGATAACTATCGTGTCAGCCTCACCAAACTGGGTGAGCAAAAAACCACGATTGCGGCGCTATAAATCGAGCGTTGACGTCGGACGTTTTACATCGATAGACCTTCGTGATAAACCACGCCATCTGGCGTGGTTTTTTTATTCTCTCCCATCCGCAACTCAGCACGCCGCAGCTAAAACCCGCCACACTTGATAGCTCCGCCCTATCTAAAAGATAGTGAGAACCGTTTTTATTTATCGACACAGACACGACATACTGTCAGTGTTGATTAAACGCGTGTTGCCGCGAAGGAGCTACACCATGAAGAAGACATTAAGCTTTGCCGCTATCCACTTTTCTATCGCCTTTACCGTGGCCTATGTGCTGACGGGCGATATCATCATCGGTAGCTTGATTGCGATGACAGAGCCCACCGTCAATACCGGCGCGTTTTATCTTCATGAAAAGCTCTGGCAACTGAGCCGCCGCGCACGTCCCGTGGTGAAAACCGCCAGCTTTGCGGTGGTGCACTTTAACGTTGCCTTCTTAGTGGGCTATGTGATCAGTGGCGATTGGTTAGTCGGTGGCGCACTGGCACTGGTTGAGCCAAGCATCAACACCCTTGCCTACTTCTTCCACGAAAAGGTATGGCAGCGTCGCCATTCGGTAAACTCCGCACCGCTTCATGTGGGGCATCATCATTAAATAAAAAGCCACGATATATCGTGGCTTTTAAAACAGGATGGATGGCCGACTTATTCGTTGTCGTCGCCGTCTTCGTCTTCACCCGACTCAAAGTACGTGCCCCAGCCGTCGTAATCGATATCGTGTTTTTCAGCAAGCGTCATTAGCTTTTCTACTTGCTCATCAATACGCTCGGCATTGAGTGCCGTTTCCATCACCGCATCAAAGCAGACGATGGTTCCGCCCTCTTCCAGCTCTAGCTCTTCGGCTTCCGCCACTTCAAAGCCCAGTTTAAACGCCTCAACAGCGGCATCTTCTAACTCAGCAAACGTGGCAGCCGATAGGTGATGCTCAATGGTGTAAAGCGCATCCGGATCGCTTCCATCCGCCAGAAGCTCCTCAATAATCATGCGAGTATCTTCTTGTTGCTCTTGAATCATTTCTGCCAGTGACATGCCGCGACTCCAAATAGTGAATGTGGGGCGCAATATGGCACGGTTTAGCAAAAAATGCCACGTTGATAAAAAGGCAAACTGACCAGAAAGTCGCCAAGTTGATGAATTTTCTGTGACCTTGCTAGTTCGCTGGGATTGTTAGTGAATTGTAACATTGACCTGCTTTCAGAAGGTTGTCATTATTCGACCATCCAAGGAGGACATGAGACACGCCCGTCCCTCGAGCAAGACCTGCACTCCCCGCACCACTGGTGACACACAATGACGTGTGTAAGGCGATGTAGTCTGTCTCATTGCCTGGCCCGTAGAAAGGAAAAAGAGGACCTACCATGAGTGAGTTTTACGTTGGATCAGAAGTTGGGCAACTGAAGCGGGTATTGCTTCACCGCCCTGAACGAGCGTTAAACCACCTGACGCCATCGAACTGCCATGAGCTGTTATTTGATGATGTTCTGGCGGTGGAACGAGCCGGAGAAGAGCATGATATGTTCGCCCGCACCTTAACCAACGAAGGGGTGCAGGTTTATTTGCTTCATGATTTGCTGGTTGAAACCCTCGCCGTGCCAGAAGCAAAACAATGGCTACTCGACACCCAACTCAACCAATACCGCCTCGGCTACCAATTTGCTAACGACGTGCGCGCCTACATGGCCGATATCGATCACAATGCACTCGCCGACATTTTACTCGGCGGATTAAGCTACATTGATTTGCCCGTGCAATCATCCTCAATGATGCAAGCGATGCACGAGAAAACCGATTTCGTGATTGAGCCGCTACCGAACCACTTATTTACCCGAGATACGTCCTGCTGGGTATATGGCGGTGTCTCACTCAATCCAATGGCAAAATCTGCGCGCCAACGTGAAACCAATCACCTGCGCGCCATTTATCGCTGGCATCCCGAATTTGCAGAAAGCCAGTTTATTAATTACCTCGGTGATGAAGTGCGTGATTACGACAACGCCATGATTGAAGGCGGCGATGTATTAGTGATTGGCCGCGGCGCCGTCTTAATTGGCATGTCGGAGCGCACCACGCCTCAAGGGGTTGAACAATTGGCGCGAAGCCTGCTGTTTAGTGGACAAGCCAAAGAAGTGATTGCGGTACAACTGCCAAAAAGCCGCTCTTGTATGCACCTTGATACCGTAATGACCCATATGGATGTGCATACCTTCTCGGTCTACCCCACCGTGATGCGTCCTGATTTGCCATGCTGGCGCTTAACCCGCAAAGGGGAAGATAGCCTGAACGTGGAAGCGCAATCTTGCTACCTCACCGCGATTGAAAAAGCGCTGGATGTCGGCCCACTCAATATCATTACCACCGGTGGTGATAGCTACGCGGCCGAGCGTGAGCAATGGAACGACGCCAACAACGTGCTAACCGTACGTCCTGGCGTTGTCATTGGCTACGAAGGCAATACGTACACCAATGAAAAGTATGATAAAGCCGGTATCAAGGTATTATCTGTGCCCGGAGATCAGCTCGGACGAGGTCGCGGCGGCGCGCGCTGCATGAGCTGCCCGCTTGAACGCGACGGTATCTAACCGCCTGTGAGCCGCTGCCTTGTCAGCGGCTTTTAAATTCTTTAATTACAAAGGGTTAAACTGCAAAAAGATAAAGATTGCACAAACTTTAAACTCACTATATACTCCTGCCGATTTTTGACACGGATCACACTATAAGCTGTCGCAGCAACCCAATGGATGGGACCCCAACCTAACCATTGAGAAAAAGAAGCAAACAATGAAAACCATTCCCTATATTGCCTTAATTGCCGCGCTATATGTGACACCCACTTTTGCCAATTTACTCTATCTTGGCGCTGAACTCGGGCATATTCGCTATGGCAGCGAAACAAGCGGCCCTGTTACCGAACAATTGGCCGATGATATCGACGATGGCGCCATGGCGACGCTGAAGGTCGGTAGCTATTTTGGTCCCAACCTACGCGTTTATGGTTTTTTACAGCGTAATGGCGAAAGCGAAGTGTCTTACCGTGAGTTATCTGCGACAGGCTCGCAATTCACGTTAAGCCGCGACGGCTACCAATACGGTGTGGGCAGTGATTACCTTTTCCATTTTACGCCCGCAAGCTACATCAGCGTAGGCGGCCGTGTGGGCTACTACTACAACACGCTTGATGTAAGTGCACGTGCCAGCGGACAAACGCTCACCTCTCAAATAGACACTGACGGTATTGCCGCCGGTCTTAGCACATCGATTGGTCATCACTTTACCGACCACATTAGTCTCGAGCTTGGCTACCGCTACGAAAAACTCGAAAAAGACGACAATGTCTTGCTAGGCCAACGCATTACCTTTGAAGACACCCATCAAGCCTTTTTGGGCTTCAATTACACCTTCTAAGATTTCGCCTGACCTAACGGTGGCCGATTGTCTCGGCCACCGCTTACGGTTTTACCGGCTACCATCATGTTTACACTCAGCGTGCCTTCTCATTTCTGACATTTATTATTAGCCAGATTTATCACCAAATACCTATTGAATTACTCAATAATACAGTACGTTATTGTCACCACTTCGCTTTTAACATCCAGACAAAAACCCCACTTTTATCATTCCTTTTTTGTATTGAGTGTTTACTCTACTGCCAAAAATTACTAATTTCGCATTAGAGTTTCATGTTTTTTGTGAACTATGTTCACAGCCCTTTTTATTAGAGATAGCGTGTTTGAAGACAAGCATCGCAAGATACAAAGCGTTAGCCTCGCTAACGTCAGTTGGAACACAACTAAAAGGAAATGCGATGAATAAAAAAACACTGATTTCGCTGCTATTTGCCGGTCTTACTCAAGTTCTTGCTCCTGCTTTTGCCGGCAGTGCAGACAACACCGTGGTTGAGATCAAGCGCGATACCGCCAAACAACTGAGCCAACAGTACGAGCTGATTGCGCCGACCTTGCACCGTAGCATTAACAGCTACAGCTTAAGCGCGTCACTCTCATCACTTACCGAGCCCCAAGCGCGTAGCGCGCGCAGTAAACGCAGCATTGACTCGCAGCTATACAGCGCCGACCGTGCATTGCGTGAAGCGCAAGGCGTCGAAGAAGTGGCCGACCAATTGCTCGAAGTTCGCTTGGCCGACCCAAGCATGCTCGCACGCTGGCAAGCGGGTCAATCTCCGCTGTTCGCCTTTGAACCTGCTGGCGATGAGCAAACATGGACTCAAATCGAAGCATTTGACATTGAAGGCAATACCCATTGGCTCGACGTCTACCAAATGCCAGACCGCCCTGTCTTAGTGGTCGACACCAATGGCAAAGCCTCACTGAAAGCTGGCCTAGAAGTGATGCGCCGCACCCTCGCAGAGCAAAATCCAGCACCGCGCGTTCGTCGCAGCGCCCCGATGATGGCAGCAGAGCCACAACCCATTCACACCACAGTGCTGAAAACGATTCGCCTTGAAGATGACAAAGAACCTTGGATCTCAGGTGCGGCGGAAGTGTATGCCATTGTGACCGGTGTGAACCCAAGCCGTGACGAACCGACGCTCGACATTGTGGATATGCCTTATTTGGATTACGACAAAACCACCTATCATCCTAATCAGGTAATGATCCACTGGGAGCGTTATCGTTGGGGCGCCGCGGACGTTATCTTGATGGAACAAGACGACGGCACCAACTACAAAGAGCTGGCGCTTAAACTCAACGAAATTGCTAGCGATATCATTGCAGCAATCCCCGATCTTGAAGTGCAAGCTTACGGTGTGATCACCAAAATCACCGGTAAGATCATCGAAGCCATCCCCGACGGCTGGCTCACCAACGATGATGACTTTGTGGACGTGTATTACACCCTCCTCAAAGACCGCACCTACCAAGATCACATCGGTGCTGGCGGCAACGCCACCGCTACTTGGGAGCCTCTGGTTATCGAGCCAACTCAATAATCCAGGCTTGGTTTCATTGAGCTAGATAGACAAAACGCAGCCGTGGGGCTGCGTTTTTCGTCGCAACAACAAGCATGGTAGTTGCTAGTGCTCGTTCACATACTGACTCATTTCCGCGCTCGTTCGTGGGAGTGACTAAGTCAACTCCCTGTTACGATGCTTAACGTTAGCGCGTTTATACGTAGATTATTCGGGTGTGTGATGATGCGATACATTTTCCAGCCGTTCTGCCAACCACATTTTAATGATTGACTGACGTGTTACGCCCACCCGGCTAGCCTCACGATCTAAGGAGGCTAACATCCACTCGGGGAAGTCCACGTTCACCCGTTTCTGGGTTTGTCTTGGACGCTTAGCTTTCGATAGAGCAAGATCATCTACAATGTCATCGTCACTCTCAAACTTGGCATCAAATTCATGCGCTTTCATATAAGCTCACCTCCGCTTTCCGTGAACGCCTGACAGAAATGATCCGAATATTGTTACCACGAGATGTGATTACGCCAGACCAATACTTACCGTTTAACATGCCGATCACCACATACCTTGGCTCACCGCTTGTCTTGGCAGGAATTTCAATAAGATAAGGATCGTCCCACAAACCTTACGCGGTCTTTAAGTCAATTCCATGCTTAGTCACATTTAACCTGCTTTTGTTCTCATCGAATTCAAATCCACGCATGAGTAAAAATTATACTCTTTTTGCATACTGTGCAATCTACTAGCAAGTGGTATAGCTCAGCCGAGCTCGCCGCTAAACTCGTTCCCACGCTCCCGCGTGGGAATGCATACTGAGCTCGACCCCTGAACAGAAGCCATTACAAAACCATCAATCCGCAATTGTCGAATTTGGTTGCTCTGCCCTTGCTGAACTGATCCTTGTTCTCTTACACCGAGGCCAATTTTGGTTGACCACTACGCCTGCTGAGGCTCAAGATTACCTCAACGATATTTGGAAGCTTATGCGTGCCAAGCTACAGCGCGAGGATGTGCGATTCTATGGCTTTCGGGTTGTGGAGCCACAGCACGACGGTACACCCCATTGGCATTTATTGTTGTTCGTCGAGCCTGCGCATTACGACACCCTCATCACTACCATGAGAGATTACGCTTTACGGGAAGATGGCGATGAAACAGGCGCTGAGCAGCACCGCTTTACGGAAGTGAAGATTGACCCGAATAAGGGCTCAGCGACGGGGTATATCGCGAAATACATCTCAAAAAACATCGACGGTGATCATCTTGATGCAGGTATCTACGGTGAAGACCCGAAATGTGCCGCGGCGCGCGTCGATACATGGGCGGCATGCTGGAGCATTCGCCAATTTCAACAACTGGGAGGGTGTTCGGTGACGGTTTGGCGTGAATTACGCCGCTTAAAGGCATCTCAGCAGGCGGGAAGGCCATCATCACCCGAACCAACGAATGGCATCTGTCATGAAGACAGATGCGCTTTTACTTGGAGTTCTGTGAATAACTGTATTTTTTTATAGTTACGAATGATCTCTCACTTTTCTGGTATGTATATGTGATCAGTTTGGTATCGGATGAATTATCTTTAAGGCAGCATATTGGTATCTGCTGAGATGAGCTTTACGTTTGGTTGGTCTAGAGTACAATTTGCAGGGTTTGGACAATAAGCAATGAGTTATGCGTAATCTTAATCGACAGAGAGACATTGCGTCTCTTTTTTCAGCAAAAGCAATTAAAGCTTTAATTTCTAAAGGTGTTTCAGGTCTTCCTGCATCTTCTGGATATATAGAGCATCTACTTACGAACCGTGAGTGTTCGAGCGTTGTACATCTGTTCGATACAGCTTACAAGGAGTTGGTAGCCTCATATAGAAATGAGTATGTGTACAAAAATGCTATTGCTGAGAAAATCATAAGAGGTAAGCATCGCTTTTCTAAAAGCTGCTACTTTTCTTCAGAGTTTCGTGTAAATAACTCAATCGCAGATGTAGTGATAGCGAATGGAACAACTTCTGCTTATGAAATAAAGACCGAGTATGACTCTTTCGAACGTTTAGAAGGTCAACTATATGACTATTTCAAGGTTTTTGATAACGTAAATGTCGTTCTTCCAGAAAAATGTCTTGATAGTTGGTTACCTAGAATCCCTTGTAAAACTGGTGTAATCGTTCTTACTGAAAGATATACATTACGAACTATACGAGAAGCACACTCTAACATGTACGAGCTGGATCCAAATAGCGTTTTTTCTTGCCTACGTCGTGATGAGTACATCGAAGCGATAAAAAACCAATTTGGCTTTACTCCTCAATGTAAGCCTGTAGACCTTAAAAAAGCTTGTAGAAAGCTATTCTTAACGCTAAATAGTGAGGTTGTGCATAGAGAGTTTCTAAATGCACTTAGGTCTAGGAGACTTCGTAAGGAGAAGGTTGAGTTGATCAAGTCGGCACCACCATCTTTAACTTCAGTTCTACTTTCGACAAGCTTAAATCTTCGAGAAGTAGAGACATTGAGAGCAGTTTTTAGCGGTGGTATGGAATCAATACAGCACTCGGAGGCATAATGTACTTTCCCTTCTTTAGAGCACGCCAGTTCGAACTCCTTGCACTACGCGATACAATCGATTCACATATAAGTGTTAATAATATTAAGCCCATAATTGAACCAGTAAATGAAAGCACACGTGATATTTTACGTTTCTGCGAGGAGCTAGAAAAAGTTGGTGCTGGATTTATACTTATAGTTAATCCATCTAAGGGGTTTTATCAACGAAACGCAAAGAAAATTGAATACCTTATCAGCGAATGCGTTCAAAAAAACTCTAGAATAGAGTTTGGCTTTCGAATAAATGACGGAACACCAATTAAGACTATAAAAGCATTTCTTAATGGCTATAAAGAATATTCGGTTTCACTAATTCACGAATCTAGCATTCAGGAAGTTAATGAAATAAAAGAACTAATTAATTCAATAGATAACTTTTCTTTTAATATATTCATCAAAGAAGGTACAGGCACTCGCTATCGAAAAAAATTTAGCGATTATAGTAACGTTCTATTGGAGGATGGCTTTAACAAGTTGGAGAGGAACTCCGATTATGGTGGCGAAGAGTTCTTTAGTGACTTAGTCTATTCATATGAAGAGGATGGATATTTCGGGTTCGGAGACTATTCAATAGTAGGTGATCACTTCACTGAAGGTGGAGGGCAAGCTCGAGCTTGTGCTATCCACATTACATATGAAGAAAAACAGCGCGAAGAAGTGTGGGTCCATCATTTCTTATCTCATCCTAGAGAGGCTGTTGAGGATGGTGCGACTTTAGCGGCAGAAGCTATTGAACAATTGGTCTTATACGTTCGAGAGGCTTGGGAACCAGAAAGCTACACCGAAGCCATTAAAGATTTTTTCTTGATCTATGATTCAGGTAAACAAACAAGTCTTGCTTACGTTAAGAAGCTTTCAATGCGACATCACTTAGAGCTTATAGATAGATTACTCGATTGAAATAGAAAGAGTATGAATCCATTGGCCTATATAACTGACACAAGAAAATAAAAAGCAAAAGGCCTGAGTGGTTACTGCCCTCTTAGGCCTTCCTATTACTAGTAGACTCGCTCCGTTTTACTAGACACGCAAATCTGATTTTGATTCACTTTAACGGACACATCTTTTATTAATAACATTCGCTTTTACCGTAGATGAACGCTATCTCTGCGCCTAGCTCACTATCTGCGCGCGCATGTCCTGACTGTCCGCGGCTTAGCCAATCATAATAGCCACTACGAGACACAGAAAGATGCCTACAAAGCTTCTTTACTGAGTAAACATCACTATATTGCTTTACGAATCGGTAGGCTTGCGCCTTTGTTCTGCTTGAAAGCGTTGCCACTTTTTTAAGATATCGTTCTCCTCTTCAAGCTCCGTGATCCGTCGCTTGAGTGCCGATAACTCATCCTTCGCCTTGTCTGGCTTCACTTTATTTTTTAGGGACTTGACCATACCAAACTCTCCACCTCGATACGCTTTACGCCATTTCGATAGCATGAATGGGTGGATATCAAGCGCCTCTGCAACCGACTTCACTGTTCGATGCGTCTCATAGCTCCATTCAACCGCTTTTAGTTTGAAGTCTAGTGAATATTGCGCTGTCTTTTTACCCGTTTTATAGGCTGGCATACTGACCTCCTCAGGTCGTCGATGCGTGTCCAGTAAAACGGATCAAGTCCAGGAGCGAATTTAATGGCCTTGTTAGCACTTTATTTGAATAGCTGCTTTACATCGACTTGAGAATATTTTGACAAGTTTAGCCAGCCGATTAATCTCCCAACAGCAGTTAATTGAAAATGTCCTATATGACACTTTGCTATCATTTCTTGAAGCTCAGCAATATTACGTAAGCCGTTCTTATTTGAGTATTCTATCAATTGCTCCACGTTCTTTCCCTTTAGCTCTGGGATTTCCTTGAGGAATGATGGCGTCAAACCAACGAGGGTTATTTGGCGAGCGACAATAGCACCTGAAACCGAGATGTATTGTAAATCCCCATGAGTAGTTTTTGAACAAGACGAAATATGCGCGAGTGTTTGACCAATTGTTTGATCTACAATTTGGAGATTTGGTGCATTAAATGCCGCCTCATTAATCAATACCTCCAAGCTTAAATAGCTAACGTGCTTCTGAGATAAATTTGGCAAAATACGTCTGGCTTCTGCGGCAATTAGCTCTATTAACTCGGGGCAGTCTTTAGACATCATTGTGCAGAAAAGCTCGCACAGCAAATCGACGTTGCTTTTTTCACCCTTCCTTGCAACATCAACTGCCATTGCTTGCATTTCATATTGCATTGCAGGCTCTTCAAACTTGCTTGGATCAATTTTATTCTTGTGCTTCTCAAAAGATTTTTTGAGCTCATCCAGCATTGCCTCGACACGCTTATCAGCGGTTTCTCTAGCTGCCTGCTGGATTCTTGGGAAGTTTAATTCAAATAAGTCCAAAAATATTGCGCGCAACTCCTGATAAGGGGTAATCGTTACATTCCCTCCGGCTTGAATTGCAGAGGAGTTCTCACCAACATCCTGTTTCTGTTTTTCGAACATTAGTTTTTTCCCCCAACATTTCCTTTCATATCTCCGCCTACTTGCACTGCAGTACTTCCATTTCCTACTTTCATATCTTGATTGACCGCTTTGTTATAGCCTTGTTTATATCCGACAAACCAAAAAACAATACTCGACCCCAAGCCTGAAAATATCCATTCATAATTATTTTGAAGAAACTCAATCATAGTGATTACTCCTTGAGTGCTAACGCCTCACTCACCGGAATTTTAGGAGTGAAACGAGTAAAATTTCCGAGTGCAGTGACTTGTTATAAGGAAGACTAGGCTAACCTATTCTCTACATAGCCCCATAACTCGAATACTAATTTTTGTATTTCCAGTAACTTATCTTTTACAAGCTTTATCTGTGCAGATATTTCATTGTCATACTCAGAAGTACCTGGGGCAGATTTTGGAATGAATTTTGCGCAATAGCTACCATTATAATGATAATTATCCTGCTCTCTAATATTAAGAACCTGCCGCATTAGATCGACTATTCGATCCTGCCTATCCCTTACGCTTGGGTCATAAGACCTAAGTTCTAAATTATAGATATGTATGTTCTGAAAAAAGTTACTCAATTTGACATAGACTTCTTGCTCAAACCAATACCCTGTTTCAGAGCCTACCGATGAAACCTCACCACAATCATTATAAGAAAGAATGTCTGCTACTGTGTTTAAAAAGCGATGGGCTCTATCGCCCTCCTGCCCCCTAACAAATGCATTGCTATTTAGACGAGCCCTAAGAGCTTCCTTATAACTATGCAGGGCTCTCCTATCAATTACTCCGGCATGTGCCATTTTATGATGCTTATCGCATAGAAGAATTAGATTTTCCTTTCGGTTATCTTCTCGGTTTTGATTGATATGGTGAATTTCGAGATATGTATGTTCATTGCATCCTGTTACTGAGCATTCATGTCCCGCCTCTACCTCGACTTCCCGTCTAAGATTCGCTGGTATTGCTGGCCTATCAGACTGATATGTGCTCATTATCGATATTCCTTATAACATTGCATTAGTGCGCATGCGCGATTTCCCAAAACCGATATACGCCCTCTTTCCTAGCTAAATCACTGTTATCAATGTAATTTACTGCCGATATCGGACATCTCTTTTCCGTGAAAGTGTGCATGCTGCCTATCTCTATTCGGGTACTCACACTATCCCCCAAGCGTAATTCTGTAAACGCATGACTAATAGGCTCTTTTTATCATCCGTTCTGGGATAGTGCGAATCGGTCACGGATAAGCGTGCTCGCTTTTGGCTGTCTCTAGCCGATAAGCGGGTTAAGCATCCAGTGGTTAGCCATGCTACCGCCGATCAGTTGTCGGCACCTAACACGCCATCGTATTGGCAGATTTGTAGATGAGTGTATCAAGCCGTGTGTGGGTTTTCGTGCGCTGTTATCTAAAATGTTAGATGGCACAGGTTTTGTGATATGGATACAAAGGTGGGCTTTGGCTCAGCTAAAGGTTAGGTTAGGTTAGCGGACATCAGCCCTATCTCGATAAATAGTCACTTCAAATAAATGCTAGAGCAGTCTCGATTGACAAGACTTAGTTTGGGAACTAGTTTTGTGGCTCGGTCCCGATGGAAGGAGCGCCCCTTGGGCAATTGGAGCCCAAGCCGACGCAGCCATTGGGACTTTTTCTATAGTTCACACAATCCTCTCGGAGGATCTATCGGCTATATGCCATTTGTGTTCACGTAGTAAACGTTTATCCTCATTAGCTGTGAACACTGAGCTAGATTATTGATCTCAAAACGAATTTAAGCCCTGATGGAAGGTGCGCTCCTTGGGCAATTGGAGCCCTTGCAAACGCAGCTATTAGGGCTTTTCTATTTCTCTACCCTAATCCAGCGTTTTGAGCTATCGATTTGTCACCTGATTTATTTTGATGCGAAACAGCAAGAGTAGTGCGTTCTTGTTTGACTAAGTGTTTGACTAAAAATCAGCAGGTACAAAAAGGCGTAGTAGGTACTAACCTGCTACGCCTTGCTATGACTGGTGGCCCCTCCCAGACTTGAACTGGGGACCAATCGATTATGAGACGCTTTTTGGGTGTTTTTGCATGAACCGCAGCGAACAAAGAAGAACAATTTAACCCAATAATATCATGTATTTATATCGTTTTCTTTGTTTTTCCTTGTTCATCAAAATTCATGGAAGTATGATTGATTTGCTACATATATGCTACACAGAATCGATGGGTAGACACCAAGGACGCAAAGCATCATGCCTCTTAAAAAGAAGATCACCGCAAGCAGTATCAAGCAGTTTTCGGTTGAGGATAAACGCATCAACGATACCGAGATTCATGGCTTTCATGCTCGTATCTCAGCAACGGGGCGCATTGTTTACTACCTCTACTACCGACATGATGGCAAACAGGTTAACTACAAGCTCGGAACAGCACACGACCTAACCCCAGCCCAAGCGCGTGACCTTGCTAAACAAAAGGCAGGTGACGTTGCCAAAGGGAACAACGTACATGATGAAAGGAAGCAAGCGCGCCAAGAAAGCCAACGCCGCAAACACCTCAAACTCCCCGTTTACCTAGACGAGCGATACCTACCCTACTTGCAAACCCGTAACCCGAAAACGGCCCAGCGTATTGTGAACCACATAAAAAGCCGCTTTGCGTTTTTGATGGATAAAGAGCTCGACCAAATTACCGCATGGGAAGTTGAGAAATGGCGAAGTGAGCAACGGAAAAAGGGTAAAGCCGCATCGACAATTAATCACAGTGTGAACTCACTTAAAGGCGCATTATCTCGCGCTGTTGAATGGGGATTAATCGAATCACACGAACTGACCAAAGTGAAAGCCATCAAGGCCGACAATACCCGCCTACGCTATCTCACCGACATGGAAGAGAAGCGATTACGGCATGCTATCAAGCATCGAGACCAAGATATTCGCCTAGCTCGCCGTTCGGCCAATGAGCATCGGGCTATACGTAATTACTCGTTGTATCCATGCTTAGATGATGTCACGTTCGTGGATTATGTAGAGCCTCTTATCCTGCTAGCTATCAACACAGGGCTACGCCGAGGCGAACTACTCAGCCTTGAATGGCGTGATATCTATTTTTCTGAACGCTATCTTCAAGTGCGCGGCGGGAATGCAAAATCAAAAGAAGGCCGCATAGTACCACTCAACAATGAAGCCTATGACACACTGGCAAGCTGGCGAGAGCAAAATCCCGAGGCCACCTACCTCTTTGAGGGCAAAAACGGCCAACCGCTTACCGACGTTAAAAAGCCGTGGGGAACCGTATTAGGGCTTGCAAATATTGAAGGCTTTAACTTCCACGACCTCCGACACCATTTTGCCAGTAAGCTAGTGATGGCAGGCGTCGATCTCAATACCGTTCGGGAGCTACTAGGCCACGCCGACCTAAAAATGACGCTAAGATATGCCCACCTAGCACCAGAGCATAAGGCAGCGGCTGTTAGTTTGATTGGGAAAAGGTAAACAACTAGGTATGCATTTTCTATCAATCACTTATGTGAGCCTCCTAAAAAGTAATTTAGGGATAAGAGGATGATGGCCTCCGCAAAAAACACCTTTAAATTGGCTCGCATTTTCCTTTTGTACAATAATGCGGTTGTGTGTTTAGGGCATTAATGTCTCATTGATTCTAGTGATGATTTGAGTAGAATGTGCACAACTCAGAGTGAGGCTGGAAAAATGATAGAAGAAATAGCTAACAAAAGACATTTAAAATCAAACTCTTACAAGAAAAAAGAGACCAAAGAAAATACCCAGCAACCCAACGTTGTTAATCTACATTCTTACTCGGCTAAGAAAGCAGATGATCTAGCACTTGCTCGAATCCTATCACGAGCCAACAAGCAGACTTGGTAGCTCGTCACATACATCTCGTTTTCCATACATTATTATGCTCTCCATTGCTTATAAAGCTATCAAGGGAGAGCATAATAGATGGCAAGTCCTCAGAGAAAAACCACTCCTAGTGGTTCCTTGAACCAAAATAGTTCCCATAATTCAGAAAACAAAGACCCAATAGAATTAATCGAAGAACGTCAAGCTAATGATTTAATTATTGGATTTTGCGGTGCTGTTGGTTCTGGCATAAAGTCATTACGTTTAGCACTAGAAGAATCTTTAAAAGATCATGGCTACACGTGTGTTCACATACTTATTAGTGATCTTATACTGCAACTAAGTGAAGAAAAAAAGCCTTCAGATCCGAAGGAGAGATATATAAAGCTACAAGATTTAGGTGATAAATTACGTGAAAAATATAGACAGACTATTTTAGTTGAAGCTGCAGTTCAAGAAATATCAAAATATAGAGAAAAAGAAAAAAGTGAAGAAAACATTAAATCAGAAGAAAAGGTTAACTCAAAAACAGCATTTTTAATTGATCAACTTAAAAACCCAGCAGAAGTAGAGCTTCTTAGGCTTGTTTACCAAAACAACTTTTATTTTATAGGTTCGTTGAGAGAGCTCAGTCAAAGGAAAAGAAACCTCAGAGATGAAGGTATAAAACCAGAAGATATAGACAATATAATTCATAGAGATAGGAAGTCTAATGAAGGCTATGGACAACATTCTGCAAAAACAATTTTAGATGCTGACTTTTTTATCAGGAATAATCATAGTCATAAAAGTGATCTAAAAAATAAAGCAGAAAGATTTATCGGATTAATTCACGGAAAGAATGGCCTAAGCCCCACAATAGAAGAAAAAGGTATGTTTTCTGCTTTTTCTTCATCCCTCCAGTCTAGTTGCTTATCTAGACAAGTAGGCGCCTCGATATTAGATGAGGACGGTACTGTATTAGCAACAGGTCGAAATGATGTACCAAAAGCAGGAGGTGGCCTATATTTATTTGAAGATAAAGAAAACGACTTTAGGTGTATTCACAAAGGAGGGAAATGTTACAACGATTATCACAAGAATAAAAACTTTAACAAACTAAGAGATATCCTTTCTAACTCCGTTATAGAGCTAATAGATGAATTAAAGATTAATTTAATCAACACGATTACTAATGAAACAGATTTAGAAAAAGAAAAAATAACCCCATTAATAGAATCATTTATTGAAAATAAGCAAAAAACTAATCTCACATGGATTGAAGATACTGTTAATAAATTCAATAAGACACCTATTGGATCTTTAATTGAATACTCCCGAGCCATTCATGCAGAGATGGATGCAATTATATCTCTGGCAAGACACGGTAATGAGTCGACCTCTGGAAAGATCCTTTTCTCGACCACTTACCCATGCCACAACTGCGCACGCCATATTGTTGCTGCAGGGATAACGAAAGTGATTTACATTGAGCCTTATGAAAAAAGTCTTGCTCTTGACCTTCACGATGATGCAATAACAGAACAAGAGCAGTCTGGTAAGGTCATATTTCAACTTTTTGAGGGTGTTGCACCAAGAAGATACCAAAGGTTCTTCATGAACGGTGGGGCTCGTAAAAAAAACGGGGAAGCCAGACGGTATACAAAAGATAAAATATCACATATAGATATTCAGTTCTTAGACAGTTATCGAGATTATGAGGATAGAGTAGTGAGACAGCATCAAGAGATACTCGTCAATAAAGAAGGCAATGATTCATAAGGTTATTTGATATAAAACACTTCCCGACAGCAATTATAAAAATGAGGTTGTCGGGTAACATTTCAATTTCCTATCGTTGGAAATAGTAAATCTATCTAATCCTTAAATACTATAGAGGCATTAAGGATGCAAAACCGTCGCTTTTACCGCCTAGATGAAATCCACGATGTCACCCCTATCACCAAAGGCGACCTATTGGCCGCTGTCGAGGAAGGGCTGCTTTCCCTGTGCGCATGGGTAGATGAAAAATCGATGGGGGCGATGCTTGCGGCCGAAGAGGGCCATAGGCCTACTCTGGCAAACCTGTTCGCCTACAAGGGCGTACTAGGCCTAACACAAGACCAGTCAATAGCCTGTATTCATTCAAAAACCGCTCCTATTCGTCACGCCCTGATACTGGAACCTGACCGCGTTAGCCACTGGCGGGAGGTCAAAAACGATTTCCCAGACGCCGAGAACGGCCCATTTACTCGGGTATCCTCCCTGCCCCAGAGGCCTATGGCCCCCTTTATGGCCTATGGGGCCATAGGCACCAAGGCGACCTATGGGCAAGAAGCGAGGCAACTGGCCCAAGCAGGCCCAGAGGAATGGAGTCGTCAGGGATTTTCAGGCCTATGGGACGCCCTAGCCAAAACAGGTAGGGCGTTAGAGGCCAAGCCATTGGCGATAGATGCTGACCAATTGCGGTTTGATTTGCAGGCCGTCAATACCGCCTTAGACCTACGCCCAGAGGGCGAAACAGGCCGAAGCATTTCCGCCCCTGATACCGGAAATATTGAAACCCACCCCATCAAAATCATGATTCGAAAAGTATTGGCAGGGGATCGCGACGCTAAAGCCCTAAAGGTTTGGCATGCCATCAAGCGAGACCATCAAAACGACGCTCACCAGATTGATGAAGACGGCCTCATTACGGGCATCAACCATGACGAAATCGAGTGGTTTGGCCGTGGGGATCATATCAATCGCATCACTTACAAAACCTTCAAAAACTACGTCTCTGATATCCGTAAAAGCCTTTAGATAAAAACTGTCCCAGCCATTATCCCAGCTAGCGTCCCAAGCTAGTTGGGACGCTTACGGTATCTCCCAACGAACACACGGAGATATCGTTATGCACACTGAACACATTCATAAACGCGCATACACAGAACAAGAAACCGCTGCTTACATCGGTATGAGCCGTTCTTTCCTACGTCAATCACGCATGGAAGGCCATCGACTCAACCGCACCGAAGCGCCACCATTTATCAAAATTGGCCGCGCGGTACGTTACCTCAAAGAAGATTTGGATAACTGGTTAGATCAGCACCGCAAACAGGCGCACCTCAGCTATGGAGAGCGTGAGCATGCCTAAGCTGAATAAACATCAACAATCGGTTATCCGTACGATGCAAGCAGGGCATTGGTTTGAGCTATGTGCTGATTATCGCGTCAATCAGGCCGGATACATTGGCTCAACAGGGTTTGATATGAAATTAAACCCACGCACTGTCTTTAAGCTCTATCGAGAAAAGCTCATCACGTACCGAACCACCTACCCCTACGGTATCAAGTGGTATGTTTTTGAGCTCACACCAGCAGGGAGGGCATTAGATGTTAGCCATTCCTGAAACTGAATTTTCTCAAATTGACTGGGATGATAAGGCGTTCGTGAAAGAGCGCCTTTGTCGCTTGCCGGATAAAGCGCAAAAAATCCTGTTCAAGCACTATCGCGCTATTTCTAACAAGCAAGCGCGAAACACCTACCTACGCGAGCTCACCGACAGCCTGATGAGCAAGCTCACCGTGTCGCCCGAAAAGTTAAACCTCAATATTTCAGAAGACGCCTTGCGAGAAGAGGCGGAAAACCTTGTTGATTCCGCACTGGCGATTAGGCGTGAATTAATGGGGGACGAACAGCAAACAATCGCTACCCTACACGCCCTATGTGCCAGCCTTGGCGTGCTGCCTCCCGATGAGGAGAAATACACCCTAGAGGGTCGGCTACGTCGTATGTCCGATAAATCATGGTGGCTGCGCAAACTTCGAAAAGCCCAGCGCAAGAACATTGAAACCGTGATGCGACACCTCAATGAGGTAAACCGTCGCAAATCTATCTACTGCTCCGAAGAAACCCTAAGCGCCCGCGCTTCTCAAAAGTTTCACCAAGAGCAATACCTTGCGAACACGACAGTTACCAATCAACTAGGGCAAAGCTTTAGCCTGCTGGAATTATCGAAAAAGGGCGTCGCTGATCCGAAAATTCGCAAAACCGAGCTCATGGTGAGGGCGCGAGGTTTTGAAGATCTAGCCAATGAGCTCGGCCATGTGGCGACCTTCCTCACCATTACGTGCCCGTCTAAATATCACCGCAGCTATGCGACAACGGGCGATGAAAACCCTAAATGGGGAGGCTATACGCCTGCTGAGGCTCAAGATTACCTCAACGACATTTGGAAACTTATGCGTGCCAAGCTACAGCGCGAGGAAGTGCGATTCTATGGCTTTCGCGTTGTGGAGCCACAGCACGACGGTACACCCCATTGGCATTTGCTGTTGTTCGTCGAACCTGCGCATTACGACACCCTCATCACTACCATGAGAGATTACGCTTTACGGGAAGATGGCGACGAAATAGGCGCTGAGCAGCACCGCTTTACGGAAGTGAAGATTGACCCTAACAAGGGCTCAGCGACGGGGTATATCGCGAAATACATCTCAAAAAACATCGACGGTGATCATCTTGATGCAGGTATCTACGGTGAAGACCCGAAATGTGCAGCGGCGCGCGTCGATGCATGGGCGGCGTGCTGGAGCATTCGCCAATTTCAACAGCTGGGAGGGTGTTCGGTGACGGTTTGGCGTGAATTACGCCGCTTAAAGGCAATGATGGCAGAAAGTCAGCTAGTGCAGGATATTCACGGCGCAGCCGACAAAGGCAACTGGAAAAGCTTTACAGATCTGATGGGGGGCGTATTCTGCAAGCGCACAGAGCAGGCTATAGCCCCTCATTATGAGCTGGCTTTTGATAGTGATACAGGCGTGGTGAAAACGTCTATGTATAGCGAAGACGAGCTTTTAAAGGTGCTTAAAGGCATCTCAGCAGGCGGAAAGGCCATCATCACCCGAACCAACGAATGGCATCTGTCATGAAGACAGATGCGCTTTTACTTGGAGTTCTGTGAATAACTGTATTTTATCGGAAATTTGATATGGTCAACGCCGAACAAACTCCAACGCCTTGCACTGGCGAAGATGAAATGGGGAAGCTTTTAGATATATGCTGGCAAAGCTGAGCCCGAAAAGGCGCAGAGCGTGGATTACCTTAGCAGGACTAGTTACTCAAGCTTCTTAAGCGTTTCTTTGGATGTACGCACGAAGATGAGTCCTTGCCGTTGATTCCGGCTTAAGGCCTCTCAATTCAGTGTCTCTGGTGGTGCCATCTGGCAGATAAACCGTAAGTACATCATCAAAGATTGAATACTCTGCTGTGTGGACGACACCTTCGTGTTCTATCGATATTTCTTCGTTCATTTCTTACTCTACTATTCTTCTTGAAAAAATTGCCAGTTTTTTAGGGACTTGACCATACCAAACGCTCCATATCGATGAATATTGTGCTGTCTTTTTACTCGTTTTATAGGCTGGCATACTGACCTCCTCAGGTCGTCGATGCGTGTCCAGTAAAACGGATCAAGTCCACTGTCCCTCTTGAAGCGTTTGTTATGCTTACATTTTCAAATATTCTATACGATTGTGTAATTCTCGAACCAAAGACCAAAACTCAATAAAATGTGGAGGGATAAAAAATATATCATTCAACTCGATCAGCTCTTTACCTGTTATCCGAAGATAATGTGCACTATTTATTTTAGCCAGACAATCAAGTATGTCTTTATCGATTGCAAAATAGTACGGTTTCAGCTCTCCGAGATACTCTATTACTGGAATTACTGTGTAGATAACAAGCAAATCTTTATAGGTCTTAGGTTCGTATTTACAGTTTGGATATTGAATAATTCCATTTGAACGATCTATGCTTACGTCTAGCGCAGAGCCTCGTTCTAGCCAACGACTAACCGTATCAATATCTGCATTAGCAGCAATATAACCTTTAGCTACTTTTTCATTAAAAATGCATGTTTCGACAGCATATTCAACTTGATCTACAAGTTCTTTCAATTTTGGATAAATAACTCTATTAATTCTTTTTTGGTTACGATTTTCTGATAATTTCGTAGTAAGAAAGAAAAACACAAAGCTCGAAAACAAAGAGAAAATAAAAGATCCAAAAAGGCTATTACCTATGGAGCTTGTTCCCAACATATAACCAAACCCAATGCAGGTGACGACTAATGCTATGAAAACTACGCCACTAGGATAATCAAAATTTTTCATCAAACCTCAATTAATGTATGCATAACGCCGTTGTCTAGCGAATCCCCTCATAAATATCAGTTGAAACAATGAGGTAGACACGCATCGCTCCCTCTGATCTAATGAATTTCGCCAAAAACACACTTGGCACAGGCAGATTCAATAGCGATGCTAACGATGCGTAATGACCAAATCCTACTACAAACACTGTCAAAGAAGTGCACCAAAATTCACAAAAAACGGCTGATTCCCCTCAACAAGTTTGGGCGTATGCTTGAGACGCAAACCTCAGTTAAACATGCGATTAAACGTATAGGCCGCCTATTAGGCAATACGCTGTTGCATCAAGAGAAAAATCTCATTTATCGCTGGCATGCGCATCTGATTACGCGCGCCAACTCTTTTCCCGTCATCTGGTTGATTGGTCGGATGTACGTGAGCAATGCGCTATGTGACACTGTGTACTTTCACTAGCTCCTACGTAAGAACGATCATTAGCGGTGATGTCTACGATGCAATGTGATCCTGTTTTTAAAGCAACGTATACTCGATAGTCGCCGCCGAAAATCCGAAAAAGTCACCATTATTGCCTGTGTACGTAAAATGATAGTGATCTTAAATTCGATGCTCAGAGACGGCGTGATGTGGGATAAAAATCTCGCTAAAATTTAGGATTGACGACATACTCGTTTGTTAGCCATACTTATGCACGCTTCATTTTGCTTGCTAATTTGTTGTTAATTTGAATTTTTTTGTCAAGTTGGTTTCGAGTAAGCTTGCGCTTTCGCATAACGTCTAAGTAAAAGCTTTTTTCCCAATCATTAATCCAACCTTTGTCGTAAGCATGAGATATTGCCTCTGCATTTAACGATTTCTCATCGTCTTTTCTAACTCGCTTTATTGCTTGGAAAATTTTATCTGATGGTAAACCAATGAACTTTTTAACACAGCAGTTTCCAACAGTCGCATAGTTAGAATTTAACTTGTTCTTAAGGTTACAAATTTCAATGATAGGGAAATGCCCACACAAACAACGCTCTGGCTCGTCTGCTTCGTATATTTCGTACAGAGTCCATTCAGATTTAGCTACATCCCAAAGCTGCGATTGAGACAGCTTAATTATTTCTTCTGTTAATTTATATTCCGACATACTTACCTCGTATGGCTAACGCCGCGTTAAGTGGTGAGCAACGCCTACCACCCTACCTAAACCATTGTGCCGTAAACACTTAAGCTGAAATAAACCGAAAATGCCAAGCGTTGGGAATCCGTCTTAAACGCTTTGTATGGATAATCTCACCCGTATTTGGGTAAAGTGAGACCCAGGCTTTAGCTGCAACTAAAGCTTTCTAATGTGCAGTTCGATTGAACGCTGGCTCCTCTGTCGAGAGACCGATAACAAACATGAACGCACCTTAGAACTCCAAGCACCAAACTCGAATACTCGACTGGGTCTCGAACCCGTATTACGCAAACAAGAGTTAGCTTATTATGAATACTGCATCCAATCAAAACATCTACATCGGCGTCGATACCGGCAAAGCGCAACTCGACATCTACGTCAGACCAACTGCGCACTTCTTCTCTGTGCCAAACACTGATAAAGGCATTAAAGATGCATTGAAAATCATCAAGCCATATCAGCCTGAGCGCATCATCATTGAAGCCACTGGCCGATTAGAAATGCCCTTTGTGCTCGCGTGTATTGAAGCCAATTTACCCATCGTACGCGCCAACCCTGTGCACATTAAACGCTTCGCCGGCGCCATTGGCCGCAGAGCGAAAAATGACCGCTTAGATGCTGAGTTAATTGCACATTATGGCGACGCCATTAAGCCTGAAATCACCATTATCAAGGCGGAAAATATACGTCTAATGAGTGACTTAGTCATCAGGAGAAACCAGCTCCTATCTATGCAAACGATGGAAAAGAACCGCTTGCAGATACTGCCCAAAACCTTGCATTCAACCATCAAACCCATGCTCACTGCGATGAAAAATCAAATCACCAACATCGAACAAAAACTCGTGAAGTTGATTGAAGCATGCCCTGAATATCAGACTAAAAATACGCTCTTACAAAGCGTGCCTGGCATTGGCAGCATTGCGGCAGCATCTATCATCAGTAACGTCCCTGAGCTGGGCTATATAACTAACAAACAAGCGGCATCACTCATTGGTGTTGCACCCGTGACAAAAGAAAGTGGGCGATATAAAGGCAAACGAGTGATCCAAGGTGGACGTGCTCAAGTTCGTACCGTGTTATATATGGCGATGATGTCTGCGATGCAATGTAATCCTGTTTTTAAAGCGACGTATACCCGATTAGTCGCCGCTGGAAAGCCGAAAAAAGTCGCCATTATTGCCTGTGTGCGCAAGATGGTAGTGATCTTAAATTCGATGCTCAGAGACGGCGTGATGTGGGATAAAAATCTCGCTAAAATTTAGGATTGACGACATACTCGTTTGTTAACTGGCTTTTCTAGCGACGACTAAACCATGATTACTTGAACCCAGTAAACTTGGTTCATCACAATTTGCTAAGTGATAGTCTAACCAAATTTGATATTGATATGGCGTAAAGTTATTTACACCGTTAGATATATAGCGACCAAAACCATCTGTCGCAGAGTGTCCGATAACACTGAAACCTTTGTCTTGTAACAAACTTTCCACTTCAGTTGGTGTGGCGAAATACCCTACATTGAAAAAGGTATCTGCTTTCGAGCTTGAAACTGTACCATGTTTATTTAGTTCGATTAGTACTTCTGGAGTCACCAGTTCTGGAAACTGTTGAGCGAACATCCCCGCGACAAAAAAACGAGATATATAGGCAACTGCTAACACTCCCTCCGGCTTCAAAATTCGCAATGCTTCGTTTATCGCCAGCTCTCTTTCAAGTTGAGTTTTCAAATGGTAAAGAGGGCCTAGGATTACACAAACATCTTGAGAATTACTTTCGATAAATGGAACGTCACATGCATTACCCTCAAACACTTTTAATTCGATGCCCTCAGATTTTGCTTTGGTATTTAAAATGTCGACTTGGTCAGGCACAAGCTCTACAGCTGTTACATCACAGCCCATTTTTGCAAAAGTCAAAGAATAGCGACCTGTAGCTGCTCCCAATTCACACACCGATTTACCTTTTGACAAATAGGGCATTAGTTTATGCATTGTTGTGTCAAACTCTAGCTGTGCGATGTACTGCCGAGTTAGCCTTTCATCTTCATTTGCACCCGTATATTGGGCTATAAGCTCTTCCAATGTTAAATACTCCTTTTGCCAGTTAACGCCCTGTTAAGGTGTGAGCAACGCAATACCGATGTCACCGCAGACCACCTTAAACACTAAACGCAACGCATAGCAACAATGCTACGCGTTGCGAATCACTCTTAAACAGATTGTTATGTGCCTTGGCCGTTAAACTAGAACCACATAACTTATTCATATTGTTATAGTTTTAGATTCCACAGTTGAATAGCTCATAAAAGAACATCACCTTTAACAAGTACAATGTTCTTCCAACTTTGCACATTCATCACAATATGAACACTCGCACTCTTCTTCTTTTTCTCCACAATTTTCACAAGTAGAACATGAACAAAAATCGCTTAACTCACCACAACCATCACATTTTTCACAAATGCATTCATGTTCCTTTTGTCCACATTCATCACAATACGAACACGTGCAACAACTTCCAGGCAAAGCACATCCATCACAAATTTTATCCATATCATCAATCATTATTTTTACCTCTATTATTTATAAAACACGGTATATCACAAGCACATAACATTGTATTAGCGCGCATACTCGATTTCCCAAAATCGTTATCCGCACAATTTTCTACCTAACCGACTGATCCCACGTGGATTTTTACTCTTTAATCGATACTGTTCTTCCGCGAAAGTGTGCATGCCGCCTATCACTACTCAGGTATTCACACCATCCCCAAGCGTGAATCTGTAAACGCATGACGAATTGGCTCTTTTTGTCATCCATTCTGGGATAGTGTGCATCTGTCACGGATAAACGCGCACGCTTTTGGCTCTATCTAGCAGATAAGCTGGTCAAACATCCAGTAGTTAGCCATGCTACCGCCGATCAGTTGTCGGCACCTAACACGCCATCGTATTGGCAAATTTGTAGATGAGTGTATCAAGCCGTGTGTGGGTTTTCGTGCGCTGTTATCCAAAATGTTAGATGGCACATGTTTTGTGATATGGGTACAAAAGCGGTCTATTCGAAAGCTGTGCTCAAGCCAGCTATCACTAATATCGAACCTGAAAATGGGTATGGCAGGTGGGGAGTGCGAATCAAAAGGACGTTTAAGAGCGATTAATTTGCTACATATATGCTACACAGCAAAATAAAAAGCAAAAGGCCTGAGTGGTTACTAACCTCTCAGGCCTTTCTATAACTGGTGGCCCCTCCCAGACTTGAACTGGGGACCAATCGATTATGAGTCGACTGCTCTAACCACTGAGCTAAGGGGCCGAGTGGGTTGGGATTATAGGGGATGCCCGACAGGGTGTCTAGCTGTAAGGGGGGTGAATTCAGTATGCTTTTTGAGCACTTAGCGCGGTAAAACCAAAACAAGCGCCGCCAATGTGGCGGCACTCACGCTTTGCTTACTTAGGTTGTCTTCGCCTTACTGCATCGCAGGGTCTTGGCTAGTGTCGTCGGCGGGCCAAGTGTTCTCTTCTTCAGCAGGCCAAGTGCTGTTGTCTTCTTCTGGCATCGGCTGGGTATCACAGTCGGTGCTTCCGTCTGGGCAGGTCACAGCAGGCTGTCCGTTTGCTGGCTGCATTGGCTCATCGTTTGCCATAGCAGGGCCGGCTAGGCCAACCATCATCATCAATGCGCTTAGGGTGAGTACTTTGTTGTGTGCTTTCATCACTTTCTCCTTCGTTTTTGTCGTTGCCCTTGAGGACAAAATCAGTATCTCGCGATGCCAGCGGTGTTCTGTCATTGAGACGCTATGGGTTGGTAAAAGGCGCGCGGAGTTTGTCGCCGGTTTTTTAGGCGTGTCAGCTGTCGTTTAAAAAGCTCCCTCCCGGTCAGAAAAACATCAGAATGATGGATTTCTGGTCAACATGTTGCGCTTGCATGCGGCAATAGGCTTGCATCCCGTCGTCTCTCCCCTTACTATCCAAAAGAATAATTAAACATTTTTACTGGTTTTATATTCACAAATAAGCCATAAACAGGGATAGATATGAAAAGCAACCTCTACCAACACTCACTGCTCACTCTGTTAGATCTGTCCCCGTCGCAGATCCAAGATTTGGTGGACGACGCTGCGATGTTAAAAGCGGCGAAGGCCAATGGTGAAGAAGTTGCCCGTCTAAAGGGTAAGAATATTGCGCTGATTTTTGAGAAAACCTCGACGCGAACGCGTTGCGCCTTTGAGGTAGCTGCGTTTGATCAAGGCGCACAAGTGACCTATCTCGGCCCAAGCGGTACGCAAATTGGTCATAAGGAAACCATCAAAGATACCGCGCGCGTGCTGGGAAGAATGTACGATGGCATTCAGTATCGCGGTTTTGGGCAAGATGTAGTGGAAACCTTGGCAGCCTACGCGGGCGTGCCGGTTTGGAATGGACTAACAGATACCTTTCACCCCACCCAAGTCCTTGCTGATCTGCTCACCATGCAAGAGCACAGTGACAAGCCGCTTAAT
Source organism: Salinivibrio proteolyticus (assembly GCF_027286365.1). Classification (NCBI taxonomy): domain Bacteria; kingdom Pseudomonadati; phylum Pseudomonadota; class Gammaproteobacteria; order Vibrionales; family Vibrionaceae; genus Salinivibrio; species Salinivibrio proteolyticus. The sequence goes on along the minus strand of NZ_CP114584.1, from coordinate 399,753 downwards.
CAAATCGCCTTTGCCTATTTGGGGGATGCGCGCAATAACATGGGCAATTCCTTGCTGGTTGGGGCCGCTAAAATGGGAATGGATGTACGCCTGATTGGACCCAAAGCTTATTGGCCCGAAGAAAGTTTGGTTGCGCGTTGCCAAGATATTGCCGCCAGCACTGGCGCGTCGATCACCTTAAGTGAAGAGACTGCCGCGGTGGAAGGCTGTGATTTTGTGTATACAGATATTTGGGTATCGATGGGCGAGCCCGAGTCGGCATGGGCACAACGCGTGGCCGCGCTTACGCCTTATCAAGTCACCCCAGCCTTGATGCAAGCGACACAAAACCCTCAGGTGAAATTTATGCACTGCCTGCCCGCGTTCCATAATGATGAGACCCAAGTGGGCAAGCAAGTAGCTGAGCAATATGGATTAAATGGCCTAGAAGTGACTGAAGAGGTGTTTGAATCTGCGCACTCGATCGTCTTTGATCAAGCAGAGAATCGCATGCATACCATCAAGGCTGTGATGGTCGCCACACTCGTAAAACCACAGGCGTAAACGATTGCACTTTTGCTTGCACCCCACAAAAAGGCGCGTATAATTCGGCCAGATTTCATTACACGGCCAGTCGATATGTTTGTTATTCCACCCACAAACAGCGCGCTATCCGCCCCTCAGGGGGACAGCACCCGCATTGGTCGTGATCGTAAAAACCTCCGTTTCGGAGGTTTTTTTTTGCCTGTAGCACACTGCAAAGAAAGGGACTCGCGTTATGGCCAATACCCTGTATAACAAACACATTATTTCCATTCCCGAGCTCAGCCGCGACGAGCTGGAGTTAATCGTTGCCACGGCGGGCGAACTCAAGGCACGCCCTAACCCGACGCTGCTAAAAAACAAGGTGATTGCCAGCTGCTTCTTTGAAGCCTCCACCCGCACACGCTTGTCGTTTGAAACGGCCATTCAACGCCTAGGCGGCTCGGTGATTGGCTTTCCCGATGGCGGCAATACCTCATCAGGTAAAAAGGGTGAAACCTTGGCTGACTCGGTGCGTGTGATTTCATCGTATGTGGATGGCTTTGTGATGCGTCATCCAAAAGAAGGCGCGGCCCGTTTGGCCTCAGAGTTTTCGGAAGGTGTGCCTGTGGTGAATGGCGGCGACGGCGCGAACCAGCACCCGACCCAAACCTTGCTGGATTTATTCTCCATTTATGAAACCCAAGGCCGTTTAGATAACCTCAACATTGCCATGGTCGGCGATCTGAAGTATGGCCGTACCGTGCACTCCCTCACTCAAGCCTTGTCCAAGTTTGAAGGGAACCGTTTCTTTTATATCGCCCCCGATGCGCTCGCCATGCCCGAGTATTTGCTCGATGAGCTCACCGCGGCGGGCCACCCTTACAGCCTGCATAGCAGTATTGAAGAAGTGGTGCCTGAGTTGGATGTGCTGTACATGACTCGTGTGCAAAAAGAGCGCTTCGATGAGTCAGAATACGCCCATATCAAAGCTGCGTTTATCCTAAACGCTGCGATGTTGCGTGATGCGAAACCCAATATGAAAGTGATGCACCCACTGCCACGGGTGGATGAGATTACCGTGGATGTCGATAAAACCCCGCATGCGTATTACTTTGAGCAAGCCGAAAATGGCGTCTACGCGCGCGAAGCACTATTGGCCTTGGTGTTAAATGAACAAGTGGAAGGAGTCGCCTAATGAACACTGATAGCAAACTACAAGTAGAAGCGATTCGCAACGGCACTGTGATTGACCATATTCCAGCGCACATTGGCTTTAAGATCCTCAACCTGTTTCAGATGCATGGCAGTGAAGAGCGGATCACCATTGGCTTGAACTTGCCCTCTTCCGCCCTCGGCAGCAAGGATTTGATCAAAATTGAAAACGTGGTGATCAGCGAAGATCAAGCCAGCCAGCTGGCACTTTATGCGCCACAAGCGACGGTGAATCAAATCGAAGAGTATCAAGTGGTCGCTAAGCTGCCGCTGACATTACCAGAGGTGATTCAAGGCGTGTTCCGCTGTCCGAACAGTAACTGTATCACGCACGGTGAGCCTGCAGTGGTCAGTAGCTTTCGAGTGTTAACCGAGCAGCAAGATGTCAAACTGCGCTGCAAATACTGCGAAAAGGTCTTCTCTCGCGAGATCATGACCGAAAATCACTAAGCACTCGTTATCCGTGCCGACTAGCCCTTGGTGAGGAATATCAAGGGCAACAAAAAAGCCAGCGTAATGCTGGCTTTTCTAATCAAGCGATCGGGCTGTTTCAATAAACAGCGATGAGATCGGTTATTTCACCACAGTCAGGGTCGGTTTCCCTTTTTTCGCCGGGGCGGTTGGGATCTCATCCTCTTCGGCTTGTGGCAACGCTTCCGGATCGTCGACGCTATCGACCGACACCAACGATGGCTCGTCATCATCGATGTTCAGTTCATCAAAGGCTCCCGATGCCATCTCTTCATCTTCTGGCGAGGCATACGCAGGCTCCATTTCAAACATGGTGCCGGCGCCGTTTTCGCGAGCATACAATGCCATCACGGCCGCCATCGGTACATTGACCTGTTGTGGACGTCCGCCAAAGCGGGCATTGAAACTGACGAACTCGTTACCCAGCTCAAGGTTACCAACCGCGCGTGGCGCGATATTGAGAACGATTTGACCGTCTTTGACATAATCAAACGGCACCTGCACACCCGGCAAAGTTGCATCAACAACCATGTGCGGAGTGAGCTCGTTATCGAGTAACCAATCATAAAAAGCACGCACCAAATAAGGGCGGCGTGGTGTCATCGAGAATTCTGATGTAGACATTATTGACCCGTTAGTCGCATTTCACGTTCAGCTTCTGTCAGTGAGGCGAGAAATGAATCACGCTCAAACAGACGCGTCATGTAGTCTTTGACTTCTTTAGAGCCTGGGCCTGCCAGCTCAATGCCCAGAACAGGCAAACGCCACAGCAGTGGTGCAAGATAGCAATCAACAAGGCTAAACTCTTCACTCAAGAAGTACGGGCTTTCCGCAAACACAGGCGCCAGTGCGAGTAGCTCTTCGCGCAGTTGTTTACGTGCCTTGTCGGCCTCATCAGCACTACCGTGGCTGATCTTTTCAACCAAGGTATACCAGTTACGTTTGATGCGATACATCATCAAACGGCTTTGCGCACGCGCAACCGGGTAAACTGGCATCAATGGCGGGTGAGGGAAACGCTCATCCAAGTATTCCATGATGATGTCTGCGTTATACAACGCAAGTTCACGGTCCACCAAGGTCGGAACAGAGTTATAAGGATTCAGATCAACCAAGTCCTCTGGCAGATTGTTCGGATCTACCAACTCAATTTCTACACTGACACCTTTCTCTGCGAGGACGATGCGTACCTGATGACTATAGAGATCAGATGCGTCAGAGAATAACGTCATCACCGAGCGTTTATTGGCAGCAACAGCCATCAACCCCTCCAGGATGTTCAATATCAATAGAAAGCAATGGGGACAAAGCGTCCCCATTGCGGATTAGCAACACACTAGATTAACCGATCAGTGCACATCGCGCCAATATTCTTTCTTGAGTAGGTAACCCAAGATAAGGAATATCACGAAGAAGCCAATCACCCACCAACCTAGTTGCTGGCGCTCTAACTTCACAGGTTCGCCGGCATACTCAAGGAAGTTAACCAGATCACGCACGGCATTGTCGTACTCGCCGGAGCTGAGCTCGCCATTGCCATCAGATTCTAGGCCAACGAACTCTTCAACCATTTTACCGTCAACCATACGTTGCTCGTAAACTTTACGCGGTGTCCCTTGCAGCTCTTCCAATACATGGGGCATACCGACGTTCGGGAAAACCACGTTGTTCACGCCAAATGGACGAGAAGGGTCAACATAAAACGAGCGTAAATAGGTGTATAGCCAATCGACACCTCGCACGCGCGCCACCAAGGTGAGGTCAGGTGCCGGAGCGCCAAAGTACTGGCCGCCAGATTCTTGCGACATGGCGTTTTTCATCAAATCCCCGTACTTGGCGTTTTTATCGAAGATGAGATTATCTTCCATCAAGTCTTTCGGGATATTCAGATCGTCTGCCACACGCTGATAGCGCTGATATTGCGTGGCGTGACAACCAAAGCAGTAGTTCATAAACAGCTTGGCACCACGTTGCAATGAGGCTTTGTCCGTTAAGTCGTTGTTGGCATCGTCCAAATGAACATTACCACCGGCGGCCATCGCCAAAGAGGGCAACAGCGCGCATAACATTACAATCCATTTTTTCATTTGAATGTCACCCTCTCTGGTAGCGGTTTTGTTGCTTCATTTTTGCTGTAGAAGAACAACAGCACGAAGAACATGAAGTAACAGAAGCTGAAGATCTGCGCCAGCAAGGTATAAGTTGGCGTCGCAGGCAACGCACCGAGAATGCCCAGAGCGATAAAGGCAATCACGAATTGCACAATGTTCGCCAAGTGCAACTTGCTGCGGTAGCGGTATGAACGCACGCGACAGCGGTCAAGCCATGGCAACAAGAACAGCACCACAATCGATGCACCCATGGCGATAACCCCAATCAGTTTGTCTGGAATCGCACGCAAAATCGCATAGAAAGGCGTGAAGTACCAAACCGGGGCAATGTGCTCAGGTGTCTTCAGCGGGTTCGCCGCTTCAAAGTTAGGTGGCTCAAGGAAATAGCCGCCCATTTCAGGGTTAAAGAAAATGACGTAGGCAAACAAGATGCCGAACACACCGATACCAATCAGATCTTTCACCGTCCCGTAAGGGTGGAAAGGGATCGAATCGAGGATGTCATATTTCTTGGTGTAGTCAGGGTGGAACTTAAACTGTGACTGGTAATCGTCGCCCATCTTGCCTTTTGGCAGTTTGGTATCAATACCGTCTGGGTTGTTTGAGCCCACTTCGTGCAGTGCCAGTACGTGAAGCACAACAAGCAACAGCAGCACAATTGGCAACGCAATGACGTGCAGCGCAAAGAAGCGGTTCAGTGTTGCGCCAGAGACGACGTAGTCACCACGGATCCACAGGGTGAGGTCGTCACCGATAACCGGAATGGCACCAAACAGTGAAATAATAACCTGCGCGCCCCAATATGACATCTGACCCCAAGGCAGCAGATAGCCCATAAAGGCTTCAGCCATTAGCACCAAGAAAATCAACATACCGAACAGCCACAGCAGTTCACGAGGCTTTTGGTAAGAGCCGTAAATTAACCCGCGGAACATGTGCAAGTACACCACCACGAAAAAGGCCGAGGCCCCGGTGGAGTGCATGTAGCGGAGCAGCCAGCCATATTCCACATCACGCATGATGTATTCAACCGACGCGAACGCGCCTTCTGCTGACGGCACATAGTTCATGGTTAGCCAAATCCCTGTAAGAATTTGGTTAACCAAAACAATCATGGCCAACACACCGAACATATACCAGAAGTTAAAGTTCTTCGGCATAGGGTATTCGGTCATGTGTTTACGGTACGCATTCATCGCTGGAATACGTTTTTCAACCCAGTTCAGGAAATTTTCCATTACGCATTCCCCTCATCTTGTCCCACGATTATGCGCTTGTCGTCCAAGAACATATAAGGCGGCACTACCAAGTTAAGTGGAGCTGGAACACTTTGGAATACGCGTCCGGCCATATCAAACTTGGAACCGTGGCACGGGCAGAAGAACCCGGCTTTCACCCCACTTACCTGCTCGCTAAAGCTGTCTGGCAAATAGGTTGGTGAACAACCAAGGTGGGTACAAATACCAACCGCAACAAAGATTTCTGGCTTAATAGAACGGGTTTGATTGGTTGCATACCCTGGCTGCTGAGGTTGCTCAGACGCGGGGTCACGAAGTCTGTCTTCAAACGTAGACAACTCTTCGAGTATTGCTTGGCTGCGACGGACCACCCATACAGGCTTTCCTCGCCATTCGACGCGGATCATCTGGCCGTCTTGCAGTTTACTGATATCGACTTCAACTGGCGCACCCGCGGCCTTTGCTTTGGCGCTTGGGTTCCAGGACTTAATAAAAGGCACGGCAACTGCTACGGCCCCTAAACCGCCAACAACTGACGTCGTCGCAGTCAGGAAACGGCGTCGGCCGGTATTCACTGGCGCATTGCTCATCCAACATTCTCCCATGTGCTCCCGCTTGGATTTTTATTGTGTCCTTTGCGTCCATGGAGCGTACGGCTAACTCAAAAACGAATATGTAATAACGGCTGACCGGGATCAGTTCGATTAAATCTTAGCTGCTATTACGTCGGCTAGATGATAGAGAAAACCCTACTTTTTGACAAGATAAAGCTACCTTTTTGTAACAAATGTGAGCGGTGTGCACAGAATTAAGGAAAGGGTAATAGAAATGTTGGAAAATGCGTGCTTATACGCTGTTTTGAAAGGAAATATATTTGTAAGCCGTTTGGTGCAAATATAAAAAAAGCCCGGTGTAACCACCAGGCTTTTTGAGGCAAATATTGCTCGGGCGTAAATTAACGCTTCGAGAATTGTGGGCGACGACGTGCTTTGCGCAGACCCACTTTTTTACGCTCAACTTTACGCGCGTCACGAGTCACGAAGCCAGCTGCACGTAGTGCAGGACGTAGAGACTCATCATATTCCATCAGTGCACGAGTGATGCCGTGACGGATAGCGCCCGCTTGACCAGAGATACCACCACCAGAAACGGTGATGTACAGGTCTAGCTTGTCGATCATCTCAACCAACTCTAGTGGCTGACGAACAACCATGCGAGCAGTTTCACGACCAAAGTAAGTGTCCAAAGAACGCTTGTTGATCTCGATGTTACCGCTGCCCGGCTTGATGAATACACGAGCTGCGGAGCTTTTGCGACGACCAGTGCCGTAGTATTGTTCTGCCATTGCTATATTCCTCTTAGATGTCTAGTACTTGCGGTTGTTGTGCCGCGTGCTTGTGCTCAGAACCCGCGTAAACTTTCAGTTTACGGTACATCGCACGACCTAGAGGACCGCGAGGCAGCATGCCTTTAACGGCTTTCTCAATAACCAGCTCAGGTTTTTGCGCGATCAGCTTCTCAAAGCTGATTGACTTAATGCCACCAATGTAGCCAGTGTGGCTGTAGTACATTTTGTCAGACGCTTTGCGGCCAGTTACAGTAACTTTCTCAGCGTTGATAACAACGATGTAGTCACCGGTGTCAACGTGAGGGGTGTATTCTGGTTTGTGCTTACCACGCAGACGAGATGCAATTTCAGTAGCCAGACGGCCCAGAGTTTTGCCTTCAGCGTCTACAACGTACCAGTCGCGTTTTACAGTTTCTGGTTTAGCAACGAAAGTTTTCATGCTAATGATTACCCGATTTAATAAGTTTCACTTAAGGAGCCGAAGCTCCCACTGTTAAGAGTCCATACAACACCCCTTCGAGTGGTGGTACCCTCGGCCTAAGCCTTTCAACAGTAACGGTGGGTTGCGGGATTATAGGGAAGAGTGGAGAAAAAATCACCTCTTTTTCAAAAAAAATCCCACCAAAATGCGCAACTGGTTATTGTTTAGCAACCGCCTGATGCGCAAAGCGCCAACAGGCGCGCGACAGCCTATGGTAAGTGCGCCAATGCAAGGTATTCGTGGCTTTGCATCTCGATAAGACGTGACTGGCAGCGCTCAAATTCGAACCGTAATCGCTCGCCCGCATACAGGCTGTCCATCGGCACCGCTGCAGAAATGATCAGCTTAACGTTACGTTCGTAAAATTCATCCACTAGGGCAATAAAACGACGGGCAGCATCTTCTTGATTAGCTTGAAGTTGCGGCATATCGGCCAGCAATACCGTGTGATACAAACGCGCCAATTCCATGTAATCGGTTTGACTACGTGCGGACTGACACAGCTCAGCAAAACTAAAATGCGCGACACCATCTCCATTTTCGATGGTTTGCAGCGCGCGGTGGTTCACGTCAATCACATCATCGCGCACCCCACCCTCGCCATTGAGTTTACGAAAGTAGTCGTCCATTTTGGCACGGGCACTGTCTCCCAAGGGATGATGAAAAATGTCTGCTTGCGTGAGGGTGCGAAGACGATAATCCACCCCTGAGTCAACGTTCACCACCTCGCAATGCTGATTGATTAAATCGATCGCAGGTAAAAACCGCTGTCGCTGAAGGCCGTTGCGATATAACTCGTCTGGCACAATGTTTGACGTGGCCACCAGCGTAATACCGCGTGCAAACAGGGCTTCCATTAAGGTGCCGAGGATCATCGCATCGGTGATATCAGAGACAAAAAATTCATCGAAACACAAAACGCGCGTCTCTTGGGCAAATTTATCCGCGATTTGCCAAAGCGGATCGGCCTCGCCATCCAGCACTTTTAACTCTTGGTGTACCCGATGCATAAACCGGTGAAAGTGCATGCGCATTTTGTTTTCAAAGGGCAGCGCATGGAAAAAGGTATCCATCAGATAGGTTTTACCGCGTCCGACACCGCCCCAAAAATAGAGCCCTTTGACCGGTGTAACCGGCTCAGGAGTCGATTTACGCCATGGCAGCCATGCACGCTTGTCTGGCTTAGGCGCAGCCACAGGTGTGTGCAGTAAGCGGTGGTAGAGCGCATCGAGTTTCTCAACGGCCATGCGCTGTGCGGGGTCTTCGATAAAATCGTTTTGGTTCAGATCGTTATTATAATGTTCGAGCGGCGTCATTCCTTGAAAGCCTCGTGTTATTCGCCTGCCTTGATAGTACCACGTCAGACGATTGCCATGTATAGTGAGCAGCAATCACCAACCTTCACCTTTCTCAATATAGTGCGCTAAAGTTGAAGCAAGCAGACGCGTTTCGCTTGTCTTTTTAGGCGGGAAAATGGTATCTGTGGTTGGTCAACTTGTGACTACAAGGAGCAGTTATGGCCTGGATTAATAGCCTGATCTTTCTCATCATCGGCGTAGCGGTTGGCTTTTTGATAGCCCGCATGACTACGCGTGACCTCAAACAACAAAAAGATTTAAAAAGGGAGCTGGAAAAGTCACGTTACGAGCTGGAGCAATATCGCCAAGAATTGGTCGATCATTTCGCCCAAAGTGCTGACCTGCTCGATACCATCTCGAAGGATTACAGCAAGCTGTATCAGCATATGGCAAAAACGTCTTCCGATCTGATGCCTAATTTACCCGAGCAAGATAATCCTTTTGCGAAGCGCTTGGGCAAGATCACCGAGATTAAAGAAACCACTGACAGCGACCAACCGCCACGCGATTACTCTGACACTGGCTCTGGGCTATTGAAAGGGGAAGAAAAGTCGCGCGTGAGTTGATCAAGGATTGAACTTTTTAAGATAGGCCCCACTCTTATCCATACTCGGACAATCGGAGTGAGTCTATGATGAAAAAGTCTTTACTAGCGATTAGTGTTGCCGCGTTGACCCTTGGCGCGGCATTTTCTCCTCTTCCTAGCCATGCGGCACTTCCTCAAGCGGTGAGCGGTCAAACCATGCCTAGCTTGGCGCCAATGCTTGAGAAAGTTTCTCCTGCCGTGGTCAGTATCGCTGTCGAGGGTAATAAAGTTTCGAAACAACGTGTTCCTGAAGCGTTTCGTTTTTTCTTTGGCCCCAACATGCCTTCTGAGCAAGTTCAAGAGCGCCCATTCCGCGGGTTAGGCTCTGGCGTCATTATCGATGCGGACAAAGGCTACATTGTTACCAACCATCATGTGATTGATGACGCCGACCAAATTCGCGTTCAGCTGCAAGATGGCCGTGAATATGACGCACGCCTGATTGGCAGCGATGAGATGTCAGATATTGCCCTGCTGCAACTGGATGACGCTGCGAAAGACCTCACTGCAATCAAACTGGCTAATTCAGACGCACTACGCGTCGGTGATTTTGCCGTCGCGATTGGTAACCCCTTTGGACTGGGGCAAACCGTTACCTCAGGGATTATCTCTGCGCTCGGACGCAGTGGTTTGAATTTAGAAAACTTTGAAAACTTTATTCAAACCGATGCCGCGATTAACAGCGGTAACTCCGGCGGCGCTTTGGTCAACCTAAATGGTGAGCTGATTGGTATCAACACCGCGATTTTAGGCCCCAATGGCGGTAACGTCGGGATTGGTTTTGCCATCCCAGCCAACATGGCGAAAAGCTTGGTCGACCAAATTCTCGAATATGGCTCGGTACGCCGCGGCATGCTGGGCGTGACCGGCCGTGAGCTGACCTCTGAGTTGGCAGATGCATTTGGCCTTGCCACCAAACATGGTGCGTTTGTAAGCCAAGTGATGCCGGACTCTGCCGCCGAAGAGGCTGGCTTAAAAGCCGGCGACATTATTGTTTCGGTCAACGGTAAGAGTATCCGTACCTTTGGCGAGCTACGCGCAAAAATCGCGACCTTGGGCGCAGGCAAAGACGTTGAGCTGGGTGTGATCCGAGATGGCGAAACCATCACGGCCAAAACCACGCTGAAAGAAGCGAGCCAGACGCAAGCCAAAGCCGATGACTTGCATAAGGCATTGAAAGGCGCTGAGCTGAAAAACCATGATGGCGATCCTGCCGGTGTAGAAGTCGCTGCGGTCGCGGAAGGGTCTTTGGCGGCGCGCTACGGGCTGCGCGAAGGAGATGTGATTGTCGGGGTGAACCGACATAAGGTCGAAAACCTCGGTGATTTACGTAAGATTTTGGAAGACAAGCCAAATGTGCTGGCTCTGAATATCGCCCGAGACAACGGCTCCTTGTATTTAGTGATCCGTTAATCCCGCCTTTGCCTCACGCACAATGCCTGCCACTTGGCAGGCATTTTTTGTACAAAGCTCACCGCTTAGCATTTCCACAAACGATTGTTGCAATGCTATCCTCTAGCCTCGCAGTTGGCTTCGTTGAGGATAGCATTATTTATGCTGGCACTATTGGTTCGCTCCACGCTTATTGGCTTATTCACTGCCGCCCTAATTTTGGTTGCGGTGCCTGATCTACGCTCAGGCCTTTTTAGTGTTTCATCCTTGCCCGATTTTGATGAGGTCCAGCAGCCTGAACTGGTTTCATTCAGTTATGCGGTCAAGCGCGCCTCTCCCGCGGTGGTGAATATTTATACCCGCAATTACGTTCGCGGCGACCGTTTGCAGCTCAATACCCAAGGACTTGGCTCAGGCGTGATCATGAGCGCCAAAGGCTATGTGGTCACCAATTACCATGTCGTCGCCAAAGCGGATCAGGTGATTGTTGCCCTGCAAGACGGCCGTATTTTTACCGCGCAAATGGTCGGTAAAGATCAACGCACGGATCTGGCGGTACTGAAAATCCCAGCTGAAAACTTACCCGTAATCCCAGTCAACCAAGACTATCAACCGGCCGTTGGCGATACCGTTCTTGCGATTGGTAACCCGTATAACCTCGGACAAACCACCACTTACGGCATTATCTCCGCCACGGGCCGCACTGGAATGAGCTTTTATGGCCGCCAAGACTTTCTGCAAACCGATGCCGCGATTAACCGTGGGAATTCCGGCGGCGCGTTGGTGAACAGCCGCGGTGAGCTGGTAGGGATCAACACCGCCTCGTTTCAGCAGGCAACCGATCTGGAAACCTACGGGATTTCCTTTGCCATTCCCTATCGCTTAACCGAAAAGATCATGAATAAATTAATTGCTGATGGGCGCGTTATCCGAGGCTACATTGGTATCGATGGTCGTGACGTCAATCCAGTGATGGCGCGCTTGCTTGATGCCGAGCAACAGCGCGGCGTAATGGTGGCGGACATGGATAAAGGCGGGCCGGCAGAAAAGGCGGGAATTCAGCCGCAAGATTTGATCATTAAAATTAACGACAAACCGGTTAAAGGTGCCCGTGGAGCAATGGATATCGTCACCGATGCGCGTCCTGGCACAACGCTTTCGATTACCCTTATCCGCGATGGGGAGAGTTTAACACTACCTGTCACGGTCGGGAACGAGCCAGACAGCGGCGAATAGTCGACGGCAACGTATCGTTAGCACACGCTGACGCCTCACAAAGACAAAAACGCCAGCCCAATCAAGGCTGGCGTTTTTTCGTTAATCTATCGCACGACGCGCTTACTCGCCGTCAATACGCTCGATTTTCGCGCCCAGCGCTTGCAGTTTATCTTCGATACGCTCATAACCGCGATCGATATGATAAATGCGATCCACCACGGTTTCGCCTTTGGCAATGCATCCAGCAATCACTAAGCTTGCCGAGGCACGCAGATCGGTGGCCATCACTTGCGCGCCACTGAGGCTATCGCAATCACCACATACCACAGTGTTGCCTTCTATTTCTGCGTGTGCGCCCATACGTTGCAGTTCAGGCACATGCATAAAGCGATTCTCGAAGATGGTTTCGGTAATAATCCCGGTCCCTTTCGCCACCAAGTTCAGCAAGGTAAATTGCGCTTGCATGTCGGTTGGGAAGCCCGGATGCGGCGCGGTACGTACATTCACCGCTTTCAGTTCGCGACCGGTCATATCCAACTCGATAAAGTCATCGCCTGTGGTGACCTTAGCGCCAGCTTCTTCCAATTTATGAAGCACGGCTTCGAGTAAATCCGGTGAGGTATTGCGACAAACAATATGGCCGCCTGAAACCGCCGCGGCCACCAAGAAGGTACCGGTTTCAATCCGATCAGCAACCACCGCATGTACGCCGCCGCCAAGACGTTCAACCCCTTCAATTTCAATCCGGTCGGTGCCTGCACCTTTGACTTTCGCCCCAAGGGTGTTGAGGAATTTCGCCGTATCCACGATTTCTGGCTCGCGGGCGGCGTTTTCAATCACGGTCGTGCCTTCTGCTAAGGTGGCAGCACACATCACAGTGACGGTAGCACCCACGCTGACTTTATCCATCACAATGTGGGCGCCTTTTAGACGACCATCGACGGTGGCACGTACATAGCCTTCATCGAGTGTGATGGTGGCGCCAAGTTGCTCTAAGCCGTTAATGTGCAAATCTACCGGACGGGCACCAATCGCACACCCGCCGGGTAAAGACACTTCCCCTTTTCCGAAACGTGCGACCAAAGGGCCGAGCGCCCAAATCGACGCACGCATGGTTTTAACCAAGTCATAGGGGGCACACAGTTCCGTGATATCGCTAGCATCGACATGGACAGAGCCATTGCGGCTGACTTTTGCCCCAAGGCGCGATAATAGCGCCATAGTGGTATCGATATCGCGCAGTTTAGGCACATTGGCCACTTCAACAGGCTCTTCAGCCAACAGTGAAGCAAATAAAATAGGGAGAGCTGCATTTTTCGCGCCGGAAATGGCCACGTCACCTTTAAGCGGGCCATTGCCCGTCACTCGAAACTTTTGCATCTGACCCTCTTACAACTGCATCAGCTTTTTATCGCGCGCCCACTCTGCGGGGGTCATCGCTTTAATGCTCACAGCATGAATATCGTTACGCGCAATGTGCTCCATCAGCGGACCGTAGATGGTTTGCTGTTTTTTCACACGCGACATCCCGTCGAACATCTCTGCCACGGCAACCACTTCAAAGTGGCTTCCGTCGCCTTTCACGTACAGCTCGTCTAGTGACAGAGCCGCGTCTAAAATGGCTTTAACTTCGCTCGCTTCCACGTTTAAACCCCTTCTTGATGCTCAGCATCGTCAAAAAATGCCTCGATGTTGCTTAGCGTCAACAACAGTTTGAGCTGCTCTGGCATGCCACTGTAGCGCACGGTCTGACCTTTCTCTTTCAAGGCTTTATCCAAGTGCAACAACATGGCCATGCCGGCAGAGTCGACGCGAGATAGCCCGCTTAAATCCAGGCTCAGCGCCGAATCATTGGGTAGCCACTGGCTACGCTGGCGCCAAAAAGCGGGCACTGTGTCACGATCTAACCGTCCTGACAAGTGGTAATACTGTCCGCCGCTGGTAGTTAACTCGACACTCATGACTCGCCCTGTTTCTGTTTATCCTCGCGACGAATCGGTTTTGCCGCCAGCTCTTTGAGCTGTTCAATCACAGCATCAATGCCGTCACGACGCAGCGGCGCTTTCCACTCTGATTGTTTAGATTGGATCATACTCACCCCTTCTGCCGTTACGTCATAGGCTTGCCAATTTCCTGTCCGAGTATTTTTACGCAGGCTGAAATCAAGGCGAATCGGCGGACGTGAGGAATCGGTGATATCCACGCGCACTTTAACAATCTTGTCGTCATCACCAATGGCTTGGTCACGTTGCACGTTAACATCTTGGTTGTCGTACTCGAGCAGGATTTGTGCGTAGGAGGCAATCATGTATTCGGTGAATGCCTCGGTGAATGCATCACGCTGTTCAGGGGTAGCTTGGCGATAATGCTGCGCACCTAGCACCAACGACGCCGCATAGCGGGTGTGGATGTAGGGCAGTAGTTCGTCTTTGACCACGTCACGCAGCAAATCCGGATCGGCGCGGAACAAGGTGCGATCTTTACGCAGGCGAGTAAAGGTGTTGTCAGCCACTTGCTCAATCAACCGGTAGGGGTTGGTTTGGTCCACCGGCTCACTGGCATGCACAAACGAACTGACACTGGCGACAAACACGATCAGCGCTGATGACAGTGTGATCAAAACCTTTTTCATCTGATTACTCCTTATCACCCACGCTATACAAGAACTGGCCAATCAAGTCCTCAAGTACCAACGCAGATTTGGTGTCTTCTAACTTACCGCCGTCTTCAAGGTAGCCAATGCCTAATGCTTCATCGACAAACCCAGGCGTAATACCAATGTACTGCTCACCGAGTAAGCCTGCGGTGTAAATCGACGCTGAGCTCGACTCAGGGAAATATCCCGCACTGCTGTTAATCTGTAGGGTGACTTTTGGTACATAGGTTTCTGCATCCAGCGAGATAGCCGTCACCTGCCCCACGGTCACGCCCCCGACTTTGACCGGTGAGCGCACTTTCAGGCCACCAATATTGTCAAACTCTGCGGTTAAGGTGTAGGTATCCGCTCGTCCCCAACGTTGAACATCCGCTACCTGGAACGCCAACACCAATAATGCTGCAATCCCTGCGATGACAAAGCAGCCTACCCAAAATTCTGTTTTTCGACTCTGTTGCATGATTAATTCCCAAACATGAGTGCAGTAAGGACAAAGTCAAGGCCAAGTACGGCCAATGAAGAGTGCACCACAGTGCGTGTGGTGGCGCGGCTGATACCTTCCGAGGTCGGCGTGGCATCGTAACCGTTAAACAGGGCAATCCAAGTCACTGCGATAGCAAATACCACACTTTTGATCAGTGCGTTGCCAACGTCATAACCCAAATCGACCGATGCTTGCATCACAGACCAGAAACTACCGTGATCGATGCCTTTCCAGTCTACCCCGACGAGCTCACCGCCCCAGATACCCACCAGCATAAAGATCACCGCCAACAACGGCATCGCAATCACACCGGCCCAGAAGCGCGGTGCGATCACGCGGCGAAGCGGGTCAACCGCCATCATCTCTAAGCTGGATAGCTGCTCGGTGGCTTTCATCAGACCAATTTCCGCGGTCAGCGCTGAGCCAGCCCGTCCGGCAAACAGCAGTGCCGTTACTACCGGACCTAATTCGCGTAACAGCGACAAGGCGACCATTTGTCCAAGGCTGGTTTCCGCACCAAAGTCGGACAGCACTAAATAGCCCTGTAAACTCAACACCATACCAATGAATAGGCCTGATACGATGATGATCGCCAGTGAGCGAACGCCCACCGAGTAAAGCTGTTTAATCAAGAGCGGAAAGGTCTTGCTCGGCTGTGGTTTGCCCACCAGCGCGCCGGTCATCACAAAGGTGGCGCGTCCCATCGACTCGGCCACGCCCATCGCGCGGCGACCCACATCCGCAATCTGCGTTTTTATCACCGGTAAATCTCCTGCTCTAGCTGACCCGCAGGATAGCGGAATGGTACAGGGCCATCTGCGTGCCCTTCGAGGAATTGTTTGACCCAAGGATCTTGATTATCACGCAGCGATTGCGGTGTGCCACTGGCGATGATCCGGCTGTCTGCCAACAGATAGACCTTGTCCGCGATGCTCATCACTTCAGGCACATCGTGGGACACCACCACGCAGGTCAGGCCCAAGGCTTGGTTAAGCTGGCGAATCAAGGTGACCAAGACTCCCATGGTAATAGGGTCCTGCCCCACAAACGGCTCATCAAACAAAATCAGTTCTGGGTCGAGGGAAATGGCACGCGCCAGTGCGGCACGGCGGGCCATCCCCCCAGAGAGATCACTGGGCATTAACGCGGCCGCCCCGCGAAGTCCTACCGCCTCGAGCTTCAACATCACAATGGTATGAATGAGGGATTCATCCAACTGAGTGTGCTCACGCAAGGGAAAGGCCACATTGTCAAACACCGACATATCGGTGAACAAGGCGCCAGATTGAAACAACATGCTCATCCGTTGGCGCACATCGAATAAACGACGACGCCCTAAGGTGGGAATATTGTGGCCATCAAAAACAATGTCGCCGGCATCAGGCTTTAGCTGGCCAGCAATCAAACGTAATAGGGTTGTTTTACCAATGCCAGATGGTCCCATGATGGCGGTCACCTGACCACGCGGCACCTGCAAATCAATATGATCGAAAATGCACCGGCTGCCCCGTGAGAATGTCATCCCGTTAATATCTATCAGGCTCTGTGCTGCCATTGCCGCATTCTCATGGTTAGATAGGATAAAAAATTAAGTGGCTGATAATAAGGCGTCCCCTATGCTAACACAAGCAACGCCCGCTCCCTGCCTGATAGGACGTGATATAGCCCTGATAATGGCAGTATAGCCATTCACCCGCTCAGCGAGGAAGAATGGCCTATATGGACCGAAAAAGTGCCAACGAGTTCCCGTTCATGAATGAAAAGCGACGCATTCACGGCGATGGTGGGGGCTTTTCGCTTCACATTTGCCACGTTAGCCGTCAGAATTGCACCTCATTTACGCCAATTAAAAAACGCAAAGGACAGGTGTCATGGTAGAAGCGGTTGCCATACTTATTGTGGGATTAGTGTTACTGGTTTGGAGTGCTGACCGACTCGTGTTCGGTGCTGCCGCGATCGCGAAAAATTACGGCGTCTCTCCTCTTGTGATCGGTATGACGATTCTGGCCATGGGCTCTTCCGCGCCTGAAATGATGGTATCGGCCAATGCCGCGCTCGCGGATAAAACCGACACCGCAGTGGGGAATGTTTTAGGGTCAAACATTGCCAACATTGCCCTCATTCTTGGCTTTACCGCCCTGATTAAGCCTTTGTCGATTAGCTCTATCATTTTGCGCCGCGAACTACCATTAATGTTAGCGGTCACCTTGCTCGCCGGCGCTCTTTTGTGGAACAACCACCTCGGCTTTTTCGAAGGCGTGGGCCTGTTGGTCTTATTCGTGGTGTTTATCCTTGCCATGATCAAAATTGGCAAAGACTCAGGCGGGACCGATCCTATGCTGGCGGATCAGGAATCGGACATTCCGCAAGATGTCAGTAATCTAAAAGCGGTAATGTGGATTTTAATCGGTCTGCCTTTGCTATTGCTTTCGTCCGATCAAGTGGTCGACTCGGCAGTCACCATTGCCCAATACTTTGGCATGAGCGACTTGGTGATTGGCTTAACCATCATTGCTATCGGCACCAGCCTGCCCGAACTCGCCGCCTCGATTGCCGGCGTGATGAAAGGGGAAGACGATCTCGCTGTCGGCAATATTATCGGCTCGAACGTGTTTAATATCTTGGCGGTGATGGGGATCCCGGGCTTGCTCAACCCGTCACCAATCAGTGAATTTGCAATGGGACGGGATTACTACATCATGCTCGTTCTCTCTGTGATGCTACTTATCTTCGCATTAGGCAAATCACGCAGTATCAATCGCATTGAAGGGTCGATCTTTTTGATGTGTTATATCGCCTATCAAGGCTATCTCTTTGTTAACGCTGCCGCATAACGGACATGGTGATGAGTGAATTTGATTTTCGTCGCGCAGGGCTTGATGTGCTTACCATTGAGCAAGATGCGATTGCACAACTCAAAACGGCGATTGACGAGCATTTTGATGCCGCCTGTCGATTAATCTTGAACGCCACCGGCAAAGTGGTGGTGATGGGAATGGGCAAATCGGGCCATATCGGCCGTAAGATTGCAGCTACCCTTGCAAGCACAGGAACGCCTGCGTTTTTCGTCCACCCGGGAGAGGCAAGTCACGGTGACCTTGGGATGATCAATCAAGGCGACGTGGTGCTAGCCATTTCCAACTCGGGCGAAGCCGGTGAAATTCTTACCTTACTGCCGGTGATTAAACGTCTCGGGATCCCGTTAGTCTGTATGACGGGCAACCCCGACTCGAGTATGGGGCAACTCGCCAAGGTCCATCTCAATATTCACGTCCCCAAAGAGGCGTGCCCCCTTAAGCTTGCGCCTACATCGAGCACCACGGCCACCTTGGTGATGGGCGACGCGCTCGCCATGGCATTGATGCAAGCAAAAGGTTTTACCGCCGATGACTTTGCCCTGTCTCATCCGGGCGGCGCATTAGGACGCAAACTACTATTACGTATTAGCGATCTGATGCATCAAGGCGAGCGTTTACCCGTGGTGCCAGACAATGCCACCGTACGCGATGCGTTACTGGAAGTGTCCGAAAAAGGCCTCGGAATGACCGCCGTGGTCGATGCAGAGCAACAGTTGGCCGGTGTCTTTACCGATGGCGATCTACGCCGCTTACTCGATCAACGCATTGATTTACACACCACCGCCATTGGCGAGGTGATGTCCGCCAACCCGATCACCATTGAACCGGAACTGCTGGCGGCAGAAGGACTCAAACTCATGGAGGAGCGTAAAATTAACGGGCTGCTGGTAGCGAAAAATGGCCAGCTTCTTGGCGCCCTCAACATGCATGACCTTTTGAAAGCCGGAGTAATGTAATGTCCGCACCTGTGACTGACACCTTATATGGCCCTGTTGCCACCACCCTGTTCGAACGCGCGGCGACGATCCAGCTACTGATTTGCGATGTCGATGGCGTTTTCTCCGATGGTCGCGTGTATATGGGCAATCAAGGCGAGGAGCTGAAGGCCTTTCACACCCGTGATGGCTACGGCATCAAAGCCTTGATGAACGCTGGCATTGAGGTCGCAGTGATCACAGGTCGACAGTCTAAGATTGTCGAAAATAGAATGAACGCCTTAGGTGTCCGTCATGTCTATCAAGGACAAAGTGACAAGCTAGCTGCGTACGACGATCTTTGTCAGCAATGCAACGTCAGCCCTGAGCACACCGCGTATATCGGTGATGACTTGATTGATTGGCCCGTTATGGCAAAAGTCGGCCTCGCGGTCTGTGTGGCAGACGGCCACCCGCTATTACAACAACGTGCCGATCTAGTGACCCAAATCCGTGGTGGGTTCGGCGCGGTCCGTGAAGTCTGCGATCTGATCCTCGAAGCACGAGGCGAGCTCGATCAGCATAAGGGCTTAAGCGTATGATGCAGCGGCTCAGCATGCTGGTGCTGATAGTACTGTGTGCCCTAACCGGCTATTATCTGCTTTCTCAACATGTCTGGGAGCGTACAGTACAAGTGGAGCCGGACGCAGAAAAGCCTCTGTTTACCGGTGAAAAAATTAAAACCGTGCAATACAACGCCGATGGGATACGCAGCTATACCGTTGACGCTGAGCACTTAGAGCACTACGCCAATATTGATGAAACCCACTTTAACGAGCCTGTCTTGTGGACCTATCATAATGGCAAAGACGAAGAGTGGCGCATCAGTGCTAACTATGCGGTGCTGTCTGATAAGCACATACTAACGATGACAGGCAAAGTGCGAATTTTTAACTTGCTACCGAACGCGCAAATTCATTCGGTAGCCACCGAAACCGTGACGTTGGACCTGACCACGCGAGACTTTTGGTCCGACCGTCCCACCACCATCACTGGCGTTGGCTTTCAAACCGAAGGGCAACGCGTGAAAGGGAACTTCGGTAACCACCAGATGGAATTGTTAAACGATGTTAAAGGCCGATATGAAACGACCCCTCGTTAAAGCACTGGCAGGTGCCATGTTGCTGTTTTCGCACTATTCATTGGCATTGAGTAGCGACACTGAGCAACCGATTTATATTGAATCTGAGAGTCAGCATTTGGACATGGCCACCAACACGGTGACCTTTACCCAAGATGTTGTGCTGACCCAAGGTAGCATTAAAATTCTGGCCGACAAGCTGGTCGTGATCCGTCCTCAAGGTCAAGAAGGCGATGAAACCATTGAAGCGTTCGGTAAACCCGCGACCTTCGAACAGACCATGGATGATGGTAAAAAGCTGCACGGTGAAGCCTATAAGTTGCGCTATGAAGTGGGCAACGAGTTTTTGAAAATGTCGACCAATGCCATGCTGGAACAGGCAGGTAATCAAGTCGAAGGCAATGTGATCACCTATCAAATTGATAAGCAGCAATTGGTCGCAGAAAGTGACAGCAATAAGCGAGTCACAACCATCTTGCAGCCGACTACCAAAAGCCCATCTGAGTCAGAATCGCAATAAGAGGCCCTATGGCAACGTTAAAAGCGGCCAATTTGGCGAAAAGTTATAAAGGACGAAAAGTCGTCGCCGATGTCAGTCTGGAAGTAAAATCCGGCGAGATCGTCGGCCTACTCGGCCCAAATGGTGCAGGTAAAACCACATCGTTTTACATGATTGTCGGTCTTGTCGCTCGCGACGAAGGGGCAATTTTTATCGACGATCAAGACATTAGCATTCAGCCGATGCATAACCGTTCACGTCTTGGCATCGGTTATTTGCCGCAAGAGGCCTCGATTTTTCGCAAGCTCACCGTCTACGACAATTTGATGGCGGTACTGCAAACGCGAAAATCCCTCACCAAAGAGGAGCGTCAAGACAAAGCCGAAGATTTGTTGGATGAATTTAATATTCAGCATATCCGCGATAGCCTTGGCATGGCGCTGTCAGGGGGCGAACGACGCCGTGTCGAAATTGCACGCGCCCTCGCCGCTAACCCGAAATTTATTTTGCTTGATGAGCCATTTGCCGGCGTCGATCCAATTTCCGTGATCGACATTAAAAAGATCATCGAACACCTACGCGATCGTGGCTTAGGCGTGCTGATCACTGACCACAATGTCCGTGAAACCTTGAGTGTCTGTGAGCATGCTTACATTGTCAGCCAAGGACACTTGATTGCGCACGGCACCCCTGATGAAGTGCTGAATGACGAGCACGTCAAACGTGTCTATCTCGGTGATCAGTTCAAGCTATAGTAGACTCGCTCACGCTAAAATCTGCCAATCACGGCTATAGTTATTTATAGAGCGCTTGCCCTGCATCCCAGAGCAAGCGTTTTAACCTCATTGGTCGTTCTAAAAGGAAAGGTGTAACGCCCCTATGAAACCCACGCTTCAGCTCAAGCTTGGACAACAACTCGCAATGACACCGCAGCTACAGCAGGCTATTCGCCTGCTGCAGTTGTCGACGCTAGATTTGCAGCAAGAGATCCAAGAAGCGTTGGAAACCAACCCGCTGCTGGAACAAGACGAGGGTCAAGAACAAGAAGCCGCGGAGCGTAACGATAACGACACCGCGGAAACCGCCACCGCCAGCGCCGACACGTTAGAAACCTCAGACGCCTTCGAGAAAAACGAAATGCCTGACGAGTTGCCGGTGGATACCACTTGGGATGACGTCTATAGCGCGGGAACCGGCAGTACTGGCATTGCCTCGGGCGGCGACGAGCTCCCCGTGTATCAAGGTGAAACCACCGAAAGCCTTTACGACTACCTAAAATGGCAGCTCGACCTCACCCCCTTCTCGGAGACGGATCAAGCCATTGCCTTGGCGATCATCGATGCGGTGGACGATCAAGGCTACCTGTCAGTCACCACTGATGAGATCTTAGAAAGCTTGGGCAGTGAGGAGATTGAGCTTGACGAAGTAGAAGCTGTACTGAAACGTGTTCAACACTTTGATCCATTGGGTGTAGCCTCTCGCTCGCTACAAGAGTGCTTATTGCTCCAATTAGCGACATACAATCCAGAAACGCCCTGGCTGGATGAGGCACGTACCGTGCTCACCCAACATATGGATTTGCTCGCCAACCGCGATTATCGTCAACTGATGCGAGATACCCGCCTAAAAGAGCCGGATCTGAAAGCCGTGATGCAACTGATCCATAGTCTTGAGCCACGTCCGGGTAATCTGATCGTGACCAACGAAGCGGAGTACGTGGTCCCCGATGTCTCCGTGTTTAAGCACCACGGCAAATGGGTGGTACAAATCAACCCAGATAGCGTTCCTAAGCTTAAGGTCAATGAGCAATATGCCGCTTATGGTCGTAACGGCTGTAGCCCGTCAGACAGCCAGTTTATCCGCTCCCATTTGCAAGAAGCTAAGTGGCTGATTAAAAGCCTCGAAAGCCGTAATGAGACCTTATTGAAGGTGGCCCGCTGTATTGTCGAACATCAACAAGATTTCTTTGAGTATGGCGAAGAAGCCATGAAACCCATGGTACTTAACGACATCGCCATGGACGTCGACATGCACGAGTCGACCATCTCTCGTGTCACCACCCAAAAATTTATGCATACGCCACGCGGTATTTTTGAGTTGAAGTACTTCTTCTCAAGCCACGTGAGCACGGACAATGGCGGCGAATGCTCTTCGACAGCCATTCGTGCCCTGATCAAAAAGTTGGTGGCAGCGGAGCCTGCCAACAAGCCCCTCAGTGATAGCAAAATTGCCGCCTTGTTAGCTGAGCAAGGCATCAAAGTTGCACGACGGACCATCGCTAAGTATCGGGAGTCGCTCGGTATTGCGCCGTCAAACCAGCGCAAGCGCCTGCTTTAGGCGCCTCAACAGAAGGAAGATGTGTATGCAAATCAACCTGACCGGACATCATGTCGAAATCACGCCACCAATACGCGAGTATGTGGATACAAAGTTTGCTAAACTCGAGCGCTTTTTCGAGCACATTAATAATGTCCACGTTGTGTTGACGGTCCAAAAGCTCGACCAAATTGCTGAAGCGACGCTCCATGTCAACAATGGAGAGATTCATGCTAAAGCGCAGTCGCAAGATATGTATGCGGCCATTGATGGGTTGACCGACAAGTTGGTCAAGCAATTGAGTAAACATAAAGAGAAGCTCAAACAGCATTAAGCTATGGAACTTAAAGACGTACTCACAGTGGACTGCACGCGCAGTGCCGTCCACTGTTCCAGCAAGAAACGCGCCCTTGAAATCATTAGCCAAGTGGCTGCGGACAAGTTGGGGGTCAACGCGCAACAATTGTTTGAATGCATGCTAAGTCGTGAAAAGCTGGGCACCACAGGTATCGGCTCAGGGATTGCTATTCCACACGGCCGTATCACGGACAGTGACCATGCTATTGGCGTGCTGTTGCAATGTGCTGAACCGATTGAGTTCGACGCTATCGACAAGCGCCCCGTTGATTTGCTCTTCGCGCTACTCGTTCCGGACGAACAGTGTAAATACCACCTCCAAACCCTCTCGGCCATCGCCGAAAAGCTCAATGATAAACAGCTATGCCGACAGCTTCGCAATGCAGACTCGGACCAAGAGCTGTACAATATCATGACTCAATAACGAGTAAGGGCTGACGGGAGTCTATTATGATGCTGAAAATTGTCAGTGGCCGTTCGGGGTCAGGCAAATCTGTGGCGTTGCGGGTGCTCGAAGATCTCGGGTATTACTGCGTTGATAATCTCCCTGTGAATCTGTTGCGCGACTTCGTCACGTCGCAAGAAGATGCCGAAGCCAAAATTGCGGTCAGCTTGGACATTCGCAACCTGCCTAACGCGAATGAGCCTATTGCTGACACTCTCGCCGCGTTGCGGGAAGTGTGCGATGTCACCTTGTATTACTTGGATGCAGATGACAAAGATCTGATTAAGCGCTTTAGTGAAACGCGCCGCTTGCATCCCCTGTCGCGCCAAAACCTGTCTCTTGAGCAAGCCATTCAAGCCGAAAAGCAACAAATGGCGCCCATCAAAGAACATGCCGACCGCGTGATTAATACCACGGGGCTGTCGATTCACGACTTAAGTGAGTCGGTGCGCTCACTGGTATTGGGCCGCGCCAGTGGCGACTTGGTGATGGTGTTTGAATCGTTCGGTTTTAAGCATGGCTTACCCGCCGATGCCGACTATGTGTTTGATGTTCGCTTTTTGCCCAACCCGCATTGGGAGCCGACCCTGCGCCCTCATACCGGCTTAGAAAAGCCCGTACGCATGTTCCTCGCCGCGCAACCCGATGTCGCGATGCTGATTGCACAAATCAAAGGCTTTCTTGAGTCTTGGCTGCCCGCATTGAAAAACAATAATCGCAGTTATGTTACCGTTGCTATTGGATGCACGGGCGGTAAACACCGCTCTGTGTATATAGCGCAATATCTGGCTGACTATTTCACGGAGCTTGGCGAAAAAGTGCAAATTCGCCATCGCACCTTGGAGCAATCGTCATGACCACCCTGCACACGGATGTGTGTGTGCGTAACCGACTGGGCTTACATGCGCGGGCCGCGATGAAGCTGGTTGAGCTGCTCCAAGCCTACGACGCCACCATTGAGTTGCAAAGTGGCGATAAGCGCGCCACGGCCGATAGTGTGATGGCGATGCTGATGCTGGAATCGGCTCAAGGACAAACCATCACTCTCACCGCGACGGGTCCACAGGCCGAACCGGCTTTAAACGCGGTAAAAGCGCTGTTCGATGCCGGATTTGACGAAGAAAGTTAACCGCCCACTGCGCTGACCAGCACGCAATTCCTTTCTTATACTGACACGCAACCCATTTGTCATGCGACAGACTCCCCTGATTGCGTTAGAATTTCAGACATTGCAATGGGGGATGTTGCCTATGGCAGAAACGACAGAACAAGAACAAAGCAATCAAACCCACCAACGGCTACAAGAAGTTAGCCAACTGCTGGAACAAGGCATGTTTGTCCGCGTGCGCCGCATGTTGGAAGACATGGAGCCGGAAGACATCGCCCACCTTCTTGAGGCCTCGCCGCCCAAAGGCCGTTTAGTTCTCTGGCAACTGACGGATCCCGAAGACCAAGGTGAAATCCTCGATGAGCTGTCTGAGGATGTGAAAGACGGCATCATGGTGCGTATGGCGCCTGAGCAACTTGCCGCCGCCACCGAGGGGATGGAAACCGACGACGTCGCTTATCTACTGCGTAGTTTGCCTCAAGACGTCTCACAAGATGTGCTGGCGGAGATGGACGCACAAGACCGTGCGCGCATCCAGCAAGCGCTCTCCTACCCGGAGGACTCTGCGGGCGGGATGATGAACACCGACGTGGTCACGATTCGGGGCGACGTCACTGTGGATGTCGTGCTGCGTTATCTGCGCATGCGAGGCGAGCTACCCGATACCACAGATGCGCTTTATGTGATTGATCCGAATGGCCGACTGATTGGCAATCTACCCATTGCCGCCTTGTTAGTTAACCAACCGGATACGGAAGTGGTCGACATTATGGACGATCCGGATGAAGCCATTAGCGTAACCATGGACGATGGCGATGTGGCGAGCCTCTTTGAGCGTCGTAACTGGGTTTCAGCCCCTGTCGTCGATCAACATAATCACCTTGTCGGCCGTATTACCATCGATGATGTGGTCGATATTATTCGTGAAGATGCCGAGCACTCGATGATGGGCTTGGCCGGTCTGGACGATGACGAAGACACCTTTGCGCCCGCCTTTAAAAGTGCGCGTCGTCGCAGTATCTGGCTGGGGATCAATGTGCTCGCGGCACTGACCGCAGCCTCCGTGTCGAACATGTTTGAAGGCACGCTTGATAAGATGGCAGCGATTGCGGTGTTGATGACCATCGTCCCATCGATGGGCGGTGTAGCAGGGAATCAAACCGTTGCCTTGGTCATTCGCGGGTTAGCCGTGGGTCACATTGGTGACTCCAACACACGCTGGCTGCTCGCCAAAGAAGCCACCGTCGGACTGATCAATGGCTTGGTATGGTCGATGATTATTGGCGGCGTCGTAGTGCTATGGAAAGGGAATCTTGAGCTTGGGCTGATCATTGCCGGTGCAATGATGATGAATTTATTTATCGCTGGGATTGCCGGGGTCGCCATCCCGACTCTGTTAAAAAAATACAATATTGATCCGGCACTGGCCGGTGGCATGGCATTAACTACCGTTACTGACGTGGTTGGACTCCTTGCCTTTCTTGGCCTCGCCACCCTGTTTATTACCTAATCTGACCGCGATTAAAAAAGGCGAGCCATTGGCTCGCCTTTTTATTGGACTGTGCAAAACGCTTACCGCTTACTCGTCCAAGAAGCTACGTAATGTCTCTGAACGGCTTGGGTGACGCAGCTTACGCAGCGCTTTCGCTTCAATCTGACGAATACGCTCACGCGTAACATCAAACTGCTTACCGACTTCTTCCAACGTGTGGTCAGTATTCATATCGATACCAAAGCGCATGCGTAGCACTTTTGCTTCACGCGGTGTCAGACCGGCCAATACGTCATTGGTCGCCATTTTCAGGTTGTTAGACGTCGCTGAGTCCATCGGTAGCTCAAGGGTGGTATCTTCAATGAAATCACCCAGATGTGAATCTTCATCATCACCGATAGGGGTTTCCATTGAGATTGGCTCTTTCGCAATCTTGAGGACTTTGCGGATTTTATCTTCCGGCATCATCATGCGCTCCGCCAACTCTTCAGGCAGTGGCTCACGGCCCATTTCCTGGAGCATTTGACGCGAGATGCGGTTAAGCTTGTTGATGGTCTCAATCATGTGCACCGGAATACGAATCGTCCGGGCTTGGTCTGCAATCGAGCGAGTAATCGCCTGACGGATCCACCAAGTCGCATAGGTTGAGAACTTATAACCACGGCGATATTCAAATTTATCCACCGCTTTCATCAAGCCAATGTTACCTTCTTGAATCAAATCCAAGAATTGTAAGCCACGGTTGGTGTATTTCTTAGCAATCGAAATAACCAGACGTAAGTTGGCTTCCACCATCTCTTTCTTCGCGCGGCGTGCTTTCGCTTCACCGATAGACATGCGACGGCTAATGTCTTTGATACGCTCAACAGACAGGCCCGTCTCTTCTTCGATGATTTTCAATTTCTGCACACAACGACGCAGATCTTCTTCGTAACGCGCCACACGCTCTGCATACGGCTTACCGGATGACAGCGCTTCATCAATCCATGCATCGGATGATTCGTTACCGGCAAACAATTGCACAAAGGTTTTCTTCGGCATTTTGGCCTGATCGACACACAGACGCATTACCAAGCGTTCTTGGGTACGCACTTTGTCCATGGTCTGGCGCATTTCGTTAACCAGACGATCAAACTGCTTAGGCACCAAGCGGAACTGCTTGAAGGTTTCCGACAGCTCTTCGATAGACGCTTTAGTGCGGTCATCGTAACGACCATACTGGTTGATTGCCGCTTCCATATTGGAATACGTACGACGGAGCTCGCTAAATTTCTCGCGTGCAAGCTCAGGATCGATACCGACATCTTCTTCGCTATCATCATCGTCGTCGTCATCAGCGTCGTCGTCATCTTCGTCTTCGAGCTCTTTCTCACTCAGCTCAGAGCCGATGTGGGTGGCGGTCGGGGCCATGTCATCTTGGGTTGGATCAATAAACCCAGAGATGATGTCAGTCAGGCGTAGCTCTTCCGCTTCCACCTTATCGAACTGATCAAGCAGTGAGGCAATCGAGGCCGGGTATTCCGCCACCGAGCACTGTACTTGGTTAATGCCGTCTTCGATACGCTTGGCGATATCGATCTCACCCTCACGGGTCAGAAGCTCTACCGTCCCCATTTCACGCATATACATGCGCACAGGATCGGTGGTACGGCCAATTTCACTTTCCACACTGGACAGCGCTGCCGCTGCGGCTTCTACCGCGTCTTCGTCGGCCACGGTCTCAGACATCATCAATTCATCAGCATCGGGCGCGGCTTCTACCACTTGAATGCCCATGTCATTGATCATCTGAATGATGTCTTCTATCTGGTCGGAATCGACAATGTCTTCCGGGAGGTGGTCGTTAACTTCGGCATAGGTCAGATAGCCTTGTTCCTTGCCTTTTGCGACAAGCAACTTTAGCTGTGACTGCGGATTTTGATCCATAGACGATATCCAACTTCGGGTCTGAGTGAAGAATTTAGTATGCGGAAACGCAAACCGCCAATTTTAACAAATGTCGCCTTTGCTGGCTACTTTCTAAACGGACTGGCTCTGTATCAGTAGCATCAGTTCCCGCTTCTCTTCGACTGATAAGCCGACGGTATTTGACTTCGCTTGCAACTTGGCTATTTGTTGTTCGACACACTGGGCGAGTATTTTATCCAGTGAATCGCAAAAAAGTTCTGACGCATTATCATCGTCAATATAAAGATCCCAGCCGGCTAACCGCGCCAGCAAGGCTTCTTGTTTTGTCCCCCGCCAGTGCTCTAGCAACTGACCGGTAGTGATATTGGGGCGCGCTCGACAGATCTCAAGGATCGGATTAAGTAACGCCAAACCGGGCAAATCAATCGACTCCGCTGACGGCAACGGCGGTACTTCTTGGCCCAAGTACGGGTACTGGACCAGTAACGCAATTACCTCACGCATCGGCGTACGCTTAATCTCTGATTGCCCATGTACTTTAACGGGCTGTCCTTGGCGACGGATCAAGGTCTCAAGCTGATGGTCATCCATGATGCCCAATTTCTGCCCCAGCGTATTACGCAGGTAAAGGCGTAACGTATCTCCGGGCACTTTTTCAATCAAAGGCACCGCCAAGTTCGCAAGCTTGGCTTTGCCTTCTTGGCTGCTGGTGTCGACTTGCTTAAGCAAGGTGGTGAACATAAAGGTGGAGAGGGTTTGTGCCTCATTCAACCGCTGTTCAAACCCTTCTTTGCCCTCTTGGCGGATCATCGAATCCGGATCTTCACCGTCGGGCAAAAACATAAACTTGAGCTGCCTGCCATCAGTCATGTAAGGCAGTGCTTGCTCCATCGCCCGCCATGCTGCTTCTCGGCCGGCTCGATCGCCATCGTAGCAGCAAAGTATAGTACTACTTTGCCGAAACAGGGTTTGCATATGCTCCCCTGTAGTCGATGTCCCCAGCGAGGCCACAGCGTAATCGACGCCAAACTGTGCCAGTGCCACCACATCCATATAGCCTTCAACCACGAGGATACGCTCAGGGTGGCGATAACGTTGCATCACTTCATACAAGCCATACAACTCCCGACCTTTATGAAAGATCGGCGTTTCTGGCGAGTTCAGGTATTTCGGGGTGCCATCCCCTAACACCCGGCCACCAAAGCCAATCACACGGCCTCGGCGATCGCGGATAGGAAACATCACGCGACCACGAAAACGGTCATAACTGCGACCATTGTCGTTTTCAATCAACATGCCGGCGGTGACCAGCTGGCGTTGCTCCGCTTGGCTACGACCAAAACGTCGCTTAATGGTGTCCCAATGATCAGGGACATACCCAATACCAAACTGTTTTACCACTTCACCGGATAAACCACGTTGTTTGAGATAATCCACCGCCACCTGTCCGGCTTCCGTTCGCAGCTCGCTGCTGTAGGTCCGTGCAATGGCTTCCATGGTTTCATAAATCTGACGTTTATCGTCCGTGGGAATGCTGGGGCGTGCTGTCCCGCCATTCGCTTGTTCACGGGGCACGTCTAAACCCAGTGTGTTCGCTAACTCTTCGATCGCATCGGGAAACTCCAATCGATCAAATTCCATCACAAAATCGATGGCATTACCGTGCACACCACATCCGAAGCAGTGGTAAAACTGCTTTTCTTGGCTAACGCTAAATGAAGGCGTTTTTTCGTTATGGAACGGACAACAGGCGCTGTAATTCTTGCCCTTTTTCTTGAGCTTGACCCGTGCGTCTATGATCTCAACAATGTCGAGACGTGAGAGCAAGTCGTCAATGAATGCGCGCGGGATTCTGCCTGCCATAACCTGAAATTTATAGGGAGAGAAGCAAACAAGCCGCGCCGTCCATTACGGAAAGCACGGCTTGTTGTAAGGTCTGGAAAAACTTAGCTTAAATTCGCTTTCACGAGTTGGCTAACTTTTCCCATATCAGCTCGGCCTTGGATTTGAGGTTTTAGTACCCCCATCACCTTGCCCATGTCTTGCATGGAGGCGGCGCCGGTTTTTTCAACGGCAGCTTTTACCAATGCATCGACCTCTGCTTCGCTCAGTGGTTGAGGAAGAAACTCTTCAATCACTGCAATTTCTGCGAGTTCTGCATCGGCAAGGTCATCACGACCGGCTGACTGGTATTGGGCTACGGAATCACGGCGCTGCTTTACGCTTTTTGTCAGCACCGCAAGAATGTCCTCGTCACTCAATGACTGACGGGTATCCACTTCTTGCTGTTTAATGGCTGACATCAGAAGGCGAATCGTACCAAGACGCGTCTTGTCTTTCGCTTTCATCGCCGCTTTTTGGGCATCTTTTAGACGTTCAAGCAATTCCATAGCACCTACCTAATCTGACTAAATTAGTACAGACGTACGCGACGTTGGTTTTCGCGTGCCAACTTCTTCAGGTGACGTTTTTGAGCAGCGGCTTTAGCGCGTTTGCGAACGGTAGTTGGCTTTTCGAAGTGCTCACGACGGCGAACTTCAGAAAGAATACCTGCTTTTTCACAAGAGCGCTTAAAGCGACGCAATGCTACGTCAAATGGTTCGTTTTCACGTACTTTAACTACTGGCATGTGCCTTTCACCTCAGGGGTTATCAGTTATCGCTGGCGAATTATTGGCCAGCCTTGATTAAAAATGGTGCGAAATTCTAATCCGAATAGGGGGGCATTGTAAAGCACATCTGGCGAATTACTTCCAAGCCATGTAAGATTGCGCGCACCGCCAGCCTGTGCTGGCAACGTCTTCTCGCTTCGGTCTTCACGCTCAGCGTGCTCATTTATCCTAAGCGTTCAATCTATCGGCTGTTTTCCTGAGGTTATGATGCGAATTTTAGGCATAGAGACATCGTGTGACGAAACTGGCGTGGCGATCTACGACGATCAACGCGGGCTTTTGTCACATAAACTTTACAGTCAGGTAAAGCTTCATGCCGATTATGGCGGAGTTGTCCCTGAGTTAGCCTCTCGCGATCATGTTAAAAAGACCTTGCCGTTAGTCAAAGCAGCGATGGCAGAGGCACAGCTGACACCCGCGGATATCGATGGCGTGGCCTATACCGCCGGTCCCGGATTAGTCGGTGCCCTGCTGGTCGGTGCCACCATCGGTCGCAGTCTGGCGTACGCATGGCAAGTGCCAGCGGTGGCAGTGCATCATATGGAAGGCCACTTACTTGCACCTATGTTAGAAGACACACCTCCTCCCTTTCCTTTTGTGGCGTTGCTCGTCTCCGGCGGACACACGCTGTTAGTCGAAGTAAAAGGCATTGGCGAATACCGCATTCTTGGTGAGTCGATTGATGACGCAGCCGGTGAAGCGTTTGATAAAACCGCGAAGCTGATGAATCTTGATTATCCCGGTGGCCCCTTACTGTCAAAACTGGCAGAAAACGGCACCCACGGTCGCTTCACCTTCCCGCGTCCGATGACCGATCGCCCCGGTCTCGATTTCAGCTTTTCCGGCTTGAAGACATTTGCCGCGAATACCATTGCTGCCAATGACAATGATCCGCAAACCCGTGCGGATATCGCGTATGCCTTCCAAGACGCAGTGGTGGATACGCTGGCAATCAAGTGTAAGCGAGCGTTAGAGCAATGTGGCATGAATCGATTAGTGGTTGCTGGCGGCGTTAGCGCGAATCGTCATTTACGCGACAAACTCGACACCCTCACGCGCAAACTGGGCGGTGATGTTTTCTATCCACGTCCCGAGTTCTGTACCGATAACGGCGCCATGATTGCCTATGCGGGGATGCAGCGACTCAAAAACGGGGAGCATATGGGACTGGGGGTGAAGGCACAGCCTCGCTGGCCGATTGATACCTTGCCATCCCTAACTAAATGATGCAAAAAAGCAGCCTTGGGCTGCTTTTTTTACGTCCGTTAACGTCGCCAGCGCCTGAGTACAATGGGCTTTTCCTCGCCATCGAGTAGGCGACGAATATTTTCATAGTGACGAAATAAAATCAGGCAAGAAAGCATCGCCACTGGCATCGTAAATTGCGGTTTAATCCACCAAGTGAAAAGCGGTGCCAAAATGGCGGTGACGATAGCACTTAATGACGAATAGCCGGTGATCACCAACACCACTCCCCACGTCAGCACTAACAAGCCAGTGAGACTGAGTCCTATCGGAGCCATGGCGCCCAGCGCCGTCGCTACACCTTTGCCGCCTCGAAAATGAAAGAACACCGGATAGATGTGCCCAAGACAGGCGGCGATGCCAATCAAGCCAAGCAAAAACGGATTAATCCCGATAAGATAACTGAGCCAAACGGGGATCGTCCCTTTGAGCATGTCGCACACTAAGACCAATGCCGCGGCCGTGCGGCCGCCAAGGCGATACACATTGGTCGCGCCCGGATTTCCAGACCCTTGTTCGCGAGGATCCGGCAGGCCATAGGCCCGGCACACCAGCACCGCACTGGAAACAGAGCCGAGCAAATAGGCAGCGATGATGATGGCAATGGCCAGTGCAGTCATGTGAAATTCCTAGAGTTTGTGCTGCATTCGTTGCTATAGTGCGCCCACGATCTTGATTAGACGCAACATGGATCGGAACGCATCGCGCATCCAAGTGTCAATCGATAAGCCCGATAATACGGGCTTTCTTACCACAGTGGTATCCGACCTGTCACGGAGTGTGAAAAAACATGGATTCCGTCTTTATAGAACAACTCGACGTTGTGACCACCATCGGTGTCTACGATTGGGAACAAACCATCCAACAAAAGTTGGTACTTGATATCGAAATGGCGCACGACAATCGTCCCGCCGCCCAAAGTGATGATGTCAGTTTAGCGCTGGATTATGCCAGTGTCAGTGAGGCTGTGATTGCACATGTTCAAGCCAGCCGCTGTGCACTCATCGAGCGGGTCGCCGAAGAGGTCGCCGCGCTAATCCAGTCACAATTTGGCGTCAGCTGGGTAAAAGTGCGTGTGGCCAAACCTGGCGCCGTCGCCCAAGCGCGTAATGTTGGCGTGGTGATAGAGCGAGGCACACGGTGACAAAAGCATTAGTCAGTATTGGCTCAAACATCGATCGCGACCTGCATATTCAAGCCGCGGTTAAGGCGTTACGAGCCTTAGACCCACACTGCCGTTTTTCGCGCATTTTTGAGGCCGAACCCGTCGGCTTTGAAGGGCCGAATTTCTATAACCTTATCGCTGAGCTCGACACGGCACTCGATCTGCAAACCTTTTGGCAAACCATACGCGATATCGAAAGTCGATATGGGCGACAGCGCGACGACGTTAAGTATCGCGATCGTACCTTGGACATCGATTTATTGACCTTTGGCGATCAGTGTCAGTCCAGCGGACCGGCCTTACCGCGCAACGATATTTATAAATTTGCATTCACCCTTTGGCCGCTCGCTGAACTGTGTCCCGATCAAGCAATCCCCGGGGATGGACGAACATTTGCGCAGCTTTGGCAGCAATTTGACCAAGCCCAGCCACTATGGCCTATCGAGACCCCTGCGTATTTGAAGGAATAATCATTACCATGAGCATGTTTGAAGCCTTTTTTCTTGCCCTTATTCAAGGCTTGACTGAGTTTTTGCCCATTTCCAGCTCCGCCCACCTCATTTTGCCATCGCAGATTTTTGGCTGGGCCGACCAAGGCTTAGCCTTCGATGTGGCCGTTCATGTCGGCACACTTGCCGCGGTGATTGGCTATTTCCGCCGTGAAGTTGTGTCACTGTTAGGTGCCTTTTTCACGTCGTTCACAGGTAAACACAGTCGGGATAGTCAATTGGCTTGGATGATCGTATTGGCGACCATTCCCGCCTGCGTGGCTGGCCTATTTCTTAAAGATTTAATTGAGCTTTACCTGCGTTCAGCGTGGGTGATTGCCGCTACCACCTTACTATTTGGCGCACTGCTTTGGTGGGCTGACCGCCATGCGCGTCAACAATGCGATGAGTATCAAACCACCCGATCGCGTGCGCTGTTTATCGGGATCGCTCAAGCACTTGCTTTGATCCCAGGCACCTCACGTTCGGGCGCCACCATTACTGCTGCGCTGATGCTAGGCTACACCCGAGAAGCCGCCGCGCGTTTCTCATTTTTGATGTCGATTCCAATCATCACCCTCGCCGGATCATATCTGGGCTTACAGCTGGCCACCAGCCCAGTGCCGGTTGAGTTTGCCCCCATTGGGGTTGGCGTTTTGGTCTCGTTTGTCAGCGCCTATGCGTGTATTCATGCGTTTTTAAAGCTGGTCACCCGTGTGGGCATGTTACCGTTCGTGATTTACCGCCTGATTTTAGGTGTGGGTCTCATTGCGCTATTGATGAGCCAATAAAACTCGCTAATCCAATGCCATCCGAGGGCAGACCACATTGGCTGCCTTCAGGTGGTACATCTCCACCTCTGAATGGCTAAAAAAGCCCACTTCCCACGGGTTTTTCGCCACAAAACGCTCTCGTATCTCATCAAACATCATCGACGGTTTAGGTACGGTATAAACCTCGCCGCGAATAATGCTGTAGTTCCATTCAATCGCCTGTTCAAAGGTAAAGGTTGCGCGGCTATCAATCGCAAAGTAACAGCGGTTGTCGCGTTTTAGCAGCAACGATTTGAAAGTACTCGGAAAGGTGATAAAGAAAATGTCATCCTCGACCGACGATAAAAACGCCATCACCGTCGTATGTGGCTGACTCAGTGCATAGGTCAAAAGCACACCGATTTTATTATCATACTCACTGTCATCCATCGCCGGGACTTGCGATAAAGGTGTGGTGGGTAACGCCACGGTCCGACGCGTATCTAACGGATAAGCATAATCAGGAGCTTGATAAGACTTCACCACGCCCATCCCATAGGCCACTTGATACTCAAGCGCATCAATCATGACCTCAAAGGCGGATGTGGCAATCACCTTGCCCTTAAACGACAGACGATACACCTTAAGGTCTGCGTCATAGTCACTCACCCCGGTGCGATTATCGAGATGTAACGTCACCCATTGACCGTCTTTCAATTGGTGTCCTTTGGGAAAAATCGTACGTAACCGGGTATCACTAAGCGGCTCCACACCGCAAATCGACACCGCCATACTGCCCATCTTCTCTGGGGTGGAATACGTGCCTAGCACGCCCAATACACGCGCTCCAATCAGATCACGCAACGGCCTTGTGTCCATGCCTCGCTCCCTCGCTGCTCGACTAACAGCTATTAGCATGGCAGTAAACTAAAAAGGGCGCCAATCGGCGCCCTAAAGGAAGATGTGATGGGTATTATTCGCCAGCCACTTTCATTGCATCAATAATGATTGAGCCGGTTTGAATTTGGCTGCGCGTTTCAATATCTGTGCCGATTGCGACAATATTGGCGAACATCTGGTTTAAATTCCCCGCGATGGTAATGCCGCTGACTGGATATTGGATTTCACCGTTTTCCACCCAAAAACCCGCAGCGCCGCGCGAATAATCGCCAGTGACCGGATTCACCCCCTGCCCCATTAACTCAGTCACCAATAGACCAGTGCCCAAGGTTTTCAGCATGGCATCAGCATCTTGGCCGGTGTGGCTGACATACCAGTTATGGATACCGCCAGCGTGGCCAGTGGGCTCCATATCGAGCTTGCGAGCCGCGTAGCTGGTCGCTAGATAGGTTTTTAATACCCCTTGTTCCACGATGCGTCTGTCTTGGGTCTTGACCCCTTCGCTATCAAACGGCGAGCTGGCCGATCCTTTAAGTACGTGGGGTAACTCATTGATCGTGAGCCAGTTAGGGAAGATTTGTTCATCCTTTTTATCCAGTAAAAAGGATGACTTGCGATATAACGCAGAGCCACTGATCGCCATCACCAGATGACCAAACAGGCCGGTCGCCACACTGGCATCAAACATCACGGGGACTTCACACGTAGCCAGACTACGTGGGTCTAAGCGCGCTACCGCGTGTTTTGCCGCTTCGATACCGACTGAGGTTGGGGTCCATAAATCGGCTTTATCGCGCGCAACCGTGTAGCTCATATCGCGCTCCATGCCATTGGCACTTTCCGCGATCACCGAGCAGCTTAGCGCCTGACGGCTGGAGGCATAACTGCCTAGCATGCCGTGGCTATTGCCATACACACGGACTCCGTAATGGCTGTCGTAACTGGCTCCATCACTGAATTTGATCCGCGAGTCATAACCTAACGCGGCTTGTTCCGCCTCAATGGCTAATGCGGCTGCAGCATCGGGCTCTGGCTCGTCAGGGTAAAACAGATCAAGATCGGGATACTCAAAGGCCATTAAGTGTTTTGGTGCTGGGCCACCAAAGGGATCCGGTGAGGTATAGCTGGCAATTTCCAACGCGGCTTCGACCGTTTTGGCAATCGCACGCTCGGACAGATCTGTCGTGGATGCGCTACCTTTGCGCTGATCGCAGTAGACAGTCACTCCCAAGGCACCATCGCGATTAAACTCTACGTTCTCCACTTCACCCATGCGTGACGTGACGCTGATCCCTGTGCTTTTGGTGATCGCTACCTCTGCGGCATCACTGCGTTGCGCGGCCATGTCCAATGCACGGCTGACGGCTTGGCGTAGGTGTTGCTCTTGCTCCGCGACCTGCTGTTTTACACTCATAGTTGACCTTTCTGATTAAAATTCGAATTTAGAATACGGGGCCACGCGAGCCGGTGACAAAAAAGCCCGCGTTTGTGCGCATTTCTTGTTAACATAAGTGTCATTGCACATTCTCATTGAGGTTGAACATGGGCCGTAAAAATAAACCTGCTCCTTGGGAGGAAGAGGAAGAAATCATCTGGGTGAGTAAATCCGAGATGAAGCGCGATATGCTCGCCCTGCAAGAGCTTGGCGAAGCGCTGGTTAAGCTCAAGCCTGCCGTGTTGGAAAAGTTTCCACTCGACGACGACTTATACACCGCCATTGTTGACGCACAACGCTTAAAAAACGAAGCACGTCGTCGCCAATTGCAATATGTCGGCAAGCTCATGCGCTCTCGCGACCCTGAGCCGATTCAAGCGGCGCTGGATAAGCTACAAAACAAGCACGCGCAACAGAGTGCTGAGCTGCATAAGCTCGAAAAACTGCGCGACCGTGTTGTGGATGAAGGCGACGACGCTATCAACGATGTGATGTTGCAGTATCCAGAGGCCGACCGCCAACGCTTACGCCAGCTTGCCCGTCAGGCTAAAAAAGAGCGACAACAAAACAAGCCGCCCAAGGCCTATCGCGAGATCTTCCAATACATTAAAGGCTTTTACGACCAAAGCCTGTAAAACCTCACGCCAGTGTTCTCCACTGGCGTGTTTGTTTATGACTCCGTGCCACCCACTGTCATGGCATCAAGTTTCAGCGTTGGCTGACCCACGCCAACCGGCACACTTTGCCCTGCCTTACCACAGACGCCGACGCCTCGGTCAATCGCGAGATCATTACCCACCATCGACACTTGTTGCATCGCCTCAATACCACTGCCAATCAAAGTAGCCCCTTTCACAGGCGTGGTAACTTTGCCGTTCTCAATTAAATAGGCTTCAGAGGTCGAGAACACAAATTTACCCGAGGTAATATCCACTTGTCCGCCACCAAAGTTCGGCGCATACAAACCGTGCTCAACACTAGCAATAATATCACTCGGCGTACTGTCGCCACCCAGCATGTAGGTATTGGTCATACGAGGCATGGGTAAATGCGCGTAAGATTCGCGACGGCCGTTTCCGGTCGGTGCCACTCCCATCAAGCTCGCGTTGTGCTTATCTTGCATATAGCCTTTAAGCACCCCGTTTTCGATCAGGACGTTATATTGGCCCGGCACGCCTTCATCATCGATATTGAGCGAGCCGCGACGGTCCGCCATCGTGCCATCATCAACAATGGTGCAAAGCGGTGAGGTCACTTGCTCACCGAGGCTGCCGGTGAAGACAGACGATTCTTTACGGTTGAAATCGCCCTCCAAGCCATGCCCGACCGCTTCATGCAATAGTACGCCCGGCCAACCCGGGCCTAACACCACAGGCATGGTGCCAGCAGGGGCGCCTTCTGCACGCAAGTTCACCAACGCTAAACGAATCGCTTCATCAGCAAACTGTAGCGCCGTGCTTTTTCCGTCTTGCTCTTGCAAGAACACCTCGTAACCATAACGGCCACCGCCGCCAGCACTTCCCCGCTCACGGCGTCCATCCTGCTCAACGAGCACAGACACAGATAAACGGACCAGAGGGCGGATATCCGCGGCATAGGTTCCATCCGTGGCGGCAATCAATACTTGCTCGTACAAGCCATTAATACTGGCACTGACTTCTTTCACTCGCGGCTCTTTGGCACGAATGTAGCTGTCGATTTCTTTCAGCAATGCGATTTTTTGCTCGCGGGTTAGGCTACCGAGCGGATCAAGCGGGCCATAGTATTGACCACCTCGAACCGTGCGAAAGGCACTGACTTGACCCTGCCCACCTTTGGGTGCAATCCCGCGTGCGGCGGTCGCACTTTGCATTAAGGCATCAGCGTTAAGTTGGTCCGAGTAGGCAAACCCGGTTTTCTCACCCGTGATAGCACGTACACCTACACCTCGATCGATATTGAACGAGCCGTCTTTGATGATGCTATCTTCCAAGACGAGCGACTCGTGCCACGTTGATTGGAAAAAAACGTCGCCGTAGTCAATTTGACGACCACTCAGGTGAGCCAGTGTCTCTTGGAGATGCGACTCACTGATCCCCGCAGGGCGCAATAAGGTTTCTTCGACCTGTTCCAGACTCATTCGCTTACTCTTGGTTGAGGCTATTTATGCTAGCCAAAGATAAAAAGATGATGCGCCGAGGGTGCGCTATTTCAATTGGGTTTGCAACCGAGCGTGGTCGAGCACCGGCATTTTACGGCGAATGGATTCACCGATGCTTAGATCAAGCTCCGCCCACGTCACACCGGGGTCGTCCCCTAGTGACGCGACCACTTGCCCCCAAGGGTCGATAATCATCGAATGCCCCCACGTTTGACGGCCTTTACTGTGCTCGCCACACTGCCCGGCAGCAATCACCCAGCATTGGGTTTCAATCGCGCGGGCGCGCAGCAATGCCTCCCAGTGCGCCTGTCCCGTGACGCGCGTAAACGCCGCCGGCACAGTTAAAATATCGGCGCCTTGCGCGCGCAACGCATGATAGAGCGGCGCAAAACGCACGTCATAGCAGATGCTTAACCCCAAGCAACCAAATGGCGTGTCCACGGTGGCAAGTTGATCACCGGCTTGAAAGTAGTCCGACTCCCGATAACGTCCATGGGCATCCGCCACTTCCACATCAAACATATGGAGCTTATCGTAGCTACCTCGCAAATGTCCGGCGTTGTCGAACACCAAGCTTGCGCTACTCAAACGGCCATTGTCGTTTTGGATCGGAAAAGCCCCCACCACCAGCCAGATATCGAACTGGTGCGCCATTTCTGCCAGTTGGCGCTGGATAGGGCCATGTCCTAACGGCTCGGCATGCCGTTGGTAATCTTGTTTGTCACCAAATACCAAGGCATTTTCTGGCGTCAGTGCCAGTTTGACGCCTTGTTGATGCAACCGCTGCAAACTGGTTTGCAGTACGTCCATGTTCTGCACCGGATCGGCGCCCGAATTCATCTGGATGATGCCGACTTTCATCATGCTCACTCCTTGGCTTGTTCTGCCTGTTGGCGCAATCGTTCCGTGGCATCGGCGGGCAAGGTTAGCGCCTCTTGATTACGGGATATTTCCCGAATATCAGGCGTACCAATCGGCCCAGTGACTTGATAGCGAACCTGTGTAAAGACATCCACAACCGGCGAAATCGCCGTGGTGACGGCCAATACGTAGAGCGCCGTTTGTGGCGTAACAGCAAACGCGCTGAGCACAGGGATCCCAGAGGTAATATCTGGCGTAAAGCGCACATCCGCGTTGACTTGGTTGCTGACCAAGTTAGCGATACCTCTGATAACCATATCACCTGCTAATCCATCCATGCGGATATTATCGGTCACGACCACGCCATTTGTGATCACCGCACGGCCCGTAATGTCATCAAACGCCAGTCCATCTTCGAATACGCCAGAAAAGTCGAGTTGGATTTTGCGTAGAATAGAATCCAAGCTAAATAAGCCCAGCAGTTTGCCCGCTCCCCCGACGCCACTGATGTAACCATCTTGGATATCGGCACGGACTTCACCATTTAAACTCGTGATATCCGCTTGCCACGGCAGTCCCCCATAAGAGATATCCGCTTGCGAGGTAAAACGCGCATCTTGGATCCCACCGCTGACCCCAAAGCGCCCCATTAAATCCGACGTGCTATCGCCATTTAACTGTATGGAGAGCGCCGTTTGATTGCGCTGATCCTCATCGATTGACCAACTGCCGCTTACCGCCGCTTGGTTTTGACCGCTCTCGATGGTCAATGAGGTTAAGTCTATGCGTTCTTCTTGCTTGTCGAGTGATGCAGAAACTCGCCCAAGTCGATAGCCTTGTAGCCATAAATCTTTGATCAATATATCGGTGGATGGCACCGCCGCCAATAGCGCCTTGTCAGCGACAGAGGCTCGGCTGTCCACCGGTGCGAACAGGGGGGCATTAGGATCGTTTTCGGCGGTATCGGCGATCATATTGATATGCCAACGATCGACATCGATCGCTAAGCGTCCTCCCGTCGGCCACTGGGCGCGGCCGCTAAGCTCATTGCTACCGAGTAAGGCGTCCCATCCTTGTGGCTTTTTGCGCACAGCAAGAGACACTTGATTAAACCTCAGTTTGTCGGCATCTAAGCGAGCTATGCGTGCGTTCACTTTAGTGGGCACCGGTAAGGTCGGAAAATCACTTTGCCCTTGTGGCCATTGCGGCGTCACGTCACGCCATAGGTCACGCCACGGCATTATATCTAGCTGTGCCAAGTCAATATCCAACCGATGCCCTTGCGTCGCCAAGAGTGAGGTGGGCTGTTCGCCCACATGCCATTGGCTTGCAGTGATCACGGGACGATCGCCTTGGGTATTAATACGCGCTTGATAGCTAACCGCCGGTAACTGAATTCGCCCTTGTAGCCCTTCGCTGTTGCCCGTTGCCGCCAGCGAGGCGCTACCGGTTGACCAACGCGGTTTAGCCAGTGGCGCGGGCAATGTTGACTGCAAAGGCGTGGTGTCGATATCAACACCCAGTTGGTAGTCAAAACCGATGTCATGCAGCGTCAGGCCCAAGGTCGCCTGCCAACGGGCACCACCAGCAAGATAATCCTCGAGCGGTAACGACAGTTGAGCCAGCAAAGGGGCGACGTCCCAGTCCGCATCCAGATTAAGATCCAGCTGATAACCTGCCGCATCGGTTTGTCCGTCAAAATCGACCTTGATGGGCTGGCCCAGCCATTGGGCCGTCAGCGCCCGAGTGCGGATGGTATCATCGTCAAAGCGCAGCCTACCTGCGACATTATCCAGTTGCATGGACGGTGCCTGAATCAGCACTTGGTTCCCCGCAAAGCGCACTTCACCTGTGGCGTGCGGCTGACTACCGTCGAGAGGGATATCGAGCGCTAAATTGGCATCTACCAATCCCTTAACTTGAACGTGCGTCAACGCCGCGCCCACTGAGTCGACGAGTGGGGTCGCCAACATATAACGACGGACCGCATCCCCGGTGGCGGATAAATCTGCCGCTAGGGTTAATGTGCTATCCGGCGCCTCCATATCCGCGATATCGGCGCGAACCTGACGGCTGATCGCATCGCCAAGGCGTACATGATCGCCCTGAATGGTTAACCGTGCGTTTTCAAATAAGAGCGCAGCATCCAATTCGGTCAGAGTAGGCCATGCGGTATTAAAACTGAATGCGCCTTGACTCAGCGGCACTCGCGCTTGGAATACGCCGTCATGTTGACGGTAGGGAAACGCATTTAACGCGCCAAACCATAAAATGTCACTGCCTTGCGCCTGCCCGCCTTGAATCGCACGAGAGAGGTAATCGGTGAGTGAATCTGGCATCGCACGGATGGGTAAATAGCGCCACGTTTGGCCTGCATCGTGCACATCGGCGTTAGCATAGAGCGCCAGAAACGGTGAACCTTGTGCAGGAATGTCTAAGCGAAACGCGCCGCGCGCCGCCAAGTCTGCCGCTTGGAGGGCAATCGCATCACTCCAAACCGTCAAAGTATCGCCACGATCCGCCCATTGCACCGTCACCTCCCCATGCTCAAGCGGTAACGGCGCTTGAAAAAAATCACCATAGGGGAGTGATTGTTGCCCTAATGCTAAGGTCGCCTTGCCTTGATGTCCCTGACCGGACACGGTGACATTTAACCCCTCAAAGGCCGGGAAATAGCCCCATTGATTGGCGCGAATGTCAGAGAAAGAGGCTTGATAGCGCAGCGGCGCATCAGGGGACTGACTCATTGCCAGCGAGTCCACCATACCGGTCGGTGAAAGGGCGTCTATCAGTTGATGCTGACGGTCAGATTGGCTCAACAATCCAACTAACGGACGTAATGCCGCGATATCAATGTGACGGGCATTCAGCTGCCAGTTGGACACGTTTCCTTGCCAAGATAGCTGATTGAGCGCCGGCAGCGTGGTATCCCCTTGCTGAACCCAAACCCCATCGCTATCCACACGCCATTGCTGGTCCTCTCTTGCCTGCAGTTGCACGCGGCTGTCTTTGATCGCCCATTGCTGCGAGGCCCCTTGCTGATCGCGCCACGTCAAAGCCAAAGTATCGACACCCAGCAAGGCATTCGCCACTTGGCCTTTCTCAACCCGCAGCCATGCATTGGCATCTAAGCGCGCATTGTCAATCGTAACTGACGGCGTGAAGCGCTTCATCAGCCACGGTGCCAAATCCATGTTTTCGCTAGCCAGATAAAAATCACCACTGAGCGAGTCCAACCCGTCGGTCTCGGTAAAGGCCGCATTGACGCGGATTTTTTCCAGCTCTGTCCCCGCAATCCCAATGGTGCCCTGCGCATGATGCTGACCATTTTGATTAAGCCACAACAAGTTATCGATATTCAGCGTCTGTGCCGCCAATGAAGGTGTGACAAGAACAAGACGGGCGTTGGTTACAGAGAACTGGCCAAGGCGAGCTAAAAACAAATCTTCAAGGCGCTCACGTACCCCGGTGCTATCTTTTTTATCGGGCAGTTGACCACTGTTAAAGGTCAGCCCATCGAGGGTAACATGGGAAAACACCGGTTGACGGCGGGATAGGCTCGCAAAAACATCCAATTTTAAATCAATGTGGTTTGCGGTCAGTAACGGCGGGCTGTTATCACTGGTGGTCAAGGCGACATGATTGAGTTGCAATGACGGCGTAAGGTTGCGCCATTGGCCAGCAATGGTCCCAAGACGCGCGCTAAAGCCCGTTTGCTCGCTAACCCATTGTCGTAGCGGCTCACGCACCATATCCACGTTGGGCAATAAAAAGCGCAAACCGCCAATAAAAACGGCGGTTAACAGAATAAGACTCACGACGCCAGCTAGCAACCAGCGTCCAATTTTCGCGGCCCAGGTCATGGATTACATCATTACTACGTCAAACTGCTCTTGGGTATACAAAGGCTCGGATTTCACCTTTACTTGCTTGCCAATAAAGACTTCAAGCTCTGCGACTAAGTGGGAGTCCTCTTCTACCAAAGCTTCCACCACAGCAGGCGAGGCATATACCACAAATTTGTCGGCATCATAGGCACGGTTCACCCGAGTGATTTCTCTTAGCACTTCATAGCAGACGGTTTCTACCGTTTTCACCGAGCCTCGGCCTTCACACGTTGGACACTCGCCACACAGCACATGTTCAATACTTTCGCGCGTGCGTTTGCGGGTCATTTCCACTAAGCCGAGTTGGGTAAAGCCATTAATGTTGGTTTTTACTCGATCATGACTTAACGCTTGTTCCAGCGAGTGCAACACGCGGCGGCGGTGTTCGTCGGTACTCATATCGATAAAATCGATGATAATAATACCGCCCAAATTACGCAGACGC
This sequence comes from Salinivibrio proteolyticus, assembly GCF_027286365.1. Classification (NCBI taxonomy): domain Bacteria; kingdom Pseudomonadati; phylum Pseudomonadota; class Gammaproteobacteria; order Vibrionales; family Vibrionaceae; genus Salinivibrio; species Salinivibrio proteolyticus. The sequence goes on along the minus strand of NZ_CP114584.1, from coordinate 355,667 downwards.
AGTTGACGAGCAATGGCCCGTGTCGCTTCAACATTAGTATTAAAAATAGTCTCATCAAGGTTACGGCGCCCAACAAAGGCCCCGGTATTGATATCGATGGTGGTCATGGCCTCGGTTTGATCAATGATCAAATAGCCCCCCGACTTCAACTCCACCTTACGTTCCAACGAGCGCTGGATTTCGTTTTCGGTGTCGTACATATCAAAAATCGGTTGCTGACCATCGTAGTAAGCAAGCTTGCCGGCAAGCTCGGGGACAAATTCAGAGGTGAATTCTTCCAATGTATCATATGCTTGACGAGAGTCGACCCGAATCAAATCCAGCTCGGTGCCAACAAAATCACGCACAATGCGCTGCGCTAATGCCAACTCACCATAGAGCATGGATTTTGATTTATACCGTGCGCGCCGCTCTAAGACCTTCTTCCACAACCGTTTTAGAAAGGCTGCATCTTGCGCCATTTCTTTATCCGTCGCGCCTTCAGCCGCGGTACGGATAATAAAGCCGCCCAACTCATCGCAATAGTCACTGACAATACGTTTTAGACGACTGCGCTCCTCTTCACTTTCGATACGCTGTGACACGCCAACATGCGACGCGCCCGGCATAAAGACCAGATACCGCGACGGCAGAGTGATGTCCGTGGTCAGACGAGCGCCTTTGGTGCCCAAGGGGTCTTTGACCACCTGAACCACAATGTCTTGTCCTTGGCGTACCAATTCAGAAATATCGCGCACTTGAAATTGCTGCTTCTCATTCTCAGAGACACACTCAGTGTGCGGCACGATATCCGAGGCGTGCAAAAAAGCCGCTTTATCTAAGCCAATATCGACAAAGGCTGCCTGCATCCCAGGCAAGACACGACTCACTTTCCCTTTGTAGATATTGCCTACGATGCCGCGCTTCGCTTCTCGCTCAATATGGATTTCTTGAAGGTTGCCACCTTCGATCATCGCCACCCGCGTCTCGCTAGGTGTGACATTGATTAACAGTTCCGCACTCATGGTTTCCCCGACATCTCAAAAGGGGCCTGACGATTGATCAGGCCATAAATTGCTTGAGCAGTTGCTCGGTTTCATACAATGGCAAACCAACGACCGCGTGATAACTGCCGTCGATACGGGTGACAAACTTGCCGCCAAGGCCTTGAATGGCGTATCCGCCCGCTTTATCCATAGGTTCTTTCGATTGCCAATACGCGCGAATATCGTCATCGGTCAACTCACGAAACCACACCCGTGTCGTCACCACAGTGGTCACTTGCTTCATCGCATTGGCAACGGTCACCGCCGTCATCACTTGATGCTCACGGCCAGATAGCTGTTTGAGCATACGCGCCCCATCCGCTTCATCGCGCGGTTTTTCCAGTACCTGCTCGCCATCGACGACGATCGTATCGGCGCCTAATACAGGTAAATGACCACCGGTCTTTGCGACTCCCGCACGTGCTTTGTCTTGTGATAAACGAGACACATAAGCATAAGGCGATTCACCGGCTTTTTGCTGTTCTTCAACATCCACCACTACCCGCGAAAAGTTGATGCCCATATCGGTCAACAACGCTTGGCGTCGCGGTGAGCCTGAGGCCAGATATAAATCAATGCTCATGATATCCCTCTAACGAATTGCAAAACGACGACGCACCCGGCGGAGCAGCAAGAAAAGCCAAGGCCACAGTATAAAGTTAAGCACACCTGCCCAGAGCTGCTCTGGATTAAACTGTACGTCAGAGACGAGGTACTCCGCCCAGAACTCGATCAACTTTCCCGCGAGGGTTAACAGCGACAGTAGCAACGCTTGTTGCCAGTAAGACATGTTGCGCAAAAGTTGAAAGTTGAGCGCGACAAGATAGACCAAGATCGCCATCATTAAACCGCGCACCCCTAATGTTGACCCTAACATCAGGTCCCACAGCAAGCCCAGCACGAGTGCCGTGCCAACATTGACCCGGTGCGGCAAAGCCAACACCCAGTAGAAGGTCACCAGCAACACCCACGATGGTCGAAAAGGCGCGAGTTCGCCAGGCCAAGGCGCTGCTTGTAAGATAAGCGCAGCAATAAAAGTCAGCCAAATCACCAGATGGCCGCGAAATATTGAATTTGCCACTATTGCGACTCTCCTTTTTCGTTAGATGCCACGGCATCCTCGGGTTGAGAGCCTGCTTGTTCGCTATCTTGCTCAGGATCCGCTTGCTCAGGCGTCGGCCAGACCAACAGCAAATACCGGAGACGATCAAATTTCACCGCCGGCGTTGCCTTGACCTGAGCAAATGGCCGTTTGTTGTCAAACGAAAACTCCGTCACCGTGCCCACCGGATAACCTTCCGGAAAAACACCGCCCAATCCCGACGTGACCAGCTTGTCACCGACCTTAATATCGGTACTGCTCGGAATGTTGTCCAAGCCGATATACGCTGTCGAACCCCGCCCGGAAGCAATCACTCGAATATCATTGCGCATTACCTGCACAGGAATCGCGTGGGTAGGATCGGTTAATAGCAGCACCCGGCTATTGTGCGCGCCCACATAGGCAATTTGCCCCACCACACCGTGTTCATTGATCACCGGTTGGCCTTCGTAAACACCATTGGTGCGCCCTTTATCCAGCATCACTTGATGTTTATAGGGATCGGAGTCGACCGCCATAACCTCAGCGACCATTTTTCGCTCATCGCGAACAAACGGCGAGCCGAGTAACTCCCGTAAGCGTTGGTTTTCGCGCTCTGTTTGCGCTAACAACAACTGATCACTTTCAAGACGCAATACTTGCGTACGCAGCGCCTCATTTTCGGCCACTAGACGCCGGTGAGATTGAAACTGCGTCACCAACGCATCTAGCGTGTCCCTTGGAACGTTCGACGCATATTGCAACGGTGCAACCAGTGTATTGAGGAAATAGCGAACGCCAGCAAAGGCGTCAAGACGACTATCAGCCAGCATAAGGCTGACTGATAGTAAGAGAGCGAAAAACAGGCGTAGTTGCAGAGACGGGCCTCTGCCAAACATAGGTTTCATGATGAAAACAACCTGTTTGTTGGCACGATCACCTTAGTCTTCGCTAAAGAGGTCGCCGCCGTGCATGTCAATCATTTCAAGCGCTTTACCGCCACCGCGGGCCACGCAGGTCAATGGATCTTCTGCCACCACCACAGGGATGCCGGTTTCTTCCGTCAGCAAACGGTCCAAATCACGCAGCAGCGCACCACCGCCTGTGATCACCATACCGCGCTCAGAGATGTCAGACGCTAGCTCAGGTGGACATTGTTCTAGCGCGACCATCACGGCTGAAACAATTCCGGTCAGCGGCTCTTGCAGCGCTTCAAGAATTTCATTCGAGTTCAGGGTAAAGCTACGCGGCACCCCTTCAGCGAGGTTACGACCACGCACTTCAATCTCACGCACTTCATCGCCCGGATATGCCGAGCCAATTTCATGCTTGATGCGCTCTGCCGTCGCTTCACCAATCAAGCTACCGTAGTTACGGCGCACGTAGTTGATGATGGATTCGTCAAAACGGTCACCACCGATACGCACCGATGAAGAGTACACCACACCATTTAGCGAGATCACAGCCACTTCAGTGGTACCACCGCCGATATCGATCACCATCGAACCTGTGGCTTCTGAGACCGGCAGGCCTGCACCGATCGCCGCCGCCATTGGCTCGTCAATCAAATACACTTCACGAGCACCCGCACCGAGTGCTGACTCACGAATCGCACGGCGTTCAACTTGGGTCGAACCACAAGGAACAGCGACCAGCACACGCGGGCTTGGGCGCATATAGCTGTGATCGTGTACCGATTTGATAAAGTGCTGCAGCATTTTCTCAGTCACGTAAAAGTCGGCAATCACACCATCTTTCATCGGGCGAATGGCCGCAATGTTTCCAGGCGTACGACCCAGCATTTGTTTGGCGTCGTGACCCACAGCAGCCACACTTTTTGGCGAACCCGCTCTGTCTTGGCGAATGGCAACAACAGAAGGCTCATCAAGAACAATGCCTTGTCCTTTTACGTAAATCAGCGTATTGGCGGTTCCCAAGTCAATCGATAGATCGTTGGAAAACATCCCGCGAAGTTTCTTAAACATGATGGTCGGTTAATCCTGCAAGCTGTGAAATCAGACAAATTGAGCTAAATGTATCAACGCGCACGGTAAGCGGCAAGATACGGCGCTGTAAACCTGAATGAGATCTGAGTTTTTTTTCATTGCGCTGTCATTTTGATGATTTTTTCATCGAAAAACATGCCAGCTTCCTATTTTGTCCACTTTGCTATTGCGACATCGGTGCCTCTTGGCAAGAGGGACGGATGACTAATTCGGTCTTCGCATGCTGTGTCGGTGTTGCTTCATAGTAACTGAGGTAACAAGACGGTGCGGGATTATCATGATACATCCACACGTAATCGACGCCGGCTTGGCTGTCATGCGGCTTGGGCAGCCAGCGCTCTTCTTCTTTAAGTACACCAATCAATTGCGGTAAGTCATTGGCTACAGGATACCCAAACTGCACATCAATGGTGACGCCTTCGACCGTCAACGTTCCGCGAGGCTGATCCGCGATATTCGAGGCTTGCGCTTGTTCATAGGTCTGTACCATCACATTATCAATGGCGCTTTTTAGCCCTTTTAACGCCGTTACGTTCGCGTCCGCCTCATAATCATAGAATTTGGGCACCGCAACAACCACAAGCAAACCTAAGGTACACAACAGAAGAATAAATTCGAGCCATGTTCTCCCTGCCTGTTGCTTACGATTCACTTGATTCTCCTCTGTTGTCATCGTTTCCCCCAGCGGCGGCGTTTCTTTTGCGCAGGATGAGGCGACATTTCCGCACCGAGTAAGCGCCCTTGCCCCCCCACGACGCCCAGCTCTTTGACCACCTGCCACTCTAGGTCCGTTTCCACACCTACTGCCAAGACGTCGGTGGTAGTAGCTTCACACGCCCCCAGCATACTGCGTAAGTACAATTGGTTTTCAGGGCGCTGATGAATATTACGCACTAAGCTACGATGTAACTTGATATACGCTGGCTGAATATCTTTTACATAGTGAGTGCTCACTACTGTTCGACCAGCTTGGTCGACCACGAGTCGGCACCCTAACGCGGCTATCATTCTCAAACAAGGGCGCGCCGCGTCAAATTGCGCCACTAAGGCACCTTCAGACACTTCCACCAACAAACGATTGAGGATACTTCGGGGTGTTTGCAATAACGCATCACGCAACCAAATCACAAATTCGCGTTGGCAAAGTGAGTGAACACTTACATTTATAGCATAATTGTCGATATGATCAGCGGTTTTTAACCACCACAGCGCACGGCTCACCGTCGCTTTATCAAACACCACATCCATACCGACCAACTCGACCCCAGGCCAGAATCGAGAGGCTTTTAACACCTTGCCATTTTCGTCTTTGATCCGACCTAAAAGTTCATAGTGAAGACGGGTTTTGCCATCCCGCGCATAGACAGGTTGGCGATACAGCATCGGTCCTTCCCCCGCCATCACCGATTCCAACAGCGTACGCCAGCGCACACTGCCGCGTTTGTCTAAGCGGCGAATGTCTTTGTCAAATTGCGACCAGCCGCTATGCCCTTCCAGTTGGGCCGCTCGCAGAGCACGCTCGGCTTCATCCATCAAGCGACCTCGGCGCTCTCCCGCCCCAAATGAGGTCATGCCCATATGGAACCAGTTGTCGGCATCCAGCGTATCTGGCGGGCTAAGCTTGTTAAGTGCGTTGGTAAGTTGAGACAAAAAGGGATGGACTTCTTCCCCAGCTTGGTTAACCAACAGAATGGCAAAATCCGAGGCAAAGTAGCGAGCCAGTACCGCATCAGGAAAACGTTGGATCGCATTCGATAACACACTGCCCATGCCTTGAATCAGCGCATCAGCGCCTTCTTGCCCCTGCTGTTCAAGCAAGTCTTCCCAGTCGGCGACACGCACTAAAATCAAGCTACCTTGGCTCGCATCATCGCTGGCTAACGTGTGCAAGCGGTTATCAAACATGACTCGGTTCGCCGCTCCAGTCAGCTGATCAAGGAAGGTATTAGTGCGAATAAAGGTATCAAAGCGACTTCGCTCTTGGCGAGCTTCTTTCAATTCCTCGATTAATTGCGTCAATGCGGCACTGGCAGGGATCGGCCACTCGTGAGTATCGCCATGTTGCGCTTCATCAAGCCTGCCAGCTAAGATTAAGCGCCCTCGCTGCTCCAAGACCTCACTGCCATAAAGCTGTCGGCGTAACCATTGGATCCCCCACGCCAAGCCCAGCACAATCACCAAAATGGCCGCTGAAAGTGACGACAGCGGCCCAATGGAGTAGGCAAACTCGGCATACGGGGGCACAAAGGTCAGCTTCACAGCAAAGCCGGGGTTATTCGCCAGCGGAATGTCTCGGGTAATCGCTTGTTGCGTGGTCGGGGCTTGATAATGAATTTGCTCGTACTGATAAAGGATGCCCGCATCGGAGTAGATGGTCAGCGAGGTGACATCACTCGCCTTGAGCATTTTAGGCAGCCAACGTGAAAAATACTGGTTGTCCCGTTGCTCGGTGGCCATTTCCTGATCGATCACCTCCACCATGCCATCCACATAGTGTGAGATAAAATCGATACCTAATTGACGAAAGCTAATTGCCCCACCGATAAATAAGACAAAAATGGCACACACCACAATCAGGGTGACAAACGCCACTAATCGATTGGTAAGCTTCATGCCGCTAACTTTGATGGCGTTGGCTGTTCTTTCCATGATTCTCTGCTGATTCAGGTCGCCTTGATGGTCGAGTAGTCGGTATTATCAGGCTTGGTTATCATAATGTGAATGCTTGTCTGACGATTGGTTATCACCTTTTCCACTATTAAGAGGTTTCATGGACTGGATTACCTGCACACAAAGCTTTATCTGTGTGGTTGAACAAGGCTCTTTGGCACAAGCCGCCACCAAGTTACACACCTCAAGTTCTGCACTGTCAAAGCGGTTAAGCTGGCTTGAGAGCCAACTGGGCGTGCAGCTGTTAAAGCGCACCACCCGAAGCCTGTCCATGACAGATGCTGGCGATCTGTTTTATCAACGCGCCAAAGCGTGGGTGGACGATTGGCAACAGCTGGTCAGCGAGACCGCATCCACGTTTGGCGAAGTCAGTGGCATCCTGCGTATCGGTGCGCCATTGGTGACAGGGAACCGCTTTTTGGTCAACTTTATTGCTGAGTTTCTTGAGATCTATCCGAAAATCAAAGTCGAACTGACTACGCTGACCCCCGGCCAATTGCCCGATCTGAATTTAGATGTGGTGATCAGTCGAGAGCTCGACTACTTCAACTCAGCCAGCTACATCGCGGCCAAGCTATTTGATTTTCAGCCCGGTTTTTTCGCCGCCCCCAGCTACCTCGCTCGTCACGCGCCGATCACCTCACCAACGCAACTGACCGAGCACAACGTATTGCTATATGGCAATTCACACCAACCTCAAGAACGTGTTTTTGAGGACGGAACGCGCTTGCAGTTATCTGGCAACTTTGTCTCTCCCAACCCTGAAGCGCTAGTGAGCGCGGCTGTGATCGGGATGGGGATCATTCTTGGCGGCGCTGGCACCGTCCAAAAAGAGCTCGATCAAGGGTTACTGGTCCCCGTTTTACCAACCCTGAAACAGCCCCGCACATCTGCCTATGCCTACTATCCAAAGTTGGACTATAACCATACCAAGACCAAATTATTTATCGATTTTATCAAGCAAAAAGTTAAGAACTTGTATATCTAAGGGAATGCCACGGCTTAAAAAGCGATAGCGCATGCGCGGCTTTGCGCGATTTTGGAAAAAGTATTTTATTTTTTGTCTATATATCGATAACAACTGCCGCGCTAAGGTAAGGGTCTTTACTCACCTCACAAAACGGACGCGAGATCCATGTCTTACTACAATCCTAACTATCCCGACACACCGGCACTCAAACGTGCGGCCAAAAAGCGTATTCCCGCCTTTGCCTTTGATTATTTATGTGGTGGATGCCACGACGAAATCGGTCTCGCTCATAATTTTGATCGCTTTGAAGACGTCAAGCTACAGTCTGATCTTTTGGCTCCCACCCCTGACATTGATTTATCCGTTGAGCTCTTCGGCCACCGCTATGCCGCGCCCTTTGGCATTGCGCCTGTTGGCTTACAAGGCTTGATGTGGCCTAAAGCGCCTGAAATTCTTGCCAAAGCCGCACTGGAAGCCAATGTTCCCTACGTGCTCAGCACAGTGTCGTCGGCAAGTCTTGAAACCATTGCCGACATTTCTGAGGGCACCGCGTGGTATCAGCTCTATAACCCAACCGATGCCAAGATCCGCGAAGATCTGATGGGCCGCATTAAGCGTGCAGGCTACAAGGTTCTCCTCGTCACCGTCGATGTACCAACCTTTGGTTATCGCCCTCGTGACATCAAAAACGGCTTAGCCATGCCACCCAAAATGAACCTACGCAATATTGCACAAATGATGCAATGTCCAAGCTGGTGTTGGCATACCTTGCTGGCGGGGGTACCGGAAATGCAAACCCTCAAACCCTACATGCCGAAGAACATGCCCACCAGCGAGTTGGCAAACTTTATGAACAATACCGTGATGGGTGCAGTGGATTTTGAAAGCCTGAAAGTGATCCGTGACAACTGGGATGGCCCCTTGATTCTCAAAGGACTGGTCAATCCTGAAGACGTCGCTCAGGCCGTTGCCCTAGGTGCTGATGGGGTGGTGCTATCCAACCATGGAGGCCGTCAGTTAGATATCGGCGAATCGCCGCTCGATACCATTCGGGCTATCGACAAGGCCTATGGGGATAAAATTAAGCTGTTGCTAGACAGCGGCGTACAAAGCGGTGGCAACGTTGCGCAGGCGATGGCCATGGGAGCCGACTTTACCTTGCTGGGCCGTACCTTTGTTTATGCGTGCGGCGCCGTGGGGCATCATGGTGGCGAGCACGCGATTGAAATGCTCAAACAGCAAATGACGCAAGTCATGGGGCAGTTAAAGTGTCCAACGCCGACACAACTGCCACATTTCCTCAAAGCCGGACCCGGTGTTTAAGTTCATCAGATAAAGAAAAGCCCCGTAACAACGGGGCTTATCGCTTGTCGAGTAAACCGTTTTTTAGAACGGAATATCGTCGTCAAAGTCAGGCAGATCGTTGTACTGCTGCTGAGGTTGCGATTGCGGCTGAGATTGCGGCGCGGCTTGCTGCTGAGGCGGCTGCTGGTTGAAGTTGTTTTGTGGCTGTTGAGGCTGACCCCATCCACCTTGCTGCTGCGACTGCTGCATTGGCTGACCTTGGCCTGGTCCGGCACGGCCACCAAGCATTTGCATGCTGCCGTTAAAGCCTTGTACCACTACTTCTGTTGAGTAGCGGTCTTGACCACTTTGATCTTGCCATTTGCGCGTTTGCAGCTGCCCTTCAATATAAACTTGCGAGCCCTTACGCAAATACTCGCCAGCCACTTCTGCGGTCTTACCAAACAGGACCACGCGATGCCATTCGGTTTTTTCACGCATCTCGCCAGTGCTCTTGTCGCGCCATGACTCCGAGGTCGCTAGGCTTAAGTTCGCCACTGCACCACCGTTCGGGAGATAACGGATTTCCGGATCATTGCCCAAATTACCAATCAAGATGACTTTGTTTATGCCACGGCTGGCCATAGGTGACTCCCACTCTTGTTACACGCGAAAACATTTTCGCCTACTGGATAAATAAACACGAAGTCTAGCACGAGCGTCAAAGAGGTTCGATGCTTTTCCACGCGATCTAGTTCCAGATTCTGTATTCACGCTGCGAACCTAAGAACGGTCATACGCTTACATATACGTAGACAACAAAAATAGTTTAGACTGAATAAAGTCCCCGCGTGAGCGCCTCTCTGCGCTGAATTATGCAATAATACGCACATCGGTGAGCACGCTTTACGTCAGATAAGTAGGAACTTTATGAGCAAGGCAGAAACTACGTCCGATTCTTACACACTGCTTCTCATCTCTCAGCCCAGCATGTCTGTCTCTGCATTGATCGCGTGTTTAGAAAAAGAAATCCGCGGCACCGTTGAACTCGTGAGTCCAGATACGATTCACGAAAAGCTTACCGAGCGTTCTGGGTTAGTCCTGATTGATTTAAGTGCCTTTGACGACACCGCCACCGAGCGTCTTAAACATGCACTCACACCGTATGCTGATCAGCATGTGTTTGCTCTCCTCAATGCCCATGATCTTACCGCGAAGGAATTGGCAAGCTGGCCCTTTATTAAAGGGGTATTTAAGAAAGACGATGAGCTAAGCCATCTGTGCTACGGCGTTGAGAAGATGTTCTCGGGAGAATATTGGCTCCCCCGCCACAAAATGGCTGCGCTGATTCACTACTATCAACAGCATTATCAGCAAACTATCGATGAACAAGCCATCGTGCTCACCAACCGTGAGCAAGAAATCTTACGGCATCTGGTCACAGGCGCATCGAATCAAGATATTGCCAATGCGCTTGCGGTCAGCGAGCACACGGTTAAATCGCATTTGTATAATGTTTTCAAAAAGATAAATGTAAAAAATCGCGTACAAGCTGTTTTTTGGGCGAAAAACAACTTATCGTTAATCGGATCGGTCGGGCTCGAACTCGGTCCTGACAGTTACGATGATTAATCGCGAATACATCCTCCCGATCCCAACGGCGCACTCGCGCCGTTTTTGCAATAAGGAAGTCGCAAATGGCCTTTGATGTTTTTAATGGCGATGCCGACGGGCTAACCGCACTGGTACAGTGGCGCCTCGCTTATCCTCAAAACACCACCCTTATCACTGGTGTGAAGCGGGATATTGCGTTGTTGCAACACGTCCCAGTTGAGACCGAACAGGTCAATGTGTTTGATATCTCGATGGCAAAAAATCGTCCTGCCTTAGAGGCCTTATTGCAGGCGGGAGCCAGCGTTTTTTATGCAGACCACCATGACAGTGGGCCGCTTCCGACCTCGCCGTTATTGGATGCGCACATTCATACTGCATCGAATACCTGTACCGCACTGATTATTGACGCCCTACTCGGTGGCCAATATCGTCATTGGGCGCTCGTGGGCGCGTACGGTGACAACCTGAACCGCAGTGCTGACGCCCTAGTGAAGCAAAGCGAGATCGATACCGCCACGCGCGACCGCCTACAGCGCTTAGGGGTGTATCTAAACTACAACAGTTATGGTGCCAGTTTGGATGATCTACTTATGCCGCCTGCAGTGCTTTATCGCCACATTGCCGGATTTGAAACGCCTGACGACTTTATGCAAGCCTATCCAGATATCGTGATGGCGCTCGCGGAGGGATACCAAACCGATCGTGCTCATGCAGAACAACTTACTGCCGAGTATGACTATGCCGGTGGTGCCGTCTATCTACTACCCAATGCGCCTTGGGCGCGGCGTATCAGCGGCATGTTCGGCAATCAGCTTGCCAACCAATCGCCCGATAAAGCTCACGCGGTATTAACGCCAACACCGGATGGAGACTGGATGGTTAGCATTCGCGCCCCCTTAAACCGTCCCCTAGGCGCAGTGGCTCTCGCACAACAATTTGCCACTGGCGGAGGGCGAGAAGGCGCGGCTGGAATCAATGCCTTGCCACAAACAAAGCTATCCGACTTTGTATCGGCTTTCAGTCGCCACTACCCGTAAGTTTGCTCAGCCTCTTATCTCTGTCTCGCGTGAGCATGGGTAAAGAGTGTGAACTAACGCATATTCATGTCGTCAGAGTCTGGGTGAGCGATGAGTGAGGCCGTGCGTTTCGCTATACTGGAGCGATCGCGGCTTGCTTCCCTGCGCGTCGCCCAGCAAAATAATGCCCAACCTATTGCTGTGGATGGTGTATTTGATTGCCATTCACGTAAATCACGCTGCGGCCTGTATGGCCACATCAGTGACGAATAAAGGATCCAAGATGATTAACAAATGTCTGTTCCCCGCCGCCGGTTATGGTACGCGCTTTCTACCCGCGACCAAGTCCATGCCCAAAGAGATGATGCCTGTCGTCAATAAACCATTGATTGAGTACGGTGTTGATGAAGCACTTGAAGCAGACATCCACGGCATGTGCATTGTAACGGGTCGCGGTAAGCATGCGATCATGGATCATTTCGATAAGAACTATGAGCTGGAGCATCAGATCAGCGGCACCAACAAAGAAGTGCTGTTGGATGATATCCGTAACACCATCGAAAAAGCCTCGTTTACCTATATTCGCCAACATGAAATGCGTGGCTTAGGACACGCCATTTTAACCGGTCGTGAACTGGTGGGTGATGAAGCATTTGCGGTCGTGCTGGCGGATGACCTGTGTATCAACCCGGGGCATGGCGTGCTTAAACAAATGGTGGCGCTATACAAACAATTTCGCTGTTCTATCGTCGCGGTGGAAGAAGTACCCGAAGATGAGACCCATAAATACGGGGTTATTTCCGGGCAAGAGATCAAAGACGACCTTTTCCGCGTAGACAACATGGTGGAAAAACCTGACCCGGGTACAGCGCCGAGCAATTTAGCCATTATCGGCCGTTATATTTTAACCCCTGATATTTTTGAACTGCTCGAAAACACACCACCGGGCAAAAACGGTGAAGTGCAAATCACTGACGCCTTGCTCAAGCAAGCGCAAGCCGGATGTGTGTTGGCCTATAAATTTAAAGGGGAGCGCTTTGACTGTGGCAGCGTGGAAGGCTTTATCGAAGCCACTAATCATTGCTATCAAAACCTCTACTTAGGCGGCAAAAACAAAGACGAAGCCACGGTTAAAAACCCGTAACCCCCGCTCTGCGTTGCGTCTCGACGTAAGGACTTTCCACCTTGGCAAAAGGCTGTGTAAATATACAGCCTTTTTTGTTTGGTCACAGCGCCGTCTGTGCGATACTGGGCACCGGTGACCAATAAGTGAGCTGACTGAGAAGTAGGATAACAATGGATAATATCGACGTCAGAGGCGCGCGTACGCACAACCTCAAAAACATCAACCTAACTATTCCCCGCGATAAGTTGATTGTCATCACCGGGCTCTCTGGATCCGGAAAATCATCTTTAGCCTTTGATACCTTGTATGCAGAAGGACAACGTCGCTATGTTGAGTCTTTGTCGGCTTATGCGCGCCAGTTCCTCTCTTTGATGGAAAAGCCCGACGTTGATCATATTGAAGGCTTGTCCCCCGCTATCTCCATTGAGCAAAAATCAACCTCGCATAACCCGCGCTCAACCGTGGGTACCATCACCGAAGTGTACGATTACTTACGCTTGCTGTATGCGCGGGTCGGCGAGCCTCGCTGTCCGACCCATGATGTGACCTTGGCCGCTCAGACGATTAGCCAAATGGTCGATAAAGTGCTTGCCCTACCAGAGGGCAGCAAACTGATGTTGCTCGCCCCGATTATCAAAAACCGCAAAGGCGAGCACGTTAAAACTCTCGAAAACCTTGCCGCACAGGGCTTTATTCGCGCACGTATTAATGGCGAAGTCTGCGATCTGTCCGATCCACCGACACTCGAACTACATAAAAAACACACCATTGAAGTGGTGGTAGATCGCTTTAAAGTCCGTGAAGATCAACAGCAACGCTTAGCGGAATCGTTTGAAACCGCCCTCGAGCTCACCGGCGGCAGCGCGGTGATCAGCTGGATGGATGGCGACGGCGAAGAGCTGATCTTCTCTGCCAATTTTGCCTGCCCGCATTGCGGTTACAGCATGCAAGAGTTAGAGCCACGCCTGTTTTCCTTTAATAATCCGGCTGGCGCTTGCGGCACCTGTGATGGCTTAGGCGTACAACAGTACTTCGATCCTAAACGGATTATTCAAAACCCTGCGGTCAGCCTCGCCGGTGGGGCTATTCGAGGCTGGGATCGACGCAATTTCTACTACTTTCAGATGCTACGCTCACTCGCTGATCACTACGACTTTGATCTCGAGCTGCCGTGGCAAGATCTGTCTGGCACCATTCAAGACATTCTGCTTTACGGTTCAGGCCCGAAAGAGATCGAGTTTAAATACGTCAACGATCGGGGCGATATTCGTGTACGCAAACATCCATTTGAGGGGATCCTCAACAATATGGAGCGTCGCTACCGTGATACCGAATCTAATGCGGTACGTGACGAGCTGGCTAAGTACATTGCGACTAAACCGTGTGCAAGCTGTGGCGGGTCACGATTGCGTCAGGAAGCACGCCATGTCTTTATTGATGGCCGCAACTTACCTGAAATTTGCGAGCTGAGCATTCAACAAGCCCTCGACTTTTTTGAACAACTGACCTTATCGGGTCAACGTGCCAAAATTGCCGAAAAAGTGATGAAAGAGATCCATGACAGATTACGCTTTTTGGTCAATGTCGGGCTTAATTATCTTAACTTGTCACGAAGCGCCGATACGCTTTCTGGCGGGGAAGCACAGCGTATCCGCTTGGCGAGTCAAATCGGGGCTGGCCTGGTCGGAGTAATGTACGTGCTTGATGAACCCTCCATTGGTTTGCATCAACGAGATAACGCACGCTTACTCGATACGCTGGAGCATTTACGCGATCTCGGAAACACCGTGCTTGTGGTCGAGCATGATGAAGACGCCATTCGCGCCGCCGACTACGTGATTGATATTGGTCCAGGCGCTGGTGCTCACGGCGGACAAATCGTGGCCGAGGGCAGCCTCGACGATATTCTCAACAATGACAACTCGCTAACCGGACAGTACCTCAGCGGCAAGCAGGCGATTGCCGTTCCAGAGACCCGTCGCCCTCGAGATCCCGACAAAATGTTGGTGCTTAAAGGCGCAACAGGGAACAACTTAAAACATGTCGATTTACACTTGCCCGTAGGCTTATTCACCTGTGTCACCGGCGTATCTGGGTCAGGAAAGTCGACATTAATTAACGATACCTTCTTTAAAGTGGCCCACCAGCAACTCAATGGTGCCACCACCGCCGAACCCGCGCCTTACGAGTCTATTGACGGGTTAGGACATTTCGACAAAGTGATCGATATTGATCAAAGCCCCATTGGGCGTACTCCACGTTCAAACCCAGCCACCTATACGGGGATCTTTACGCCGATACGTGAGCTCTTCGCCGGCACGCAAGAGGCTCGGGCACGCGGGTATAAAGTGGGTCGCTTTAGCTTTAACGTACGCGGCGGTCGCTGCGAAGCCTGCCAAGGCGATGGGGTGATCAAAGTAGAAATGCACTTCTTGCCCGATGTGTATGTGCCTTGTGATGTGTGTAAAGGGAAACGCTACAACCGCGAAACACTCGAAGTGCGCTATAAAGGCAAAACTATCGATGAAGTCTTGGAAATGACCGTCGAAGACGCACGTGAATTTTTCGACGCCGTCCCCGCTATCAAGCGTAAGCTACAAACGTTGATGGATGTCGGTCTGAGTTATATACGTCTAGGCCAAGCCGCCACCACCTTATCAGGCGGCGAAGCACAGCGGGTAAAACTGGCCCGTGAGCTATCTAAGCGCGATACCGGTAAAACGCTATATATCCTTGATGAGCCGACAACCGGCTTGCACTTCCATGATATTCAGCAGTTGCTGAATGTGTTGCATCGCTTACGCGAACAGGGCAACACCATTGTGGTGATCGAGCATAACCTAGATGTGATTAAAACCGCAGATTGGATCATCGATTTAGGACCTGAAGGCGGTAACGGCGGCGGTGAAATCATTGCTCAAGGTACGCCAGAAGAGATCGTCAATGTGGTTGGTAGCCATACGGCCCACTTCTTGAAGCCCATGTTGGAGCGATAATGACACAGGCGTTACCCACCCACCGAGTGAAACGAAAACCGCTTACGGTGCCCTTTTTAGGGGCACTGGCGGCGTTATGGCTGATCTGTTTGCCATTGTATTCGGTCGACTTGCCGTTGGTGGGTATTCGCCATCCTGCTGCCGCTCTGTCGTTACTCACGCTTAGCTTGGTATTGGGGTTCGCCGGACTGGAAGTGTGGCGACAGCACACATGGCGCGTCACTCACTTAACTTGGGCGTTAGTGGCCGCCACGCTCTGTGCCAGTGTGCCATATCTTTATCCGCAAGCGGCAACGCTAAATAGCGGCTATGCCA
This sequence comes from Salinivibrio proteolyticus, assembly GCF_027286365.1. NCBI lineage: Bacteria > Pseudomonadati > Pseudomonadota > Gammaproteobacteria > Vibrionales > Vibrionaceae > Salinivibrio > Salinivibrio proteolyticus. Next base: position 339,564 of record NZ_CP114584.1, on the reverse strand, counting down.
TCGCCGCATTGGTCCTCAGCTTCGGTTTTTTCTCCAGCTTACAGCAGTTTATTTTTAATCATGCCCAGCGACAAAAGCTACTGGCCATTTTGATGCTTGCCTCTTGGTTGGCCATCCTCTCCGTCTTAGGCAACCAATCGCCACCGGGCATAGCGCCTTTTAAGTTTGAACATTGGGTGCCGCATTTACCCTCTGCCGTGACCCATGCGTTATTACTCACCGGCCTAAGTTTGGCGGCTTATCTGCTCGCCCGAGAGCCAAGTAACCGCTACCGCCATCCGATAACGCAAAGCGTGTTGGTGTTCACGCCTGTGGTTATCCTGCCCGTGCTTGCCATGCAAGGACGACCGCTACTGCTCCTGTTTGCCCTTTGCGCCATTGCCTTGCAACAGGTTTACCTCAGTCGCTTTGCGACGCGGCGCCAGCATCTTGCGTGGCTGGCCGCCATGTCTGCCGGTGCGTTACTCGCGGTGTTCGGACTGACCGGGCAAGAAAGCTGGCAATGGCTCACGCCTCAAGACAAACGCGTACTGTGGCTTGCCTGGCAGCAATTTCAACAAACGCCTTTTTTTGGCGTTGGCATGGGTCATGGACAAACTACTCTACTGCTCGCATCGGCGGCACATCCGGGACACACTGGCCCCGTGAAATTGCCGAGCGCGCTAGCATTGTGGTTATTGGAAGGTGGGCTTGTGATAGCACTGGCGTATCTTGCGGTGATACTGCCACTGGCGCTTCGCATTATCCGCGCCCCTTCTGGCACGCGGCGTATGCTCGTTGCGCTCGTGCTTCCGCCACTCACTGGCTTGCTTATCTATCCGGCCAGCGGTACGCAGTGGTTTAACGGTATTTTACTGCTCATGTGGCTGTACTGGCTGGATAATTTAACCAGCAAATACCAACGAATCACATTTTCTACCGCCGAATATGGGCAGCGTATCTCGACACGCAGTATTGCCACTGTAATGATCTTGGTGGGATTGTTGTGCCTATCATCGGTGTATTTAGCCAATCGCTACCTGCGTGACTCTTTATTAACCTCTCAGCGTATTACGCTCTACCAGCAACATCCATGGTGGCAAAGCAAACTCACCCAAGGGCTCGCGGAACAGCACTTTCAGCACACCCTAGAGACGCTGTCGGATGCCGAGCGCCACCAGCACCTGAACCTATGGCTGCAGCATGTGGCACAACACCCCACGTTTGCGGGCTACCAGCATGCTTACCAGATTGCACTGCAAATTGGCGATACGCAGCGGGCACGCGATATTCAGCAAGAGGCGCGATATTTGTTTCCGCAAGCCGCCAAGGTGTGGACCACTCGCCACACCTTACCGATGCGCACTCCGCCGGAATAACGTACGCCTAGCGCAGTGCGTCGCCCAATGCTTTTAAGCATAGCGCGATGTTTTCTTCACGCGCACTGTAGCCCATTAAGCCAATTCGCCATGCCTTACCAGCGAGATCGCCCAAGCCTGCACCGATTTCGAGGTTATAGGTGTTGAGCAAATGTTGGCGTACCGCGCCATCATCGACGCCATCCGGGATATACACCGCGTTCAATTGCGGCAAGCGATAAGGCTCATCCACCACAAAGCGGATACCTAAATCGTCCAACCCCGCTTTTAAGCGTTGATGCATGGTTCGATGACGCTGCCAAGCGTTCTCAATTCCCTCTTGATATAACTTGAGCAATGATTCATGTAACGCATACAGACTATTGACCGGTGCAGTATGGTGATAACTGCGTTTGCCGTCACCGCTCCAATAGCCCAGCACTAAGCTTTGATCGAGAAACCAGCTTTGCACCTTGTGGGTGCGCGCTTGCATTTTTTCAACGGCACGCGCCGAGAAGGTGACTGGCGATAGGCCCGGGACGCATGACAAGCATTTCTGACTACCAGAGTAGACCGCATCAAGTTGCCATTCATCGACTTTCAAGGGTACACCGCCAAGTGATGTTACGGCATCAACAATTGTAAGGCAGCCGTGCTCGCGCGCCAGCGTCGCCAGTGTTTGCGCATCTGAGCAAGCGCCCGTGGAGGTTTCAGCATGAACAAACGCGACGATGCTAGCTTCTGGGTGCGCTTTTAATGCCGCTTCCACCTTTTCAGGGCTGACAGGCTCGCCCCATGCATCGTCAACCATCACCGCGTGTGCACCACAGCGTTCAACGTTTTCTCGCATTCGGTCGCCAAACACCCCATTGCGACAGACAATCACGGTATCACCGGGCTCTACAAGGTTAACGAAGCACGCTTCCATTCCTGCACTCCCGGGGGCAGAGACCGCAATGGTAAACGGATTCTCGGTCTGAAAGGCATATTGTAAGAGCTGTTTGACCTCATCCATCATCGCAATAAAAAGGGGATCGAGATGTCCCAACGTCGGACGACTCAACGCCTGCAACACTTGCGGAGAAATATCAGACGGGCCAGGGCCCATCAGGGTGCGCTCTATCGGCTGAAATGAGCGGATATCGGAAATTGAAGTTGCCATAACCTATCCTTGTGTCTGCTAAATTTGCGCTTTCCGTTATAGCATACTTTGTGTTCATCGCCCCATTGTCACATTGCGAACTTACGTGCTAGAGCGCATATTCAACGGGTGGCGGATAGCAGCGATATAGGTGCCTGATCGTCGCTTTGCAACTCAATTGGCGGTTGACAACCACTCACCAGCGCCCGTAATGTAACCACTCACCATGTGGATCAACACATGGCCGAACATACAGAAGAGGTGCATCACTCAGGCAGTTATCACGCGGAGCCCTACTCCAAGGCGTGATAATCAGGGGAGGCGATGCCGAGGGGGTTCCGACAGGGTAAGGAGCCGCCGGCCATGAAGGCTGAATCCTTCAGGCTGTCACTTGTCATCCATTTGGACAGACAGGTGGAGCGCTTCTGGCAGAATGCCTGCCGTTTGCTCTTCCTTTTTGCTCGCGTTTGCGACGTGACTTCTGATGTTCCCCACTGACTTTTAAATATGTTGAATCAATGAGCACGAGCTCAAAAGGGGAAAAGGACGTGAACCCGTTACCATCTATTTCAGTCGCTAAATTTGGCGGCACCAGTGTTGGCACCTTTGCCGCCATGCAACAAAGTGCCGCAGTGATTATGCGCCATCCTGAGACCCGTTTTGTAGTGATTAGCGCATGTGCCGGCGTCACCAACCATCTTGTCGCCTTAGCCCAAGGCATAAAAAACGATGTCTTACGCCAAAACACACTGGATGCAATAGACGCTATCCACCAGCAAATACTGGCAGCTTTGCCCGCTTGTCATCACACCCAAGAAGCAGTGCGAACGCTCCACCAGCAGATTATCTCCTTGAGTGAGCAAGCCTGTGAGGCCCCGAGCGAAGCGCTTACCGATGCCTTGGTTGCCTGTGGCGAGCTTACCTCTACGCACCTGTTTACTCGCTTGCTCGTCCATCTTGGCCTGCCCGCAGTTCGGATTGATGCCCGCGAATATTTGAAAACGGATAGCCAATTTGGTCACGCTATTCCAGATATCGCCCTAACTCAGCAACAGTGTCAGCGCTTGAATGCGCAGCTAGACAATCACATTCTCGTGACCCAAGGCTTTATCGGTGCCGACAAAGAAGGACGAACGACCACTCTTGGCCGAGGAGGCAGCGACTACAGTGCCGCTTTGTTTGCCGAAGCGCTCGGGGCAACAAGCTTGGCGATTTGGACCGATGTACCGGGCATTTATACTACCGACCCACGCCTCGCTGCCAAAGCACGTCCTATTGCTGAGATCAGCTTTAGTGAAGCTTCGGAGATGGCGACGTTTGGCGCCAAAGTGCTCCACCCGTCCACGCTATTACCCGCGGTACGCCAGCATATTCCTGTCTTTGTCGGGGCGGCCTGTGCGCCGGAAAAAGGCGGGACTTGGATCCGAGAACACGCGGAATCATCCCCCCTATTCCGCGCCATTGCGTTGCGCCGAAATCAAACCATGGTGACCTTGACCAGCTTGACGATGTTCCAAGCGTATGGCTTTCTTGCCAACGTCTTCGCGATCCTAGCGCGCTATCAGATCTCCGTCGATCTGATCACTACCTCCGAAGTCAGTGTGTCTTTGACACTCGATCAAACCAATACACAAGGTGAGGTGCCCCGTTTGCCTGATGCCGCCTTGGAGGAACTCTCGACCTTGTGCCATGTTGACGTTTGCCAACACTTGGCCGTGGTCGCCTTAATTGGTAATGAGATGCGTCATACTCCGGGGGCGGTGACGCCGGTATTTAACGCCTTAGATACCGCCACCTTGCGCATGATTTGTTATGGCGCGAGTAATCACAATGTCTGTATGGTGGTTGATGACGACAGTGCCACCGAGGTGGTGCAGCGTTTACATACACAGCTTTTTGAGTAAAACCCAAAAGAAAAGCCAGCGTGCGCTGGCTTTTCTCGGTTAGGCATTAAGATTAGGGCCTAGCCACTTTTCAGCTTCCTCAAGACACCAGCCTTTACGTGCCGCGTAGCTATCACGTTGATCGTTTTGAATTTTCGCTACCGCAAAGTAACGTGACTCTGGATGGGAAAAATACCAACCCGAAACCGACGCGCCCGGCCACATGGCATAGCTTTCGGTAAGTGTCATCCCCGTATGCGCTTCTACCGATAGCAATTGCCAAATCTTGCCTTTCTCACTGTGTTCAGGACAGGCGGCATAACCTGGCGCTGGCCGGATCCCTTGGTATTGTTCGCGGATCAGGGCGTCGTTATCGAGCGTCTCATCGGGCGCATACCCCCACAAGGTGATCCGAATTTGCTGGTGAAGATATTCCGCAAAGGCTTCTGCGAGTCGATCCGCCACCGCTTGGATCATGATCGCGTTGTAGTCATCCCCTTTCGCTTTGTACTCTTCCGCCAAAGCATACTCACCAATACCGCCTGTCACCGCAAATGCACCAACCCAATCCGGCTGACCGCTGCTTTTCGGCGCAATAAAGTCTGACAAGCAATAGTTCGCACCACGCGGCTTTTGTGTTTGCTGGCGCAAATGATTCAATATCGTGCTCACCGTTTTTCGTGACGAGTCGGTATACACTTCAATATCATCATCCACGCTATTGGCAGGAAAGAGGCCACACACCCCTTTTGCCGCTACCAAGCCTTCTGCCTCGAAACGATCGAGCCAAGCATTGGCGTCTTGATACAAACGACGGGCTTCCTCCCCCACCAGCTCGTGATCCAAGATCGCGGGGAATTTGCCACTGAGAGACCACGTCATAAAGAAAGGCGTCCAGTCGATATACTGACGTAAGGTCGCTATCGAAACATCATCGTAAACATGGATGCCCGGCTTCGCCGGTTGCGGAGGCATATAGTTTGCCCAATCCGTTTGCCACTTGTTATCGCGAGCCTGCTCCAAGGTCACCGGTGGCGTGCGGGGCGCTTTACGCTGATGCTGCTCACGCACAGTGTCATACTCGTTGGCCAAACGCGCGACAAAATCAGGTCGCTGCGTCTCGGATAATAACGAGGAGCACACCCCAACCGCACGCGACGCGTTGGGTACATAGACCACGGGCGCATGGTAATGCTGCTCAATTTTCACCGCGGTATGGGCTTTGGAGGTGGTCGCACCGCCAATCAGCAGAGGAATATCAAACCCTTGTCGCTCCATCTCTTTCGCCACGTTCACCATCTCATCTAACGATGGGGTGATCAGACCCGACAGACCAATAATGTCGACGTTTTCTTCTCGAGCCACCGACAGGATTTTATCGGTCGGCACCATCACGCCAAGATCAATAATCTCAAAGTTATTACACTGCAGCACCACGCCCACAATGTTTTTGCCAATGTCGTGTACATCGCCTTTGACGGTGGCAAGCAGGATCTTGCCATTAGTCTGCCCTTGCTGCTTTTCAGCGTTGATGTAAGGTTCAAGGTACGCCACCGCTTGCTTCATCACCCGAGCCGACTTCACCACTTGTGGCAGGAACATCTTGCCTTCGCCAAACAAGTCCCCAACCACGTTCATGCCCGCCATCAACGGGCCTTCAATGACTTCTAGGGGTTTACTCGCTGCCGCGCGAGCCAGCTCGGTATCTTCAACAATAAATTCTGTAATGCCTTTGACCAGTGCATGTTCCAGCCGCTTTTCTACTGGCCAGCTACGCCACTCCGCGGTTTCCGCGACCTCGCTCTCACCACTATCACGATAGCTGTCGGCGATCTCCAATAACCGCTCCGTGGCACCATCGTCTTTGTTGAGCACCACATCTTCTACTGCCAAGCGCAGCGATTCAGGCAAATCATCATAGATGGCTAACTGGCCCGCATTGACGATCCCCATGTCCATGCCATTTTTGATGCAGTGATACAAAAACACCGCATGAATAGCCTCACGGACGGGGTTGTTGCCTCGAAACGAAAACGACACATTTGAGACACCGCCAGAGATCATGGCATGCGGTAACGTTTGCTTGATATCAGCCACGGCGTTGATGAAGTCGACCGCGTAGTTATTGTGCTCATCAATGCCGGTGGCAACCGCAAAGATATTGGGATCGAAGATAATGTCTTCCGGCGGAAAACCGACTTGCTCGACCAGAAGATGATAGGCCCGCGTACAGATTTCTACTTTTCGTGCCTGAGTATCGGCCTGTCCTTGCTCATCAAACGCCATCACTATCACCGCTGCACCATAGCGACGGACTAAACGTGCTTGGTGAAGAAAGGCTTCTTCTCCTTCTTTGAGCGAAATAGAGTTGACGATGCCTTTCCCTTGAATGCACTTAAGGCCAGCTTCAATCACCTCCCATTTGGAGGAGTCAATCATCACGGGCACACGGGCGATATCCGGCTCGGCCGCGCAAAGATTGAGAAATCGCACCATGGCCTTTTCGGCATCCAACATGCCCTCATCCATATTGATATCGATGATTTGGGCGCCGTTTTCCACTTGCTGCAATGCCACTTCAAGCGCTTCGTCATATTGCTCTTCAACGATTAAACGTTTAAAGCGTGCTGAGCCGGTCACATTGGTGCGCTCACCCACATTAACGAACAAGCTATCGCCATTAATGGTTAGTGGCTCGAGTCCAGATAAGCGACAGGCGACGGGATGAGCCGGCAAGGGGCGAGGAGGATGCGTCGCAACAACATCACTGATCGCTTGAATATGTTCGGGGGTGGTCCCGCAACAGCCACCGACCAAGTTGATAAAGCCAGATGCCGCCCACTCATCAATGTGTGTCGCCATCTGTTCAGGAGAGAGATCATATTCGCCAAAGGCGTTGGGCAACCCCGCGTTCGGGTGGACAGAGACAAAGCCCTCACAAATGTCGCTCAGCTCTTTAACGTATTGGCGCAATTCCGCCGGCCCGAGCGCGCAGTTCAAGCCAAAAGACAGTGGCTCGACATGACGCAACGAGTGATAAAAAGCGGCGGTGGTTTGTCCGGATAAGGTACGCCCAGATGCATCAGTGATGGTGCCGGAGATCATAATGGGCAGGCGCAAACCACGAGTATCAAAGACCTTCTCCACCGCAAACGCACAGGCTTTGGCGTTCAAGGTATCAAAGATGGTCTCCAACATGATGATATCTACACCGCCCTCAATGAGGGCTTCGGTAGACTCAGCATACACGTCGACTAACTGATCAAAACTGACATTGCGAAAGCCCGGGTCATTCACATCCGGTGAAATTGAGCACGTTCGATTAGTGGGCCCTAACACACCCGCGACAAAGCGGGGTTTAGTTGGCGTTTTCGCCGTCCACGTATCAGCAACCTCACGCGCAAGCCGAGCGGCCGCTAAGTTGATTTCCGCACTCAGCGCTTGCATGTCGTAATCGGCCATCGCGATTCGGGTGGCGTTAAAGGTATTGGTTTCAATAATGTCCGCGCCCGCAGCCAGATAATCACTATGTAGGGCAGCGATTTTATCGGGTTGAGTCAGCACCAGAAGGTCATTGTTACCTTTTACATCACAGTGCCAATCTTTGAAACGCGCGCCACGATAATCGGCCTCATTGAGCCCTAGCCCCTGAATCATGGTGCCCATACCACCATCGATTACCAAAATACGTTCGCGCAGTTGCTGTGTCAGTCGGTCCATACTCATTACGCTTATCATCTTCCTCATTGCGATAATTTCATCCTACCACAGCGAAAATGGAAATCTAGACGTCTATTTAAATGAATTAATATTGATCTATTTCAAATCTGCTGTTCGTTTTGGAAGCGATTTCTATTAATATTTTGTAACTCTTTTTTCCACTCCCTAGCCGTATCAGGAATGATGTATGTCAACCTACGCTATCCTCAGCTTTATGGCCGCTGCCGCCATTATCATCGCGTTTATTAACAGTAAAATTAGCCGCGTCCAAACCACCATCGCAATCACGGCGGGTGCACTTTTACTGTCTTTAGGGATAGTGATTGCCGGTCAGTATCAAGCCCTGCCTCTAAAGGCGATTGCCGCGCAAACCTTAGGGGATATTCATTTTGAGGAGTTTCTCCTTGAGGGCGTGCTTGGCTTTCTACTTTTTGCTGGAGGGTTGGGCGTCAAACTGCCTTCGTTTTCAGACCAAAAATGGGAAATCACCACTCTTGCACTCGGTGCGACGCTGCTCTCCGTGTTTTTAGTTGGATCTGGTGTGTGGGGCGTGTTCCAACTGATTGGGGTACAATTTGATTATATTTACTGCTTACTTTTCGGCGCCCTTATCTCACCCACGGACCCCATTGCCGTGCTTGCGATTGTCAAAAAATTACATGCCCCCATGCGTATTACCACCCAAATCGAAGGCGAGTCGTTGTTTAACGATGGTTTTGGCTTGGTGGTGTTTGTGACTATTTTCACCCTCGCATTCGGACATCAAAACCCAACCTTGGCGGGCACCCTGTCGCTGTTTGCGCAAGAAGCGATTGGCGGCATATGTTACGGCCTAGTTTTAGGCTATGCCTTTCACCGTTTGATTTGTGCCACTAACGATCACTCCATGGAGCTGTTGCTCACTTTAGCCATTCCCAGTGCTGGCTATGTGCTCGCCGATATGCTGCATGTTTCCGGACCACTGGCAATGGTCGTCTCCGGGATCATGATCGGTAACTGGACCCGCTTTATTGGCTTTTCCAAAGAAAGTGAAGATCACCTCGACCATTTCTGGGAACTGGTCGATGAATTTCTTAACAGCTTACTGTTCTTGCTCATCGGCTTAAGCTTGTTGCAAATCACCTTTCATGAAGAGGACTGGATTGTAATGGGTTGTGTCGTGCCTTTAGTGCTAGCGGCTCGCTATTTGAGTGTCAAAGCCTGCTATCTCGGTTTCCGATGCTTTCGCGAATATAACCCGTGGGCTGTGCGCATTCTCACATGGGGAGGATTGCGTGGAGGCCTCGCCTTGGCCATGGCCATGGCGGTACCAGCTGGCATTATTGTGGTCCCAGAAAAACAAATCGATGTCAGAGAGCTGATTTTGGTGATGACTTACGCGGTGGTGGTGTTTTCTATTTTGGTACAAGGCTCAACCATGACCGGCATGGTTGATAAAGCAAACGCAGTTCAAGACGAGATGGACAAGCGCCTTCAATGAACTCCGCTCCTTTGTCTATCATAAAGGCGCCAGATGGCGCCTTTTTTATTCATCAAGCGTAAAGTTAGACGCTGAAAATGTATCCAAATCGAAGGGGGTTTGCTGATAGACACAATAGTTCAGCCAATTCGCAAACAGCAGATGCCCGTGACTGCGCCAGCTCACATACGGTGGCTGAGAAGGATCGTCATCCGGGTAATAGTTAATGGGGATCACCGGCTCCATCCCCTCCTCTAAATCACGGTGATACTCATCATGCAAGGTATGCGCATCATACTCAGGATGCCCAGTGACAAACACATTGCGCTTATCTTTGGTCGCGGCCAGATACGTACCCGCCTCATTAGAGGTGGCTAAGATATCCAGATCGGTATGTTCATCCAAATAATGGGGAGAAAAGTCTGCATAACGTGAATGAGGCGCTAAGAAGCTATCATCAAAGCCGCGTAATAGCGGATGCTTAGATAACTCCCTATTTACCTGATGGCGATAAACACCTGATAGCTTTTCTTTGCGTGTTTTCTTAGGCAAATCGTAAAGTAGCTTTAATCCTGCTTGCGCTGCCCAACAGATATAGAGTGTGGAGGTGACATGTTGGTGTGCCCAATTCATCACATCCTGTAAATGCTCCCAGTAAATCACGTCCTCAAATTGCACTAAGCCGAGAGGCGCGCCTGTCACAATCAAACCATCAAAGTTACGCCCCCGCACAGCCTCAAACTGGCGATAGAAGGTATCAAGATGTTCAGTCGGCGTGTTCTTGCTTGGTCGATTGTCTATCCGTAAAAGCTCAACATCCACTTGCAAAGGGCTATTAGAGAGCAGGCGCATAAATTGCGTTTCTGTCTCGATTTTCTTTGGCATCAGGTTTAGAAGCAGGACTTTCAGCGGACGGATGTTTTGGCTTACCGCACGCGTTTCTGTCATCACAAAGATATTTTCACGCCGCAGAATATTGGTCGCGGGAAGTTGGTCCGGAATTTTAATCGGCATCACTGCCTCCTAGAGATGTTTAGACGTCCAGATATCTAATAACATAACGCAGCCCATTATGGAGCTCAAGCAATAATCACGCAGGATAAAACAATACTCTATTGAGGATAGAAAGGAATCGGTATGGAAGGACAATACGTAAAAACGAAAAAGCCCTCCGCGAATGCGGAGGGCTTAAAAATAACTCTTGGCAGTGACCTACTCTCACATGGGGAGACCCCACACTACCATCGGCGCAGCAACGTTTCACTTCTGAGTTCGGCATGGGTTCAGGTGGTGCCGTTACGCTATGGCCGCCAAGAAAATACTGGTGCTGATAGGCAGATTTGAACTGCCGACCTCACCCTTACCAAGGGTGCGCTCTACCAACTGAGCTATATCAGCGAAAACACTTCATCAAAGTCTTACACATATCTGCTTTGATGATTAAATTCGTTTTTGCCTTCAGATTTTTTCAAAAATCTGAAAACAAGAAAGCAAGCCTGGCGATGTCCTACTCTCACATGGGGAGACCCCACACTACCATCGGCGCTGCTTCGTTTCACTACTGAGTTCGGCATGGAATCAGGTGGGTCCAAAGCGCTATGGTCGCCAAGCAAAATTTGGTGTGTCTTCACTTTTCAGTCAAAACACCTAATCTAGAAAGCTGTTCGTTCTCGCCACAATCAACTGGCTTATTTCAAGTCCAACCCAAAACCTCTTGGGTGTTGTATGGTTAAGCCTCACGGGCAATTAGTACAGGTTAGCTCAACGCCTCACAGCGCTTACACACCCTGCCTATCAACGTCGTCGTCTACGACAACCCTTTAGAGAGCTCGAAGCTCTAGGGATGACTCATCTCGGGGCCAGCTTCGCGCTTAGATGCTTTCAGCGCTTATCTGTGCCGAACTTAGCTACCGGGCAATGCGTCTGGCGACACAACCCGAACACCAGCGGTTCGTCCACTCCGGTCCTCTCGTACTAGGAGCAGCTCCCCTCAATCATCCAACGCCCACGGCAGATAGGGACCGAACTGTCTCACGACGTTCTAAACCCAGCTCGCGTACCACTTTAAATGGCGAACAGCCATACCCTTGGGACCGACTTCAGCCCCAGGATGTGATGAGCCGACATCGAGGTGCCAAACACCGCCGTCGATATGAACTCTTGGGCGGTATCAGCCTGTTATCCCCGGAGTACCTTTTATCCGTTGAGCGATGGCCCTTCCATTCAGAACCACCGGATCACTATGACCTACTTTCGTACCTGCTCGAGCCGTCACTCTCGCAGTTAAGCGGGCTTATGCCATTGCACTAACCTCACGATGTCCGACCGTGATTAGCCCACCTTCGTGCTCCTCCGTTACTCTTTGGGAGGAGACCGCCCCAGTCAAACTACCCACCAGGCACTGTCCTCACCCCGGATAACGGGGCTAAGTTAGAACATCAAACATACAAGGGTGGTATTTCAAGGATGGCTCCACAGCAACTGGCGTCGCCGCTTCAAAGCCTCCCACCTATCCTACACATGTAGGCTCAATGTTCAGTGCCAAGCTGTAGTAAAGGTTCACGGGGTCTTTCCGTCTAGCCGCGGGTACACAGCATCTTCACTGCGATTTCAATTTCACTGAGTCTCGGGTGGAGACAGCGTGGCCATCATTACGCCATTCGTGCAGGTCGGAACTTACCCGACAAGGAATTTCGCTACCTTAGGACCGTTATAGTTACGGCCGCCGTTTACCGGGGCTTCGATCAATGGCTTCTCTTGCGATAACCACATCAATTAACCTTCCGGCACCGGGCAGGCGTCACACCGTATACGTCATCTTTCGATTTTGCACAGTGCTGTGTTTTTAATAAACAGTTGCAGCCACCTGGTATCTGCGACTGCCCATAGCTCCATCCGCAAGGGACTTCACCGCGGGCAGCGTACCTTCTCCCGAAGTTACGGTACCATTTTGCCTAGTTCCTTCACCCGAGTTCTCTCAAGCGCCTTGGTATTCTCTACCCGACCACCTGTGTCGGTTTGGAGTACGGTTGCTACTTACCTGAAGCTTAGAGGCTTTTCCCGGAAGCATGGCATCAATGACTTCACCACCTTGGTGGCTCGACATCGTGTCTCGGCCTTGATTTCCCGGATTTGCCTAAGAAATCAGCCTACGCACTTGAACCTGGACTACCATCGCCAGGCCCACCTAGCCTTCTCCGTCCCCCCATCGCAGTAAGCAGCAGTACGGGAATATTAACCCGTTTCCCATCGACTACGCCTTTCGGCCTCGCCTTAGGGGCCGACTTACCCTGCCCCGATTAACGTTGGACAGGAACCCTTGGTCTTCCGGCGAGGAGGTTTTTCACCCCCTTTATCGTTACTCATGTCAGCATTCGCACTTGTGATACCTCCAGCATGCCTCTCAGCACACCTTCAACAGCTTACACAACGCTCCCCTACCCAATATCCATAAGGACATTGCCGCAGCTTCGGTGTATCGCTTAGCCCCGTTACATCTTCCGCGCAGGCCGACTCGACCAGTGAGCTATTACGCTTTCTTTAAATGATGGCTGCTTCTAAGCCAACATCCTGGCTGTCTGAGCCTTCCCACATCGTTTCCCACTTAGCGATAACTTTGGGACCTTAGCTGGCGGTCTGGGTTGTTTCCCTCTCCACGACGGACGTTAGCACCCGCCGTGTGTCTCCCGGATAGTACTTACTGGTATTCGGAGTTTGCAAAGGGTTGGTAAGTCGGGATGACCCCCTAGCCTTAACAGTGCTCTACCCCCAGTAGTATTCGTCCGAGGCGCTACCTAAATAGCTTTCGGGGAGAACCAGCTATCTCCGAGTTTGATTGGCCTTTCACCCCTAGCCACAGGTCATCTCCTAACTTTTCAACGTTAGTGAGTTCGGTCCTCCAGTTGATGTTACTCAACCTTCAACCTGCCCATGGCTAGATCACTCGGTTTCGGGTCTAATGCTAGCAACTACACGCCCAGTTAAGACTCGGTTTCCCTACGGCTCCCCTATGCGGTTAACCTTGCTACTAACATTAAGTCGCTGACCCATTATACAAAAGGTACGCGGTCACCCCACAAGGGAGGCTCCCACTGCTTGTACGTAGACGGTTTCAGGTTCTATTTCACTCCCCTCACAGGGGTTCTTTTCGCCTTTCCCTCACGGTACTGGTTCACTATCGGTCAGTCAGGAGTATTTAGCCTTGGAGGATGGTCCCCCCATGTTCAGACAAGATATCACGTGTCCCGTCCTACTCGTTTTCACGACTAAGGCGCTGTCGGTTACGGGGCTATCACCCTTTATTGCCAGGTTTTCCAACCTGTTCACCTAACGCCTAAGCCGCTTAAGGGCTGCTCCGGGTTCGCTCGCCGCTACTGCCGGAATCTCAATTGATTTCTTTTCCTTCGGGTACTTAGATGTTTCAGTTCCCCGAGTTCGCCTCTTAGCGCTATGTATTCACGCTAAGATACCTGCTTATGCAGGTGGGTTTCCCCATTCGGAAATCCCAGACTCAAATGGCTTTTACTGCCTTATCTGGGCTTATCGCAAGTTAATACGTCCTTCATCGCCTCTGACTGCCAAGGCATCCACCGTCTACGCTTAGTCACTTAACCATACAACCCCAAAAGGTCTTGTATGAAAACAACTAAGGTTTTGTTTTTGCCGGACTCAAAATAGAGACTTTGCTTATCACTAAGACAAAGCCCAAGCACACTTGATTGTGTGAGTGACATTTCTGTCACTGATTGAGAACTTTACTGTCATTCTTTAAGAATGACTTGTCAGCTTTCCAGATTGTTAAAGAGCATGTCGTTTATTGCTAAACCACGTTCTAAAGATTCTTAAGCAAAAACCTTTAAAGCGTGGTGGGCGATACCGGGCTCGAACCAGTGACCCCCTCCTTGTAAGGGAGGTGCTCTCCCAACTGAGCTAATCGCCCACAATATAGTGGTGGGTTGTACAGGATTCGAACCTGTGACCAATTGATTAAAAGTCAACTGCTCTACCAACTGAGCTAACAACCC